>NZ_SETE01000004.1 GCF_004152935.1 Brumimicrobium glaciale
ACTAAAAGTCTTCACCCGAAAAACCACTCCGATGACTTTTGAAGAGCGTATCCAAAAGATTAACGAAGTTCAACGCGGATGGTTAAACTATTTTCGTGGAACAAGTATCAAAGGAAAGCTTAGAGATGTTGACGGATGGTTACGGAATCGGCTACGCTATTGCATTTGGCATCATTGGAAGAAGCCTGAACGGAAGAGAAAGAATCTCATTCGATTAGGAATTGACCAAGACCATGCATACGCTTACAGCCGAACCCGAATGGGAGGATGGGCAGTCGCACAAAGTCCTATTTTAGTGACTACAATAACTATTTCAAGGCTAAAGAAACGTGGATATATTGGAATGTTGGAACTTCATTTGTCGTTTAATCCACCAAGATGCGAACCGCCGTATACGAGACCCGTACGTACGGTGGTGTGAGAGGCGCACTCCGTCAGTTTATCTGGCGGAGCCGTCTACTCGATTGGGTGTAGTTTTTATATTTTAACAAGTCGATCTTCGATAATTTCCTTTTCTGTCATATACTTCCACAATGAAGAATAGTTGATTATTTTCCCTTCAAACTCTGTCATTTTTAGTATTAAAACAGCAATGAGAAAGTGAACTCTAAGACTTACATACAAAGCTTCTTTAAAAACTTTGTCTTCGTCTACATATTTGACAAAACTGCCGTGCAAATAAGAGTTTCTTTTTTTAAGAATTTTTAGTTGTTCTTCATTCAATTTATAACCAACTCGATTGAATGGTTCTGCTAGTTTATCAGCATTTGGAGGAGTGTTTAACGAGTCTAGTTTCCGCTTGATGATCTCTAGATTAATATCTTCTTTAGCAATGTTTTTATCCTTTATGTATTTTTCAATATTATCAATAGTCATTGATATAATCTCATTAGCAATATCATTATCCTTAATAGGGTTTAATCTTTCTTTAGTGGACTTAAATTTATTAGAGATTAAACTAGTTATTGCTTCTAATGCAACATAATAATTGGGAAGTCTAATTTCTAATGAAGAGTGATGCCCATGAATGAATAATATTACCGCTCTTTGAGCTTTTTCTTCATCATTAAATAATTCAACTAATTTGGAAAAAGTTGTTGCGTCAAAATCATAGATATCTTCATATAATTTTTCCTTTAGAGCTTTTTCTTCCGTTTCATTTAGGTTTTCAAATTCATCTTTATAGATGGAGTATATGTTTGTTGTGAATGTTGGTTGGTTCGTTATGGCTGAAACTCTCATTGAATAGTAGCTTATTTCATCAACAACTTCCATTTCTTCCGTTTCAAACCCTAGTATGTAAGATTGATCATGATGAAGATTACCTTTGACAAAAGCAAAAGTCAACATGATGTTAAAACAGATTTTTTGAAATTCTTTTTCAGAGAGTTTAGCCCCACTATCAATAAAAAGGTAATTTTCATTTTTAAACTTTCTCTGATAGATATAGTACTTGATTCCTTTAACATCTATTAGAAGATAAAATGCCCTAGACTTTCTACCATTAGAAGAGAATGTGACTGGAAACTTTTGAAAATCAGAAAGATTAATTTTCTCATTTCCAAGAGGCAAAATAAATCTTCGAAATAAACCTTCATTTTTATTAATACTCTTGGTGTTAGATAGAGAATAAATTGAACCAGATAAAATCTTGAGGTTATCTTCAGAATAAGCAATATTGTTCAAGTAGATATCGCGTCCTGAAACAAAATAATTCCCAGAATCACTACTAAATTCATATTCTATCGACCGATCAAAATCTAATTCTTTGTGGGTTTGAACTCCTGCAATTATAGGAGAAGAGCCGTCAAAATTGTAACAATTATTACCTTTCGATATTTTTAATTCACGACCACTTAGGTGATGGTCTTCATTAGAGAACTCAAGACTTTGTTCTATTTGAAGAGAAAATATTTTTTCAATGCTTTGATCAATTTTTCTTTCTATTTCCATTTTTCTAACAGTTTAACAGGTAATTTAAATTGCATATCCTCAATAGGTTTTCCATTTTCGATTGGTTGAAAAACAGAGCATAATTCGCCATTCTCATCATGAAATTCATCAACTAGTAGTACTCCGGTAGCATGTTTATCAGTATCAACATCAGGAAATACTACTTTTACATTGTCTCCTTTCTTCCAATATGGGACAACAGAGGAATTTTTTTGACCTTCTTGTATTATTTCCTCCATGCTCTTAAGAATCAAGCCGGATTCTAACAAATCTCCCTCTGTATTAAACATTGGGTTTATTACCGGCTTCAGATTTTCTTTAAAAAATGATTGAAGGTATGTGTCGAGTTCAAAGTCTGACTTTATTATTTTTATCGAAAATTTGCCTTCGATTTCTGTAAACAATTGCCAATTGTCTATGAAAGCATCAAATTCTTCTGGCTTTGACAATAGCGGCACGATTTCTCCTAATACAATCGATTTATCATCTTCATCTTTCACTATACCTATTGGAGTGTAGTCATTTTCAATAATTTCATTTGACTCTTCAAATTGGGCACTAAATAAGGCTTTGTCAAACCCTTTCACCTTTATAAATGAATCTTTGGGTTTCTTTAGCTTTGAAAGAGTGCTGTATGATCCGAATGTCTTATTTGGAATAATCATTCCCATTGGATCATCTGTACCTAACATATTTCTGAAAAATGCTAATTCAGCGTCAATCTCTTCTTTTTTAAACCTATGAATTGCTTTGCCAATTTTGACAAATGAATTCTCTCCATTTTCATATTTGATACTAATGCAGAATTTTCCCTCATTAATGTTGTTATTGGGGTTCCAACTAACTATGGCGACCGGTACTGAATCTATTTTATTGTATATGGCTCTAATTTGTCCTTGCCCCTTTGAAAGTAATTCAGTCCAAAGCGAGTAATCAAAGTTAACTAGTCTTGTTTCTTGTAAGCCTATATACTTGGATTGGCCTAAAATTCTGTCTGCATTTCTTAAACACCCAAAATGAACGTTACCAACTTTGTTTTTCAAGTTTATTTCATCTATTTCAACAAGAAGTGAGTCATTGGTGCTAATTTTTTCATCACAGTGTAAACAGGTCATTTGGTCCTTATTGAATTCAAGAAGTTCTTGTAGATAATCTGAATGTGATACTGAGTGACTCTGACTTTCAATATGTTCGATTTCTTCGTCAGCTTTAATAACTATTACTTTGGAGGACTTTGAATATTCTGGATTTAAATCCAAAAATCTATTCATTCCAATCCAAGTAGCAAATCTCTTGACAAGCTTAATTCTCTCGGAACCCATTATAGCGTATTCATCCTCAAATTTAATTTTTTTATTTCCATCCTCATTAAATCTGAAGTTTTCAAGAATCATATAATCTGATCCATCCACAAAGGATTCTACAAGTAAAATCTCTTTACCAGAAGCTAGTCGGTCCTTTTTTTTGGTGTATTGAGAAATTTCTGTACGAAGGTTTTTGGAATTTGGAATGCCACGAGATTCCTGTATTGTAGTTTGAATGTGTTCATGGTTCAGTTCTAAAATCATTTCGCCTTCCGAATGCTCAATATTTTCAATAACTGCCCAATGAGGTGTTTGGTGAGAGTTGTTTTCTGTTAACACTTTCGTGTATAACATGACTTCAGTAGCGCTTAAATATTTGTTAGTGTTAAGATCTAGTGCCCTTAAGAGATATTTGCAGAATGGACTGTGATTTTTTGGAGAGCCATCTGAGACTTTCTCTTCACCGCCCGAGGAAATCATCCAACGGGATTTTTTTTGACTTAATAAAGTGTAACTCTCTTCTTTTCTAATAGCTCTTGTGGTAGTAAGGAATGTACCGGAAAAGCAAGAGTCAGCAATGAGCCAAATATGACGAGCGTTTATGTCTTGAATATGATCCTTGATTACAGAATTCTCCATCCAAGAAGTCGAATCAGAGGTTCCTTCATGAGGAATCCAATAACCTCTTTTAGTGTGAGGATTCATATTTCCATGACCAGCAAAGAATACAATTAAACTATCATTAAGCTCAATAATTTGTTTTATGGTATTTAGAGAGGTATAAATATTCGATTTTGTCGCATTTTCATTAAAAAGAGGATCTTCTACTTCTTCAAAAGAGTATTTGTCAATCAAAATTTGAGATAACTCGTGACAATCAAGAACTGCGTTGTTAAGATTTGTCCAAACTGGTGAACTGTAATTATCGATGCCTATTACAAAAAGTAAGTTTCTTCCTTTCATTTATTTTGTAGTAATTACACCCAACTTATTTGTATAAAACACAAACCTGTACAACTTTATAAACAGTATGTGAACTTGTACAGTTATGTGTTATAATACTTAATACCTTCAAATTTAATATTTTATTTTACAAATCCTCAAAAGGACTTCTGATATATTGTAAACTATTTAGTATTATGCAGGTATAATTCCTCAATGTTTGACTGCTTTTCAAACTCAATTTTCGAATACATTGTATTTTCACCCCAAATTCTACAACCCCTCCAAAACCTCCTCCACCAACTTCAAACTATACCCATTCACTTTCTCATGACTCGGCATCCAACCCAATAAAAACCGCGTAAAGTCCGTAGAAGCAACCGGAAACATTGCTCTCCACTCCTGCTCTAGTGCTTTGTATTCTTCAGAAGTAAACTTATCTCGACAACCAATTTCTAATGCCTCAAAATAGAAATCCAATAACTCCGTTTCATATTTTTCGCATTCATTTCCAAAAAGACAACTCCCTAAAAAATAAGTCACGTCTTTCATTCCACAACCTCCTCCTACATATTGAAAATCGACGGCGGCAACTGACTTTCCATCATTCGAAAAGCAAAAATTCGCCACTTTAGCATCGCCGTGTACCAAAGTTTGGTATTGACAATTATTCAAGATTTCATCTATGACTTTGGCTTTATTCTTTAAATCCGAAGCTTGCATTTGTGCTAATTCATCTGGTCGGGTGGCGATGTGCCAATACGTTCCTATTTCCCATAATCCTTCAGGTTTTTCATTGATGAAAGTCCCGTGGAAATTGGCCAACCATTTTAGACACGCTTTTACTTCTGGAAGGGACAAGTGTTGTTTTCGTGCAGGGAATTGAGTGTCCAAATCTTCTAATACAATCCATTGATCTTGCGCTTGAGAAAACGACCCTAAAAATTGTGGAGTTCGACAATCATCCGTACAAAGTTGATTATAGTTTTCGTACCAATTCGTTTCAACTTGATAGGATTTCACTTTTCTATTGTGAGAATTATCGGTATTCCATCCTCTAGGATGAGCGTTGGCTTGAGTAAGTGAAATATGCTTTATCACAACAGTTTCAAACGCTGCTCCTGTTAACTTAATTCTAGAAATCTTTCCATATCCACTCCACAACGATTGAATAATTTCTGTTTCATGACATTCTTTTGCTTCGGTCTTTATGAGTAGAAAATCTTTAAAATCAGGATTCATTATTTAATCTTTTGTGATGACAAGTAAAAGATGTTAGACGATAGACGATAGACAAAAAAGACGCTTTACTCTTTGTCTAACATCTAATGTCTATAGTCTAATAAAGATTTTTTAGAAGCTAAAACCAAATGCACTAATCCCGATGGCTTATCGGGAGCATATTTCCAACTATTTACGAGGCCAATAAAAACACTCATCTACCTTTCAATAATCTCTCTTCCAAAAGGAGTCAAGGCCAATGTTGCTAATTTAAAATGTTGTCTAGCCCAAGGGTAACCGATAATTGTAATTGCGAATAAAATTCCAAACAGGAAATGCGTTACAAAAATCCAAAATCCGCCAACGAAAAACCATATTATATTCATGATGAGCGACAAACCTCCATTTGAGTTTTCAATCACTCGGGTTTCTTTACCAAATGGCCACAACGCCAAACCTGCTAACTTCAAAGTTTGTAAACCAAATGGAATTCCAATGATGGTGATCATCAATAAAAGACTTGAAATTAAATATTCAATGGCGATGAATATCCCGCCGAAGATTAACCAGATTATGTTTCCTATTGATTTCATTGCATTATTTTTTTAGTGTAGGTGTAAAACTTTATCATATTCTAAAGTTTTAGTCCAAACGGTAAATCTCCTCTATCTCCTTTAGAATACTTTCAAAATCGATATTTAGATCAATCAACTTTCCAGAATGAATATCAAATACCCAACCGTGAACATCGATATTCCTATTTTTTGTTGCTTTCTGAACTGCGGCTGTTTTAATTACATTGATGCATTGTTCTTGCACATTGAGTTCAACTAAACGCTTGTATCGTTCATCTTCGTCAACAATTGCATTCAATTCCTTTTCATGCAATCTGTATACATCTCTAATATTTCTAAGCCAAGGATTTAATAATCCCAAATCGGCAGGTTGCATAGCTGCTTTGACACCACCACAATAATAATGACCACACACAACGATTAGCTTTACCTCTAATTGTGTAACGGCATAATCAATCACAGACATTGCACTTAAATCAGTATTTGGAACCATATTGGCAATATTCCTATGCACAAAAGCATCACCCGGATCTACTCCCATTAACTCCTCTGCTGTCACTCTGCTGTCTGAACAGCCTATATAAAGTATTTCTGGATTCTGACCCTTTGATAGGTTTTTAAAGTAATTTGTATCAAGGCTTAGTTTTTTCTTTACCCAATCTTGGTTGTTCTTAAAGATTTGTTCAATATCCATATATGAAATTTTAATCTTGTGTTTTTTCTGCTAATATCGAAACAAAAATAAACTGTCTTCAATAAAATCCTACGAAAATTACAATAAATACAGTTAGTGTTGCATTAAAACATGTATTATTTGTGAAAGGTAATATGGTTTTAATTCTCATGCCCAACTAACTTACAGCATAATATGATCTACTCATTTGCTAAACCTAAACAGAAAAGTTATTTTTATCGTAAATTGTTTAATCATAAAAACTACACTCAGATGGAAAAGTCAAATTACACAAAGTTTATTCTTATGCTGATTTGTTCAGCAATTTCAATGTACATCACCATGTATTTTAATACTTATGAATTTAGTCATGTCTATTTTAGTTGGACAAGAATGTACATGACTTTCATTGGAATTGGTGGAATGGCGATTGTCATGTTTCTATTTATGAGGAAAATGTACACCAATAAAGTTAAAAACGCCACAATTATTATTGGTAGCTTAATATTAATGTCAGTATCAACTTTTTTAGTTCGTCAGCAAATTCCTGTAGATGATGTTAGATGGATGAGAGCGATGATACCTCATCATTCAATTGCAATTTTGACAAGTAAAAATGCAGATATAAGTGATCCTGATGTTAAAAAGTTAGCCGATGATATTATCAAAGCACAAGAGAGAGAAATTACTGAAATGAAAAAGATGATAGAAAGATTGGAGAATGAGTAAAGGCTTCAAAAACAAGACTATCAAAATATGACTTTTAACTGTAATTAAAATTAAATCAGAAAATGATAACCCTACATCAATTTTATTTGTATAAGTTTGTTGTAATTCACAGATATGTTAAAAAGAATTTCATCCATATTCTTAATGCTCGTTATTCTCGTTTTAAATTCGGGACTAACTTACATTACGCATTATTGCGGTGGTGAAGCGGTGGAATCTACATTCAGTTTGGTTCATTCAGATTTGAGTTGTGGTATGACTCCATCTGAAATGGAAGATTGCACAAATGTTGGTCATAACGAACACAAAGAATCAATTCAAAAGAAGGGATGTTGTGAAAATGAATACCATTCTATTTCTGCGGACATTGACTATAATAAAACTCAAGTTACTGCAAGTGCGCATTTAGACTTTAAATTTGTAGTCGCTTTTGCTTATTCATTTGTAATTAACAACTTGTTTTTACAGAAAGAGAAACAATCATTTGAATCTTATCGCCCTCCCTTTATTGATCAGGATATTTCTGTCTTGCATCAGGTATTTATAATCTAGAAAAACATACAATTAATGTTTCATTTTTTGAAAGTGAAACAAGAGGATATAGCTTTTGGTCTGAAACAGATTTGATATAGCGTATTCCTCAATGAATTTATTATTCATTTTTAAATGTATGTTATGTTGAATAAAATTATAAAGTACTTCCTTGAAAACAAGTTAGTCACGATATTAATATTGGTTTTATTTATTGGATGGGGATTGGTTACCTCTCCTTTCAATTGGAATACTGGGTTTTTACCTTCAGATCCAGTAGCCGTTGATGCTATTCCAGATATTGGAGAAAATCAACAAATTGTATTTACTGAGTGGATGGGAAGATCTCCTCAGGACATCGAGGATCAAATTACTTATCCTTTAACGACTTCGCTACTTGGAATACCTGGAGTAAAATCTATTCGAAGTTCTTCCATATTCGGATTCAGTAGTATTTACATCATTTTTGATGAAGATGTTGAGTTTTATTGGTCAAGATCGAGAATCATTGAAAAATTAAACTCACTTCCTGCTAAATTACTTCCGGATGATGTTAAACCAGCTTTGGGTCCAGATGCAACTGCATTGGGACAAGTCTATTGGTACACAATTGAAGGAAGAGATAAAGAGGGAAATCCAACTGGTGGTTGGGACTTACACGAAATCAGAACTGTACAAGACTTCTTTGTAAAGTACAATCTGAATGCCGCTGAAGGTGTTTCAGAAGTCGCTTCGATTGGTGGATATGTTCAAGAATATCAAATTGATGTTAATCCTGACGCACTGAAAAACTACAACATTCCGCTTTACGAGGTAATGAATGCAGTAAGGAAGTCGAACCGTGATATAGGGGCCAAAACCATAGAAATAAACAAAGCTGAATACTTGGTTAGAGGTTTAGGCTACATCGAATCTATCGAGGATATAGAAAAGGCAGTAGTCGCTGTGAATGAAAATGTTCCGATTAGAATAATGGATATTGCAGTCGTTTCTTTAGGCCCTGCAACCAGAAGAGGTCTTTTGGATAAAGATGGAGCTGAAGTTGTGGGTGGTGTTGCTGTAGCACGTTATGGCTCTAATCCTTTAGAGGTTATTAATAATGTTAAAGAGA
The DNA here is from genome assembly GCF_004152935.1 of Brumimicrobium glaciale. GTDB lineage: Bacteria > Bacteroidota > Bacteroidia > Flavobacteriales_D > Crocinitomicaceae > Brumimicrobium > Brumimicrobium glaciale. Next base: position 9,040 of record NZ_SETE01000004.1, read on the forward strand.
AAATTGGTGAAATAGCCAGTGGATTACCGAAGAAAACATTGGCCGATGGAACGGAAAGTCAATTGACTATAATTCCATTTTACGACAGAACAGAACTCATCAATGAAACCATCGGTACACTTGAAGAAGCATTGTCTCTTGAATTATTGATTGTTATTTTGGTAGTCGTTGTAATGGTGCTTAATTTACAAGCTTCTATTCTTATTTCCAGTTTACTTCCTGTGGCCATATTAATGGTCTTTATTGCCATGCGTTACTTTCATATCGATGCCAATATTGTCGCCTTGTCGGGTATTGCCATTGCGATTGGAACCATGGTCGATCTGGGGATAATACTCTCCGAAAACATCATAAAACACATTAAAGAATCTCCCGCCAGTCAAAAATTGATTGATACGGTTTATAATGGTGTAGCTGAAGTGAGTTCTGCTATTTTAACTGCCGTAACGACAACAATTGTGAGTTTTATTCCTGTGTTTACAATGCAAGCTGCAGAAGGAAAACTATTTCGACCTTTGGCATTTACAAAAACGTTTGCTTTATTGGCTTCCTTGATTGTTGTGCTGATTATTCTCCCTACGCTTGCACATTTGGTATTTAAAATTAAAATCAAGAAAAACACCAAAGGAATAGTAGTGAATTTAATACTTATTGTGGGTGGTTTAATCACCGCGATATGGATCAGTGTATGGGGAGGATTGACTTTATTGGCTTTTGGAATAGCATGGTTTATTTCTGAATACAGTGCAAAGCAGAACTTTATCACGAAGCATCTTTCCATCTTCATAACCGTTATATCCGTTGTATGGTTATTGGCTAAATATTGGATGCCTCTAGGAGCAAGTAACTCTCTCCTAATGAATTTTATATTTGTAGGTATCATAGTAACTGTAATTCTTGGTGCTTTCTATTTACTCGAAAAGTATTATACAAACCTGCTCAATTGGTGTTTAGAAAATAAAAAGAAGTTTTTACTTATTCCAACTTTCGTTATTCTTTTTGGAGCTACCGCTTGGCTTGGATTCAATTCCATATTTGGATTTGTTGCCACAGGATTCGATAAAGTAGGATTAAATATTAGAAAGACTTCCGTTTGGTCTAGCTTATCTCATTCTATGCCCGGTCTTGGTAAAGAATTTATGCCGTCATTGGATGAAGGAAGTTTTTTACTCATGCCTACCTCCATGCCTCATGCAGGTATTGAACAAAACAAACAAGTGATTCAACAATTGGATATGCTTCTGGCAAATATTCCTGAGGTAGAATTGTCTGTGGGGAAAATGGGAAGAGTGGAATCTGCACTAGACCCTGCTCCTATTTCGATGTATGAAAGTATTATCAATTACAAACCTGAGTATATTTTAAATAAAAAAGGACACAGAGAGCGTTTTAAAATTGATGATGATAATAATTATATTCTTAAAAATGGAGATACACTCTCTGGAGAAGAAGCCGTCAACAAAAACATCAAAGAAGAAGATTTAATTTCAGATGATTCAGGTCATTACTTCCGTAATTGGAGAAAAAGTATTCGTTCTCCAGATGATATTTGGGACGAAATTATAAAGGTGACCAATATCCCAGGTGTAACATCAGCTCCAAAACTTCAACCTATTGAAACACGATTGGTGATGCTTCAAACAGGGATGAGAGCTCCTATGGGAATTAAAGTATTTGGTCCTGATTTAGAAACCATTGAAAGTTTTGGAATGGAACTGGAAGCCATTTTAAAGCAAGTTCCTTCTGTAAAATCGGAAGCTGTTTTTGCGGACAGAATTGTAGGTAAACCTTATATACATTTGAATATAGACAGAGATGCTATTTCCAGATATGGTTTAAACATCGAAGATGTACAGCAAACTATAGAAGTTGCAATTGGAGGGATGGAAATCACTTCTACTGTGGAAGGTCGTAAACGTTTTCCAGTGAGGGTTCGTTATCCTAGAGAACTGCGTGATGATCCTAGTCAGCTTGCAAAAGTATTTATTCCTACACCCACCAATGTTCAGGTTCCTTTAGCTGAATTGGTGGATATTGAATATGTGAAAGGTCCACAAATGATAAAAAGTGAAAACACCTTCTTGGTGGGCTATGTCTTACTGGATAAAAAGGATGGTTTCGCCGAAGTTGATGTGGTAGAAGATGCCCAACGTTTTATCAAAGACAAAATAGATCAAGGAGAATTAACTGTTCCCAATGGAGTGAGTTATAAGTTTTCTGGAAGTTACGAGAATCAAGTGAGAGCAGAAAAAAGACTCGCAATCATTGTTCCGTTAGTTTTGGTGGTTATTTTCCTAATTCTTTACTTTCAATTCAAATCTGTCAGTACATCCTTGATGATTTTCACAGGGATAGCGATGGCATTTAGTGGTGGATTTATCATCTTATGGCTCTACGGTCAAGATTGGTTCTTGAACTTTGATCTTTTCGATATGAGTATGCGAGACCTTTTCCAATTGCGGACAATCAACATGAGTGTTGCCGTCTGGGTTGGGTTCATTGCCCTCTTTGGAATTGCTACAGACGATGGTGTTTTAATGGGAACTTATCTTGATCAAAGTTTTAAAAAGAACAAGACCAATTCAATACCACAATTAAAGGAAGCAGTGGTAATAGCTGGTCAACGCAGGATAAAACCTGCCATCATGACTTCAGCAACAACGATTATTGCATTGTTACCTATTCTAACGTCCACAGGAAGAGGAGCCGACATTATGATTCCGATGGCAATTCCCGCTTTTGGAGGAATGCTACTGGCTTCTATCACTTACTTTATTGTTCCCGTTCTTTATTACTGGAGAGAGGAACGTAAATTTAAAAAAGAAACGAAATGAGATATTATTTAAAAATAGTAGTGGTTTTATTTTTAGGAATAAGCACTCTTGGTTCTGCACAATCTTTAGACGGATATCTAGAAGAAGCAGCAGAAAATAATCCGTTATTGAAAGCTAAATATGCTGAATTTCAGTCATCCGTTCAAAGAGTGGCGCAGGTGAACTCGCTTCCTAATCCGAGTATTTCATTTGGATTTTTATTGAGTCCATCTACTCCACATCCAGGAAATGAGAAAGCCAGTATTGGAATTCAACAGATGATTCCTTGGTTTGGTACATTGAAAACTTCGGGAAGTATTTATGAACTTCAGTCAGAAGCTTTGTATCATGATTTTCTTGATGCAAAAAATGAGTTGTACATGAATGTAAAGTCAGCTTGGTATCCTTTATATGTAGTCAATCGTAAAATTCTATTGCAGAAAGAAAATAGAAAAGTGTTGATGAGTTACAAACAACTCGCAACGACTGGATTCAAAGTGGGTAAAAACACAATGGTGGATGTAATTCGCGTAGATCTCTTGATTGAGAATACGGATACTGAAATTAAACTGCTTGAAGAGGAGATAAAGCCTTTGACTATCACTTTCAATAATCTTCTCAATAAGGAAGATACGTCTGAAATCGCTATTGAAGATACAATCGGCTTGGTTGAAATCCCTGCGAATTATAGAAGAGACAGTCTATTGGCCAACAATCCAACTTTGCAATCTCTTGATTTAAAATATCAATCTGCTCAAGCATCAGAAGTTCTAGCAGGCAAAGAAGGATTACCAAGTTTCGGTGTGGGTGTAAATTATAGTTTCATGCCAGATAGCAGAAATATGATTATGCCTATGTTCAGTCTTACTCTTCCGATTTATAGAAAAAGATACAAAGCTTTTGCTAGAGAAGCGCAATTAAATCAAGAAGCAATTGAGTTTTATAAAAGTGATTTCAAAAACACCTTGATTTCAAACTATGAAATGACTTGGTATGAATTAGAAAGTTCAAAAGAGCAATTATCACTCTATCAGAAACAAATCGAAAAATCGAAAATTGTAATTACCCTTCTTGAAAAAGAATACAGCAATACAGGGGAAGATTTTATAGAGATACTACGCATGCAACAAGAATTAATAAACTACCAAATAGCAGAAGCTACGGCAATTTCAAACTTTTATATCGCTTTAGCTAAACTGGATTATTTAACAGCAAAATCAAACTAAAATGAAAAATAGAAAAACAATATATATCGCTTTATCGACTTTAGTAGTTGGATTGCTATTGGGTTGGATGATTTTTGGTTCAGCCGATAGAAACACAAATGCAGAACAAGCGCATGACCATACAGAGGAAACAATTTGGACGTGTTCTATGCATCCACAAATTAGGATGAATGAACCTGGTGCTTGTCCGTTGTGTGGTATGGATTTAATTCCTCTGAGTTCCGATGCTAACGAAGATGGAGATCCGATGGAAATTAGGATGTCCCCTACTGCTATGCAATTAGCGAATGTTCAAACATCAATCGTTTCTAAACAAAAGCCGATTAAGGAAGTTAGAATGAATGGAAAAGTGAAGACGGATGAACGAAACGTTTTTTCACAATCCTCTCATATCCCCGGACGAATTGAAAGATTAACGGTCAACTTTACGGGTGAATCGATTCAAAAAGGTCAGGTTTTGGCTTATATCTATTCTCCTGAACTCATTGCTGCTCAAGAAGAGTTATTCGAAGCACAAAAAATCAAGGAATCTCAACCTTCTTTGTTTAATGCTTCAAAAGAAAAATTGCGCAACTGGAAGTTAACGGAAAAGCAAATCAATCAGATTCTTTCGAATGGAACTATCCAAGAACAGTTTCCAATTTTAGCAGATGTTTCTGGAATCGTAACAGATAAGAAAATCAACCTCGGAGATTATATTCTAAAAGGTCAATCACTCTACGAAATTGCTGACATCAGCACGGTGTGGATTCTTTTTGATGTTTACGAAAGTGATATTCCTTGGGTAAAACAAGGAGATAAAGTTGAGTTTAGTGTTAGAGCACTACCCAATGAAACATTCAACGGAGAGATTTCTTTTATAGATCCAGTAATCAACTCAGTTACCAGAGTTGCTTCAGCAAGGGTAATTATCAAAAACACAGGCAGACGACTGAAACCAGACATGTTTGTTCAAGGAGTGATTAAAAGTCGCCTAGAAAATGATGAAGAAGTTATCATTGTTCCTAAGTCTGCCGTAATGTGGACTGGAGAACGTTCAGTCGTGTATGTAAAAAATGCAACTTCTGACAAAATGGACTTCATGATGCGAATTGTAACATTAGGTCCTTCATTGGGTGATAGTTATTTAATCAAAGAAGGTTTGGAAGTAGACGAAGAAATCGCTACCAACGGAACATTTAGTATTGATGCGGCTGCACAGTTGGCAGGAAAACCAAGTATGATGAGTCCGGAAGGTGGAGCTGCAAATACGGGACATAACCATGGAGATTCACCACAAGTACAAAATACAGTAACTACAGATATTTCAATAAGTAAGAAAGCTAAAGCTGAGTTAGCTCCTGTTTTTGGAGCGTATTTAAATTATAAAAATCATTTAGTAGCGGATGATTTTGAATCAAGTCTTAGTGGTGCTAAAAAAATGGAATCAGCTTTAAAGAAGGTCGATATGAAGTTATTCAAAGGAGAAGCACACGATTTTTGGATGAAACAAAGCGGACTACTTTCTAAAGACTTGCAGAAAGCAGTGGACACAAAAAACATTGGAGATTTAAGGACTTTGTTTAAAAATACATCTGATCAGATGATTGTGCTATTGACCACTTTTGGAGCAATGGATCAACCGCTATATATCGAACATTGTCCAATGGCAAACAACAATAAAGGCGCCGATTGGTTGAGCAGTAGTTCAGATATTGAGAATCCTTATTATGGTGCAGCGATGCTGAAATGTGGTGAGGTGAAGGAGGTTATTAAGTAATGAATTAATAATAATTTAAAAATTAATAAAATGAAAAAAGTAAATTTTAAAGTAATATCAGTAATCATAGCAGGAGGTTTATTCGCTCTAACAAGTTGTGGAGGCGGTGAATCTACAACTACTGAAAAACCATCCCAAAGCACTGAACAAGTGAATTCTTCTGAACAAGAAGAGGATAAAAAGAAAGAGGATAACCTTTCTTCAATTCTAAGCAGTTATTTCGAAATGTCAGAAAACCTCACAAACGACTCTGCCGCTGAAGCAGCAAAATCAAGTAAGAAGTTAAGAGTCGCATTAAAAGACTTTCAAGGTGCTGATCTATCAAATAAAGAATACAAAGAAGTGGATGAGATCATGAAAAGTTCAATTGAACATGCTGAGCACATCACTGAAAATGCTGGAGACATTCATCACCAACGTGAGCATTTGGTTATGCTAAGTTTAGACATGAAAGACTTAATTGAGATTGTTGGAACAGACCAAAAAGTGTACGAAGCATATTGTCCGATGGCAAATAATAACAAAGGTGCTATTTGGATAACAAATAAAAATGTAGTTGAGAACCCTTATATGGGACAAAGTATGCCAAAATGCGGAAAAATAAATGGTGAAATAAAATAATATGAAGTCTTATATTAAATGGATAATATATAGCTTATTGATACTGCTGGTTGGGATACAATTTATCCCAACCAGTACCAATCAACAAGAAATCACACCGTATTCTGACATACGAAAGGTTTATACTATTCCAGATAATGTCTTAACTATTCTTGAGACTTCCTGCTTTGATTGCCACAGTAACAATACAAATTATCCTTTTTACAGCAGAATTCAACCCATGGCAATGTTAATGGACAGACATATTCGCATAGGTAAAGAAGTACTAAACTTTAGTGAGTTTGGAGACTATTCTGCACGAGGGAAAAGAAATAAGCTATTCTCAATACAGAACCAAATTAAGGATGGCGAAATGCCACTTACTTCCTATACATTGATGCACAATGATGCTAAATTATCAGATGAGGACAAGTTAGTAATTGAGGAATGGATAACTAATTTATAGAGCAATGGGTGATATAACAAAGGAGTTTAACATAAAAGGGATGATCTGTAGTAACTGCATAAAAATTCTAGCTATTGAATTTAAAGAAATAGATGCTGAGATCATTGATATCAAACTTGGCAAAATTGTATTGCGTTATAATCCTGAAAAAGTTAGCAATTCAACAATTGAAAAAATCATAAATAACAATAGGTTTGAAGTCATTGGTGTTAGAGAAGATATTCTCGCAGAACAAGTGAAAAAACTTATTATTGAATATGTTTGGTCGACTGATCTTCAAGATAACTTATCTGATTACATCACAAATAGAATGAATCGAAATTACGATTATTTAAGTAAAGTATTTTCGAAAATATTTAATAAAACAGTTCGCCAATATACCATTCTATTAAAAGTTGAACGTACAAAAGAATTAATTGAGGATGGCCAGATAAACTTTTCTGACATTGCTTATTCATTAGGATATCAAAATTCATCTGCATTATCCAGGCAGTTTAAAAATGTAACTGGAATAAACTTATCCGAATATAAAAACCACGAAAACAGTAAAAGGATTCCAATCGACAAAATATGATCTTCAATAAGTGGAAAATGGTAAAGATTAAAGCTTATACTGTTATATATTTGTTTAACAACGAATTAGTCTTTACTTGAAAAAATCAAATACTTGCAGCTATGGATTTTTCTAACAGACAAATAAATTGAACTATTAATAAACTAAACTACAAAATAATGAAAAACATACTTGTACCCACAGACTTTTCTGAATGCGCTCAAATAGCAACAGAATTTGCATTAGAAATTGCGAAAAAAGCAAATGCTGAAATTCACTTTTTACATCTAATTATGACACCTGTAGATTGGGTCAATCTTCCAAAAGAACAGGAGGACAATTTTCATGAAACTAAGAAAGAAATCGGTTATGCTAAGGGTGAATTAGCTAAACTGACAAGAAGAGCAGAAAAAATGGGATTAAAGTCTAAACATTTTTTGGTTTTTGACAAAGGAAGAGAAGAGATAGATCTGCATACAAAACACCATAAACATGATTTCATAGTTATGGGATCTAATGGAGAAAAAGGGTATAAAGGTGTGCTTGGGTCAAATACACAACGTTTAGTTCGTAAATCAAATGTTCCTGTTTTAGTGATCAAACAAAAACCAGAGAATTTTGAAATAAAGAATATATTATTTGCTTCAACCTTTAATAAAGACGCCATTCAATCCTTCAAACAAATTGTTGATTTTGCAAAATTAATGAAAGCTCAAATTCATCTTTTAAATGTTAACACACCAGCTAACTTTAAAGAAACTGGTGAAGCCATAGCAAACATGGAAGCATTTCTAAAACCGTACCCAAATAACACCTACCAAACGAATATCATTAATGCGTTAACTGAAGAAAGAGGAATCAATAAGTTTTCTCATGAAAATGAAATCGATGTGATTGTATTGGCTACTCATGGAAAATCTGGCTTAAAAAAATTACTTTCTCCAAGTATTACAGAAAATGTAATTAATGAATCTGACCTACCTGTTATAACATTACACCTGTGAAAAGCGCTCAGACAATAAATATCGTAAAATACAATGGGGATATAGTTCCTTTTGATGATAGAAAACTTATTAATTCACTTAGACGCGCAAAGGCGAATGAGGATGATATTCAAAATATAGTAAGTGAAATCCAACAGCAAGTCGCAGAGGGAATGACCACAAAAAAGATTTACCAAATGGCTTTTAAAATGCTCAAAAGTAAATCAAGCGTAAGTGCTTCTAAGTACAAACTTAAGAAAGCGTTGATGGAATTGGGACCTTCTGGATTTCCTTTTGAAAGATTTGTTGGAAAAGTATTGGAACATGAAGGTTTTGAAACTGAAGTTGGAATAATTGTCCAAGGGAATTGTGTACAACATGAAGTAGATGTGATAGCACAAAAGGGGAACAAACAATATATGATTGAATGCAAATATCACACTAGTCATGGCAGGTTTTGTAATGTTAAAGTTCCATTATACATACACTCGAGATTCTTAGATGTTGAAATCAGTTGGAAAAATATAAATGGTCATGAAAACAAAGTTTATAAAGGAGGTTTATATACGAATACTCGTTTTACTAGTGATGCGATTCAATATGGCGAATGTGTAGGCTTACTTATGACCAGTTGGGATTATCCAATAAATAATGGTTTAAAAGACAGGATAGATAAGTTAGGATTACATCCTTTAACTGCTCTTACGAATCTCACAAAAGCTGAAAAGACAAAGTTATTAGATTCAGGAATTGTGTTGTGTAGAGAGCTTCATGACAATCCTCATTTATTGGAAGGAATAGGCATTCATAAAAATAGACTTAAAAAGATTTTAGAAGATTCAGAAGAATTATGTAAAAGCAGTTAACAATAATAAACTAAATAAAAAAAAATGAAGTATTATTTTAATAAAACAATCAAAGGCACTTTTGAAGAGGTAATCGATAAAGTTACAAAAGGATTGAAAGATGAAGGTTTTGGTATACTCACTGAAATTGATGTGACAGCAACCTTAAAGAAAAAACTGGATGTAAACTTTAAAAAGTATAGAATTCTTGGAGCTTGCAACCCTTCCTATGCACATAAAGCATTGCAAGCAGAAGATAAAATTGGAACGATGTTGCCTTGCAATGTTATAGTACAAGAAATTGAAGATGGAGTTATTGAGGTAGCCGCGGTAAACCCAATGGCATCAATGCAGGCTGTGGAAAATGAAAAATTGAACGACGTTGCCAATGAAATAACTTCAATGTTAGAAAATGTAATTGAAAAGTTATAAGGCTTTTGTAAGCCTGACAGCAATACCAGAGATATAAAATTTATGAAAAATCACGAGCAACACAAAGAAATGGATCATTCTAAAATGAATCATAAAAAAGACGACCATTCTGGACATAATCCAGGTCATGGAGCTATGGGACACGATCATCATAAAATGATGATAGAAGACTTTAAACGCAGGTTTTGGATTTCGTTAATTTTAACTCTTCCTATTCTCGCCTTAGCACCAATGATACAAGGTATACTTGGCGTTGAATGGAACTTTACAGGAAGTAATTACGTTTTATTTGGTTTATCAAGTATTGTCTACTTTTATGGTGGTTGGCCCTTTTTGAAAGGTTTATTCAGTGAACTAAAGAGCAAATCCATTGGAATGATGACCCTTATTGCGGTCGCTATTTCTGCTGCTTATTTCTATAGTGTTGCGGTTATTTTTGGCTTTGAAGGTCAAACCTTCTTTTGGGAATTAGCCACACTTATCGATGTTATGTTAATCGGACATTGGCTTGAAATGCGTTCTGTTTTAGGAGCGAGTAAAGCTTTGGAAGCCTTAGCAGAATTGATGCCCAATGAAGCTAATTTGGTTGAAGGTAATGAAACACATAAAGTAAGTATTGGTGATTTAAAAGAAGGTGATATTATTTTAATTCGACCAGGTGAAAAAGTACCCGCCGATGGAATAATTGTAGAAGGTGAAAGTGACCTCAATGAAAGTATGTTAACGGGGGAAAGTAAACCTGTTAATAAAACGGTCGATGATGAAGTTATTGGTGGAGCTATTAATGGAAATGGTGTTGTAAAAGTCCGTGTTAAAGGAATTGGAGAAGATGCTTATCTCTCCAAAGTGATTAATATGGTGCAAACGGCCCAAAAGCAAAAATCAAAAACACAACGCCTTGCAGATGTAGCCGCTAAATGGTTAACAATTATAGCACTGGTCTTAGGGTTTGGAACTTTCTTCACGTGGTTGGCACTGGGTGAAACAGTTGCATTTTCAATGGAGCGCATGGTAACTGTTATGGTCATTTGTTGTCCACACGCATTGGGACTAGCAATTCCACTCGTTGCTTCCATATCTACAAGTGTTTCCGCAAGAAACGGTTTACTTATACGAAATCGTACTGCTTTTGAGTCCTCTCGAAAAATAACAACCATCGTTTTTGATAAAACAGGAACCTTAACCAAAGGTTCACACGAAGTCACACGCATAGTCTCTTTATCGCCGGATTATACTGAAACAGATCTTTTAACCTATGCAACGGCAGTAGAAAGTCCATCGGAGCATCATATTTCTAAAGGATTAATGCGAAAAGCAAAAGAAGAAAAGTTAGAAATCCCTTCTGTCACTGATTTTAAGTATACTGCTGGAATTGGTGTTCACGGAATCGTAAATGGCAAGGAAATTCAAGCAGGAGGATTTTTACTGTTGGAGCAAATGAATAAAACAGTAGATACAGACGAAAATGAAGGAGTAGAAACCAAAATCTTCACTTTTGTAGATGGAGAATTAATTGGCTTTATCACCTTTGCTGATGAAATAAGAGAAAGTTCTTATGATGCAATTAAAACGCTTCATGAACACAACATAAAAACTTCTTTACTCACGGGAGATAACGAAATCGTAGCCAAATATGTAGCTGATAAGTTGGGACTTGACGATTATATGTCAGAGGTTCTTCCCGATCAAAAATTGGAGAAAATAAAAGAACTTCAAGCGAAAAATGAATTTGTAGCCATGGTTGGGGACGGTGTAAACGACGCTCCTGCTCTAGCACAAGCTGATGTTGGAATTGCAATAGGTTCTGGAACCGATGTTGCTGCAGAAACTGCTGATATCGTCTTAATGGACAGTAACCCAAAGGATATTGTAAACTTAATTTTATTTGGAAAAGAGACTTACAAAAAAATGGTTCAAAACTTAGTTTGGGCTACTGGCTATAATGTCATCGCTTTGCCTTTAGCAACAGGATTTATTCCAGGACTAATGATAAGCCCAGCTTTTGGTGCCGCTTTGATGAGTGTGAGTACAATTGTTTGTGCGATAAATGCGCAGTTGTTGAGACGGAAGATTGGTCAGAAGTAAGGAGAAGATATTAGGCAAGTTAGACAAAGATAGATATTAGATATTAGACTTTAGACTTTAGACAAAATAGATTCTTTTTTCGAATAGCTAATGTTGAGTTAAGAGTTTTTAGAAGTTAAAGTAAGATGGACTAAACCTGGTGGCTTATTGGGAACAAACTTACAAATACTTAGAAGACAAATTTGCTATGTTGCGGTCTAATGTTACTGCTCATTTTTTATTGTTTGCTTCTCACTTGTTATCGTTTTAAGATCATTGAGAGCTTTAATCATAATTCAGAAAAACTAAAAAAGATAAAAATGAACAAAATTAAAAATCAGAAATTATCTTTAATTGGTTCTATATCTCTAGGAACTGGTGTTATGATTGGTGCTGGTATTTTTGTACTTATGGGACAAATAGCTGAACTCGTTGGCGATTTATTTCCCATTGCATTTATTGCAGGTGCTATTGTAGTTGGGTTTAGTTCCTATTCGTATGTAAAGTTTTCTAACGCTTTCCCTTCTTCAGGAGGTGTCGTAAAATTCTTAAATAAAGCTTATGGTCCAGGAACTACCACAGGGGTATTTTCGTTATTGATGTATGTCTCGATGGTTGTTTCTGAAAGTTTAGTTGCAGGAACTTTTGGAGCCTATACACTTCGTTTATTTCCTGAAAGTTATGCTGGTTATGCATCTGTTCTTGGTATTTTGCTCTTGGTTACAGCTTATATTGTAAATATTTCAGGCAATAAAGTGATAGGAACAACAGCTACATTTACAGCAATTATTAAAGTGGTGGGTATAGCATTACTGGCTATTGCGGGGCTAATAGTTTCTGGTTTTGCAGACATTACTGGAGAATATATTCCTCAAAATACCGAAGCACTGCCAAAAGGATTAGGTTTTGTTGCCGCATTAGCATTGGCAATCCTTGCCTACAAAGGTTTTACAACTATTACCAATCAAGGTGGTGATATTAAAAATCCACATAAAAATCTTGGTCGATCTATTGTATTTTCAATACTCATCTGTACGTTTATATATGTAGCATTGGCATTGGCTGTTGCAGGAGGTTTAAGTATTCCTGAAATAATCGAAGCAAAAGATTATGCATTGGCAGCGGCAGCTAAACCAGTGTTTGGAGAATGGGGTTCTTGGATTACTATTGGAATAGCTATTATTGCTACATTATCTGGTGTTATTGCAAGTGTCTTCTCTTCTTCACGACTATTGGCTATGCTGAGCAATATGAAGCAAATTCCTTCATTGAAAAAAATAGGAAAGTTTAAAAATCCTGCCCTCCTATTTACTGTTTCATTGGCTATTTTATTAACAGTATTATTTGATTTAACGAGAATTGCATCCATCGGGGCTATTTTCTATCTGATAATGGACATTGCAATTCATTGGGGACTTTTTCGTCATTTAAAAAAGGAAGTAAAATTTAAACCTATCATTCCACTAATTGCCATTGTAATGGATGTTGCTGTGCTTTCAGCGTTTATCTATATAAAATACCTGAGTGATCCTTTTGTACTTATCGCAGCGGGTATTGGAATAATTCTAATATTTATTGCCGAACGTTTATTTATGTTTTCACATACCGATGAGGATGGGAACATGCCAATGGGAATGGAAAAAGATGAAGAAAATATTAAGAGTTAAAAACAATCAAAAATAAAAATCATTAAACAAGTAATAAAAATTGAAGGAATGTCCTGCGGAGGATGCGTCGCAAACGTAGAGAAAGCGTTAGGTGAGATTGATGGTGTAAATAAAGCAACTGTAAATCTAAATCCTCCCAAAGCAAAAATGAGAGTAAATCAGACAATTAGCACCAATATATTACAAGCTGCATTAGCGGAGGCTGGAGGTTACAGAATTGTAGAGGAAGAGGAAAAACCGAAAAAACCAATAAAAGGTTGTTGTGGATAATCTCCTTCTCTAAAGTTAAAAATTAGACTTTAGAGAAGGAATACTTCTAATTCGGCTAGTAAAACAATATTAAAGTTGTTTTAATAGGTGAATTCAAGTAATAAGTAATATCTTAAATAAATTATACTATTTACAACAATATAATTTCAATAAAATGAAGAAAGTTAAAGTAGGTATTAATGGATATGGAGTAATAGGAAAGCGTGTTGCCGATGCTGTCGTTTTACAAAACGATATGGAATTAGTAGGAGTTTGTGATATAGTTTCTGATTGGCGAATAAAAATGGCCGTTGATAAAGAATTACCTGTATACGCTTTTGATGATGCTTTTAAGAAGGAAATGACAACCGCAGGTATTCCAATAGAAGGAAATCTAGATGATTTAATTGCGCAATCGGATTTAATTGTAGACTGTACACCAAAAAGTATTGCAGCAAAGAATATAGAAAAATATAAAGCCTCAAATACAAAGTTTATTCTTCACGGAGGAGAAAAACACGAAACAACGGGTCATTCTTTTAGCGCTGAAAACAATTATGAATCAGCAATAAATTTAGATGCAACAAGAGTCGTTTCTTGCAATACCACCTCAATATTAAGAACATTAACTGCCTTAAAAAGAGCTGATTTATTGGATTATGCTAGAGGAACTCTTTTGAGACGAGCTACAGATCCTTGGGAAAGTCATTTAGGAGGTATTATGAATACAATGGTTCCAGAAAGAGATATCCCAAGTCACCAAGGACCTGACGCACAAATTGTAGATCCAGAATTGAATGTCATTACTTCGGCTATAAAAGTTCCGCAAACATTAAGTCATCTGCACTATTGGAATGTGAAGCTAAAAAAACATGCAACGAAAGATGAGGTGTTAAATGCATTTAAAACATCAAGTAGAATTAAGTTTATAAATTACGACGAAGGTTTAGTTTCCAACAATACCATTAAGGAAATGTTCTTAGATATGGGAAGACCTTGGGGTGATATGTACGAAGTTGCCATCTGGGAAGATATGTTGAAGGTGCAAGGAGATGAACTTTTCTATGCTTACGTGGTGGATAATCAAGCTATTGTAATACCTGAAACTATCGATGCCATTAGAGCATTAACCGGTATTGAAAAGGATGGAGCAAAGTCAATCGCTAAAACCAATGAAAGTTTAGGAATCATTTGAAATGAAAGCAAAAATATAGTTGAGTTTTTAGAAAGAAAACATCCGATGAAATGTCTAAATAAATCTATTTATTACCTTTATCATTCTGAGACAATTCATCACGTTTCTTACGAATACTCTTTGACCAACCTCTGGCAAAGACAATAATTAAGATTATTGCCGCTACAATTATCATGATAGTAGTTGAATCCCAAAAATTAGTCTGTTCATCGTCTGTCACGGAAATTTCTTGAGGAACTTGAGCGATTGAATAAACGCTTATCCAAATTGAGATTACGATTAAATATATTGCTTTCATAGTATAAAAATAGGCATATATTATAGAGTAGAACTCTTAATCTTAAATTATTACATAAAAACATAAGATAATCTCCTCTTAGTTTAGTTGAATCGAATTTTTCAATTCATTTATTTGGTCAGAAGACAAATCATACTGAATTTAAAATAGTCACATACTTAATCTATTCCCTAAAAACTTCATCAAATCAACCCCTAAATCCAAAAGTCTCCAAGAATCAATCCGTATTTAAGTTATAATCCGTACATTTTTCACCTTGTTCTATCATCAGAAGTGGTTACAGCAACCTAGTCCAAACAATTTGCATTTACAGAATATACAATTTGGCACTGTTTCAATCTTCGACACTTAAATAAAAACTCTCATTGCTTGATTAAGTAGCAGTTCAGAAAGCTTATAAAAAACACAAAACTAACTTCTGGAACAACAAAAAAGGGATTTCTCAGTAATTACAATAAAGTTCCCCCCACCCTAAAACTCAAATATAAACCCAATCGAAGGAACCACAGTTGCTGAGCTATTTTCTAAAACTACTGGAATTCCATTACTTCCATCTGATGCTATTGGATTTCCATCCGTAGTTTCGAATCCTGTATTGTCTGCATTGCGCTGGAACGTGTAATTTGGTGTACTTGGGATTTTGTAGAGAAACACATTCTGAATGTCTAAAAACAGCGTTAAACTCACATTTTTGAAGTTGATTTTCTTGTCCACCCGTAAATCCAATTGTTGGAATAACGGCAAACGTTTCTCGTTGATTTGTGCAAAGTCTAAAGTTCCAACTCCTGTTGTTAAGTAATTCATTCGTGAAGCTGACAAGTCAAATGGTGTGTAAGGTTGACCTCCAGAAACACGGTATTTGATTCCTAAATCCCAGTTTTTCTTGAATTTGTAACCGAAAGTTGTTGAGACCACAAATCCATAATCCCAAGTTGAAGGTCTGAAAACACCATCAACTCCAGAGAATTCAGATTTATAAACAGTTGTGCTTAGAATATAAAATAGATTCTTAATCAACTTCTGTTGCATGTAAGCCTCAAAACCATAAACGCGACCTCTTCCAACCGAACTATAACTGTCGTTTCCAACCGTTGAAAAATCCGTTCCTATATTGGCAAACGAAATTCCATCTGAAATTGAAACAGGATAATTTCTGTAATCTTTGTAGAAAGTTTCAAATGTAAATCTCAAATCATTCCGGGGAATGAATTGTGTTCCAATCGTATAATGGATAGAATTAATGTACTCTAAACCTTTATTTGCAAGGTTACCGGTTGAATCTCTAAAACCCAATGCAGTATAAACTGGTAACTTATAATAAGAACCAACGGAGGCTGAAATATTCCATTTGTCGTTGAAAGCATAAGAAGAAGATATTCTTGGAGAAATAGTTTTGAAAGGATTATTTCCTGTTTCTGTGAATGTATTCATATCACTTCGCAAACCTCCAGTAATCAATAATTTCTCTTTAAAGAAGTATTTACTCAAGTGAGAATAAACTCCAAATTTATAAAATTCAATTGCTGACTTACTTTCAAAACTAATTGCTGGAGCGATAACATTTCCAACTGAATCTTGCAATTCATCTTGAACAGTATTGAATAAATCTAAATCATATTTTACATATTGAGCACTCAATCCATAAGAGAATTTCCAACCGCTAAAAAACTGATTAAAATCGATTCTTAATTTATTCTCAGTCTCAAAACTCTTTAAACTAAACAATTTATTTCCACCCAGCGTAGCATTGTCTTCATATCTATCTGCGCCGTTGAAAAACATATTTCGACTTAAAGCTACAGTGAAATATCCTTTGTTAATCAAACGTTTTAGTGAAGCTCCAACAGTATAATTCCATTGTTTAATGAGTGGATTAGCGCGATTTATATATTCGGTATTCGCATCTGCTTCTTCGGGAATAGCCAATTTGAAATTATCGATTGCGCCAATTCCAATAAAATTCAATTCTGTTTTAGCATTAATTTTATGATTGATTTTATACTGGAAATCCCAATAATCTGGACGAATAGGCAAGTCAAGTAACTGGAATAAAAACTGTAAATAGGATCTTCTTGCAGAGGCTAAAAATGTTGTTTTCTTTCCCAAAGGCCCTTCAAGCGTCACTGCAGCTTCACTTCCTGAAAGACGTATGTTTCCGCTCAATTTGTTGGGATTACCATTCCGTTGTTGAATCACAATTGTTGACGCCAAAGCGTTGTCATAACGACTATCGAAAGCAGATGAAGTCAATTGAACTTCTCTAATAAAAGAGACATTCAGAATTCCTGCTGCTCCACCACTCGCTCCTTGCGTTTGAAAGTGATTCAAAACTGGAATTTCTATTCCATCTAGATAATAGACATTTTCACTTGGCCCTCCTCCTCTTACAATAATGTCGTTTCTGTTGGGAGTTGATCCACCCGCCACTCCTGGCAAAACTTGAATTACTTTTGAAACATCGAAATTTCCTCCTGGACTTGCTTTAATTTCCTCTGCAGTTAGTTTTTGCGTTGCTAAAGGCGTAACCATATCTGTTGCACGAACTGATTTTGAAGCGTTAATAGTCACTTCTCCAAATTCTTCAACATCATCTTGAAGTTCAATTTCAATTACTTGAGCATTTCCAGAATTCACGTTGATGTTGTAACTGATAAAATCCTTGTAACCAATATAATATGTCTCTAAATTATAACGACCAACTGGAGCAGTAATATTAAACTCTCCGTTTATATCAGTCATCGCTTTTACAGTGTCAGGACCGGTTAAAGTAATCACAACACCAATCAAACCTTCTTGCAGGTTTTTATCTTTAATTGTACCCGTAATTACACCTGTATTTTGTCCAAAAACTGTTGTAAAACAAAGGGAGATAAAAATTAAGCTTAGAAGGGTTTTCATAATCAGATTATATATTTTGCAAAAGTAAAACAAAAATTAAACAGTTAAGTTTGAAACATTCAATAATATCACTCTCAGCTTATGAACACTGCCCTGATTAAAGTTGGTAGAAGTGAAAAAAACTGTCTTTTGGTTGAGTACTTCATTAAGAACTTAGATTTACCAGAAATCACAAAACTATTAGCATTAAAAAAGTATAGTTTTCTACGTCCTGTTTTTCTTATCACTTCCCATATTTCTATTGATTTACTTTTAACGTACAAATCATAATATAAATTTGTTATTGTCTGTCTTTTACCAAAAGACTTTCAGCACCGCATGAATAATTGAAAGATGGGTCATGAGTGATGCTTGTTGACAGAATGTACTAATTGGCATTATAAATTATCAATTAGTTACTTATCTTTGTCCGCTTATTAATACTTCTTGGTAGAATCTGAAACTCTCCTTGCTGTTTTACTCTGTGAAATTTGTATATTGTTGGACTAGATTCCTTATGCAAATATTGACATAACTTGTTTACAGCGCTTTACTTTAAAAAAACTTATGATAAAAACTCTACTAAAATATTTTATAGTTCTTTTATTCGTTTTCAGTTTTGTGTTTGATTCTCAAGGGCAAGTGACAACTAAAAATGAAGTTCGCGCAATTATTGACGAGGCTACAACTGTTATTTCTCCATATTTAGACACAATTCCACAACTCAAAACTGGAGGCAACAGTACCTCTGCTTTTACATTGATGAATAGAAGAGTATTTAAAAGAAGTTCATCCAACGAATATTTATCTGAGTACAATTTGCAGAAATCCGAAGTTTTAAAAAATGATTGGGGAATTGATCTCAACGCAAATTATATTGAAAATGTTAACGTACCAGAAGAAAACGTAATTGACAATAGTATTTATAATCGCAGAGCACAGGTCGGTGTGGATTGGAATATTCTCAAGAGCGGCTTGGTTGAAAACAGAAAAGAAGCTCAATATTATGCTAACAAAGCTTACTTGGCTGATAAATTGCATTTAGAAGAAGATAAAAACCTATTTTTTCTAGACCGTTGGAATCATATCGTTTATCTTTTCAATGAAGAGAAGCTGAGAATGCTTTCCATTCGTGAAGGATTAATCAACGAACAAATTGACTTTGCACGGTCTCTATTTTTCTTGAAACACCTTTCAAAAGAAGAATTATTGAAATATGAATCTACTTTAGCAGAAATCGGTGGCTTGAAAAATCTGTACCTTTCTTATAACGATCAATATTTTTATGAAATAGATACTGCGATTAAAATCAACGACCTTCCACTATATGACATAGACTACGAAAAGCTGATCAATAATTTTAATTCTCCAATTAGAGATACAATCAAAACTATTCTTGAAGAACAATTGGCATTAAAAACACATTGGTCAAGAAATTTCTCTGTTAATACATTTGCGCGTTACAACACTTATGATTTATCAGGAATTTCAACCACTAAAAGGAACTTTTTTACTTTTGGATTAGGCTTTTCAATGCCACTTCCACTGAACATGAAAGCGAGTAATAAACTGGAAGCTATTCAGCAAAAAATTGAATATTCAAAATACGATGACGAAGCTTATGTGAGAGAAAAAAACATTCTCAATTTAACTTACGAATACCGCTATAAATTAAAGCAATACATTCAGTTCTACCAAAAAAGAAAAGTATATGAAGAGCGCGTCAGGAAATTAAGGATTTTGAAAAACAGTCAATCAATGGCTTTTAACCCAATAAAAGCGCATCAAACGATAAATGAATTGTTGAGCATAGATTTAGAATTAATCGAATTAAAACAAAGTTTATACTTGAATCTTCTCAAAATATATTCTGAACTTCCATATACCAACACATTGGATTTTGTGAAAAATGCTGCTGTTCCAAACTATGCTGATTCTTATAATAATGTCAACAAAGGAGTTTATGTTTGGACGGATGCTATTCGAAATTATTCTGGCAATTTCTTACAGGAATATGCAGAATTATACAACTTGAATAACTTAATCATTGTTCAACCTAAAAACGATACTTTACAAGCGGAAAGATACAATTGGGTTCCTAAAAATGACAGTATTCGACTTGAAATAATGATTGGAAATAATCAATTGATTTACCATGAAAACCCGAAAGAATATCTTCAAAAAGTAATGATAAATGTCGGGGACAGAAAAATAAATGCACTTCATTTAGACGTAGAACCGCATGTTTTTGATGATTGGCAAGAGAAAAAGGTGGAATACCTAGAGCAATATGTAGAAATGCTTAAGAAAATCAGGTTGTATTGTGATGAGGAAAATATAGAATTAACTGTTTCAATTCCATTACATTATATTGAAGAATATACAATGGAGATATTCAGTATTTCAGATCGCGTTTATTTTATGGCTTATGAAAACATAAAAATTGAATACATTACACGTAAAGTAACTCCTTTTCTAAAAGATTATAAAGAAAAAGTGGTGATTGCCTTGCGAACAAATGATTTTAAAAACCGTATTGAACTTGAAGAACACATTCAATTGTTGAAAAAGGCTAGCACTGTATCTAGTTTTGTTATTCACGATATGGAATCACTAATTGAGTTAGACAAAAAGACATTACTAAATGAAGAGTATTAATTTCAAACGCAGAGATATAGCCGTTACGGAAAGTGCTTCGGAACCTAAAAAGGTGCCCAAAAAGCCTATGAATTGGGATAGATTGATCTATTTCCTTATTCTGTCTGTGATTCTTTTCTTTATAGTGAGGTACTTTGTAAACAACACATTCTACATTGAAGCGGTTGGACAAGTACGATTTCAGAATGTGAAATTTAGAAATACAGCAGATTCGCGCATCATGGAATTCCACAAAGGTGCTGGTGACGAAGTAAAAGTTGGGGATTCTTTATTTACCTATATTGATGCAGACCAATATGGAGAAATGAACCTAGGATTCAGTCTTGAAGGAACATACAGTACAATTCAAGCCAAGGAAACGAAGCAAAGTTGGATTGAGAGGGAAATGTATGAATTAGAAAAAGATATTTCTATTAAACAATCCATGCTGAATGAGAATCAAAAATTGATTTCCTTTTATACGAATCAAGCAAAAAATATTGAAGAACAAGTAATATTGGATGTTGTTCCTAAATCTGAATATACCAACACCATTGACCGAAGAAATAGGTTAATTGCTGAGAACAGTGCAACAGCGGCGGAAATAAAAATTTATGAGCAACAATTAAAGTCCTTAAATTCTAAATTGGACTTGGCAAATGAAATGGGATTATCAGCTCAGGGAAATTCTAAATCAGGAACTAATTTAGACAGTTTAAGAAAGGTATTTAAAAGTCCGATGGAAGGAACAATTACCGAACTCTATAAATCGGAATTTGAAGTCGCCTTGAAAAGTGAAAACATTTTATCTATTCACAAACCCGAAAATGTATTTATCAAAGCATTTTTCAATCAAGAAGATTTAAAAGAATTGCGTGAAAATGATGTGGTAACACTTGAATTCCCGGATGGCACAAAAAGTGAAGGATACATCAAAAAATTCTACTTTTCAACGTATTTAATTCCCGTAGAATTCCAAAACAGATATGATCCGCCAACGCGTACTTTGTCTGCCGATATTTATCCTGTAAATACCGAGGACCTTAAAAAGTGGAGGAAATTTTATAAAATGCGTGTAACCATTACAAAAGGAAAATTTTAATATGAAAGACATAAATACTGAAATTATACCTTCGAAGGAAAATGATCATGTAATTGAGTTTGCTGGATATACTTTTTATACAATTTACAACACAGATTCATTAAAAACTGATGATATTGTATTTTATGATGTAATCATTATTCAAGCAGGAGATCCGGAATTTACACGTCATATTATAACTCGAATTAGAGGGCATTTCAATCCTGAACATTACCTCAAGCCAATACTTTTATTGAATCAAAGTAGTCTTAAAGATCCTTATACAAATTTATTGGATGGTACTTTATACTCTTTAGAACAAATAAAATTAATTCTTCCAAAGCTTCAGAATATTCTTTTACGAATTAAAGATTTAACTTTTTCGAGTTCATTAAGTTATGAAGCCTTAATTATTCAGAAAGTACTTTCATATATGTACTCCAGAGACATGGAAGAAATGGAACCTTTTGTAGATTTTAACTCTGGAATTGGTTACAACTACCCTATTCTATCAGTTAATTTCTCGCGTCATGAAGAACATCAAGTTCTGAATATTATAAATATAATGCTCGAAGAGAAATTAATGAAAAAAGAATTTCTCGACTCCGTTTACTTATGTACGAAATGTACAACAGGATATTTAAGTTACCGAGAAGTTTGTCCGAAGTGCAATAGTTCAAATGCTACATCTCAAGACATTGTACATCACTTTCCATGCAGCTATGTGGGACCAATAGAAGATTTTAAAAATCAAATTGATGACGCACTCAATTGTCCAAAATGTAATAAAACACTGAGACATATTGGAGTAGATTATGACAAACCAAGTATCATAAATGATTGTTTGAGTTGCGGACATCGCTTCCAAGATTTCAATGTGAAAGCAAAGTGTATGACTTGTAAATTCGACAATGAAGTGGAAAAGTTGAATAAAAGCAGTATCAATGCATTATCTGTTACTAAAAAAGGACAAATTATGTCTGTTAGTGGATATGTGACAACGAGTAAAGATCTTCAAGAAATCATTGGAACAGTAAAGATGGATACTTTTAGAACTATGCTTAAATATGAGATTGAACGCTTAAAGCAAACTGAGGGAAATAGTAATTTGGCTGTTCTTCATTTGAAAAATTCAGGTGAGGCGTATTCAACAATGGACAATGAACTACAAAGAACGATGTTGAAGGTTCTAATAAAAGCAATTAGAAAATATTTACCCACTTCATCTGTTATTACATTCTATAGTTCATCAACTATTTTGATTGCTATAAATGATTTACCGTTAAAAATTGCCCGAAGATTAACAGAAGAAATAATTACATTAATGAGAGAGTTAATGGAAACCAATTTCAAGAACATGATCGTCACATTAGAACATGAAGTAAAAGCGGTAACCGTTAAGCTTTCCAGTGATTTACAAATTCAACAATTGGTTAAAGATTACATTTAATGGATACAATTGGAGAATTCATAAGTTACTTACAAGCACTAGGCCCTTCAAAATTTCTGAGGGTATTCTGGTTTTTTGTAATTTTTGAATTTTTTCGTTATTTCCTACTCGACCTTGTTGGACTTATTTTACACAGGGTTTCAATTTGGACCAACCGAAAAAGATGGAAACGTGCAAGGGAGGAGTTTAAAAAAGAAAATCCGCTTGTTTCAATTATCGTTCCTGGAAAAAATGAGGGTAAACATATTTTCAAACTCGTAAAATCTTTATCGGAACAAACGTATAGAAATTACGAGCTTATTATCATCGATGACGGTTCAGATGATAACACACCAATAATATGTAAAAGTCTATTGAAAAATGGCTTAATCGACCAGTTTTATAGAAATGAGGAAAGGGGCGGAAAAGCTTCTGCCGCAAATTTAGGATTGCGTTTTACCAAAGGAAAATACATTATTCATCTAGACGCTGACTGCTCTTATGACAATGATGCTGTAGAAAAAATAATTTTGCCTTTCTATTACGACAAGGACATTGGCGGAGTTGGAGGAAACGTGATGGTAAGAAACTACAAGGAAAGCCTCGTCACAACGCTCCAAGCAGTTGAGTATTTTAATTCTGTTGGAATCGGGAGAATTGTTACCAGTCAATTCGGAATTTACCGCATTATTTCAGGAGCTTTTGGTGCTTTTAGAGCAGATGTAATGGATAAAATTCAAGGTTGGGACATTGGCCCTGGACTAGATGGTGATATTACAGTGAAAATTAGAAAATCAGGTTACAAAATACATTTTGCCCCAGAAGCTGTTTGTCTAACAAGTGCGCCAAATACTTTTAAGAAACTAGCCAAACAGCGCTACAGATGGGACAAATCGTTAATTCGTTTCAGATTAAGAAAGCATAAAGATATTCTATTTCCAACCCAAGGTTTTAGCATAATTAATTTTATTTCGTTTTTCGAAAACATACTCTACAACCTGGTTCTTAACTTTATGTGGTATTTTTATTTCATTGATTTAATTTTTAATTTCCCAAATCTCATCCTCCATGTCATATTAACCAATCTGTTCCTTTATACTTCCATGGGCTACATTAAATTGCTAATCTTCGGACTGTTCAGGAAAAGGACAAATGCGCCAAATTATTATTTCATTCCGTATATTCCTTTAATGGTACTCTACTTTGGATACTTCTTGAGATTTGTAAGAACACGTGCTTATTTCATGGAATTGTTCTTTAAAGCAAGTTATAATGATCCCTGGAATCCATTAAAAACTTCAATTCATGCGAAAGAAAAAGGGTTGTAATTTGATTGCATATGAAGGGAAAATTTAGATGTTAGATTTTTAATCTTAGACGTTAGATTATAGACCAATAGACAATAGACTTTCTTTTTTGTCTTTTGTCTAACCTCTAAAATCTATTGTTCGATATAAAACTTTTTAGAAGCTAAAGGTAGATGCACTAAAGCACATATTTTTAACTATTTCTGAGACCAATAAAACATAGCTAATCAACTCGTTGCTAAAAAATGTAGAAAGTGCTATCTTTGTGAAAATGTTTGTATTAGAACAAAACACTTTTGGAAAGCTATGATGATTAGAACAAAAGTAAAACAAGTGACTTTAAGAAATAAATAATTGATGATGAAGTATATTAAATTGAGTTTACTGTTGCTAATAATCACCTTGAGTTCAAATACTTGGTCTCAAATAGACAGAAAGGTTTGTGTTTTAGACATGACGAACTACAATGGCGAAACAGGAACTTCTAGAAAGCTTTCTGCAATTCGTGTAATGCGTTTGGCAGGTGTTCCTTACGATACAACTTCTTCTTTAGCAATAGCATTACAATATCCAGTGATCATTACAGGTTCTAGAATTCAAGAAAATGCTTTTAATGCCGCTGAAATATTAGCAATTGACAATTTCGTTTCTACTGGAGGAGTTTTGATTACTTCATCCGTTAGAGAACCAGATTTATTTAGCTTATGTGGAATAAGTAATTCAACATCTTCAAACACCTTATTTGAAATGAAATGGGATACTTTATCAGCTCCAATCTTTGATTTAATTGATGACTCGCTAGAAGTTACAATTTCCTTAGGTAGACCATCTAGCGGAACATCATTTTACACGCGTCAGTATGATCTAACAACAGGTACTCCCCTAGCATTCTATGAAAACCAAGAACCAGCAGTAGTTAAAAACAATTACGGATCAGGTGCTGTATATACTTTTGGACCAGATTTTAGAGATGTTTTATACAGAAACCAAGCTAATTTTGATGTCCAAGCCCACAGAACCTATTCAAATGGTTTTGAACCAACTTCGGACGTCATTATGATCGTGCTCAGAAACATTGTTCGAGATCACATTCCACATACAGTTTATAAACATACAGCTCACAATAACGCACATTCTGCAATAATGCTAACACATGATGTCGATAGCAGAACAGCGATGGACACAATGCATGTTTTTTCGGAATATCAATTTCAAAATGGAATTAAAGCGCATTATAATATTACCACAAGATACTTGAGTGATCAATGGATGACAAACTTTTATGTTGGTGGTTATACCCAAATAAATAAACTCCAATTAGATGGTCACACTTTAGCTTCTCATTCCGTTGGACATTATCCAGATTTTGCTGATATAAATCTATTTCCAATGGGCGAACTAGGAAATACTACAGGAAATTATAGTCCAAATTACAGTAATGGAGCTACTGCGAATGGTTCCGTTTTAGGAGAAATTGAAGTCTCTAAAAATTTACTTCAAGACGATTTCTCTGTTTCAATCAGAAGTTTTAGAGCAGGACATTTAGCTTATAATGATTCTCTAATTAGAGCAATGGAACTGACTAATTATAGCTACAACTCCACCTACTCAGCCAACGATGTGCTTTCTAGCTTCCCCTATTATGCAATTAGAGATCGTTCTTTTTCTGCTGATGAGTCAACTATTCTAGAAATTCCAATGACGATATCTGATGTTTACAGCAGTGATCCTATCGACAATTCAAACTATCCTGAAAAAGTGGCTATTTGGAATACCGTAACACAACAATACCATGATAACTTCGCACCAACTACAATTCTAATTCACCCCAATAGAATGTATAAACTGGACGCAATGATTGACTACATAAATGGCTTACCAAATAGATCAGAAATCATTGCATTTGAGGAATTTGGTGATTTTTGGAGAAATAGAGATTCACTAGAATGCATCACTGAAATTATTGGAAATGATTTAGTGGTCACTGTTCAATCATTGAACTTTGTTGAAGAACAATCTTTCGTTATCGACTGGAATGGTTCGTTGGATACTGTGCTATTTAAGGACGAATTCAATACCCCAATTTCTTTTGAATTTGAGCAATTAAGCGCTAATAAAAGACTCTATTTTCAAAAGGATATCACAGCAAATCTCTCCAATGAAATTGATCAAACAAAAATCAATATCTATCCAAATCCAAACAATGGAACTTTCACTATTGATGCTTCAAAACTATCAGGCGAAAAATCAATTTTCATTACTGATTTAACAGGTAAGATTATTCATTCTTCAATTGAGAATAGTGATTTAATTTCTGTTTCAATTTCAAATAAAAATACTCCTCCAGGAATTTACATTGTTGTGGTTCAAAATGGAGATAAGGTTTTTAGAGAGAAGATTGTGATTGGGAGGTAAATTAAAGAAGAGAAAAAGTTGTCAGAGAGTTTGGCATTTTCATTACCTTCGACAAGCTCAGTCGCCGAAGAGTAATCCGCTGACTGAGCCTGTCGAAGGCAATGTAGGTAAATGGAAAAACGTTTTGAAGAGAATGAAAATAACATCAAAATAATTAGGTTTTATTTTAGAATGCTAATTCAAAGAAGAGTTATCCGTTGACTGCGTTGACTAACCTGTCGAAGGCGCCAAAGGTCATGAATTCAAAAAGAATTTCTATTTCCTAACCTTAGCTTTATAATGATTACGTCGCCTCTTATACTTAAATTTTAAGGCTGAATAACTTTTTTTGATTCCATTAATTGTAAAGTAATAGTCAGACTTTGGCAGTGGAATTTGATAACGGGTTAGATTAAATAATCTATCAAAGAAATTCCCTCTTACTTCGTATATCTCATTGTTAAGGTAAATTTTCTCTCCTTGAACATGTGTTCTGAACTGAATCTCTACTTTGCTTTTTAGCAGTAGCATCGTATCAGTAAATTCTAATTTTTTATATTTTGAAAACGGTACTTTAGTTAAGTTTGGAGAAACTTTGTATTTATTCAAGGTATCTGATAAATAGAATATTTCTTGATTTTCATTTCTTCCTATATCATAAAATTGAACTGAATCAGCTAAATCTTCTGGAGAGTAATGATAAACTGTATCAGTAAAACGCCTTATGAATATTTTTGGTTCTATTTCAAAATAATTACTTGTCCTTTCTAATAAAGTAACATACAATTTATTGTTTTCATTCCTCAACCCTCTCCCGCAAATTGTTATCCAATATCTATTCCATTTTTCACATGGAATTGTAACTAGAATCTGACTATTCGCCAAAATATATTTTAATTCTTCATTGAGAAACTCCCATTCAAAACCATTATTATCGCTCTTTAAAACTGCAATTGAGGCAACACTATCTGCTGCGCTCCATGGCAAACTAATTACAATACTATCATTGCAATTATAAGTAAAACAAGCGTTAGGTTTTAGGCGAATTATTCCCTCTGTACTAAATTCAATAGCATCCTTGGTAATTAATGGTATTCCTTTTTCAGCCGCTTCTTCATCAGAATTAATCTCTTCTAATTCAAATTCGCAGTCACACCAACTTTTGTCCGTCTTACTGCTCAAAGGAATATCAATCGAACTATTTTGTTTTCCTGAAATTCTAATTCTACCATTATAAGTTGGAATTAAAAACAAATCCACCCTTCTGTTTTTCGCCAAATTCTGAGGGTTATCATTCGGGAAAATAGGATCTACTTCTCCATAAGAAATGATTTTAATATTGTCGTTTTTGAAATAATGAGCCACACTTTTTGCTCTTGATTCACCAAGTTTAAAATTAGGCTCAGATTCACCAATGTCATCAGTAAATCCATGAATTTCAATATAAAACTCGCCTTTTAAGGTCAAAACAAGAGAATCTAGCTTTCTTTTATCGTTTTTCTGTAGTTCTGAAGAATTAGATTCAAAATAGAATGACATTTTATATTGATCACAAAAGTCAGATGAATAAGCAACATAACTTAAAGTGATAAGTAAAATGGATAATAAAAATCTTAACATCTTATTCTCGGGTTTTAAAACAATTCATAGTGTAAATTACATTGTCAGAGTTTGAAATAACAATCGTAAATTCGGAATTAACAAAAGTAGATTTAAAAATAGCATTTCAGTTTTTCAACTGTTTTGATTTAGAATAGAATAAAAAAATCCTTTCAAAATGAATTGAAAGGAATCAATTTAACAAACCTGTTAAACTTAAATAGGCAATAAGCTGTATGCATATTTTTGCCTTTGTCTTAAAATTAAATGCTAAAACTTTGACATTACTCATACAACTTAAAGCCAATAGCTTACAACTATAAACTTCTATTTCTTCTTAGAATTCTTTTTATTGTGATCGATTTCATACGAATCATCATCTTCATCTCTTGGATGACTCAAAACATTGCTTTTCGAACGTTCTTTATTTGCCGGTCTTTCGCCTTTACCTTGTTTACTTTTCAACTTATCTAAATCCTTCTTTTTAAGTTGTTCATTGTGCTCATCACCATAATACTTTTCAGCCTCTTCTCTATCTTTTGGAATCTTTTCATTCTTTTTTGAATCACCCATAATGTTTCGTTTTTAGTCGTTTAATAATTTTTGCAACTTACATCATTCTAAATCTAATGTATATTTTTTAAAAAATCAATGAGAAAAGCGTTTTTATGGAATATTTTGAATTTTATCTTGAAATCTGGCACTTTATAAGGTAAGTCTATTACAAACAACTCTCGAAATTCATTTTATCTAGAAAAACAACTCCTTTAAAGGATAAACAAAATATCCGTTCATGAAATAATTAAATAAAAACTTCGTTAATCTAGTAAAACACACTATATATGAAGTATTAAACATTAATTTCCGTTATTTTATTAAGTTTTGGATTGTTTTCACAAGAAGAAAAAGGATTAACAGTAAGGTATAATTTCACCTACGGTAATGGAGATTATTCGACT
Organism: Brumimicrobium glaciale; assembly: GCF_004152935.1. GTDB lineage: Bacteria > Bacteroidota > Bacteroidia > Flavobacteriales_D > Crocinitomicaceae > Brumimicrobium > Brumimicrobium glaciale. The sequence goes on from NZ_SETE01000004.1 coordinate 38,473, forward strand.
CGTTTGTCATCACATGAACTAAAGTATGGAGACAATATGGACACTTTCGAAATTCAAATTATTGAAAATAAGCCTGTAATTTTAAATTGGGAGTATTTGAACGAAGTAGGAGTTTTTGGTGGTCGATTTTATGATTCTGTTCAATGGATTTATAATGATGGATTAATGAATGTACAATACTATGATTTTCAAATACTTGAAAGCCATTATCACCACGTATCATCCACAATTAATGATGCTCAACCAGGTTACTACCAATTGCGTTATATTTTCGATAACGATAAAATCTACAACACCAATTACCCTGTAATACATGTTTTGGAAAAAGAAAAAGATACTATAATTTTGAAATCATCCACTGAAATTACGCTATATCCAAATCCAACTTCAAACATAATTACTTTGAAATTGAGCCAATCTATCAAAAGTGGTGAAATGAAAGTCTACAGTTTAAAAGGTAATCTAGAATTGTCTTATCCATTAATAGATGTAGCACTAAATTCAAAATATGATGTTTCAAGACTGAGTTCTGGAATTTATATTTTCTCAATCATTGATAACGAAAACGGAGGTGAAATTAAACGTATGAAAGTGGTTATTGAATAGGATTTTCGTGTTTAATTCACAACATCCAAAACTACTTTCCCAATCTTATCCTCAGACAAACTCCTACCCGATTTCGGATTCGAGAAATCAATTGTATTGGTATATCCGCCAATCGCCATTCTCATTTCTAATTCATTTTGAATATTGTCGCTTCTATTTATTGAAAAATCTGTTGTTGATTGTACCTCATTATTTATTTCAAATTCATTCTCAGCAATTACCTTTTGAGAAATGTCATTATTTGTAACATAAACAGTTTTCAAAACCGTATCCGCTGGCTTAGTTATTTCTATGGTGTCTCTTATGATTTTATCAATGTAAATCGTATCCACAGAAGCGACTAATTGATTAGATTTATCGGAATTCAATTGCGAATCAATAAATACAGGAGTACTCAAAATAAAGATCATAAAAACCGCCGCAACTGCTGTCCATAAAGGTATTTTGAAATTGAAAAAACCTGATTTCACTTTGGTTTTTGAGCTTGAAGTTGAAGTGAAAATTGGTTCCACAACTATTTGTTTAGCACGCAAAGCAGCAAGCGCGCTTAATCGAATACTTTCATTGGCTTTAAGCTCACTTGCTTCAGACTTCAATTCATCTTTAACATTTGCTATAAGTTGGTGCTTTTCATTGTACTCTTCTTCTGAAGTCTGGGTCAAGACAAAGCTTTGCTCCTCTTTTGAAAGTTCCTTAAATGACTTTTTTTCGATTAATTCTGCTAATCTAATCTTCATAATCTTTAGTTTTTTCGTTGATCTGACTACTGTCAAATAACACTTTGTACACTTTTAATTTTTTCGCTAAAATTTGTGTCACATGGTTCAATCTGGATTTAATCGTACCGACAGGACATTCCATAATTTCAGCAATTTCCTTGAGTTTTAAATCTTCAAAATAGCGAAGGATAAACGTTTCCTTGAATTTATAACTCAACTTATCCACTTCAATATTCAGCTTAATTCGAAACTCTTTTTGATCGTAAATCTCTTCAATCGAGTCTTGAACAACTAGAGAATTACTTGAATCATTAATGTCAAAAACCTGCCTATTACTTCTAAAATAGTTTTTGCAATGATTTGCTGCAACAGTAAAAATCCAAGTTTTAAAGGATTTATCAGTATCAAACTGATCCGCCTTTTCAATGACTTTTATAAAAACATCTTGCGTAAAATCTTGTGCTTTCGCTTCATCATTTCTCAACATTTTAAACATAAAGTACAAGATCCGATTACTGTATCTATCATACAAAACAGTAAACGCCGATTCGTCCCCCTTTTGGAGAGACGACATCAGGCTTTCATCTGAAATATGTTTATTTGTTTTAAGATTATTCAAAACCTATTTCTTCTTTGATTTCATCTAAACCGTAAAAGTCTTTCCCTAAAAATAGAATAATCTTCTTGGTTTCTTTCGCTTTCACTTCATTTCCTATCAATTCATAATGCTGATAAAGAGAAACTAATCCAGGCAAATAAGAGTAATCCCATTGTTTATCTATCAACGGATATTCACTTTGATAATAATCATACTTTAACTGATCAACAATAAATTTATTCTCAAAATGATCTACAATTAGTGACGTATTATTGAAAGATTCTTCTGAGTATTGGTAGATTACGCCAACATTATAAAGCTTGTCAAATATTGTGCTGTCCTTAGCTGCTATTCCTTTGTTGTAAAAATAAAGATCATGACCACCTCTGTATTTGATAATATGTTCTAAAATTTCTGAAGATTTATGACTTTCACCTTCAAGCGCTGGAATTCCAACTTTTTTGAATAATCTATTGCGATATTCTTCAATCGGTAATAGAGAAATATTCAAAACATTTACGTCTTTTCTAAAATCATCAGCATGTTGAATAATCCATAAAGGATAAGTATCATTGTCACCTCCAGTTATAATTATAGCATCTTTTTTTGTATTCATTAAAACATTATAAGAAAGCGCCATCAATTTCGGAGTATTATATGCAGAAGCTTTCCACAGCTTTGAAATCTCTTTTAGCTTTGCTAAATCAGGTCTAGCAATTTCATAAATATTCATCAAATTCGGATAAATATCAGCTTCAGTAGGATTTAATTCATGGGCTTTCTCAACATAACTAATTATTTTATCTTCCTCCGCCTTATCCTTTGCACTCCAAATCGAGTGGTACCAACCCATAATTCGATAATAAGCAAAAGTTCCTTTAATGGATTTACTCATATTATTAACGACCTCCAGTTCTTTGTCATACCAATTTGATCTAATTTCTTTATCACCAGCAGAAATTCTGGACATTCTCGCCGCGGAATATAAATTAATCCAAGCATTTCCATTTTTCTTATCTTTCTCAATCTCCTTCTCCCAAAGCAAATATTGAGTCGTGTACCATTCATACTCATGGATTTCTTTTACGATGGATTTAACTTCTTGCGGCTCCTCTTGTGCCATTCCAATAAATGCACAAAATAGCACTGTCATTAAAATTACTGTTCCTTTCATGATATCTTGTTTTACCGTAATACACAAAAGTTTGAGAAAGGTTCGTTTTATTTATTTGAACTAATTGGAAGTATGTTTTTTGTATAGTATGATTTAGCTAGAGATTTTAGATGCTAGATGCTAGAAAATAAGATGACAAATCTATTGTCTATCATCTACTGTCTAAATTTTCTATTCATTAGGAAAGGATAATCTCTTTATAAAAAAATAGTAGTTATAGTTGAGAGTGTTTCGTCTTTTCTTTGGCCACCAATTCCGCCTGCTACATAGTTTGTGGTTGTAAACAGACAATTTTTATAAATTGAAGATTTTTTGAGAAGATTTTTACTTTTCTTTCTTTAGGAGATGCCTAAGCATCAGCCGACAAGAAAAAAAGTAGAAAGGGCTCAAAAGAATCAATTTTAATATTGTTGTGTTTTCAAATACAAGCTAATATAGTTTATTCCTTCTTTTTGGCAGTCAAGCTATTTGTGGGAGCTTCACAAGGTCGCTACCCAAATTAGCTTGACTGCAAACAAAAACCACTTCATAAAGCTGCTGGTTTTCGTCGGGGTGGAAGTTAAAGCTTCGAAATTAGAGTGTATTCTAAAGAAGAGCATTTGTGCTTCGAGAATAAAGCGCAGCAGTACAACTGCAGCGCGGCCCTAGTCGAAACACAACATCACTTCGTAAATTAAGATTGCGAGCAAAAGTTCTGAAACTGTTCTGAAATGCAATTTATTTAAATCGCACCGCTGCAGTTGCACTGCTGTGGCATATTTAAATAAGGCAATGTGTTTTTTCAAGTAAATAGCTAATTAAAGAGCCTTGAATATTAAGCTTAATTTTTCATCAAGATACAAAACCACTTCAAGCAATATTCCTTATTTTTACAAAATGCTATACGCTGTAACAGATTTAGAAACAACTGGTGGAAGTATCAGAAACTCCAAAATAACTGAATTCTCAATTTTCCTGACGGATGGAGAAAAGATTATTGATGAGTTCACATCGCTTGTAGATCCTGAGCAACCTATTCCCTATTTCATTTCTCAATTGACGGGAATTAATGACGAAATGGTGGAAGATTCTCCAAAATTCTATGAATTGGCGAAACAGGTACTCGAATTTATTGGAGATGCTGTTTTTGTAGCACACAATGTTGGTTTTGATTATAATATCTTACGAAGCGAATACAAATCGCTAGGCTTTGAATTTAGAATGGAATATTTGTGCACCGTAAAGTCTTCACGACAAATTATTCCGGGACACGCTTCCTATAGTTTAGGGAAATTGACAGATGAATTAGGAATAGAACTGGTGGGAAGACACCGTGCACGTGGAGATGCTTTGGCAACTGTAGAACTTTTTCATTTATTATTCAAAGAAAATCAAGAGAAGCTTTTAAGTCTAGTTCAATCGGATTTAATACCAAAACATTTGCATCCAGGATTAGATTTTGATGCCATTGAAGCCATTCCAAAATTAACTGGCGTCTATAAATTCTACGATGAAGAAAGTCGATTGATTTATATTGGAAAAAGTAAAAACATTCGAAGTCGTGTTCAACAGCATTTAAAGAACATTAAAACCAAGAAAGGAATCAACATGTCCAAAGAAATTGTGCGTGTTGAATACGACATTACAGGTTCTGAGGCTATCGCATTAATTCATGAATCGAATCTAATAAAGAAGCACAAACCACATTACAACCGACAATTAAGAAAAGACAAATATCCTTTTGGACTTTTCGCTTTTGAAGATGGAAAAGGTTATGTCAATTTACACTTGGATTTGGTCAAAAAACGAAACGATGCCCCAATCACAACTTTTTCCAACAAAAATGAAGGAGGAATCTTTTTAGAAAGAGCTGTTGAAGATTATAATTTATGTAAAAAACTGGTCGGATTATATCCAACAGCTACTTCTTGTTTTCAATATCAAATCAAGGAGTGTAAAGGCGCTTGCATAGGAGAAGAAGCACCAGAAGACTACAATCAACGCGTTAAAAGACTCATAGACCAACTCAATTTCGAACTCGACAACTTCTTCATCATAGATCAAGGAAGAGACGCAAACGAACTCGCATTACTCATGGTAGAAAGAGGAACTTTCATCGGTTATGGCTATCTCCCAAAAAAACTCAATGACCGTTCCATAGAAACATGGAAAGAAGCGATAGATAGGTACCAAGAAGACAGAGATATCCGAATGATTATCAATCGGATGGTTCGGATTGGAAAAGGAATTGAAATACGGAAGTTTTAATTGTTAATTATCAATGGTTAATTGTAAACGCGATAGGGATTGAATAATTGATAATTTTATAATGGATAATTGATAATGGTTTATCGCTCTTTTAAATCTTGTACAATGGCACAAGTCAAAACAACTTCTCGGTGCATCTTCTCGGTACATCTACTCGACTCTACTTTCGCACATCTGCTCGGTGCGCGTGGTAAGGGCGATTAGCAAATCGCCCCAAGCCACTCGTTCCAAAATTATCAATTAAAAACGGAATCGCGCCACGCCAAAAGCGGTTGACAAACTGTTCCCATCTTTTGAAAAGAAGGAAAGCGCATCACGCGAGGAAATACCAAATTCATATCTTCCTTCTCCCAAAATAAAGTTAATTCCAACTGGAACATTGTGCGCATAAACTCCACCACCAAAGTAACCCGCGCTCAGTTGAAGCCATTTAACTGGTCGAATATCACCTCCTATTGAGAAAACAGAATTTTGTAAACTTCCAGGATTGTCTCTGTTGAAAGGTGCTACGAAATCCACTCCCACATCCAACATATTATCGAAAAATGAAATACTTCCTCCTAATCTAAAAGTTGCAGCATTTCCTACAACAACTTCTTTTTCATTTTCCAAACTAAACAATCCTCCATCTTCGGAAATCTGACCCATTATTTCTTCAAATCCTGCACCTTCAATACCATCCATGGTTGTTGAACCCAATAAAGTATCATTTACTCGGTAGACATTACTTTTATAAGTTACTCTTCCAATGTTATTCACTGCAGCCGCAATTTTTATTCTATCCAGTAAAATTACACTCGTTGAAAAATCTAAACCATACCCTTTTCCAACTGATTCAGGAAATGTTCCACTATTTGTTGTAGTTGTTTCATTGTCATATTGAATATTAAAAAATGGAGTTAATGAAGAATTCAAGCTTAAACCATTTGAATTTGATTCCATATCAAACATTGCAATTGAATGAATGTAACGCGCTACTACTCCAGCGTATAATGCAAATGTCTCTCTGTCTCCTAAGATTTTCCTTCCGTAACCAATATTGAAATTTCGATTCCAAGAAAATTTGATTCTAGAACCATCCGAAATTTGGCTGATCAATAAAGGATTATTTCTTTCCCCTCTTATTACAGCTTCTAGCGAATCTTGTGAAATATTTCCAGAATTTGAGATGGTGGAAGTGTCTCCTTGATAAACAATCACCAAAGAATCGTAATAGTCTGACCTTTTCCCTCTGAAAATAAGATCTGTTGTTTGTCTATTGAGTTGAGAAAACCAGTTAATTTCTTCGTTGATTGAAATTGCAATTCCTCCAAACTTTTCACTTTGATATGATGCGCCAAACCAGTTATAACTTGCATTAACTGTAATTCCTGATTCTGCATAATCTGATGCTGCAGACTTTTGTTGGTCAAAATCAAATCCTTCTTCTTTATTTATTTGACTTCTTACACTTGACATCACGTTTTTTAAACGGTCTTTATTCAAAGAAGGACTTGAAATTCCTCCGGAGAATTCAGTTGTACCTAGTGTAAACTTCTTACCTTCAAAACCTGTTCCCCAACCTAAAGCTGAACTGTTGATTCCTAAAGAATGATAATCTGTAACAAAAGTAGTTGCGACACCTTTCCCAACTGCTGTATAAGCAACTCCTTGTGTTTGTGAAAAGGAAATATTGGCTAAAAAAAATAGAAATATTGCGCTAAAATAGCGAGTGACAGATTTCATCATAATAATAGTTTTTAAACTTACTTCAAACATAGGTAACGAAAGATTTCGCCTATTGGTTGAATAGTCTGTAATAGTGTTTATATTCTATTTCAAAAATAGAAATAAAAAACTATAATCTTTACTATTTGTCTTTTGAAAAAATAAAGGGTTGATTATCAGGATATGTTTTTAAATGGAATTCACCATTTTCTAAGACTCCATAAGTGTAGTATTTGATCCAATCTCCTAGGTTATAATACTCACTATTTTCTCCAATCGACATGGCGATTGGCAAATGGCGGTGACCAAAAACAAAGTAATCAATGTGTTCTTTTTCCAGTACTTCTTTGGAATAAATAGCTAACCATTCTTCATCATCACCCAAGTACTTTTCGTCAGTATCACCAGCTTTTGCTCTACTGGATCTTGAGAAATAATTCGCTAATCCTATTCCGAAATTTGGATGAAGTCGGGCAAAACACCATTGAAAAAAGGTATTTGAGAATACTTTTTTGATGAATTTATAACCGTGATCGCCAGGTCCTAATCCATCACCATGACCAATGTAAACTTTTTTGCCTTGTGCTTCAAAGATGACAGGCTCTCGGTGCATGATAATTCCTAGTTCTTGCTCGTGGTAACCAAACATCCACATGTCGTGATTTCCAGTAAAAAAGTGAACCGAAATTCCACTGTCAGTGATTTCTGCTATTTTTCCTTGCAAACGTGCAAACCCTTTTGGAATAGCATGTTTATATTCGAACCAAAAATCAAATATATCGCCAACTAAATAAATGGCTTCAGCGTCTTTTTTAACTTCATCAAGCCATTGAACGATTAATCTTTCGCGAACAAGACTTTTTTCAGCGGTTGGTACACCAAGATGAAAATCGGAAGCAAAATATATTTTTTTACTTGGGTTTGACATTACAGATTCAAGAATTATTCGAAGATACTTTGCAATTTATTGGCTAAGCCTTCACCTCTCAGGTTAGTTCCTATTACTTTTCCTTCTCCATCAATTAAGACAGTAAAAGGAATTGAAGTAACATTATAATCTCTACCTGCAGCTGATGACCATCCTTTTAAATCTGAAACATGAGTGTCCCAAACTAAACCATCTTGTTCAATTGCTGCCAACCATTTTGTCCTGTCTTTGTCTAATGAAACAGAAAACACTTCAAAACCTTTGCTGTTGTATTTATTGTAAAGGTTGACCACATTAGGATTTTCACGTCTACATGGTCCACACCAAGCAGCCCAAAAGTCAATCAAAACAACTTTACCTTTATAATCTGACAATCTTAAAGTATCACCATCTGGATTCGGCAATGTAATTTCCTTCACCTCTGTTCCTGGAGCAAATGGCATTTTAGCAATCGTTTCTTGCTTGTTCACAGCAAATTCCTTTACTATTCTTTGAACTGTTGGACTGTGACCAAAACTAGCATCTAGTTGACCTACAATTTCTTCGTAAAGTTCAAATTCTTGTTCAATATTTACTGAAGGAACTACACCAATTAACGCTGGCGAATCACCATTTTCATTAATGTAAAGCTTTCTTTGTCCCATAAAAGCTTGATAAGTAGATTGAAATTCTTTTTGAATCTCTGCCTTCTTATCTTGATTGGCTTGTAAATAACGATTAGCAGAATCCAATTGGATTTTGTATTGTGTATTTATTCTCATGAAACCAAGCAATGCTGAACTTGATGGAGAACCAACGATATTTGTGTGATAAAGTAAATTACTTCCATCACCATAAATGCTAATTGTGTCTGGTCCTTCAACAATGATATTAATTACCTGATTGTCTTCAAGAGATAAAATGTAATAATCTTTGTCTGTAACAGTAATTTTTTCTTCAAAAAATCCTTTTTCATTTAAATCAATAGTAGCAATTTCGACATTTTCTGATCCAAAATTTTGAAACATTCGAATAGTGTCACTCTCAGTTCCAAAAATTTGTCCTTTTAGTACAAAGGAGAATTGCTCTTGTGAGAATCCTAATGTCGTTAATAAAGTAAAAGTCAGTAAAGTGAATGTACGTAGTATCATATTATATTTTTTATTTTCCGAAGAGTTCTTGCAACTTTCTTTCCAAAGATGGACCTCTTAATTTTTCTGCGATTATTTTACCATCTGGATCAATCAAAACGGTATGTGGAATTCCACTAAATTGGTATTTTTCAACCATTGTTGTTTGCCATCCCAATAAGTCACTTACATGATAATCCCATATCAATCCGTCAGCCTTAATAGCTTTGATCCATTTGTCTTTGTCCTTGTCTAATGAAACACTGAAAATTTCAAATTTATCTCCTTTGTATTTGTTGTATAAACGAACAACGTTAGGATTTTCAACACGACAAGGACCGCACCATGAAGCCCAAAAGTCGATTAAAACGTATTTTCCTTTCAAAGAAGAAAGTGTCATTTCTTTTCCTTCAGGATTTGGTAATGCAATTTCAGGAGCGATATTCTTCTCTTTAAAATCTTTGTAATCTTTTAATCCTTGTTCTAATTGTGCAACTTGAGAACCAATATTAACGGTCATTGGATGTCCAGGGTAGCTTTTTTCATAAGCTGCGTGCAAAATCTTTAAAACTTCAATATTCTTTGGATCATAATTATCATATCCCATCATCGGCATAAGATTAGTCATCAAAAGAATATGCGCTGGGTTGTCAGCATCTTTACGAATCTCCTTAATGATGTAGCGGTCCATTGGATCCTTTTTCTTCATCACCATTTTCATTAATTCCTCTTGCTTGTATTCTTGTGGATTTACAATAGACATTTGCCAATCAATGAATTTCTTCATCTCATTCATGTAACCATTTAAAGGTTCGGCCCATTCTGTCCCTTTGTAAACCACCGATCTATTGAAATCGTTAAAGTCTAATTCCAATGTAAGATTATCTTCAGGAACTAAAGTCATAGGAATAACTTTTGGTTCTTGATTTTGAGCGACATTTCCATCTACGCGCAATTGATATAATCCCATTGCTTGAATAGCACCTTTTAATTGGAAATTTCCAGCGGCATCTGTTGTCGTTTTATTAATCACAATAGGCCCACGATCTGTGTTCGCCTCTAAAACTAAAGTTGCATTTCCACCGTTTTTAAGCACACCATTCAGTGTAACGTTTGGAACTTCGTTTGGATCTTTCATCATTGGACCAGACTCCTCATCAGTTGAAATTTCTGATTGAGTTTCTGTTGAATCCAATGAATCCATTGTCGTATCCGTTTCCTCTTCTGATCCACATGCAAAGAACAAAGCGCTCATTGCAAAAACATAAATACTTTTCTTAATCATATTAATTTTCATCTAAAAATTGACGCATCAGTTTGTTAGCCGATTTTGGATCTGCTTTTCCACCTGATGCTTTCATTACTTGTCCCATAAAAAATCCTATCAATTGCTTTTCACCGTTTTTATAACGTTCAGCTTCGGTTGGATGTTGCTTAATTACGTCTTTAATTACAGCTGAAATTGAATCTTCGTCACTGTCTTGAATTAAATTTAATTCCTCAGCAATTTTCTTCGCTGATTCATTAGGCTTTTCTAGTAATTCAGGGAAAATTTTCGAACCTGCAACAGTGTTTGAAACAAAACCTCCATCAATCAATTCAATTAACTCGGCTAGCTTTTCAGCACTAATTGGAAATTCTTCAATTGATTTCCCTTGTTGATTCAAATAAGAACGTACTTCTCCGTTCATCCAATTGGATGCAGATTTGTAGTTTTTTGTATGTAAAATCAATGCTTCGAAGTATTCAGCAAAAGGTTTTGTTGAAATAATATTCGTTGCATCGTATTCTGATAATTTTAATTCTTTGGTGTATTTTTCAAAAAGTGCTTTCGGTAAAACAGGCATTTCTGACCTGATTAACTCAATTTGCTCTTTTGAAACATGCAAAGGTTGTAAATCTGGCTCAGTAAAGAAACGATAATCGTTAGCGTCTTCCTTTGTACGCATTGAAATCGTACGTAAGTTTACAGCATCGAAAGAACGGGTTTCTTGGGCAACAGTTTCACCATTTTCAAGGAGTTCGATGTGACGATCAATCTCAAAATTAATTGCACGTTGCACATTTCGCATAGAGTTCATGTTCTTCACCTCTACTCTTCTCCCATATTCTTTAGCACCTCTTTTACGAACTGAAACATTGGCATCACAGCGAAGATTTCCTTCTTCCATGTTCCCATCACAAATTTCTAAGTAACGCACCAATTGACGAATCTCAGTTAGATAAACATAAGCTTCATCTCCACTTCGCATATCTGGCTCAGTTACGATTTCAAGCAAAGGTGTTCCAGCACGATTCAAATCGACTAAAGTATCGTAAACATCAACATCGTGAATACTTTTCCCAGTATCTTCCTCCATGTGAATACGTGTAATTCCAACATGTTTGATGTTTCCATCTTCCATTTGTAAATCAACCCATCCTTTGGCACAAATTGGCGTTTTATCTTGCGTTATCTGATAACCTTTCGGTAAATCTGGATAATAATAATTCTTACGATCAAAATGTTGATTTTCTGCAATCTCACAATTTAAAGCCAAACCTAACTTAATAGCGTACTCAATTGTTTGCTTGTTCATCATAGGAAGTGTTCCCGGATGACCCAAAGTGATTGCACTTACATTTGTATTTGGTCGCGCTCCATACTCATTCGCATCGCTTGAATACGCTTTGGTTTTCGTTAACATTTGGGCATGAACTTCTAGTCCAATTACCACTTCGTATGTTGCTTTTACCTCCTCTGATACCATTATTCTAAAAAAAAAATATGTTTAAACTCGAGCAATTAACTCTTTGATAATTTTGGTCATTTTTGGCTCTTGTTGATTGGCTACATCAATCACATCTTGAGCTGAAACCTTAACGATTTTCCCTTCAACACCTAAATCAGTGATGATTGAAACTGCGAAACAAGGAATTTCCATGTGACGTGCTACAATAATTTCTGGAACTGTTGACATTCCAACAGCATCTGCTCCTAAAATTTTAATCATTTTATATTCTGCTGGTGTTTCCAAAGTTGGCCCTGTTAAACCTGCATAAATTCCTTTAACCACACGGATATTTAATTCTCCTGCGATTTTCTCTGCCAACTCAATCATTCCAACGTCATAAGCATCACTCATATCAGGGAAACGTGGACCTAACTCATCAATGTTTTTTCCAATTAATGGATTTCCAGGGAAAAGATTAATGTGATCATTAATTAACATTAAATCTCCAATCTCAAAATCGTCATTTACTCCTCCTGATGCGTTACTTACCACCAAACGCTCAATTCCTAATGCTTTCATTACACGAACTGGGAAAGTACATTGCTGTAAAGTATAGCCTTCGTAATAATGAAAACGACCTTGCATTGCCATCACTTGTTTTCCACCCAATTCTCCAAAAATCAATCTTCCGCTATGTCCTTCAACCGTTGAAACAGGGAAATGTGGAATATCTTCATAAGAAATTTGATTTGTGATATTGATTTCATTCACCAATCCTCCTAATCCAGTTCCTAAAATCACGCCTACTTGTGGCTTCACTTCAGTTTGTGACTGAAGATATTTTACTGCTTCATTTATTTGGTTTAACATAGCTATATATTTTCTTTATTAATTTCGTTTCATTTTCTATTTTCACTGTCATCGCTTGATAATACCAAGGAAATGACTGTAATTCATTTCTAACTTCTGAATTCAATAAACGCACCGCATCTTTTTCTGTGGTGACAATTATTTTTTCAGTAGACGCAAAGTTACCAAATAATTTGTGAATTTTCTCAATATCCTTGATTGTGTAATCGTGGTGGTCGCCGAACTTTAAATGTGTGACTTTTGAATGTTGTTCTAGATGTGCAATTAAAGGTTTCGGATTCCCAATTCCTGTAATCAATAAAATGGCTGCAGGAACTTGAATTTCTTGCTTCGTTTGAAGGTTAATTAACTTTCCATAATCTATTGAAGAAAAGAATATTGGAACACGAGAATTCATGTTTAACTTCGAGATAAACTTATTTTTTTGACCTTCCTTCAATGCATCTGGTGACTTAGTAACAATCACAATATCTGCTCTGTGTTTTCCAGATCTAAATTCTCGCAATCGACCAGCTGGCAAAACATAATCTTTAAAAAATGGCTTGTCAAATTCTGTCAATAAAATATTACAATCGCGGTAAAGATAACGGTGTTGATAAGCGTCATCCAAAACAATGACTTCAATATCAGGATTATCCTTCAATATTTGCTCTGCCCCTTCTACTCGCTTTTCACAAACTGCGACTTCAATTTTACCTTCAAATTTTTGAGCGTAATTCAAAGCTTCATCTCCAACATTGGTAACATCAGCGCCTGCATCAACTTTCACAAATCCTTTAGATTGGCGTCCATAACCACGTGATAAAGCGGCAGTTTTGTATTTTTCTGATAAAACATTAAGCAAATACTCAACATGTGGAGTTTTCCCTGTTCCACCGACAGATAAATTTCCAACAGAAATAACAGTAGAATTCACTTTAGTAACCGGCTTAATGTTCCTATTAAAAAGCATATTCCTAAAAGCCATTACGAGGCCATAGATTATTGAAAAAGGAAGTAAAAGTATTCGAAGTAAAATCATTGTGATAAAAATAGAGATTTTTGTTTGAATAGCTAAGTTTAAGTTGTGGATATTCGTAAGTGTTCAGTTGATTTTTCGGAAGAAGTTAATCTCTGAAACCAAATAATTAATACAGAGGTAATTTTATTTCCCTCTTTGGAGAGGGATTAAGGGAGAGTATTTTTTAAAAACCCCATTTTAAACAAGTAAAATCAACCCTTTATTTTAAGTTCCTCCCCCCAGCCCCATCCGAAGGTAATGGCGCTAACTTAACATAATTATCACTATTTTAGTGGACTGAAAGTTACTAAAAGAATATGAAATTAAATAGATCGTTAGCTATAAGTACCAAAATACAAGAATGTATTAAGGGTAACATTATTGGAGTTTTAGGAAATGAGTTTCCAGAACTCAATATTGATAAGGCAGAAGGAGACAAGAGCAGAGATCGCGTTTTTACTCCTCATAATACACTATTAACAATGGTTTTATCTGCTGTCCAACAAGATAAATCTCTTCAAAATGCTGTTGATCTATACTACTATATTCATCAGCAAAATAAGCTTGATACTAAGGAAGAATTGGAGGCTAATATGGCTTTACAATCAATATCTGACCAACAATCTGTTAAGAAAAGCGCTGGTAGGCCGAAAAACTATATTGCACGTCTGCCAAAAAGTTTAGATAAAAATATATCTCACAATACCGCTGCATATAGCAAAGCACGTAGTAGGCTGCCAATCAGCCTGCCGGAAGAGTTATTTCACAAAAGCCGATTAACTAATGTAAATAACGAGTATTCGCATTTTCACGGTTATCGTGTTCTAATTGCTGATGGTACGTATTTGCAATTGCAAGACACGGAAAGTATTAAAGCTGATTTCGAAGTGAAGGGAAGAGCAAAAGGGAGTGGTGAGTATCCTCAAGCATTGTTAGAAGTAATTACTGAAAGAGGAACCGGTCAATTATATGACTTCAAGTTAAAAAACAGACACTCAAGTGAGCTGTCCCTGTTTCATGATATGACCGATGAACTTCCAATTAAGTCTTTGGTTTTAGTAGATGATTTATACAATTGTTTTGAAGTAATCGCTAAATGTAAACGAAAGGGAGTAGAATTATTGATGCCTGCCAAACGTAAAAGAAATTATGAGGTCATCAAAGTTCTAGGTAAGGGGGACGAAATAATTAGAATAAAAGCTCCTAAAAAACGCTCCAATTGGGTGGAGAAAAATGAGGAAGTACAAGAAATAATTATACGACGCCTCGAATGTAAAAGTCCTGATGGAAAAGATTATGTCCTAAATACAACCATATTAGATGAGAATATAGATAAAGAAGAACTACAGCTTCTTTATTTAACTAGATGGGATATAGAAATTAGTATTCGTGAAATAAAGACTATAATGGACATTAATATACTAAGGTCTAAAACACCTGAGATGGCGCTAAAAGAGCTTACAGTGAGTTTGGCGACATACAATTTGATACGAAAAGTAATCCACGCAAGCACTGAAAGCCTGCCTTTTTCCCCCTCAGAAAACTTCATTCAAAAATTCTATTCGCTTAATAAGGATATTCTTATTGATAAAAAAGGCAGAGTCTACAATAAGTGGTCAACAGGTCGTAGAAGAACTGGAGGAGATTCTCAGAAATCAAAAACTACAAAAGCGAAAGCCTAACAGGCAATATGTCAGGCGAACAAAGAACGGAGCATATCGAAAATACAAATAAAATCCTTAAATTAGCGCCATTATCTTTGGAGAGGGATTAAGGGAGAGGATTTTTTAAAAACCCCATTTTAAACAAGTAAAATCAACCCTTTATTTTAAGTTCCTCCCCCCAGCCCCATCCGAAGGGGGAGACGCTTCGCACCAAACTTTATTGTAACAATTATATATACGCATCTAAGTATGAACTTTTAATATTTCACCTAAACTTCGCCTGCCAATATTCATAAGTACTCACTTCACCACTATCCAATTTAATATCAAACGAAAGTTTGTAAGCTTCTTTAATCTCAAAGTCTATTTCATTTTTAAATAGATTCCCAGCATAAACGAAGGTATGAAATTCACCATTTTCACCACAGACATCAATTCCTTCAGGTAAATTATCAATCAATTCTTGCGTAATTTCCTTTCCGATATAAGATTCATCCAGTTTATCTGCTTGGGTAGTTACAATCTTTGCTTTAAATCCAGAATTTAAAAAGTCTTGAATTGTTTGATCAGCAGTTTGTCCCCAAATGGGTTCTACCACCTCTATTCCATGCGGATTCAATTTACTTTCTCGATAAGTTCTGATTTCATCTAAATACAAATCACCAAAAATGAAATGCGCTACTCCTTTTTCTTTGAAATGTTCAACCGCTTCGAGCATTTTGATTTCATAATCGTTAGGTGATTTATTGATAAAAATAGGAAACAGTTCTATACCTATGGCCTCTGCTTGTTTTTCCATTAAATTTAAAGGAACTGAATGAGCAGACGAACTTTCATCGGCTTCATTAAAAGTAGTCAACAAGGCGATTATCTCGAATTCGTTTTCACGAAGGACTTTTTGGAGGGCTAGCGCTGAGTCTTTTCCTCCAGACCAATTGAATACTGCTTTGGATTTTTGCATTGTAAGTTTTGGGTAAAAGTAGTGTTTTGGAGGGAAGCTAAGTGTCACGCAGATTAAAAGGATTGAAAGGATTTTGAAAAAAGTTGAATGCAAATTTCAAAAACCTACCAATCTTTCGAAAAAAAAAACATAATAACCACCATCACTTGGGTTGAAAACAAACTCTTTTGACCTGTCACATCTTTAGTAAGGACTAAGCTAGTATCTAATCGGTAGCGAGTATACCAAACTGCACAAAAGCACGGCAAACATTCAAAATTGCCGTAGATTTGTGCATAATGCACATTAGGAGTTTTAAAAACCTAAAGAGATAAAGCTAAAGACAAATGAAGAAAATCTCATTTAATTTTATTTTTTTTTTGTATTTAACTCAGTATTACCTACCTTTGTAGTAAATACATTGAGCAATTGATTTAAGTGAATACAGCAGCCTACATATCATTTTACTTTCCTAAACATCTGTTTTGGGATATAGATATGGATAAATTATCCATTGAAAGAGATAAGAATATTATTATACCAAGGGCCTTATTCCAATCAAAAAAACTTACTTTTGATAAAGACATTGAAAATTTAGAACATTTTTATTCTTCAAATGAAATACTAGAATGCCTTCAAAACACCAAGGAAAGAATTAGTAATGAAGTATGTCTTTTAGTAGCTTCGAAATACAATGCACCTCCTTTCTATCGCTACAAGCTATGAGTTCTGTCTCTGTAGAAATTGTTACCACAATAAAAAACCTTCAAAAACTAGATAGTCTTTCATCCTTTTCATTAGGAGGAGGTACAAATCTTGCTTTAAGATATAATCACAGAGAGTCTCTTGATATAGACTTATTTACTGATAAAATTATTGGAAGAATTGGATTTGATTCTATTCAGTCAGAAATTGAGTCGTTTTTCGGAAAAGATATAAGCTCTTTTAGTTTTCCGTGCAACATTAATGACCAATTTATATTTGCACGTTGTTTTATTAATTGTAATGATAAAGTGATTAAAGTTGAATTATTACAAAACATGAAAAGACTTCATGAGATTGAAGTAAAAGATAAAATAAGATTAGTATCAAAAAAAGACATAGGTCTCTTCAAACTCATCAGCGCAGCAAATAGAGCTGCAAAAAAAGATGTTTATGATTTGGATTATATAACTGAAGAGATTCCATTAATTGATTTATATAAAGAGTTGAAGATTAAGGTTAAAAAGCACAGTTCTGATTCAGATAAAACCATATTCGATCTTGATGAAGAAAGATGTCCTATTAGTAATCCTAATTTACTATTAAGTTTTGATAAACAAAATAACAAAAATCAATTCAGACCTTCGCACTCAGATGACTCCATTCAAAAATTTGAGGGAAAAACATGGAATAGTGCGAGATATAGCTGGAGGAAAAAAGTTAGAGAGCTTTTTACATACTTGGATATTCCTTTTCCTAAATCTCCGCCAATTGACCTTTGAGAGAAAGTGGTGCATCTTATTTATTATTGCTTTAAATATCGAAATAGAAGAGGAATTATATGTGAATATTATTCTATTTGGATGAAGCTTAGTTTAATCAGACTATAAAAATACCTATTAAAAACTGCTTTTAATTTAACCTTTCTCAGTCCTTCCCATGATACCTTATGTCAATTATTGGATAAAATCAAAAACATCTTTATTCTGAGAATAAACTGACTTTTATTCAAAAGCCAATTTCCTTTTCCGCTTTCAACATTTCACATTGATTAATTCTTAAATTTGCATTTTAAACCAAAATGTCAATTCGATGAAAGAAACAGCGTTATCAGCAGTACATACAGAGTTAGGAGCTAAGATGGTTCCTTTTGCAGGTTATAATATGCCTGTTTCCTATGCAGGATTAAAGCACGAACACGAAGTTGTTAGAACGAAAGTGGGTGTTTTTGATGTTTCTCACATGGGTGAGTTCTTTGTGAAAGGTGAGCATGCAGAAGCTTTACTTCAAAAAGTTACAAGTAACGACGTAAGTAAATTGGTTCCTGGAAAGGCACAATATTGCTACGTTCCAAATAAAACAGGTGGAATTATTGATGATCTAATCATCTATAAAATCGCTGATCTAGAATTTATGTTGGTCGTTAACGCTTCTAACATTGAGAAAGATTGGAATTGGATTTCTTCACAAAATGACGTGGGTGCAGAATTGACAAACAACTCTGACGAATGGAGTTTATTGGCTATTCAAGGACCTAAAGCAGCAGAAGCAATGCAATCATTGACTTCAGTTGATTTAGCGGGAATGAAATTTTACACTTTTGAAATCAGTGAATTTGCTGGTGTTAAAGATGTGATCATTTCTGCAACTGGTTATACTGGAAGTGGTGGATTTGAAATCTACGTTAAAAATAAAGATGTAAAACAAGTTTGGGATAAAGTTTTTGAAGCTGGTGAAGCTTTCGGAATCGAACCAATTGGATTAGGTGCGCGTGATACATTGCGTTTAGAAATGGGATTCTGTTTGTATGGTAATGATATCGATGAAACAACTTCTCCGTTTGAAGCTGGATTGGGTTGGATTACAAAATTCACAAAAGACTTTACAAATAGTGAAGCTTTGAAAGCAGAAAAAGAAGCTGGAATCAAAAATAAATTGGTTGGTTTTGAATTAAAAGACAAAGGTATTCCTCGTCAAGGTTACCCTATCTTGAATGCAGCAGGTGACGAAATTGGACGTGTAACTTCTGGAACAATGTCTCCATCATTAGATAAAGCAATTGGAATGGGATATGTTCCTGTAGATGTTGCAAATGTAGGTGGTGAAATATTTATTGGTGTAAGAAATAAATCGCTTGCAGCTGAGATTGTAAAGACTCCTTTTTATAAAGGGTAAATAATTAAGTCGCAGCAGTGCCACTGCAGCGATGCCAAATAACTATTGAGAAGAGGATTGCAGAAATGTGATCCTCTTTTTTTTTGTATTTTTAGAATTGAGAAATAATATAATTTATTATGAAAATCATCTTATTCATAGCTTTACTGTTTAGTCTTGTTTCGTGTTCACTTTACATGAAAAAAAGCAGACAATTAGGTGAAGATTATAAATATTTATCATCTGAAGCATTTGCTCAAAAATATTTCACTTTGTATAAAACAAAGAATAAAATAAGTGATAGCACTTTTTTTGATAAGGTATATTATGTTTCTCAGAATAATGCAAGAGCAAGTTATGTCAGTTTCAATAAAAATAATTTTACTTATGAGAGTAATCCATTTGATGTTCACCAACAGAACAATATTTCCAATGAGGAGACCTCGAAACCTTTCCAAATAAAACGAGCTGATTATTATTCTATTCAGGACTCTATCATAAAAATTGAATCCATAGCTCAGAGTTCTGGAGATGTCTATACAATTATTCGAGAAGGGATAATCAATAATGACAAAATAACTTTGCTGAAAAAATATAATAGTGGGAGTTGGATAAAGAAGGATATTAATAAAGAATGGACAAATATAGATAACCTAAAAGTTTATCAATTAGGAGAAGATTTTTATGTTGGCCTGAAGTGACCTAAAAGACAAATTACACACTAATGAAATTGTGAAAACTTCTTTCTTTTTAACGCTTATTTTATAATATTGAGATGAGGGTTGCAGAAGTGTGATTCGATTTTTCGAATTATAATGAATCTTTCAAATTTTGGTTAAGCAATCGCAGCAGTACAACTGCAACGAAGCTTAACTAAAATAATTGGCACCATTTCGTCCTCACAATACCCCACAAAAAAAGGTCAAGCATTAAGCTTGACCTTTTTTTCTTCCTTTAGGAAATATTATCTTTAGTAACTCAATTCTGCTTTTGAGATTACACATTCTTCACAGTCTTTTACTTCGCCTGTATAAGTTTGGCGATATTTATGCACTGTCTGAAAAGGAATACCCATGAACTGTTTTTGTATACGTGTTACTTGTACACAAATTCTCCCCATGTTACGGTGATACCTGTCTTCAATTTTACTTTTTCTTACTATTTTTATAAGTCCGATAACTCAATGTATTGTGATTCGCTTGCAAGGTAGTGTATATCTTGCTTAAACTCAAAAAATATTGCCCTTTTCTTAAGAAAGTTATGTTTTTTTAGCGTTTTTTAATTAAAAGTTCAACTTTTAATTCATTTTCATAAAAAAAGAGACCATTACGAATAATGGTCTCTATATAAAATTTGAAAATACTATTATCAAGTATCGATTGAACCTGTCACACGCTTCATGAACTTATTAGCCGCTTCTTTTTGAGAAACTCCTTCTTCTCTCATCATTTTATTGACTTCGATTGCGCCGTACATATTGGAAAGTAATTCTCCAATTACGTCAAGTTCTTCATCTTTCATAGAAGAAAGTTCTGTAAGATTTTCCAATGTTTCAATTGTTTCATTTACGAAATCCTCGTCATTCTCTTCAATAAAAGTCGAAATGTGTCTAATTACTGGTAGTCTCATCGATAAAAGATTTTAATACTTCTGTTTTGTTTGTTTGTGTCTGCTGAACTAATTCTCCATTCTTGAAGGCTGCAAACGTAGGTAAATTATCTACTTTCGCTAACTTTCTAGATTCTGGATTCTTTTCCGCATCGATCACAATGAACTTTACATTTTCATGTTCCTGAGAAAATTTCTTAAACTTAGGCTTCATGATTCGGCAATTTCCACACCATCCGGCTGAAAACTGTACGAGAACTATTCCATCATTAGAAATCTCTTCCTGTAAAGTATCCGTATCTAACTCTAAAAACGCCATATTAGTTGTTTTTTAAGTATTCAGCAGTTCCTTTACTGTCTGCACTCATTGCTGTACTTCCTTCTTCCCAGTTTGCTGGACAAACTTCACCATGTGTTTGAACGTGAGAATAAGCATCGATTAAACGAATAAACTCATTTACATTACGTCCTAATGGCATGTGGTTAACACCTTCATGAAATACTGTACCTTCTTCATCGATTAAGTAAGTTGCACGGTAAGTCACGTTGTCTCCTTCTAAAATGAAAGAATCTGTTGCTTCGTTGTAAGTTTCAGATTTGATATCTAAAATCCCTAACATATTTGACAAGTTACGGTTAGAATCTGCTACTAATGGGTAAGTAACTCCTTCGATTCCTCCATTGTCTTTTGCTGTGCTCAACCATGCAAAGTGAACTTCTGGTGTATCACATGAAGCTCCAATAACCATAGTGTTTCTGTCTTCGAATTCTTTCAATTTCGCTTGAAATGCGTGAAGTTCCGTTGGACATACATAAGTAAAGTCTTTTGGGTACCAGAATAACAATACTTTTTTCTTGTTTTTCTTCGCTTCTTCTAAGATATTTAATTTGAATGTATCCCCCATTTCATTCATTGCATCCACTTGGATGTCTGGGAAAGTTTTTCCTACAATTGACATAATTATTTTGTTTTATTGGTTATTAATATTTTCCATGAAGATAAGAATATTTAGTGCCTCAGACTTCAAATTTATTTGAATTTTAACAACCTTTATTCCTACCGACACGACAAAGATACTCCTTCTTCTCTCATTGTTTTTATCAATAATTATTATATTTACATAAACTTTATCTATATGATTTCTCCAGTTCAACTTTCGTACATTTTTGCCTTACTGAAACACAAGAATTTTCAACGTGCTGCTGATGCTTGTCATGTTACTCAACCTACGCTCTCTATGCAACTCAAAAAAGCAGAAGATACTTTGGGTTATAAAATCATCAATAGAGATACGAATCCAATTTCTTTAACCGATTCGGGAAAAAAGCTTTATCCGCATTTATCTGCAATTCAATCGGCTTATGATGAATTGGATGTTCAAATTCAAAGACTAAAAGGAACTTATAAATCAGAGATTAGAATTGGAATTATACCTACGATATCAAATTATCTAGTTCCTGAATTGTATGCGAAATGGCAAGACCAAATTGGAGATGTTCATTTAGACATTAGCGAATTGACTTCCCCTAACCTATTGGCGGCTTTAAAGAATAAAACAATTGATTTTGGAATTATGGCTGGTCCAGTCGATGACTTAAGTTTAGATCAGCAAATTTTATACAATGAAGAAGTGTTGATTTACGCACCTACTATAAAGGAGCAAACGATTCAATTGGATCAGTTGGAAAACGAACATCCATGGCTTTTGTCCGCAGGAAATTGTTTGAGAACACAAATGATTAATTTCTGTAAATTAGATAACGCTAAGAAGTCGGAATGGAATTACGAAGGAGGAAATCTTCATTTATTGACAAAAATGGTGGAACAAGAAGGTGGTTATACTTTAATACCCTTTTATTATCTACCGCATTTGAATTTGAATCCTAATCACATTAAGAAAATTGTAGACCACACTCCTATCCGTCAAATTATAGGATTGAATTTAAAACGGAATACCAAAAAAGACGATATCGTGAAAATCATGAGGATTATTCAAAGAAGTAAAAGTATGGGACAAAATGAATTGGAAAATGTGGAAGTTTTGCCTTGGGAAATATAAAACAGTATTGGGTTAGTGTATCGAGTAGTGAGAGGATTAGATATTGAAAAAAATATAAAAAAATGCAAATTTTGATTTCAGAAACTTATAATTTTATTATTTTAATAAGCGAATCAAAAAATAATTATGGAAATTAAAAAATATTACGACATTTTATTAGAGAAATTAATCGGATGGTCTGAAGGATTGGTAAAGATGTTGCCCAACTTTGTACTTGCAATTATTGTACTTGTTGCATTTGTTTTTGCAGGAAGACTCATTAGAAATATTGTCCAAAAGTTACTGCTAAAATCGCTCAATAACAAGTCTCTTTCATCAATAATATCAAAAGTTCTTTATGTTGTGATTCTTTCTATTGGTGCTTTTGCAGCGCTGAGTTTATTAAATCTCGATAAAACTGTTTCCTCATTATTAGCCGGTGCTGGAATAATTGGTTTGGCACTTGGTTTTGCATTTCAAGATATTGCAACCAACTTTATTGCTGGATTCTTTATGGCTGTTAAACGCCCTTTCAAGATTGGCCAAGTTATTCATTGTGAAGGTCACAGCGGTGTAATTAAACACATTGGAATTCGTACAACAGAAATCGCTTCGTTTCAAGGACAAGAGGTAATTATTCCAAATAAAATGCTTTTCCAGAATCCGTTAATCAATGATTCTGAAAACACTTATAAACGTATCGACTTAAATGTTGGTGTTTCTTATGGAGTGGATTTAGAACGCGTTAGAGAAATTGCAATTAAAGCTGTGGAGAATACGCCCAACATAAATAAAGACAAAGATATTGATTTGGTTTATTTAGCTTTTGGAGGAAGTTCTATTGATTTCAGAATAATGATTTGGGTTGAATTTAAAAGTCAACTAGAATTTTTGAAAAGTCAAAGTGAAGCAATTATTGCCATTAAAAAAGCATTTGATAAAAATGACATTATGATTCCTTTCCCAATCAGAACATTGGACTTTGGAATTAAAGGTGGTGAAAAGTTGAATGAGATTGTTGATTTTGATACTATAGGAAATGGAAATCAAAAGTCTGAGAATTCTTCGCAGAATAAAAATGGAAATCAAGGGTCATAAAGTTATCATCTGCTGATTTGGTGCTTATGAAAATGGAGGTTTTACAGCAAAGGAAACAAAATAAAAAGTAAAGATTCATATTATTCAATCAGGTAGAGAACTTTAAGAGTATTTTAGAGAAAGATATTACACAACTTAAATCTTATTAAAATGATAAAATATTTCTTACTGTTCTTACCTTTATTATTCAATTGCCAATTATTTAGTCAAGATTTAGAATTAACAAAAAGCGTTATTAGTTCTAAAGGCATATCTAAAATTTCTTTCAAATCTCACAATTCCCAACCGATCTTTGAAGTTTATGATTTTTATGGGGATAACGTCCAGGTTGAAGTTGAATTGTTTTATGATGAGAGAGGTTTCTTAATAGAATCGAAAGAAACGTACATTTTACGCACAGATACCACTTCCATTCAAAAGACTATATACTCATATAAAAATGACTCAATTTTTATGAGTGTAACTAAAGATTTGATTTGTGCAGAATATAGAGATATCAATGTTTGGGGACCAGACAGCACATGTTATTCAAATATCAGATTCAAACTATACGAAAAAGAACCTCTTACCAAAAAATCAATCTTAAAGCTTTATGAAGCAGATGATGACTTAAATTTCTATTTCAATCATATATTTTTCAATGACGCTACAACCAAACAAGACCTCGGTTTATACTTAAGAGAAATGAAATGGTATAGCCCTCAGCAAAATATCCATCATTTAAGTGAATCAGAATGTGCCAAATTACTAATCGAAATTTTTATAGTTTATTCTTTCACTGAAGAATATGAGGATGAAAATGAATTCGGAGAAACTGTGACAGGAAATTTAAAAGGATTATATGATTTTAGGAAAGATGATTATATTGGAAATAAAGTATTCGATAGCAACAATGAGCTAAATATAGATTTATTTAGATCAGACATTCAAATAGTATCAAAAAAGAAAAAATGGAGTAAAAGTTTAAAGAAAAACAATTCGATTTCAATGAAACTCCCTGAAAACTATCTAAAACTTAATTTCCAAGATAAATGAAAACAATCTTTTGTCTAGACATAATTTATATTCTAATAATTAAACTCATATTACAAATTTCGTAATTCGTAATTCGTAATTTCCACATTCGTAATTGAATGAGAACTGACTTTAATCATTTGTTTGTTCGTCTTATTAACACGATATTTGCCTTTGTAAATTAGATGAAGAGAGATTATGTTAAGTGAAGAAATTATCAATAAATACAACGTTTCCAGTCCACGCTATACTTCTTATCCAACAATTTTAGATTGGAACAGAATGGAGTTTTCGGCAGCTGAATTCGCTCCTATATTTGTAAAAGCAGAACAAAATAAAAACCACAGTACAAGCGTATATGTTCACCTCCCATTCTGTGAGAGTTTGTGTACATTTTGTGGTTGTCATAAACACATTACCAAACAACACAGTGTTGAAGCACCTTATATTGATGCCGTTATTAAGGAATGGCAGATGTATGAAAAATTGAATGGAGAAAGCATTCAAGTTGATGAAATTCATTTAGGTGGTGGAACGCCGACTTTCTTCGCTGCAGCACAATTGAAAAGATTAATTGAAGCCATTAAAGTCAAAGTTGGACCAGATCCTTTGTTTAGTTTTGAAGGACATCCTAATCACACAAGCGACGAACAATTACAGACTTTATATGATTTAGGATTTAGAAGAGTGAGCTTTGGTGTTCAATCTTATAGTCCAATCGTTCAAAAAGCAATCAACAGAATTCAACCTTTTGAAACAGTTGAAAAAGTAACAGTCGATGCAAGAAAAGTAGGATTTACCTCAATAAGTCACGATTTAGTATTCGGACTTCCAATGCAAACGATGGAAGATATGATGGATACGATTGCTAAAACCATTCAACTCAAACCAGATGCAATTTCTCTCTATTCTTATGCGCATGTTCCATGGGTAAAAGGAACAGGACAACGTGGTTTTTCGGAAGAAGATTTACCTTCTGGAGATGAGAAAAGGGATTTATATGAAAAATCCAAAGATGAATTACTAGCACATGGTTATGTTGAAATTGGAATGGATCACTTTGCATTGCCCACTGATATTTTAGCTCAAGCATTAAGAGGTGGAGCTTTGAACAGAACTTTCATGGGGTACACCACTAACATCACTGATAGAATGATTGGTTTGGGTGCTTCTGCAATTTCGGAATATGGATTTGGATATGCTCAGAATGTGAAAAGCACACGTGGTTATCACGAAATGATCGATGCAAACGAATTACCTGTTGTAAAGGGTCACGTTCATTCTGAGACAGACGCTACTTTAAAAGAACATGTAACGCAATTAATGTGTCAATTTAAAACTACCTTCGCGGACGATGAATGGATGAAAAATCATGTTTCTACATTCAAAGAAACCTTGGATGAATTTCAAAAAGACGGAATCATCGAGTGGAATGAAAATGAAATTATCGTTACTGAAGATGGAAAACCATTTTCTCGTAATGTTTGTATGACATTGGATCCCTATGCGAATAAAATTCCAACACAAGGTAGATTTAGTAAATCGGTTTAATAAATGCGATTTTACATTTTTTCATACGTTTAAGTAGTTCAAAATATGGGGTGCTATCATTGTGGGGATAAGATTATTGGAAAACCCATTTCTAAAGAAGATAAAGATTTTTGTTGTTCAGGCTGTTTGACGGTTTATGAAATTCTTAGTGACAATGGTTTGGATAAGTTTTACGAGTTCAACGAACAAAGTGGAATCAAGCCTGATAATGATGGAAATGCAAAGTACACAGCTTTAGATGTTCCTGAAATCTTTAATGATTTTATCGAATTTCAGAATGATGATGTTTACATGGTCACTTTCTTCTTACCTGCAATACATTGTAGCTCTTGTATTTATCTATTAGAAAATTTACAGAAATTAAATCCAGATATTTTAGAAAGTGAAGCTAATTTCACTGCTAGAACATTGTCTTTAACAGTTAAAAAAAATATTAAACTTTCTCAAGTTGCTTCTTTACTGGAAAGTATAGGATATAAACCTGAATTACGCAGAGGAAAAGAGAAGAAAAGCAGTTACGATAAAAAATTATTGATGCAATTAGGTGTTGCAGGATTTGCTTTTGGTAACGTAATGTTGTGGTCTTTCCCAGAATATTTGGGAATGGACGATATGTTTGATGACTTCAGAAATTTCTCAGCCTACTTGACTTTAGGAGCCGCTATTCCTGTGCTATTATATTCGGCTTCGGGATATTTTATTTCCGCTTATACAGCAATTAGAACACGTCAACTCAATTTAGATATTCCAATTGCTTTAGGAATTAGTGTTTTATTTATCAAAAGTACTTCTTCAATTTTAATGCAAGAAGGTTCCAGCTACATGGATTCATTCACCGGATTTATATTTTTTCTATTGATAGGAAAATGGTTTCAATCCAAGACCTATAGAAATATGTCGTTTGACAATGACCCAAAAGCATACTTTCCATTGGGAGTTCATAGATTAAATAAAATCACAGAGGAAGAAGAAGTTGTCAAAATTGAATCAATAGAAAAAGATGACGTCTTAAAGATATTCAATGAAGAAATTATTCCTTGTGATGCTGAATTAGTTTCTACAAAAGCGGTAATCGACACAAGCTTTATTACTGGAGAAGCTAATTTAGCGACTTTAAAAACTGGAGATAAAATCTATGCTGGGAGTAAATTAATTGGTTCTGCAATTCAAGTGAAAGCTTTAAGTACAACCAATCGAAGTAAATTTGCCAGTATTTGGAATAAATCTGCGAAAACAACTAAGTCAATCGTTCAAAATAGAGAGAATTTATTGAGTAAATATTTCTTGATTATCGTTGGCGTAGTTTCTACAGCTGCTGCAATTACTTGGGCTTTCATTGATCCAAGCAGAATTTTAGAAGTCGTAACCGCAATTCTCGTTGTCGCTTGTCCATGTGCCTTAGCAATTTCTTTTCCATTCGTTTATGGAAATGCGCTCCGTAAACTTGGAAAATCTGGATTGTACTTTAGAAACAGTCATGAAATTCAGAAATTGAACAGTATCAACCATATTGTTTTTGATAAAACAGGAACATTAACCAAGGACAGAATCGAAGGCGTTAATTACGAAGGAGAAGAAATGTCTACTGAATTAATGGGACAAGTTTTCGCATTAACAAGACAATCGACACATCCATATTCGAAGAGTATTACAAGATTCTTAGAAGATAAAGTGGATCATGTTGACACAATTTTAGACTACGCAGAAGTTTCTGGTCAAGGCGTGGAAGCCAAAACTATCGACGGTAAAGTTTTAAGAATTGGAAATGCTAAATTCACAAATGCACAAGAGAAATTTGATGAAAGCGGAAGTTATTTAAGCATCAACGATAAAGTGGTTGGGTTCTTCAAATTCCAATCTCAATTAAGAGAAGGAATTATTGAAGAAATCAACAGACTTCAGAAAGACTATAAAGTCACCTTACTTTCTGGAGACAAAGCAACCGACGAAATTTTATTTAAAGATTTAGAGCAACCCATCGCTATGCATTTCAACCTCTCTCCTACTGACAAGAAAAATCATATCATAAGGTTTAATGAATCAGGTGATGTCGTGGCTTTTATTGGAGACGGATTGAATGACTCGGAAGCCTTAGAAGAAGCAGAATTAGGAATTAGCGTTTCAGAAGATGAGTTTAGATTTACTCCAAAATGTGATGCGATTATTGAAAGTGAACAAATCAAGAAATTCCATAGTTTCTTCAAATTTGGATTACACGCCAAAAGAGTATTGCGTATTTGTATGTATTTCTCGTTGACCTATAATACATTCGGAATTACGTTTGCTTTCTTAGGCTATGTAACGCCATTGTTCGCCGCTATTCTTATGCCAATCAGTTCTATTACGATTGTCTTGTTGAGTACGTTTTTGATTCAGCCTTATAAGATAAGGTGATTGGGAACGATGAACGTTTCGCATAAGAATATGTAGCCAATTGCGGGCTTCATCCCTGTCAAGTTACAAGAAGGTTGAAAAGGAATAAAACCCTTGAAATAACGTCTATTTCGGCTATTATTTTTATGCATTGTTGTGCTTTCGTTATTTATATTCAGTATTCAATTTTAATTGTCCTTTAATCTGCGATTTTTTCAAATAATATTGATTGTTATTCAATGTATCTTCTACCAAGTCAACCGTAAGCTTATAATCAATTTCTGAATGTTTTTTTCTCTAATCATAGCTGGCACGTGCAGTACAATTTTACCATTCTTATTATCTCCAATCGCCATGGAGCCGTCATTGCCAATATTTATTGAAATATCATTTTCACTAAAATCTTCAGACCTTAATACCAGATAATTGCTAAATACACTTAAGGTAAATTGTTTAATAAATTCTTTTAAGCATATTTTTTCTCCTCTTTGAGAACGAAAATCACTTTTATATTTATTAAGTTCTTTTGTTAAGGCTAAAGACTCAAATGGATTTTTGTTTTGGTAATCAATTATGAAGGGTGTAAACTTAACTTCTTTAAGCAATTCAGATAAACTATTAGTCTTAGCGTGGTTTTTAAAGTTGTCTGAACTAATTTCTGAAGCTAAAAACTTTTCACCATTAGGGAGATGGTATTCAATGACTAAACTTGAAGAATTAGAGTATATCCAGAGATTGTATAAAAACTGTGATGTATGAATACCTCTTTTCGAAAAATCGCTGTAAGGTTGCATATCTTGTAATTTCAAAATCGAGTTATCTTCGCAAACTTCTAAATCAATAATCTTAAAACCTTGTGAACCTATTGCTGAATAAAAGTCAAGTAGTTTTGCTTCTTCTCTTATATTTATTGTTGACTTATCAATTTTACTAACCTGTAATTGAACATCATTCAAATTATCGAAACAAAAAATGGATTCTGCAATTCGAATAAGTTTAAATGATAATGAAATCCTTTTTAAACTGTCAATTAATTCATCTCTAGTTATCTTGAATTCAAAAATTTGCTCCTTTTTTTTAAAACTGCAAATTATCTCCTTATTCACAATTTTAGTATTATGATGATACGCAATATTTCTCCATTGATTCAGTCGTATCGCATGAGGTTCGATTATTAAAAGTTCTTTTAAGTCTGATGTATTAATCAACTCCTCGATTGCTTCACCTAAATCTTTTGATTTGATTTCATTAACATCAAAAGATTTCCCCCTCTTTATCCTGTTCAATTGCAGCAATAACTTAAAAAAAACTTTGGTCAATCCTTCTATAGTTTGACCTATCATATTCATAGCTTCTTCTAAAAAATCTTCAATGCATAACTCATTTAGATTTACCTGACTATTGTTTAAACTCCAGAATCTAGAAATACTTTGGGAAATCTCGGGAAACCAAAACGCATACGCTTCAATTGTTTGGTTTAAATTAACCTTCTTCGCACCGTTAAAAATATCCAATATCGATTTTATAAATCTCAAAGAATCAGGAGAATCCCTATATACTGACAAATAGGACAACCAATTATTAACAAAATCTGACACTGCATATCTTTCAAGATTTTGTTTGTTTTCAAAATATGGCGAAAAAGTATCAATTATTGATTCTTTAATTTCATTTGGGTGCAGACCAAATTCATAAAAGAGAGAAAGAGGACTAGCCTCATCAAAATGTTCTATTTTTCTTTTAGTTTCCAATATGCACTAAGGTTTTTTATTATGAAACACAACAATTGGTTAATCGTATATACGTTTAGCCAACCTGTATATTTCAACCCAAATTTAAGAATTTTAGCCGGTTATAAATCTTTCTCAAGCGATTTGTTGCCCGGGTGCATCTATGTTTCTCTTGCAACTATTCCCATATTTTCCCTATTAAAATCCTAAAATACTCAGTTGCCGTTTTTAGCAACTTCCTATTGCAATGCTCATTTTTCCCGACCCTGACGAAGGTGGAAATCCTGTTAAACTGTTGTGCTCAGCTGTACACATCAAAATGAGCGACCTTGGAAGCTCCGTTTTGGGTGTTTTACAGCGTGGCTTCAACAGGAAACAGATTGGAAGTGCAGGCGGATATAGGGCGAAAATAAAAGAGAATGAGAATGAGAGTAGTGATTTAGCTTTGATTTAGACTGTGAAGTACAACCGTGTTAGCAATTGTTATAGGACTCTAACGCCTTCTTCTTTGACGTTGATATTTCAGCATTTCATCCACATGATTAATAATTTCATAATTAGAGATGTCTTTTGAGAGTTTCGAGAGCTTTATATGCCAAACTTGGTTTTGTAAATTCATTCAATATTATTTCTTTTCCCGCATTTGGAATTAGTATTAAATCATAAGTTTTTGCCGTTGTATCACCTTTGTTCTGATATAAAGGACGAGTCAATTTTGTATGCTGAGTGTTAAAGCACAGTTCCACTTTAATTATTTGTGATAAGTCATTCCAAATACCTGTTTTAAAAACACCCCAAGAAACATACTTCCGAATCCTTTTTTTGGTCATATCAATTTCGATTCCAGTTTTAGACATAATCATCATTAATCCCGCCATTATAATTAAAGTGTAAATTGGATGAATAAGAAACGAACAAATAATACCCACTACGGTTACCAAAGTACCAGGAATTAAATATTCGTAGGTAAAGCCTTCATCAATTTTGTAATTAAAGACATATTCAAGTTCAATTTTAATTAACGCTAACGGCTACTGTATGGTGCGTTTCCCTATCAAAGACTTAGAAATGCCTAGTCTTTTTGCCAACATTAAATAAAATTTCAAAACTATTAAATCAAAGATGCAGTATGAATCAAATTTGTGCTGCATTTGTTTTTGAAGCTATTTCTCATTAAAAGATGCAATTAAAATGAGAACTTTCTTCTAAAATTGAGTGCTTTTTTCATTTTTAATCTTCCTACAATTAAGTGAAATTTTGGAATGGACTTTGCTTTGCGAAATAGTAGGTTTAATTCATTTTTAAACACACATTAAACAGTGATTTTAAATTCAAAACCAATAATTATAAATAACACATAGAATGACAAAAAAGATTTTGACAATGGCAATGGTATCCGCATTGATTTTAAACTCTTGCAATGAAACCACAATAAAAGAGAAACCACAAGTGAATTCAGAAACGACTTCGGAAACAAACACAGAAAAAGTAGAAACAATTACATCTGTGGATGAAAACGGGAAGGAACTTCAATTGGCTTTTCACAACACTGAAGGGAAATTAACTTTAACTTTTGATGGAGAAACGATAGTATTACTTTCTGAAAAACCAGCCTCTGGGATTTGGTACAAAAACGGTCAATACGAATTAAGAGGAAAAGGAAATGATATAGCGTTAAAGAAAGACGGTGAAGTTATTTTTGAACATCAAGATGATATAGTAAACTATTCATTGAAAAATAAAGAAGGTCAAACGCTCGATATGACTTTTAACAATACTGAAAACACAGTTAAAGTTTATTTAAACGGAGGTGAACAAATTGACCTAAAAGGTGAAAAAGCCGCATCAGGAATTTGGTATAAAAATGACCAATACGAACTCAGAGGAAAAGGTGATGGTCTTAAATTAAGCAAAGATGGAGAGACTATTTTTGAAAATTAATTGGTCTTTGATTAGAAGAAGCCTAGTTTTCTTGCGGACACTAATTGTACAATCTGAGGTGTTTTATTATAAAAGCATTTACAAATTGGTTTTATTCCTATTTTTACCTTT
This sequence comes from Brumimicrobium glaciale, assembly GCF_004152935.1. Taxonomy (GTDB): domain Bacteria; phylum Bacteroidota; class Bacteroidia; order Flavobacteriales_D; family Crocinitomicaceae; genus Brumimicrobium; species Brumimicrobium glaciale. Next base: position 71,070 of record NZ_SETE01000004.1, read on the forward strand.
AAAATGGTTTATCTTGCCTAAATGAATACAGTAAAAACATACCAAAAAGTAAATGCTGAGAATAGAAATGTAAGTTTTGCAATTTCTAAAATGGAAGACATTTACGTTAAGCGCAATGGTAAAGTTGACGAACCTCATAGACACAACTATTACACCGTATTAATTGTCAATCAATCTGAAGGACAACATAGAATTGACTTTAATTCATACGCTTTAGCTAATCAACAAGTATTTTTTGTAGCTCCCGGACAAGTACACCAAGTGATTGAAGATAAAAAGTCCGTTGGATTTGCAATGACCTTCTCCAATCTGTTTTTAGTAGAAAACTCAATTCCCTTATCTTTTATTGATAGTTTAAACCTTTTTCAGAATTACGGTCAGAGTCCACCATTAACACCAAGTGAAAAGCAGTTTGGACAAATTGAAAATTACGCAAATAGCATTTTTGAGCTATTTCAAAGTGATAAAAACATGAGAACTTTGTCCATCGGATCCTATTTAAAACTCTTACTTATAGAATGTAATAACATTTGTTCAATCAATCCTATAGAATCTGATGTAGACACCACAGGAGATAACCTACTTAGATCATTTAGAAAAGCGGTAGACAAAGATTACAAGAAAGAGCATTCGACTACTTACTATGCGAATGAATTGAATATTACTCCAGATCACTTGAACCGAACAGTTAAGACGAAAATTGGAAAAACGGCAAAAGATTATATTCAGGCAAGAATAATTACAGAAGCAAAAAGATTAATATTCTTCACTGACCTTACCAATAAAGAAATTGCCTATGAATTAGGCTTTAACGAACCCGCTAATTTTAGTGCGTTTTTCAAGAAACACACAGATTTGTCTCCTTCTCTTTTTAAGAAAAGCGAAGCAAATAGTTGATTCCTTAATGTAGTTTTCGGCAAATACGAAGATAGATTGTTGTCAAGTGATTCAACAATAATTCATCATTAAAGCGTCATTCTTAACACTAAACACGCCGAATATCGGATTTTCATACGTTTACCCCCAATTTTCATATTGTACAGTCTTCTAAACTGTTGCACCTTTGTGGTGTACATAGTGCTTGGATGGAAACACAACAAATTTAAAATTGATTCTTTTGAGTTTATTTTATCTTTTTTCTTGTCGGCCGATGCTAAGGCATCTCCTAAAGAAATAAAAATAAAATAATTCTCAAAATCTATACAATTTATAAAAAATCGTCTGTTTCCGACCAAGCACTACTTAAAACGCAAATAAAATGGACCGTAAGAAATTTATAAAAAACACACTTTTAGCAGGAGTTGTTGGCGCAATTGCACCACAAGTTTTAAACGCTTCGAATAGAGAAGCTATAAAATCTACTTACGACACATTAATGCAACAAGTAGGATTTAATCATTTACCCAATAAAAACATAAAAACGATGAACACAGTAATACATAAAGCAGAAACAAGAGGACATGCAAATCATGGTTGGTTAAACTCACACCATACATTTAGTTTTGCAAATTACCACAATCCAGAAAGAATGCACTTTGGTGTACTTCGTGTTTTAAATGACGATACAGTTCAGGATGGAATGGGATTTGGAACGCATCCACATGACAATATGGAGATTGTATCTATCCCTTTAGAAGGAGATTTAGAGCACAAAGACAGTATTGGAAACACGACTGTAATTAAAGAAGGTGATGTTCAAATCATGAGTGCAGGAACAGGAGTTACGCATTCAGAATACAACAAGAATAAGGATAAACAAGTTAAATTTCTTCAAATCTGGGTTTTCCCAAATAAAAGAAACATTACACCAGCATACGATCAGATTTCTTTAAAAGATATTGAGAAGAAAAATGAATTTTATCAGATTGTTTCTCCTAACGAAGGTGAACAAGGCGTTAAAATTAATCAAGATGCTTGGTTTCACATTGGAAAATTTACAAAAGGGAATACTGATGAATACAAAATCAAAAAAGAAGGAAATGGGGTTTATGCCTTTATTCTTGAAGGTGAAGTAGAAATCAACAATGAAAAACTATCCAAAAGAGACGGAATGGGAGTTTGGAACACAGATTCAATCAGCGTTAAAGCAACTGAAAATGCACGCGTTCTTTTAATGGAAGTTCCAATGTCAGTCTAATTCTAAAATAGAACATTATGGATATTCAAATAAAAGAAAACGAAACAAAAGGTTATGCAATTGCCGAAGAGAATGGTAAAACAGCAGGTAAAATGACCTATTCAATACCTTCTTCAGCTTTTATAATCATTGATCATACAGAAGTAGATTCAGCATTTGAAGGTAAGGGCGTAGGAAAACAATTGCTTTACAAAATCGTAGAAATGGCACGTGAAAAGGAGATTAAAATCCTGCCGCTTTGTCCTTTTGCAAACGCAATGTTTAAAAAGCTTGCTGACATTCAAGATGTTTTGAAAAAATAATAAATAGTAGTAAAATAAATAATAACTTAAAAATTAAAAACATGAGTAAAACAAATTGGTTAATCGACAGTACGCATTCAGAAATTGCTTTCAAAGTAAGACACATGATGATATCAACTGTAACTGGTCATTTCGAAGACTTTCAAGCATCTGTAGAAACAGAAAGCGATGACTTCAGCAATGCAAGTTTAGAGTTTAGTGCTAAAACAGCATCTGTTAATACTAAAAATGCAGACAGAGATACACACTTAAAATCAGATGATTTCTTCAACTCTGAAAAGTTTCCAGAAATGAAATTTGTATCTAAATCATTTGTTGGAGACAAATTAGTAGGAGATTTAACGATAAGAGATGTGACCAAAGAAGTTACTTTGGAAGCAGAATTTAACGGAATTGTAGTAGATCCTTATGGACAAACAAAAGCAGGATTCGAGATCAAAGGAGAAATCAATAGAAAAGATTTTAACTTAACTTGGAGTGCAGTTACAGAAGCTGGAAGTATTGTAGTTTCTGACAAAGTTAGATTGGCAGTTGATGTTCAATTTACAAAACAATCATAATTAGAAATATGCAATTGTTAGAAAGCCTAAAATGGCGTTATGCTGTTAAAAAGTATGATACATCAAAAAAGGTTTCACAACAAAATGTAGGGTTTATAAAAGAGGCAGTCCAATTGGCTGCCTCTTCTTATGGACTTCAACCTTATAAAGTTTTGGATATTAAAAGTCCAACTTTGAGGGAAAAGTTAAAACCTTTGTCGTGGAATCAAGCTCAAATTACAGAAGCTTCTCATTTATTTGTATTCTGTAATGCCATTGCGGTTACAGACGAAGATGTAGAGGATTCAATTAAATTCAGGGCCAAAATTCGAGAGATTGAAATTGACAAACTTGTTGGTTATGGTGATTTCGTAAAAGGAAAACTCCATAAAAAGTCAACAGAAGAACTCTTTCATTGGTCTGCAAAACAAGCTTATATCGGTTTAGCCAATGCAATGAATGCTTGTGCAGAGTTGAAAATTGACTGTTCGCCATTAGAAGGTTTTGAAGCTTCAGAAGTCAATGAATTATTAGGACTTCAAGAAAGAGGACTCAATGCGTGTGTGATGCTAGCAGTTGGATACAGGCATGCTGATGATGCGACACAAAATTTAAAAAAGTTTCGAAAATCAATTGATACGATGTTTGAAGAAATATAGGGCTGAAAACAATGTCACACATTTAGTTTAATGATAATGTTCTAATAAGGTCTAGGCGGCTGAAAAACTTCCACCTGCAAAAATTCGCAATTCGTAATTCACAATTCGTAATTCCTTTTTGTATAATTGTTAGTATATTTGGAATCGAACAAAAATAAATTATGGCAACTACATCAGATATTAGAAATGGTCTTTGCATCATGCACAATGGTAAAATCGCAACTATCATTGAATTTCAACACGTTAAACCAGGAAAAGGTCCCGCTTTTGTTAGAACAAAAATGAAAGAAATTGAATCTGGAAAAACCTTAGACTACACTTTTTCTGCTGGTCATAAAATAGAAATAGTAAGAGTTGAAAGAAGACAATACCAGTTTCTATATCAAGAAGAAAGCATTGGGTATCACTTCATGAATACTGAAAACTACGAACAAGTTGTGATCAGAGACGTTTTGATCGAGGATCCTTTATTCTTGCGAGAAGGAATGATTTGTGAAATTATTTTCCATGCTGAGGAAGAGAATCCTCTGGTTTTAGAATTACCAATGTACATTGAAGCAGAAGTAACTTACACGGAACCGGGAATTAAAGGAGATACTGCAACAAACACATTCAAACCGGCAACAATTGATACAGGTGCTGAAATTAGAGTTCCATTATTTATTGATATTGGAGAGAAAATTAAAGTAAGTACTCAGAAAAAAGAATACGTTGAAAGAATAAAGTAAGATTTAACTTTCGGAAAAATATTTTAAAAGCCCTGACGATTATGTTTGGGCTTTTTTGGTTAAACCAATTTACAAAATATTCAAAGTATTTCGATTAATTCAAAATCTAAAAAAACACTGCATGCTTCGTTCTAAATCAATTATACTCCTTAAATCGAATTATACTCTAATCATACAGGTCTAAAAAACAAATCATTATAATCTAAATATTTCCTTTTGATTATTTTAAAAGTGAATTTAAAACTGTATATTAGATAATCAAGAGCCTAATGAAGTAAACCTAAGAGTTGATTTAATGAAAATAGTTACTATCTTTGAAGACCAGTTATTTGTATTTCACTATAAGGATGAAGAAGAAAATGAGTTCCGCCGATTACTAAAGCAGTGGAATGATACTACATATTTATACCAGTTTATAATTCAGAATAAAATTGATATACCTAAAGGAGTATCAATACAAAATTTGATAAGTGAGCTAATTGAAAATGCTAACGATATTGATGACATACTTTACGAAATTTCAACTAATACAAAAAAAATTTTGGAAGAGTTTTTCAAACCATTAGACAATCAAGAATACCGTATTGTAGAGTTATCAAAACAAAAGGGTAGAAAGAATTATTTGAGATTATATGCAATTAGAATTGACGAAAACTGTTTTATCTTAACAGGTGGAACAATAAAATTTCATCACTTGAATAAAGATAGATGGCATACGCAAAAGGAAATGGATAAGATAAATAAATGTCGCGATTTTCTTAAAGACAATAGTGTTTTTGATGCCGATTCATATTATGAATTTATAAACGAGCAATAATGACAAACAAGGAAAATTTTCTAAAATTAGTATCAGAAAACGATACTCAAACTATGGTAGAAGTAAAAAGCCGAATTAAAAATCGTGCTATGTTACGCGAATCTCAGCAAATTTCCATAAAAGTATTGATAAAATTAGATGAGTTAGGTTGGACACAAAAAGATTTAGCTAGAGAAATGAAAGTTACTCCACAACAAATTACCAAATTGGTGAGTGGCAAACAAAACCTTACTATTGAAACTCAGATTAAATTGCAGAACATTTTAAACATTCCCGTTTTAGCGAGTTATTACGAGGACAGAATGAATGCAATTGAAGAAAAAATAATAACAATTGAAAAGAGCGTTGAAAAATTAGTTATTCAAACCTATCAGGGTTCAAACAACTATCAAGACACTAAGTCTATTAAAATTGATAACCTCATATTTTCAGCACACTATTCTCAATTTTCTGTATAATGAAAGAAGAAAAGCCACATGTAGATTTTGCATTACAAGGAATAAAAACTGAGCAATTTGCCATCTTTGAAGATAATTATATGTCTAAAAAAGAATCAAGTTTAGGCACTGAGTTAAAATTGAAACTGGATCAAAAAAGTAAACAACTTGGAGTTTTCATTGGGTTTGAATTCACTCAGGGAAAAAAGGTCTTTTTGAAAATTGAAGTCAGCTGCCACTTTAAAATAGCGGAGAAATCTTGGAATTATTTTATTCAAAAACAAGATGACTCGCTAATCATTCCTAAAGACTTTTTAGCCCATCTAGTAATGATGACGATAGGAACAACAAGAGGTGTACTCTTCACAAAAACAGAATCAACGGTTTTCTCAACCTTTATTGTTCCAGCTATAAATGTGACAGATATGATTAAAGAAGATGCTTCATTTGATATAATAAGTGATTCTGAATAAACCATTTAAACAGTATTCTTCGTCAAGTGAAATCATGTTTAATTAGAAGGTGAATTTCAAGTTACACTCTACAATATCATTTGATAGCTATAGAATCAAAAATCGATATAAATCACTCCTAATTAAAAAAGGGAATTATAAGTAATACAAATCAATGCAAAAACTAGTTTTAATTCACGGAGCTTTTGGTGACTACACTGAATTTGATAAAATCATTCCTTTATTAGAAACAGAATATGAAATAGAAGCGTTTCAAATTCCGCACCACGGCGATTACCAAGTTTCTAAAGTAGAGTTTGAGATCAACGCTCTTGTTAAGGACTTTCTAAAATTCTTGAATAAAATTGGCCCAGCTTACGTTTATGGTTTTAGTCTAGGTGGATATTTAGCTATTGCTGCAGCGCAAAAAGATGAAACAAACTTCAAAGGAATTATAACACAAGGAACTAAATTTGATTGGTCGGAAGAATCTGCAAAAAGAGAAACCGCTAATATGAATGTTGAATTCCTTTCTACAAAAGCAGAAGGATTTTACAATTATCTCGATCAGCTTCATGGAGATTATTTACCTGAGTTATTAAAGAAAACTACCGATTTCATGACTAAACTCGGTAAAAACCCATTAATTTCTCAAAAAAGCGTCGAAAAAATCACAATTCCTGTTCGTTTGACCCGTGGAGGAAAAGACAAAATGGTGAGTAAAGACGAAACTTTAAATATCAATGAAGGACTACAATTTGGAAACAATTTTGAAATTCCATCGCTGATTCATCCATTAGGTTTTATTCCGCCGAAACATATTGCTAGACTAATTTCAATTCACCTAGATAGTCTTAAATATCAGTGGGCTTCCACTCCATTCGGAAAAATGGCTTATGAAATCATTGGTGAAATTCAATCTGAAACAGAAACAGTTGTTCTCTTTTTACACGAAGCAATTGGTTCAATCGCACAATGGCAGAAATTTCCAAAACATCTTTGCAGTGAATTAAATTTACCAGGAATTGCTATTGAATTTCCAGGTTATGGATTTAGCGAATCAGAAGATAAAATTAGAGATGCGAAATACTTACATGAGTTTGCATTGGATTATCTTCCAGCCTTTATCGAGGCCATTCAATTAAAGAATCCATTATTGATTGTTGGACATTCGGATGGTGGAACAAATGCATTATTGTATAGCGCGAAGTATCCTTCAAATGTCAAAGGAATTGTTACTATGGCAGCACATTATATAAATGAAGAAGAAACGAAAGCCGGAATTCAACCAGCAATTGATGCATGGAAGGCAGGAAAATTAAAAGGATTAGAATTCTTCCATGGAGAAAAGACCGAACGCCTATTTTTCGCTTGGGCAAATACTTGGTTAAAACCAGATTTTAATGAATGGGATATTTCAGAAGATATTAAAGGGAATTCTGTTCCTGCGTTGATTATTCAAGGAAGTAATGACCAATATGGGACGGATCAACAGGTGAATGGAATTGTGGATTTGTTGGAGAATGCTGAAGGCTGTTTCATTGAAGATTGTGGGCATGCGCCACATTTGGAAAAGGAAGGTGTGGTAATTGCAAAAATCAATGATTTTTGGTTAGGGATATATACGTAGGGCCGATTTGCAAATCGCCCTTACATATATATCCCATCCATACATATTTATTCCGCAATCATTTCCAATCCTACTAACTAGTGAAAAGCATTTCACGTAATTTCGGGAAAGGCCATGTTTCGTCGTCTACCAAAATTTCTAATTTATCTGTGTGATAAGAAATCTTTGTAAAGAAAACACGAACAGTATCACGATATGCTTCTGCCCTTTTGGCGATATCTTCAATTTTATTAGCTTGCTTTCTATTCTCTAACATTTCGCGAGAGAATTCTTGCATTTTATTCATGTGCATAGACAAATCAATCAAGATTCCTTTTTGAGCTGTCGTTCCTTGAATTGCTTCATCACCAAGAATTGCTGTAAGTCCTTGTATATTTTGAATCAATTTATTTTGATAATCTACAACAACTGGAATGATATGATTTTGAGTTAAGTCACTAATCAAACGCGCTTCAATTTGATTGCGCATAATGTATTTTTCGTATTCAATTTCCTGACGAGCAAGTAACTCTCTTTTTGTAAATACTTCCATTTTTTCGAAAACATCGATAACGTCTTGACGCTCCCAAACTTTCAATGCACTTGGTGTATCTTTCAAGTTACTTAATCCTCTTTTTTTCGCTTCTATAACCCATTCCTCACCATATCCATTTCCTTCAAAACGTATACTTTTTGATTCTTTGATTAATTTCTGCAATTCTTTAAGGATTGCTTCATCTTTTCCGTTTCCGTCTTTGATGCGTTTATCAACAGCGATTTTGAATAATTGTAATTGTCTTGCAACAATAGTATTAATCGTAATCATTGGTTGGGCACAATTCGCTAATGAACCCACAGCACGGTATTCAAATTTATTCCCAGTAAATGCAAAAGGAGAAGTTCTATTTCTATCGGTATTGTCCAACAAGATTTGTGGAATTTTCCCAATGTTTAATTTCAATTCCGTTTTATCCGCTGGTGTCATTTTCCCTGCTTTGATGTTCTTTTCTAAATCATCAAGCAACGTTGTTAAATGTGAACCAATAAAAGCTGAAACAATTGCTGGCGGTGCTTCGTGACCTCCTAAACGGTGATCGTTTGATGCACTCGCAATGGATGCTCTTAAAGTATCTGAATGTTCGTGAATTGCTTTAATTGTATTGACAAAGAAAGTCAAAAATTGTAAATTGCTTTTTGGATTTTTTCCTGGTGCTAATAAATTCACTCCAGTATCTGTTGCTAAAGCCCAGTTATTGTGTTTTCCTGATCCGTTTAGTCCTGGAAATGGTTTTTCATGTAAGATTATTCTGAAATCGTGCTTTCTTGCTACTTTTTCCAATAAATCCATCAATAAAAGATTGTGGTCATTGGCTAAGTTACATTCTTCAAAAATCGGAGCGCATTCAAATTGATTTGGTGCAACCTCATTGTGACGCGTCGTTACAGGAATCCCCAAACGAATTGCTTCCATTTCAAACTCACGCATGAAGTTGGTTATTCTTGCTGGAATAGAACCAAAATAGTGATCATCTAATTGTTGACCTTTTGCTGGTGGATGACCAAAAAGAACACGACCCGTCATCATTAAATCTGGACGTGCATTGTAAAACGCTTTGTCAATCAAAAAATATTCTTGTTCCCAACCTAGTGTTGCAATAACCTTTTCAACGTTTTTGTCGAAGTATTTACAAACTTCTGTTGCTGCCTTATCTACTGCATTTAGCGCTTTCAACAATGGCATTTTGTAATCCAAAGCCTCACCTGTGTAAGCGATAAAAATTGTTGGAATACACAAAGTACTATCAATTACGAAAGCTGGAGAAGATGGATCCCAAGCAGTATAACCTCTCGCTTCGAATGTGTTTCTAATTCCACCATTTGGGAAAGAAGAAGCATCTGGCTCTTGCTGAACTAATAAATCTCCGCTGAATTGTTCGATCGCACGACCAGGCCCAATTGGCTTAAAGAAAGCATCGTGTTTTTCTGCTGTTGCTCCTGTCAAAGGCTGAAACCAGTGCGTATAATGTGTAGCTCCTTTTTCTAAGGCCCATTCCTTCATTGCTGAAGCTGCTACATCTGCAATATTACGGTCAATTTTAGTTCCGTGTTGAATTGCACTTTTTATAGATTTATACGCTTGTTCTGGAAGATATTCACGCATTTTATCTTCATAAAATACATTTTCTCCAAATTTCTCAGAGATTTTACCCGTCCACTCAAATTTCTTTACTTCGCGGTGTAAAACATCTTGGTATGCATTTCTTCTAACAGATGACATAAGTTATTTTTAGTTTGGGACAAAAATAGATATTCCAAAACTAAAAATATTATTAAATCTACTTTTTTTTGAGTTTGGCTGAAAATTTAGGGGGTGATTTGAGGAAATCATATTCTTATCTTTAAATCACCCCTAATAAAAACAGTCAAAACTATAAAATAGCATCAATTAATTGCTGAACACATTTTTCATGAGTCTTTTTTAAATCTTCATCTGTAATTCCTTTTTCTTTAGAAAAGTTATCTTCAAAAGATGGAAAAGAATAAACCGAAACAATTTGCGCACCGAATTTCGGAAAACGCATTTCAGCAGCTCCTAAAACATTTTTCGCTCCATATCCCCCAGTTGAAGTTCCCATTAATAGCATTGGAATATTGTTGAAAAATTCCCCCTTGTGTCTTGAACACCAATCCAGAAGATTTTTTGCTGCAACGGAATAGGATCCATTGTGCTCTGCTAGAGAAACTACAATACCATCAGCTTCTTGAATTTTATCAATGAATTTTTGAATATTTTCTGGAATCCCCTCTTTTTCTTCTAGGTCAACACCAAAAATTGGAATTGGAAAGTCGGTAATGTCTAACCATTCTGTTTCAATGTTTTTTATTTCGTTTAATGTATATTTTACGAGCTTTTTGTTAATCGATTGACTACTGTTACTCCCGGCGAATCCTATTATTTTCATTGTTGTACTAAAGTTTTTTTAACATAATGATTATTGAGTAGATTGACTAAATTTTTAGAAACATTGTTCATGTATCTTTTGGTGCGGTAACCACTCACCCAAACGATTCCGTTAATTGCATTGGTGAGAAATATTTCATCCGCAATCAAAATATTTTGTGGAGTAATTGAAGATTCGTAGACTTTAATTTTATTTTCAATCGCTAAATTGATAATCATCATTCGCATTGTTCCGCCTAAACATCCTTCATCTAGTCCCGGAGTATAAAGGACGCCATTGCTTACCAAGAAAATATTTGAACTTGTACTTTCAAGAATATTCCCTTTTTGATCTGTAATTAATAAGTCATCCAAACCTTTTTCTTTGGCTTCGATGGCTCCCATTACGTAAACCAATCCATTCTTTGTTTTGAAATTAGAGAATATATTTTTTTCCTTCCTCACCTTAGTGTACAAATCGACTTCTAATCCTTTAGTGTTTAAAACGAAATCATTGTTTTGAATTGCAAATGCTTCAATAAAGAAAGTCACTTCATTGGTGTCTGGCATGTAAGTTCCTCCGCTCGCTCGGTCAATTGATAATCGAACGCGTCCACCTTCGGTAATATTAGACATTTTGACTAATTCATTGATTCTTTTACTAAAAAAATCAGTTGAAAAATAATTAGGAACCCTCATTTTCAGAACGGACATTCCTTCCATCAATCGAAGGATATGTACGTTTAGGTTTATAGGCTTTCCATCAATCAAACGAATGGTTTCAAACAAGCCGTCTCCATATAAATGAGCGCGATTTGCAGCAACCAAAGTTGGACCATTGTTTTCTAAAATTTCACCATTGTTGCTTATGTATTGTGCTTCCATATTAACTTAATATATATTCAAAAAATGCGGCACCTTTAGGAAAGTTGATGATGAGAACGTATAAAATTCCAAATATAGCTCCACCAAAGTGGGCATCGTGTGCAATTCCAGTTCCTCCTTTTTTACTCATATAATACTCAAAACCTAAATATAAAATCCCAAATAACCATGCAGGAATCTCAAACGGGATAAATAATAAATATATTCCGCCTTCAGGCATCCAAAGAATCGAAGCAAATAAAACTGCCGAAACAGCTCCTGATGCTCCTAAACTCATATAATTGGGATTGTCTTTATTCCTTAAATATGGCCAAATAGATGCTGCTAAACCTCCTAAGAAATAAAGCAACACAAAATGCAAACTTCCTAAACCAACACCGAAATAGCTACTAAAAATAAATTCCATTATTCCACCAAAGGAGAACAAAACGAACATATTGAAGATTAAATGCATAGTATCGCCATGGATGAAAATATGAGAAATAATGCGATAAAATTCATTTTCTCTTTTTACTTTAAACGGATAAAAGATCCATTTATATTTAAAATCTCCGTCCTTAAATGCGCGCAATGAGATCAGAACAGTTGCGATAATGATAACTATTGTAACGGGGTAATTCTGTAATTCCATAAATCTTTGTTAACCTTTCTAAAGGGTCTAATATTTGATAAAATAATTCTTATTTTTACAATGAAACTGCACTCTATGAAGAACAAATTAACACTGCTTATTTCACTTTTATTTTTGGCTCATTTATTCACTAAATGCAGCTCGGGTGCTGAATTTAATCAAAATGAATTAAACAGCGATAAAAAAATAGACCAAATCATAACTACTGTCGATGAAAATACGATTGACAGCTTAAACATTGATAAATTTTCTAAGGATTGGGCTATAAAATTGTATTCTTCGATTAATAATCGTTCGATTTGGATAAAAGATGGTCAAATCACTGATTCAATTGCAGCATTTTTTGAATACCTAAATTCTGACATTGCATTAAATCTTCCAATATCATATTTGTCCACGATGCCTTTTGCACCAACAGATCAATTGGTAAGAAAAGAAATAACAAGTATTTTACGATGCGCTGAATTCTTGTCTTTAAAGGATACAACACTAATCAATTATTCAGAAAACACTTTAAATAACCTATCTCGGGTTTCTCAAAAACGCTTTTTAGACTTCTTGGAGAAAAAAGAAGATTCAGATTCATGGATTTCACATCTGATAAAGTATAAGGAGAAAAATCAAAGATTGATACAAATGCATTTTGCTTTAAATCAATTTACTTCAACTTATGGAATTGAGAACAATATCAATAAAAAACTATATTTAAAAATCCCAGAAGACAGTTTAGCCTTTGTTTTTATCGCACAACAATTACACAATCGTAATTTTATTACTGATACTTTAATGGACACGATTTCTTTGAAGGAGAATTTGCGTTCTTTTCAGTTATTGAATGGATTAAACACTGACGCTAAACTTGGAAAAAACACCATGGAAGCTTTATCCGAAACAAATTATTCAAGATATCTAAAAGGAATTATTTCTTTAGATAAAATGAGAAATTTTCCTGACTCATTAATCGGCGGCAAACTAATTGTCATAAACATCCCAAGTTATTTATTGCATTTATATGTCAACAATGAAGTGATAAATACTTCGAAAGTAATCATTGGAACACAGCGCAATCAAACTCCTCTTTTCACCTCTTCAATGAAATATATTGTAGTGAGTCCTTATTGGAATGTGCCCTACTCTATTGCGAGTCGTGAAATTTTACCACATTTAAAAAAGGATGTTTCCTACTTGAAAAGAAATCGCTATTCTATAATGGACAGAGATAAAAACCTTTTGGTTCCAGACAGCATTGATTGGCTGAAATACAGTTCGCGTAATTTTCCATTTTTCGTTAGACAAGAACCTGGGCCTTCCAATAGTTTAGGTTTAGTGAAATTACTTTTCCCAAATGAAAATTCAATTTATATTCACGACACACCATCAAAACACCTTTTTGCTAGAGATGAACGAACATTTAGCCATGGATGCGTGAGAACGGAATCGCCATTTAAATTGGTTCATGATATTCTTTCTTCTGAAAATCACAAGTACATCGATTCCGTTGATGTTTTGAAAGAAAGAGCTAAGGAAACCTATTTAATTCTAAGTGATAAATTTCCTGTAACGATTGTTTACCATACCACCGGAATTAACGATTCAACGCATCAAGTTCAGTTTTTCAAAGATGTTTATAGAAAGGAAACTGATTTGTATAAATTGTTTAGAGAACCCATCGTTGAATTATAGCACGGAGTTGGAAAAAGAAACAGAGGGAGAAACAGAGTGAGAAAGAGAGGGAGAGCGATGATGTTGGTTTGAATTAGCGTTTCTTAGGGTTGCATTGAAATGCGTCCAAACCATGCGCTCTAAGACATAAACCTATTTCATTTACGAATTAAAAGTGCGAGAAACAGAGCGAGAATGAAGAGAGAACCCCATCAATATCATCCAAGAATTATTACTTTTGTAGAAAAGTATCAATATGAGCACAATCGTTTCCCCTTCCGTATTATCAGCTGATTTCGCCAACCTAGAACGTGATGTTAAAATGCTGAACAGCAGTTCTGCTGAATGGCTTCACATTGACATTATGGATGGTCAGTTTGTACCCAATATTTCATTTGGTTTGCCTGTTATGAAAGCAATTCACAAACATGCTACAAAACCATTAGACGTGCATTTAATGATTGCTACTCCAGATGATTACATTGATGATTTTAAGGAAGCAGGTGCAGCAATTTTGACAGTCCATTACGAAACTTGTCCACATTTACACCGCACATTACAACGCATAAAAGGTGCTGGAATGAAAACGGGTGTTGCTTTGAATCCACACACACCAGTTGATTTATTAAAAGACATTATTCACGATATAGATTTAGTTTTAATCATGTCGGTAAACCCAGGTTTCGGTGGACAAAAATTCATTCCACAAGCAGTTGAAAAAGTAAGGGCTCTAAAAGCGTTGATTACTGAAGCAAATGCAAAGACTTTAATAGAAGTTGATGGTGGAGTAAATTTAGATACAGGAAGATTATTGGTAGACGCAGGTGCTGATGCTCTGGTGGCTGGTAGTTTTGTTTTTGGATCTGATAATCCGGTGGAGACTATTGGGAAATTGAGAGCTTTATAATTATTAATGTTTAATTATTAACGCGATTATTCGTGAAAAGGGTTCTATTGGTTGGGGTTAGGTGGATGTTTTATTAATTAATGGTTAATTGCTTAATGGTTTATTATTAACGCAATAACTAGTGGTAATAACTCACATTCAATAAGTTCTTATTCCGACATTTTACAATGATAAATATCTCCACTTTGAAAGTAAGGATCAATTTTAGTTTTGAGAAATAAACAACACATTACATTCCAAAAAAAATAGAAGATTGAAAGATTTCAATTAATTTACAACTTGAATTAAAAACCTGAAAACCACTCTCTTCACTCCTCTCTCCCTTTAACTAAAAATGGCGCTTTTTCAAGCGCCATTTTTGATTATTTATTTAGTCTTCTTTACTAAAAGCACTCAACATCCAGTGCATTTTTTCTCTTCTTCTCATGAATCCAGTAATCAAGTCATCAGTGGAAATATCTCCAATTTCTCTTGCTGTTTCGATGGTATCTACCATGAATGAGAACAAAATTTCGTAATCACTAAGGATCTCTTGAATGATTTCTTTTGAAGTCAAGTCTGTTCCAGTTTCTTCAATTTCTGAAACTTCTAGATAATCTTTCATTAGACTATATGGAGTAGCTCCAAATACTCTAATTCTTTCTGCTACTTCGTCAATTTCAGCTATAACTTCAGTGTATTCAGCTTCCGTTGTTTCGTGAATGTCAAAAAACTCACTTCCAGTGACGTTCCAGTGATAATTACGTAATTTTTGGTAATGCACATGTAAATTCGCCAATAGTAAATTCAAATTGTTTACTACGCTTTGTGATTCTTCTGAATCAAATCCTAATCTTTTAAATTCTTTCATTTTATATGTTTTTTAATTTATTTGGTTAATCGTCTTTCTTTAAAATTTCAATTAATTGATTTTTGTATTTATTCAATGACTCAACAAAATCATCTGAATTCTCATTTTGATTATTAGGAATTGTCGATGGTGATTCCATTAAATGCTCATATGTTGATGGCTTTTCCTTTCGTAATCTATCTGTTAATTCGTTGATTTCTCTTTCTAATTCTTCTTGCTTTTCCATAGTTCTAATGTATTAAATCATTTCCGATTTTCAAAGTACTAAGAAGATTTTGATATCGATGTTTATATTGTACTAAAAATACTTAAATTGTTAATGAACGATGTAATATAACAACAGATTTATTCCGAATTTGTTTAGCCCATCACAATGAAATATCAATATATTTATGGAATTATACCAATTAAGTTATCTCAATAGATAGATGAATAAGACAAGGAAGAAATTTGAACATTATTCTGATGCTAAACTACTCGTTAGTTTTCGGGCAAACGATGATAAAAAAATCATTGGTGAACTTTACAGTCGCTATGGTCACCTTGTTATGGGAACTTGTCTCAACTATTTAAGAAACAAAAATGACGCGGAAGATATCGTTATGGAAATCTTCATGACATTGGGAGATAAAATTAAAAAGCACGAAATCAATTACTTTAAATCTTGGCTTTTCGTTCTAACTAAAAACAATTGTTTGATGGTTTTAAGAAAGAAAAAACACTACGATACGCAACTCAATGAAGAGATTGTAGCCCAAGAAGATGAAATTGAAGAAATACAAATTAAAGAAATACAATTGACTGAATTAGAAACTGCAATTGATAAGTTAGATCCGCCACAGGATGAAGCTATCAAGCTATTTTACATTCAACAAATGTCATATAAAGAAGTAAGTGAAAAGTTAAATCTTACTTTAAATAAAGTCAAAAGCGCAATTCAAAATGGAAAACGCAACTTAAAAATTAAATTAAAGGAACATGATCTTTTTAAATCTGCTTAATAGAATTTTTGGTCCTAAAAAACCTTTGAGTCGTCAAGAGATTGATGATTATAAGGATGGAACTGGAAATGCGCATGATACAGAATCGAAAGCGGCAAATTCTGATTTTAATGATCAAGCGTTAGAAGGTTGGAAAACTTCCTCCAGTTCTGTGAATGATGGAATGTCAACTACAGATAAAAAGATGGATCAATATGTAAAAAACGGAAATACTGGAGGCTCACCCAATAAAGGAATGACATTGAGTTTCCTTCTTTTTACACTTACAATGTTGGTTTTAATCATCTTCACTTATCAAGGGAATTCAGCCGTTGAAAAAAAACCTCAAATTGTAGAAAATATTAAAACCGAAGTTGAGAATTCTCGCATTAAAGAAATTGACTTTTACACTATTATTTCTCCAGAAAAACAAATTACATCTAATGAATTAATCAAAAATCAAGAGATAAAAAAAGTAGAAAAAGAAATTCCAAATTTAAAATCAGTAAAGAATAAAAAAGTAGCAACTGAAGATAAATCAGAAATTGAAGGAACGCAAACAGAAGAAATTCAATTACCTATTCAATCATCAGGGAAAATTCCAAATTCTTCAAAGAGTTCTTTGGTTTACAAAAATGCGCAAGAAGTTTACTTATCTGAATTAAAAAACGTGGATTATAGAGCATATAGGAATCGTCCAATTAAGGTGAGGAATTCTTTAGATGTTGGAATTCCAGCAAGCAAATCATCAATAGACGATAAACAAGAATTTCCTTCTTTGCAAATCATCGAATTCACTTATATCGACTATTTGACTTCCTCTTCAGCGTATTTCAGAAATGAGCAATTCAAAAAAGCATTGAAGCAATATCTTATAATTTTAGACACTTATCCCGACGATGTGAATGCTAATTTTTATGGTGGATTGTGTTATTTCAATTTAGGTAAATTTGATAATTCCATAGCATTACTTAAGAATTCTTACACCTTAGGATATGGTAATTTCCGTGAAGAAGCCAATTGGTTTTCGGCTAAAGCACATATTGAACAAGGACAAAATTTAAAAGCTAAGCAGCTATTGAATCAGATTATTGAAGAAGGTGGTTTTTATCATCAAAAGGCGAAGGAATTGTTGAGTGAAATTAAGGATTAAATAAAACGAAAATACTTTTCGGAATATTCATTATTATGGTTCTACCCTGATTCACTATCGCTAGTAAGTTTTGGTGTAATTCTAGCTTCATCAATACCATCAACTCTCATATTTGGATTCTTTACCAATTGAACATAAATAGTATTAAGTTCAACATCTGAATTGTAGAAATATTTAAATTTATGGACACCATTATAATCCAACTCAATGCCCTGATTAACAATCACCGAATCATTATTTACCGATATTAGTTCTATTTCAAAAGAGGATCGTACTGGTATTTTTTTACAAGCCAATAAAAGTGGTACTATGATAATGAACAGTATTATTCCTTTCATAATTATATTTTTTAGAAAAATAAAGGGTTCTTAAAGTTTTCGAAATACGTAATTTGACGTATATTTCAAATTGGAGAATAAACTATGATCTTTAAATTATGTTTTAGAAAATTAGATCACTAGTCAAAAATTAAAAATGTTATTAATGAAACAAATTACCAATCAATTATTAATGATTCGTCCGGTAGCTTTCCGAATGAATGAAGAAACTGCTGTAAATAATTATTTTCAAAAAGAGTTGGACAAATCTCCAGAGGAAATCACTGAAGCAGCTCAATTTGAATTTGATGAACTCGTTAGTAAATTAAGAGATGTAGGTGTTCAGGTAAAAGTTTTTGATGATATCGCTGAAAACAATACACCTGATTCTATTTTCCCAAATAATTGGATTTCATTCCATGAAGGAGGTAAGATTGCACTGTATCCAATGTTTGCAGAAAACAGAAAAAAGGAACGTCGGCAGGACATTATAAATACAGCAGGAGGCCCTGAATATATTAGTCTTATAATTATTGATTACACCAAATTCAATAATGGAGAAAATATTCTTGAAGGAACAGGGAGTTTAGTTTTAGACCGTACAAATAGAAAAGTATATTGTGCACTTTCTGAGCGAGCAGAAGAAGAGTTGGTTCATAAATTCTGTGAAGATTTTGAGTACACTCCTGTTCTATTTACGGCAAATCAAACGGTTGATAATGAACGCAAGGAAATTTACCACACCAATGTGATGATGGCCTTGGGTGAGGATTTCGCAGTAATATGTTTGGATACGATTGACGATGTAAATCAAGCACAAGAAGTTATTAAAAATTTAGAGGAAGACAATAAAGAAATTATAGAAATTACAGAAGAACAAATGCACTCTTTCGCTGGAAATATGTTGCAGGTTAAAGGAGGAAATGACCGCAAATATATGGTGATGAGTCAACAAGCTCGCGAAAGCTTAACTGAAGAGCAAATCAATAAGATCGAAAATCATTGTTCTATTTTGAGTAGTGATTTGAAAACAATTGAAACTTTGGGAGGTGGAAGTGCTAGATGTATGTTAGCTGAGATATTTTAATTAAAACATAATCAACTAGCATTAAGTCGATTGTATTCTGATTTATTATAACTTTAATTTAATATTAATTCTTAGTGATATATCAATTAAATATTAGTACCTTTACCTCGATTTAGGTGGTTAGGTTAGGTTGATTAGTAAGAGGGAACACGGACGCTCGTCCAGTTCCCTCTTACGTTTTTATATAAGTTCGTTATTTAAAAAACTCGACTTTGTCAAGTATTGATATGCATCACCACTATGGGTTTTGGAATAGCCAAAAATCAAAATTCACCAAGAGTTTCTTTTTATTTTTTAAACCTAAATTTCCTACGGTTATAATTAGCAATTACTGCAGAATGGAGCTATTTGTAGAATTCCCATGTCGCCACTCTGTGGCTGGGTACCTTTGTGGGTTTATAGTTTACTATTAATATATCACCACTCTGTGGCTTTTTAGATTATGATATTGAGAAGGCGGATAAGAGTAAACAACAGGATTCCCTTTTTTTTTCCTCATTTTTTTTCAAAATACTATTGTCTTCATCTTTAATTTCAGCTCCTTCCAGCGCTTTGAAAATATTTTCGAACTTTTCGTTGGTTTCTAGTTTGCGATTTGTAAAATCTGATGATAATTGGAGAAGTTGCTGATGATTACCAATAGTTTTGCGCATTTGAACGAAAGCATTCATTATAGAAATACTGACTTTTATAGCTACATCGCTTCTTAATACTGCAGAAAGCATTGCTACTCCTTGTTCGGTGAAAGTGTAGGGATTTACACTTGAATGTTTCAAAATATCGAACCGGTCGCAAATTGCGACCAGTTCATGTCTTTATTTATCAGTTAGTTGGAATTTAAAAACATTAGGAAAGCGTTCAATATTTCTTTTAACCTGTTTATTTAATCTTTTGACCTCGACTTGATATATTTCTGCCAAATCTCTATCTAGCATTACTTGCTCGTCTCTAAAAGTGAATATTAAGCTTTCAATAAGTACTGGTGTTATTTCTATTTTGTCATTCATAACATTTGATTTAGGTATTTCAGTTGTTAATTAATTTTGATTCAAGGACAAAAATTGTGACCTTGAAAACTTGAGGTCGCAAATTGCGACTTCAAGTTACAACCCGTCGAAAATTGCGACCAGATCTAGTTATTTTAGAACAAACTCTTGATTAAATGGGAACTCCAATCTCTTATAAGTGACTCATTTTCGATAAGGTGGTTTGAACTCTATCATTAAGTTAGTTAAAACTATTCGATAATTCAAAGAAATTATTCTAATAATAAATTGTAAAATTCGAGATAGATAATCGGTATTTCTTCGATTATTTAATAATTAATTAGCAAAACATTTTAAAATCACGAGGCACTTGTAAAATCTCGCAATTTCAAAATGTGTATGTTTTAATTATTCTCTGATAATATAATTTCAAGGTCACCACTTGTAAGCTAAATATTTACCCCAAATCCTCCAAAATCCTTTCTGCAACCATTTCTCCAATTTTACAAGCTGCATTTTGAGATCCATTCATTAAAAAATCTCCGACTTCAAAAGTTTTCGTCGATTGATCAAAAGAAATAGTATTCACTGGACCATCCAATTTAGGAAGAGCATAAGGAATTTCATACATTTTAATCAATCTTGCATCTTTGATATTGAAGTCTGCTCTTAATTCTTGAATTACTTTTTCGATGATTTGAATTTCCTTTAATCCATTTGAATTCAAAACCGTCACAGAAATCAATGATTTACCTTTTTTATCTTGTGGACTTTGGTGCACACTTGGATAAAATATGTTATTGATCAATCTATTTTCATTCGCATTCAAACCTATCCTAGCTTGTTTGATTATAGCCGGAGCTGAATGTTCAAAATATAAATTATAGCAGTTTTGCCATTGATCCAAATCTTTTCGTTTCCCATAATTTGGAATGGTATTAATTACGTAATCAAAAGATTGTTTTTCTCCGTTCTTGAAATGAATAGTTTCTTGATCAACTTTAGTGATTTCGCAATTATAGTTGAACTTCGCATTTATCGATTTTGCTTCCAATAGTCTCGCTACAGCACTTATTCCTGCTTTTGGAATTACAGCATTTCCTTTAGAAAACATTTTAAATACAAACAAAAACATACGAGAAGAAGTTGTCAGTTGGTTTTCTAAGAATATTCCTCCGAAAAATGGTTTAAAAAAGCGATCTATGATTTGTTGTGAAAACCCAAATTCTTGCAGAAACTCAATTGTAGTTCTATTTCTCTCATCGAAAATATAATCTATCGATCGTTTGTCAACATATCTTTTCAATTGAAAAATAAGCCATTTATCTTTTATGCTTCCAATATCTGAAAACATGGTTTTAAACAAGATGTTTTTTGTTCTAAAAGGATCGCCAACAGCCGTTGTTTTCCCATCTCTAAAAATAGTTGCTGCAGCCTCAACAGTGAAGGTGTTTAATTTCGAAAACTCAACGTGCTTTTTTAAATAAGGATAAGCTGTAAGTAAAACTTGAAATCCTACATCCAACTTCCATCCGTCGATATTTTCAGTGCGCATTCTTCCTCCAGGCTGACTCAATTTCTCAAAAACTGAAACTTCAACTCCTTTACTAGAAAGCGCTTTGGCTGCAATTAATCCTGTGAGCCCTGCTCCTATTATACCGACTTTTGTATGCTTCATTACCATTAAATATTATTTTGTCATAAAAACAACAATTTAATATACACTTTGTTTGTTTATAGGTTCATTTTCAAATAGAATTTCATTTAATTCTCTATTTGAGCAAATAAAATAAGAACCGAAGATTCTTTAAACTAAATGCATATTATATTGTTACATTGAAAGTAATTCAAGCAATTGCGAAAGCTTATTATTAAGACAAAACAAATGACTCAACACGATAAAGACATACTAAAAAAGTCAAGTTTCACTTTTACGAAATACGAAGAGGAAGAGAAATCACCATTTGATCGATTACTTGAGATATTTCAAGAATTGATTGTTCACACTTCTGGAGATATCGATGAAACTTTGGATTGGATGGATCAGTTAAATAAGGACTATAATCTCTATACTGATGAATATTCAAAAGACGATTTTATAGCTGATTTAAAGAAACACGGCTATATAAAAGATGACGAGGACAAGCCAGATGGCAAAGGAATGGTGATTACAGCTAAAACTGAACAAGTCATCAGAAAACGTGCTTTAGATCAGATTTTTGGTGAATTACAAAAGTCAGGAAAAGGAAATCACAAAACGAAACATGTGGGCGCTGGTCAGGATAAAACTGGCGATATGCGTAATTATTCGTTTGGAGACAGTATAGATCAAATTGCCATTACCGAAAGTGTAAAAAATGCTTTTACGAACAATGGAATCGATGATTTTCGTTTGACAGAACAAGATTTGGTGGTTCACGATACGCATCATTCTGCCCAAATGAGCACCGTTTTGATGATTGACATTAGTCACAGTATGATTTTGTATGGAGAGGACAGAATTACTCCTGCAAAAAAAGTAGCGATGGCTTTGGTGGAACTCATTAAAACGCGTTATCCGAAAGACAGCATCGACATTATTGTTTTTGGAAATGATGCTTGGCCAATCACAGTGAAGGATTTACCTTATTTACAGGTTGGACCTTATCACACCAATACTGTTGCAGGATTAAATTTAGCATTGAATATTTTGCGCCGCAAGAAACAGGCAAATCGTCAGATATTTATGATTACTGATGGAAAACCAAGTTGCTTGAATTTACCGAATGGTGAATATTATAAAAACAGTAATGGGCTTGATCCTCACATCACGGATAAATGCATGAACAAGGCGAAAGAAGCGAGAAAGTTGGGTATTCCAATTACGACTTTTATGATTGCACAAGACCCTTATTTACAATCATTTGTTGAGGATTTCACAAAAGCCAATCAAGGAAAAGCCTTCTATACAGGATTGCAAGGATTAGGTCAAATGATCTTTGAAGATTACGAGAAAAATAAAAAAAGAAACGTTAGATAATTTTAAAATATAAATCAAGATATGAATCACATTGAAATAAAAACACTTGGCGAACTTAAAAAGTCAGGATATACTTCCCGCTCTATTAAAGATGAATTGCGTGGAAACTTAATTACAAAATTAAAGAATAAAGAAGCGATTTTTGAAGGAATTATAGGATATGAAGATACTGTAATACCACAAATAATTACAGCGATTCTTTCAAAGCATGACATTAATCTATTGGGATTACGTGGTCAAGCGAAAACAAGAATTGCCAGATCAATGGTTGAATTATTGGATGAATATATTCCATTTATCGGAGGTTCAGAAATCAACGATGATCCCTTCTGCCCTATTTCTCATCATGGGAAATCAATAAAAGATGAAAAAGGAGAGGAAACTCCAATAGAATGGCTGCACAGAAATGACCGTTTCTACGAAAAGCTAGCAACTCCAGATGTTACGGTTGCTGACTTAATTGGTGATATTGATCCAATTAAAGCAGCGACTTTAAAATTGAGTTATGCCGATGAACGCGTTATTCATTATGGAATGATTCCTCGCGCTAACCGTTGTATTTTCGTAATAAACGAGATTCCAGATTTACAAGCTCGAATTCAAGTGGCTTTGTTTAATATCTTGCAAGAAGGAGATATTCAAATTCGCGGATTCAAAATGCGTTTGCCTTTGGATGTAAACTTCATTTTCACAGCGAATCCAGAAGATTACACCAACCGTGGAAGTATTGTAACTCCGTTGAAAGATAGAATTGGATCTCAAATTTTAACGCATTATCCAAAGTCAATTGATATCGCCAAAAGAATTACACAACAAGAAGTTATATCTGAAGTAAAAAATGAGAATATAACTGTTCCTGAAACTGCGAAATCATTATTAGAACAAATTGTATTTGAAGCGAGAGAATCCCCTTACATTGATGCAAACAGTGGAGTTTCTGCGAGAATGAGTATTACAATGTATGAAAACTTAGTTTCAGCAGCGGAATTGAGAATGTTGAAAAGCGGAGAAAGCAAAACTACCATTCGCATGTCAGACTTTGAAGCCATTACTCCAGCAATCACAGGAAAAGTAGAATTGGTTTATGAAGGAGAACAAATTGGAGCTGAAAATGTAGCGAGTAATTTGATTGGACTAGCAGTGAAAACGACATTCAATGAATTATTCCGTCCGCTCAAAAAATTGAAAAGACCTGGAGTTACTGATGAATTTGATGCCGTTGTAGAATGGTTTATGAACGACAATGATTTCGAATTAACACAAGATTCAACAGACGAAAATTATGCAAAACAGTTCGAGAAAGTAGAACCAATGGAAGCTGTTTTAGATAAATATATTTCTAATTCAGATGAAAAAGAAAGCGTTTTCATGAAAGAATTGATTCTTTGGGGACTTGTGGAATACAAACAATTGGCAAAGAAAAAAATGGACAACGATAAAGGAATGAGCTTCGTCGATAAAATTTTAGGATCACTTTATGAATAGAGAACAAAAAGAACGTCCAACATTACCAGAAGAAATTCTGGAAGGAATTGCAACAACGGAGGAAGACTTTCAAAACAAGGTGCTGCGTCCGATTATAAAAATGCAAAGTGATTTATTGATTGCGCATTTGCACAATCAATTAAAAGTTTCTAAAATTCAATTGGATCAGTTGCCTGATTTAAAGAAAGAAGCTGCTTTGACTGGATTATTCTCTAAAAATCAATCTTTTAAAAGAGAGATTATTGGAATGGTGATTGGACAATTCACTTTGGAGGAACATGCCATTTATCTTGGTTTCACCAAAGAAATCAATAGAAGGATTAATCAAATTGTACTGAATCGTTGTTTGGATTTGGTGGTACATAAAGCTTAAAAGAATAAATTGAATTTTAATTTAAAACCCTTGAAATACGTCAAATTTTCAAGGGTTTTATAATTTTTCACACCTATCATTGACAATTCTCTATCGACATCTATAAAGTTTTCATTATGTCTAATGTTTTTTAAGCATTATATTTATACCATGAAACTTACTTTACTAGTTATATTTATTTCATTCTTCAGCTTTTCATTTTCTCAAAATGTATCTAAGACCTTTGGTGGAACCCAAAATGACAAAGGAGAAGCTTTATATGAATGTGCAAATAATGATATTTTAATTGGAGGAATTACCACTTCCTTTGGTTCTGGTGGGGAAGATGTCCAAATTTCAAGATTAACACCGGCAGGTACAATTATTTGGAGCAAAGCTTATGGTTTAACCGGAGATGAACAAGTTTACCCAATTGGCATAATCGAAACTAATAATGGAGACATTCTATGTTCGTTTAGAACGACATCTTTAAGTCAAGGTCGAACAGGAGTAATAATGAGGTTAAATTCTTTAGGTGATATCATTTGGCAAAAACAAATAGGTTCTCTTACAGGAAACTGGGAATGGACAAGAGGAGTCATTGAACAAGATGACGGAACTATTTATGTTGCCAGTTCTGTTGACAATCAGACTTTTGGAGCAGCCGATGGAATGATCACCAAACTAAACGCAAGTGGAACCATAATTTGGTCTAAAGTAATAGGTGTAGCTTCAAACGATCATATTTGGGGGCTTATTCCTCTTCCAAACGGCGAAATATTACTTAACATGAATAGCCAACAGTTAGGGCCAGGATTACGATCTTCAATTTTAGTCAAAATGGATGCTGGAGGAAATATACTATCTCAAACTTCATTCGGAGGAGCGGGCACTGATGCAATTTCAGACATGATTTACGTACCTAACTTAGGCTATTTAATTGCTGGTGGAACAAATTCTTATGGTCAAGGTGGATATGATGCTTTCGTAGCAAAATTTGATCTTAATTTTAATCTAGATTGGTTTAAAACATACGGAGGTAATAACTTAGATTATGGATCTACAATAGAATATGTGAATGATAATCACTTTATAGTCTATATGAATTCTGATTTATCAGGAAGTAGTCGCAAACAAGCCAGTTTAATAGGAGTTGATAGTATTGGTACAACAATTTACACCAAACATCTTGGAGATAATTTTGGGATAACAACCAACCCTAGCTCTTCAAAAGCTCTTATTTATTCTCAAAATCAAAACAAAACGTTTCTTACAAATAGTTACTATAAGTCTAATAATACATATGATATGTTCTTTTTAGCCATAGATGGTCCTCCTAATAACTATTGTAATGACTCGATTATTTCCGAAAGCTTTCATACGCCTACAGTAACTCCTGTAACCTTCAGTATTGATTCTTTGGGAAGCGTTTCTAATATGAGCATGATTACAACTCCCATTACAAATCTTATTGTGGACGATGTTTGTCCATGTCCTTTTACATCTCCTTTTTTGGTAGATACTACTATTTGTCCTGGGACTCCACTTCAATACAATTTAGATGCAAGCCTAAATTATCAATGGTTACCTGCATCTGCCTTTTCTTGTTCAACATGTCCTGATCCTTTATTTACGGCAGGTGTTACAACGCAAGTAACCGTTATTATAGACAATAATTCTTGCTACGACACACTTAATTTCACCATTACTACAGATATTATCAACCCTACAGGAACTGCACCAGCAGATATAACGGTGCAATGTATTTCAGATGTTCCTACGGCAGATATTACTTTAATCACCAATGAAGCAGACAACTGTACTGCTATTCCTACAGTAACTCATACCGGAGATGCATCTGATGGAAATACTTGTCCAGAAGTCATTACAAGAACATATAATATCACTGATGATGCTGGAAATAGCATTGATGTTACGCAAGTAATTACAATTCATGATGATACCAATCCAACTGGAACAGCTCCGCCAAATGAAGTATTTCAATGTACCACAGACATTCCTGCTCCAGATGTTAATTTAATAACTGATGAAGCGGACAACTGCACTTCAAATCCATTTGTTACGTTTGTAGCAGATGTTTCAGATGGAAATACTTGTCCAGAAACAATCACGAGAACTTATAACATTGCGGACACATGCGGGAATAACATTGATGTTACGCAAATCTTCACCATACATGATGACATTGATCCAACAGGTTCAGCGCCAGCAGCAATTACAATTCAATGCATTACAGATCTTCCTGCTGCAGATATTGCTTTAATCACTGATGAAGCGGATAATTGCACAGTTAATCCGACTGTTACGCATGTTTCAGATGTCTCGAATGGAAATACTTGTCCAGAAGTCATTACGAGAACTTATACTATAGCCGATGATTGTGGAAATGATATTAACGTAACGCAAACCATTACTATTAATGATGACATTCTTCCAACTGGAACAATTCAAGATTTAACTTTCCAATGTATTGGTGATGTTCCTCCAGTAGATGTTAATCTAATTACTGATGAGGCAGACAATTGTACAACTAATCCATTGGTGACCTTTGTTAGTGAATCTTCGGATGGAAATACTTGTCCAGAAGTCATTTCAAGAATTTATAATATTGCCGATGATTGTGGAAATAATATTAATATTACCCAAACAATTACTATAAATGATGACACCAATCCAACCGGAAATGCTCCAGCTGATTTAACAGTTCAATGTATCGGAGATCTTCCAGTGGCTGATATTACTTTAATTACTGATGAAGCAGATAATTGCACGGTAAATCCAACTGTAACTTTTGTAGGAGATGTTTCAGATGGAAATACCTGTCCAGAAGTCATCACAAGAACATACAATATTGAAGATGATTGTGGAAATAATATTGACGTTGTTCAAACCATAACGATAAATGATGATACCAATCCAACGGGAACAGCTCCAGCTGATTTAGCTTTACAGTGTTTTGTAAACATTCCAGCTGTAGACATTAATTCGGTTACTGATGAAGCGGATAATTGTACTGTAAATCCAATAGTAACACATGTTTCAGATATGTCAGACGGAAATACCTGTCCAGAGGTCGTAACAAGAACCTACAATATTGCGGATGATTGTGGGAATAACATTAATGTCATTCAAACATTCACAATAAATGATGATATTAATCCAACGGCAAGTAATATTTCATCCACTGTTCAATGTTTAACTGATGTTCCTGTTGTGGATATTTCAGTAGTTTCAGATGAAGTCGATAATTGCACTATAAATCCAACAGTAGCTTTTGTTTCAGAAAGTACAGACGGAGATTCCTGTAACGGGGAAATTATAACACGTATTTATAGCATTACAGATGATTGTGGAAACAGCATTAATGTGAACCATACAATTCTTGTTGATTCTTACACGCCAAACTTCACAGTTTCAGGAGTTGGAACAACTACCTGCGACGGAACTGATGGAACAATAACCCTTTCAGGATTATCTCTAAATACAAATTATGAGATGAGTTTTGATGGTGGAACAACAAACCCCATAACTACAGATGCAGCAGGAAATTACGTTATAACGGGACTTTCAGCTGGTTCTTACACAAACTATACTGTTTCAGATGCAGATTGTCCAGCTTGTACCACCACAGAAAATGTTTCGATAAACATAAATGATCCAACGGCGGCTATTATAAATGCTGGGCCAGATGCTCAATATTGTGAAGGAACAACTGTTATTCTCAATGCTTTTAACCCAGAAAATGCGAATATCACTTGGAATAATGGAGTAACGGATGGCGTAGGATTTATTCCGCCTGTTGGAGTAAATTACTATACAGTAACATCAGTTCGTGTAAATTGTTATTCTTCTGACCAACTGATGATTACCGTTTCTCCTGCAATTACAGATATTACTTGTCCAGGAGATTTAATTGCTTCTTGTGATATTTCAGAACAAGCTGCTTATGCTGACTTTGAAGAATTTATTACTGCTGGAGGCTCTGCAACAATTCCAGTTGGTGGAGTGATTGATTCTGCTTCATTTTCTTTATTTAGTGAAGTTTCAGATGGAATTATTTGTCCTGAAACAATTACAAGAACTTATCAAATTAGTGATACTTGTGGCGTGACGCTTTCTTGTACTCAACAAATTGTAATTAGTGAAATTATTAACCCAACAGGAACAGCGCCAAATGATACGTTAGTGCAATGTATTGAAGGTGTTCCGATTGTTGATGTACTTTCAATTACAGACGAAGCAGATAATTGTTCTACAATACCAACAGTAACTCATGTGAGTGACATTTCAGATGGAAATACTTGTCCAGAAATTATTACTAGAACTTACAACATTGAAGACAAATGCGGGAACAATATTGATGTTGTTCAGACCATTACAATTGATGACGATATTCTGCCAACAGCAAGTAATCCAGATACAATATTTGTAGACTGTTTGGTTGATGTTCCAGTTACAGATATCGCAGTAGTAACAGACGAAGCGGATAATTGTACAGCTAATCCTACCGTGACATTTTTATCTGAAGCAACGGATGCAAACACTTGTAATGGAGAACAAATTACACGTATTTACAGAATTACAGATGATTGTGGAAACTTTATAAATGTAACTCAAATAATAGTTATTGACTTGTTTGATCCTGTTTTTACCGTTTCAAGCACAAATCCGACAACTTGCGATGGAAACGAAGGTACAATTACACTTTCTGGATTAGCGCCTAACTTTAATTATGAATTGATTTATGATGGTGGAAATCCATTTTCTATCACAACAGATGCTGCTGGAGAATATACGATTACAGGATTAGTTCAAGGAGCTTATACTGATTTCACTGTTACTGAAGGAACGTGTTTAACCTGTAGTACAACAGAGAATATTACGATGACTTTAACTGATCCGCTTCCACCAATTGTTAATGCGGGAACTGACATTGTTACATGTGAAAATGAAACCATCACCTTAACAGCTTTTAATCCAGATGCAGCGAATATTTCTTGGAACAATGGAATCACTGATGGAGTTGGTTTTGTTCCTCCAGTGGGAATTACAACTTATACTGTTACTGCCGAAAGAGTGAATTGTTTTACAACAGATCAAGTTCAAGTTACAATAAATCCTTTGCCAATTGTTTCAGCAGGAAATGATTTTACAGTTTGTGATGGAGATCAGGCAACGCTTTCTGGAAGTGGAGCTGATACTTATGTTTGGGACAATGGAGTTATTGATAATGTTCCATTTACTCCGAGTTTAGGATTGTTAACATACACCGTAGTCGGAACATCTGTTTTTGGATGTGTGAACACAGACCAAATTGACGTTGAAGTAATTATTTCTCCAGACATCTCATTTACTGCAAACAGAACAATTGGTTGTGCTCCACAAGAAATCAACTTGTTTAGTACTTCGCCAGGGATTGGAAATCAATGTGTTTATACCATAAATGGCGTTGAGCAGATTTCAGGATGTAACATAAATCACATTTTTACAGAAGCTGGATGTTTTGATGTTAACCTACAGGTCGAATTAACAAATGGTTGTACCGATGATTTAACTGTTACGGATTACATCTGTATTGACGATTATCCAATTGCTGATTTCACAGTGAATCCAGAAGAATTGACAAACATTTACAATAAGACTGATTTCACAAATGAATCTTCAGGAGCTACTGATTACGAATGGAATTTTGGAGATGGAAACTTCAGCAATGCAATAAATCCAACCCATGAATATTCGGTAGATGAGATCAATAGAAAATTCATTTTTGATGTGGAATTAGTTGCAACGAGTAATTTAGGTTGTAAGGATACTTTCAATTTGGATCTTCCATTTTTTGAGGAATTGATTTACTTTATTCCCAACACATTTACACCAGATGGAAATCAATACAATGAGTCATTCAAACCTGTATTTACCTCTGGCTTCGATCCGTTTGAGTACAAACTACAAATCTATAACCGTTGGGGAGAATTGATTTTTGAGAGCAATGATCCAGCCTATGGTTGGGATGGTTCTTATGGTTCAAGCCAGACAATTTATGCGCCAGATGGAGTTTATCTTTGGAAAGTTTACTTTAAAAAGTTGAGGGATGATGAAAATGTTGAGATTGTGGGAAGTGTGAATCTTTTGAGGTAAAGAAAGAGAATGAAAAATTAAAAATGAAGAATGTTGATTTTTTTGGAATTCATAAGAGATGCAGGGATTGAAGAAGAATTAAAAATTAAAAATATTGCATGTTGAATTTTTTGGAATTCATAAGGAGATTTAGGGATTGTAGAAGAATGAAAAATGAAGAATGGCGGTTATGCCAATTTTCGGTGATTGCGATTTTAGAAATTTACGAATGCAGGAATTATAGATTATCGTATCTTTAAACAGCAAACTCATTCAACTATGAAAAAATTCAGACTTCCCAGAAAGACAAAGAAGCGATTAAGAAATGGGATTTGGCTTTACCCTTCAGATGAAAAAGGAAGCTCTTTAATGGCTTGGCCTACTAGAATTGAAAAAGATTATGTTGCTTTTAAGAATGGAATTCTACGCAATTTGACAGATAGAACTAAAGAAAATCGCAGAGTGTTTAGAGAAAAGTTAGATGCTGAAATTGTTGTGACTGATGAAGAATTAAAATCTTACGTTGATGATTTGTTAAGGAAAGAGCTTAGAACTTCATCTTATAACCTATTAATTAAAGCGAAAAACGACAAAAACGCAATTAAAGCTTATTACAACCTTGTAAATGCTTGCCAGCTAACAGCAAGTGGAGAAAGATCTTATGGCAATATCGCTTGTATGTCTATTGATTTAGCTAAAAGTTTGCTTAGAGTGAAAAGGAAGTAATGATATTTCTTTGTTCAAGGATAATTGAAAAGTTATTTGTTTTCTTTTATGATAAGCTCATACTACATTAATATTTATACCCGAACAGGTGTATTTTCACATAAAGCCGAATAATTATACCCGAAAGGGGTGAAATTGGTTAATTGGGAGTTACACAATTCAAGTCTAGAAGTTTATTAATTGATATTAAAAAGTTAATAACCTCCTAAACTATATGTCAAAACATATAATAATCATATTTTTAAACAAATTATATGCTTTTAAATATAATTCACTATATTTACTCTAAATTATATCTAATTACGTATAATGAAACAATTATCAGAATTTGTTAAAGAGCGCAGAAAAGAGATAAATCTAACGCAAGAAGAATTTGCTGAACGATCAGGGGTTGCACTTACTGTGATTCGTAAAATTGAACAAGGAAAAACAAATCTAAATATGGAAAAAGTCAATTTGGTTTTACAAATGTTTGGACATGAATTAGCTCCTGTTAACATGAAAAAATAAAGCACATGAGACAAGGTAAGGTATTTTACAAGGAGTTCTTCGCTGGAATAATTACTGAAAATAATGATGGTGAATATCTTTTTCAGTATGATCAACAATTTATAAATAAGCACCCGAAAAGTTTCATAACATTCTCAATGCCAGTAGGCGATAAAGTCTATAAAAACAAGCAACTCTTTCCGTTTTTTGAAGGTTTAATTCCTGAAGGTTGGTTACTAGATATTGCCTCAGAAAATTGGAAAATTAGTCCCAATGATAGGATGGGATTATTACTGGCATGCTGTCAAAATTGCATTGGAGCAGTAAGTGTTCAACCCTTAAAATCAAAAAATGAAGAATAAATGCTTGTATTGCTACGAAATAATAGATGATGGAGTAAATTTTCATAAGAAATGTTCGAACTCATTTTTTGGAACTCCAGCTCCACCAAAAATAGGATATTCACTCAATCAAATGGAAGAATTAGCTCAAAAAATTATTTTACAAAACATTGCTATTCCTGGAGTTCAGCCAAAACTATCCATGTCATTGGTTAAATCTGTAAAAGAAAAATCAGATACAAGATTAACTGTTGAAGGAGCTTTGAATGGTCAATATATTTTCAAACCTCCAAATGATAGATTTCCTGAAATGCCAGCAAATGAACATCTCACTATGCGAATAGCTGAAGCTTATGGCATTCGGGTTGTTCCTTCTTCATTAATCCGATTAGCATCTGGCGAAATATCTTATATCACCAAGCGTATTGATCGAACTGAAGATAATCAGAAGATTCACATGATTGATATGTTTCAAATCACGGAGGCATTTGACAAATACATTAGCTCAATGGAAAAGGTTGGAAAAGCAATAGAGCTGTACTCTCAAAATACTTTACTAGATAAAATTCTATATTTTGAACTGGTATTGTTTTCGTTTCTAACTGGGAATAATGATATGCATTTAAAGAATTTTTCGTTGATTGATAGTCAATTTGGGTGGATTTTATCTCCAGCCTATGATCTGCTGAATGTTAATATAATTTTCCCCGAAGACCATGAGGAACTTGCACTTACACTTTGCGGTAAAAAAAAGAAATTCAAAAAAGTTCATTTTGTAGAATTGGGAAACCAGCTAGCCCTTACTGATAAACAAATCAAAGGTGTTTTTAAAAGAATGACGAGAAACTATCCCAAAGCAATTGAATGGATCAATAATTCATTCCTTTCTAATAATTTAAAGACTGCTTATATTGAAGTACTAGAGAAAAAATATCAGCAGATTGGATTGAGGTAATAATTGTATGAACTAAAAATTCTTTAAAGCAGAACTTACTCTTTTACAAATCCTTCTTCCCAAAAAATTTCAAAATCAACTTTCACAATAAACCTAAAAGTAAGTTAAACCCAGAGTTTAATTAAGTCTAAATAAAATTAAATAAGTATTTTTCTAGACTAAGCATTTAGGAACTATTACTTAAAAGAATTAAATATGTGTTTTTCAGCAGAAGCAAGTTTTATCGCAGGAGCCGTACTAACAGTTATTGGAGTTGCCACAATTAAAAAGACCAATCATAAATCGCAATTGTGGTTTGCAAGTATTCCATTGGTATTTGGAATTCAACAACTCGCTGAAGGTGTACTTTGGTTAACACTCCCCGACCCTGATCAAATAGTTCTGCAGCGAGTCGCCACGTA
This sequence comes from Brumimicrobium glaciale, assembly GCF_004152935.1. Taxonomy (GTDB): domain Bacteria; phylum Bacteroidota; class Bacteroidia; order Flavobacteriales_D; family Crocinitomicaceae; genus Brumimicrobium; species Brumimicrobium glaciale. Next base: position 105,055 of record NZ_SETE01000004.1, read on the forward strand.
TATTTTCATATTCTTCGCACAAGTCATTTGGCCATTTATTGTTCCATTTGGAGTGCTCATGTTGGACCACAAAAGGGAACGAAAACTCATACAGAAAATTCTTGCTGGAGTTGGAATTTTCGTGAGTGGTTCATTGGCATATTTCCTCATTGCTTACAACATGGAAGCAAGTATTTTAGGTCATCACATAGCCTACAAACAAGATTATCCCGAAACAATTTATAAATATGGAGCAATCTTATATGCCGCGGCAACAATTCTCTCCTTGTTCTTGTCTAATGTAAAGCGCATGTGGCTTTTAGGTGTTTTTATCGCTACCTCTTATGCTATTACACTCTACTTTTATGAGAATCATGTACTGTCGGTTTGGTGTTTCTTTTCTTCGTTGATTAGTATTTACATTTATTTGATTATACGCAGAGAAAGTAAGAAGTTAGAGAAGGCTTGATTGGTTTGAATAATATAAATTTCAAAAAGGTTTGGGATTAATTATAGTAAATGGAGAAGTTCTAATCGACGTCATAGTTAGATAATATTATTTGAGAAATAGTATTTTTATTCTACAAATACCTAAAACATTAATAATAAGACCTGATAAAACAAGGATATCTTTTAATCAATTAAAATCAGCGTGCTAACTATTTTTTACGCAGATTGTAATGACCAAAGAAAATGTGATAATGGTAAAAATTAATCCGAGTAAATCTATTCTTAAATAACCCAAAATAGAATGAACCATTAATTCACATAGCTGTACATTTGGCTATGATTCGAATTATTCAATACATTCTATTCGGCACTTTTCTGCTCAATTCAACGAACGGATTTAGTCAAAGCACCAATACTGTTGAGTTAAACATCCAGTTTTACGATCAAGGTATTTGTTATCCAATGGAAATATCTTCCAAATACCCATCTTCTCAACACCTAAAAACAAAGACCATTTTACAATCATCGGCTTACTACAGTACACTATATGCAGAGGTTATTTCAAAAGACACTGCAGATTTAAAACCTCAATCAAATCATGAATTACAAGCCAGTTCTATGCAATTTAATCCTGAGTTAACATATGAACTAATTGTTTATAAATATAATGGATTTGATAGGTCTGAACCAGAAGCTATGGTCATCAAAATTTCTAAATTAAAGAATGACACGCAACTTATTATTCCATTTAAGAAAGGGGATTTTGACCTTCAAGAAATGGAGTTTTTCAAGGAATTAGAAACGAATTCTCCGCCAAAATTTAAATCGATTGAAGATAAAGAAATTAAAAATAAATTAAAATTAGACAGTACAGCCTATTTTTCAAATGGATCAATTAAAGCAAATTACTATATCGTAGCTGATAATTTCCCTTTGTATTTCGTTAAAGAATTCGACTCAATAAATAGAAATTCTTACGCTCAAGGACTAAGTCTTTTAACAAATTACAATCTAAAACTCGAACAACCTTACAAAACTATTTGGGAAGATTCTGGTAACACTAAATATGGTTATTGGGAGTATTTTGAAAATGGAAAACGCATTAAACATGAGTTATGGGCATCTGCTATGTCTCATCAATATATTTGGTATTCATCAGGAATTCTAAAGTCTTCCATGGAATTTGGACGAACTAACAATACAGCAAAGTATACTTATTATTTAGAGAACGGACTGATTAAGGAGCAATCTATAAAAGTGGATAAAACAAGGCAATACATTATAAAAAGCAATATTTATTCTTCAAATGGTACACTTATTCAAATCAACACTTTCAAAAGTTTAGATGGATATACAAAACATGATTTATACAAACGAGAAATTTTTTATCCTTCAGGAAAAATAAAAATGGAGGAAATTTTAGAAGGATCTTACAATATTAAATATTTCAACGAAGATGGAACTACGAAAAGTAAATAATTGGTTACTGTTCCTCTTTTTAGGATTGATTGTTTTTCCATCTTTTGGAATTACAAATCAACAAAAAGAAACACATCACTTATTGGTAAACGTCAATGAGAATTGGACAGAATTAGAGAATGAAATTCAATTTACTTCCACGCCAAATTCAGAACAAGAATTGATTCAATTGCATTTATTGAATGTGATTTCTTACTTGGAAAATCAGTCGGTAATTCACCTCGATAAGAAACAAAAGGAGAACAGATTGCTCAATATTTCAATTTTAAAGAAGTATAATCAGCAAGGCGTTTTTCCAATAAATAATTTGACCAATTATCGAACGCCAATATTCATTGATTCAAAAAACACATATTGCGCGGTTGGATATTTAATGAAAGAGAGCGGTTTCCAAAAAGCAGCTCAAGAAATTGCGGAAAAACAATTGTTATCTTATCTGAAAGACATTGAACATTCTCAACTTATTTCATGGCAGAAAAAATCAGGATTATCCTTATTCGAATTGGCATTAATTCAACCGACTTATGGCCCACCAACCTTAGTTTGTGCAGCAAAAACTCCTGTACAATGGACTCCTGTTTTAACAGATAGTTTGAAGATTTCTCAAATTTTTAAGAATGAAATTGATAACTCTATTTATTGCATTTCAAGTTCAGATCAACTAGGACTAAAACATGAAATCAAACGTTATTCAACAGTTGACCAAACTTGGAAAAGCGTTGGAAATCAAATATTAGGTCAAATTTTAGATCTTTCATTCTGCGACAAGGAAATTTATGTATCAGTACTTTTACCGCACGAGGAATTTCCACATCAAATTTTAAAGTTAAATAATGAAAAATGGGAGAAAGTTGCTCATTTTAATGGAAATATAATTTCAATTCAGTGTTTTCAAAACAAACTTTATGTGCTAGGAGATTTCAATAAGGTAAACAGTTCTGTAACTACTGACTTGGCTGTAATCAATGAAAATTCTATTGAATCATTTTATAAAACAGGAAAAAGAACGCATAGTTTCGATAAAATGTTGTCCAGTAAAACGTCACTATTTCTGTTGGACAGAGGTTCAATTTATCAATATAAAAATGACACAATAAAACCATTAAATAGCATCAAATATTATAATTATCTTCGAGATTTCACACTCAACGCACTTGCGGACACATTATATATTGCTTCAATTTACATTCCTGGTTATTACAAATATTTCGACAAGCAAGAAAAAGCAGTGACCTTAGAAAACATGGTTAATGGAACGTCATATCCTTACAATAATCCAAAATTAACACAAAGTAAGATCGTAAATGGAAATATGGTAATTTCAGGAGCTTTTAAATCATCAACTTTAAAACCTCAAATAAACGACAATTCACGCCTTATAGATTGCAACGAAGAGTTAAGTAAACATTGGTATGGAGAAGGTTTGCTTTATCATTTTGAAGACACCTTCTACCCTATCCAGGCAGATGGAGCTGTATTGGATTTCGTTCATTTAAACGACAAAATATACATCCTGAAAAATGATGGAAGAATTGCGTTTGCTGGTGTTGAAAATATAGAGAAAGAGATAGTTGATTTGAGGGAGAGAGGGTTGGAATAAAACATTTCAAATCCTATTGGAATTCTTTTCTCCTACCAACCACCTCCTCCGCCACCTCCAGCGCCACCACCAGAAAATCCACCACCTCCACCAAACCCTCCACCAGAAGACCCAGCAGCAGAAGGTGCAACCGAAGCCGAAGCAGAAACAGCCGAAAGCGCTCCAAAATACCCCAAACTTGCATAAGAATATCCACTCACATAATAATTACTCGATTTATATTGCGCTTCAATTTCCTGAGCTTGGAACTTCTTCCCCCACTCATCCGCCTTTCCAAACGCTATTGCATAAGGAAGATTCTTCTCGAAATAATCGAAGTTCATATCCGGTTTATTGATTGCATTTATACGCAACTCGTCGGCATATTTTATAAATCTTTCCAGACCTAAAATGTGATCCAACATCTTACGTCCTTCTTTAGTCGGTTGATAAAAAAGGCGTAAAAAGATAATATTCATAATCATCATTAGCATCGCAACAATAGGAATCAACCAAACTGGACCTTCATAAATATTGTAAGCTATTGCCATTCCTACGATTGTAAGCACTGGAAATATGTATTGAGGAAAAATCAATTTTATGTTCTTGTTAAAATATAATCCAGCTTGTTTCTTTTCAATTTCAGTGACTAAATAACCATGAGCGCTAGCAACTTTCGCATTATACTCCTTGCTAATTGTGGTGGATTCTTCAGTGCCTAAAAGCTTATCTAAAAACCCTTTTTCTAATTCCGTTAATTTCTGCTTTTTGGAAGATTTATCAGCAATACTGATCGCAAAACTATCTTCTCGCTTTGATCCCTTCTTCTCTATTTTAATATGTCCTTTTACTGCCAATTGCAACAATTGAGCTGCAAACATATTATCATCTTCCTTTCCTTCATTCATTAAAAACAAAACCTCCGCTGGACTCCAATCATTGGGTGGATAAAATTGAGGAATAATCGTTCCTTGTTTAGGGTCTTTTCCGTGTTTTAGCCATAAAACAAGATTGACTAAAAACGAGATTAATAATCCAAAAACTGTCAATAGAATTAAGGAATTATCTCTGAAAAAGTAAATCATTTGAGTTGGAAAAGGGACCTCCGACATTACTTCTTTATCGAAAGTGACCATTATCGTTAAGTTATTTCCTGGCTTTAATTCACTCGTCATAAACACCTGCTTACCTGCCGACAAAGATTTAGATTCAAAGTTTCTCTCAATATTTTCTCCATATTTTCCTTTCCATCCATCAAACTCAAGAATTTCCGTATTTTCGGGCGTCCTGATAGTTGCTGTCAAGGTATCAATGCTCATTCCCCAATGATTTCCATTTACGTTCCACATAACCTGACAGTCAATTTCATTGCAGAAAACTGTGCGGTCTAGTTGATAAGAAATTTCATAGGAATGTTTACCATTAATTAAACGAGTATCTTTAGAACCAATATAGATTCGAATTCCTCCATTTATGTTTTCAGTTCTGAAAGTAGCTGGACTTCCACTTTTTTTTGCGCTTTTTACAGTTAGAACCTGGCGTATCTTCCCTTCAGGCAACCTAAAATTCAATGGAATATCTCGATAAATCCCTTTTCTAATTTCTCTACCTAAAGAAAGTACATCTATTTTCTCAGTCACCAATACACTTCCATCCGCTTGAATCTGAATATCACTATGAAAAGAGTAAATCTTCTCTTTATCAAGAAAAGTAAAAGAGGACAGTAAAAAACCAGCCAGTAGTATTAATATATATCTCATTCGAATATTTTTTGTGGTTCACGTTCAAACGACTCAATCTCGTAAAATGAGCGTTCTTTAAATCCAAAAGGTCCCGCCAATATATTGTTAGGAAAGACACCAATCTTCGTATTATAATCTCGAATAGTTCCATTCAAATAACGTCTCGACATCGCCAATTCGTCTTCCACCTTGGAAAGTTCCTTCATCAATTCAAGAAAGTTCTCGTTTGCTTTAAGCTGCGGATAATTTTCAAAAGTCACCTTTATCGACCGACTCACCAGATTCAATCCAGCATCTTCTTTCTCCTTTTGCAGCATATCATCAACGCCAGAAGAACGCATTGAAGTCACTTTTTTGAATAAATCAGCTTCGTAATTACTATAACCTTTTACCATTTCCACAAGTCGTGGAATTAGTTCAAAACGCTTCTTGAGTTGTACGTCAATGCCAGAAAGGGCTTCGTTTACAGATTCACGAGCGGTGATGAGTTGATTGTAGATTACCCAAGTGAGGATGAGGATGATGGCAATCAGAATGGATGTAGCGATTATTATGTACATGAGGTAAAAGTAATGATTTTGTTTTTAGGTACAACGACAACTCTTTCTACCAAATTATTTTTGATATTGGATATATATATTTAAATAAGCGTATTAAATAATAGAAATTGAAAAGGATTTTAAAATAGAGTTTTTAAACTCTTAAAATAACCCCAAAAACTCCAAACAACTCAATTCCTTCAACCCAAAAATCACCACTACCCCACCTACACCATCTGTTCAAAAAATCCTCCAAACTTATTCTTCAAATCAACAAAATGAATTTCATAAATCCAATACCTTTTATTGCGCAATTTATCTGGAGCTGACATCGGAACATGGTTATCGGGATGAATATAATTAATGATTTCCTCTCCCAATAATTTCTCATGTGGGAAGTTTCCAATTAAATGACCACAATGCTCATTTCCGTATTCCCAACCATACTTTTTTGCTAGATTCACAGTAAACGCATACAATTCAGATGAAGTAATTGAATCGAAGTTCTTATCGTAAAATGCTTTTCCTTCGTGCCAAGCCAATTCAATGTCTCTGGTTAACTTCTTCTTATTTGGATCATTTCCTAACACATAAGTTCTTCCAAAATCGGCTTCCCATTCCTCGAAAACAGGTCCAAAATCTAAGAATATAATATCATCTTCTTTTATCTCGATACTGGGCGGATTCCCTGCATAAGGCAACAAAGTATTCTCCCCTGCCCTCACAATTCTTTTGTGCCAATATTTCTTTATTCCAAACAATTCATTGGCCAGTTCATAAACTTTGATGTTTAATTCCTTCTCTGTAATTCCAGGCTGAATTAATGCACGATTTTCAAGTTCCTGAAATAGAATTATAGCTTTTTTCTCTGCTTCTATTAAGTTGTTAAGGATAGAATTCATAGCGTTGAATTTTAGTTTTTGTATTGATTCCAAATATAGAGAAAGTTGAACTCAGGAGAGTAAACTTTAAGGAATCAAATAAGTTAATGTGTTTGTGAATTGATTAATCAATATTGGTTTCCCATGTTTTAGAATGAGATTAAAATAATTGAGTTACCAATTTAAGTCGTTAACTGTTACCACTAGACAGAATCTCGCGGTAACAGTATAAGAAGAGGTTTAAAATTCAAAAAAAGAGGGGTAAAAGATATAAAAGTTAAGGAGAAAGGGAATCGCTTTTTTAAAAGAGAGATTTGGCCTCTATTTTTTCTTTTTTGCCTTTAATAATAAGCGATAGCGGACGATTTGAAAATCGTCTGTACCAGGCTCAAGGAAATTTCATAAATGAAATTTAAGGAAAAGCAATCCATTAATCAAAGATGAGAATCATTCTTTGCCTACTTATTCGCTTGCGAGTAAGCATAAGAGTGGTACGGACGGTTTGCAAACCGTCCGCTCAATGCTTATTGAAAATCTTAAAATTTAAGGAGAAAGGAAAGAGCTTTAAAAAAAGTGAAATTAGCCTTCGATTTTTTTGAATTTTAGCTTTTAAGAATGAGCAATAGAGGACGATTTGCAAATCGTCCGTACCATACTCAAAGAAATTTCATAAATGAAATTTAGGGAAAAAGCAATCCATTAATCAAAGATGAGAATCATTCTTTACCTCCTTAATCGCTTGCGATTAAGCATAAGAGTGGTACGGACGGTTTGCAAACCGTCTGCTCAATGCTTATCGAAAATCTCAAAATTTAATGAAAAAGGGAATGGCTTTTTTAAAAGAGAGATTAGGTCTCTATTTTTTATTTTTGCCTTTAATAATGTGCGATAGCTGACGATTTGCAAATCGTCCGTACCATACTCAAGGAAATTTCATAAATGAAATTTAGGGAAAAAGCAATCCACTAATCAAAGATGAGAATCATTCTTTGCCTCCTTAATCGCTTGCGATTAAGCATAAGAGTGGTACGGACGGTTTGCAAACCGTCCGCTCAATGCTTATCGAAAATTTCAAAACTTAAGGAGAAAGGGAATCGCTTTTTAAGAGAGAGATTAGGCCTCTATTTTTTCTTTTTTGCCTTTAATAATGTGCGATAGCGGACAATTTGAAAATCGTCTGTACCATGATCAAGGAAATTTCATAAATGAAATTTAACGCAAGTCTTAAAATGAATCTGTTGATAAATGTAAAATTACTTGAACCAAAACCTCCATAAAAGACAAAACCCCTACAACATTGATACGTTGTAGGGGTTTCTATTCCTCCAGCCATAGAGGCGTATTTTAAAAGCGGTCTGGATGGGACTCGAACCCACGACCTCCTGCGTGACAGGCAGGCATTCTAACCAACTGAACTACCAGACCAAAACTTATAACTTCTCTTTCGAGAAACGCTGACTACAGTCAACTATAACTAATCTTACTTAGCTACTAAATTTTGTATTACTCAAATATATTGTGATTTGCTTTATATTTCAAAACGCTAATCAATATCAACTAAAAATCAAACAATTAACCTTAGACAACAAAAAGGAAAGACAAAACCCCTAAGACATTGATACGTCGTAGGGGTTTCTGTTCCTCCAGCCATAGAGGCGTTTTGTAAATGCGGTCTGGATGGGACTCGAACCCACGACCTCCTGCGTGACAGGCAGGCATTCTAACCAACTGAACTACCAGACCAAAACTTATAATTTTTCTTTCGAGAAACGCTGACTACAGTCAGCTAAAACTTATTTTACTAAGCTCTTTAATTTTGTATTGTTCACTTGCTTTCGCAATTTACTTTTTCAAACTTTCTTTCTTAACTTACCGTTGTAAGTGCCTTTCTTGTTTCGTTAGGCGAGTGCAAATATAAGTAACTTTTTTCCATCTGCAATGGTTTTTTTAAAAATAAATGAACTTTTTTTAATCTTTATCTAAACGGTATTGAAATACAGTGATTTAAGAAAATATTATTTTTAGTTCTTTTTTTCGTCATCTTTGATCTCTTCAAAATCCACATCTTCCGCTTCTCGATATCCTCCTTCAACTATATGAACCTTCCCTTTCTCACTATCACTTTTCTCCTTCGCTCTTTTGAAAGAATCATTATTTTGATTGAAACGTTTCTCGTCATCCGCACTCTTCTTCGTCGCCATAAGTCGGCTGATGAAACGTACGATAACAAATATTGCAATGATGATTAAAACCATCCTAATCGTTCCTGGAATACTTAATAAAATCATATTACATCAATTTTAATATATATACTTCTGTAAAACGTTCGGGTTAAAATTAAAAAAGTCCAGACTATAATCGCCTGGACTTTTTTATAAAATTCTCCCAGTTCTAATAAAAGAACAATCTTATTTTGAAAGGTATAAATTTCTTTCCGCAAATATCTTTCTGAAGAAAGGATCTTTCAAATCTTTGATGAAGTGAATTGCCTCTCCAGTTGATTTCATCTCAGGTCCTAATTCTTTGTTCACATTAGGGAATTTGTTGAATGAGAATACCGGAATTTTAATCGCATATCCTCCTTTCTTAGGTTGGAAATTAAAATCAGTTACCTTATTCACCCCTAACATTACTTTCGTTGCATAGTTCACATAAGGTTCGTCATACGCCTTCGCAATGAATGGAACAGTACGCGAAGCTCTTGGATTTGCTTCAATAACAAATACTTTATCGTTTTGAATTGCGAATTGAATATTTATCAATCCAACTGTTTTCAAGGCCAAAGCAATCTTTACTGTAATGTCTTCAATTTGTTGCATTACTAAATCTCCTAAATTGTAAGGAGGCAATACACCATAAGAATCTCCGGAGTGAATTCCAGCTGGTTCTATGTGCTGCATTACACCAATAATGTAAACATTTTCACCATCACAAATTGCATCTGCCTCCGCCTCTATTGCTCCTCCTAAGAAGTGATCCAATAGAATTTGATTTTCTGGCATTTCATGAAGAATATCCACAACATGGTGCTCTAACTCTTCTTTATTGATTACAATTTTCATTTTCTGACCTCCCAAAACATAAGAAGGACGAACCAATAACGGGAATCCAAGTGTGTCAGAAAGCTCAATTGCTTGTTCAGCGCTTTCCACGACTCCAAATTCTGGATAAGGAACGTTATTTTCTTTCAATAATTGTGAGAAACGACCTCTGTCTTCAGCTAAATCTAAAGCATCATAACTCGTTCCCATGATTTTGATTCCGTAACGCTCTAATTTCTCAGCCAGTTTCAATGCTGTTTGTCCACCCAATTGAACAATTACTCCTTCTGGTTTCTCATGGCGAATAATGTCATAAATATGTTCCCAGAAAACAGGTTCGAAATACAATTTATCTGCTGTATCGAAATCTGTAGAAACAGTTTCAGGATTACAGTTGATCATGATGGTTTCATATCCTGCTTCTTTCGCAGCCATAACTCCATGCACACAAGAATAATCGAATTCAATTCCTTGACCGATTCTATTTGGACCAGAACCTAAAACAACAATTTTCTTTTTCTCCGTTACTTCACTTTCGTTTTCTAATTCGAATGTTGAGTAATAATAAGGTGTTTGCGCTGGAAATTCTCCTGCACAAGTATCTACAAGTTTATAAACCCGTTGAATTCCCATTTCTTCTCTCTTCGAATAAACTTCCGACTCTAAACAACGCAACAAATGCGCAACTTGTCTATCGGCATATCCTTTTTGTTTGGCTTCATAAAGCATCTCTTTAGAAATATTTCCTAAGTTGAACTTCTCTATCTTGCGTTCTAATTTTACTAAGTCTTCAATCTGACGTAAGAACCAAACATCAATTTTTGTTTTCTCATGAATACGATTAAAAGGAATTCCCAATTTAATTGCATCATATATATGGAATAATCTGTTCCAACTTGGGAACTCTAAACTTTCTAAAATTGCATTCTGATCTGTTAACTCTTTTCCGTCTGCTCCTAAACCATTTCTACCAATCTCAAGAGACTGACATGCTTTTTGAAGTGCTTCTTGGAAATTACGACCAATTCCCATTACTTCTCCAACAGATTTCATTTGAAGACCTAATTTACGATCTGCTCCTGGAAATTTATCAAAGTTCCAACGTGGAATCTTCACAATTACATAATCTAAACTTGGCTCGAATAAAGCTGAAGTAGTTTTTGTAATTTGATTGTCTAATTCATCTAATGTATATCCAATCGCCAATTTCGCAGCAATTTTAGCAATAGGATAACCCGTTGCTTTTGAAGCCAGTGCTGATGAACGAGATACTCGTGGATTAATTTCAATGGCAATAATTCTTTCTTCTGCATCCGGAGAAACAGCGAACTGAACATTACATCCACCAGAGAAATTACCTACAGAACGCATCATTTTGATGGCCATGTTTCTCATTTCTTGGAATGTCGTATCAGACATTGTCATTGCTGGAGCTACAGTAATTGAATCTCCTGTATGCACTCCCATTGGGTCAAAATTCTCGATTGAACAAATAATAACAACGTTATCATTCTTATCGCGCAACAATTCCAACTCAAATTCTTTCCAACCTAAAAGTGCTTTGTCAATCATCACCTCATGAATAGGCGACGCGTGTAATCCAGCATCTAATAAATTGTCAAATTCTTTTTCATCAAAAACTACACCTGCTCCTGCTCCACCTAAAGTGAACGAAGAACGAATACATAAAGGGTATCCAAATTCCTGTGCTACACTTTTTCCTTCAAGGAAAGATTTTGCTGTTTTTTGCGGTGCCATTGGAATATCGATTTGCTCCATCAAATTACGGAAGTCCTCACGGTTTTCTGTAATTTCAATCGCAGCGATATCCACTCCAATGATTTCGATATTGTTTTCCTCCCAAATTCCTAGCTCATCACATTTCATGGCTAAGTTTAATGCAGTTTGTCCACCCATTGTTGGCAATACCGCATCAATATTGTGCTTGGAAATTATTTCGCGAATGCTTTCAGGCTCCAGTGGCAAAAGATAAATATTATCCGCAACTACTTTATCGGTCATAATGGTCGCTGGATTCGAATTAATCAAAGTAACTTCGATTCCTTCTTCTCTCAAAGATCTTGATGCTTGTGATCCCGCGTAATCAAATTCACACGCTTGACCAATTACGATAGGTCCACTTCCAATTATTAAAACTGACTTAATTTTCTCGTTCTTAGGCATTCCAATTTTTCTTTATGCTTTTGATGTAAAAGCGTTCTACAAATCGGACACAAATTTAATTCATTTTTACTACTTTTATAGGTATGCATAGGTTTATTATGCCTATTTTTTGCTTTATAATTGAATATAGAAAAATCATTGGCCTAAAATAACATCTAAACATTGAAAAGGAGTTGAACAAAATGGAACGAGAAATTAGAAATGTAACGCTTGATGACATGAAACTTTCTTATGAAGTTTATGGAGAAGGAAATACCGTAATCCTCTGTTTTCATGGGAACGGTAGGTCGGCAGAGGACTTTCGTTTCTTAGCAAGAAAGACCCGAAAAATCATTTCTGTTCACCTCTTTTTACATGGTTTTTCGACGTTCTCCCCTACCCGAATTCATGATGATTTAATCACTACAGAACATGTTGAAAAATTGTTAGAAAAATTATTAACAAAAGAAAAAGTTAACAATTTTCACTGGGTTGCTTATTCCCAAGGTGGACGTTTTACATTAAGTGCATTTCCTGCATTTGCTCATCGCGTAAAAAGCATGTTTTTAATTGCTCCAGATGGATTAGATGACAATAATTTCTACAGTTGGTCGCAGAGACAATGGTGGACAAGAAAACTGTTCAAACGTTGGGTAGAAAAACCCGAAGAATTAATGAAAATCTCTCGAGGTTTGGCAAAAGTCAAAATCATTCATCCTAAATTGGTCACCTTTCTAGATTTCTATACTTCAGATCAAGAGAAATTTAAAATGGCTTATAAAACTTGGAGTGCATTTAGAGATTTAAGGCCTTCGAATGAAGAAGTGAAACATGTGCTTGACAAACATTCCATTAATTTCAACATGATCATTGGAGCACATGATAAGATCATTACTTCCAAAAGTGCAACTCAGTTTCTAGAAAAAATAGATCAATCTGAAGCGTTGAAAATAATCCCTTATGGACATGATATATTTAAGCCACACATCGAAAAAGAACTATTGGCGTTAATGCCTTTTGAGGATTTTGATTAATAACCAATTAACAGAAGTAATGAGAAATACAATAAAGGCACTATCAACAGAAACCACAGTGACTTTCGAAAAGATTCTTTCAATGACCAAATTTCCTCACCATCCTTACGAACAAATAACCTAAGTAAAATGTAAAGAAATAAGGCAGAAACAACATATCCCAATAGCATCCAAATCACTATTCCCACAGCCCAACTTAAACCAACCGATATTGCAAGAAGCCCAAGTGCAAATGCCACACCAATCCCCATTAAATATAAATAAAGCAGTCCTATAATTGCTAGAATAATTAAAATCGGACCAAATAAATATCGATTATCCTCGACTTCTGGCTCATCAGAACGCTTTTCTTTAATAAGGTTTTTTTCATAAACATTTTCAAAAGTCTTTATTAAATGGAGGTCCTCTTGCTTTTGCAAAACATTCGACGAATCAGATACCTTACTTTTATTAGATTCAAAATTCTTAATAATTGAGTTGCTTTTAATGTTATTATCAGCATAGTAAAGCAAAGGACTCTTGCTCTGAAAACTATCAACTTGAATATTTAGTGCTTTAAAATCGTGATCTGAATTCTTTTCAATTTTTAAAGTGTGAAATGATAAATCCGATGTTTTTTTGTTTTTTGAAGATTTAAATTCTTCTTTCGCTTTAGAATTGACTGAACCTAAATTGATTTTTTTACTCTTCTTAAAATGCCATCCTTTTAAATGCTTTCGTTTTTCAAATGCACCATTACCACTTGTTCCGCATGAATAGAGAAACAACATTAACAAGGAAATGGAAAGAAGTTTGAAAAGTAAGCTTGATTTCATTTTAGTAGTTTAAAAATAGTCATAGAATTTTAAATATAAAAAACAATCAGGTGAATCTCGCTATATGTTAGAAAATATTGGTGATTTTAATTCATATCTAGTGATTTACGAGAAATATACAAATTGATTTTGTCAGGTCAGTGCTAAAATGAATTGAAAATAAATTTTAAGAGAATGAGAAATAAATTGATTAAATACTCAAAAAACTAATGGCCAAAGTAATAAAAGCTATCCCTGTAACAATAATTAAAGTCACCAACATGGTTTTTGGAAATGACCAAACTTCTTCACTGTCTACTCTTCTAAAAAGTTTAGTTATAAGATAAAGGAAGAATACAATGGTAAAATATCCTCCAACAATTAAAAGAGAAATTCCAGCGGCCTCTAAAGAACTACAAATTAAGACACAACTGAGATATGTTATTGCAGCTAAAACAATAAAGCAAAATAAAGTAAACATTACTATACCAATGAAAATCTCAAATGGCGAGTATATCATTTCCTTTTCAACAGTCGGAGGAACTAAGTCCATGAGTCCACTATTTATTGACCAACTTGACAATTGTAGAGAATGAGAAAACATTCCTCCTAAAGTAAAAAACCCAAAACCAGTTGAAGTATTTAAGGCACTAATTAGACCTATTTTACGTGTTGAATTTAATACATCTTTACTTTTAAAATATTCCCACAAGCCATAACTTAATCCAATCCCTGCAACCGAAGCAATCAAGTGAGGAGAATAAAATGGTGACTGTAATAAATAACCTAAACCCATTGTTGAACCAGCTAATACAAGCTTCAATCCAACAAGCAAACTTCGCGACTTTGACTGATTTTTAGCGGCCCAATGTTGTAATTGTCTCGTTTTTCTGCCTTTTATTAATAATGGAGCCATAAATGAAAGCAGAAACAAACTGCTAAAATTCCAGTGATCAGAAGATGAATTAAAATCTTCAGAAACACTTTCACCTTTATTGGAAACATTTAAATTTCTAGAATTCGACTTGAGTGCTGATTTTTCACCAATTAACTCTAAATTATCGGCTTTTAACTTGGCCTTACTTTCTTTTCTAAAATCATTAGCAACCGCTCTATCAGAGGGTTTAATGTCGATAAGTTTTTGATTCTCTAAGGATGGACTATTATAATCATTACTCTTAACAACTAAATTTGATTCAATTTCTTGATTTGAATCATGAAATGCAAAACCCGATTCGTTAACCTTTTCCCTCTTATTCAATCTCTCTTTTGATCTAGGTTCAGCTGAAGTCGCATTGAATTTTTTCTTCTTATTAAAATGCCAACCCTTCAAATGTTTGCGTTTTTCGAAAACACCATTACTGTTCGTTCCGCATGAATAGAGGAACAAAGCTATAAAAGATACAGAAAGTAAGTAAAAAAGTAGTTTCGATTTCATAAATGTAGTTTATTAATCTTATACTTATAAAACTACATAAAATATTTCAACTTGACTAAATTATCAAAATCAAGATTCTAATCGTTACTGTCTATTAAAACAACTTAAATCTTGAGTAATCTAACACAAATCACATTTGAGGTAGTAGAATCAACTTTCATTTGGTCATTCACTCCAAATCCAAAAACACCAACTATCTCCTCCTGCTCATTCACCAAAACCTGAACATTTTCTTTTAAATGAGCTGCAACTTTTCTATCGCGTAGAAATTTACCTACTGATTTCACTCCTTTCATTCCAAGGGGCTGAAACTGATCTCCTGTTTCCCATTTTCTCAAAGAAAACTGACCTTTTATCTTCGAAGCATCTAAAAATAAATCTGATTCATTCATTACTAATTCACCAACTGAAATAGCGGTAATTTCCAAACCATATTGAATTTCTTTCTCACTTTGATTCACAAAAACTAATTCACTTCCTTCATTCCAAACTTTAGCAACATCATTTCCAAAAAACTTTCCTTTTTCTGTAATCGTGAGCTTGTCAATTTCAGTAGTGGAGTATTCACCCATATTTTGCTCAGATAAAATATGCTCTTTCTCCCAAATTGTCAGTTTAAGCCAATCAGAAATTAAAATAGAATTAGGGATTGGAAAAGTTTTTAAGAAGTCTAAAACTTGTTGAAATGATTGTACTAATGGAACAACATCTTCCATCGGAAAGTTAGTTGATTCTAACCATGGCAGAATTTCATTTCTGTACCAATTTCTTGTGTAGTCATTCGAAGCATTTGAAGCATCCTCATGCCATTTCCACCCTTGTTTGCTGGCTAAAGAAACAAGTTCAGCTTTCGAATATTTCAGAATCGGACGCAAATAGCCATTCCTAAAAACAGGCATTCCAGCTAAACTTCTAACTTTTCCTCCTCTTCGCAATTGCAAGAAAAAAGTTTCCACTTGATCATCATAATGATGCGCCAAAAGGACAATCCCTCCTTCTTTTGCAATAACTTCATCAAACCAATTGTAGCGTAATTCTCGTGCTGCCAATTGTGTATTTATCTTTTTCTTCTTACTGTATTGTTTGGTATCAAACTCCTTTACTCGAATGGGAACATTTAGTTTTATAGCCAATTCTCGCACAAACATTTCGTCTGCATCAGAAGATTGTTCTCTCAAATGAAAATTACAATGTAAAATTCCGACGTCTTTTTTTGACTCATGCATTAAATGCAAAAGCACAACAGAGTCAACTCCGCCACTGCATGCAACCCAATATTTTGGTGAATTACTCATTGGAATTCAAAACTTCTTTTAATGCTTTAACTTTAATCATACATTCTTCATATTCTGATTCTGGAGAGGATTTTAGTGTTATTGCTCCACCAACTGGACAGCTAATACTTTGCGTTTTTTCATTGTATAAAATACTGCGAATAATCACATTAAAATCGAAATCGCCGTTCGGTTTAAAATAGCCAACGCTACCAGAATACAAACCTCTTTTGAAGGTTTCATGTTCTTCGATTAAATGCATAGCACTAATTTTAGGAGCGCCTGTCATACTTCCCATTGGAAATAAAGCTTTGAGAATTTCTAAAATGGTAACTTTCTCATCTATCGAAGCTGAAACAGTAGAAATCAATTGGTGAACGGTTTCAAAAGTATAAACACCAAATAACTCATCTACTTGCACAGAGTTTCTTTCGGCGATGCGTGATAAATCATTTCTTACCAAATCAACAATCATTACGTTTTCAGCACGTTCTTTTTCACTTGCTAATAAATCTGTTTTCAATTGTAAATCTTCCGTTGGAGTTGCTCCTCGTTTTGCCGTTCCTTTAATCGGCTGAGAAATCAATCGATTGCCTTCCCGTTTCAAAAAGCGTTCTGGACTTGCAGAAAGTAAATACCTTCCCTCCCATTCTAAAAAGCACGAAAAAGAAGCTTTTGTTGCACGATTTAGCTCAAAATAAGTCGGTAATGGATCTATTGTACTGTTTTCTGCATAAAATTCCTGACAATAAGTGACTTCATAAATATTTCCATATTGAATTTCTTCTTGGAGTTTTTCAATTTTAGAAATATATTCTGACTTACTTAGTCCTGGAATTAATTGGACATTGTTAATTGGAAGAATTTCCCTTTGACTTTCGAAATGAGCAATAAAATCTAAAGCTTTCTGATCCGCTTCTCCTTTCAGAAAAGTTCGCTTTCCATTTTCATCCCATTCCACAACATAACGAGGAACAAAAAATCCTGTTGTTGGAAATTTTATCCTATCCGCATTTTTAGAATCTAAATCTTCAATCTCATTCTTTAAATCATAAGACAAGAATCCAAATCGATAATCTTTAGTGTGTTTCACTAAAAATTCAGCTGTTTTTTCTAGAGAGTTCAATTCATTTTCACATTCAATTATTTCGAGCGCATCAAATGCAAGTATAGATTGGTTTTTATTATTTATAAAAAAGGTAAAGATGTTTCTCATCAAAAATTATATTGCTTAATATTACAATAGAAACACGAAAGTAATAAATATACTATGAAGCATTTAAAATGGTTGGTCCTAGTTGCGCTCTTTTTATCAACTTCTTTATTTAGTTGGTCCCAAAAAGAGAAAGAAGTCAATGTAAAAATTGAAAAAGGTACCATTTATGGCAACTTAATAAGTGTTGAAAACTACAAAGAAAATCCAGTTGTGATTATTATTCCAGGCTCTGGTCCCACGGATAGAAATGGGAACAATCCATTTATGCAACCAAATACCTATAAATTACTGACCAAGGAATTAGCCAAAAATGGAATTTCAAGTTTACGCTATGACAAGCTTATGATTGGTGAAAGTAAAAACGATTTGAGTGAAAAAGACTTGCTTTTTGAAGACAATGTGCATCAAGTTACTGCTTGGATTGACTATTTAGAAAAGAAGAAATTCACCAACATTGTCATTTTAGGTCATTCTGAAGGATCTTTAATCGGAATGTTAGCAGCGCAAGAAAGAAAAGTTTCTAAATTCATATCGCTTTGCGGAACAGGAAGAACCATTGATGTTGTTCTTGCTGAACAAATAGCTAAACAATCCCCACAATATTCAAAGGAAATTGAAAAATTATTGGAAAAGCTTAAAAATGGTGAAGAAGTTACCGAATTCTCCCCAGAATTAGCTGGATTATTCCGTACTGATGTTCAACCTTATGTAATTTCTTGGTTAAAATACTCACCAAAGGAGGAAATAGGAAAATTGAATATCCCCGTTTTAATTATTCATGGATCAACGGATATTCAAGTAACAGCAGAAGATGCTAAAATTCAAAAAGAAGGAAATCCAAAAGCTGAATTAAAAATTATTGAAGGAATGAATCATGTTTTGAAAGTAGCTCCCGAAGATAAAGATGAAAATATGAAAACTTATTATGATCCTAAATTACCTTTACATGAGGAATTGGTTCCTGTAATTATAGAATTCATTATACCTTTTAATAATGCGCTAACAAAATAATTTTAGTTACTCTCATCAAATAATAATCCTTAATATTGCAGTGTGTACACTAAAACCTCAAATTTACTATGAAGCACTTAAAATGGGCTACCCTTGTGGTTCTGTTTTTTACTATTTCTACAAATAGTTGGTCACAATCTGAAAAAAACGTAAAAGTAAAAACAAAATATGGAAAACTTTACGGCAATTTAATCACTTGTGACAATAAGAAAAATGCTCCGGTAGTGCTTATTATTCCAGGTTCAGGTCCAACAGACAGGAATGGAAATAGCGTTTTACTCCAAACCAATAGTTACAAAATGCTAGCTGAAGGCCTTGCGAAAGAAGGAATCTCTAGTTTGCGTTATGACAAACTACTCGTTGGAGAAAGTAAAGGAAATATTACTGAATCAGAATTTCGATTTGATCACAATGTCGAATTTGCAATGGCGTGGATCGATTTTTTGACTTCAAAAGGATTCAAGAATATTGTGGTTTTAGGACATTCAGAAGGTTCATTAATTGGAATGTTAGCGGCACAAAGAAAAGTAGTTTCAAAGTTTATTTCATTGGCCGGAACAGGAAGACCTGCTGATGTTGTTTTAATCGAGCAACTTACAGGACAATCATCTACCATTCAAGCTGAAGTAAAAAGACTGTTTAAGCATTTAAAAAGAGGTGATCAGGTTGAGAAATTATCACCTGATTTAGCTGCCTTATTCCGTCCTAGTGCTCAACCGTATCTAATTTCATGGATAAAATACAATCCAAAAGTAGAAATTGGAAATTTAGAAATTCCTGTTTTAATTGTTCACGGAAGCACAGACATTCAAGTTTCAGAAGTTGACGCAAACATGCAGAAAGGTGGGAATTTTGGATCTGAACTCGTTATTATCGAAGGAATGAATCATATCCTAAAAGTAGCTCCTGATGACAAAGAAGAAAACACAAAAACATATTTCAATCCAAAATTACCGTTACATCCAGACTTGATTCCGGCTATTGTTGGCTTTGTTAAATAATTGGTAATTATGTACTTTATGGATTCAACTTCTGATTTTTGGATCTATTTAATTACTTTCCAACTGAATTCAAAGTCTTGCTTTGTTAGAATCATTTTAAAATCTTCCAAAGTTTTTAATGCAACATTTGTAGGTTTAAACTTCATCGATAAAGATATTGTAATCTTTTTGTTTTTTGCACTTGGATAATCTTCGAAAATTTGCTCACTTTGAATAAAATCCAAATATGCATTTATCTTTTTCTGCAAAATAAGTAAATGCATTTCTTCATCTTTCCATTCTAAATGATCAGATATGGTAAGTTGGATTGTACCCGATTTCGATGTACTTATAAAATCTATCTTATCCGATTGCTCGATACTCATTATTTTCTCTTCACTCTCACTCTGTCTTCCCCCTCTCTCTAACCGCTCTGCATTTCATTCTCACTCTCTTTCTCTCTCTGTTTCTCACTCTCACTCTAACGAATCCTAGCTCTCGTCTGAAATTTCTCCAACAAGTAATACCTAAACATAAATTCAACTCCGCCTCTTCCGCGACTTGCTTGTGTAAGTGATGAGACGTTTATATCGTAAGAAATGCCCAAAGCATAATTACTAAAATCAAAAAGTAATTTATTTACGAATGCATCACCAAATCTGTAAAATGCACCGTAAGCAATAGAAAAGTTATTTCTCAAACTTGTTTTATTGGTCGATTCAACAATAGAATACTTGATGTAAGAACCAAAAAGGATTTCTTGGTGACTTCCTTGACGTTGGTAATATAAAGCCGGTAACAATGAAAAACGTGGATTATTCAACTTAAATTCTGACTCTATAAATCCGGTGTATCGAACAGAAAGATCATCATTTCCACCTTGAATAAACGAATAAGAAGGATTGGTTAAATGATAAGCAGCTACTCCAGCGGAAAACATATATCCTCCAGAATTAAAAGTTCCTTCTCGCAATGAATTGTGCTTAAAAACAAATCCTGCACCAGCATCTATATATCCGAAACTTCTGCTCCCTAGACTTTCTCCACTAGCAATTGTTTGATCAAAGTCATTTCCGTCATATTGACTCGCAAAGAAACCTTTTACTTGTCCAATTCCACGTTGGGCATATCCTACCTGAACTCCCAATCCCAAAGTACTGGTGCGATTCAATCTTATGTGATAAGCAATATTAAAATTAACATTAGAAGTCGTCATTTTTAAATCTCCTGCAACATCATGATAGAAATTTATTCCTCCAGCTAAAAATCCTTTTCGATTGTATGGACTATTAAGATTAGCATCAAAAGAAGCACCTAATGTGGTGTAAGGAGAAGCTACACTGTTCCATTGTGTTCTGTAATTTGCAATTGCATTGTACTTTCCACTCAATCCGGCCAACGAAGGATTTACATTCATTGGCGTAAATTTCATTTGTGAAAAGTGAAAATCTTGTGCAGAAATCTGAGTAGCAAAAAGAACAGCAATAAATATGCTGCAATATTTTAAATGACAATTATGTAGTATTGTTTTCAAAGTGTGGTAAATATAAGTAAAAACGATTTAAAGACTAGACGAAATCTAAAATGTAATGGTTGGATTTAATATTTTTAATTGTATACTTCTAAAAGCCATCATGAATACCGAGACTTAAGTTATGAAAAACTGATATTCAAAAGGTGAAAATGGATTAGTTTTTATGTTTTTCCATTTTACCTATATCATCAAGCAATTCTTTTAAGCTTGTTTCTTTTTCAATAACTTTTTGTTTTTCTTGAAACTTTTCATATTCGACTCCTGACTTGTCTAGGGTCTTTGACGAAACAAGTAGTACATAGTTGATGTATTTATTTTATTCTTTATCAAGGCTAAATTTTCAAGCATAGCCATAGCTACGGTTTAAAATTTTAACGCTGAGAAAGGAAAAAAGAATACATTAAAGTGGATTAATTGTCTCTTCAAAGGCCCTCAAGCCATTTTATGAGAAAATTTTACCAGCATGAGTTAAGAGTTCTCTTCCATTGAGTTGTAAAATACTATCCAATCGATCTGCCCAATCTTTCATGTACATAGGAGTTTGCTGTTGCGCCATAGTTTCAGCAAAAGCCAAGTATTGCTCCACTAATAATCCTAAAAGTTTTATTTCATCTTCATTTAGATAATTTTTAGCAATACTAATTTCCGTTTTTCTTATTGAAGTTTTGTCATTCTTATCATAGGAAAGCATTCCTAAAAGAGGTAGCTCAGAGTTTGCACGTTCAAAAACTATTTCTGCTGCGGTCTGTTTACTAATGGCCCAAAGCAATTTATTTTGAACTATTTTAAAGAATTCAATTGTCTTTGAAGATTTGGGGTTCTTTGAGTATATTATTAATCCAATCCGAAACTAAGTTAACGCATGACATAAGACAATAAACTGTATTTTGAATTTATAAAGCATTATCAGAGATAAAATCTCGCGATAACACTTTATTTAGAGAGCAGAAGTCAAAAAAGAGGATTAAAAACACATCCTCACATAAAAAGTTGCTGCGAGATTTTATCTAGTTGTAACTTTTTATTTACACTACTTCGTCAATAAGGCAACTTCAATTGAATAGTATTCTAAGATAGAACCTAATTATTTTGAAGTTATTTTCATTCTTTTCAAAACGTTTTTCCATTTGCCTACATTGCCTGTGACAGGCTCAGTCATCGGATTACTCTTCGGCGACGGAGCCTGTCGAAGGCACCGAAATATCGAAGTCAAAAACCAAAAAAAACCGTCCCAATTACTCGGGACGGTTTATATTTTTGAAATTAAATCTTAACGATTAATCTTCTTTTTTCTCTTCTTTTTCTAAAAGAACTTTTCTTGAAAGTTTCCATTTCTTAGATTTTGGATCACGACCCACTACTTTAAATTTCAGTAAATCACCTTCTTTGGCAACTTCTTCCATTTTAGTAATACGCTCGTTAGCAAATTCTGAAACGTGAATCAATCCGTCAACTCCTGGCATGATTTCAACAAAGACTCCGTAAGCCTGAACAGACTTTACTTTACCTTCGTAAATCGCACCTTCTTCAACAGTTGGAGGGAATGCAATTGAACGAATAGATTTCGTTGCAGCATCCATTTTCTCCGCTCCGTCAGCTAAGATTTGAACAATTCCTTCTCCAGTTTTCTCATCCTCTTCAATCATTACAGTTGCTCCTGTATCTTTTTGAATTTGTTGAATGATTTTCCCACCAGGCCCGATGATTGCTCCAATCGCTTCGTTAGGAACGCGAATAGTTTCAACTCTTGGTGCAGATGGCTTAAGATCAGCGTTAGGCTCAGAAATAGTTTTTAAGATCTCTCCTAAAATGTGTAATCTTCCGTCTTTCGCTTGCTCTAATGCTTCTGTCAATACTTCGTAAGGCAATCCGTCTACTTTAATGTCCATTTGACATGCAGTAATTCCTTTTGCAGTACCTGTAATTTTGAAATCCATATCTCCTAAGTGATCTTCGTCTCCTAAGATATCAGACAATACAGCGTATTTCCCTTCTTTGTTCATGATTAATCCCATTGCGATCCCAGAAACTGGAGCCTTAATTGGAATACCACCATCCATTAATGCAAGTGTACCTGCACAAACAGTAGCCATTGAAGAAGAACCGTTAGATTCTAAAATTTCAGAAACCAAACGAATCGTATAAGGATTGTCATCTGGTAAAACAAATTTCAAACCTCTCAATGCTAAGTTACCATGTCCAATTTCACGACGAGAAACCCCTCTAATTGGGTAAGCTTCTCCCGTACTAAATGGAGGGAAATTATAGTGTAACATGAATTTTTCTGTACCTTGTTTAGTAGCAGAATCAATCATTTGCTCTTGCATTTTACCACCTAATGTCAACGTCATCAAAGCTTGAGTTTCACCACGTGTAAACACAGCAGAACCGTGAACCATTGGTAAATAGTTAACCTCACTCCAGATTGGACGAATTTCATCAAATTTTCTTCCGTCTAAACGGATACGCTCATTCAAGATTACATCACGAACAGCTTCTTTCATTGTTTTAGAATAGTAACCGCTGATCATTTTTCCACCTGCAGCTAACTCTTCATCTGTAAACAATGCTTTAACCTCTTCTTTGATTGCCTTGAATCCTTCAGAACGTTTGTTTTTATCTGCAGATCCTTGACGCGCAACTTCTCTACATTTATCGTATGCGAAATCATTGATTTTTTTCTCAATAGCCGCATCGTTATCTTCGTGATTGTATTCACGTTTTGGAGATGAAGCCGGAACTTCAGCAGCCAAATCTAATTGGAACTGACACTGTAATTTAATCGCTTCATGTGCAATTTTAATCGCCTCAATCAATTCTGATTCTTGCGCTTCATGCATTTCACCTTCGATCATTACAACGTCTTTCATTGTACCAGCGATCATTATTTCCATATCTGACTTTTCAAGTTCAGATTTTAAAGGATTAACAATAAATTCACCATCAACACGTGCAACACGTACTTCTGACATTGGTCCATTAAATGGAATATCAGAAACAGCTAATGCAGCAGATGCAGCGAATCCAGCCAATGTATCAGGCATGTGTTCACCATCGTAAGCCATCATTTGAATCATTACTTGTGTTTCAGCATGATAATCATCTGGAAACAACGGACGCAATGCTCTGTCGACTAAACGCATGATTAAAACTTCCATATCAGAAGGACGGGCCTCACGACGCAAGAATCCACCAGGGATACGTCCAGCTGCCGCGAATTTCTCGCGGTAATCAACTGTTAATGGAAGAAAATCAATTCCTTCTTTAGCTTCTTTTGATGAAACAACTGTAGCTAATAAAACAGTGTTGCCCATTTGTAACACTACCGAGCCGTCAGCCTGCTTTGCAAGCTTACCAGTCTCTACAGAGATATCTTTACCTCCGATAGTGATGGACTTTTTTATTCCTATATTCATATTTATTTATTTACAATTTTAATTCTTTGTAAGAAAAATTCAAATTCTGCGTTATACTCGCTTTTTATTTCAGTCCCATCGACAAGCTTACTTCGGCAAGCTCAGCACATCGCAGGGCATCGTGTTTATAAAGATAAACGCCTAAAATTAAATTCCGATAGCTATCGGAATCGCAAGCCTTGTCTTTGAAATTTTCTTATCAAACAATTTGACTTCTTTGGATTTCAAGTTTCCCAACTTTCACTTTAGCAAAAAAGGGGAACTTCGAATAATATCGACTGCTCCCCTTTTTATTTAAATTTTGTTGATCAAAAAAATTATCTTCTCAAACTTAGTTCTTTAACTATCTCACGGTAACGCAAAACGTCTTTTTTCTTTAAGTAATCCAAAAGACTTCTTCTTTTACCTACTAACAATTGAAGTGCACGCTGTGTAGCGTAATCTTTACGATTGTTCTTCAAGTGACCAGTCAAATGACTGATACGGTAAGTAAATAAAGCGATTTGACCTTCAGCAGATCCAGTGTCTTTCTCAGACTTACCGTGCTTTTTAAAAATTTCTTGCTTCTTTTCAGTTGCTAAATACATTCCAATATTTTTTTAATGATTTTTATGTACGTGTTACTTTAAACACAGCCGCAAAGATAGCGG
Organism: Brumimicrobium glaciale; assembly: GCF_004152935.1. GTDB lineage: Bacteria > Bacteroidota > Bacteroidia > Flavobacteriales_D > Crocinitomicaceae > Brumimicrobium > Brumimicrobium glaciale. The sequence continues at coordinate 130,255 of NZ_SETE01000004.1, forward strand.
TTTTATTTTGTTAAGCTATTAATTGCTAGATTATTTTGTTGAATAAATATGTGATCATAATCGGTGTCGGATTTCATCAATGTTACCGAAAATCAACAATGGTAACGGAATTCAACAATGGTAATGGACGATTTGCAAATCGTCCCTACGTTGTATCTTCGATTTATGTTTTTCATCAATCATTGAATTTTTGAATAATTCGTAATTATCACATTCGAAATTAACCAATAAAACCATCCTCAATAACAACCGCTTAAACCATAATAAAATCCTTTTGAAACAATTTTTAATTATTTAAAAATTGAATTTACAATAATTTAACTTTTTGTCCTACATTTAAGTAAAACATTGCTAATTGTCAATACTTTTTATAGTCAGAGCAGTTGTTAAAACACTTTAAAACAATATTTATGAAAAAAATTTATTTATTAGGAGCTGCTTTAATTGCATTCTTTACTGTTGAAGCGCAAGATTGTACCGGAGGAAGATACGATGCTGAAATGTTCTCAAACCTCGATATCACTTCTGATATTCAGTATGGTTCAAATGTAAACTTTGATGGTTCGAATCAAGATTTATTGTTAGACATTTATCGACCAACTGGAGATACTGAAACGGATAGACCACTAATCATATTCATTCATGGAGGAACTTTTGTTGCAGGATCTAAAACAGGACTTGACGTAACACCTTTGGCTGAAATGTATGCTAAAAAAGGATATGTAACTTCCTCAATCAATTATAGATTAGGAATGAAAGATTTATTTACTATTTCAGGACCTGGTGAATCTGGTGCTTCTGAAGCAGTGATGCGCGCAACTCAAGATGCGCGTGCGGCTGTTCGATTCTTTAAAAAATCGGTTGCTATTGACAGTAATCCTTATGGAATTGACACAACAAATATATATCTGGTTGGAAGTTCCGCTGGTGGATTTGTGGCTTTACACCTCAGTTATTTAGATCAGACTTCTGAAATTCCTGCATCTATTAATCAATCAGATCCATCTTTAACAGGAGGATTAGAAGGGAATTCTGGAAATCCAGGTTACACTTCTGATGTGAAAGCAATTGTGAGTATTTCTGGAGCAATTGGTAGCGCAAGTTGGATGTCGAACAATACAACGCCTGTTTTGAGCTTGCATGGAGATAATGACAATACTGTTCCTTTTGGAACGGACATGATATCGGTTGCTATTTTTGATTTATTGGTAGTTGATGGAAGCGAAAGTGTTCATATTAAAGCAGAAGAATTAGGAATTAAAAATTGCTTTAAAGCGCACTATGGAGCAGATCATGTACCTCATGTGGCTAGTGCAGCATATTTAGACACGACAGAACAATATATTACTCAGTTTTTATTGAGCGAAGTTTGTGGAGAAGCTGTGTACTGTATTTGTAACACTCCTGCTGATCCAATTACTTGTCATCTTTACGAAGGGACAACAGGAATTGAAATCGAAGATTTGGAAGAACGACTATTAATGTATCCAAACCCTGCTCAAAATGAAGTAGCAATTTCGATAGAAGATTTTAATATTGAAAGCATTATCATAGTTGATGTGAATGGAAGAACTGTTCAAAATCAGATGGTGAATGGATCGAATGCAAACATTAATGTGAGCAAATTGAATCAAGGTGTTTATTTTGTGAAAGTTGAAACAGAAAAAGGGATGTTAAATAGGAAATTGATTGTAAGATAATTTTGTGTAGGGGCGATTTGCAAATCGCCCTTACACAAATCGCCCCTACACAAATCACCCTTACACAAATCAATCCACACTTTGAATCCATTCATTCATGTGCTTCACAAATCCTTTTTGATCTTTTTCTGGATAATCATTATAGAATGTTACCGCATAATTATAAATTAATTCTAGCGTTTTTGTATGCTCAATCTTTTGGTCAATCTCTCTTGAATGCAACCATCCAACCAATTCGTCATTATCAAAAAGCAAAACCAATCTAAACCCTGGAGATGGATCATCAATACTGTTTTCATAATTATAGAACGTTTTTAGGTTTTTGTATTCAATAGCATCTCTCTCCAATTTAAAATCTTTGATAAATGCTTTCCAATCTCCAAGTTTCCTCCCTTGACTTGCTATTTTATTTATAAAAACATTTTCAATTATAGTTTCCGATTTAATATTGTCTTTGTGCGTATATCCATAAAGTGATGCAAAAGCAAAATCTTGATTGTATCCAGTACTCACATCATGCGTTTTCAAAACTTTTCCAACTTTCTTACCTCCGACAATTATAGCTTTATCTTTCTGAATAGAACCAACGTTCACGTCATCAAACTCTATTGTAGAATAAACCAAAACCTGATACCAGCCATCAACCAATTTAGTAGTCTCAATCAAAACATCATCATTCAATTCATATAACACTTCACCATCTGGACTGTTGCGAATATTAGCAGGACCATCAATCCTCTCCCCTATTGTAGAACCATCTCTTTTATTCACAACATCATTTTCAGACACAATAATTTCAGTATCTTCTGATTGAATTGTTTTCTCCTTTGATTCGACCTCTTCTTTTTCATTTGGTGTACATGAAAAAACTAAAAACGCGATTAAACCAATTTGTAATATTCTCATTATTTGACAAATTATTATTCGTCTTAAAAGTAAGATATGTTTTGATAATGAGATATTATTGAATGATAAACATTCTTAAATCATCATGAAATTCACTTTAAAAGATTTGAATCTATTCCTAAAAACAATTTCCCAAAAGGATTAAATACAAAAATAGCCATGAATTTTAATCCATAGCTATTTTGAAAATTCTATTTAAAATCCTTCGACTGGCGGATGGTGCATTACCAAAGGATGCAATCCTAAGTTTTCATTCATTCCATTACTTAATATAAAAAAAGCTTCAAGACGTATCCTGAAGCTTTCTATAAAATCATTTATGCCTGTTTTTGAATTAGAAAGTCGAATATTAAGGCGCAGGTATTTTTGAAATCCAAGGAGTTGACATTTATCAATGACTGCTTTCAAAAATATTTGCAACGCAGATATTCGACTTTATAAACAAAAACTAGTTATGGACAACCGTTCCTGCGTAGATTGGACGCTCATTTGGCGCTGGATTAAAAATCTGAACCTTCCAAATAAACGCTTTATTACTTGGTGATAATTTTCCAGTTCTTTGATCTGTTCCGTCCCATGTTGTTTCAGCATCACTTGAAGTAAATACAACACCATTATCAATTGGATCTACAATTGTCAGTTGGAAACTTACTTCTCTTTCGGTTAAAGAATAAGGCATAAACGTTCTGTTTCTTACATCTGAACCATTCGGTTTGAATGCATCCACTGCCATTAAATTAAACTTATCTCTGATACGAACAGTTTTTGCTATTGAAGCTTCACAACCATTCATGTCCTTCACATTTAAAGTTACTTCATAATCTCCTTTATCGAAGAAATGATGTCTAACAATCGCACCTGATCTTTCCGTTTCTTTATTAAATTCCCAAGAATAGTTTACGAAATCTCCGAAAGCCTCTGCTATTACAACTGGCATTCCTTTTTCATAAATGTTAGCTTCGAAATTAAAGTCAGGAGTTGGCAATTCATTTACAGTGAAAAACTTCGATTCAATCAAGACGTTATTATCATCTACAAATCGGATAATAGAAGATGCTCTAGGCTTAAATAAATAGGACTTACCAGAATTCAAGTTGATCCATTCACCATTGATTTGGAAACGAACTTTATCGTTTTTCGATGAGTTATTGATTTCAATAACTTCTCCTAAACATATTGCATTAGCTGAAAGTTTTCCTGAAACAAAATTAGCTGAAATGAATACCTCTTTATTAGGAATCACAGCATTTGATTTCGTTCCTTTTATAATTTCATTTTCATCTGATTTTACCTTCTCAACTTTTTCGACTTCTTTTACATCCTTTTTATTAGGTGCTTGCTTCTCTGTCTCAGAAACAATCGGAACAGTAATATTCGAATTTTCTTTCAAATTATGCTCACTAACTTCTTCTGAGTTTTCACTAACAAGAATTTCTTCATTGTTATTCGCTTGTTCCTTATTCGCTGAGTTTTCAGCAGCATTATCATTTTCGATAGCTGCAGTTTGTTGCGTTGCTGAATTATCTTCATTGTACCAAAGGAAATAAGATCCTGTTACAACTGTTCCTAATAATACGCTTGCTAAAACCCATTTCAATGCACTAGAAAGCGCACTATTTCCAGCAGCGGCATTCGCATTTAACTTCGTGTTTACAGCATCCCAAGCTTTTGGATCGTATGAAACCTCATACTGATCTAAGCTGTTTTTGAATGCATTTTCTAAATTATCTTTCATGGTCTATATTGACAAATTTCTCACTTAATATCTTTCTTAAATTCTGCTTTGCTTTAGCTAGGTTTGACTTCGATGTTCCTTCATTGATATCAAGAATTTGCGCAATTTCTTTATGCGAATAATTCTCTATCACGAACAAGTTAAAAACAGTTCTGTATGCAGGCGACAATTCTTGAATTGCTTCCAAAGCATACTCTGCTTTGATTTTAGTAATATCTTCATCAAAATCATGTTCTTGTACAGAACTTCTATCGTTGAAAACATATTCTTCATCTGTAGAAAAGGGTTGGCGGTTTCTTTTACGAATTGCATCAATTGATGCGTTTACCATAATTCTCCGAACCCATCCTTCAAATGAACCTTTAAAATCAAATTCTCCTAGCTTATCAAAGACCTTTATAAAACTCTCTTGAACAACTTCTTGGGCTCTGTCTCGATCTTTCGTATATCGCATACAAACTCCCATCATCTTCCCATAGAAAAGCTTAAATAACTGCTCCTGAGCACTTCTTTCTTGCTCGGCACACCTTTTAATTAATTCTCTGAGCTGATCGTCTTCCACTGTAGTTTCATTTTAAAAACGTTTAATAGTTCTTGGGGTTGCCTTTTTAATTTAAAGTTCTTTAATTTTGATATTTTTTGTGTAAAAAGATAGACCCCAAATCTAAGAATTTTCTTCTTTCAAATATTTTAAAGTGAGAAAGGAGATAAAACTGATTTCATAAAGTATATTCAAATGAATTTTAAAAATTTTACTCAAGTTGTTGTAAAACCTTAACAAATTGATAATTATTCCCAAATATCTATCACTCTTTTTGATAAATTTCGTAATTTCGTAATTAGAATTTTCTACCATAAATAAAATTATATTATAATGAAAGTAACAGTTGTTGGAGCAGGTGCCGTAGGAGCAAGTTGTGCAGAATATATCGCGATGAAAGATTTCGCAGCAGAAGTTTGCCTTTTAGATATCAAAGAAGGTTTTGCTGAAGGAAAAGCAATGGATTTAATGCAAACTGCATCATTAAATGGATTTGACACGAAAATTGTTGGATCTACCAATGATTATTCAAAAACGGCTAATTCAGATGTTGCGGTGATCACTTCAGGTATTCCAAGAAAACCAGGAATGACAAGAGAAGAGTTAATTGGAACAAATGCCAATATTGTTAAAACTGTTGTAGAACAATTAGTAGCTCATTCACCAAACGTTATCGTTATTGTGGTAAGTAACCCAATGGATACAATGGCTTACTTAGTGCACAAAGCAACGAATATTCCAAAAAACAGAATTATTGGAATGGGTGGAGCTTTAGACAGTGCTCGTTTCAAATACAGATTAGCAGAAGCTTTAGAATGCCCAATTTCTGACGTTGACGGAATGGTAATCGGTGCACACAGTGACACTGGAATGGTTCCATTAACAAGATTAGCTTCTAGAAACGGAGTTCCTGTTACTCAATTCTTAAGCGATGAGCAATTAGCTTCTGTTGCACAAGAAACACGTGTAGGAGGTGCAACTTTAACTAAATTATTAGGTACTTCTGCTTGGTATGCACCAGGTGCAGCGGTTTCTGCTTTAGTTCAAGCTATTGCATGTGACCAAAAGAAAATGTTCCCTTGTTCTCTTTACTTAGAAGGTGAATACGGACTAAACGACATTTGCTTTGGAGTTCCTGCTTTAATCGGTAAAAACGGTGTTGAGGAAATCATAGAAATTGAATTATCTGACGACGAAAGAGCTAAATTTAACGAAGCAGCAGAAAAAGTGCGTGAAGTTAATGGAGCTTTGAATTTGTAAGATTCAAAATAATATTTTAATATAGAAATGGTTGTTGAAGAAATTCAATGACCATTTTTTTTTGGTAGACCGAAACTATTTTGGTTGGCTATATAAAGAAGAAGTAAAAATTAAAAATCTATTCAATGCATTAGAAAGTCCGAAGGAATAATTAAATTTGATTAGAAATATACAGGCTGAATGTACGCAATCGTGTATATCGAACCGTTGTGCTTCATTTAAGATGAGAAGCAAATTACTGCTTACTTAAGCGAAATTAGTCAGCCATGAATAAAAAACGGGATTAAAAAAAACTGTGTTAGATGTACCGCAAATGAATGAAGAATATAATTGGGTTAAATTGTATAAAGCAGGTGGGGTCGCAGCTTTAGTAATAGTATTCATTATCCCTATACAAATATTAATTTTCACTGTATTTCCGCCACCTGATACAACAATAGCTTTTATCGACTTATTTCATGATAATTGGGTAATTGGTTTATTGAGTCTTGATTTTTTGTACTACATTAATAATGCTCTTTTAATACTAGTATACCTCGGTTTGTTTGCGGCATTAAGAAAAGATAATTATGCAGATATGCTTATAGCGTTGGTTTTTGGATTTATAGGAATAGCGGTTTACTATGTCTCAACTATAGGTTTTGAAATGATGTCTTTAAGTAAACAATATCACTCAACAGAATCCATTGAGATTAGGCAACAGTTACTGGCTATTGGTCATGGCTTGCTAGAAAGATATAAGGGAACTGCTTTTGATGTATATTATGTGTTTAATACTATAACGCTATTAATAATTTCTAAGACAATGTATAAATCCAATATTTTCAACAAGGCTACAGCGGCTTGGGGACTGATTGCAGGGATATTTATGATTATACCGTCAACAGCAGGAACAATAGGATTGGTTTTTTCTTTAATTTCTTTAATTCCCTGGATTATTTTTTCAATACTAATTGGAAGAAAATTACTGACAATAGCTAAGCTCAAAGAATGAAATGGTAAAAACTAAAGCACAACACTATTTTTAACACATGAATAAATATCATGAAAGGATTTAATAGTAAAAGATTCCTAACTTCAATAACAATATTGCTTGTTCTATTCGTAGCTTACATTTATTACAGCTCTCACATTAATGTCATTTCTGCTGATTTACTAAATTCAAAAGAACTGACATTTGATTATAAGGGAAATAAAATATCCGTCAGTGATCGGACAAGCCAAGTTAAAAACTTCGATTCCGACGCTCCTATTCTATTAAAAAATGAATGTACAGATTCTGAACTCTCCAACTTTTTAAAATGGAGGAATATAGTAGCTGGTGATGCAAAAAGTTTATTCATTAAAGAAAAACAGAATAAAAATCAGAACAATGTTTTTGAAACAAGTTCCAACTCAGAATTAAGCCATTCATATAAACTAGAATTAGCATCACCCAAAAGCAACATTATTGATTTATTGATTTACACCGACAATCAAAATAGAATTAAACTTATCGAATTGAACAGGTATATTTCTCAGCATGAAAGTAGCGGAGAAGCCATCTATTTCCATCCTGAAACTGGAATTATCAGCTATACACTCTCAGAATTTGAATACAAATCAGGTTTTTCTCACAACTACACCGAAACAGAAAATCATACCGCAATAATTTGTAACGATAAAGTAATAGATAACTTCAACTTAAGGAGCGTAAACAATACCAAAATTATAAATTCGGCTTATGGAATAAAAGAGCTTTCAAATAGAATTGTCAGTGACATATTAAAAAAGAGCATCAATAATACAATCCCATCATCCAATTCATAACTCAACAACTTTTACGACAACTGACGGATTTAACATTCATAATTCAACATTCATAATTATCCTCACTCTTCTATTGGAAAACATTTACTCACCTTTACCCCTGTTCCTAAACCAGTTTCGCTTAAATCTTCAGCATCTGGAAATGCAATCACTAACAATCCACTGGTGGGTAAAAGATAGCGGTCATCTAGTAAGTAAGAAGCTAATTCAGAAATTCCCTCATTGTGACCTATTAACAGGATATCATTTGTTGGATGATTTACGTTCCATAGGAAATTAAGTAAATGCGCTCGATCTGCTAAATAAAGTTCATCAAGAAATTCTAATTCTTCAACAACAACTGCAGAAGCTAAAATCCCCCAAGTTTCTCTAGTCCTTTTAGCAGCTGAACAAAAAACAGTAAATTCTACTCCTTCCGCTTCTTGAATGAACCTTTTTTTAACGCGTTCAATTTGCTTAATTCCCAATTCAGTAAGTCCTCTATCAAAGTCTTTTCCTGTTGATGATTTGATTTCCGCATCACCGTGACGGAGTAAATATAGCCTCATGGAATTATTTATTATTTTTAAGAAATGCTAAGTTTCAAAATTTTATTCAATTTTACCAACCTCTAGACCATAAATTCCGTTCTATAAGAAGAAAATAGTTCAAATACATAATTCTTAGTAATTTGGAGAACGAAGAAAACATAAGAAGAGTCAATAACTACATGCATATCGATGTCAAACTACTCAAGGCTTGTTCGAAAAACAAGCGCAAAGCACAAGAGAAGCTCTACGAAGCTTGTTTTATGTTCTTGATTCCGATATGTAAACGTTATCACAACAATGAGCAAGATGCTCGTGCAGCTTATAACGTGGCTTTTATTAAGATTATCGACAATCTTCCAAAATTAGATTTAGAAGAAGTTCCTTTTGCTGCTTGGGCAAAACGAGTGATGACAAATACTTTAATCGACGAATACCGTAAGAATAGAAAGTACAGAGAAAAAATCAGTAAGCGAAACCAAGAACGAGAATTAGAATATCATTCTGAAGGTGTTGTTAATGATGCCGAAAGTAATTTTGGAGAAGCAACGATCATGAAGTTACTCGATTATTTAAAACCATCAACGAAACGTGTTTTCATTCTTTATGTGATTGAAGGATACACGCACAAAGAAATTGGTGAAATAATGGAAATGTCAGACGGAACTTCAAAGTGGCATTTATCTACCGCAAGAAAGGAACTCAAGGTATTATTGGAGAAACAAGAAAAAATTAAATTGCAGAATTTAGCAATATGAGTGAAGAAAATAAAAATATTGATCAATTGTTTAGTGATGCTGCTCATACAGAATCAGCACCACAATACGATTCGGCTTATTGGGCAGAAATGAATTCTATGCTCAATGCCAAAGACAGCAAGAAAAGAGCTTTCATATTTTGGGCACTTGGTGGTTCAGCGGCTTTTGCTGTACTTTTCCTTTCATTGTTCACACTAAACATGGACAATTCAATTGAAAAAGAACGCTATGTAAGAGAAGAAATGAATTTGAATATTTATAATGAAAATTTATTAGCGAATAGAATTTCAACTGTTGAAAGAGATGAAAACAGCAATCAAACAAGTCAAGGCGCAACAAATGAAATTGAAAACGCAGAACTTTCTTTAGCAAATAGTAATAACACCAAGAGAAATCAAATCAACAGTAATCTTGAAAGTCAAAATAATGTTGGCGAAAATCAAAATACTTCTAGAATAAATAAAAATCAAATAAAAAATAATTCATTTAAGAACAACAGCAATTTAGCAGTTATTGGTTCGAATAAATCCCATTCATCTGATTCAAGAATAAAGAACAATCAAGTAAATGGTAATTCAGAAGCATCGGTAAAAGCAAATAATAGCTCAAATATCAACACTGAAATATCTAATTCTAGAAAAGCGAACGCTAAAAAAGGACATGACATCATATTGAATTTACCTTTTACAAGAGCTTATACGTTGACTCAAAATGCTAAAAATGACATTGCACTTTCAGATTCTGAAATAAAAGAAAGACCAAAATATTCTCTTTATACTAAGATGAGTGGTGGGTTAATGGAGAATTACAAAACAAGCCGTCCTTATGAATCTGGTCTGTTTGATCTATCATTGAATTTAGAAGTTGACATGAATAATGTTTTATTTCGCACAGGTTTAGGAACACAATTAACAAGTAATGCTGATTTAATCGTTTCTCAAAGAAAAGAGATCAATGACATTATTGTGGTCAAGCTCCAAAAAGATTTATCTTACCAAAGCTTAATTGATATTTACATTCCATTGGAACTGGGTTATCAATTAAACAACACCTCTTTTGGTGTTGGAGCACAAGTGAATTACTTATTGACCACATCAATGGAACTTAACAATTACGAAAATAAACTCCTCGTAAATACAGAAAAACAATTCGGAAATAGAGATGGATTGAACAGCTTCTCTACGCAAGGATATATTTGGATAGAACAAAGGTTCTCCCCTATGATTTCCTTAGGATTAAAAACAGGAACAAATATTTCTGGTAGAATTAAAGATGGAGCATATTTTAACGAATCTGCAACCACTAATCCAATTTATGGCCAGTTATCCTTAAAAGTTAATTTGATAAAATAGTCAATGTTTTGCTTTTCTAAAAGACTGTTCATGAAATCAAAATGAATCATTTACGGAACAAAACCTTGGATAAATTAAATAGTTTTAAAGTATTTTTCCGTACTTTGACGGAAATAAACACATACTCATGAAAAATTATATAATTTCAGTCTTAGCATTAATGTCTTTTAGCCTAAATGGTCAAATAACAATTAATGAAAGTGACTTTCTTCAAAGCGGTGATTCTGTAGGGATTTCTACTTCAACAGACTTAACTTTAGATTTTTCAACCTCAGGTCCAAATTCAACATGGGACTTTTCTGACTTAACAGAAAGTGATTATATTTTTGAATCTGCGCGCCCCCTTTCATCAGCAGGAATTATTATCAATATACAATTTGGTCCTTTTGCACCTGCAGAATATAAAGCATCTTATTTTCAGAAATTTGATGGTTTACCAATTGAGGAACTAACAGGATTTCTTCCTATTCAAATCAACTCTGTAAATAGAATGATCAAAATTAACAGTAGTGAGTTGACTTTTCCAGGATACAGCTTAGAAGCTCAAGGTCAGATAATAGGTTTTAAAAGTGATACAATAGAAACAGCTTATGAATTCCCAATTAACTATGGAGATAGTTATTCATCAACTGGATATACAGATATCAACTTATCTCCGGCTACTGAAGCAAGAATTAAAATGAATAGAAAGAGACAAAGCGATGTTGACGGTTATGGTCAATTAACAACTCCAGGGGGAACTTATGATGTTTTAAGGATTAAACATGTTGTCAATGAACAAGATTCAATATATATAGAACTGGGTCCTATTGCACAATGGTTTCCAATTGATCGCATCAATAGCGAATATGAGTGGTGGGCGAAAAATAAAAAGAGACCTGTTTTAAAAATAGAAACTGAAACTCTTTTTGGCAATGAAGTTCCTACAAGAACGACCTACATTAACTCTCCACCTGCTAATATAGATGTTGCTGAGCTTGAGACTAAAATTTATCCAAATCCAACAAATGGAATTTTAAATTTAGAAACTGCTGAATCTATTGAAACTGTGAAGGTTTTTAGTACAGATGGAAGACAAGTTTTTGAAAAAGCTACTTCAGGATTGTCAACAACAATAGATTTGTCTCATTTAACGTCAGGAATGTACACTGTTCAAGTAATCTCACAAAAAGGACAAAGTTTTAATCCGATTCTTATTAAATAAACATTAATTTTGCACAAAAGGCAAATCAGTTTGTCGCTGTCCCTTAATGGGAGAGAGGAAAGTCCGGGCAGTATAGAGCACCGTACTTCTTAACGGGAAGGGTTTCGAGCAATCGGAATACAGATAGTGCCACAGAAATAAGTAGCCTTGAAGTCAAATTCGAGGTCATAGTGAAAAGGCGAGGTAAGAGCTCACCGCTTCAATGGTGACATTGTCGGCTAGGTAAACCTTACGGACTGAAAGACCATGTAAACCAAGGTTATTGAGCTGCTCGCTTAACTTGGAGGGTAGGTCGATGGATCCCGACTGTGAAGTCGGGACTAGATAAATGACAAACAGCCATCTTCGGATGGTGTACAGGACCCGGCTTATGATTTGCCTTTTTGTTTTTTTTCGTACATTTGATACATGGAATTTTTAGATGAAAAATTAGAGGATTATGTCAACGCACATACTTCTCCAGAGTCAGAAATATTAAGCGACCTAAACCGTCAAACACATATCAGCGTTTTACAACCAAGAATGCTTTCAGGCCATCTTCAAGGAAGAACTTTAAGCTTGTTCAGTAAAATGATTCAACCTAAACGTATTCTTGAAATCGGTACATACACTGGTTATTCAGCAATTTGTATGGCCGAAGGATTAAAAGAAAATGGAAAACTTATCACAATTGATGTCAACTACGAATTAGAAGAAATGGTTAAAAACTATGTTGAAACAGCTGGTTTTTCTAATCAAATTGAAATGAAAGTTGGAGATGCAATGGATCTTATTCCAAAATTGGACAAAAACTTCGATTTAGTGTTCATTGATGCCGACAAATCAAATTACTCGAATTACTATGATTTATTGATTGACGATTTACCAAAAGGCGCATTCATGATAGCAGACAATGTTTTATGGTCTGGAAAAGTAATTGAGCCAGTTAAGAAAAATGATATTGATACAGAAGCATTAATAATCTTCAACAAGAAAATACAAGATGACGACCGCGTGGAAAATGTTTTACTTCCAATTCGTGATGGTTTAATGGTGATTGGAAAAAAATAAAATATGCACACAGATTTAAGATCAGATACAGTTACCAAACCATCTCAAGAGATGAAAGCTTTTATGATGGACGCTCCAGTTGGAGATGATGTTTTTCAGGAAGATCCAACAGTGAATGAATTGGAGAAATTTGCGGCCGATTATTTCGGTATGGAAGCAGCTCTTTATTGTTCTTCGGGAACACAAACCAATCAAATTGCAATCAATGTACATTGTCGTCCTGGCGATGAAGTAATTTGTTCAAAAGATGCTCACATTTATTTTTACGAAGGTGGAGGAATTGCCAAAAACAGTGGCAGTTCTGTGCTTTTATTGCCAGGAGATCGTGGACGAATCACTGCGGCAGCTGTACTTGGTGGAATTAAAGATCCAAACAATCCACATTATCCTTTGACTTCTTTAGTTTCTTTAGAAGACACAATGAATCGCGGAGGTGGTGCTATTTATGATTTTAATGAAATAAAAGCTATTCGCAAAGTCTGTTTAGAAAATAAGCTTCCACTCCACTTAGATGGTGCTCGTTTGTTTAACGCTTTGGTAGAAAATAATATTCCACCCAAAGAATATGCAGCACAATTTGACTCTATTTCCATTTGTCTTTCAAAAGGATTAGGCGCTCCAGTTGGCTCTGTTTTATTAGGAAATAAAGATTTTATTCACAGAGCTCGTCGCGCTAGAAAAGTTTTAGGTGGAGGAATGAGACAAGCTGGAATCATAGCAGCTGGAGGACTTTATGCAATGAAAAACAACATTGAAAGACTCAAAGAAGATCACCACAATGCAAAGCTTTTGGAAACGGCTTTAAATGAATTGAATTGGGTAGAAGAGGTTTTACCTGTTCAAACAAATATTGTTGTCGCTCGACTTGCTGATCACATTGATGTAGCTGAACTTATTGCAAAATGCGCTGAGAAAGATTTACACTTTATGGCATTTGGTGAGCAAACAATTAGAATGGTTACACATTTAGATATTGACTCAAACAATATAGATCATACCATTTCCGTTCTTAAAGAGTTGTAATTTTAAAGTCCGAAGTTAATTTCGGAACTTAAACGAGCGAGAAATTTATTTGGTATTCATTACATTTAATAGTCAATCAATTGAATAAAATTATTCTAATAATTCTTACTGCTCTTTTATGGAGTTCATGTTCAGACAATACTGAATATGTGATTCTAAATTCTGAAGAAATTCTGCCTCAGGCTCAAGGAAATTATGATTACTCCGATGATTCCTTGGATTTAATTGACGACGAATTAACTCCAACACAAGAAACTCTATTACAATTATTCCCTGATCTAAACTTTGATGAAGAAAACATTTTAAAAGAAAGAGAAATGCTCTTTATGCCAAATCGTTTGGGATTTCTAAATAAAGATGAGACCTATTTTATGAAAGACAGTATTCCTTATCATTTCATTGAATGGGAATTTGGGGATAGTTTAAAAACAGTTAATGCTTTTTACAATTGGCTAGATTGTTTTGGTCCAAAATGTAGTTCAATTAGAATTGATGAAGAAATAAACGGCAGTAAGGAGAGTTTTATAATTTGGGTTTCTGATAGTAAAATCTCTTACTTGGCAAGCTCTAAAAACTTAAACCGGAGAACTTGGCAAGACGTATTCCTAAGCGATCAAAAGAAAAAATTGAATTTCATTATCCATCAATCACCAAGAGGAAAAATGAATTGGGTGGTTAAATAATTATTAATGGTCAATTGTAAATGACTAACGGAGTGGATATTCAGTCCCTACTTCGTGAAATTGTGGAGATTTAAGTAGAAGGTTTGTAATCAGGTATTATCAGCTAAGTATTTAATTTGTATTCCGCTTTTAATAGTAACAAAATCCTCACAATAACTCTTTTAAAACAAGTTGGTAAAAGAGTTATTGTGAGGATTAACAGATAATAGAAAGGGTAATTTGCTAATTGTTTAACAACAAAAATCAACTAGTGTATTTGCTTCATCCTTTTGCTGTAAACACACTGAGTCAGTTTCAAGCCTTGAAATTTATCAATTGACAATTATCAATTATTAGAAAGACTCTAAATTATCATCATTTTCTTCAACTTGAACTTCACATTCCTCTATAGCTGTTTCAAACTTTTCGTTTAATTCCGAAGCTTTTTTATTGTATTCAGCTGGGTTTTTGAATGTTTCAGTTGCTTTAGTAACATAACAATCACAATCATAACCTCCCATTGTGATACATTCATTTTTAACAATGTTTTTTTGATCTTCTGACCATCCACCTCCACAAGAAGTAAGGATTAAAAACGATGTTCCGAGTAATAGACTAAATAGTTTATTCATAAGTATATTTTTTGTAAATTTGGAATAAGATTTGCTTAAAAATACACATTATTCATTAAAATCAAAACTATGAAATCAAAATTAATTGTTGCCTTGTTTATCGGAGTGATCCTTTCATTTACTGCAACTGCTCAAAATGTTACTGTTTCTGGAGCTACGTTCCCTACAAAATTTAAAATCAGTGATAAAGTCGTTGAATATAACGGCGCTGGATTGCGTACAAAATACTTCTTTAGTTTATATGTTGCTGCACTTTATGTTCCAGAAAGAACAAGTGATGCACAAGCAATCATTGATCAAAATGAAGAATCGGCTATTCGTTTAAAGATTCTATCGAATAAAGTGACCAGAGATAAATTCGTTGAAACAGTTAAAGAAGGTTTCGCTACTTCCTCGGACGGAAAAGCATCTCCAAAAGAAATCGAAGACTTCATGAAACTTTTTAATGTAGAATTTAAAGAAGGAGACGAAGTGATTTTATTGTACAAACCAGAAAGCGGTGTTGAGGCATACATGAATGGAAAACACCTAGGTGGAGCGAAAGGATTGGAATTCAAAAGAGCGCTTTGGTCAATTTGGTTAGGAAAGACTCCTGCTGATGAGGCTGTTAAGAAGGCAATGCTAGGAAAAGTATAGTATTTTTGTTTTCTAAGCTCAATAGTGTCGTTACAAGAATTTTGAAAAATTAATCATTGACATAAGTCAACTCATAAATTTTGAAAATTTTGTGCCTAACTATTGAGCTTAGAAATTCAAAAATTAATTTCAATGTCAACTCCCTGGTAACGATGGCTATCGGTATTAAAATAATCACGCCTAGCTCTTGAGCTGTCTAATTCAAAAAGATGCTCTTAATCAGATATGGAATTTTAAAAGAATGTTATCTAGATGTATTTCAGTATCATTGTAATCAGTTCCTTCGACAAGCTCAAGACACCACATTGGCAAAAGTCAACTCATAAATTTTGTGTCTAACTATTGAGCTTAGAAAATCAAATTCAATGTCAAATCCTTGGTAACGATGGCTATCGGTATCAAATTAATCACGCCTAGCTCTTGAGCTTTCTAATTCAAAAAAAATGCTCTTAATCAGAGATCGAATTTTAAAAGAATGTTATCTAGATGTATTTCAGTATCAATGTAATCAGTTCCAGCGACAAGCTCAGGACACCACATTGGCAAAAGTCAACTCATAAATTTTGAAAATTTTGTGTCTAACTATTGAGCTTAGAAATTCAAAAATTAATTTCAATGTCAACTCCTTGGATTACAAACTTAATCACGACTAGCTCTTGAGTTGTCCAATTCAAAAGGCTCTAGTTTAAAACAGATATATTTCACACAGTAAATGAGGTTTAAAAAATTGAGCTGCACCTTCAGTGCGCTTAAAATAGCCATCACTTACCATCTGTATACGATGTATCCAGATGATATGATCTGGACTTTCAGCCCATTAAAAAAATCTTAGTATTAGTGCGCCTTGAAGAGGCAATACATTTCAAGTCAAGGCATCGCCTTGGGTTAGAATGTAATCTCGAACAATCCAGCGCCTTGAAAAGGCAGCTCAACTATTATTAGTATTGAATTATAAAATCTAAGCAACGAACTAACGATTTATCAACAACACTATTTTAAACTAGAGCCATTCAAAAAAAGCTAAAAACAACTTTAAAGAATCCCAAAAAGTAAACTTTCTCAGCAATCAGAAATGTTATTTAGATGTTTTTCTTCCTTCAGTTGATGGAAAGATAAACAAAGTGAAATTGATTAAATAACTTTTGAAATAATATTTAAAAAGCTTCTGATATTATAATTCAGAAGTTTTTTTGTTCTTTATTCTCTGATCATTTCGTTTATTTGTAATTATGAAAATTGGTTTACTTTCCGACACACACAGCGTTCTAGATAAGCGTGTTTTTGAATACTTTAAAGATGTGGATGAAATTTGGCATGCTGGAGATGTTGGAGATCCAATAATCATTGATCAACTCGAAGAGTTCAAGCCTTTAGTTGGTGTCTATGGAAATATTGATGATACTGAGGTTAGACAACGTTTTCCTGAGTTTCAAAGATTTGAACGTGAAGGTGTAGCTGTATTAATGACCCATATTGCGGGTAAACCTGGAAAGTATTCCACCCCATTATTGGCTGAATTAAAACAAAATGGTGCTCCTAAACTATTCATTTGTGGTCATTCGCATATTCTATTGGTAAAATTTGATCCACGATTCAAAATGTTGTGGCTTAATCCTGGTGCTTGCGGAAACCATGGATTCCACAGTATGAAAACACTTTTGCGATTTGATTTGAATAACGGTGAAATTAAAAACATGGAGGTTATTGAAATGGGTGGACGAGGTAAATAGCTTTAGGTTGTACGTTTTAGGCTGTAGGCTTTATCTACAAGTATAATAATTTTGCTTTTTTAATTTTTGAAATCCTTGAATGACATTATACATTAACGTAATTAACGGACGTTTTGAAAAACTTCCCTGTATAATGTTTATCCTTTCAATTCTTGAATATTTGAATTCTTGAATTCTCAAATCAATTAAATTCCTCATTATTTACTTACAACTTACAATTTTTCATAAATTCAAGCGTTGAATAAAATCAGATGACACGACTAATAATTATCCTTTGTTTAATTCCCTTTGTAACGTTTGGACAAACGGGTGGTACGAATGCATTTCCATTTTTGGATTTACCCGATAATGCTAGAGCAGCAGCACTAGGTAGAAAGTTTATTACTGCCTATGATGACGATATCAATACGGGAATTCAAAACCCAGCTTCCTTTAATTCTGAAATGGACAATTCAATTGGTTTCAACCAAGCTTTATTAGCCGGAGGAATTAATCATGGAATGGTTGCTTATGCTAAAGACATTGATAAGGTAGGAACTGCGGCAATTCATTTAAGATATGTTGCCTACGGAAAAATGGACAGAACAGATGTCAACGGTGAAAATATCGGAACCTTTTCTGCAGGAGATTTTGCTTTAGGAGGAAGTGTGGGTAGAACTTTGAACAAGAATATTTCTATTGGTGCGACTATTAATTTAATTTGGTCGCAGTTAGAATCATATAATTCTATGGGGATTTCTGTAGACTTAGCTGGTATGTACCGCTCATTAAATGAAAGAACAACTGTTTCTGCTGTAGTTAGAAATGCTGGGGTACAATTATCTACTTATACTGAAAAAACGAGAGCTCCACTACCCGTTCAAGCAATGTTAGGACTTTCCCATAAATTGGAACATGCACCATTTCGATTTTCTATTGTAGCGCATCATTTAAACAAATGGGATTTAACATACAACGATCCAAATGCTGAGCCCACAACAGATCCATTAACAGGAGAATTTATTCCCGTTGAAACGGCTAGTTTTGGAGAAAAACTTGGTAGACACTTTATCGTTCAAATAGAAACATTAATTGGTAAAACAGTTAGAATTAGAGGTGCATTTGATTATAATCAAAGACGAGAAATGTTGGTTCAGAATCGTCCAGGAATGGGAGGTTTTTCTTTTGGAGCTGGAATGAATTTTAAGCGATTCACTGTTGATTATGGCTTATTCATTTTTTCTAGTGCTGGATTCAATAACATGATTTCTTTAAGAACAGATTTTGATAAATGGAGAAAGTAAATCTTTTTTATTACTTTTAGTTTTGTGATATAACGAAAGAGTAAGTAAATGCTTAATTCAAAAAAAACTTGTGTTTTAATAGACGATGATGAAGACGACCAGCTTATCTTTCAAACTGTGCTTAATATGCACTTTCCAAAATATCAATTAAGCGCCTTCTCAAGTTTCGAAAAAGCTGAAAAATTTATTTTATCTGAATCTAAAAATATTCATTCAATATTTGTGGATCTTAACATGCCGAAATATAATGGAATAGATTGCTTGAACTTTTTAAGAAGTCAAACCGAATTCCAATATAAACCAATCATTATTTATTCAACTTCCAGTAATCCTGATGATGTGAATAGGTGTTTGAAAAATGGTGCCACAGCTTTTATGACAAAACCATCCAGAGTGAATGAATTGGTTGAGGAATTGGAGGTTTATTTGGAAAGGTGATAATTGTTGACGACTTAGTAATTGAGGGAATATGAATTGTAAATCAATATCCTACTACTCTGCTTCACCCATCGGCGTAACATACTTCATTTTTTTATCGTCAAAAATAAAGTAAACATAAAGATCTCCATCTCTTATGATTTCTTTTGGAGTGTATTCATTGATGTTTTCAATTTCGTCAATATTATAATCTACGATTTTACCTTCATACATGGCAATATCCTTTGCTATTCTCACTTCACTTGTTGGGTGTTGAATATCATAAACTCGAGGGTTTGGTGATCCAACACCATCAAATACAGGACAACTAAAGGTCAAGAACATTTTATCATTCCTAACGGTATAGTAATTTCTGTGGACACTATTTCTAATCCTGTATTCCACCACGAAATCTTTGTGTGCCTTCGAAGTCAATTCTAAAAAACGAACAGTCAAGGGATAATCGGCATTTGAACCCACTGGAGTTGTTGAGATAATTTTATCGCTTCCTCCTAATTTCAGAAATACAAAATTATACAATCCAGTATGTCCAGTTTTTTCAAAGAAACGTTCCGTATTGTTGTTTTTGGCTTTTTGATGTCCATATTCTTTCCTATTGACTAGAATCAAGGCATCTTTCAATGTATCAGGATCGATATGTTTATACTGAATTTGAATATCATAATCTTCGGCAGCAGTTATTTCCAAGATATTTTCTACTTGACGAATAATTTTTTCTTCTTCAGTTAAAGATTCTTCTTCAGTTTTCTCACTGGC
Organism: Brumimicrobium glaciale; assembly: GCF_004152935.1. GTDB lineage: Bacteria > Bacteroidota > Bacteroidia > Flavobacteriales_D > Crocinitomicaceae > Brumimicrobium > Brumimicrobium glaciale. The sequence continues at coordinate 150,257 of NZ_SETE01000004.1, forward strand.
TAATTTATTATCATTCTCTGAATTACCAGAGGAACAAGCCGCTGAAAATAGAATAATTGAAAATAAAAAATATAGATTCTTACGCTTAAATTTTGTCCAAAACATATTCAATGAGTTCAGTGATTTTTGTCTCATAATTAGTAGTAAATTCTTTCTTTCTGCGATTCGCCAAACCGAGACAAATAGCAGTTGTTTCATGTCCAAGCGCAGATCCAAGAGCAAATAACGCAGAACATTCCATTTCAAGATTCGAAAAACGAATTTCATCATGTTTGAAATCGCTAAAAGAGTCAAGCATTTCTGTTTCTACAAGCGGAAGCCTTAATCTTCTGCCTTGTGGGCCATAGAAACCAGAACTAGTAACAGTAATTCCTTTTTCAATTTGAGGATTATCTAAGCGCTTGTTCAATCTTTCAGATGCCTTTGTCAAATATGGTTTTATATACTTTGGAAGCTTTACCTTTCCTTCAATTTCTTGCTCTAACTTCTTAGTTTCAGCATCAACATTACGTTCATAGAAATGACCTACATTATCGATTCCTAAAGCATGTGTAGACAATATAAAACTATCAATTGGAATTTCATCTTGAAGAATTCCACACGTTCCTAAACGAACTATTTCTAAAGAAATTTTTTCGTTTTTCTCGTTTCTTGTTTTCAAGTCAATATTTACCAAAGCATCAAGTTCATTGATTACGATGTCTATATTATCTGTTCCAATTCCAGTAGAAATAATTGAAAGCTCTTTCCCTTTAAAAGTTCCGGTATGACAAGCAAATTCTCTGTGCTGACTTTTGTGTGTTACTTCATCAAAATAATTTGAGATCAATTCAACACGGTCTTGATCTCCAACAATAATAATCTTTCTTGCAAGGTCTTCTGGACAAATATCTAAATGATAAACGCCTCCTTTTGGGGTAATTACTAACTCGGATGGTAAAAAATCAGCCATAAAAATATTTTTATTTGATGTAATATTTAGTTCGATAATGAACCGAAAACGCGTTCCAATAATTCTGTAACACGAGCCGCAGGATCTTTACGAATTTTATTTTCTTCCTTCGCAACCATTGTGAATAAACCATCAATAGCGCGTTCTGTAACATAATTATTAAGATCAGTATCTACTTTTTCTCCACCAGTAAAAAACATGGCTTGATTATAACGTGTTGCAACTGGCTCCCAGTATTCTGTCAACTTTACTTTTTCAATTGAAGTCTGAACTTTTGGAGCAAAAACCACAATAAGTTCATTGGTTGTGTTCCTTCTCAAGAAATCTGTAGCAGCACCTTCACCTCCATTCAAAATAGCAAAACCATCTTGAACTGTCATATTTTTAATTGCTTGAATAAAAATTGGCGCAGCTTCTTTGGCAGCATCTTCTGCCGCTCTATTTAAAGTTGTAACGACCTTTTCAACTTGAGCATCCAATCCCCACTCCATTGCTTTTTCCTTCATTGCATTTGCGCTTTCTGGAAAAGGAAGTTTAATTTCATTGTTCTCTAAAAATCCATTTGTAATTGCTGTTACGTCAACTGCATTGCGAATCCCGACAGTTAATGCCTCTTTTAATCCAGCAATAACATCTTCATTTGAAAGCCTTTTTCGTCCTTCACCTTCATTTGAGGTTTCTAAAATAGTTTCAGCAGCACTATTTAATACATCACATGATGAAAATGTCAATAATAGAACACTTAAAGCAAATGATTTGATAACTTTATTCATTTCGATTGGTTTTTGTCAAACTTACGAATAATTTTACTTTTTTATTTCTAAAAACAAGCGAAGTTTATGAAAGCTGGGATTATAAGTATAGGGGACGAATTGCTAATTGGTCAAACAGTAAATACAAATGCTGCTTGGCTCGGTCAAGAACTTGGTAAATTTGGAATTTCTGTTTACAAAGCAACCACGATAAGGGATATCAAAGAGGACATTCTTCAGACAGTTGATGAATATATAAATGAAGCTGATTTCATAATTGTGACAGGTGGATTAGGTCCAACCAATGATGATATTACCAAAGAAACTTTAACTGAGTATTTTGGCACTACTTTAGAATTAAACAAGCAAGTGTTAGAACGTGTAAGGTTTTTCTTTGAACAAAGAGGGAAAGAAATGCTGGATTCTAATATTCAACAAGCGATGCTACCCAAAGATGCTTTAATTTTAGATAATCTTCATGGAACAGCTTCTGGAATGTGGTTCGAGAAATCCGGAAAAATTCTTGTATCACTGCCTGGAGTTCCTTACGAAATGGAAGCACTTATCAAGGAAGAAGTAATTCCACGAATTAAATCTTCATTTGGTATAAAAGGAAACTACCATCAAACTTTAATGCTTCAAGGAATCGGAGAGTCGTTTTTAGCTGAGATAATTGAGAATTGGGAAGAGCGCATTTATAAAGAGGGATTACACTTGGCTTACTTACCTTCATCTGGATTGATTAAATTGCGTTTAACTTCAGTAAAAGGCAACGAAGAAGCAGGTAAAATAAATGATTATTTCGATGAACTAAGGAAAGAACTTCCTCAATATGTTTATGGAATGAATGAAGAAACAATCTTTGAGTCTGTTGGAGAATTATTAAAATCTAAAAATGCTACTTTAGGAACTATTGAAAGTTGCACTGGAGGAGGAATAGCAAGTTCTTTTATATCTAAAAGCGGATCTTCAGCATTTTTTCAAGGCGGATTGATTACTTATTCAAATGCTTTAAAGCATAAGTTAGCCAATGTTTCATTAAAATCATTAGAGGAATTTGGAGCAGTTTCTGAAGAAGTAGCTAAAGAAATGGCATTGGGTGGTCAAAAAGTTTTGAATGTTGATTACACAATTGCAGTAACTGGAATTGCTGGTCCTGATGGAGGAACAGACGAAAAACCTGTGGGTACAGTTTGGATTGCTATTGCGACTCCTGATGGCGTTTTCACAGAACACTATTTATTTGGAGAACACCGAGGAAGAAACATTGAAAAAACTGGATTGTATGCTGCTAACTTTTTAAGAAAACTGATTTTGGGAATCAACAATTAAGGGTTTTCAATTACGAATTACGAATTAGTGGAATTACGAATTGAATAAACAAGGACGTTTTAGTTGTTCACATTTGGTGGAGGATTTAACCGCAAAAGCGCTGAAGTTTTCGCAAAGGGCGCAGAGGAAAGTCAATTACGAATTAGTGGAATTACGAATTGAAGAATCAAGGGCGTTTTAGTTGTTCACATTTGGTGGAGGATTTAACCGCAAAAGCGCTGAAGTTTTCGAAAAGGGCACAGAGGAAAGTCAATTACGAATTACGAATTAATGGAATTACGAATTGAAGAATCAAGGGCGTTTTAGTTGTTCACATTTGGTGGAGGATTTAACCGCAAAAGCGCTGAAGTTTTCGAAAAGGGCACAGAGGAAAGTCAATTACGAATTAGTGGAATTACGAATTGAAGAATTAAGAGCGATTAGGAATAGATGAGCCTAGTAACTAGGGAATATGAATTTAGATTTAAAGCAATTCGATACGCATTTCAAAGTAATAAGAATCTTCTTCGTATTCTAAGAATTGAAAATTAATTTTAGATTTTGATTTTAATGCTATTGTGGTAAACCCTAAACCAGCGCCTCCTTTATCAGTCATATCACCATTTCCTAAAACATCTAAATAATACCCTTTCATTTCAGAAAGCTCCATATTATTTAATTTGTTCAAATGTTTAGTAAGGATGCTTTTGCCTTGTTCATCAACGATATTCCCAAAAGAAACAGAAAACATTCCGTTTTTTTCAATTATCATGACATGTCCTAATTGTTTTTTAAGCAGATTAGCTTTTCCGTGTAAACGAACATTTTGAAGACCTTCAATCATAATCGAGAACATTCTTTTGATAATTATTCTCTTCACTTCTCGTTGATCCATAATATATTCAAGACCTTCAGACAAACTATTGACAAGTTCTTGAGAAAACTCGCCTAAATGAGACATAACCATGAGATTATTGCCATGATCTGTAAATTCATTGTGCAGTTCATTATAAATGCCTTTAGCATCTATTTGTATCTCATTCGATCTGTCCATATAATAGTTTCTTATGGTTTTAAATCAATTTATGTAGTTATAAACTAACAGTATCACATCAAATATAACGATTCAATCGTAATTTAAGTTGTCTTTCATCGTAATAAATTAACATTTCCTGCCAATTCGACAACTATCCCTTTATTATCAACACCTCTAAGCTTATATACATAAACTCCAGTTCCTGCAGGTTTTCCTCTAAAAGTTCCATTCCAACAGTCAGTTACCTCTGTGGTTTCATAAATAACCTCTCCCCATCTATTGAAAATCTGCAACCTCATCGATTGAAGACAGTTTCCTAAAACACAAAACTCATCATTCAATCCATCTCCATTTGGAGAGAAAACAGTAGGTACTTTAACATTTCCACAAGGATTTTCAACGGCTATAAAAATTGAATCACTTTCAATACAACCATCCAAGGAAATTGCGGTTACCACATACCAAGTTGAAACGCTTGGAGATGCTAACGGATCATCACAATTTACACAAGACAATCCATCTGCAGGACTCCAAAACAAATTTGAAGTTGGTGGTGTAACTGTCGCTTGAAGTTGCACAGAATCACCTTTATTAATGGATTGATCTGCTGTGAGAATCATAACATCTGGGATATCGAGTCCTGGAATTGTATATGGACCAACCGTAGAAGAACACCCATTTGCATCAATCACGATTAAAGTATAGGTTCCACCACTTACATTTGATAAATTAGGTGAATTCGTAACTGTACTTCCCCAATTGTAATTGTATGGTGCTGTACCTCCTGAAACAATTATCCCATTTATGCTTCCATTATTTCCAATACAGTCTTCTGGATTCACACTAACTCCGCTTACATCAACTATAAGTGCAGGAGTGTTGATAATTGTGAAAGGTCCAGCAGAAACCGTACATCCGAAAGCATCTGAAATCAATAAATTATAAGTTCCGCCACTTAGGTTATTTGCATCTAAAGCATTTCCACCAGATGGTGACCAAGCATAAGTTAAACCGTTTCCAGTCGCTGTAATACCAGTTATACTCGCATTTCCTAAACTACAAGTTTCATCTTCAACAATAACATTAGCAGCATCTACTGTTGGACCTGGAATTTGATTCACAATATGTGGTCCTGAAGTTTCAGAACAACCCAACCCGTCAGTAACTGTTAATGTAAATGTCCCATTATTTATGTTTAAAAGATCAACAGCATTTCCACCCGTTGACCAACTGTATGTCAATGTTCCTGTACCACCAGACACGTTTATCCCTGTGATGCTTCCGTCATTTCCATTACAAGATGCGTCTTGAATAACCATATTCGTTTCATCAATCACAATTGGTATTGCAGCTGCAATATTAAAAGGACCCGCAGTGGCTGTACATCCATTATTATCAGTTATTGTCAGCGTATAATTCCCTGCTGTAGCGTTATTCAAATCCTGAGAAGTCGTTGCTGTTCCATTCCAATCGAAAGTAAATGGTGTTGCTCCTCCAGTAAAAGTTATTCCTGTTATAGACCCATCATTTCCAGCACAATTTTCATTCACAATTGCTATATTACTAATATCTACAATTGGTGCGGCTGAATTCGTAATGGTATAAGGCCCTGCAGAAGCTGAACATCCCGCACCATCAGTAATTGTTAAAGTATATATTCCATTTGACAAATTACTCGCATCAATTGCTGTTCCACCAGAAGGAGACCAAACATAAGTTAATCCACTTCCTGTTGTTGTAATTCCAGTGATACTTCCATTTCCTAATCCGCATGTTTCGTTTGTGATTAAAATATTAGCATCATCAGAAGTTGGCCCTCCGATTTGATTAATGGTATGCGGTCCAGAAGTAGCTGAGCATCCCGAAGCATCTGACACTGTTAAGGTGTAATTCCCACTTGAAACTGAATTCAAATCAAGTGTGGTTGCTGAAGATGGAGACCAACTATAAGTTAGCGTTCCTGTTCCTCCAGTGACAGTAATTCCTGTTATTGATCCATCAGTTCCATTACAAGATTCGCTAATGATTGAAATATTTGTTTCGTCTATAGAAATAGAATTATTCGCAGTGATGGAATATGGTCCAACTGTTGCCGCACAGCCATTATTATCCGTAACTATTAAAGTGTAATTCCCAGAAATTGCTCCTGTAAGATCTGTATTCGTTGATGCATTTCCATTCCATTGGAAAGTGTAAGGAGTAGCGCCACCAGTAAATGTAATTCCTGTTATACTCCCATCATTTCCGATACAACTTTCATTGGTGATTGCCATGTTTGAAACATCGATTATTGGTCCAGGAGATGAAACAATTGTAAAAGGACCCGCTGTTTCAGAACAACCTGCTATATCTGTTACTGTTAAAGTGTATGTTCCACCAATTGCATTATTTAAATCTTCTGAAATTGAACTATTTCCATTCCAATCGAACGTTAATGGACCAATTCCACCAGAAGCTGTTAACCCTGTGATTGAGCCATCGTTTCCAGCACAAGTTTCATCAGAAATAGTTGGTGGAGTTCCAACAATTATAATTTGAGGCGATACAACAACAGTTACAGGTGTTCTGAAAGTTCCAGGACAAGTTCCAACGTAATAAGTTGTTGTGGTTGTTAAAGCGGGAGTAGTATATGTAGTTCCAAAAGTTACTATACTTCCGCCAACTGCTGCATCATACCAAGTTAATGAAGGTGACGTACCAAAATTCCCTGTGATATTTGCTACTAAGGTAGTTGTTTGACCTTCACATATTGTGTCATCAACTAAGACGATATCAAAAACAGTTGTTGACTGAGAAGCCATTCCAGCTGCTCCACCGGTGGCTCCATTTACAGGAAAGTTAGCTACATAAGTTGAATTTGTAACACCTGCTATTCCACCCGTTACATTTTCGTTTGGTGTTCCAAGTGAATAAGAGATTAATCCTCCTGCACCTCCTCCACCTGGTCCATCAGCTTGGTTAGAAGTATTTAAACCACCTCTTTTTAAGATCTGATCTCCTCCATTTCCTCCTTTTGCTTCTAGATTAAAAGTTGTGGGAATTGAATTAATGTTTTTGATAAATATAGCTCCACCACCACCTGCACCGCCAGCTCCGTCATCTCCAGTTTTAGAAGTTGAGAAAGTTCCAGGTTGATTACCTTCCGCACTTTCCCCATTTCCACCATTGGCAGTAATCTTGCCGTCACCAGTAATATTTCCATATAAATTTAAGAATACAGCACCTCCTCCAGCACCACCAATTCCAGCGAAGTTATCGTTTCCGTGTCCGGCACCTCCACCTCCACCTAAGAATATACGATCTGATGTATAGTTTAAAGCGTGTCCTCCAACTCCTCCAGAAATTCTTCTATAATCACTTCCCCAAGCTGCATTATGCGGGCCAACTGTTAATGGGTTATTGTTAATTTCACAATGAGAATAACCTCCACGGCCTCCACCTGAAGATGGATTTGCTACCATTGTTGGGTCTTCTAAATTCCATGCTGAATTATAAGCATTTGCTGGACCTTGATCAACAACTCCATAACCATAAAAATTTCCTACACCTACATTAGAACCACCGCCACCGCCAGCATTGTGGTAACCTCCACCACCTCCGCCATTAGCAAGTGAACCATAACCATACCTTGTGTGAAGAACGTCGTATTCAATTGAACCTCCTGTTATACCTTCACCTTTTTCTGAGCCTTCGGAAGCACTTTGCGATCCTAAATATCCTCTGTCGTTAATATTTGAAATGCTTCCTGCACTTCCAGCCGCCGCACCGTTATTTACAGGTAATCCTCCTCTAAAACCAGTTGAATCGGCAGAAATCTCACCAGTTCCAGTTATGTTTAAAGTTCCGTTTACTTCAATTGCAATTACTCCTCCAATTGATCCATTCCAACTTGGCGTCGTTATACTTGTACTGTTAGGAATAGCTAAATTGTTAAATCTAGGAATACGAATTACTTGTGTTTTATTATTTTCAATTCCAGCGACAAAATCTTTTGTTAGAGGACAAGTTAAAGTAATGTTTTGTGTTCCACTCACAGAAAGAACTTCCACAAATTCAAAGATCCCCACATTTTTATAATTTATCATTTCACCGAACTCAATGTAGTTGTTCACACCATTATTAACTCCTGGGTCGAACCAAGAAAATTGTACTACAACATCTCCCCAGCCTGCAGTTGTTGGGTAATCACTAGCATCTGCTTTCCCACCTTGTACTTGATAAATCAGCAATAAATCTCCAGCTTCCAAAGCACCAGAGAAATTAGCACCTGTCAAGCTGTTATTGGCAACAGAAATTGAATTATTTGATGCATTAACACTTGCAGAAAGTGTAGTATAGGTATTTACTATTTCATTAAGACCAGCAACAGTATAGTCACCATTTTTCTCACGTTGTGAAAAAACTAAAGTGGTAATTAATAGAGAAAATAAGGTTATAAGTAGTTTGTGCATTTTTGGAAAATTATCAATTAGTTTCTATTAAACGTATAAAAGTATTGAATAGTTGACCAAATTAACTAAAGATTTAAACAAAAGTGAACTAGAACAATCAAAAAACTTAGAATATTTTCTATTTTAGGTGGAAATAATAAACTTATCTTGAGGTATAGATGAAGCAAAAGAGCAAGAAAAGAAGAAGAAGTAAAAGCAGTCAGTTGAAAAAAACAGGCATGGCCCCGGGACAATTTTTATTTACTGGAGAGCAAAAAGTTGAAAATACTTCTTTACAATTAATGACCTACGACAAAAGTGAAATTGAAGAACTTTCGATTGATACTATTCAGGAAGCATTAACCAAGATTGGCAACACGAATAAAATGTCATGGCTAAATGTTATTGGTCTGCATGAAACTGATATCATTAAAAGTATTGTTGAACATTTCGACCTTCATAAATTGTCTGGAGAAGACATTTTAAGTGTTGGTCAACGCCCAAAACTAGATGAATACGAACATTACATTCATATTGTAGCTAAAATGTTTCGTATTGAAGACGGTAACATTGAAGATGAGCAAATCACAATACTATTTGCAGAGGGTTTACTGATCACCTTTCAAGAAAAGGAAGGCGATGTTTTCAATACAGTTCGTGAACGATTAATTGAAGATAAAGGTCAAATTAGACAGCGCCATACAGATTATTTGGCTTATGCGCTTTTAGATTCTATTGTTGACCATTATTTTATTGCCATTGAACATTTTGGAAATGTGATTGAGGAATTGGAAGTGGAATTACTTGAAAATCCATCAGATAAAATTTTGCCAAACCTTCATGAAGTAAGAAGAGAAGCTTCTTATATTAGAAGGTCGGTTTTTCCTATGAGAGAAACTGTTAATCGTTTTGAAAAATTGGAGGTTCCTTATATGCATAAGGAAACAAAATTATTTATTAGAGACTTATATGATCATACAGTTCAAGTTATTGAAACAGTCACGGTTTTGAAAGATGCAGTGAGTGGATTATTGGATTTATACATGAGTAGCGTGTCGAATCGTATGAATAATGTAATGAAAGTTTTGACCATTGTTTCAACAATATTTATCCCACTCACCTTTATTGCAGGAGTTTATGGAATGAATTTTACAAATATGCCCGAATTAGAGTATAAATATGGTTATCTTATAACTATGATTGCGATGGCTATATTAACTTTGCTGATGATATTTTACTTTAAACGCAAGAAATGGCTTTAAGAAAGAAGGATAAACCCATAAAAAAACCAAAGCCTATTATCGGAAAAGTCGATGTAGCAGATATGCCAATGTTTAATTTAAAGAAGGTAAACGTAAAGATTGATTCTGGCGCATACACTTCAACTATTCATTGTTCTGTTATTGAAAAAACAGATAAGGGATTACACGTTGTATTTCTTGATGAAAACGAAAGCGGATATACTGGAGAATCATTTTATTTTCAAGAATACGAAAAAAAGAAAGTACGCAGTTCAAGCGGTCAAATGCAGCTGCGATACATCATACAGGGAAATATAGTTTTGTTTGGAAAAAAACATTCTACAGAATTTACACTTTCTAATAGAGAGTTAATGAGATATCCTGTACTTTTAGGGCGTAAATTATTATCTAATCGTTTTATGATAGATACTACTTTATCAAACGAATCATACAAATATATAAAACAAGAATAATTTAATGAAAATTGGAATTTTAAGCCGAAACGCTAATTTATACTCAACTAGAAGACTTGTTGAATCATGTTTAAAGCACGGACATCAAGTGGAAGTGATTGATCATTTAAAATGTAATATTATAATCGAAGAAGAACTTCCTAGAGTATATTATAATGGACATTATCTAGAAGGTTTTGATGCAATTATTCCGAGAATCGGAGCATCAGTTACTTTTTACGGAACAGCTGTTGTGAGACAGTTTGAAATGATGGGTGTTTTTACAACCGTTAAATCACGTGGATTAGCAGATTCAAGAGATAAGTTGCGTTCATTACAATTACTTACAAAATCTGGAATTGGATTACCTAAAACAGTTTTTACTAACTATTCAAAAAACGTTGAAAGCGTTATTGAAACAGTTGGTGGAGTTCCTGTTGTAATCAAATTGCTGGAAGGAACACAAGGATTAGGTGTTGTTTTGGCAGACACTAAAAAAGCAGCAACATCTGTACTTGAGGCATTTAACGGTCTTAAAGCACGTGTAATTGTTCAAGAATTCATCAAAGAATCAGGAGGAGCAGATTTAAGAGCTTTTGTTGTTGATGGAAAAGTTGTTGGTGCAATGAAACGTCAAGGTAAACAAGGAGAATTTAGATCAAATCTTCACAGAGGTGGTTCTTCACATATTATTGAATTATCTCCAGCTGAAGAAAAGGCAGCAATTAGTTCTGCTAAAGCTTTAAACTTAGGTATTGCTGGTGTTGATATGTTACAATCTAGCCGTGGACCGTTGGTATTAGAAGTAAACTCTTCTCCTGGGTTAGAAGGAATTGAAAATGCTACACGTTTAGATATAGCAGATGAAATTATAAAGTTCATTGAACGAAGCGCAAAATAATGAACGAAAAACGCAAGACACTTAAGCGTGAACCATTTGAGCTATTAGGACATACAATAGCTGCAGGGAAAACTGTACGTTTGACTTTAGAAGTAGCCAAATTACATACGAATACACCAATTCAAATTCCTGTAATTGTTAGTCACGCTAATAAGACTGGCCCAACCTTGCTTTTACTAGCAGGGTTGCACGGAGATGAGATTAATGGAATAGAATCTGTTCGTCAAATCATCAAGAAAGGATGGCACAAACCTAATTATGGAACAGTAATATGTATTCCTGTTTTTAATATTTTTGGTTTTTTAAACTTGTCTAGAGAATTTCCGGATGGAAGAGATCTGAACCGTGTGTTTCCTGGAACAAAGAATGGTTCATTAGCGAGTCAGTTTGCTTATATTTTCATGAAAGAAATCGCACCTTTAACAGATGTGACAATTGATTTTCATACAGGTGCTTCTCAAAGAAATAACTACGCTCAAACAAGATGCGATTTTAGAGATAAAGAATCTAGAGAATTATGTGAAGTTTTTGCTGCTCCGTTTACAATTGACTCAGCTGTTATTGCCAAATCAATTCGAAATTCTGTTACCAAATTAGGTAAAAGGTATATTTTATTTGAAGGAGGAAAAGCGAATAGAATTGACAATTTTGCTGTTCAAACGGCCATTGACGGAACTTTACGCGTAATGCAACACCTTGGAATGAGATATTTCGATGTTGAGCCTCCTAAAGAAGAACGCCATATTATCAAGAGAACAAAATGGATTAGAGCAAGTAGTTCTGGTGTTTTGAATCTAAGAGTTAATAATGGTCAGTATGTTGAGAAAGGAAGCATTTTGGCTATTATTTCAGATCCTTATGGGAAATTTGAGCGTTCAGTAAAATCTCCAACCAATGGATTTATTTTCAATGTAAACGAGATGCCTTTAGTAAATAAAGGAGATGCTATTTTCAATATTGGAAAAAGAGATGCTGCTAAGCTGACTGTTTTGGCTGAAAAGAAGTTAGAAAACTAATAAAAAAGGCATAAGGAATAATTCCAGCTTGCGTTTCCATCATGGACTCAGGCAGTAAGGCGATAAAGAGAATAGTAATTATTCCTAGTCTCCAACTGCGTAATTCGTCTGGTTTTAATTTGAGGTAATTCATTGCCAAGGAGAGCAAAAGAAACAAGCTCCCAAATACCCCAATAGCAATATGGGAATTAAAAAATTGATTATGGCTATTCAGCTTTTGTTCTGCAACTCCTGAATAGCCATTTTCAAAATTCATCTTAATTAATTCATCTTTGATATCGCCTGTTCCCACACCAAACCAAAAGTTTTCTTTAATCAAATCTATAGAAGAATCCCAAACCATTACTCTTGCTTCTGTGCTTTCTGGTACTTCCATATTGTAATTTTCTATGGGTTGGGAAACCGCTATAATAGCGGAGTCTAGTCTTTTGGCGATACTTGGTGTTAAAATTACAACTGCTGCTATTCCAACCACTAAAACAACTGAAGTAATGGGTAAAATCCATTTGTTTTTGAAGCGTTTAAATAGAGATATTGCTGCCCAAATGGTTACAAAAAACAAAATTATAAATCCTACTTTTGATCCTGAAATCTCAATAAATACAGCCATAACAATAGCGCCCAGTAAATTCATCCAAAATGACATTTTACTTTGTGCTGTAATCATCTGTTTCAGTAAGAAAAAATAAGCCACAACCATATAAACAGCCCAATATCCTCTGTGCATTAAGTGAGATAACCGTTCACCAGAAATGTAATAGAAATGTGGACTTTTGAGGTAAACACCAAGCGACATGAAGAAATTAGCAACGATTGATACAAAAGCTCCAAAAATAAAGACTTTGACGAATAGATTCCAATTTACTTTTAGCTTATAAAGTATAAAAAACACAGGAAGGATTCCCAAGGTAGCTTTCATTCCTAGGTCCATATTGGCGAACCTCATGTTTTCGGTATTGATCAAACCAACAACATGCATTAGATAAAAGAGCAAGAGCCAAATTCCAGGATTTCTCCAAGAAAGTTGAGATTTTAAATGTGTTTTATTGATTTTTGGACTGCGTATCAATTGTTCAACAATAATTATCGCGACAGCAATACCCAACATTCTAGGATTAAGTGGAATAAAGAACGCCATGATATAAATCCCAATTGGACCTTCGGTAAATAACTTTCTTATTTCGTTTATAATTCTACTCATTTCTTGAAATATACACAATTACTCTCTATAGACAAATCTATATGTTATTGTACCCTCTTGTTTCTTTGGCGCTTCGCCAGAATAATTGAATCTAGATTTCAATGCATATTCTTTAGCTCTTTGCAGCATACATGAACTTGCATTTTGACTTTGTTCTTCAATAATCGTTGCAGAAGTCACTACTCCACCCAGATCAACTGAGATAGCGACAGTGACAATTCCATTAACGTTTCCACAAGTATAACCAGGGTTTCGAACATACCAATCATTGTGATTTAAAGGATGCCTGTTCATTAAAGAAAATGAAACCATTGTTTTTCCACTTATGGCTTCACTACTTGAAGGATTAGTTTGAGGATTATTTTTGTCAGGATTGTTTTTACTATTGTCCTGTTTTACGTCTGTCGCTTCGGTTGATTTTTTTCCATTTCTCTCTTCCCTCTTGCGTTGAATTTCGTCTTTTAGACTTTGTTCAAAATCATTTTCCAATTGCTCAGCACTCTGCTTTTGATAGGAAGATGTGTAATTTACATTGTCTTTATTGGTCTGAATGCGTTTTTCATTTTCATTTTTCACAAAAGAAGTCACCTCCTCTTGCGGGTTTAGAAGCGCACGTTCTTCAGGTGTTTCAATCTGATCTGGCGTAATTTCTATATCATCTTGCACCTCATCCTGAGCACTTGTAAATTCCCATGGTTGAAATAAAACAGCTTCTTTATATGTCGCAATTTGAAAGTACACAAAAATACCAATATGGACTACCACCGTAATCAATATCCCATATTTGTGTCGTTCTATAAAGTGCAATATCTTATCCATTACTCTTTTAAACTAATTAGTCGAACCTTAGCGGTATCGTAATAAGTGATTTTTTGATCTTTGATAAGTTGATAAAAGTTGGGTGATATTTCCAAAATCCTATCATATTCTGGAGCAATTAAAGTATCATTTGTAATTGAAATTAAACCATATAAATTTTCAATTTTCACCAATAAAACGGTATTTGAAAGTCTTTTAATAGATTCATATTGAATTGGGATTATCACTTCATTTTTCAAACTAATCAATCCCACCATATTGTTTTTCTCAACAATTGCAGTTCCATTTTCAAATCCAAATGCGTAGTCATATTGGTATTCAATTTTTAATCGAACATCTTTACTCGAATAGCCCCAACCTTGACCTTTTGTCACTGGAATAAGTTCTCCATAAGTTCCAATTCCATTAAAAATTGCTGGAAGAACCGATTTACCAAGACTGTCTATCATTGCATATTTATTCAATCTTTGTAAAATAACATGATCGTTTTTGAATTGAGAAAATTGCATATAGTTTGGATAAGGATTATGTTCCATCGGAATTACTATTTTTCCTTTTCCATCTATGAAGCCAAATAAATCATCCTTTTCTATAATTGCTCGGTTACTCACAAGTGTTCCTATTTGATCAAATCCAGTTTGAAATAGATAAGCGCCATTAGCAAACATTAAATTCATACTGTCGCGCAATTCATGAACGAAAATTGAATCTTTAAAGTGACTTAAACTCCCTTCCGTTACAGATACAACAAAAGCGCCATCTAATCCTATATAACCTTTCTCTTCTCCTTTTCTCACTTTAGCAATTCCATTTTGGAAAGTAAACGCTTCATCAAAAATAGTTGAAAAAGCCAATGATCCATCCAAGGTATAATATTGATAACCGATTTCATTTTGAACATAAGCAATACCTTCTGAGAATTCACCGATATCTAAATATTCAGGTTGAAAAATATAAGCTCCTGAAACGTCAATTAATCCATACATATCTTTTTCAACAATAATTGCTCGACCTTGGTCAAAGTCCATTGCTTCCTCATATTTAGAATCGATTAATTGGTTTCCATCCTTGTTAATATAGCCATAAACTCCATCTTTTATTACGACCGCTAATCCGTTATTAAATTGTCCTGCATATTCATAAATAGGATTGATAACAAGCGCTCCATTTTCATCCATGAACCCATACTTTCCGTTCTCACTAAAATGAAATAACTGTTTACCCACTAATTTTAAATCTTGAGTAATCAAATATTGGAAAGGAAAATCGGGATAGTCACTTGCAAATTTTTGAATTGTTTCTTTTCTGTAATCGGCAATTGATAATCGATATAAACTTGTCCAAGCATCATCTAAAAATGGATTATCAGGAAAACGACGAATGAAACTTCTGAAATCTGGAATTGCACCATTTTTAGTTTCTATAGAATAAACTTGATAATGCGCATCTCTTACTAATGGATTTTCAGGATATTCGTTGATAAAGTAGAGGAAACTTTTCGTATCACCTTCTCTTACACTCTCATCATATTGAGCAAGGTATAAAAGAGAGCGGGTTTTGTGTCTCCATGCACTATTTTCATATTTCTTTAAATATTCTTCATAAGCCGCACTGGTTTTAACGCTTTGTGCTTCTAAGAATGCAAGAGAATCTCTTCTTTTTTCAGCAACTTCTTTAAAATGTGACCAAGGATGTTTTGCTATAAAAAATTGATAAGAAACTACAGAATTATCTATAGTGGCATTTTGAAAACCTAAATCACTAATTTCTTTCCTTTGAGATTTTGCCTTTTCTAAAGTATAATCATACTTTTTTCTCCACTTTTTCTGTTTTTTCTCCTTTGATTCTTTAAAAGATTCAACAGAAAGCAAACTGTAATGATATGCAGAATCAAGATTATGAAATGGATTGTCGTTTCTAAAGTAAATTTTACTCAATCCATAAGAAGCAGGTGATTCTTGCTTCTTTAAAGACTTTTCCAAATATTTTTTTGCTTCAAAATAATTGTAAGCGTCAAGCGCTTCAAATCCCTTACTTAATTTACAAGACCCCATTACCAATAGGATTAAGCTTGTAATTATTATTGAAATATATTTCGTTCGATTCATTCGGGTTTATTGTTAAGCAAAGATAAAAATTACGCGTCAACCAAAAACATTATTATTACAAAGGATGTACCTTTTATGAATTGTTACCAAGCTCATTATATACAACACCAATTTATATCTTGGTATAAAAGCCCAATATCGGTTATTTTAATCTTAATTCTAAATTCCGGACCTACTTATATAGATGAAACCTATATTTTACATGAACTAAACTGCTCGCTTATTATTATTATTTTAAATAAAAAAGAGGACATAAATCACACCTGTTACCACAACTGAAGCGATTAAGTTTAATAAAAAACCATACCTCACCATATCTTTTATTTGAATCAAATTGGAAGAATAAATAATTGCATTTGGAGGCGTAGCAACGGGTAACATAAAAGCACAACTAGCACTTAATGCTACTCCAGCAGAAATTCCTAGCAATGGTAAATCTAATTCAATAGCAAATTTTCCGATCAAAGGAATTAACAAACTCACCAAAGCCAAATTTGACATTAATTCTGTTGCAAAAAGTGCGACAGTGAAAATTACCAGCAATAATATAATCACAGGAAAATTAGCAAGTGGTTTCATAACGTCTACCAAGAAGGAAACAATATTCGCTTCTGCTAAAATTGCTGCTAAAGCCATTCCACCTCCAAAAAGGAAGAGGATTCCCCAAGGTAATTTATCAAGATCATCCCATAACAACAATGGTCTTTTCTCGGTTGAAGGAAAAATAAATAAAAGAATGGCACCCGATAAAGCAATGACAGTATCATTGATTACAATTGGCATATAATCGTTCAAAAAGGTTCTACTCATCCATAAAGCAACCACCGTTAAAAACAAATACAAAACCCTTTTTTGATTGGGATCTAATTTTTGAGGCTCAATTTTATCCATCTTAAAACTTGCATTTTTTATGAAATAAAATTTCACTGTAATGTAGGTCAGCACCATCATAATTATCATAAAAGGCGTTCCAATCATAAACCATTCAAAAAAGCTAATCGATAAGTTGAATTCTTGTTCTAATATTCCCGCCATTTGAATATTTGGAGGTGTTCCAATTAAAGTGGCCGTTCCACCAATATTTGCAGAAAAAGCGATACTTAGTAAAAGTCCAACTGAAAATAAGCGTTTTTCTTTGAAACTTGGAATGGCTTGAATAACCGACATGGCAATTGGAAGCATCATTAATGTAGTAGCTGTATTGCTGATCCACATACTTAGAAGCGCTGTAGAGAACATAAATCCTCCCAGAATTCTTTTAGGAGTTCTTCCAAATAGGCGTAAAATTGAAAATGCAATTTGCTCATGTAATTTCCACTTCTCTATTCCTAAAGCCAAAATAAATCCTCCCAGAAATAGAAAAATCATTTGATTACCATACGATTGCGCTAAAACATCATTGGGAATTAATTCAAAAGGAACACCTACTGCTATTGGCAATAATGCAGTCACATAAAGCGGAACAGGTTGAACTATCCACCAATAAACCATCCACAAAGCCAAGCCTAAAGCGGAGGTATCGAATGCTGAAACTTCGAACAAACGTACACCTATAAACAAGGCAATTCCAATAATAAAATGTATGTATTTCACAAAATAATTTTTGTTATAATCTCCCGACTTATCCACTTCAATATAAATCAGTCACGGTTGACAAGAGTCAAAAATAATCAAATTCTATTTACTGTTTTCACTTTCCAATCACTTCAATGTAAATCTTCTTATTTTTACATTTCAAAACAACAGAAAAATGAAATATTTCGCGCTCTTAATTTTAATGCTTGTCGTAACTTCTTGTTATAAAGGAAAAGATGTTGACCTCATCATTCACAATGCAAAAATTCATGTGATGAACGACAAGATGGATATTGCAGAGGCAATGGCTATTAAAGACGGCGAAATTGTTGAGGTTGGTCCAGAACGACAAATTCTCAATAAATACAAAGCGCAAACTATCATTAATGCCCAAGCGAAAGATGTTTTCCCTGGTTTTCATGACGCGCATGGACACATTATGAGTTTGGCGAAACAAAAACTCAATGTTGATTTACGCGAAACACAGTCTTATTATGAAATGATTTCTAGATTAGAAAAGCATCAAGCTAAGTCAAATCAAGAAATTATAATTGGACGAGGTTGGGATCAAAGTATGTGGAACGAAAAAGAATTGCCGAATAACAAATTGTTAAACGAAGCTTTTCCTAAAATCCCAGTTGCATTAACAAGAATAGATGGTCATGCGATGTTAGTCAATAAAGCAATGTTGGAACACATCGGAATTACTGACACAACGACTATTAATGGAGGAGTGATTAAAATAGAAAATGGAAAATTGACCGGAATTCTTTTAGATCATGCTTTAGATTTGGTGAATTTCAATTTACCCGAACCAAGTAAAGAAGAATTAAAGAAAGCCATTTTAGAAATTCAAGACAATCTTTTAGCAGCAGGAATTACGCATGTTCATGAGGCAGGATTATATAAAAAAGACCTTGATTTATTTATTGAATTAGCAGATGAAAATGCTTTACAAATTTACGTATATGCCATGTTAATTCCTTCTAAGGAAAATATAGCATTTGCAAAAGAGAATGGAAATTACAAAAACAACCGACTTTCAGTACGTAGCTTTAAAGTCATTGCAGACGGAGCTTTGGGTTCTCACGGAGCCTGCATGATTGATCCTTACTCAGATGATCCAACAACGAACGGAATTCTATTGAAATCCCCAGAGGAAATTAAGGAGATTTTTAGAACTGCAAAGGAATTAAAATATCAAGTAAATACGCATTGCATTGGTGATTCTGCCAATCGGTTGGTGTTAAATATTATTGACACTTTAATGAATGATGTGCAAGATCACCGTTGGAGAATTGAACATGCACAAATCGTGAAACCATCTGACTACAAACTATTTAGATCATCAGGAGTTTTACCATCCGTACAGCCTACTCATGCGACATCTGACCAGCGTTGGGCAGAACATCACATAGGAAAAGAGCGTTTAAACAATGGAGCTTATGCTTACAATACTTTGCATAAGCAGTCGGGAATGATAATATTTGGAACAGATTTCCCAATTGAGCACTACGATCCATTTGCAACGATTCATGCGGCGGTTCAAAGAAGGAACACTAAAGATGAACCTATCGAAGGATTCTTGAAAGAAGAAGCTGTTTCACTATCCACCACTTTAAAAGCGATGACACTTTGGGCAGCTTACGGTTGTTTTGCTGAATCTGAAGTGGGTACTTTAGAAAAAGGAAAGCTTGCTAACATTTCAATCTTCGATCAAAAAGTAACAAGCTCTCCTAATTTCTTACCAAATTATTCTTGGGTTACTATTGTAGATGGTGAGATCATTTTTGATATGAGGTAATTTATTCAGAAATTACAAATTTAGAAGTCAATACCTTCGCATCATATTGCACATGCATAAAATAAAGCCCAGGAGAATTACCTGACAAATCAAATTCTGACTGAAGTGTCTTTGAACTATATATTTGCTGACCTCGTGAGTTAAATATACCTATTGAATTTACATCACTCGAATTTCCATGAAAACGCATTTCTATTTTCCCATCTGTAGGGTTTGGGTAAATAGTTAGACTTGCATCTTCATGGTAATCACATATGTCAATACTGATTACATCTTCATAAGAATATTTGCCATCAAAATCGGTTTGTTTTAATCGGTAATAAGTTATTTCCTCAATGTGGGTTCTATCCGTTAAAGAATAATCAATTTGTGAAGTTGAATTTCCTGCTCCATTAACATTTCCAATTGTATTCCATAATTTCCCATCAATGCTTTTTTCGATATTAAAATAGTCATTGTTTGTTTCTGAGGCTGTACTCCATTTCAAAACAACACTTTCTTTATTTCTATCCGCTGCAAACGAAAGTAATCCTATAGGCAAAGGTGAAGAAGGTTCAGGAGAAGTAACACCCCCATTATTCATTGATATTGCTCCACTCGTAGTGAGCATCCTACCTTCTAACTGGACATTATCACCCATAGAAACTGCGCCCGTAAGTGATAAAATAATTCCTTTCATTTCTGTATTTGCGGCCATTGACATTGCTCCAGCACCTAACCAAAATACATTGCTGGCCTTTGTTCCATTCACTAAAATCACTTTGGAAGCAGCTCCAGTGCTAAAAGCTCCTCCAAATCTTAAAACAAAGATTGCAGATGGATCATTTTGAGCATCCAAAGTCAGGTCTCCTCCCACTGAACCAGCTCCAGCAATATGATAAACTCCTGGCAAAAGTGTTTCAGTTCCAAAAGCAGGTGCATGACCAGTGTGAGTTGCCGCCAAAGCTGCGCCTTCATCATATGCAGCCTGCACATCAGTTACAGCTTGTGCTGTTTTGGAGTTTGCTATCTCAGTACCTCCATTTACAACACTTGGCGCTCCGAAATCTGTTACAGCGCCTACATTAGTACCCATATTTCCATTAACTAAAGATGTTCCTGTATTCCCAATTGCACCATTTGAAGTAAATAAAACGAAGTTTTCTGCTGTACCTAAATTTAATGGCTGAGAAAAGGACAATAGGGGAATAAAAGTTGCAATCAGTAGGATCCCAATAAATCTATATAAGCCTGTTTTCACTTTCCAATGTTGAACTATATTATGAACTGGAAGCACTCCTTTTTCACAATCTATTTTTGAAACTTCACTATTTGTTTTTATAAAACTGCCAACCTTGTTAAAACCGGGTACTGCATTTTCGTTTTTCATAATTTTCATCTTTAAATCAGCGAAATATTGTTTTTATAATAAATAGACATGATGAAATCAGAAGGCATTTATAACAACCCAGTGATACTCAACTTTATTCATTTCACAAAATGTTAACTGAAATAATAATGCCTGTTTCAAAGAAGATTCTAAAAATCTAATTATCATATACTTAACGAATTAACGCGGAAGATAAAAATTCCTAAATCGAGAAAAAATCTCAAAAAAAGAGAAATTGCTTGCAATTCACTGTCTAATCAATTGTATTATGATAGAAAGAATCTCTTTATGTTATTTCTTCTATTTACCGTCAGTTTCTGGAATGTATAGATGCTTAGTAACAATATTAAAACTCGATCTTTTTCGTGATAAAATTAATTTGCTTTCTAAAACCGTCAAAATTTTATAATCAAGCTCAATATCCCAAAATGAGACAAAGAGTTATTCAAAATTATTAATGGTTCAAAGTGTGATTAGAAATTAATATATTTCAAAAAAGAATAAACGATTGCTAGAATTTCATAACACAAAATATAGAGTTAAAATATGAAACTATAAATTTATGAGAAGAAATCTAACAACCGTCTACAAACCTACACTTTGTATTTTCACACTACTAAAAACACTTGAATAAGAGTATCAAAATAGTGCCATAAGTATTTAAAATTACATTACTCTATACACAAGATGATTAACTGAATCGATATAAGGATTTATATTCCCTCATGTGGAATAATTCCAATAAATGGAAAAAACCAAGCAGCAATGGTTGGAATTATAACAGGACAAATCTAATGGGATATTAATTCAGTGAAAAATATAAATTCAGAAAATTAAATCAACTTCTTAAATGAAATATATTGTAAGTTTCAACCGTACGTTTTAAAAATTGACAATTTCAAGAAGCATTGAGGAACGTTTATACATATTTTCCAATTTTGGGAAAAAATTATGATTGAATAATAATTAACTATATCCGAAATAATTATTTAATTAAATAATAATCAAACAATTACTGCCTTTACTGATTATAAATAACATATATTTACCATTTGAGACCAAAGTTAAGAATAATTCTGTTTCCGCATTGAAATTTTCCCAAAATGGGAATGAACATTGGGACACCTCAAAAAAGTAAATTAACAATCAATAAGCTTATGAATACTTTACCAAAAAGTATAAAGTTATTTTGTGTAGAAGACGATTTAGTTTTCGCGAAATTCTTGAAGTATAAATTAAGTTTAAATCCTGATTTTGAAGTAAAAGTTTTTAATACTGCAAAAGAACTTCTATCCTCACTTTCTCAGGCTCCAGACATTATAACAATTGATATAAATTTACCAGACATTCAAGGTGATGAACTTATTGGTTTAATAAGAGAACAATTACCATCAGTAACACTATTGGTTATTTCTGGACAAGAAAACATGCAAGTAGCCGCTTCTTTATTTAGATTAGGTGTTTATGATTACATCATAAAAGATGAAAACACGCTTGACCGCATTTGGAATGTAGCGAATAATGCTGCAGCACAAGTCCATCTAAAAGAAGAAGTAACAGTATTGCGCGAAGAGGTTAATCAAAAGTACAATTTAACTACCTTTATTAAAGGGGAAAGTATGGAAATGCAGAAGGTTTTTTCAAAAATAGAAAAAACGATATCTTCTGATATCAACGTGACAGTAACAGGTGAAACAGGAACAGGAAAAGACCTAGTAGCAAAAGCAATTCACTTTAATTCTAAAAGAAGTAAAAAACCTTATGTTGCTGTAAACGTTGCAGCAATCCCTAAAGAATTGGTCGAAAGCGAACTTTTTGGTCATGAAAAAGGTTCTTTTACGGGTGCGCATCAGCAAAGAATTGGGAAATTTGAAGAAGCCAAAGACGGAACATTGTTTCTTGATGAAATTGGAGAGATGGACCTTACAATTCAGGCTAAACTGTTAAGAGTTCTTCAAGAGATGGAAATCAACAGAGTTGGTGGAAATAAAGATATTCCATTAAATTTCAGGTTAATAATTGCAACGCATAAAAATTTACAACAAGAAGTTAAAGAAGGACGCTTTAGAGAAGATTTATATTATAGACTTATGGGCTTCTCAATAGAACTTCCACCACTTAGAGATCGAGGCAAAGATGTAATTTCTCTTGCCAAATACTTCGCCAAAGAATTTGCTCAAAAAAATAAATTACCCCCAAAAGAATTAAACAATTGTTCCAAAAGCACTCTCTTAAAACATCCTTTTCCTGGAAATGTGAGGGAGTTAAAGGCGATTATTGAAACTTCTTTTATCTTAGGAGAAGATGAAAAAATAATGGCAAAAGATATGCAATTAGACATCTCGACTAGCTTAGACATCAACTACAACAATGCGAACACTTTAGAAGAATACACAATTGCAATTATTCAAAAAAAGCTCACAGAAAACAATAATAATGTCGTCCGAACAGCTAAAAATCTCGATATGGGTAAATCAACGATATATCGATTTATTAAAGAAGGGAAATTAAAAAACTAAACTCATTCGATGGAAAAGTTAATTTATGATTTTATTAATCACATAAGAGATGGAGTTCAAATTACAAACCTCAATGGTGATCTATGTTATATGAATTCAATAGCCAAAGAAAGGATTGGAATTGAAGGGGATATTAAAGATATAAACGTAAAGGACTTTGAACCAATCTATAAGGAGGAATCTAACTGGGAAGAACATGTCAAAGAATTAAGAAAGAATGAATTCTTAACCATACGTAGCGAAAACACGAATTTATTAACTCAGAAAAAAACGCCCGTTGAGGTATCTGTATTCATCAAGGACTTTGAAGGGAAGGAATATGTTTTAGCAATATCTAAAGATATTACCTCAATAGTTCACACAGAGTATTTACTTGAGAGAAGAGAGAAGATGCTTGAAGCAATTGCAGATGCAACAACTGAACTGTCCTTTAATCTGGATTTTTATGACTCAATTTCTAAATCACTTTCGATAATAGGAGATGCTGTAAATGTTGATCGTACCTATTTATTTGAATTTCATAATAATTCAGAAGGTGAAGAATTAATTTCTCAACGCCTAGAGTGGAATTCAGGAATTGCGGAGTCTCAGATTAATAATCCTGAACTACAAAATTTATCTGTTCAGCCTATGGAAGAGTTTATTGAACCAATGAGGAAAAATGAGCCTTACCAGACA
The DNA here is from genome assembly GCF_004152935.1 of Brumimicrobium glaciale. Classification (GTDB taxonomy): domain Bacteria; phylum Bacteroidota; class Bacteroidia; order Flavobacteriales_D; family Crocinitomicaceae; genus Brumimicrobium; species Brumimicrobium glaciale. The sequence continues at coordinate 174,421 of NZ_SETE01000004.1, forward strand.
GTTGTTTCAGAATTACCCCAGCAATCACAGGTGAAAATAATATTGGCTAGTCAAGGAATAAAATCAGCACTTATTATCCCAATATTCTATAAGGATACCCTTTGGGGCATGATTGGCTATGATGATTGTAAGAATAAACGTATTTGGAGCTCCGTTGAAATATCTATTTTAAGAACTTTCTCAAGCAACATCTCTCTAAATATTGAAAGGAAAATTAATTCCACAGAAGTAAAAAATCTTGCTTCATTTCACTTACAAAGTCCAGAGCCGATTATCAGAATAGATTTAAGAGGAAAAGTTATCTTGAGGAATCATTATTCTAAAGAAATAGAAAGACAAAAATTATGCTTAGAGAAAGGTAAGTGGATAAGCTTTGATGAGCTTAGTTTACTCATTATAAAAAACTTGAATAGTAATAAAAGTATTAATCACTTTAAAGTAAATACTGAAAACGGAAAATATTATACGATAACGCCTAAATATATCGAGAAACAGAAATTCATCAATCTGTACTTTAATGAAATTACAACATTAATTCAAGCACAACAAAAATTAGAAAAGGCACAGCAAATTATTGATCGAATAGTTAATAATATGCAAGACGTTATTTGGTCTGTAAATTTATTTAATAGCGAAATAATTTTTGTTTCTCCTACGATTGAAAATCTTATTGGTCTGAATGAGAAAGAAATTCAAACCAAAGTAAAAAACCTTCAAATTCTTCAACTTCTTGAACCAGAAGATTTGGCCAGAATATCTAAAGATCTAAAGCTAACTGGAGAAACAGATTGTGAAGTATATTTCAATAAAAACAAAGAACATAAATGGTTTAGGTTAAGAATCAAAGCGAAGAACAACCTTAAAGGTCAAATCATAAGACTTGATGGATACATTAATGATATTACATTAAAACATCAATATGATGAAAACCTGAAAACGCAAGAAAAAAAGTACCGTGGAATCATTTCTAACATTAATCTAGGCTTAATTGAACTTGATGATAATCAACACGTTACTAATGTAAATGAAAGTTATGAAAAGATCTCAGGATACTCAAAAAGTGAATTGATTGGACAGAATATAAATAATTTTGTTCATAGTAAAAATAACAAAAAGATAGTTGAGGATAAAAGCGAGTTACGTAAAAAAGGAATTACAGACAGCTATGAAATCGAAATTATTACAAAGACCGGATTACATAAATGGTGGCTAGTAAGTGGAGCTCCAAACTATGATGAAAACGGAATATTTATAGGCTCTCTAGTTGTATGTCTGGATGTTACCGAGCAGAAGAGAACCCAAGAAAAAATGCAGGAAGCGCAAGAAATAGCAGAAACAGCTAATGCTGCGAAAGAACTTTTTATAATCAATATGAGTCATGAAATCAGAACTCCGCTTAATGCCATAATCGGGCTTTCGCATCAATTAGAAAAGTTTAAACAAGAAGAAAAGGGGTATGAATATATCAAGCATATTATCGACTCTGGAAATCACTTACAGTCTTTAATCGATAATATTCTAGATTTCTCAAAAATAAACGCTGGGAAACTTGAACTCAATAATAAGATGTTTAATTTTAAAGAGGTGTTCAATGACATTATCTCAATACTTTCTCCCTTAGCTATGAGAAGAAGGTTGAAATTTATTTCAACAATAGATAAAAATATTTCATTTGGTGTTTTAGCAGACAGGACTCGAATTAAACAAATACTCATAAATGTAATTTCAAATTCAATAAAGTTTACAGAAAGCGGAGAAGTTAATTTCAATGTTGTCTCTAAAAAAATATCATCTAAGCTTCAAATGCTAATAATAACAATTAGCGATACTGGAGTTGGAATGAGTAAAATATTTTTAAATAACATTTTTGATAAATTCTCCCAGGCCGATAGTTCTAGCATCAGAAAAGAATCTGGAACTGGTTTAGGTATGCCAATAACTTATGAGCTACTAAAACTAATGAATGGTTCAATAAAATTGGAAAGTGAATTAGGTAAAGGAACAAAAACAACAATAAAAATCCCGGTCATTTATGAAGATTATATAGAATCTTTGATAGATATCCCTAGTGTGAAAACCGTAAATTTAAGCAGTAAAAAAATACTTGTAGTAGAAGACAATGTATTAAACCTGATTTTAACAAAAAAAATATTAGAAAATAGTAAAATTGAAATTTTCACTGCAAAGAATGGAGTTGAGGCGATTGAAGCTTTGGAGGATTTAGTTGTTGATCTAATTCTAATGGATATTCAAATGCCTTTAAAAGATGGTATTGAAACAACAAAAATACTCATTCAAGAAAAAGGAATAAAAACGCCCATTGTTGCATTAAGTGCAAATGCATTTAAAGCTGAAATAGATAAATGTTATGCAGTTGGAATGGTAGATTATTTGACAAAACCCTATCTAGAAAGTGATTTAATGAATGTTATTCGAAAACATATATTATAGAATATAAAAGTCATCACTAATATTTTAAAAAATGAAAGAAAATAATTTATACTCGCTTGATGTATTGGATATGGTTCAATCACAAGAAGATAAAAAAGAATTACTCGCCGCTTTCATAAGTGAATCTGAATCATGTATTAAAATGTTTTATGAAGAACTTAAAAATCGAAATTTAAAAGAGATTTCATTTTTTGCTCATAAATTAAAATCTAATTTTAAGCTTTTCCAAATAAGGGAATTGTACAGAACAATTGAAATATTAGAGATTAAAATAGAAAGTCTCACGAATGTAGAAATAGAAGAACTTATCAATAAAATTAATGATGTTATGGTTCGTGTAAAAAATGATATTAATGAAAAAATACTGAATAAATATAACTTCTAAAGGAAGCAAAGGATATTTTTATCAAGTCCAGATTTATCAACCATTAGGTCAAAACATTTAAAATCAATAAATTTACCTAATGCAAATCTATACTTGCAGTAAATTATACAATATGAAATTGAATACCTCTTCCCTACTGACTTTAAACGTGTTTGTTTTTCTATTGGTAAATTTCGGATTTGCTCAATTCGGTTTTATCTACAACGACAGTATTCAAGTTAAAAAAGGAGGAAATACTTTAGATTTTCCTTGGGCTGGCGGATTAAATCATGCGCAATTTTCTACAATTGATGTGAATTTTGATGGATTAGAAGATTTATTCATTTTCGATAGAAGTACAAATCAAATTCGTGTTTTTAAAACTGTTGTAAATAATGGCGTAAAAAGCTATAAATATTTATACAACAGTCGAGATTTATTTCCAGAAGATATTCGTTACAGAGCTGCCATGGTAGATTTTAATGGCGATGGTAAAAAGGACATTTTCACTTATGGAATTGGAGGTGTGAAAGTTTACCGAAATAGTGGCGACGCAACTAATGGATTGCAATGGGTATTAGAAAAAGAGCGATTGAAATCAATATATTCTAATGGAAACTATTCAAATCTATATGTAAGTTCCATTGATATTCCAGCATTTATGGATATTGACGGAGATGGGGATATTGATGTGTTGACATTTAATATTGGTGGTCAACAAGTGGAATACCACAAAAACACATCTATGGAGAATTACGGAATTCCAGATTCGTTGGAATTTGAATTGATAGATGCTTGTTGGGGAAAATTCATTGAAAGTGATACCGATAACAATATTCAACTCAATTCTAATGCTGGCCCTTGCGACCGATCTAGCTTTACAGAAACACCTAATGGCCTCAGACATTCAGGATCTAGCTTACTTGCAATTGATTTAAACAATGACAATGCAATGGATTTAATTTTAGGTGATGTTTCTCATTACAACTTAACAGCACTTACGAACGGAGCTTTACCAACTGACACAGCGTTAATGACGAGTATGGATGCGAATTTCCCAAGCAATACAACACCCGTTAATCTTCCCATTTTTCCTGCTCCCTACTACGTTGACGTGAATCATGATGGAATAAAGGATTTAATCATTGGAACAAATGCCAGCGGAGGTTCAGAAAATTTAGAAAGTGTTTGGTATTATAAAAATATTGGAACGAATGAAAATCCGAACTTTTCTTATGTCAAAAAGAATTTCTTACAAGATCAAATGATTGAGAATGGAAAAGGCGCTATTCCAGTATTGGTTGACTTGAATAATGACGGACTAAAAGATTTATTGGTAGGTTCAAATTTCAGGTATTTAGATCCTTCAGATAAGGTTTCTAAAATTCAATATTTTCAAAATACAGGAACCGTTGACACACCCGAATTTACATTTATCTCTGATGATTGGTTGTCACTTTCCAATGCAGGATATGGATTGAGAATGCATCCAGCCTTCGGAGATATTTTTAGTGATGGAAAGGTAGAAATGGTTCTTGGAACAGCTGATGGAAGCTTGCATTTATATACTAAAACGGGAAATGGATCAGAAGATTTTGTACTTCAACAAATCAACATGACAGATAATTTAGCTCAACCTATTCAAGTCAGCGCATTTGCTTCTCCACAAATCTTTGACTTAAATGATGATGGTTTACTCGATCTTATCATTGGAGGAAAATCAGCTGGTCTGACCTATTACAAAAACACTGGAACTCCTACTCTACCTTCATTTGAATTAATTACTGAAGACCTAGGAAATATCGATATGGGAGAGCAATTTAGCCCTGATAATTATTCTGTTCCAGCATTTCTTCGACATGACGACACCACACATTTGTTTATTGGAAATCGAAAAGGAACGATTTACTATTATGGTGACATTGACGGAAATTTGGCTGATGGAGATTCTTTTACACTCTTATCTGATCATTATTCATTTATAGAAACAGGAGCTTATTCCGCCCCGTTCATTGATAAAATTCGTTCAGACGGAAGATATGAAATGTTTGTAGGAACAGATTTAGGAGGTATTTGGGCGTATATCGCAGGAACATCAAGTGATTTAATATTAACAGTAAATGATTTAGAGCAAATAGATGAACAGATAAACATCTATCCAAACCCAAGTAGCAGTGGTTTATTTACTATTGATTTGGGAGAAATGGATCAAGAACTTAATCTAAAAGTATACGATAATTTAGGTCAGCTTATTAAAGAAAGCAATCAACTTTGGAGCACAAGTCACTTAGATTTATCGAATGCAGCGAAAGGAGTTTATACGGTGGTTTTCAAAAGTTCTTCTCAGTTTGTTTCAACTAGAAAGATAGTTATTCACTAAAATAATTAGGAGTGATGAATGATGATATTTTTTAAATGAAGTTAGTTTAGACCCATTGGACCCGCAAATTGAGCGGGAGGACTGCTGCGAATAACTTTCAAATAGATTAATTTATATTTAAGTATAAATCCTCAATCTCCTCCATTGAGTATTTACTTAGTTCTATATTGATTTTAGAGTATTCTTTCTTAAAAAATAGTTCAATAATATTTTTTGGTATTTCTTCATTTTCTGTTTCTGAATAATACAGTTTTATTTTTCTATATGGTTTGTTCGAAGGACTCTCTTCCATATGAGTGCCAAGTCCAATAATAAATTGAAAGTTTTCATTCGTATTAATTCCAGTCGATATTCCTAAATATCTGGAATCGGTTAAATTAAAAACCTCAATATTCGACATATTGAAATTATCAGAATCATACTCGCTCCAAAAGTCCTTTTTCCAATTAATCTTTTTAAAATCGGCAATATGTTTATCAAAATAGGTCTTCCCTAAAATTTTATAATTATCAATCTCAAATTCTGGAGTATGTATGCGAGAAATAAATTCGTCTGGCATATTTATTTTAGCTGAATGACCATTAGTTTTTTCCTCGCAAGAAATTAAAGCTAGAAACAAGATTAGTAATATATTTAGTTTTTTCATATTGATTTACATCAAGTTAATTAAGAGTTTATTTTTTCTCTAAAGTTTCACGATCTCAATAAATCCTCCTTCATATTCAAATTGCCCTTTCAAATCCGGAGCAGTATCAAAAACCCCAAACATTGTTGAGCCAGAACCAGTCATTGCAGCATAAGTTGCTCCTAAATCATACAGTTTTTCTTTTATGATATTTAATTCTGGATAAACCGCTAAAGTTGGTTCTTCAAAATCATTGATTAGCGTTTCTTTCCAACTTTTAATTGGTTCCAGAAGAACATTCTCCAGTAAAAAAGTTGGAGTTTTAGGATTAATCCTTCCATACGCATCTTTTGTACTAATATGTAATCCGTTATTCACCAAGACTAAAGTTTTACCTTTTAAAGTCAAATCAAATTCCGTGAGTATTTCCCCTTTACCTTTCGCTATTTGTGAAGTTGATTCGATAAAGAAAGCGCAGTCTGACCCTAGTTTTACCGCTCTGACTTTTAAATCTTCAGTTGACATTCCTAATTGAAATAATTCATTGAGAATTTTTAATGTAAAAGCTCCGTTGGAAGAACCCCCGCCTAAACCTCCTCCCATCGGAATATTTTTATACAAAAAGATTGATACTGGAGGGATATTGAATTCTTCTTTTATCATTTCATAAGCAAGCAAAACTAAATTGTTTTTTGATTCACCAGGAATAGGTAAACCAGCCGATTCAAATTTGAATTCGTCAGCGGGAACAATTTCAAGAACATCCTTAACAGGAACAGGGTACATCAATGAGTTAATCTCATGGTAACCGTCCTTTCTTTTGGCTAGAATATTCAATCCTAGGTTAATTTTGCAAATTGGAAATGATATCATAGCTACAAATTTAGAAATAGCTAACAATTTTTAGTAACTTTCGCTGCTCAAAAAGAATATAAAAAAATGTCAATATATTTAGATTTCGAAGAACCGATTAAAGCATTGGAGTTACAAATTGCTAAAGCGCAAGAGATTGGACAAGATGCAGAGTTGGATATGACTGATAAAATCAAGGCTTTAGAACAAAAGCTTGAGGAGAAAACCATAGAGATTTTTTCCAATCTAACTCCATGGCAGCGAGTACAATTGTCTCGTCACCCAGAACGACCTTATACATTAGCATACATTGATGCTATTACTCATGGTGATTTTCAAGAATTACATGGTGACAGAAATGTAGGCGATGATAAAGCCATGGTTGGTGGTTGGGGTTCCGTTGATGGAAAAACAGTAATGTTTATTGGTCAGCAAAAAGGAATGAACACTAAAATGCGTCAATACCGTAACTTCGGAATGGCGAATCCAGAAGGATATAGAAAAGCATTGCGTTTAATGAAAATGGCGGAGAAATTCAATAAGCCAATCGTAACTTTCATTGATACACCGGGAGCATTTCCTGGACTAGAAGCTGAAGAGCGTGGTCAAGGTGAAGCAATCGCAAGAAATATATACGAAATGATGAACATCAAAGTTCCTATTGTCTGTATTATTATTGGTGAAGGAGCTTCTGGAGGTGCGTTAGGAATTGGTGTTGGAGATAAAGTGATCATGTTAGAAAACACTTGGTATTCTGTTATTTCACCTGAATCTTGTTCTTCAATTTTATGGAGATCTTGGGATTACAAGGAAAAAGCTGCTGAAGCTTTGAAATTGACTTCTGAAGACATGAAAAGATTGAAACTTGTGGATGGAGTAATCAAGGAACCAATAAGTGGTGCCCACAGAAATAAAGAAGAAATGTTCTCTATTGTAAAACGTGAAGTTAAACGTCAAATCACTTTGTTAACGAAGTTAGATCCAATAGAACGTTGTGAAAAAAGAATGAAGAAATTTACAGATATGGGAGTTTATCAATAGACTCTTTTATCCTATAATATTTGAAAGCTTCAACAGAAATGTTGGAGCTTTTTTTTGCGGTAGTTTTTACAGAGCGAAGAGGAAAGTGAGAAATAGAGGGAGACAAAATAGAGGGAGAAAGAGAGGGAGAGCGGAGAAAAAACATACTACCAACCTAACATCACCAAATCAAAAATAATCTGCGGAATCTGCGGGAATCTGCGGGAGAAACAGAATGAGAGCGGAGAAAAACCATTCCACAAACCAATCATCACCAAACCAAAAAATAATCTGCGGAATCTGCGGGAGAAAAATAGAGTGAGAAGGAGAATGAGAGCGGAGAAAAACCATTCCACAGACCAATCATCACCAAACCAAAAAAAATCTGAGGAATCTGCGAAATCTGCGGGAGAAAAAATAGAGTGAGAATGAGAATGAGAATGAGAGCGGGGAAAAAACATTCCACAAACCAATCACCACCCAACCAAAAAAAACTGCGAAATCTGCGGGAGAAAAATAGAGTGAGAAGGAGAATGAGAGCGGGGAAAAAACATTCCACAAACCAGACATCACCAAACCAAAATAAATCTGCGGAATCTGCGAGAATCTGCGGGAGAAACAGAATGAGAGCGGAGAAAAACCATTCCACAAACCAGACATCACCAAACCAAAAAAAATCTACGGAATCTGCGGGATAAAAAATAGAGTGAGAAAGAGAATAAGAGCGGAGAAAAAACATTTCACAAACCAGACATCACCAAACCAAAATAAATCTGCGAAATCTGCGGGAATCTGCGGGAGAAACACCATGTGTTTAACCCCCTCTTTATCATAAACATTTTTTATCTTTGTAATTAAAAATCAGAAGATATGTTTGGAAAAGATATGATGGCAAAATTGCAGAAAATGCAAGAGCAAGCACAATTGTCAAAAGAGAAGTTAGATACAATTATCGTTCGTGGTGAAGCTGGAGGAAACTTGGTTGAAGTTGAAATGAACGGAAATAGAAAACTCACAAATCTTTCTATAAATACTGCATTAGACCAAATGGATAAATCAGATCTAGAAGATTTATTAAGCGTTGCATTAAACCGCGCTATTCAAGCTGCTGACGCTGCCAATGAGAAAGAAATGGCAAATTCTGCAAAAGGATTAATACCAGGAATGTAATGACAAGAGAAGAAATTCGAAACCACTACCGCGCATTGAGAAAGGAATTTACACCTGAACAATGCATCTATTATTCACAGCAAGTAACCAATAACTTCCTTAGAAATTGGATGTTCAATCACAAGCTAATTCACTGTTTCTTGCCGATTCATAGATTGAGGGAAGTAGATACTATTCCGCTTGTGAAAAGACTGAGACAAAACAATAGAGTTTGTATTCCCGTTTCGAATTTCGACAAAAACAACATGACGCACAAGATTTTGGATGAGCACACGCAATTTCAAGACAATGCTTATGGAATTCCAGAACCTATGACTGGTGAAGATGTGAATGTGAAAGACATTCAAGTGGTTATTGTGCCTTTACTAGCAGTCGACCAACATGGAAACCGTTTAGGTTATGGAAAAGGCTTTTATGATCGCTTTTTAGCTGAATGTTCACCTGAAACATTATTTATCGGAGTGACAATGTTTGACATTCATGATGATTTAACGGAAATCGATGAATTTGACATTCCTTTACATTATGTGGTTACTCCAAAAGGTGTTTTGCAAACTACAGCTGAGCAGCCCGCTCCTTTGAGATAGCTTTTCTAATGGTTAATGATTAATTGTTAACGTGATAGGGAATTAATGGATAATTCGAAAGGATGGCTATTTGCGTAAATGATCAATATCTGTTAAAAGGAAACGTTACCGTTATAAAATTCGAGATAAAATCAGACCACGAAATAAAATCTCTCGGTAGCTGATTTTTTCGATTCTTAAACCTTTTTCTTAACTGTTACCGCGAGATTTTATCTCGCTGTAACAGTTATCCTATCTAAACTCTCCCTCTTTAATCTATCTTATGCTTTATTTCGGGTGGTTTTTATTTTTTGTTTCTTAAACCATTCTTTTGATTCTCCATTAAAAAGAATAACAAGAACATATAGCTGAATCAAAATTTGAGTAATTGAAACGATACTTATCATAATATTAGTTTGAAATTCGGTCAATATTATTGATGGATAGCTTATCATTCCAATTATAAAGATAATTAGTAAAGTAATTCTTGCCCAATTTTTTCCTCGTCCAATCTTATAACCAAGAAATCCGATAATAAAAATCGTAATTATTTCAAACTTCAAGAATAGTGGATCAGACAGTAGTTTCTGGGTTGTCATGGTTTCATACAAAACTGATCTAATAAGTCCAACGAAAAGTGATAAATAAATCAAATTTTCTCCTTGTTTTATTTTATTTGGGATTTTCGTTAATGACATTTCTAATTCTATAAATTACTTTTGTTTAAATACCCCAACATTAATATTTAGTTCGAAGCACTTCTCCATCGATGCTATGAAGTAATGAAAAATAGAGGAATATTTATTAAAAATTATCAATTGTTAATTGTCAACTATCAATTAATTTATGCTCTTAATAAATTGCTTCGTATTATTCAAATTAATCTCGTCCCCTACCTTTTTATGCAACAACATTTTTCCCAAAGGAGAAGCTGTTGAAATAGCATATACAATTTGATTTTGGATTTCAACTTTTCCAAGACTCAATCCAATAAAATACAATCCCAAATCTGTTTCCACGAAACTACCTGAGATTATTATATCTGACTTCTCTTCGACTGGCAAACGATTCAATTCATTCTTGAACACCTTTACTTGATGAATTCTTGCTTCAGCATTGTCCATTTCTTGTTGCATCATCGCTCTGCTAGTTTCGTATTTGTCACCGGCGCTACTTTTCGTGTCGTTGTTACGCGATTCTAAAGCATCATTGTATGTTTGTGTTGAAATAGCTAGTCTTTCTTCTAACTCTTTTTCAATCGCCTTAATTACCTCTTTCTTTATGGTTTCCATATTCTTCTAATGTCGATATTATTTATCCGAAAACAGTCGGATTAATAGGTTTAAATTGTTAAAAAGTCTTTATAAAAATCAGGATAAGATTTTTCTATTGCGTTAGCATTTTCAATAAATATAGGCTTTTCAGCACCAATACTAAACAAAGTCATCGCCATTGCAATTCGGTGATCATTGTGTGAAGAGAAGGTGGTTTCTTCTGAAATAATTGGTTGACCATTTCCATAAATAATCATTTCATCTTCCAACAATTCAAGCTTCACTCCTACTTTTGCACATTCTTCTTGAAGTGTTAATCCTCTATCGCTTTCTTTGTGTTTCAATCTATTCAGTCCCTTAATTACTGATTTCCCTTTTGCATAAGCTGCTAAAACAACTAATGGAGGAAATAAATCTGGACATTCTGTAGCATCAAATTCAAACGGTTGAAGCTTATTCTTTTCAATCAATAAATCTTCGTTCTCCCATTTTACATTTGCTCCAGCCAATTGAACTGCATCAAGAATAACCTTGTCTCCTTGGCGAGAATTTGCTGACAATCCTGTTAATTTCACTTTACCTCCAATTGCAGCGGCAACTACGAGAAACGAAGCGGCACTCCAATCTCCTTCTACTTTATAATCTATTGGTTTATTTATGCTTTGATTTCCTTTACTATTAAAAATCTTAAAATCTTTATTTCCTACTTCCAATCCGAAATGATGCATTAAATCAATGGTCATTTTTATATAAGGTTTACTCTTTAAATTCAGCACATTAATTTGTGTATCGGCTTTTAAAAACGGTGCTACAATCAATAATCCAGTCAGAAACTGAGAACTTATACTTCCATCAATTTCAACTTCATGTTTCGAAGTTTCTCCCTCTATAATCAATGGTAATTTGAAATCATTGCTTTGAATATCCTTTCCGAATTCTTTCAATCCATCAATCACCATTTCCATTGTTCGCTGCGTAATTGAACCTTCTCCATTCACTTGAAATTCCTGATCAAAAAGCAATGAGAAAGCACTAAACAATCTTGTACTTAAGCCAGATTCTTTACAATTTATGGAAATTTCTTTAGTAGAATCACGTGATATTCCTTTCGATAAATGAAGTTCACCATTCTTACGAATAAATCTAGCACCTAATGATTCAATAATTCCTTGCGCAGCAATAACGTCATCACTATTTGTTAAATTACGAATAATCACAGTAGATTGAGACAATCCTGCCAATGCAATTGCACGTTGCGCATAGCTTTTCGAGGAAGGAATATTTACTTCTCCGTCAATTTTATTTTTTATTTGAATCTTCATTACATTCATAAATACGAAGATAATTAAGTGTAGGGAATTATTGAAGTTGAGAATATTTTTAAACAAAAAAAATGCTACTTCAGAAACTAAAGTAGCATTCAAAAAATTTATACGTGCTGATTATTTACCAGCTTTCTTTTCACGTTTCGCCTCTTTCTTCTCTTTTGCAGTTTTTACAGGCGCTTTTTTATCACTTTTCTTTGCATCTTGACTTTTTGCCATGATTGTTATTTTAGATTTAAATTAAATTGACATCTTCCTAAAAGTTGTCATACTTAGTTCAATTTTACGACATTTTTTTCATTTAATCGCATCGGTTGAAAAATATATTTTTTCAACTTGAAATAAAAAAGCCCCGACGATACTGTCGGAGCCCTAAATACTAATTAATTAAACTATTTATTTCTTTTTTTCCTCAAAGTTAGCCATTCGATAAGCTATCCCGATTCCAGTTACTTGTTTAAACTGAGTTCTTGGTCCAACATTTCCATTTCTGTCTTCGATATCAATATCATCATCATACACCAAGTTCAACTGAATATTAGCCGAAAACCATTTATTCACTTTAAAATCTAAAATCAACTCACCATTTACATCAATATTTTGAGGGATATTCACATAGCTTGAGAATAACTCAAGTCGAGATTTTAGACTAATATTTTCCATTAAATCTTTTTTGTAAACGATACGTATGTACGCCCCCATTTCAGCTCTAAATCTTTCACCTGGCTTTATTACTAAACCTGTATTAGATAATTCTGCTGGCTTAACACCAAATGCACCTGAATCTGCCAAAACTTGACTTTGAACGAAAGTAAACTTACCTGACAAAGGTGAAATCAGAACTTTTAAATTATCATTCGGAATATATTCAATACCTAATGATATGTTTACATAGCCTGGCGCCATAAAAGTAGAGGAGCGAATTGAATCACCTGGATTTGAATAACCATCCAAAAACTGAGTTCTAAAACCACCTAAAAAAGAAACAAACCATGGATCTTTTAAACCATAAGACAATGTTGATTGAACATCCAAAACATCATCCGTTTTTTCTATGTCTTCATCAAAATATTGAATTCCACCAATACCTGCTGATAGTGTACTTGCCCATCTCAATTTATTCTTTTTATAATCTGCCATTGCATTTATAAAACCTAAACCTGAGATATTGTTTCTACCTCCACTCGCCCAATTGGTAAACGTTGATTGGGTAACATTCAGAGAATATTTACTTTCTAGCTTCCAATTGGAAGGTTCTTTTGGTGGAATATCTGAATCGTCTTGTGCGTTCAAATTTGGAATTACAAAAAGGCTTATAAGCCCCATAAAAGTCATTTCCTTAAAATTCATTCTGTAAAAATATTTATGTTGAAAAAGTCAATAAATTAAATTCGGTGCAAATTTGTCACTTATTTTAAAAAAATCCTAATAGTTGAGCGACTAAGCCACTTATTCATTAAAAATGATGTAAAAAAGTGAAGAATTTCGTACTTTCGTGGCAATCAAAAAGAAAATTAACAGAATCATGAAAGAAGTTTATATTATTTCAGCTGTACGTACGCCAATAGGGAGTTTCCTTGGAGGGTTATCTACTGTTTCAGCGACACAATTAGGAGCAACTGCAATTAAAGGAGCAATCGCAAAAGCAAACATTAAAGCAGAAGACATCAATGAGGTTTTCATGGGAAATGTACTTTCAGCGAATTTAGGTCAAGCACCAGCGCGTCAAGCGTCAATTTTTGCAGGTATTTCTGATCAAGTTCCTGCTACAACAATAAACAAAGTATGTGCTTCAGGAATGAAAGCTTTGTCTTTGGCAGCTCAAACTATTCTTGCAGGTGACAACCATATCGTTGTTGCAGGTGGAATGGAAAACATGAGTATGGTTCCTCATTATGTAAATGCACGTAACGGTCAAAAGTTAGGTGACATTAAAATGGTTGATGGAATGGTGAAAGATGGTTTAACTGACGTTTATGGTCAAGTTCACATGGGTTCTTGTGCTGATGAATGTGCTACAGAATACAAATTCACACGTGAAGACCAAGATAACTTTGCAATCAACTCTTACGAGAAAGCTGCAAAAGCTTGGAAAGATGGTAAATTCAAGGAAGAAGTTGTTCCAGTTGAAGTTCCACAAAGAAGAGGTGAGCCAGTTATCGTTTCAGAAGATGAAGAATATACTAACGTTTCTTTAGATAGAATTCCAACATTACGTCCTGCTTTTAATAAAGATGGAACTGTAACTGCTGCGAATGCTTCAACTTTAAATGATGGTGCATCTGCATTGATCTTAGCTTCAAAAGAAGCTGTTGAAAAACATGGTTTGAAACCAATCGCTAAGATTGTTGGATATGCTGATGCTGCTCAAGAACCAAAATGGTTTACAACTGCTCCAGCGAAAGCTTTGCCTATCGCATTAGATAGAGCAGGAATTTCTAAGGACGATGTTGATTTTTGGGAATTGAACGAAGCTTTTGCTGTTGTTGGATTAGCAAATACAAAGATTTTAGGAATTGACCCAACGAAAGTTGACGTGAATGGAGGTGCTGTTGCACTTGGACATCCACTTGGAAATTCTGGTTCTAGAATCATCGTAACATTGATCAACGTATTGAAACAAAACGGTGGTAAATATGGTGCTGCTGCGATTTGTAATGGTGGTGGTGGTGCTTCTGCAATGGTAATTCAGAACATAGATTAATAGGATTAACAATTGGACGATTACAAATCGACCATACATATATAAAACAAAAAAAGCAGATCTCACGATCTGCTTTTTTGTTTTATATATGTCTTTCTTAACCCACCATGTGAGCAAAACTACTCTCTTCAATTGGTCTTGGCCATGCCGCTCTTAATTCTCCTAATGAAGTAATCAAAGGATCAAAAATTAATGCTTCTTGATGATTGTCTAAATCAGAGAAGTGAACTTGTTTTAAATCCTCACCTTCTTGAATGGTGACTTTCATTCTATCAAAAAAGTTAATTCCCATTTCTAACCCTAGATCTTTCATTTTATGAACTGATGCATCAACTGAACAACCAGAAGGTGGAACCAATGAGTCATTCACAGCAACTAGGGCAAAATATGGATTCAATACTTTCGCACCTGCCCATAATTTACTTCCATGTGCTGCCCAACCTTCAACGAAAGTGGTCAACTCATTTTCTAATTTAGATATTTCTTCTTTACTCAACGCTCTATCACTTTGATACAACCAAACTTTTGATTGGTCTGGAAACTGAGTAAATAAATCTTTATTTGAAATTTGCATAATTATTAAATTATAAATCTGCTGCAGTAGCAATTAATTCAGCGACATCAATTACTTGAACGCTTCCTTCTTTGTCTTTGTTTTTCACTCCGTCTGTCATCATTGTATTACAGAATGGACATCCAGTAGCAATGATATCAGGTTTTACCTCCAATGCTTCTTCGGTACGTAAAACATTCACCTCTTTATCCCCTTTTTCTGATTCTTTAAACATTTGAGCACCTCCAGCACCACAACATGTTCCTTTGGCTTTGCAGTTTTTCATCTCCACCAATTCAGCATCTAGTTTTTGAAGCATTTCTCTTGGCGCTTCATAAACATTATTACCACGTCCTAAATAACATGGATCATGGAAAGTAATTTTCTTTCCTTTAAACATGTCTCCACCTTCAACTTGTAATCTTCCTTCTTTAATTAAAGACTGAATCAATTGTGTATGGTGCATTACCTCGTAGTTACCACCCAATTCAGGGTACTCGTTTTTCATGATGTTGAAACAGTGTGGACATCCCGTTACTATTTTCTTAATTCCATATCCATCAAGCACTTCAATGTTTTGCATTGCTTGCATCTGGTATACGAATTCATTTCCAGCACGTTTTGCAGGATCTCCTGTACACGATTCTTCAGCACCAAGTACTGCAAATTTCACCTCACATTTATTAAGAATCTTAACAATTGCTTTGGTAATCTTTTTTGCTCTATCATCAAAACTACCTGAACAGCCTACCCAGAATAAGATCTCAGGAACTTCTCCGTTCGCTGTCATTTCTGCCATTGTAGGTACTTTCATCAAATTGCTCATAAATATTTCTTTGTAATCAATTTATAATTTTATTCTTCGTCCCTCCAGTTCAAACGATCATCTGGACTAAATTGCCATGGTGCACCATTGTTTTCAATGTTAGAAATCATTCCTGCTAATTCAGTAGGTACTTTTGATTCTTCCATTACAAGGCTGCGGCGCATTTCCATAATAATAGATAAAGGATCTATGTTCACAGGACAAGCTTCAACACAGGCGTTGCAAGTTGTACATGCCCATAATTCTTCTTCTTTTATATAGTCATTCAATAAACTCTTTCCATCATCATGGTCCTTTCCGTGCTTGCGAATATTTTTTCCCTTCTCATCCAAACGATCTCTCGTATCCATCATAATCTTACGCGGAGAAAGTAATTTCCCTGTTCGATTTGCCGGACAATTATCAGTACATCTTCCACATTCCGTACAAGTGTATGCATCTAATAAGTTTTTCCATGATAAGTCATCCACATCTTTTGCTCCAAAACGAGCAACCTCTGCTTCCCCTTCAGCTTCATCAGGAACTGCATACGGATCAGCATCTGGATCCATCATTAACTTCACTTCTTTCATTACTGACTCCATATTCGTAAACTGACCTTGTGGTTTCAGATTTGAGAAGTAAGTATTTGGGAAAGCTAAAATAATATGGAAATGTTTAGAGAATGGTAAATAGTTTAAGAAAGTAAACACCATTAAAATGTGTCCCCACCAACCTATTCTTTCCACAATAATCAATGTTGATTCACTCATTCCACCGAAAAGTACTGGTCCTACAAATTGAGATATTGCAAAACCGAACGATTGATCTCCTAAATTTTCAGCATGAGAAAGACCTTGTGAATAAAGTACTTCGTCTGCACCATTCATCATGAAAATGAAGGTTATCAGAATCAATTCCATTACTAAGATCATGTTACCGTCTATTTTCGGCCAACCTTTCATTTCTTTCATATTCAATCGTGGAACTTTAATCAAGTTACGTCTTGCCAAAAAGATAAAAGTTGCAACGAAAGCCAATACTGAAAGTACTTCAATAAATGAAATCATAAAAGTATAGAATCCACCAAGTGAACCTCTGAAAAGTCTATGTTCTCCAGATAATCCATCAGCAATAATTTCTATCAATTCCACTTGTGTAATTACAAAAGCTGCATATAAACAAAAGTGAAGAATTGCCGGAATTGGACGTTTGAACATCTTTTTCTGTCCCAAAGCAATCAGCGACATTACTTTTAGTCTTTCTCCTTTATTATCGGAACGGTTTACATCTTGTCCCATCAAAATATTGGATCGAATCTTATTTGCATTCGAAGCAAAATATCCAAATCCAACAAGTAATAAAACTGCGAATATTATAATTGAAATCATAAATTATTATTTAATGTTTATTGAATAGTGTCGAGTATTTTCTTCAATTTACGTTCCTCATCTTTTGTTATTGGAACTCCTTTAGATTTTGAACCAAAGACTGAAAAATGAATGTATCTTTCTGGGTGAACTTTAATATCGTCAACTAAATTTTGAAGTCTTTCATTGGTGGTATTCAATTCATCATAAAGTTGTTCATCTTTAAGCAATTTACCCAAAGTTCCGTTTCCATCAGCAGCTTCTTCCAATAACCCATTCACTTTCTGCAATGTTATTGTCGCTTCGGAAATTGCAGTTTTAAAATCAACAGTGACTAATGAATCTGTCAATTGCGCCATATTACCCACAACTTTCTGGATTTCAGTATTTGTTGCTTTAAAATTGTGCGTGATGTTTTCAACATTATCGAATATACGACCAAGTTTTGCTTTCTCATCAAGAATCAAATTGTCCATATTATAAGCTACGCGACCAAATCTAGAAATAGCAATTTTCACCTCATTCAATCCTTCGTCCAATGTATAAGCAGCTGAAGTGTCCCAGAATACTGTGATTGAATTTACAATGTTATCTATTGAAGTAATCAGGTTTTCCATTTTCCTTTTTATAGGCAATAACTCCGATTCAATTTGTTCTGTAATCTCCTGACTTACCGTTCCATTTAATGTATCACCAATTTTGTAATAACCTTTCTCAGCAATAAAATTTTGTTCAATATGAACACCAGTACTCAAAACTCCTGGAACAATTTTAATTCCAGAACCTTTTGCTAAACTTAGTCCATCGGTATGAATATTGAATTTTACTAAAACTCTTTTATTTGGATCTGTGTAATTATTTGGATTAACAAGGTCTACCGTGATCACCTTACCTACTTCTACACCATTCAATGTCACAGAGGAAGATGGAGTCAAAGCTCCAGAAGTTGGGAAATAAGCATAATAGACATCATCTCCTCCGAAGAAACTGTTTCCTTTAAGGTAATTCACCCCGAAAATCAGAAGTGCTGTTGATAAAATTACTGCTAAACCTATTTTGAATTCTTTTGATACTTTCAATGTTGTCGATTTTGTGCTAAAATAATGAGAATAAATTTATAAATCCTTTACTAATGTAATAGAAATTCTACTTCTTTGCCAATTTTATTGCCTCTGCAATCGGAATTCTTTGACCATTTACAAATCCAACCACAAAAGCATGCTTAAAACCAATATTTTGCATTTCTTGTTTATAGGCATTTGCAGCATCAAAATCATTTTCAAATAATCCAGCTGTGTACTTATATAATCCGTCTTGTTTGTATTCTTTTACAGCAATATTATTGAATCTCTTATGATTTACAGAGAGCGGAACTCGGGATGTTTCAACTTGAATTTTAAAATAAACATTGTCCTTTTCTTCCTTGAACACTATTTGTTCTTCTTCATCACTTTCCTTGATTTCTTTTATAGAAGCTTCAAATCCAGCACCATTTTCAACTAAAGTATTTACACCTTCAATTTCAGCAACATATTCTTGAAAAGCTTTAAAAATAACGTTTGCCATTTTAATCTGATTCACAGGATTATGTAAAAACTTTTCTTCAGAACTATTTGTTAAAAATCCAGTTTCAATTAAAACACTTGGCATCGTAGTTTTATACAAAACCAAGAATCCTGCTTGCTTAACTCCCCTATCTCTTCGGTCGATGGCCCTAAACTGTGCTTGAATCTTTGATGCTAAGTTGATACTTTGATTCAAGAAAACACTCAATTGCAATTGTCGCGCAATAATGGCATCTGGAGTTAATTCGAAATCTTTGTATTTCTCTTCACTATTATCTTCAAATAAAATCGTGCTGTTCTCTCGTTCTGCAACTTGCTGCTGACTTTCAGTTCTGTGCAATCCTAAAACATAAGTTTCAGTTCCATAGGCTGCTGAACCCGCTGCGTTGGCGTGAATAGAAATAAAGACATCCGCATGATTCTCATTGGCGATTTTTGCTCGGTGATCTAATTCAATAAACTTATCAGAATCTCTGGTGTAAATAACTTTAATGTGAGGATATTTACTTTTAATGTATTCACCAAGTTTTAAACCAATAGCCAAAACAACCGTTTTTTCGTTGGTAATTCCTCCATGACATCCAGGATCTTTTCCTCCATGTCCGGGATCAATGACCACAGTTTTAATCCCATTAGACAATACGTCATCAAGGTTTTCTTGGGCGAACATTGGATGAACTGACCACAGAAGAGTAAATAATACTATTGTTTTATATATTTTTGACCACACAACAATGTAATTTTTTAGATTTGCATCCGTTTACGTTAACTATTATACACAAATTTACGAGTTCCTATTGAGCAAAAAATATTCCATAACGCATTTTTTCGTCGTTGGATTGTTAATAATTCTATTAACACCTTCTTTTTACGCTCAAGATTCTTTGAAAATTGTAGAGAAACAACGCATTTATAGAACAAAGGATGCTTTGGAATCTCGCGTATATTATTCTTGTACAGATTCAATAGTTGCCAATCTGAAAACGAATAAAATATCTATTTATGGTGATGCTATCGTTGAGTATGACGGCATTAAAATGACAGCAGACTTAATTGAATTGGATACAGACAAAAGCGAAATTTATGCAATTTACACTTTAGATGAAGACGGAAACCGTGTTGGAATTCCAAAATTTGAAGAAGGAACACAATCTTTTACAGCTGCTAGTATGCGTTATAATTTTGAAACTGAAAAAGGTTTTATTGAAGAATTAAAAACGAAACAAGAGGAGATGTACCTTCAAATGGAGGTGGCCAAACGTCAAAAGAATGAAGAAGTACACTTCATAAAAGGAAAATTCACTACTTGTGAACTAGATGATCCTCACTTTCACTTTCAACTTTCAAAAGCTGTAATGGTTCCTGAAAAAAGAATTGCTACCGGTCCTGTAAATCTTTGGGTAAAAGGAATTCCAACTCCATTAGGCTTGCCTTTTAGTGTTATTCCTACGAAAGATAAAGAAGCAGAAAATGGATTTATTTTCCCAATGTTTACTCCTGTATCGCAATATGGATTTGGTTTTCAAGATTTTGGATATTATTTCCCAATAAAGAAATCTGATTTAATTCAAACCACTTTTTATGCAAGTTTATATTCACGCGGAACTTTTGAAATAAAGAACCAAACAGATTACAAAAAGCGTTATAAATATAACGGAAATTTAAACCTTGAATATAGTTCGTTTAGGCAACCGTTTCCAGCCGATTCAATTCGTAAACAAAAGATTGTTGTGCAATGGAAACATGCCCAAGAAGTAAAAGCAAATCCATTTTGGAAATTTAATTCTAGTGTAAACTTTCAATCCGATAATAGTGGTAAAACCAATTTAGATCCGCTGAATCAGCAATATTTCCAGAACAACTTTAACTCAGACATCAATCTTATTAGAAATTTCCCTGGAAAACCCGTGACTATGGGATTAAAAGCAGCTTTAAAACAAAACTCAGCATCTCAAAATATAGAAGCGGATTTACCTACTTTTAATGTTAACGTAAATCGTTTCTTTCCTTTTAAAGCTTTAAGAAAAAATAAAATTGGTGGAGAAAAATTCTATGAAAAAATAGGATTTACTTATGCTTTAGAAGCAAAAAACAGAGCTATTTTTGCAGATAGCTTATTAAATGATAAACGTTTTGACCTTATTCAAGATAGAATGCAAAACGGAATTCAGCACAATTTTGGAACAAGTTATCCTTTGCAGTTATTTAAGAAAGTGGTCACCTTAAATACAACAGCACAATATAATTTACGCATGAATTTTCAGTCTGTTGAGAAGCGTTTTGATACGCCAACAAATTCAATTGTTAATGATACTTTAAGTGGTTTAGGCTTTTCACAAGATGCGGCTTTCCAAACAGAATTATCAACGAATCTTTACGCTTACTACAACTTTATAGGAAAAAGCGGAATGAAAATGCGTCATGTTATTACTCCAAGAATTTCTATGCGTTACCAACCAAACACCAGTTCTTTCGTTACAGAAACTATAGGTCCAGACAATACTGAAATTGAATACTCACCATACGAAAACAGTTTGTACAGAGAAAGTATAGGAAGAGATGTTGGATTAATTAGCTATAATTTAAACAATACATTTGAATTAAAACACCGCAATAGAAACGATACCATTGGAGAAGAATTTGCAAAAACAAGAATAATTGATGCACTTTCTGTAAATGGTAACTACGATATATTTAAAGACTCAATGCAGTTTTCTGATGTTAATTTCACTTTGAGAATTGCGCCGATAAAAGGTTTAAGTATTGTTTCTGGAGCTTCTGTATCACCTTATGCATGGAATGATGATGGAATTGCCTACGACAAGTATGCTTCTAAAAATGGACAAGGCTTAGGTAGAGTAACGAAAGCAAATTTCTCAACAACATACACATTCACAGCAAAAGAATCGCGGGACGAAATCAATAAAACCCAAGAATTAATGGGTGATCATTGGGGAGCAGATTACCAATATTATGCAATGAATCCGCATGAAGTCATCAATTTTAAAATTCCTTGGAAAGTAAATTTAACACATACTTTCTTTGTGAATTTGAATACTTCAGATCCACTTGAACGCTACAGAAAAAATCAAAACATCGTACTTTCAGGAGATGTGAGTTTTACAGAAAGATGGAAATTAGGTTTAAACTCAAGTTATGATTTAAACATGAAGGAATTAACACAATCACGTTTGACGTTAACACGTGATATGCACTGTTGGCAACTCTCGTTTTACTGGACACCAATTGGTGGTCAACAGAGTTTCTTAGTTCGATTTAACGCTACTTCTGCCCTATTCCAAAGTGCGAAATTGGAGTTACGTAAACCACCGGAATTCCTTTGATAATGGTTAATTGTCAATGGTTAATTATTAACGTGTTTTACTCAATCTCAAATTCATAAATGTTGATTCGGAGAACCGTATATTTTTAAGATTTAAAATACAGTTTATGATCAAAATAGTATCTATTTTTATTTTACTACTATCTCAATCCATTGCTTTTTCTCAAATTAAGATTGATGGGGATTGGTACGTATATGATAAGGGGCATCCGGCAGAAATCAATGATTATGAAAAGGATTCACTTACTCATGGTTACGAAAATATTGACTTTATATTAGGCTTTTCAGAACAATTCACATTAACAAAGAATAAGAAAACTTATAAAGTACCAGAAGATGAATTGATATGTACAGAACAATTATTGTTCGAAGACCACCAAGTTCAAAACATGGCGAAATGTAAAGGAATTGAGGATGAAAATTATAAAATATACGGCGGTAAACATGGAATTTATAATTGGATCAATAAGAAGACAATAACTTTATCTTTTGTGGTTGGAATTGGTCAATTTAGGTGCGTTTACAAAATAAAGGAAAAGGAAAAGGAATTAATCTTCAACATGAAAGGAAACGTTGAGTTTAAAAAACTTAACGAATGAATTATTAGGTTTACCTTAAGGAATTGTCAATTATCAATTATTCAGTCTTTGATTCAAAACCTCTCTAATTTTCTTAGCGTCACCAATCGAAAAATTCTTCAATTTCACCACTTCATTTCCCATTGTGTACACGATAATTGATGTGCTAATTAATCTACGGTCAATTTCTATTGATGAAATACGTTTAAATGGAATTGCAATTTCATCCACTCCAATAAAATGACTGTTGCGTTTTCTATAAATCAACTCTTTTGAAGTGATGATTACACGGTCTGGAGTGAATAAGCTGCCTCCTAAAATAAATCGTGATGAGAAACTTAATGTTTCAAATTCAATTGCGTTAACCTTATTATTTGAAGCGTCGGAACCGCCTACTTTCTGTCCACAGTTTGAACAAAAATTAGCTTCTTCATTTATTTCACCTCCACATTTCGAACAATACATTTTAAAAGTTGTTTTATGATGTAATATCTTAGCTCTATATAAGTTATATGTTTAATAGGAAACCAAGATAGTAAATCAAAGTAATTCTTCTAAAATAATTTTAAATTTAACTTACAAAATTCAAATCAGTTGAAGAAGAATTTATATATTGATACAATAATTGAAAGTTCAATACAAAGAAACCATGGCAATCGATTTATCATTTGAGAATAAAAGAAAACCGCGCAAAGGAAGAGTTTTAATTTCTGATCCATTTTCTAAGGACGATTATTTTGGTCGATCCGTAGTTTATATGTGCGACTATAACAGTGAAGGTACATTTGGCTTTGTATTGACCAATTTTCTAGATATTGATTTATCTGAGGTTGCTAAAAACTTCCCTGATGTTGGTGCAAATATCGGCATTGGAGGCCCTGTTCAAACAGAAAACATTTTCTTTATTCATACCCTTGGAGATGGACTACCTGGGAGTATTGAAGTAGATGATGGGATTTATATTGGTGGAGATTATGACTTATTGACCGAACAACTCAACGATGGAACAGCTGATCCATCAAAAGTGCGCTTCTTCTTGGGATACTCAGGTTGGGATCCAGGCCAATTAGAAGAAGAAATCAATAGAAATAATTGGATTGTTGCGCCAGTTTTGAATCCACTAGAAATTATGGATACTTCAATTACTGATATCTGGCAAAGGTTTATGAAACGTGAAGGGAAAAAGTATGATATATTGTCTCGTGCGCCAATAGACTTTAATGATAATTAGTAGGTCAGTGTTGAGTGTTAGCGATAATTGCGGGACAGGGAGTTTTGAGTAGTGAGTATTTGCGTAAATTGGAACGCGGATGACGCGGATGCATCGACAGGCTCAGCAGAACCGCAAGCAACGCGGATAATCACGGATTTTATAATATTAAAAAGTATAATTAATCTGTTTTATTACCTCATATTCTTCCAAACCCTTTTCATCAAAGTGCTTAACTACGATAGCATCCAAGAGCAATAATATTTCACCACTTTTTGGAACTGTAAATGCTTTATATTTGTACTTCGAAAAGGTCTTTAATCTCTTTTCATAAAAGGTTGTTTTTTCTATAATTCTCTCTTCTTCATAGACTTTTTCAATAGTTGGATGAAAACGACTTAAATCGATAAATGTAAAAGCTCCATGATTGAATCCTTGATTTCTTTGATCGTACTTAGCATGTTCATAAAAAACAGTTTTGAGTCTGTGATTCTCCCATGTAAATTTGCATTCGCTATAGTTATAATTGACTTTCGTTGATCCGTTAAAAAACTTAATTATATTAGCATTGCCATGCGTATAATGATAAACTTTTGCTTCTGAGAATCCTTCTTGCTTGTGTACTTCAAAGGATTCGTTTTTAAAGTCGTATTTCCAAGATTTCAACCGAGACAATGAATCATATTCAAAAATATAATCTAAAGTCTTATCTCCAAAAATAGAATCTGAACTCGATTTGGAAATTGAATACTGTTCAACCTTTTTGACTCCTAAAATATTTAAATTACTGTTATTAGGTTCAAATTCAATATTATCAGGAAAAACGAACTGAAATTGTCCGTAACTGAATAATGATGTGATTAGCAAAAGGGTTAATAATACGTGCTTCATATTTATTTGTTTTATCTTGGAATGAAGTTTACTTTTCTATTGATTATTAGGGTTATTTCCGTTTTACATCAAAGGATTTTCCGTCTTTAATTGTTAAATTTTTAAGTTCCATGCTTGATACTTTCTATTCTAAACTAAAATTTCTCAACACCCTTAGTCGCCTCTAAAACACCTTTCTTTCCATCAATTGAAATATTAAAATAAATCTTATCTCTTAAATAATTATTCTTCAAATATCTGATAGTAGTATATTTTGGGAGAATAATAAGTAAAGCATTGTCAAAATGTTCATTTAACAGGCCATACTTGCCATCCTTAATCAAAACATAATAACCTCTTACCCAATATATGTTATCAAAAATAGGCTCACTAATAAGTTTGTAATTGTGGTCATAAAAGCCCCATTTCTCATCTTTTTTGACATGGATTGTCTTATGGCTTTGGTAAATAGTATCAAATTCAATTGGTATAACTAATTCGAAATTTTGATTAAAAACTCCATAATGATCATCTTTCTTTACAATATGCCACCATTGTCTTTCTTTTGCCCACAAGACTCTTGAAAGGATTGAGTCATATTCTAAAGGCAAAATAATCTGATTGTTTCGTCCTACATATCCATATTTCCCATTTTTTCTAACAAGGTATTCCTCTCTATCAAGTATAGGGTATACTGAGACTCTTTGTTTAATAAAGGTGTATTTTTGTGAAGCGATAATTGGATCAAAAGTTTTTGGGTCAAACATGCCAACAGATCCATCTGTTGAATAAGCATAATAATCTAGATAGTCTATTATATTAGTGTACTTAAAATCCATTAATACATTCCCAGTTTCATCTATTATTCCCCAAAGTCCGTCTTTTTTCGTGATAATATGACTCCTGTTAATTTTAGAATATTTAATATCTCCATCAATTAATTCAAACTGTATAGCAACATCTTCTTTGTAGGTAGAATCAATCCACCCAAACTTTCCGTTGTTAATCACAATAAAAGCTTTTTGTTCGTATAGTTTATTTAGCACAATTGCATCATACTTAGCTTCTAAAACAACCTCACCGCTAATCGTGCTGAACAAACCTTTTTTACGTTGTCCTCCAATAATGTTGTGATCAGACAAATACCAAGGAGTAGTTTGTTGTTTAGTTTTATCTTGATTAGTTTCTGAATCTACTTGATTATAAAAGAGAAGTGCTTTTGGTTCATTAGAAAGATAATTCAATTTATCATCATCAACATTCCTGAATTTATGTTTTAAAAAACTTTCTTCAGCTGCATTATAAACATTTAGAATTTCACCTTTTTTATTTCTAAAAACATAAACATTGGGTTGAGTTGGCCCTAAAATATTTGACCAACTCATGGCTCTAGGACGAGACTGCTCCATAAAACTCACTTTACTTCTCCACGCATCATAATGATTTATAACGATCATTTGAATGTCATTTTGAAAAGGATAATAAATAGTATCTACCTTTCCAGAAGGCCCCTCCTCTATAGTTTGAAACTGAGCATAAGAAGTAAAAGCAAATAGGAAAGGAGCAGCTAAAGGCAATATGTATTTGGAGTATTTCATTTTGATTTTATAATTGTTATCATTAATACAAAGCCATCAATAAACCCATAGTTTCATCAACATCAACAAACTTTGGAGCTGCTTTGCTAAACTTCGTATCCATATTCTTACCAGCTGGACTCATCACCTCGACATTGTCTAGTCTAAAATCTGATTGTGTTCTTTTTGCCGATGGACTCGCAACTATATCATCATCGTTTTTTCCGTTGTCCCAATCAATTTTACTTTCCTCGAGATTGAAATTTTGATTCATTTCTTTAGCTGCAGGATTTGGTAAAGGCCCAATAGTAGTTTCTACAAACCTTTCTTCTACAATAGACGAAATCTGAGGCTCACGAAATTCATCAGACAACTCTACTGCTTTCTGATCAGAGTTTTCTTGGCTTAATTCTTTCGATTGAGCTTCACTTTCTAAAGACTCAACTGTGTCTAATCCGATTGTTATCGGATCTAATTTCTCAACAGCAGTATTCATTGCATATTGAGGTGCTTGATTTTGCCATAAGAATGGAATAACAAGTGCAACTGTTAAAGCAACCATCACCAATTGAAAAGCTGGTTTCTTGAAAAACTGTGTATCTCTTGGAAAGAAGAATAACCAAAGTTTATTCATCCACATTTCTTTTTGGTGCACATGCTTTGCTGCAAAACGATCATTTAGTCTTTTCTTAACTGAAGGAGATAATTCAGCTTGTTTTTCTTGATTGAATGAGGATACAGAAAGGAAAGTCAACTTTAAAGCGTCAAACTCTTCTTCATTTTCTGCCCATTCTTTTAGTATTGACTTCTCTTTGGGAGTCAACTTAAAAAACCTTTTCTCTACGATTATATTTTTTATGAAATCTTCCATTTTATTCTTCATTAATTGGATTGTACATCTGTAAAACTCCAGCGATTTTCTTTGTTGCATAGAACAAGCGCGACTTTACAGTTCCTTCATTAATATCCATTATTTCAGCCACTTCTTTTACTGATAAACCATCAATGTGACGCATTACAAAAACTTCTCTGTGTTTATCTTCCAGTTTTGATATCGCTTTTTCTAAATCTGTGCTAAAGTTCTTCTCATTTAACTGTTCTTCAATGGGCTGACTATTTCCAGCCACTTGCAAATCCGATGAAATGCCATTATTTGTGTTTGAACGCACAGCCATTTTCTTGTATTCGTTGATGCACATATTATTGGCAACAGAATAAATCCAAGTTTTAAAACTTCTATTGGGATCAAAAAGTTCTGGACGGTCAATTAATTTCGCAAATAAATCATGCATGAAGTCCTCTCCTTTTTCTTTGTCGTGCTTCAATTTTCGAGTAAAGTAATAAGCCAGTTTTGAACCATAGCGTTGATAGACTTCGTCAAAAGCGCGTTCATCGCCTTTGCCCATTAGTCTCACCAATTGCTCATCAGTTTGCTTTTTATAATTAACTCGAAATATTCCCATTCTATTTATTCAAGAGTGCTTTAATTTGCTCTGTTTTATTAGATTTTTGTCCTATCATCCTTATCATTTTTTCAATCTCATCGATTGAATTAAAATCCTTTTTAAGGATATATGAATTCCTAACATCGAAAAGGAATGGCAGATAATTACCCAATAATTGACCATTCTTAGAAATACTGATGTGCTGATTAATTTTTGATTTTAAAGAATTTTCAAAAAACATCAAATTACTTTTAGCTGCATTGGGAGCCTTATTCTCAAATGAAAATCCTAATCCAACATTCTGCAAATTCTTTCCTTTTTCTAAGTAAGATTTTGGAACAGAAACAGCAACTACAATATTTTTATCAGAATTCAATTTCATAAATTCATCAAAGAATTGCGTATCAATCACATCTTTTTTCGGTATGTTATATCCTTGCTTTTTCAATCGTTTCCTGTATTCATCACTTTGTAGATGATCTAAACTGATAATTTCCACATCATTTCTGATATTATTTAATTTTTGTTGAATCAATAAAGGATAAGTATCTTGTTCTCCGTGACTTATTAAAACTGAATTAGAAGGCAAAGAATGGAGAACATTTATCGCATAGAGTTCCAAATCTATAGAAAACGCACGCATAGAATTCAAGTGTTGCAGGTATTTATTTAATTCAGCTTTATTATTCATGATGTAAGAATATGCGCTCAACTCCTTGAGGACAGTTACATCATTTGGCTTTAATTTTTCAGCTGCTTTTAAACTATTGATTTTAGAAAAATCATAATTCCCCACTTGATAATTCAATAAGTGATATTCAAAACTTTGATTGTTGATTTCCTCAATTTCATTTAAACGCAATTGCATTTGTTGCTGTTGAAACAAAGTAGGTGACTTTCTTACTGATGAAGTAGAAATCATTTTCAGTTCCGATTGTAATTCATAAACATTCAGTTCGAAAGATTTTAATTGAACATTAAGATCTTTTCTTGATAATGATTGGGTCTGAATTTTCATATTCGACTTCTCCTCGATTTGATTGGAATTATTCTGATTATTAACAGGCGGAATTGCCTGACCATTTGCCAGCAGCGAAAAAAAGACAAAGAAAACGAGTAATTTATACATATTGATGCTTATTTTTATAACAGTACATCTTTACCTTAAAAGGGTTCAATTTTAATTGAAAATTGACAGTTTATAATTGATAAATACGAAATTAGTCAATTGTAAATCAGTTACGAATTTAGTCAATTACGAATTACGAATTAAAAAAAGCGTTCAGTTTTAATCGTCACATTTTCTATTGTTAATACTTGAATTATATAGACTTCAAATAAATAATAGTTCGATACTGCAAGCTCTGTTCATACCTAAAAAGAATAAACCCTTAATACCAACAAGATCCCTTTTTAAAATTCATTTGCAACAAGTACGCAAAACAATTTTAAAAAGGGATCCTGTTGGAGTGCGTAGCCTGTTTGCTTAATATTGCGTTAGGACATGTTATGCAAAGCGTATTGAAGAAAGTAAAATAATCAACATTGTGATGATGATTAGAACTGCGCAAGAAAAGGAATTAGAGAATTAATAAATTCAAAAAAAGAAATCAAACAAAAGAATGAACACTCAAGCCCTCTAAAATTCTAATTACGAGTTCGTTAACCATTAATAATTAAACATTAATAATTATTTAACGATTTTCCTTCTCAAAACTCCCATTGAAGTTTCAACTGTAACAAAGTAGATTCCAGATTTCAAATGAGTTACATTCAATGAATGATTTGATGTTGAATTTTCAACCTTCTCCTCTGCTACTTTTTGTCCAAAAGAATTATAGATTTCTATATTTTGGATGATAGCATTTCCTGTATTTAGATTAAGAACATCAGCAACTGGATTGGGATAAATTGACAAATTGATTTCTTCTTTTCCCACTGTTAATGGATCATCTTTACGCACTTTTATACTGTCTAAATAAAGTTTAAAACCATTATACGTAGTATTAACGAAAGCAATGTAAATATCTTCGCCTACAAATTCATCTAAAAGTTCTGTGTGTTTTGTCCAAATAGGCATTTCATTACTCACAATAACTAAAGTGTCTTTGAAATCGGCAACAGTATTTCCTGTTTTTGAAATCATTACTTTATAAGAATCAGGAAAAGAAGGATCATGAGATAAACCACTCCAAGAAAGGTAATTTCCAAAAGTTCCTAGAGTCAATTGTGGAGTAATTAACCAGCGGTCAGCTCTGTCCACTGGGCTAAAATAAGAAGTACTAGAAGCTGTTCCATTTGTAGCATCCACTGGATCTTCTTTAATGATCCATGCGCTTGAATATTCTTGAACGTCATTTGCAACGGTGTTTCCATCGTTATCTATAATTGAAAACGGCGCAGGAAGCGCTGACATGTCAAAATTCTCTTCCAAAATCGTTATTTGTCCAAATAAAGTTGAACTTGCTAAAACTGCTAAAACTGTAAAAATACTCTTCATCTACGTCATTCATTATATTGAAGCAACTCAAAATGGTTGTACTTCAAATGTGCTCTACAAATGTAATAAATTCAGTAGACAAAGTTTGCATTCGGTTTAAGATAACATTAAAGTAAGTGTTTTTCTATACGCTAAAATTTAAAATTGTGTGATTAAAAAAAATAGGGCAACAGCGGAAGTACCCACTGTGCCCCAAAATCCTATTGATTTCCAATAAATAGCAGAATCTTTCTTCAAATCCTTTAGAATTGAATCGAAATTTTGCTGTTCTTGAATTTCCTCGGAGGGAACTTTCCACCGGTTATAAACTACTTTTCGTTTCATAAGCGTGAATTTTTATTAAATGATTTTTTAAGTTTTTCTAATGCTCTAAATGTCTTTACTTTAGCGTTATTTTCTTTAACGGATATGATTTCGCCGATTTCTCGGTAAGCTCTATCTTCAAAATAACGCAATTCGATCAATTGCAAATCCAGTGCATTCAATTCTCCTAAAGCTTTGAATAAACGTTGTTTATTAATGGAATTTGTTTCTTCTTCGAAAACTTCCATAAACGTAGCGACTTGCATATTGTCGATGTTAATTGTACGTTTTGCTTTATTGTCTCTAAATGCTTGATTCATTTCGCTTTTTGCAATACGGTATAACCATGAAGCCAATGGAACACCTCGGAATTCAAACTTTTTTAAGTTTTTTAATGCTTTCAAGAATACTTGTGAAGTTACATCATAAGCCGATTGTTTATCCTCCATGCGTTGATAAACATAACGAAATATCTGTTCGTGATATTTTTCATACAATGGAGCAAAAAACTTGGGGTTTTCTTTTGCTGATACTATCCATTCCTGCTCTTGGTTGAGCATTTGGTCGGAATGATGGTAAATGGGGTTTATACTTCTCATAGTTTTAATATTGGGTTTTAACAGGGTTTATTAAACTGCTTGCAGACAGCTTAATGCTCTAATTAGTATAGTAAAAAACTAACGCAATTAAAAAGCATTTCACATATATTAACGTGATTTGTGAAAAAATATTGCATTGGAAACTGAACCGCTATGGCCTAAAGCTTCAAATGATAATACAATTCTATAAATATCAAACAAAAGATTTTAGATGTTAGATGTTAGACATTAGACTTTTGTAGTCTTCGTCTTTTGTCTTTTGTCTAAAATCTATTGTTTAATTTAAAATGCTTATCGGACACCTTACCCCTAAAAAGTTATCCGCAAATTAATATTTGATGCATAAAAGAGATCCTAATGGTTCAGCTTGTAAATGTTTTGGGGCAAAGAAGAGGATAGGCATATAATTTATAACTTTTTAGAAGCTAAAGCTAGGTACACTAAAGTGCATATTTTCAACGATTTGCAAAATCAATAAAACTGATAAAAGAACAAATCTTGGGAAAGTTAAACTTAAAAATTATTGGAAGTGATTTTAGGTTGTTGACATTACTTTAAACTAAAAATGGACGATATAAATATCGTCCATTTTTAGTTTTTAATATCTTTTTTATTTAATTACAATAAAATGAGGTACCATTATCATTTATAATTGAACTACAAAACTTCAACGCAGCAGTATATTGTCCATTACACAGTTCCTTTGTAGAGTTTTCATTTAAAGCTCTAGTAAAAGGAGCTGTAAAGCCTGGTTTAAACTGTTTAACACTTACACGTGAGGAAAATATTCCAAGAGCGCCATCAACATTTGAGTATGTTGGCTTATTCTGAGCCAATGATGAAGAAGGCTCATTCGTTAACATATAAGTGTATAAATCATTTGATCCACCCACCAAAATAAGTTCAAAGCTACTCACTGTACGTTTTGTAACATTAGGATTTACTGGAATGTTATTCTGAACAAACTGATAAAACTGTTCTCCATCGGCTGAAATTGTTGCCGAACTAGATGTAATACCTGAATTAGTAATATCACCAACTGACCAAATTAAAGATTTCTTTTCATAGGCAGAACCAATAAATTCATTGTATTCAAAACGAATTCGTAAGTTAAAGATTCCTGCATCTGGTGATCTTGAAAATGTTATTGGAGTACTTCTGTAACCATTTGCCGGAACGTCAAACTCTGCAAAATTCAATGATAATTGAGGTTTTGGGTAAGTGATATCTACACCACCAACTAATTGTGTTTGCCCAGTTATTATATGATTTCCATTATCGATATCAATTTTTAAACGATAAAATGCATCTTCACGAAGCTTATCATTATCATCATCACTATCAACTTTGAAAAAGTATAATTTTTGTTCCGGACCATAAAAAGCTCCTTCTTTTTTGTTCTTAATAATAGTATCTTCAAGCGTCCAAGTTCTTAACGTGCTTCCATCTTTTATTTCTGTTATAGTAGCCACTACATTTTCGAAATTAGATAATTCAGGTTGTTTTGCAAACTCATTGGCGTTTCCTTCTTGAAGAAAAGTCCTGTTTAGTTTCAAGAATTGATAGTCCTCACCTTGATCAAGCAAGAAATGAACAACTGGTGTTTCCACATATTCCCCGTTAACACTGAACTTTGTATTACATCCTGCTAAGAAAGCCAGACCTAAACTAAATAAGAATATTTTTTTAAACATATATAAAGGTTTATGAAGGATAAAAGTAAGAAAAATAATTTCCTCACCACCACTGTTCACTCATTAATCAATACTATTCAAATGAAAATGACTATTTCACTCTATTCATTCCCATTGCTTTGAGCATCCACTTGGGCAATGATTTTTTAGGATCTCTATTTTTCAGGTTAATATATAAACCTAATTTCTTCATTAATGGAACTTTATGTGTT
This sequence comes from Brumimicrobium glaciale, assembly GCF_004152935.1. GTDB lineage: Bacteria > Bacteroidota > Bacteroidia > Flavobacteriales_D > Crocinitomicaceae > Brumimicrobium > Brumimicrobium glaciale. Next base: position 207,776 of record NZ_SETE01000004.1, read on the forward strand.
TCAACGAACTCTATCCAAGCTCCATCTGGATCTTCGATATATGAAAATCTTCCACCTGCTTCTCCCATATCGAAAGTTGCACCACTATCCACAGTAAAAGGGAAACCTGCAGCTTCACATTCTTTTTGAAGTTGGTCCATATTTCTAATGTCAAAACATAAGTGAATGAATCCCCAATCTCCCCAAAAACGATTTTCAAATATCTTCTTGCAATCTGTTCTTTCAATTGCTTGAATCAATTCAATTTTAGTTGGTCCTAATAATGGAGCAAATGGTCCTTGACGCGTTTCAGGATGTGATAATAATACACGACGTACTTTTTTATCTCCCATTGGCAAATCAGAGAAACAATCAAAAACTTCTGTTTCGTCATATTCTACGGTAGAATAGCCTAAAATATCAGCATACAATTTCTTTGCCGCATCAATATCGCTTACTCCAATCATGACACCAGCAGCGCCACCCGTTTTACCTTCAAATTTTGTCTTTTGAAAAACGGTGAACTCTTGAACTACGTTAAATATATTTCCGTTCGGATCTTCCACAAAGAAATGTGGCTCACCATGTGGTGTCTTTTTTAAATCTCCCAGTACTTTCGCACCGTTCGATTTCATAAAATCATAAGAAGCTTTTACGTCTCTCGATTTAATGCGACATATATAAAGTCCTAAATCTCCTAATTGAACATCAAACTTTGGTTTTTCTGTATCACGGCTAGTAAATTGCCATATTTCAAAACCACCGCCACCTTCCATAGAAAGCGCTAAAGTTGCAGTGCGCGAGTGAACTTTACCACCTGTATATCTCGTCATCAAAGGCGCTTCAGCAGCTTCTTCAAAAATTCGAACATCTACTCCAAAGAATTTACGGTACCATTTCCAAATTTCTTGAACATCAGGAACACCAATTCCAATTTGCTGAATACCACAGATAATTTTCTCCATTTTTTATCGCATTATTTTGACTTCGCAAATTTAAGATTCTTTTCCAATATAGATAATTACGAATTACTAATTGTTAATTACGAATTTTGGTTTGCATTTATTAAGTCTTTTCTAGAATTGAAAGACTAGGTTGAAATTTTTGATGGAAACAAGTTTCCTAAGGAGAAAAAAAACTGATTGTTAACAGGTTGATACTTTATTAACATCGTTTCTGTCTTTGGTGGATTTTGCTATCATGGAACACGGCTGATGTGGGTATTCGGCGCCTCAATAAACTCAACGATTTAAAGCTAGTCGTTTTTAACCGTTATTGGAAACAGAGCAGTTAGCGTTTCAATGATTTAGTGGAAATAGCTGTTTAAGAACTTCTGTAACTCAATGAAACCAATACTTTAACGCTAGTCGTTTTTAACGGTTAGTAGAAACGGAACAGTAATCGTTTACGAGATTTAGCAGAAACAGCTGTTTAAAAACTTCTGTAAATCAATGAAACCAACACTTTAACGCTAGTCTTTTTTAACCGTTAGTAGAAACAGATCAGTTAGCGTTTCAATGATTTAGTGGAAATAGCTCTTTAAAAACTTCTGCACCTCAATAAAATCAACACTTCAACGATAGCCGTTTTTAACCGTTAGTGGAAACAGAACAGTTATCGTTTACGAGATTTTGGAGAAATAGCTGTTTAAAAACTTCTGCATATCAATAAAATCAACACTTCAACGCTAGTCGTTTTTAACCGTTAGTAGAAACACATCAGTTAGCGTTTCAATGATTTAGTAGAAATAGCTGTTTAAAAACTTCTGCACCTCAATAAAATCAACACTTCAACGATAGCCGTATTTAACCGTTAGTGGAAACAGATCAGTTAGCGTTTCAATGATTTAGTGGAAATAGCTGTTTAAAAACTTCTGCACCTCAATAAAATCAACACTTCAACGATAGCCGTTTTTAACCGTTAGTGAAAAAAATGTAGTAGCCGTTTAAAGAATTTAGCAAGAATACTTGTGTTAAAGCTTCTGCACCTCAAAAAAACCAACACTTCAACACTAGTCGTTTTTAACCGTTAGTGAAAAAAATATAGTAGCCGTTTAAAGGATTTAGCAAGAATACTTGTATTAAAACTTCTACACCTCAATAAAAACTACACTTCAACGATAGCCGTTTTTAACCGTTAGTGAAAAAAAGAACAGTTAGCGTTTCCGTAATTTAGCAGAAATAGCAGTTTTAAAGCTTCTGAACCTCAATAAAACCAACACTTCAACGCTAGTCGTTTTTAACCGTTAGCAGAAAGACAATATTATCTGATTTCACAGCTCAATCACTTTACATTTATAAATTAAAAGATCAAAACGCTAACAATATGATTTCTCTCTGTAAGTGTATAAATCTGCTTTTCTCTTAAAAATTTCTATTTTTACCAAAAACACAAAATGTTCAGCGCCTTTGCTTATTACGTTCTCATTTATCCTCTATCGCTACTGCCATTGCGGGTGATGTACCTATTTACTGATTTCTTTTTTCTATTGTTGATTACTGTAGTTCCTTACCGAAGAAAAGTCGTTCGTGGAAATATCGAACGCTCATTTCCTAATAAATCGACAGAAGAGAAACGAAGTATCGAACGTAAGTTTTATCGTCACTTGACAGATTTATTGGCTGAAGGAGCAAAAAACTTAAGCATTTCAAAAAAGCAATTACTGAAACGTTTTAAAGTGGAGAATCCCGAAGTAATGGATAAATTGTATGCTCAAAACAAAAATGTATTATTGGTTTCTGGACATTATAACAATTGGGAATGGTTAATTACTGGACAAAACTTATTGTTCAAGCACCAAGCTGTTGGAATTGGAATGCCTTTAAGTAATGGATTTTGGGATGAAAAATTGAATGCCCGAAGGTCACGCTTTGGAATGAAAGTAATTCATTCAAAAATTGTGCATGACTTTTATATGCAAAACAAAGATTGTATTTCTACACTTGTTTTAGCGGATCAGTCACCAGGAGATTCAAACAAATGTTACTGGATGGAATTTTTGAATCAAACCTCAGGAATGTTGTTCGGACCAGAAATGTTAGCCAATAAATATGACCAAGCAGTAGTTTATTTTAGTCTGCACAAAGTCAAGCGAGGACACTATACAATGCGTTTGAAAGAAATCACTTCAACTCCTAGAGAATTGGAATATGGTGAAATCACTGAGCAATTCGTTCATTTATTAGAAAACACAATTAAAGAGGCGCCACAATACTGGATTTGGTCACATAAACGTTGGAAAAGAGATGTTCCACAGGATTTAGAAGGATTGAGAAAACAGCAAGTGGAGAAGTTTAATGAGAAGTTCAGGAGGTGATTTTTTAATCCGCAGAGGCGCAATGCATTGCTTCTCTAAGGATTAAAAAATCACAACAAAATTCAAAATTCATAATTCATCAAAATCATCATTTTTGCTTCTCAAACATCGTCATATCTCCAGCTTTCATTTGGTGATACGCTTGTGTTAAATACGCCAAGATAATTCGCATTGTATCAAAAGCTTTTTCTGATTCAGCACCAACTTCTTTACCTTGTATTTTCAAAAGTAATTTCATGTATAAAGCTTGGAAACAAACCTCTACAAAATGCATTGAACCTAAATCACTTTTCTTCTGAAAAGCTTCAACATTTTCATCCGCACTCGCTATTAATTCGAGGTACCTTTTGTCTTCAACAACATCTTTTAATGTGTTGTGCAAGTAAATCATTTCAGTGATAACCTCGCCCAAACGGTGTAAATGTCCTTTTGAAGTTAGACCACGTGACTTCATTTCTTTAATTACCTCCTCATACCACTTAACGGCCTCCGCTTCGAAAGATTCACTCTTTACTTGAGGTCGAATAATATGAACACGAATCTTGTCAATATTAAAGTGATAAGCACGCACCATATCCTCCACCTGATACATATAGATTACGTATTCGGCAATATTACTCTGTAACTTTTCTTGTGATATAAACATATTATATTTCGCTAAACAAACGCTATAAAATAATGGCAGAATTTACTTTAAATCCACACCGTCCAATGCCTTAACATCTTCTTCAAATCCAGACATTAATTCAGTTTCTCTTTTGTTCAAGTATTTAATGAATTCGTCCGTTACATCATACGCATTATTGATAAACGTAATTTGTCCACCTTTTTGATAGAAAAACAGTAAATCAATCTCTTTTTTATCAGAAAACTCTTTTCCTGCTTCTGCGATTTTATTCATCAAAGCAGTTTGATATTTCATTGATTCTTGTTGAAGTGCAGCACCACGTTGTTGTTCAAATTGCTGAATAGATTGCTGTTTCTGCATTGCAGCTTGCTGAATCTCTTCAATTTGATATCCTGTGATTTCATTGTTCTGCATTTTCTTTTGAATATCAGCTTCATACGCTTGGTAAGCACGGTATTTACCTTCTAGTTCTTGCTGAAAATTCATCTCTTTGACTCTAATCATTGAATCAATCTCTTTGTAAAAACCAAATTGAGTTGCAATACTGTCTTGGTAATAAAATGCCATAGCTATTCCAGTAGTCCCATCACCCATTTGCTTTTTCTCAACTGGTTTAACATCTTCTGTATCAGCAGTTTTTGCTGCTTTATCACCACATGAAGCAACTAACAAAGTAGTACTTAAACCTATAATTGCAATAGTAAAAAATCGTTTCATTTTGTTTATTAATTTGTTATGTTAGTATTCTTATTTTTAAAAGATTCGTTCCAATCCGTTCGCATTTCTACGAATCTTTTCAAGCAATTGGCTAAAAATTCATCCGAAATCATCGCTTTAACGTCCGCTAAGCCCATTACATCGAGTTCTCCAATTTTATAACTTTGTTCAAACTGTCCCAATTCAATCTTCACAGTATATTTACCGTTATACGAAAAGATCTGAATCTTAAAACGTTCGTGCGGTATAGTATCAACAATTCTCATATTATTCTATCGTTTATATGATAATGACTTTTTTGAAGTCAAATTACTTTTGTCCGTTATTCATTTAAACTTATTGTTGAAACGAATAATTTCAGCACAAAAATATCAATTCAATTAGGATTGGCAAAAGGAATCTGTTTTTTTAATATTAGAGCACAATGTTAGAATGACTATTACACCTTAAAGACAATTGAAAAGTAGCTGTTCTTTAATCCGTTTTTTCTTTTGGGGGTATCCCAGACGATTGCTTTTTGTTACCACACGTTTAAAACGTTGCAGTAACAAAAAGCAATCATCTGGGTCGGGTTTTCCGCTATATCTCTGACTAAAAAGTCAGAGGATGCCGCTACTACCCCTTACCCGAAATAGCTCTTCGATTTCAAGTTTACTCACAATTCCAAAGAATTCCATTATTTTTATCAAATGCAATCCAAATTATATCATAAGCTAAAAAGTAAAACTGTTCGTGACCTTTATTGGCTTCTATTTTCAGAAGCTCCATTATCTGATGATTATGATTTAACGCCTTATTCATTATTTCCAGTGGAGATTACAAATAAATGGAAACGAGCAACAGTAGATTACTTTTTGGAATTGGATAAAAATGCATTTGAGATAGAAAACTTTGTGAAGAGAAGAAAAAATAGTCGATTAGGATTTTATGCTGAAGCACTCCTCTCCTACTTCTTCCAAACTTTTCGGGAAATTGAACTCTTATTGCAAAATTTTCAAATTAACATTGAAAAAAGAACTATTGGAGAAATTGATTTCATCATTCTTTACAACGAAAAGGTGATTCATTTAGAATGTTCAGTAAAATATTATATGTTGAAAAAGCTAAATGATTTCAACGATGGATCTCAATGGGTTGGTCCAAGACTTCGCGATAATCTAAAATTAAAACTTGGAAAAATTGTTACGAATCAAATTCCAATGGGATTAAAAAAGGAAGTTCAAGACAAAATTAATCGACCAATTGATATTTCATATATGTTTATAAAAGGTGTTTTCTTTGCAGAAGAAGCTATCCTGCCAGGAAGGATCAATAGAAGTTCTCCCAACACATTTATTCGTATTTCAGAATTAAAAAAATTAGAGATTAAACCCGTTGAAATATTATCTCGTCCAGATTGGTTGTCGTCACTTGTTCCTGTTAAAAATAATATTAATCTAGAAAGTATAGCAATCGAAGAACCCTTAGAAAATCCTATTTTATATCTGTTCAATGACAAAAAAGCAAGATTTGTGGTACCTGATGATTGGGGATTGAATGATTAAAAACGCTTAGCTAAAGTGGCGTTATGATTTCTACTGGAACGCTTTTAAACTCAAAAGGAACATTCACAACACATGAAAAATCGAAACCTGATTCTTTCATTTCTAAATCATCTTCTGAATATCTCCATTCTACAATAACATCGTGTCCTTCTTCCATAAGGTCATTCATTTTATGCAGTAAGAACAAGATTTGTTTAGATGACGAAATATTGAAATACTCCAGATTGAATATAACGTTCGTTGTTTCACTCGGTGCTACAGCATAAGCATAAAACCACTTCAATACTGGAGCCCAAAAATCTTCGTCAGGTTGAGAAATTGCTCTACCTTGAACAATCATCTCTCCGGATTGCGCGTTAAAATGAATATATGGTGTCTGGGCAGTCGCCTTTAGTTCAAATTCTTCCATTTATTTAATTGACATAGGAAGTGCAATATCTTAATAAATATGATGTAAAAAAAATTATAACTGTAAATACATCCATTAAAATAGATAAGCGACGCTAAAACAATGTTTAACCCTTGTTTTCAGATGACAGGAAATCAAATACTCCAAAAACTGCCACTTTCTTTACTTCTCCCATTTCAAAACCAGCTTTGCGCAAGGCTTCTGCTAATTCAACTTTGAAGAAATATGCAACACTTCCAACAAAATGAATTGGGGAGTTAGTATGAAATGGTTTTAAAGCTGACTCACAAAAATCTGAAAATGCTGCTGCTAGAATCTGTTTTACCGATTGTTCTGAAGAAAATTGACGAACTGTTTTTGTTAATCCTGCAATACACATTCTTCCATCTGGTTCATGAATTCGGTGCAGAATTGATTTATGATTAAAATACGCTTCGATTGATTCTTTAATTTCTAGTGACAACTCTCCTTTAAAATACGCTTGCAATAATCGTTTTCCAATATCATAACCGCTTCCCTCGTCTCCTAATAAATAACCTAGTCCTGAGGTTTGCTGAACGACTTTTTCACCATCAAACTTTGCTGCGACAGCTCCAGTTCCAATAATTCCAACAACGCCTTTTTTATTTCCTAAATGCGCCAAGCAAGCAGCATAAATATCTGTTTGCACTTGAATTACATTCAGCCCTAAATCTTCTAAAAATAATGTGATTTTAACTTTTGCTTCTGGACTTTCGCATCCAGCTCCATAAAAGTAGACAGTTTCACTTTTAAGGTTATTATCATTAATAAATGACCGAATTACATTTTTTTTATCAACAGATAGCTCTTGTGGATGCAGGCCAACAGTTTCTTTAGCTTGAATTTCATCCGACTTAGCTTCAAAAACCCAAGTCGATTTTGTACCACCACTTTCAATAACAATCATGAAAAACTATGTTTTAATACCAATCGAAACGGTAACCTAAATTGAAAGAGAATGACAATGGAGAAATGTCATATCCTAAAATATAAGATGGGTCATACAATTGCGTAACAATTTCCAAACCTACATCAAACATTAATGCTCCTCTGTATGGCAATTGATATTTTACACCAACAGTTCCTCCAAAAGCAAACAGTAATGAATATTGTGGACTTAAATTAGTTAGACTTTGTGAAGGAGAACCATTTCCTGCTATTGTTTTATAATCATTAGGGTCTAAACCATCAGGAACGCGGTAATCTACGCTATAAGAAGCCAAGATTCCTTTAATATGTGGACCAGCAAAAATTGAGAATCCAACATCATAATCATTGATAAAATAGTGCCGTGTTCCACCATCGATAGCGAAATAAGAAGTTTTAGCAACAATGTCTGTTTGCGCTTTAGATGGTGAAATTCCAAAATCTATAGCTTCAATATCAGCTGTTCTAGTATCTTTCTCAGGAAACATGTAAGCTGCTCTTACCAATAAAGTCATATCAGAGGCTTTTGGCACTTCCACAAATCCATTTAATCCAACACGATTAATATCAATGTTTAAACCATGAAAAGTGCTAACACCACCTCCTAAGGAGTATTGCGCTTGACTAGTATTACTAACAAACATGAATAATGTGCTTATAATTAGTAAAGTTATCTTGTTTCCCATTTCGGTTTACTGTTTTTTATTTTGTTGTAGATTGAACAATTCTCATTGTGAGCTCCTTTTAAATAGCTTGTGCTCATTAGAAATTCTTCAACTATTTTTTCTCCTGTAAATTTAAAGCTTTTTTTAAACAACTTAGTCCATTCAATTAAGGAATATCCAAGAAATTGATCTAACCACAAGTTAAAATTACCATATTTTTCTTGAATTACAATAATTTGATTCGCATTGTAAATCACAGCTTCAATTTTTCTTCTATTGCGGATAATTCCTGCGTCATTCATTAACTCTTCTATCTTGTCTTTATTGTACTTCGCCACTTTTTGAATTGAAAAATCATCAAAAGCTTTTTTGAAATTTTCTTCTTTCTTCAACATCAATGACCAACTCAATCCGGCTTGGTTAATTTCAAGTACCAACCGACCAAATAATTCGTCGTCACTTTCTGTTGGAAAACCATACCGTTCGTCATGATATTTTCTATCCAAATGGTTTTCTTTTAAATCTTTTGTAAATTCGCAGTAACTCATTATTACAACAACGCAAAAATGGGTCAAAAAGTTGTAGAAAATCGTTAAATTATGGCAAATATTTTTGAATTCAATGGCTTTAAACCTGTCATTCACCCTTCAAGCTTCATTCATCCCAACGCAACAGTTACGGGAAATGTCATCATCGGAAAGAATGTTTATGTTGGTCCAGGAGCTGCTATTCGCGGCGATTGGGGTAAAATCGTGATCAAAGATGGATGCAATGTTCAAGAAAACTGCACAATTCACATGTTTCCAGGAACGACAGTTACTTTGCATGAAGGAGCCCATATTGGACACGGTGCAATTATCCATGGTGGAATTATCGGAGCAAATTGTTTAATCGGAATGAACGCCGTTGTAATGGACGATGCCGTAATTGGAGAAGAATGTATTATTGGAGCGTTGAGCTTTGTTCCTGCAAAAGCAAATATTCCAAGACGCAGTTTAGTCGTTGGAAATCCTGCGAGAGTAATTAAAGAAGTTAGTCAAGAAATGATAGACTGGAAAACCAAAGGAACAGCGCTTTATCAGCAATTGCCAAAGGAATGTTATGAAACGCTGAAACCTTGTGAGCCTTTGACGGAAGTTGAGGAGAATAGGCCAAGTCAGGAGAGTATGTTTAGTACTTGGGAGAAGGTGAAGGGTAATGATTAATTTTTAATGTTTAATTATTAACGTGTTGGGGTATTGAATTTCTACTGTGCAGTGATTGAGTTTACTAATAAATCATTTCCTTTAAAAACCGTCTAGCGCAACCAACGTTAACCTTTAAACCCTAATTTAATGTTTAATGGTAAATTATTAATGGTTAACGGGGTGGAATATTGAATTTCTAGTGTGTAGAAATTGAGTTTACTAATAAATCATTTCCACTAAAAAACCGTCCAGCGCAAAAACGCGTTAACCATTAAACCTTAATATAATGTTTAATGGTAAATTATTAATGGTTAACGGGGTGGAATATTGAATTTCTACTGTGTAGAAATTGAGTTTACTAATAAATCATTTCCATTAAAAACCGTCCAGCGCAACCCACATTAACCATTAAACCTTAATAATTAACAATTAACAAAAAACTACTCCACAATCTCAAACATTTCCTTTGCTTTTTTCCTTGAAAAAGCATTAAAATGCCACCATTCTGTTTCTATCACCCAAAAACCGCCTGCTCGCATAACTTTTCTGAGTAGTTTTCTATTGTCGACTTGTGCTGCTGTTAATTCGCCAGAAGCTAGGAATTTTGCTTCGTGTCTCGGGTACGCAATTTTACGCAAATCGTCATAACCTGCTCCCATGTCTAACCACACACCAGTTGATTTATCCATAATTGACAAATCGACTGCACTTCCGTAATTATGAATACTTCCATTAGCAGGATTACTCACAAACTTAATTCTTTCGTTAAAAGGTACGGTATCCAAACCATTCCACATTTCTTGTTGCACAGATCTTGGCCTTGTACCATCAAAAGCGACTAATGTTAATGAAGAATCTATCGCTTGAAGTGCTTTTTGAGCTTTAGAAAGTCTTTCAGCCACAATTGGCTGAAGATAAACCTTTTCATAACCAACATATAAAATTCTATTCATAAAATTATCCATGGTAGCATACTTTACATCCACATGAATAGTTGAATCTACTGACTGAATGTCAACCAATCCAGCATCAATCATTTTTTGTTCCAATTCGCTTATCCCAATCATTTCATCGATTCCTCGGCTATTTAATTGCTGATAATTGGTGGTATCCAAACTATCAATAGGATTTGATATTGAATCTGCTTTTAAAGTTGTTTCGATGATTGCATCTGCTTTATGGGTATTACAAGCCAATAAGGAGAATAAAAGAAGAGTAAAAAAGTATTTTTTCATCATATTTAAAATGGTAATTGGTTTTCAATATATATAAAAATAAAGCTTTCTATATTAGTCTTTGTAAGAAAACTCCAAATACTGCGTTATGCGTGTTTATGAAGTTTTCATATTACAGACTTAAAAATTATAAGTTTTCTTGCAAAGAAGAATTAAAGTCTCATTTCTACTGCGAAAACACTTTTCAGAATTCACATTATAAATTCTCGCAGGACAAAGTTATTAACAAGTTAGAAAAATTGTTGTTTTAGAGCAATAAAAGCGAAATATTTGCACTTTAATCAAGTAGTTTAAGGTCTAAAAAAATGATAATAAATCATTTTGATTGTAAACGAAAACTGATTTCATTATATCTATCTACTCATCAGTAGATTTAGTAGATTCGGATTAAAAACAAAGAATTTCTAACAAGATTCTGTTATTATTATTTTGATAAAATAAGCTTACGGGTAAATTATTAATCCATATCTTGTTCTCTCATTTGTACTATACTTTACAAAATTAAATAAAACATGGGTAAGATAATTGCCATTGCAAATCAAAAAGGAGGAGTTGGAAAAACAACTACAGCCGTCAATCTAGGAGGTAGTTTTGGAGTACTTGAATATAAAACTTTGATTGTAGATGCAGACCCTCAGGCGAATGCAACATCAGGAGTAGGATTTGATCCGAAGCAAACACGAAATATTTATGACTGTCTAATCAACGATGTTCATCCATCTGAAGTGATTCTTTCAACAGAAAATCCGAACCTTGACATCCTTCCTTCTCACATAGATTTGGTAGGTGCCGAATTGGAAATGATCAACATGCCCAATCGCGAATATTTAATGAGAAAAGTACTTGAAAAAGTAAAAGACAGATATGATTATATTCTCATTGACTGTTCTCCATCTTTGGGGTTGATTACTGTAAATGCGCTAACAGCAGCAGATGCCGTTCTTGTTCCAGTTCAATCAGAATATTACTCATTAGAAGGATTAGGAAAATTATTAAATACAATTAAAATCATTCAAGGTCGACTGAATAAAGATTTAGACATTGAAGGGATTTTAATTACACTTTACGACTCACGTTTACGTTTGGCAAATCATGTTGTTGAGGAATTGAAAACACATTTCCAAGACTTGGTTTTCGATACTGTAATTCACAGAAATACAAACTTAGCGGAAGCACCATCACATGGTTCTACAATCATTATGCATGATGCGACAAGTAAAGGCGCGGTGAATTATTTGAACCTTGCAAGAGAAATTATTCAACGAGAAGAAGCAGCCAAATTAGCAGAAGAAAACAATAAAATTTCATTAGAAGATGAGCTCTAGTTCTAAAAAACGACCAGCACTTGGGAAAGGATTAAGTGCATTATTAGAAAGTTCGCTAACTGATATCACCTCTGAAGATTTATCAGATGGATCTGTATTGGGCTCCGTGGCTTTATTGCCAATCACATCGATTGAAGCCAATCCATTCAACCCTAGAACGCATTTCGAGGAAGACGCATTGAACGAATTGAAAGATTCTATTGCAACGCACGGAATAATTCAACCAATTACGGTTAGAAAACTAGGGAGAAGTAAATATCAATTGATTTCAGGAGAACGTCGTTTCAAAGCTTCACAATTAGCAGGATTAACAGAAATCCCTGCATATATTCGTGTTGCGAATGACCAAACAATGCTAGAAATGGCCTTGGTTGAAAACATTCAGCGTCAAGATTTGAATGCAATTGAAGTGGCTCTTTCTTATCACAGATTGATTCAAGAATGTAACTTGACCCAAGAACAATTGGCACAACAGGTTTCTAAAAGTCGTACTTCCATTACAAACCATTTACGTTTACTTAAATTGCCTGCGAAAATTCAGTTGGGAGTTAGAGAAAACGAAATTTCAATGGGTCATGCCAGAGCATTAGTGAGTATTGATGATGAGCAAACACAAATTGAAATCTTTGAACGCGTAATTGAAGAACAACTTTCTGTTCGTGATTTAGAAAATATACTTCGTGAGGAGAAAAACAAAACTGAAGAACCAAAAAAGAAAGAAGCTAAACCTTCTGTAACGCATCAGCAAAATGATTTTACACAAGATTTCTCTGATAAAGTTGCTGCTAAGGTTCAAATAAAAAAACAACCTACTGGAAATGGAAAATTGATTATCAATTTCAATTCTGAGGTAGATTTGAATAGAATTATTGAAATTTTGAACGAATAAAGGAATGCGATTTCTTCTTGTACTTCTTCTTTTTATTACCGTTGCTATAAAAGCACAAGAACCTAAACAGCTTGATAGTTTAGCAATCGACTCTACCTTAATGTCAAAGGTAAAAGTGAAGGACACTGTTCATTCGCCAAAAAAAGCTGCTTTATTATCTCTTATTCCTGGAGGAGGACAGATTTACAATCATATCGCAATGCCAAAAGGAAAGAAAAAAGCTTTTTGGAAAATCCCAATTATATATGCTGGCTTAGGATACACAGGATTTAAAGCTGTCCAAAATCACATTACGCAAAGAGATTTAAAGGCTGAATATCTTTACAGGGATGAATTCGAAACTCCAAATCTCGATAAATATACGCAATACGATGATCAAGGAGTATTGACTTTATTTGAAGATTTTAGAAGGAAAAGAGATCTAATGATTTTTGCATTTATAGCAGTTTATGGTTTAAATATTCTAGATGCTCATGTTGAAGCGCATTTCGTTAACTTCGACGTATCAAAAGATTTATCTTTAAGTATAAAACCAACAATGCATGATTTTCGAACGCCTGGACTAGCATTGAGCCTTAATTTTCGTTAATATAATTCGCTATGATGCAAGAGAATACTAATTTTGTGACGCTTCAAAAAACAATCACTTTATGAAAGTAGTACTGGTGGGTTACGGCAAAATGGGAAAAGAAATTGAAAAGATTCTAATTTCTCGTGGTCACGAAGTTATCGGAAAAGCTACTGATGTCAATCCACTAAATAAGGAAATGATTGCTAATGCTGATGCTGCCATAGATTTCTCTACCCCAACTTCTGTTCTTGAAAATATAGACTTTTTACTTGCGCACAACATTCCTGCAATTGTCGGAACAACGGGTTGGAATTCATCTTACGACAAAGTAAAAACTTCTGTTGATGAGAAAAATGGAGCTTTAGTTCATGCTTCAAATTTTAGTATTGGCGTTAATTTATTCTTTAAACTGAATGAACAATTGTCCAAATTAATGGAGCCTTACAACGAATATACACCGAGTATTACAGAGATACACCACACTGAAAAGTTAGATGCTCCGAGCGGAACTGCGATTACTTTAGCAAATGGAATAATCCAAAACTATAGTCAACTAGAAGATTGGTATTGTGCATCAGAAAACTCAGCCACCATTCCACAAAGTGAGAAAAACACAAAAAAAGAAAATCAGCTTAAAATAGAAGCCGTTAGAGAACCGGATGTAAAAGGAACACATCTTATTGAATACAAATCAAATATCGATACATTATCTATTCAACATGAAGCACATAACCGAACAGGATTTGCTTTGGGTGCTGTGATAGCAGCGGAATGGATTCAAAATAAAAAAGGAATATTTACAATGAAAGATGTGCTACAACTTTCTTAAAAATTAAAAACAATGTCTGCATTATATTTTTACTTATTTTTTCTAGTTTATCCTTACATCGCAATGTGGTGGAAGAGTTTTCCAAAGGCTGGACATAAATCTTGGGAAGCTTTAATTCCCGGTTATAATTATGCAATAGCTTCTAAAATTGCCGGACAACCAGCTTGGTGGGCATTTTTAATGGTAATTCCAGGAATTCATATCGTAATGTGGATGGTTTTCAATGTGAGTTACATTCGTAAACATGGTTTTTTCTCATTGGCTGACACACTTCAAGGAATTTTCTTTCCATTTCTATTAATGGCGAAAATTGCCAATGATGAAACTGTTCAACCCGTTTTTACCACTGATTGGGAGAAACAAACAGATATTGAGCGCAGAAAAAATGGAGATCATGTTGTTCTTTTCTTAACACTTCCTATTATTGGACATGTTGTAGCTTATGCATTGAGTTTTTTACAAAAGAAGAAAAAAGGTAAAAAGACAGTCATTAAGGAATGGGGAGACAGTATTTTGTTTGCTTTAGTTGCTGCTAGCGCCATCAGAACTTATGTTTTTGAACCTTTCCAAATCCCAACAGGATCAATGGAGAAAACATTATTGGTTGGAGATTTCTTAGTGGTAAATAAAATGGCGTATGGATCGAAAGTTCCAGTAACTCCACTCTCCTTCCCGCTTGTTCACAACACCATTCCGTGGATTAATATAAAATCTTACACAACATTCGAAAAGCTAGAATATACGCGTCTACCAGGTTGGGCAGATGTTGAGAATTATGACGTTGTGGTATTCAATTATCCTTCTGGAGATACCGCGGTTTATGATCCACGGATGCCAAATGGTTTAATGGGACACGATTATCATGGTATTGTAAATAATGAAGCAAGAAGATTATTTGAAGAATCAATTGACAAAAGTAAGATTCCAAATAGTAATGCCTTATTACAAAAGAGAAGTCAAGAACTATCTACACAATATCAAGGTGCTGCTTTGGACAGTGTAATGCAATTAGAAGCTTTAAAATTAGACAGAAACGTATCAAGAATCATTGATGAACTATACCAAGACTTCATTGACAACATTGAGATGTGGAGAGATAAAGCACGTTACGAAATTGCAGTTAACAAACGTACTTTCTCTGGTGGAGAAGGTCGAATGATTGATCATTTTGGTGTTGTTTATCGCCCAGTTGACAAAAGAGAAAACTACATTAAACGTTGTATAGGAATTCCTGGAGATTCTATGAGAATTGAAAATTCACAAGTTTATGTGAATGGAAAAAAGGCGCCAATTTTCAAATATCAAAACTTACAGTATCAGGTTTCAAACATTTCTTTGCCTTCAGCTAGAGTAATGAAATCTAAATTTGGGTTAGAGCCAGGTAGAGATTATTACAATAATGGAAGCATCATGAATTTAACTGCTACTGAGTTAGGTGCCTTGAAAAAGAGTTATCCTGAAGCAATATTTACTTTGGTAAATCAAGAAAGAGGCGATGTTGCAAATCAATCTGCTGCTGAAAAAGTAAACAACTTGAATTATTATCCAAAGTCATTTGACCACAACAATACGGTATCGAATTTCGAAGCATTTTGGGTTCCTAAAAAAGGAGAAATAATTCAATTAAATGCGCATAATGTCGCATGGTACAAACGTGTTATTACTGCTTATGAATTGCATTCATTTGAAGAAAAAGACGGGAAATATTTCATTGATGGAAAAGAAGTAACGACTTACACTTTTGAATTAAATTACTACTGGATGATGGGAGATAACCGTTTTAATTCGGCAGATTCAAGAGTTTGGGGATTTGTTCCAGAAGATCATATTGTTGGTAGAGCTTCTATGGTTTGGTATTCTAGTGATCCAAATGGTGGAGTACGTTGGGAAAGATTATTTACTGGAATAAATTAATGATTTACTCAACAAATTACTTTGGTAGCATCCCCTATTTTCAATCCATTGCGCAGTGCAATGCGATTGTAATAGACATACACGAACATTATAAAAAACAAACGTGGCGGAACCGAACTCAAATTTTAGAGAGTAACGGACCAATGTATTTGAGTGTTCCTGTGATGCGTCCAAACGGAAGTAAAACACCTGTCGAAAATATACGCATAACGTATGATATAGATTGGCGTAAAGACCATTGGAAAGCTCTGCAAAGTAGCTATAAGCATGCCCCTTACTTTTTCTATTATGGTGAACAAATTAAGGAACTCATTTATCAAGAAGAAAATTCTTTGCATGTATTCAACTTGAAAATATTAAAACAACTATTGACTTGGTTGGATTTAGAAATAGATGTTTCATTTTCAAAAGAATATATAATCCCTGAAGGTACAGCAGATTTCCGAATTGCTTTAGATAAAAAACAGTTTGATTTACCTCAAGAGAAGTATATTCAGGTTTTTTCAGATAAATATCCTTTCTCCCCGAATCTTTCAATTATCGATTTATTAATGAATGAAGGTCCTTTGGCTAGGAATTACATTCTTCCAAGATAAAATGATGTTCTTACATTATTAATCCCATAACTAATACTCTTTTTTAGCATATCCATCCGACTAATATAGCTGTTTGTCGAAAACATTCATTTTATGGTAATAAATTCATTGCCAACGCATTATATATGCGTACCTTTATAATGATTTAGGTGGTTAGGTTAGGTTGATTAGTAAGAGGGAACACGGACGCTCGTCCAGTTCCCTCTTACGTTTTTATATAACTTCGTTATTTAAAAAACTCGACTGCGTCAAGTATTGAAATAAATCACCCCGCTGGGGTTTATGTTTTTTTTTCTAAATTTTATTTAAAATAGTATTCACTCTTTCTTTTAGATTGGGGAGAACTTCTGATGAGAACCACCTGTTTTTGGATTGCCAAATGTTGTTTCTTGGTGAAGGATGTGGGAGAACGAAGAATTTTGGGAGATATTCATGGAAGTACTCTACAGTTTCGGTTAGAGATCTTTTGGCTGTCTTGCCTAAATAATATTTTTGAGCATACTGACCAATGAGAATAGTCAATTCAACATCATTCATTTCGCTTTGTAGTTTTGGATGCCACAGCGGCGCGCATTCTTTGCGCGGAGGTAAATCTCCGGACTTTCCTGTTCCGGGATAGCAAAACCCCATACCTACGATGGCGAAGTTATCAGGATTGTAAAAAGTTGCTTTATCTACTCCAAGCCATTCTCTTAGATTATCTCCACTTTTATCGTTCCATGGAATACTTGAATCATGAACTTTTCGACCTGGTGCTTGACCTATAATTACAATTTTGCTTTTCTTACTGGCTGAAATTATTGGATTGCATCCATGAGGTAAATATTCTTCGCAAACTTTGCAGTTTCTTATTTCATTCAACAGTTTTTCCATAGCCGAATATAAAATAAAAAATACAAATGGGTTTATTTGTTAAAGTCTTTCAGTATAATCTTTTAAAAGACCTAGCCATTTAAACATTGAGATAAAATTTAAATACTTAAAGGTTTATTTACCAGTAAGTCGATAAATAAATGAGATCCTACTATTACTAAAATCTTTGATTTTATGTAATAATAGAATGACAGTTGTATGTGTGGATAATCAAAAAAATAGGAGGAGAAAAAAAATTAAGCTTGAGCGTAATTATTTTCTCCTCCTATTTTTTTGAACCATCACTACAAACCCTGTCATCCCTTGCAAATGTTACTATACCAACTTGTTGTAAAGTAACATTTGCAAGGGTTCTCATTTTCTTATCAAACGATATTAATAATTCCATCAAAGCATTTCTCTTTAAAATCCTTTTCGAATTTCGCTAATTTCACCTCATCTATTTTAGTTGGATAAGACATAATCATTAAGTCTACTTTGGCTCCATTAAATCTGTAAGGCAATTGCTGATATTTATGTGGATTGAGTTTAAAATTTAATCGTTCATAAAATCCAATTCTTCTTTTATCAATTTCTGAATTAGGCAATTCAACTTCTAAAATAGCTTGTTCTTCATTTTCAGAAATAAACTTTTCTAAAATAGATTTACCGTATCCTTTTCCGCGGTGAATTGGCAATGTTGCAAAGTGTTCTATATAACGCAAACCTTCAAATTGCCACCAAGTTATAAACCCTATGAATTCATTCTCAATTACTACAATCTCAAAGTGGTAATCTTCATGCGTGAAAATTTTTTCTTGAACAGCTAATTCTCTTCTCTCATCTATCGGAAATGCAGATAAATATAATTCCCAAGCTTCTTGGAAGAATGGGGATTTTATTGAATTTATTAAAACTCTATTCATTTTACAAATTTACAAACGATAATGTCTATTGCAATTTATTTTTTATTCGATTTCATTGCTTTCACTGCCTTAAGAAATTACCCTCCGAATTCGCCACCTTCGACAAGCTCAGTCACCGAGGTGTAAAGTTCCTAAAATCATTTCAATCTTAAGACTTATATTTCTGTTTTGTTATTTTCCATATTTCCGATATTCAAAATCACTCAGTAATTAATTTTTCGAAGAGTAATCCGTTGACTAATAGCCAGTCGAAGGCAATGTTTCCTTGAGAAAAACCCATAAAAAAACCCACCAAGAAATTCCTGATGGGCTTAAAAATTGAGTTATATTTTTTATTAAATAACCGTAGAGTTCATTTTTACATCATCTTCCTCCTCTTCTTCTGGCTCAAAAAGATAGCGTTCTTTACTGTCATCCATTTCATCCATCCAATCGGTATGGTGCTCTGCAGCCATTGTTCCAGTTACAACACTTTGGTAAGTTTTGTCTCTGTAAGTTAAAATATTTTCTTCTTTGTCTTTCAACCATTCTTTAAACATTTCAGCTACTTTATCCAGATTAAAGTCTGGATAATCTGAAAGTTTAATAATATCTCTAATGTAATCAGATTGGAAATCTACATGATCGTGACCATCTTTTAGATTTTCATTCCTTTCTAACCATTTATCAATATCTACTCTTCTTTCATCTTTTGCTGGCAACTTGTATTTACCCAACATATAATCGCGGGCTAACCAAGCTTGTGTGTCGAACATATTGAAAGTATAATATTGATCTTGCATTCCTAAATAAATCAATTGAGGATTTTCATTAAAGAAAACACCTTTGTATAAATTATCAGGATACAAGTTGTTCTTCGTTTTCAAGCGCATGTTATCAGGCAGGAATGGGAATTTATGCTGATAACCTGTACACATGATTACTGCGTCATATTTCTCAGTTTCCCCATTTTTAAAGAAAGCTTCGTCCTCCTCAAAATGAGTAACCAATGGCATTTCCTTCATTCCTTCTGGCCAATCTACGCCAATTGCATTTGTTCTGTAACTTAAAGTAACAGATTTCGCTCCGTGTTTATGACATTGAACTCCGATATCTTCGGCTGAATAACTACTTCCTATCAATAGTAAATTTTGATCTTTAAATTGATCGGCACCCCTAAAGTCATGCGCATGAAGAACATTCCCTGGGAAATTTTCAATTCCTTTAAAATATGGCATATTAGGCGTTGAGAAATGTCCAGATGCAACAACTAAATAATCGAATTCCTCAGCATACGTTTTGTTGTTCTTCAAGTCATCCAACATCACTGTAAACTTCTTTGTATTTTCATCAAAGCTTACCCATCTCACTGTTGTATCAAAACGAATGTAATCTCTAACATTGTCTTTTTTAATTCTTCCTTGGATGTAATCGAAAAGTACTGGTCTTGGTGGATAAGAAGAAATTGGTTTTTCGAAATGTTCGTCAAAAGAATAATCAGAAAACTCCAAACATTCTTTAGGTCCATTTGACCATAGGTATTTGTACATACTTCCGTGAATAGGTTCTCCATACTTCCCTACTCCTGTTCGCCAAGAATAGTTCCACATTCCTCCCCAGTTACTTTGTTTTTCGAAACATACTACTTCAGGAACTTCTTCTCCCTTTTTTTTAGCTGCTTCAAATGCACGGAGTTGTGCCAATCCACTTGGTCCAGCACCGATTATACCTACACGTTTTTTGCTCATAATTCTATACGGTTTTATGCTCGTTTCTTCATTTAGAATGAAAAATCAAGCATCATTAATAATTGCTTTTTAATAAAAAACTCTGCGAGATGCAGTAGGAAAAGTCTGATTTATGACTTTAATTATAGAAAAGTGTGATACCCGACTTAGGATTACTTTTCTTGACTATTTTGTTAAAAACCTGTGCAAACATAGTGAATTATTAGCGTTTTCCCTAATTTTCACGCTTTGAACCACTGATAATGTTAGATATTAGACCTTTTTGAGTAGTGAATTCTGCAAACAAAACCCCACCTATATGCAGAACAATAAATGGAATTAAATAGTAGAGCGCTTGGACGTGTATTGCTTCCATATCTTTCTTATATTCTTTTGGACCGAAATCAATGATTAAGCCTGTCACCAAAGAAACTACGACACAAACGTAAAAAATGATATAAATCCATCTTTGAAACTTTTCTTTTTTAGTAAGCACTTTTACTGCAGGATTTTGAAACTTCATGTATCCGAATAATGGTATTGTAAAACGAATTAAAAACAATCCTGTAAGGACATATCCAATATAAATATGCCAATCCCACATGGGCTTTCTAATTTGTTTTGCTAAAACGATAAGCTCGTCTTGAGATAAACTCTGATTCGTATTACTTAAAAAATCACCAATAATTTCGGCAACATTATATTTATTCATCCATGTTAAACGCAAGAATATCGTAAAAAGTAGTAAGGTAAAAGATATGGCAATCGCCCAATGCAAGATTCTGAAAATACGAGAGTAGCTTTTGGTTTTCATAATGTTATATTTTATTATAAAAGTAGTTCAATAGAATTAAATTAGTCGATAATTAGAGAGAAGAATGAGTATAAATAATTATCAATTGGTAATTGAATGTCCGCTGTATTGTAACGCGTAATCTTCTCCCGCATTTTAATCGGGATAATCCCGGATTTCTTTTAATGATTCGACGTAAAGAATAAATGTGCTATTTCAACATATCATTTGGATAGAGCTCTCTACTTAATCTCAATCTTATCTCCTAAGAATTTTGGTTCTACTCCAAACAAAACATCCAGTATAGCCTTACTTCTGGCGAAATACTCTCTTACTTGGGTTTTAAATCCGTAATTCTTTGATACGTCTTTTGCATTATAGGCAATTGCATTTAATCCATAATGCTCTGCTAAATAAATAGCTCTTTCGTTATGAAATTTTTGAGAAATAATTGTGATTCTACTCTGACCAAACACCTCTTTTGCACGAACTACAGAATCTAAAGTCCTAAATCCAGCATAGTCTAAAAATATTTTTTCTACTGGAATTCCTCGTTTTATTAATTCTGCTTTAAAAGCCTCGGGTTCATTGTAATACTCTGTACTGTTATCGCCACTTACGAGAATAAAATTGATTTTCCCACTTTCATATAAGCGAACTGCTGCATCAATTCTATATTTGAAATATAAATTAATTCCTCCTTCTGCCCTGTATTTTGATGTTCCTAGCAGCAAACCCACTTTATTGGATTCTATTTTTTTATGTTCAAAAAAAGTTTTCCCGTCAGCAGTATTCTCAATTAACATATTTGAAAAAAAGGCGAATAAAACGGGTAACACCAATACTATTAGTAATGAGCCTAAGCGTTTTTTCATTCTTTTGTTAAATTTAAATATTGGTTTCTGAATTTTCAATTTGATTAATTTTATTTCATTAATTCTAAACCATTCTTAAAATCAAGAATTAACTGACTATCTAAATCAAGATCCTTTATAACTTTGCTTTTGGTTGGCTTAAGGGTAATAAAATACATAACCAAAGTTCCTGAAATCATTAAATAGAAAACGTTACTGCTTGAAATTGTTGCTACTACTCCCAAAACAAATGGAGCTTCAACCAACATAAACTTTATAATTAATGCTGTTTGAAAACCTGACATTTTAGCTTTGAGACTTTTCTCACTTTTTAGACTGTCTAGTTTTCTTTTATACAAAACACGTCCTAAAACAACACCTAAGAAAGTAAATAAAGGTACGGCAATTAAAAAAGAATCTGCGTAAGAGGGCATTAAAATATCCCAAGATTCTAAAATAAGCACAATTATGCAACCAATGAGTAACATTCCAATTAATATAGCCCAATAAATAATATTGAGGCTCTTCATGAATGTTCTTGGAGTGAGTTGAATTGGTTTTGCTTCCATCAGGTCATGTACATTAGATTTAAAATACTAATATAAAGATATAGATTATTAAACAACGGTTCGCAGAAAAAAAGTTAATTTAGAAACAAACAAAAGCCGTTCTATTTTCTTAGAACGGCTTTGTTGATTATTAAGGTGGTTTACGCTTTATGTTTATTCATCTAAAAATTCCTCAAACTGTGTCCATATTGCTACCTTTTCAGGTTTATCAGGATCTCCGTTAAACGCTAATTCGGCTTGTTCAGAATACAATAAAGAGACAACACCTTCTGCAATTAATTCTCCGTTTTCACCATCGCGATTAGTGTACATTTTTACTGTTAAATTGTACTTTTCTCCTACTTTAAAATTGTCTTTATTCATGTGAAGTAATTGAATAAATGCATAATCTTGAACATATTGACTATGGTATTGATTATAAGTCCTTAAAGATCTTGGAGAATGCTGTCTGTAATCAAAATCTGAAGTTTCAAGTCTTTTAACCATTCCACCCCAAGCTGCTGATCTGGATCTACACTCTACTCTATTGGTAGATTTTCCGCCCATTTCATAAACGTAATTAACTTCTTGTCCAGGGTATTTTGTTGCTGGTGGAACTTTAAAAAATGCCATATAGTTCATATTTCCAGCCATATCTAATACAGTCGTAAATCCTTTTCCATTCACCATTGGCGGTTTATTACCGTATCCTCTTTTCATTAAGTGCCAGTCTTCCGTTGCAAAAATGATTTTATCTACATTTTTAGCATACAGCTCATTCTTCATCCAAATTGCTGTTTCCTTTTCTGCTTCTGCTGAATTGATTTTCGACATGTTTTGGTCATAAAGAACTTGCGCTGTTTCAACATCAAAGTCACTAAAAAGCGAAGAATCTTTTGCCAATACAGTCAGCACTTTTCCATTTTGCGTTAAAGTATAAACATTTGGATTAATCTCCATATACACAAAATCATCACTATTATTTGCAAGTGCTTTGATACTTTTGTCTACCATTTCAAAGTAGATAACATCAAACTTCGTCTTATACTTTTCCTTTAAAATGCATTTCATTGAATTAGGTCTATCGCCATAACCCTCTCCACCCATAATAACGGCAAGGTTATTCACTATTTCTCCATCCTTTTCTTTTATGAACTCGAATCCAATCGTGTTTTCTCTTGGGATTACTGGAACATTAACGAAGTAAGTTCCCGATATTCCGCTAGGATCTTCAAAATCATAAGATTCATATTTAGACTTACCCTCTGCAGCTTTTTCTAATTTCGCATTTGCCTTATCAAGTTTGGCTTGCATCTTCTCTTTAAAAGATTGTGCTTCTGCTGTTCCCGCAAATGCGATACATGCTATTGCTATAATAAATTTTAATTTCCTCATAATTCTTTACTTTTGACTTGTTACTATTTTGATTTTTATTGGTTTGATATTTATTGTTTTACTTAATTATACTTCCAGCACTTCCTCTTCTTCCGTTTGCGCCTTTTTTATTGTAACTTTCATTACCAGCTCCTCCTGCTCCAGCATTCCCACCAGCATTTTGGATGTCGATATTTAATTGGTTCACACCGCCTCCTGAAAGCATTACCGTTCCGCCGTTTCCGCCATCTCCACCATTTCCGCCATTATCTCCTGAGAAATGTCCTTTTCCTCCATTTCCACCGTTTCCTCCTTTCACATTCAAGGTCACTTTATTATTAACATGAACCTTCGCTTCTGTCAAGACTTGCCCATTGGCAGCATCTCTAAAAACTATTTTCGTGATATTTTGACCATTAACGCTTTGTTTTTCCAATGTTCCATTAACACTTCTACCGTTCTTTCCGTGTCCACCATGAACAGATTTCCCATGGACCCCACCTCTACCAAAAGAACCGCCAAATCCTTGATACTGATAATGTAGATTATTCATATAATTGATGGGATAGGAGAAAGTGCCTTTCACACCTGAATTATATTTTGACGTAACACTTAATTCAATTTTATCATTGGGAATTTTTCTGCTGTCGCTTGCCACTTTAAAATCACCTCCTGCATAGTCACCACCAACAGATTTGATATTAAAATCGGCGTAAGGAGTTAGTCCTCCTAAATTTTTAGTTTTAAGAACCTTACCATTTGTTAGGGTTGTTTCAACACCTATGGAGACCACTGAAAGGTGACCTATTTCTTTTGGAGCATCAACCATTTTTAAAGAGATTGATTTAATTGATTTCCCTTTTAATGTATTTTCTTCTGCTTCTTTAGCAGCCAATTCAGCCTTATTTTCAATTCTTTCACTCCTTGCGCCTGATTGCTGACCTTTCATTGTTTTTCGGTATTCATCTAATTGCTCTTTTTCGAAATTGTAAGTCGAAACTTTCTCTTTGGTAAGAATGTAGCTAATTTCAGCGCCTGATTTCCCAGACCATGTGTAATAGTAGATTTTCTTATCTATTACTGTTACACATACTTCAGCATTTCCTCCAAAATAATAAGCCGGAAAAGCTGGTAAATCCGCTTTATAATATTCTTCAACTATCCCCACTTTTTTGATGAGGATTTTTGGAATTAAATCTCCTTCTGGAAAAATTTCAACTGGCCACTGCTTTTTTGCTAACTCAAAAATATATTTTTCATACCCGCGCTCAAGCATTTTATATACTGGATATGATCCTGACTCTATTTTAGAAACTTCGAGATTCTGATTGTCCTGAGAAAAACTAAAAGTCGAGACAAGTATTAAACAAATTGATATGATTTTTTTCATGATATTTAATTATGATGCAAGTTTAAAGCATGTAAAAAGTTATTACAAGACATGTTTCATTAACAGACTTATTTGATTCATTAATGGATGATTTCATGTGTTTCATCGAATAATTATTGACTCTGATAGAAGATTTACAGTAAAATAGAGCGTTGTAGAATTCTAATAAAGTGAGAGTATTCCTGACCGATATTTAAAATATAGGCATACATTACTGTACTATTTTGAAGGCGTTTTGTAACGGTTTCCATCGTTTATCGGATGGACTAGTGTCCATCCCTACTAATATACCGTTCCGCTGGAACTGAGTTTTTCATCAAGTAAAAAAGATATATATAAGAAATATATTCAAGTCCGTTAAATACATAGTTCTACCCTTATCTTTAGAAAGAGTAAAGTAGATCACCCACACAAAATCATATAGAGCTATTTTTTATCACAGAATTACAAATAGAATATCCATAATTATCCCTTCTGCTGAAGGATTAACAATAATAAAGATGGTTCTACCACGAATTTAATGGTTTATCCCTGATTCAGTAATTTTGACAAAAAGAGAATGTGAAACAAACAGAAGGGATTCCTCGGCGTTTCACTTTGTCGGAATGACGGGGGTTTGGTTTAACGAGTCGTAAAAAACGGTGCTCAAGCTTCGCTTGAGCACCATTTTTTTTTTACGAAAACCAACAAGCTGAGTCGTCATTCTGACAAAGTTTTAATTCTTACATAAGAATTAAAATGCCGAAGAATCTCTTTTTTGAAATTTTGATAAGATGGCTGCAATATTAGTTAAGCAATATTCTTCCATTATTTTCATAGTAGAACCATAAAGATCTAAGAAATATGGATTTGAAAACTACAGTTATTTGCTCAAGTGATGCGCTCACGACAAGTAACAATTTAGAAGCAGTAAAAGATGGAGTTGATTTAAGCCAATGGGGATCTACATCAATAAAGACTCCTCAAAAACTGATTTTTTATACTTCGATAACTTCGCAATTATCTTATTCTCTAGTTCAATAGTTAAATTTGATTTGGAATATAATTTGAGAAAGTGAATATTAACAATCCAAGATTTATGGGTCCGAATAAAATTGTTGTTATTCTCAAATAAATTTTCAAAATGCTTAAGGTTTTTGCTTACTATATATTTGCTCTCATCAATTAAGAATATAAAACTATAGGATTCGCAAGCTTCAATCGCTATAATTTCATCTAGTGGTATTACTTTTTGATCGCCTTGATGAGGAATAATAATTTTACTCACAATATTCTCCTTTAAACTCTCTACCAGAACTTTGTAATTTATGGATGCACTAAAAAGTTTTTGTTTATCGATAAACTTTTCAATCGCTTTTTTTAATTTATTTATATCAATTGGTTTCAACAAATAGTCAACAGCTGAAACTTGAAATGCCTTGATTGCATAATGATCATAAGCGGTTACAAAAATAATCTCGAAGTCGATTTGGTCGAAAAATGAAGTGATTTCATAACCTGAATAATTAGGCATTTCTATATCTAAAAAGACCAAATCGGGTTTATGTTTTTTTATAGCTTCCACCGCTTGCTCAACATCTTCACATTTTTCAACTATATTAATTTCAGGACAAAAATTCGAAAGTAAATTAGACAGAATGTTTCTAGCACTTTGTTCATCATCAACTAATATGGCATTATAGGTGTTTTGCATACTTACAAATATTAAACTTAATATTTAATTATCAGAGAAATATATATGAATAGTCACTTTAATTTTAGGAACAGTCTAAAAATATGTCTCTATATGAAATACTGTGGGTAATCAATTTTAATCCTTTGAAAAATTAATAGTTCTACTACTTATTTAATTGTAACCTACATAATCTGTATTTCAGCTAGTTAGTCCCGTAGGGTTGGCATACTAATAATCAAGGGCGAAGGTCCTTGGTTTAAAACAAATAGATATAATACAAAACCCAATAAAATCGACCTAATTGCATGCAATTAGGTCGATTTTATTGGGTTTTGTATCGTTTGGCGGATGGACTTACGTCCATCCCTATTAACATGCCGTCCCTCTGGGACTTCTAACAATAAATACTTAAATAACAGGCGCTTATAAAATAAAAAGAAATTTATTTTATAAGAAAGTTTCCATTTAAATAAAAGTAGAACCAAATTAACAATCGTTTAGCTTCAATTAAACCATAGATTTTAAATCTACCCACACAAAAACATATAGAACCAGAATATTAAAATCTTCTTTTGAACGGTATTTTGAGAATAACAATTGTTCCAGTTGCTAAATCTCCATCTGTTAAGTCTTCAAAATCTACTCCCACATCTTTACCATACAATTCTTTCAGTATTTCTAGGCGGGTATTAATTGATTTTATAGAAAAAGAGTCATGCAATTTATGTTGACGTTGTTTAATTTCATTCGACTTTTTTCTACCGATTCCATTGTCCTCAATTTTACAGATTAATGTTTCATTTTTAAAAATAAATTCTATGCCTAATATTTTAGCTCCTTTTTTATGCAGAAGTCCGTGTTTTAGCGCATTCTCTACAAATGGTTGAATTAGCATTGGGGGAATCTCTATATCTTTTATCCCATTCGTTTTAATTTGAAAAGAAAAGTCATTCTTAAATCTTAATTCTTCGAGGCTTAAATAAACGCTTAAAACATCGACTTCCTCCTCAAAATCTATAAACTCCCTGTCCGAATGATTAAGGATTTTCCTAACGAGCAAAGCAAATTTACTGATATAGTTATATGCATTTTCTTTGTCTTGTTGTAATATTAAATCTTGAATTGAGTTCAAAGAATTAAAAATAAAGTGAGGATTCATCTGTGATTTCAGAGCCGTGAGTTGAGTCTTATTAAATTTATTTTCAATAAGTAACTTGTTTTTCTGTTTACGAATTTGAAAGTATAAAACGATAAAAACAATGAGTAAAAAGAATATTGCAGCGAGAATAAAGAAACTGGTTTTTAGCCAAAATGGTTTTTGAATTTTGAAATCGTAAGCAATAACATCACTATAGTTTGAATCATAAACTGACCTTACTTTGAAAGTGTAGGCACCTGGGGGAAGTGATTTATATTCAAAAACATTATTCTCATACGTGCTCGTAACCCATTCCTCATCTACCCCAACAAGTTGAAATTCGTAATGTATATCGTTGCGGTATTTTAATGTTTTTGAAGCAATTTCAAAAACAAATTTATTATTTTCATAGTTGAAGTTATGTTTTGCTGTGTCAATCGTTTTGTCATTTACTTTTATGGAAGTCAATTCTAGAAAAGGAGTATAGACATCATTTCTTATTTCAGAAAGCAAAATATTTTGGACACCTTTATTGGTCACTATCCAAAGCATTCCCCTACTCAATTCAAAATCTAAAATATTCTTGGCATTTAAGCCATTTGTGTAATTTATAGATTGAACTAATTCACCCGATTTCGTAATTCGATTGATTCCATTATCCGTAGCTAAAAATATATCATCCTCATAAAACTTAATCAATTTAATTTTATTGGACATCAGCCCAGTGGAAGTTGACCATATTTCAATCAACGAGTCATTCTCAAACAACAATAAACCATGCCGTTTGGTTGCTACATAAATCTTTCCATCTGAAAACTTAATATCATCAGCCAGAACATCTTTACCATTCAATAGAAATAACCTATCATTTTTTAATCCGAAAATTCGTAATCCTACCGCGGTTCCTTGATATATTGACTTACTTAAACTGTCGTAACCTATTGAATAAGATCTAAAATTACTTGATCTAGATTTTTTAATCTTAACATTATTACTATCCAACCAATATAAATATGAGTTAGAGACGGTGAGGTATTTATGGTTTTCAAAATAACAAACGTCTTTTACCGACCCCGGTATAGACGCTAGGTTTTTGTTATTCGAATAGCTTAGTAAATTATCATTCTTTCCATTAAAAAAGAGCGCATTCAATTCGGGAATACTTTTTAATAACTCAATTCGTTTATTACTTTTCTCAACGATTTTTATCGTTTTTCCTAAAGAATCAATTTTAATAATTTCGCCTGCTTGAGTTCCAAAAAACAGGCTTTCATTTTTCATTTTTGCGACTTTAACTATTTCTGAATTTGTAAAATCAAATTGTATGTCCTGAAAACCAGTGTTAGGCACAACAATGATCCCTTTTCCAAAGGTGCCCAGCAATGAATTCCCTTCATGATCACTCAAAAAACAAGAAATTATATTCTTTTCAAAGACTAAATTGGAGGGTAATGTAAAATGACCAGTATCTTTATAAAAGTAAGCTCCACCCGTTAAATTAGCCACCCAAATGCTCTTATTATCTGTATAAATTCGAAAATCACTTCTTGATGAAGGCATGTTTGGAAGTTCGATTGAGGAGGAATCGGACAGCTTTTTTATTATTTCGAGGGTATTTCTATTGAAACCTATCAGCTTGTTTTCAATCTCCATAAAATTTGGAAATATCACCTTAAAATCTATTTCTAAAGAGCGAGTGGTTAATTGACCATTAGAAATCTGAATGAATTCATTTTCCAAGGTATTATAGAATAATAGACTGTCTGTCAAAGTCTTATAAGCAGAGTGATTATGGTCTAATTCTTTATCATATAAAGTTAAAATTTCCTTTTCATTACTTAATTGATATATCTTCTTGGAAAAAATTATCAATCGTTCTTGATCGTCAAATTTAATCGAAATATTATTTTTAATGAGACTATCTGGAATGGTGAAATAAACTTTACAAGTATCATTTTTAACCTGAAAAATTTGTCCATTTAAATTATGACAATAAATATTCCCTTGCTTATCCTCAATTAGATTAAAAAGGGAATTGTCAATCATTTTTTCACATTCAATGTTTTTTATTTCGTAACCATCAAATTTATAAAGACCATTATCCGATGTAATCCAGTAATTTAGTTGACTGTCTTGATGCAAATCATAAATATCAAAACCCATTAATTCCTCAGCTCCGAGCATAAAATGAGATGGTTGCTGAGCCAGGCAAAATTGAAAAATTGAAGCAAAGAATATGAATATGAATATGTAGTGTTTTAATTTCAAATTATTATTTTGATGAAACCATAAATAATGAATGTTTCAAAAGTCAATATAGCTATATTCAAGCTTAAATCTAGAGCATTGAGTAATTTAAGTTGGTTTTAAATAAAAATAAGGCAAAACCGACCTCTTTTAGAATTCCACAATTTAAGAATGGAAAAATAAATAATTGGACTAAAATAGATCGAAATAGACTAAAAGTGTAACCTGTTCATTTGAGAAGGGAATTCTGTAACTAGCGGAATATTTAGACACTAAACATGAGACACAAGATATTAGACATTAGACTTTAGACATTAGACACAAGAGATTAGATATTAGATATTAGACATTTAAATTATTGTGTTATTTCTAACATCAAAATATAGTGTTGGATATAAAAGTTTTTGAAGCTAAAGCTAGACACACTATAGTGCATATTTTTAACTATTTATTAGACCAATGAAAATCTAATCTCAATTACTTACGCCTCAACCTGTGCCGATTTTCATCGGTATATTCAAACTCAAATCTGTAATTCTGATTTTTTCATCAGAATTATAAAATTGTTTTCTTCATTCCTTCTAGGACAAAGAACCATGCATATCTCCACATTGATCTGGTCGGATCACGTTTGAAATCCTCTACTTCACTGTTCTTTTCAATTGGTGGATTTAATAATTTACTGGCTACAAATGAAACCACTTTTCTTCGCTCACCTTCTTGATCAAAAACATCCACTGCGATATCTTGTGACTGAATCATAAATGTTCCATCGGCATCTCCTCTAGAATCCATGTGCGATCTTAATTCTGTAATTAATCCACTCAATTCGACATTCACAGCTGGACGAAGCATACTATTAAGCGCGCTGGTTTCAACATTTGTAGCATGTGCGTCCATTACAAAAGTCTCCACATTTGCGAATTGATTATATGAAAGATCGACCCTAACCAAAGACCCTGGACCCATTGCAAAATTTCCTTTTAAAATTGCATTTTGTTTTCTTTCTGGAATATTGTGAAGATGCGTCAATCGAGCGTTAACATCATTCAAGTCTATTTTACTAATCTTTCCATCTTCTCCTTTCATGGAATAACTAATCCTTGAATTCTTTGCTTCAAGCGCTTTCCCATCTATTATAAAATCTAATTTTTGAACCATTTGTCCGTAGGTTGGCTTAGCTTTCGAGTATTCTGGAATAGTTTTGTCGCGGTAAACATCCAATTGAAAAGAATCTATTTGAATTTCATTTAAAACAATCTTCTCTAATTTATTTTTAGTCGTTATCAAATCGATGCTATCAATTACTAATCTATGAGCAACTAAATCCACATGTTCTTTTTGTTCAGGAATATGATTTATATAGTCTTGTTTTGAATAACGTGTAAAAAGTTTAAAAGTGTCTATTTCAAATTTATGATTTTCGTAACTCAAATAATCTACTGAAATATCATGGAGTACACCTGCTTTTTGTCTCAGAAATTGAACAGTTAACTTTTCTATTTGATCAAATTTTACGTCATCTAAATTTCCTAAGGTCGCTTCTAAATTCGCCCCTAAAACTCTTGTTATGGTATCATTAATTCCTTCAGCGTTTTTCTCCATTGAATAAAAGTCCAGGCCTTCAATTTGCACTTTTCTTAATGCGAAAGGTTTTTGATCATTCTTCTTATCGCTATTATTCTTTACTGAATCAACTTTAGTCGAGTCAATATCAATTTTGAAATGATTTAACTTTACGTTTTTAGCATAAGATTTTCGGATCAAAATGGTATCAGAAGAAATGATTTTCATTATTCCAATTGTCAAACTCACTTCTTCGGCTTCTACTTCAAGAATTTCGTTTGAAAACCTTAGATCTTTCAATACAATATTTCCAGAAAAACTCATCTTAAAATCAGAATAAGATACTTTATCTTGCTTCTCTAATTGTTTTCCAATATAATATTCAAGCGTAAAAATCGCTGATAAGTAAAGTATTGCAAGAATAGCAACGACTATGATAGTTGTTTTTAAAGCCTTCATTAGTGTATTTTGAGAGATAAATATAGGGAATAATAATTAATTAGGGAGGAAAAAAAGAATTACGCGGAGATTACGCAGAGGTGCAGAGATTCACAGAGAAGGAGAAGGTTTTGGTGTTGATGTTTGATTAAACAATGTAGGCATTGAAATAATTACGAATGGTTGAATCATTGAATGATTGAATCGTTGAATCACGAATTTAAAACATTGTAATCCACCAACAGGAAAAAATTATCTTTATGGTTTTATAATTCAATGGAAGCACAATTAGAAATAGTGTACGAGGATGATTTTATCATTGCAATCAATAAACCTGCGGGATTATTGGTTCATCGGTCAAAAATAGCACGTGATGTCAAAGAGTTTGCTTTGCAGATATTGCGTGATCAAGTTGGATATCAGGTCACTCCTATTCATCGATTGGATAGAAAAACATCTGGTGTTTTATTATTTGCTAAAAATCAAGAATTTGTGCATCCTTTTCAATTGGCTTTGCAAGATGAAAACACAAAGAAAAGATATTTAGCCATTGTTCGGGGATATTTCCCTGAGGAAATTTTGGTAGATCATCCGCTAATTAATGAAAGAGGAAAAGAACAAGAAGCTGTTACTCAATTTCGATTATTAAAACATACTGAAATTCCTTTGGCTTCAGGTAAATTTGAAACTTCCCGCTATTCCTTAATAGAAGCGCTCCCAAAAACAGGAAGAATGCATCAAATTAGAAAACACCTAAATCATTTGCGTCACCCAATTATTGGAGATCGTCCGCATGGGTGTAATAAACAAAATGCGCTTTTCTTGAAGGAGTTTGGAATGGAGAAAATGTTGCTGCATGCTGAAAGTTTGAGGATAATGCATCCATTTTTGGAGGAGGAATTGGTGGTTGAGGCGGGATTGCCTGGGCATTTTTTGGAGATGATGGGGCGATTGATAATGGATAATTGATAATTGATAATTAGTGGCGTTGATGGGGTAACCGCGGAGGGAGCGGAGGTTTTCGCAAAGGGAGCGGAGAAGAGAAAAAAGGGAGAGATTTTAGGGAGAGGGAAAAGAAGAATGACGCAGAGGTACGGTGAGGAGCAGAGATTCGCAAAGAAGAAAGAAAAAGAAGAAAAGAATGACGCAAAGTTTCGCTGAGGAACAGAGATGCGCAGAGGGGGAAGGTTTTACACAGAGGGCACTGAGAAGGCAAAGAGATTCAAAGAGAGAAGAGAATAAAATGAAAAGAAGAATTACTCGGTTAATTCGCCGAAAAGATCTCACAGATGATGAAAGAGAACGCTAAGAAATTATAGAATCCGAATTATGAAAAGGCCATATTTTCTGGTGCATCTCACACTCTCTACTCTCCTTCTCCCTGTAGATTAATGCTCAAGCATGAATCTATAGTGCCCTGTGATTTTAAAACTGAAAAGACAATCTTCCACTACTTGACCTGCTCCGATATTGTGGACTATCATTGGTCTTTTTCCGTCGTTTGATTTTCTGTCGACTACTATTCCAATATGAGTCATGCCATTTTGGAGTTTCCAACTTACGACATCTCCGGGTTTGTAGTCTTTTGAATTATTTGAAATCGGTAAACTGGCCCCCTGACGCTCAAAGTATTTCATCAAATTAGGAACGCGGCGGTGATCAATGTTTCTATCTGTTGATTTTAAGCCCCAATCTTTGGGATAGGCTGAGAAATTATTCTTCATGTCTTCATGAACTTCCTTTTGTAAGTCAATGTCTAGTTTTCTAAAAGCACGAATGATTACGTCTGTACAAACGCCTTTGTCACTGGGAACATCACCATTTGGGTAGGAAATAGAGTAATAACTCGGATCGTAAATGACTTTATCTTTTGTCAATTCTAATGCTGCGTTGGAAATTTCAGTTCCTATTTGAGTGAAGGCTAAAGAAAAAGAAATAATGCTGAGGAATAGACTGAGGAATATTTTCATTTAGAAAGAGTTTTAATTTGTAGAATATTTGATTTTAACGTGAATTTAAAGTAAATATTGTGAGGAGTTAACTGCTAAGGATGAGGAAGAATAACCGCAAAGGAGGGCGCGGAGTTTTTCGCGAAAGGCGCGGAGAAGAGAAAAAAAGAATTATGCAGAGGTGCGCAGGAGGTGCAGAGATTCGCAGAGAAAGAAAAAAGTTATTGTTGGGGTTTGAAGGGAGGAGAAAAAAAAAGAATTACGCGGAGGTGCGCAGGAGGTGCAGAGATTCGCAGAGAAAGAAAAAAGTTATTGTTGGGGTTTGAAGGGAGGAGAAAAAAAAAGAATTACGCGGAGGTGCGCAGGAGGTGCAGAGATTCGCAGAGAAAGAAAAAAGTTATTGTTGGGGTTTGAAGGAAGGAGAGAAAGAAGAATTACGCGGGGCTCAGAGGGGCAGAGCTTGCCGAAGTAATCATTGCCGAATGTGATTAGGGAGGGAGAGATTGCACTGAAGCTCAGAGAGAGAAACCTTTTCCACTAAATTTCATAAATGAAATTTCATGAACATGGTACGGATGGTTTGCAAACCATCCACTAACGCTCATTCCTAAAAGCAAAAACTCCATAAAGCGAAGCCAAATCTCTCTTTTAAAAAGCGATTTCTTTTCTACTTAAATTTTGAAATTTCAACTGGCATGGAGCGGACGGTTTGCAAACCGTCCGCTCCATTCTTATGCTTAATCGCAAGCGATTAAGGAGGCAAATAATGATTCTCATATTTGATTCATGGATTTCCTTTTCCCTAAATTTCAGATATGAAATTTCATGAACATGGTACGGATGGTTTGTAAACCATCCTCTAATGCTCATTCCTAAAAGCAAAAACTTCATAAAGCGAAGCCAAATCTCTCTTCTTTTAAAAGCGATTTCATTTCTCCTTAAATTTTAAAATTTCAACTGGCATGGAGCGGACGGTTTGCAAACCGTCCGTACCATTCTTATGCTTAATCGCAAGCGATTAAGGAGGCAAAGAATGATTCTCATATTTGATTCATGGATTTTCTTTTCCCCTAAATTTCAGATATGAAATTTCATGAACATGTTACGGATGGTTTGTAAACCATCCTCTAACGCTCATTCCTAAAAGCAAAAACTCCATAAAGCGAAGCCAACTCTCTCTTTTTTTTAAAAGCTATTTCCTTTCTCCTTAAATTTTGAAATTTCAACTAGCAGAGAGCGGAAGGTTTACAAACCGTCCGTACCATTCTTATGCTTAATCAAAAGCGATTAAGGAGGCAAATAATGATTCTCATATTTGATTCATGGATTTTCTTTTCCCTAAATTTTATATATGAAATTTCCCCGAGCATGGTACGGATGGTTTGTAAACCATCCTCTAACGCTCATTCCTAAAAGCAAAAACTCCATAAAGCGAAGCCTAATCTCTCTTTTTAAAAGCGATTTCATTTCTCCTTAAATTTTGAAATTTCAACTAGCAGGGAGCGGACGGTTTACAAACCGACCGTACCAATCTTATGCTTAATCGCGAGCGATTAAGGAGGCAAAGAATGATTCTCATATTTGATTCATGGATTTTCTTTTCCCTAAATTTCATAAATGAAATTTCCCCGAGCATGGTACGGATGGTTTGTAAACCATCCTCTAACGCTCAATCCTAAAAGCAAAAAATCCATAAAGCGAAGACAAATCTCTCTTTTAAAAAGCGATTTCATTTCTCCTTAAATTTTGAAATTTCAACTAGCAGGGAGCGGACGGTTTGCAAACCGTCCGTACCATTCTTATGCTTAATCGCAAGCGATTAAGGAGGAAAACACCAATTAATTTCGCCTCTAAACTCTCCCTCAATACTCAAGTATTAAACTTTGTTTAATGCTTGCTCTACATCTGAGATTATATCGCCAGCATCCTCCACTCCTATCGAAATACGAACTAAATTTGCTGTTACTCCCATGCGTTCTCTGGCTTTTGGCTCGATTGCGCAGTGTGTCATTGTTTGTGGGTGTTGTGCTAAACTTTCTGTACTTCCTAAACTTACGGCCAATTGAATTAACTCAAGTGCATTTAAGAATTTGAATGCTTCTTTTTCTCCGCCTTTGATGTTGAATGAAATCATTGCTCCTGGAGCGTTGTATTGACGTTTATACAATTCATAATAAGGTGAATCTTCTCCTATCAATCCTAAATAATGAACTTTTTCTACTTTATCGTGTGTATTTAAGAAATTCGCCACTTTTTGAGCATTTTCTGATTGCTTTTCCATTCGGATTTTCAATGTTTCCAAACTTCTTAGCATTAACCATGCAGTATGTGGACTCACCATATTCCCCAAGAAAGTTCTTAATGTTTTCACACGAATCATCAATTCTGAATTCCCCATTACAGCTCCAGCAATTAAATCACTGTGACCACCGATGAATTTCGTTGCAGAATAAACAACTAAATCAGCTCCAATTTCTAATGGCTTTGACCAAACTGGTCCCATGTACGTATTGTCTACACAAACATAAGTTTTACCTTCTCCATTTTTGTGATTTGCCGCAATACGGTTACACATTTCTATGTCAATAATAGAATTCGTTGGATTGGCAGGTGTCTCAATGTAAATCATTCCCAAACGATCTGCTTTTCCAGTCGCTTTAATAATTGCTTCGATCTGTTCTTCAGAATCATCTGCGTGAAAAGCCACTGAATCTACTCCAATTTTCGGTAAGAAATCATGTATAAAATGATCTGTTCCTCCATAAGTTGGCGAACTATATAGTAGTAAATCACCAGGCTTCAAGAATTCTAATAAAACTGTACTTATGGCCGACATTCCACTTTCGAAAACTGCACTATCATCGGCTTTATCCCATAATGACAAACGATTTTCTAAGATCTCTAAATTTGGATTATTGATTCGGCTGTAAATCAATCCTAATTCTTCGCCCTCATCTTTTGGACGTAAACCATAAGCCAATTCAAAAAATGCTTTTCCTTCTTCAGCTGTTTTAAATACAAATGTTGATGTTTGGAAAATTGGACATTTGATCGAACCTTCTGATAATTCAGGTTTGTATCCGTGGCTCATCATTAAACTTTCTGGCTTGAAATTCTTTTTCATTACATTGATTTTTGTTCTTTACAAAGTTAAGATATTGATGTTATATTTCTATATTTATAGAATAATAGGAAAAACGTTCTTCAAAGTTATTAATTTGGGTGTTTTTATTCTTTTATAGGTGAAGGATTGTTGTGGAAAAGGGATGGTTTTCTGTTTTAAATGATTAACAGGGAAGGGTTTTAACTAAGAAGGGCACGGAGGAACAAAAGAATTACGCAGAGTGGCGCGGAGGGGCAGAGTTGCGCAGAGAAAAGAAAGAATTACGCAGAGATACGCGGAGGGGCAGAGTTGCGCAGAGGGTTTTAACCGCAGAGGGCGCGGAGATTTCGCGGAGAGCGCCTGCGGCACTTGGTTGTTTCACAGAGGGTAAAGGAGGATTTTCACAGAGATGCACGGAGGAAAAAAAAAGGGGAGGGTTTAAA
The DNA here is from genome assembly GCF_004152935.1 of Brumimicrobium glaciale. Lineage (GTDB taxonomy): Bacteria > Bacteroidota > Bacteroidia > Flavobacteriales_D > Crocinitomicaceae > Brumimicrobium > Brumimicrobium glaciale. The sequence continues at coordinate 245,530 of NZ_SETE01000004.1, forward strand.
CTGGAAGGGTGCGGAGAAAAGAAAGAATTACGCAGAGTTGCGCGGAGGGGCAGAGATTCGCAGAGGGTTTTAACAAGGAAGGGCGCGGAGGAAATAGGTTTGCGGGGAGCGCCTGTGGCACTTGGTTGTTTCACAGAGGGTAAAGGAGGGTTTTCACAGAGATGCACGGAGGAAAAAAAAAGGGAGAGGGTTTAAACTGGAAGGGTGCGGAGAAAAGAAAGAATTACGCAGAGATACGCGGAGGGGCAGAGATTCGCAGAGGGTTTTGACCGCAGAGGGCAGGGAGAAGGCAAAGGGTGCGGAGAAGAGAAAAAAGACCGCAGTTGTGCATCTCGCATAGTCATCGGGAGCAGCGGAGCAAGTTTAAGGAGCAAGTTTAGGGAGGGGATGGAAATGCTTATTGATTTCGCCTCAAGACTCATTACTCGAGACTCAATACTGTTATTACATCGCATCGTGTTAAGCCCCGGCGGAAATGAATAGCTGGGTGAACGCATTTATGAATTTTGCTTGGTGATGCAGAGCGACCAACGGAATGCTCCTGTAGCGCTTAGCAAAATCATAAAAGGCGGAACCCACTAGAAAATGTAGACGGATTAAGGCTCCAAATAATTAATATTCAATTAAGAATTAAAAAAATATGTACGAAATAGACGAATTAGACAGGGAAATTATTGCATTGTTGAAGAGGGATGCGAAGTTAAGTATTAAGGAAATTGCGAATTTGGTGGGGATTACGACGACGCCGGTGCATAATCGCATCAAAAAATTGGAAAAATCGGGTGTGATTGAAAAATATGTTGCTGTCATCGATAATAGAAAGTTGAACAATGGAATGTATGTTTTTTGTTCGGTTTCATTGGATGTTCAGAAATTAAAGGAAATTGAAATTTTCAAAGAGGAGATTAGAAAATTGCCGGAGGTTTTGGAATGTTATTTAATGGGTGGAGCGAATGATTTCTTGTTGAAAGTTATGGTGAAAGATTTGGATGCTTATCATCAGTTTTCTTCGGGGAAGTTGGCTGCGCTGGAGAATGTTAATCAGATTAAGAGCACTTTTGTTTTGGATGTGGTTAAAAAGCAATGAAAAATTATAAATGAAAAATAAAAAATTGTTTGGTTCAGGGGGTTGGATGGGGCGGCTGTGCCACTTTTTTCTTTTACCGCGGAGTTAGCGGAGGTTTTCGCGGAGGGTCGCAAAGAAAGGCCCACCGGTGGTGAAGAGGTAACAGAGAAAGAAAGAAGAAAATTTTAAGGGTGGGAGCGGCTGTGCCACTTGATTTAATGCAGAGCGCAAGGCGTTGCACTGAGCTTGTCGGAAGTTGGCTGCGCTGGAGAATGTGAATCAGATTAAGAGCACTTTTGTGTTGGATGTGGTTAAAAAGCAATGAAAAATTATAAATTATAAATGAAAAATTGTTTGGTTCGGGGGGGTGGATGGGGCGGCTGTGCCACTTTTTTCTTTTACCGCGGAGTTAGCGGAGGTTTTCGCAAAGGGGCGCAAAGAAAGGTCCACCGGCGGTGAAGAGAGGTAACAGAGAAAAAAGAAGAAAATTTTAAGGGTGGGAGCGGCTGTGCCACTTGATTTGATACAGAGCGCACGGCGTTGCACTGAGCTTGTCGGAAGTTGGCTGCGCTGAATAACGTGAATCAGATTAAGAGCACTTTTGTTTTGGATGTGGTGAAGAAGCAATGAAAAATTAAAAATTATAAATGAAAAATTGTTTGGTTCAGGGGGTTGGATGGGGCGGCTGTGCCACTTTTTTCTTTTACCGCGGAGTTAGCTGAGGTTTTCGCAGAGGGGCGCAAAGAAGGGGTCACCGATGGTGAAGAGGTAACAGAGAAAGAAAGAAGAAAATTTTAAGGGTGGTAGCGGCTGTGCCACTTGATTTGATACAGAGCGCACGGCGTTGCACTGAGCTAGTCGAATGTGAGGGTTTTCACGGAGGTACACAGAGAAGAGTTAATTACGAATTGGGAATTAACAATTACGAATTAAAGGATCTATACGAAGCCTTGGAGTTTACTCTGGTTTGCTGATTTGCTTTCTCAAAGCAATTCTTCATAAACTCGTTGATTTTGGCGTCAAGGCATCTATTTTGTATTGGCGAAGTGTTTCTAGTCTACTGTATTATTTTCAGGCGCTGGGTTTATAGATCAGACTTACTGTAATCTGGTCTGTTTTAAACTCACATCTTCACTCCGTATAGATCCTTCAATCGTAAAGTCAAGGACTTTAGCAATTTTCAGGATGACGCGATCCGTGGGGTTTTAAAGTGAAAAATGGGAAATAAAAAATTGATGTAGCGCATCAACTTTTTATTTCCCATTTTTCAACTCCCCACATACAAACCTCGTCATCCTGAAGTAAAGTTTAAAAATTTGTTTTTGAAGCTTTGCGAAGGATCTTTACGAAGTCTTGGAGTTTACTCTGGCTTCAGATTTTCTTGACATCTGTGAATATTGTAAACTTTTCCCTATCCAAATTGTATTATCCATTCACATTCATTAATATCACAGAAAAAAAACATAAAATGAATAATATAACAGACTGGGAAGGATATCTTGCGAAATTTGAAGAAGTCTTAGCACAAGAGACACCTCAACCACCCTATAATGACCCGATGTATTTGGATTATTTTAAATTGAATCGCAGTAGACAAAAACGTTGGTTGAAAACGGCGAAAATCAATAAAGAATTAACAAAGGCAATTAAAGCAATAGACCAAAAACAAACGTGGTATTTAATTACTGAACCTTGGTGTGGTGACGCAGCGCATAATGCTCCTTTCATTTATATGATGTCGGAAATCAATCCAAATATTACCTTGAAAATCGTTTGGAGAGATACCGAACCTTTTATGATTGATGATTACCTAACAAATGGCGGGAAAGCTATTCCTAAATTAGTGATCAGAGATGAAAACAATAAAGATTTACATACTTGGGGACCTCGCCCAGAAGAATGTCAGGTCCTTTTTACAAAACTTAAAGAAGAAAATGCTGACTTCGAAAAACAAAAGATAGAATTGCAAAATTGGTACAATGGTAATAAGGGGGAAGCTATTCAAACAGAGTTTTTGGACATTTTATCCTAAAATAACCAAAAACTCTTTTTGAATAATTACGAATTACGAATTATAAATTACGAATTCGAAGAGAGATTGCCCTGATCTAGGCTGCCTTCGACAAGCTAGTCAACGAAGCTTTATCACCGGCGACTGAGCTTGCCGAAGGTGACGAGTTCGAAGAGATATTGCCCTGATGAAGCATTGCCTTCGACAGGCTCAGTCAACGGATTACTCTTTGGTAATTGGCGCTTCCAAGGTGACGAATTCAAACAGAGTTTTTGGACATTTTATCCTAAAATAACCAAAAACTCTTTTTGAATAATTACGAATTGTTAATTGGGAATTACGAATTAGGGTTTACGAAATTGAAAAGTAAAGCTTCAATATCTGTAAGAAGTCATAAAGCTTACTCAGTTTACTGATGTTCTTTTAAGGTGCTGATTTTGTAAATAAAACTTACTGTTTGTAGGCTATCAACCCACATCTCCACTCCGTAAAGATCCTTCAATCGTAAAGTCACGGACTTTAGCGATTTTCAGGATGACGTGCTCCGTGGGGTTTTTCAATTCCCCACATACAAACCTCGTCATCCTGGAGTAAAGTTCAAAAATTTGTTTTTGAAGCTTTGCGAAGGATCTTTACGAAATCATTAAACTTACTCAGTCCCGAAAGTTTAAAACCCTAGCGACTGAGCGCGTCGATGGTGACGAATTCATAGAAGTATAACCCTGATAAACACTGCCTTCGATCCATTCGGCAAGCTCAGGAACCTCAGGCTCAGTCAACGGATTACTCTTCGGCGACCGAGCTTGTTGAAGGTGACGAATTGTAAAAGAAATTAGACTCATGAAAGTTAATAGAAATTTTCTGTTTTTGGATAAAAGTAACGAGGAACCGAACCTTAGAAAAACTCTAATTTAGAGAAATTGCTCTGTCTCAATTCTACAATAGAAAACTCACATACAACAACTTACAACTGTAACCAACCATAGAATTTCTTCAAAAAAGAATCATCTCTCCTATTTTTAGCCTTTAAAGCTACAACCTTCTAATAAAATTGTTTAAATTCGCAAACTTAAATGATAATGCAATGCCTTGGTATGTGCTCTTAACGAAACCTAAAAGTGAAAAGAAAGTGGAATCCCGCTTACTGCAATTAGACGTAAATGCATATTGCCCCACCAGAATCGAACGCCGTCAATGGAGTGACCGAGTAAAAAAGGTCGAAACTCCATTACTTCCATCGATGATATTGGTAAATTTAGAGGACAAAGAACGTGATATCGTTTTCGAAGTTCCTGGAGCATTGCGCTATCTTTTTTGGATGGGGAAACCCGCCCAAGTAAGTGAGCAAGAAATTGATGTATTGAAAGAAATGAGTGAAAACCAAGCTAACATTATTTCGGTGGAACAACTCAAAGAAGGTAGTGAAATTGATATTACCAACTTGGGAAGTGAAGTCAAAAAAGGGGTGGTGAAGAAGATCTCGGGGAATCAATGTTGGGTGGTACTCAAAAATTTAGGTTACGTCGTTAAAATCAAAATTTAACAACATATCCTAAATTTTTAATGGTTAATTATTAAGGTTTAATTATTAACGCGGGGGATCAATTGACAATGGATAATTGATAATTGATAATTCGCTGGGTGGTTAGCTGGGTGGTTATTTGACTCGGGCGGTTTTTAATTGTCAATTAAAATTGATAATTCGCAGAGTGGTTATTTGACATGATTGGAATGATTAATTTGATAATGTTGTAGGGACGGTTTGTAAACCGTCCGTATACACAGAAATCAAATTATACAAGCACCAATTGTCGAACTATATTTATTGAATACTTATAATCAACATGTTGTAAATAACAATGTGACTGATGAGGGCGAAGCCGCGGAAAATTGGGGCTTCGGCTCCGCTCAGCCACCAATTTCCAGGGAGAAGGTGCCTTCGGTAGGGAAAAGGAGAGAAAGTATTGAATATTGAAAAATAGAGGGAGTAATAGAGGAGTTAGAAAATCCTCCCCCTACCCCTCCCGATTATTTCGGGACAGGCTCTCCAAAGAGGGAGACGAAATCAAAATACCTGACACCTATTAATAATATGTATCTCTTTTTTTAACTTAGCTTATTAAATCAAAATTTAAAGAACAGAGGTATTCTTACATTTCCCTTTTTAGGGGGCAGGGGGAGGACGCTAAACACCTTTTCAAAATCATATTAAAAAAAATGAATACAGAACAATTCACAAGCTTAAAAAACAAAAACATCCTAGTAACAGGAGGCGCTGGTTTCATAGGTTCTAATCTTTGTGAAGTTTTATTAGAAATTGGAGCGGTAGTTACTTGCTTGGACGATTTTTCTACCGGAAACAAACAAAATATTAAAACCTTTCTAGAAAATTCAAACTTTACTTTAATTGAAGGTGATATTCGTGATTTAGAAACTTGTCATAAAGCTTGTGAAAAAATGGATTTTGTACTGCATCAAGCTGCCCTGGGATCAGTTCCACGTTCTATTAAGGATCCTATTAAAACAAATGAAATAAATGTTAGCGGCTTTTTAAATATGTTAGTTGCTGCAAGAGATGCTAATGTCAAACGTTTTATTTATGCTGCGAGTAGTTCTACTTATGGTGATTCTGAAAACTTACCGAAAGTTGAGCATATTATTGGTAAACCATTATCTCCGTACGCAATTACAAAATATGTGAATGAATTATACGCTGATAATTTCTTTGTAACTTATGGATTAAATACAATCGGATTACGTTATTTCAATGTTTTCGGAAGACGTCAAGATCCAAATGGGGCTTATGCTGCTGTTATTCCTTTATTCGTGAAACAATTTATGGATCACGAAAGTCCAACTTTAAATGGTGATGGAACTTATTCACGCGATTTCACATACATAGACAATGTATTGCAGATGAATTTATTGGCAATGACGACAGAAAATAAATCTGCATTAAACCAAGTCTACAATACCGCTGTAGGTGACCGCACTACTCTATTGGAATTAACTGAATTATTAAAAAAACATTTGGCTAATTTTGATAGTGAGATTTCTAAAGTAGAGATTAAGCATGGTCCGAATAGAAAAGGAGATATTCCTCATTCTTTGGCGGCTGTGGATAAAGCTAAGGAATTACTGGGTTATAATCCTACTCATGTCATTGAAAGTGGGGTTTCTGAGTCTGTTCAATGGTACTGGGATAATTTGAAATAGGATGCCGGTGGCATCTAAAAATTACCGCAGAGGGCACAAAGGAGACGCAATCCCGTACAGTTGTCGGGATCGCAAAGAAAGAAGGGTTCACCTGCGGTAAAGAGAAAAGAAGATATAACTCAAATAATTAATCTAAAAGAAAAAGTACTAAGTTAAAATCCGGAGGGATTAAGGGGAGCATCTATAAAAGTTAAGCGAATAAAGAAATCTAAAAACAACGAATAACCAAATCAACAACCAAAAAACCAAAATCATGAATACAAATTTAAAAAACCAGTGGATCGCTTTGGAAGAAGAGTACCAAGCACTACTTAAAGAAAAAGTTAACAAACACAATCTTAATAACACATCTAACATAATTCATCCATCAATTTCAAGTCAAATGACTTTTTGTAGTGATGGTGTAATTATTAAGAAACTCAACAATGGATTACATAGAAGTGGAATTAGTGTAAAAGTTTTTGATAAAACTATCGCTGAAATGAAGACTTTGGATCAAATTAAAAACGGTTCGAACGGAACAAGTGATAAATTATATTTGCCGATTATTGAGTATAAAAAAGAGGAAATAGCTGGTTATAATCCTAAGGAAGCCGCTGATCAAGACTTTTCGATTGTGATAAATGGATAAATTTGTAAAATCGTGAGTTTGTTTATTTGTATAACAGTCAATTTGTTTGGTCAAGGATTATCAAACTTTGTCATAAACGAATTAACAGAAAAAAAACGATTAAATTAAATATAACGGGAATTTGTGAGCGAGACGCAATGCAAACAAATTTACTTTCTAACGAATAACCGAAAAAACAAATTTACCCCCCGAACACCCTACTTAAAAACATGTTCCCTAAAATTAACCCTACTCAAACCAAAGCTTGGAAAAAGCTTAAAGCGCATTATCTAACGCACGGTTCGATTCACATGAATGAGCTTTTTGAAAATGATACAAATCGCTTTGAAAAGTTCTCTTTTGAGTTCGAGGATTTTCTATTTGATTTCTCTAAGAATATTATCACCGAGAAAACGATGGAATTATTGATGGAGCTAGCTGAAGAATGTCAACTATCAGAAGCTATTTCTGCGATGTTTAATGGAGAAAACATCAATGAAACTGAAGATCGAGCGGTTTTACATACTGCGTTACGTAATTTTTCGAATGAACCTGTTCTTGTGAATGGGGAGAATATTACTCCACTAGTTGAACACGAAAGAAATAGAATAAAAGCAATTTGTGAAGAAATTCATTCTGAGAAATGGACTGGTTTTACTGGGAAAAAGATCAAGACCATTGTTAATATAGGTGTTGGCGGAAGTGATTTAGGTGCGGCAATGGTTACAGAAGCGCTACAGCCTTTTTGGGAGGAAGACATGAAACCTCTTTTCATAAGCAATATAGATGGTGCCAATCTTTTAGAAGCGTTAGAAGAAATTGATTTTGAAGAAACACTTTTTATTGTGGCTTCTAAGACTTTTACAACGCAAGAAACAATGACCAATGCCACTACAATTAAAGAATTATTTCTCGAAGAATGTCATGAAGAGTCTTTTATTGAAAATCACTTTATAGCGATTACAGGAAATAAAGAGGCGGCCAATAAATTTGGGATTCCAGATGAAAATATTTTTGAAATATGGGATTGGGTTTGTGGAAGATTTAGTCTTTGGGGTTCTATGGGCATTTCTATTGCTTTAACAATCGGTTATGAGCAGTTTGAAGAACTTTTAAAAGGTGCAAATGCTGTTGATAAACATTTTAAAAATGAAAAACTAGAGAAGAGTATTCCAGTTATCATGGGGATGTTGAGTATTTGGTACATTAACTTTTTCAATGCAAACAGTGAGGCTGTCCTCCCCTACTATCATCATCTATCAAAATTCAAAGCCTATTTACAACAAGGTGCGATGGAAAGTAATGGTAAAAGCACAGACAGAAATGGTTCACCCATAAATTACCAAACAGGAGTTGTAATTTGGGGAGAAGTAGGAACAAATGGACAACATTCTTTTCATCAACTCTTACATCAAGGAACACAGTTTATTCCATGTGACTTTATCATTCCAATCAATTCTCAAAATGGTTTGCAAGATCATCAAGACAAATTATTAAGTAACGCTTTTGCACAAACAGAAGCATTGATGAAAGGAAGAACACATTCTAAAAATGAAATACCTTTTAAAATATTCGAAGGAAATAAACCAACAAATTCGATTTTAGTTAAAGAACTTACACCTTATAATTTAGGGAGTCTTCTTGCTGTTTATGAACACAAAATTTTTGTTCAAGGAATTATCTGGAATATTTTTAGTTTCGATCAATGGGGAGTTGAATTAGGGAAAGAACTTGCTTCTGATAAATTAGTCGCAATTAAAAAGCATAAACAAGCTAAAGCTTTTGATGGATCTACAAATGGATTGTTGAATAAGGTTGAAGAATGGAGGGTTTAAAAGAGTTATCATGTTATGAGGTTGTCATGTTACGGAGTTATGATTTGATGGAACTACAATTCTAAAATTAAATTTCCATCAAATCATAACAACATAACTTCATAACAACCTAACCAGATAACTTCATCACAACATCACAACATCACAATATAACTGAAAAAAATTGACCATCAAAAGCCACAAAGATTTAAATGTTTGGAAAGAAAGCATGGATCTCGTTGAAGACATTTACTCCATCTCAAAAAACTTCCCAAAAGAAGAAATTTATGGATTAACTAGTCAAATGAGAAGATGTGCAGTTTCCGTACCATCAAATATTGCTGAAGGAGCTGGTAGAAAAGGAGAAAAAGAATTTGCCCGTTTTTTATACATAGGTTTAGGTTCCCTTTCAGAATTAGAGACACAATTCGAAATAGCAATCCGCTTAAAGTACATTCCAAACGAAATTCAAACAGAGGTGATTTTTGACAAAATAATTTATATCAGAAGAATGCTTTCTAAACTAATTAAAAGCATCGTTTTATAACTAGATAACAACATCACTTCATCACAAGATCACATCACAACAATTTTAAAAAAAAATGAAAATTAAAAACATCTGCTGCATCGGAGCTGGTTACGTTGGAGGACCAACAATGTCAGTTCTTGCACTTAAGAATCCAAACATAAAAGTTACAGTTGTTGATATCAATCAAGATCGAATTAACTCATGGAATGACGAAAACTTGGGTGATTTACCTATATATGAACCTGGATTAGAGGAAATCGTTAATGAAGCAAGAGGAAGAAACTTGTTCTTTAGTACTGATGTAGAAAAAGCGATTGATGAAGCAGAAATGATCTTTATCTCAGTAAACACTCCAACTAAAACCTATGGTAAAGGAAAAGGAATGGCGGCTGATTTAAAATATATAGAACTTTGTGCTAGACAAATCGCTAAAGTTGCAACGACAGATAAAATAGTCGTTGAAAAATCCACTTTACCTGTAAGAACGGCACAAGCCATTAAAGATATTCTAGACAATACAGGTAACGGAGTAAAATTTCAAATTTTATCGAATCCTGAGTTCTTAGCAGAAGGTACAGCAGTTCAAGATTTACTGACACCAGACCGTGTTTTAATTGGTGGTGAGGAAAGTGAAGAAGGTACAATAGCTATGAATTCCTTAGTTGAAATATATGCTACATGGATTCCTAAAGAAAATATATTAACCACCAATGTTTGGTCTTCTGAACTTTCAAAATTAGTTGCCAACGCATTCCTTGCCCAAAGAGTATCCTCTATTAATGCTATATCAGAACTTTGTGAAGTCACTGGAGCTGATGTTGGTGAAGTGAGCAGAGCAATTGGAATGGACAGCAGAATTGGTCCTAAATTCTTAAAAGCTTCTGTTGGCTTTGGAGGTTCTTGTTTTCAAAAAGATATTCTCAACTTAGTTTACATTGCAAAAACTTATGGTTTAAATGAAGTTGCAGATTATTGGGAGCAAGTAATTATTATGAATGATTACCAAAAAAGAAGATTTGCCGATAATATAGTAAGTACTCTTTATAATACCGTATCTGGAAAGAAAATAACTTTCCTAGGTTGGGCTTTTAAGAAAGACACCAACGATACCCGTGAATCTGCGGCTATTTATGTGGCTGATGCTTTAATGAATGAACAAGCAGAAATAATTGTTTATGATCCAAAAGTAAGCGAGAAAAGAATTTATGAAGACCTTGATTATTTAGGTTCAAGAAGTCCAGAAGAAAATAGAAGATTACTCAAAGTCGTTAAAGACCCTTATATAGCTAGTGAAGAAGCTCATGCTATTGCTATTTTGACTGAATGGGATGAATTTATTGAATATGATTGGAAGAAAATATACGATTCAGTAGTGAAACCAGCTTTTGTATTTGATGGACGAAAGTTATTGGATGCAGAATTAATGTCAAAAATTGGATTTGATTATTCTTCAATTGGAATTTCTAAAACGCAAAACAAATAATGAAAATATTAGTAACTGGAGCAGCAGGCTTTATCGGGTATCACTTGTGTGAACAACTAATAAAGCTAGGCCATGACGTTGTTGGATTAGATAATCTAAATGATTATTATGATGTCAATTTAAAACTTGATCGATTAAAAGAGTTAGGTATTTCAGAAAAAGGAATCCAATACAACAAAAGTGTACAAAGTAATATACATGGTAAGAGACTTCAGTTTATTAAAATCAATTTGGAGGATCAAGAAAATTTACCTGTATTTTTTAAAGAAAATAGTTTTGATGTGGTTTGTAATCTGGCTGCACAAGCAGGTGTTAGGTTTAGCATTGAAAAACCAATGAAGTATGTTGAAAGCAATATTGTTGGTTTTGCTAATCTATTAGAATGTGTACGTAGTAACAAAGTTAGTAAACTAGTTTATGCTAGTAGCTCAAGTGTATATGGTTTAAACGAAAAAACCCCATTCGCTACTGATGACAATGTGGATAATCCGATTAGTATGTATGCTGCTACTAAAAAGAGCAATGAATTAATGGCACATACGTATAGCCATTTATTTGGAATTGAAACAATTGGATTAAGATTTTTTACTGTCTACGGACCATGGGGAAGACCTGATATGGCAATGTTCTTATTTACAGATGCTATTCTAAATGACAAACCTATTAAGGTATTTAATGAAGGAAATCTTTCACGAGATTTTACATACATCGACGATATTGTAAAGGGTGTAATAAATACTATTGAAAAGAAAAATCCAAATAAAAGTCTTTACAATTTATACAATATTGGAAATGGAAGTCCTATTAAATTAAATAATTACATAGAGGAAATTGAAGTTGCTACTGGAAAAGAAGCTGAAAGGATTATGATGCCCATGCAACCAGGAGATGTTGAACAAACATGGGCGGATACAAGTGCGCTTTTTAAGGATTATAATTACAAACCATCTACCAACATCAATAAAGGCATAAAGGAGTTTGTTAAGTGGTATAAAGACTACTATAAATAATTGATAAGCTTTTTATTTTTAAAAAATCATCAATATTTACACAAAAAATATTATATAAAAATTTAATGTTAAAAAGTATATTCAAAACAGGACTTAGTAAAGTTCTAAGTCTTTTGATAGCTCTAATAATAGGAATAGTTATTAGTAGAGTATATGGTACAGAAGGTAAAGGATTAATTACTCTTTTAATTTTAATTCCAACAATGATATCCCTATATGCGGGCTTTAGTCTTGGGGAAGGATTTTTATATTTTATAGGTAATTCTAAAGTATCAAAAAATAATTTTGACAAACTTTTAATAAAAATAACAGTATTATTTTCGATATTACTAATAATCACATTTTTCGCAAGCTATTATCTATTAGTAAATTATGAATATTACATATTTCCTCAAATATTATTGATGATTTCACTTTTCTTAGGAAATATTCTAAAATTTTCATTAAAAGCAGTTCTTAATTTTAAAAGATTTAATTTAATTCAGATACTTGATCCAATTATAATTCTAATTGGTTTAATTATAATTTTAATATTAAAAACAGATTTAAAACTTCTACTATGGGGGTATCTATTAAGTAATATTATACAAAATATAATATTATACTATTCTGTTAAAAACAAGTTAATTACTAGTACCACTGATACAAAAGTAAATCAAATTTTTAAATATAGTTATAAGGTTCATTTCTTTGGTATAATGAACTTTACAGAAGCAAAATTTGATGTTCTGTTAATAGGTTATATTATAAATATTAGTGCAGTAGGGATCTATTCTGTAGCAATATCAATTACATTAATATTTCAAACTGTTATTCAAACTTCAATATCTACAGTATTATATCCTATGCTTGTTAAAAGTCTACCTGATAAACGAATTAAGATAACAAAAGAGTATTTTAAAATATCATCAACACTTTCTATCTTTTTTTTAATTACAATTATATTGTTTGGAAAGTATATAATCACAATATTATATGGAGATGCATTCGCTGAAGCTTACATCCCAATGTTAATTTTAATAATCGGTGCAATAGCAAAATCTCCAACTGCATGTATTAATTCATACTTTAAAGCTATTGGAAAACCTAGTGAGCTTTACAAAACCTCAATAGTATCTTTATCAACAAATATTATTCTTTGTATAATCACTATACCTACAATGGGCATCATCGGAGCGGCAATATCATCAAGCGTATCCTATTTTTTGTATGGTATAATAATGTTAAACAAATTTAAAAGAGACACAAAAACAACTTACATAGAAATGATTGTGTTAAACAAAAAAGACATAAGAAATTTAGTATTATTAGTTAAAAAAATAAATCCAAGAAATGGATAAATTATTTGAACATTTAAAAGATGAAGAGGTTTCCTATTTTATCTGGAAAGACACAGAAAAAGTAGAACAGTTTTTTAAAGGAAATGCTGAATTAGATCTTTTAGTAAATTTTAATCAAAAACAAAACTTTGAAAAAATAATTTTCACAAATGGTTTCATCCCTCTAATTGTAGTTGATTCTATAAGAATAGAGAAAATCAATCATTATATTAAATATGAAAATGGGAAGTACTTTCATTTACATGTATATTATGATCTAATAACTGGGAATCATTATACCAAAGAATATACTTTTAGATTAGATGAATCTATTTTTGAAGACTTTATTTTAGATAGGAATGTAAAGGTTGTTGATATAGAGGGAGAGATTGCATTTCTTTCGATTCGTCTATTCATAAAAAATACTATGCTCTTAAAAGAAATTAAAGAAAGTGAAGTGAAAAGATTGAAATTACTCTCTGCGAATTATAGCATAAAGAAGGTATCTCAATTCATTCACAAAGTGGCACCAATTCTAGAGAACTCAGCAGAGAATTTAATAAATATAGCATTAGAAGGGAAGAAATCAGCTGTTAATCGAAAAAAAGTTAATAAACAATTAAACAATTATAAAGAGATAAGAGGACTTAAATTAGTTTATCATTATTTTAAGATCCGTTTTAATCTATTTAGACTGCGTATTAATAAAAGTTCAAATAAAACACTTACCGGAATAGGAACATCATTTTCTATTATTGGTTCAGACGGATCTGGTAAAACAACTATTACAAGTAAATTACTTAAACAATATTCTGCAAAAACATCTTGTAGAAAGTTTTACTTAGGTGGTAATTCTAAAACCTATTCAATTATAACTAGGTTATACTATTTCAATTATTACTTTGTTAGAGTTCTATCACCTTTAAAAGAAAAATATTCTATAGCATGGCTACTTTATTATAATTCAGTTACTTTACTCGAATTAGGTAAAGCAAAAGATAGACGTAAAAAAGTTATAAAAGGAAATAAGCTAAAAAGCAGAGGATGGATAGTTATATTTGAACGATATCCAGTTATTGGTTTATTTGATTTTCCTAATAATTTAAACGAGCTGTATTTGCATAAGTTTTATTCACCTTTTAAAGTAATTGATAAACGTATTAAAAAAATCAATAGAATAATAAATAGACTAGAAAAACCTGATATTTCTTTTCTTGTAATCACAGATATTGAGAATATGAAGAAAAGAAGAAAATTAGCTCCTAATGAGGTAATTGATATTACCAGAAAAATAAAAACGCAAAAAGAATTCCTAGTTAAAAATAAATCCGAATTATTTTTAATCGAAAATGACGATAAAATAGAGAGGACAATATCTAAAATAAATAATGAAGTAAATAAAAAATTATGCATATTCAATTCGTAGGTCTTCCTGCTTCAGGTAAAACAACAATAGTGGATGAGCTTATTAACAAATACCCTGATAGCTTTATAAGAGGGAGAAAGCGTTATAAGTCAATTTCCAAACTATTATTGTCAAACCCTGTTCTATTCATTAAATCTATATGGAGTGCTAGATCAGTATTATGGATCAGTATTTGTTCAGTGCAACGATCTAAAGTTTCAAACAAAAATAAAGTTTTAGCTATTTTAGGACTTATACTTAATTTGTCCAACTATAAGAGTTCTTTATTATCTTCTAAAAAACATAATTTCATAATATTATGGGATGAGTTAATTTTACAACGAACTCTAAGTATCTTTGCATATTCAGAAAAATTAGCTAATGATAAAAGTATTAAAAAGTTTGTCAAATGGTCTTCTAGTCATTGTCAAACTACTCCAATACTTGTTAGTTTAAATTTAGAAATACAATTGAAAAGACTTCTTGAAAGAGGTGTCCCAAAAAGAATGATTAAAATGGATACTTCAACAATTATGAAAGTTAGCCTTGTGCAACATGAAACTTTAAAAAAAATTATTGAAGAGTTAGAAAACTATATCGTTATAGATACTTCATTTAATATTAATGAAAATATAAATAAGATCATTCAATTCACTAAACAAGTTGAAAAATGAGTTTAAAAAAGATTTCAATATTTTGTCCTATAACATTACCTTACAAGTCAGGGGCTGGTCAAAATGCTTATAATTTGGCTAAAGCTTTAAAAGATCATAATCACGAAGTACGAATAATTAGCTTTAATCTTGGGTCGGATGCTAAAAAAGAAATAATCGGTGGAATCGAAATCTATCGAATACCAATAAATACTAAAAATAAAATCACAAAAGCCTTTTCTTACTTCTCAATATTCCCTGCTTTTATAAAACATTTAAAGATCTCAGATTTATCAATTATTTTTGGTCCTCTACAGGGGTATACTATTCTAATTTTAATAGGAAAGATATTGAATAATGAAGTGGTCTTTAGATCAACTATGTTTGGAAAAGATGATATTACAACCTTAAATAATAAATTTGGCCCAGGACTTTATAAATTTAGGAAGCATATTTTAAGTAAAATGGGAGGATACATATCTCAGTCTCCAGCAATGACTGAATCCATTGTAAATGAATACGGAAGTAAAATACCAATTCTAGAAAGTGCTCAAGGTGTTAATACTGAAGTTTTTTTTCCTCTTTCAGAGGAAAAAAAACAATTGCTAAAAGAAGAATTAGGTCTTCCTAAAAATAAGATTAATATTATTAGTGTAGGTTATGTAATTGAAAGAAAAGGATACAGAGAAGTGTTTGAAGCGTTAAATAGTATAAAAAATGAAGTTGACTTTCAATTTTTAATTATTGGAAATTTTAATCCAGATAAGGATCATTATATGTATTATCTCAAAAATGAAATGAAGGAAATCTATAATTATGGGAATTCATTATTAAATGATAGGATTAAATTCTTAGGAGAATCAAATGAAGTTGACAAATATCTTAAAGCATCAGATATATTTGTCTTAAACTCTGTTATGGAGGGTATGCCAAATGTTTTACTAGAAGCCATGGCGTGTGGTTTACCGTCAGTTGTAAAATCGATGAAAGGGGTAGATGATTATATTACAAAAAAAAATATTAATTCGCTAATTGTAAATGATACTAATGCTTTAGCACTTGGATTGAAAAAATTAATAAAAGATGAAAAGATGCAAATCGAATTAGGAGAAAATGCTGCGCATTTTATTCAATCAAAGTTTTCAATATCTAAAATTTCTTTGGATATAATTAAAAAGTTTAAAAAGAGCTAGTTTGATTATTTTAAAGTTAATAAATCATATACTCTTTTTTAGTACATTTTTTTGTATTCTTTACTTTGAAACATATGAAATTGCTGGAGTTAAGTTTGCCATAATTTGGAAAGCACCTGTTCTTCTATTTATGGCACTTAGAACGTTAAAAGGATATCGGATAATTCATAATACAAACTATTTAAAGTATGGTTATCTTCTTACTTTCAAAATGCTCTTTTCTATAAGTGGCTTATCATCAATAATTATTACTGTAAACTCAATGATTAGGTTTGTTGTATTTCCATTAATAATTCATTATTTCCATTTATTTATAAGTAATAAAAAAGCCATTTATTATCTTAAAACTTTCTCAACATATATCATATTATCAACTATTCCATTTATTTTAAAACTCATAAAACCTTTAAAATCAGGATATGATTTATCCAAGTATGGCATTGATGGAGATGGGTTTATTGGTGTTTTTCAAAAACCTCATTCTGCTTCAATAATTCTTTCCATTGCTTTAATAATTATTTTTTTCTTTCTTAAACAAGAAACAAAAAAATCAGTAAAGATTTTTTTTATAATCCTAATTTGTATTGGAACTATTGCACTTATCCAAACATACGTTAGAACAGGATGGGCAATGTTTTTAGTTGGCTTAGGAATATTGTTTTTACAAAAGAAAAGTTTAATCTACTACATCAAATTAACACCAATCATAGTCATCATCGGATTTAGTGCATTTGTATTCTATCAAAATAATGAAGGGATTCAAATGCGATTTCAGGAAAAAAATATATATCAAGAGGAATCTACAAGTATCAGTGTTGAAAATATAGGTTCTGGTCGATTTATGATAGCTTTCTATGCACTTGAAAACTGGTGGGATGAAGGAGTAATATCTATTTTTTTTGGTTTAGGTGAAGAGTTAGCAAGAGAGAAGATGTTAAGTAATAAGGGTAGTGCTATTTTCGCTCACAATGGATTCATTGAAATATTACAAACAGAAGGTCTTATTGGGTTTATAATATTTATGCTATTCTATATTGGAATATATAAAGCAATTAAGAAAGGAAAAAAGCATTATTATTATAAATTAAGTCTTGTAATCTTTATGATGCTAATGGCCGCTACATTCCTTCAAGGTGGAGATAACTATGTCGTTTATTGTCTTTTAGCATTATCTTTATCACTATTAAGTAATTCCAATAGAAAATTAGGCCGAAAACAAACTGCATATAGTTATCAATCACTTAAGCACTAAACATTGAATAAAAGCAAAGTCTTACAAATCGGCCCTCACTCCTACGTTGGCGGTGTTAGTATTCATATTAAACGCTTAACATCAATCCTAAATCAAGATTTCGAATTTGAATACATTGATGAATCTCCTTCAGGATTAACTCCAGCAGACCAACTAAATATAAGACGACTAAAAGATCAAAGATCAATTTTAAAAGCTCTTAAAAAACATGATTTAATTCATATTCATAGCGGCAATTGGTTACTCAGATTATATTTTATTATTTTTTCCGCTCTATTTAGAAAGCCATTTATTGTTACTTTACATTCTTATAGAATAAAAGGTTTTAAAGCATCATTGACAGAACGTTTATTATCAAAAACAAAATTAATAATCGTAGTAAGTAAAGAAATAAAAGGAAAACTACCACAAAGTCTTAAAGTAAAGGCTGAAATCAAAGAAGCATTTATTCCTCCGATTATAGAAAATGAAGACATTTTACCTTTAAGCATACTAAAGCTAATACAAGATATAAAATTAGAAAATAAAATATTAGTTTCTGCTAACGCTTTTAGATTAACAAACTTTAATGACAGTGAGTTATATGGACTTGACCAGTGTATTGGAGTAGCTCAACTAGCAAAGAAAAACCAATTAAACATCCATATTATCTTTATAATTGGAACACTTCGTGATGAGGATAAAGAATACTACTTTAGTTTTAAAGATTTAATTAAAGAAAATAATTTAGAAAATTTCATATCAATCGTTCCTGAGAAGGTTTCATTTGTTAAGCTAATTGAGGAGAGTGATTTAGTGCTTCGCCCAACTTTATCGGATGGAGACGCATTGACAATCAGAGAAGCTTTATTTTTAAATAAGAATGTTCTTGCTTCGGATGTGGTTCAAAGGCCTCAAGGAACATATTTATATAAAACTGGAGACATTGAAGATTTATATTTAAAAATAGAAGAGGTAACCTCGAAAGAAGCATCAAAAAACCCTGTGTTAAAAACACTTAGTGATTATAAACAAGAATACACAAAAATTTACAACCAATGCAACAACTAACACAAAAACTAGGCTCTGGAGACATGGTCATTCAAGAACTTCCTTATCCACAAGTTGGCAAAGGAATGGTCGTAGTCAAAAACCATTTTTCAATTATCAGTGCAGGAACAGAAGGTTCCACAGTAACTGCAGCAAGAAAGAGTTTAATTGGAAAAGCAAAAGAGCGTCCACAACAAGTAAAGCAAGTAATTGACACTTTAAAAAAACAAGGACCAGTTCAAACTTACCGTGCAGTAATGAAAAAACTGGATGCCTACTCTCCTTTAGGATATAGTTGTGCAGGAGAAGTTTTAGAAGTTGGAGAAGGCGTAACAGAATTTAAAGTAGGTGATAAAGTTGCATGTGCTGGAGCAGGATATGCAAATCACGCAGAAATCGTTGCGGTTCCAGTTAACTTATGCGTTAGACTAAATACTGATGCCAATTTAAAAGACGCTGCTTACAATACTTTAGGCGCTATTTCAATGCAAGGTATTCGCCAAGCGGATATGCGCTTAGGTGAAACTGCAGTTGTAATAGGTTTAGGATTATTAGGCCAATTGGCTTGTATGATTTTAAAAGCTTCAGGAATTCAGGTGATCGGAATTGATGTCTCAGATGCACCCGTTCAACAAGCAATCAAAAACAAAGTAGTTGATGCTGCTTATACAAGAGATTCAGCTGGAATTGAAGAAAAGATAAATGCAGTAACAAGTGGTCAAGGAGCCGATGCAGTAATTATTGCCGCTGCAACATCTAGTTTAGACCCTATTAACTTTGCAGGTGCAATTGCGCGTAAGAAAGGTAAAGTTATTGTATTAGGAGCTGTTCCAACTGGTTTTGAGCGTGACCCGCATTGGTACCGAAAAGAATTAGAGCTAAAAATGGCCTGTTCTTATGGTCCGGGTCGTTACGATTTAAACTACGAAGAAAAAGGAATAGATTATCCTTATGCTTTTGTTCGTTGGACAGAAAAACGAAACATGGAAGCGTTTCAACGTTTAATAGAGACAAAGGCTATAAATTTAGATTATCTAACAACTCATGAGTTCAATTTTGATGATGCTCCTAAAGCGTTTGACTTAGTTGTTAAACGAACAGAACCTTTCTCTGGGATTGCATTAAAATATGATGTTGAGAAAGAAGTTACAAAGCAAGCTATAAAAGTAAACGATTTAAAAGCCAATAGTAAAGTGGCTGTATCATTTATTGGAGCGGGAAGTTATGCTCAAGGGAATTTATTACCGAACATACCGGAAAGTAATGACGTAAGTAGAATTGGTGTATTGACAAATACAGGAACATCGTCTAAACGCGTTGCAGAGAAGTTTAAATTTGGTTTTTGCGCAACTCAAGAAGAAGATGTTTTAGATGATAAAACAAACACTTTATTCATAGCAACCAGACACGATTCACATGCTGAGTATGTTTTAAAAGGATTGAAATCGGGTAAAAATATTTTTGTTGAAAAACCTATTTGTTTGACCGAAGGTGAACTTGATGAAATTATTACCCTTCAACAAAAAGTACAAAAGCCAGTTATGATTGGTTTTAATCGTCGTTTTTCACCATTCATTTCCACTATTAAAAAGAAATTTGGAGAAGGACCAATGACGATGATTTACAGAGTTAATGCAGGAAACATTCCTAAAGACAACTGGATTCAAGACATGGAAATCGGTGGAGGTAGAATTATTGGTGAAGCATGTCACTTTATAGATTTATTAACTTTCATCAATGGAAGTTTACCAAAAACAGTAACCGCAATGGCACTGCCAGATCCAAATGGATTAAACGATACAGTAAATATTTCTATACAATTCGAAAATGGATCTACAGGAATTGTAGCTTACTATGCAAATGGTTCAAAAGAATTACCAAAAGAATACCTAGAAGTTTTTGCTTCAGGAAACACAGCTATACTTTCAGATTTTAAAGAATTGAAAATATACGGAAAAGGAAAACCTTTCAAAAATAAATCATTCAACCAGAATAAAGGTCAGAAAGAAATGGTTGAAGCGTTTATTAACGGACTTCTAAAAGATGGCCAATCCCCTATTCCAATGAAAGATATTTTTGCAGTGACGCGTGCAACTTTCAAAGTTTTAGAATCAATAAAAAATGGAAGTCAACCTTATGCAGTCTAATCTAAACGATTCTTTCAACTCACTCAAATCCTACTGCGAAAAAGAAAACTTCGCAGGTTGGGATCCTTATGACGGCTTAAATTCCAAAATTTTCAGAGCAACACCTTTGAAAAAATGGGATTTAGCTCGTTTAGCTTGGATTCAAGGATTTAAACGCAGTCCAATCAACTTTAGAAAGTTATTGATGGTTCCTAAACAACATAATGCCAAGGGAATCGGATTATTTCTTAATGGATATTGTAATCTGTATATCTTAGCTGAAAAAGGAGATACAAGTTTTGGTACAAAAGAAGAGATATTGATGCATATTCATGAATTAGCTGAGCTACTTTTGGAGATGCAAAACAAAGACTATTCTGGAGCATGCTGGGGATATAATTTCGATTGGCAAGCACGTCGTTTGTTTTTATTTCCAGCTCATACTCCTACTGTTGTTGCCACTTCGTTTTGTGTTACAGCTTTGTTGAGTGCATATGAAATAACAAAGAACAAGACGTATTTAGAAACTGCCCTATCTGCGGGAAATTTCATATTGAATGACCTGAACAGAACAGAATACAAATCTGGTTTCTTGTTCTCCTACTCTCCCTTAAACGGTAATAACACAGTGTTTAACGCAAGCTTGTTAGGTGGGAAAGTTTTAAGCCAATTGTACAGTTACAACAAAAACGAATTATATAGAGAAACAGCAGAAATAGCTGTGAGAACATGTGTAGAAGCTCAAAGTGAAGATGGTTCATGGATTTATGGAATGTTACCCGTTCAAACTTGGATCGACTCTTTCCATACAGGATATAATTTAGATGCCATTCAGACTTATCAAGATAAAACTGGAGACTTGCAATTCAATGAGAGTATAGAAAAAGGATTTAAATACTACATTGAAAACTTCTTTTTGGCAGACGGTACACCGAAATATTATCATGACAAAACCTATCCCATAGACATACATTGTCCGGGGCAGTTATTTGTCAATTTATGGATTAACAGAAAGTTTGAGGAGAATAAAGTATTAGCGGATTCAGTTTTCAATTGGGTAAGCAATAATATGCAAGACAAAAAAGGCTATTTCTATTATCAAGTAAAGGAAGGCATGAGTTCTAAAATACCGTATATGCGTTGGAGTAATGCTTTTATGTTTAATGCTATGAGTTATTTGTTGCTGGAAGAAAAACAAGTAACTAATTAACTCTAGAAGCCTCCTCCCCCTTGTCCCCCTCCAAAGGGGGAAGTGAAAAGATAACTTCACTTTTTAAATCTACTAAGCATACAGCAATAATAAAATGATCTATAAAGAACTCAACGGAGTAAAAACATACGCTCCACAGTCACGTGAGCAATTAATTTCCTATGCTTTTAAAAACAAGTCTATTCTTGTTGCTATCAATGCTGAAAAGATTCTTCATGCAACTGACGAATCAAGAAACATCATCAATCGTAACTTAGGTTATCCAGATGGTGTTGGTGCTGTTTGGGCATTGGAAAGTAAAGGATGTGAAAGCGTAGTAAAGATTCCTGGTTGTGAATTATGGTTAGATATTGTTCAACAATACCAAGACACCGAATCTTTTTATTTGGTTGGAGGTAAAGAAGAAATAATTCAAAAAACTGTTTCTCAATTAAAGACAGATTATCCTAAAATCACTATAGCTAATTTCAGAAATGGTTACATAAAGACTGAAGCAGAAAAACAAGAATTAATTAAAGATATCCTTGAAAAGAAACCTTCTATTATTTTTATAGCATTAGGTTCTCCCAAACAAGAAATGTTAATGGAAGAGATTCAACAAAAACATCCAGCACTATACCAAGGTTTAGGTGGAAGTTTTGATGTGTACACTGGGAGCGTTGATCGTGCTCCAAATTGGTGGGTCAACAACAATTTAGAATGGGCCTATCGTTTAGTTAAGCAACCAAGTAGAATAAAAAGACAAATTCACTTAGTGAGGTTTTTCGCACTATTGAAAATGGGGAAACTATAAATCTAAACTATCATAATAGAAATATTAGGTTTAAATAGCCTTATAGCTTAAAAATCAAAAAAATAAACAACATGTTAAACATCACAATAATAGCAGGTGCACGACCAAACTTCGTAAAAGTTGCGCCAATTATAAAAGCCATTAATTCGTCTAAATCTAATGGGAATTCAATCGATTTTAGATTGGTCCACACAGGACAACACTATGACAAAAAAATGTCAGGTAGTTTCTTTGATCAATTGGGAATACCAGAGCCAAATGCAAATTTAGCTGTTGGAAGTGGAACACAGGCGGAGCAAACCGGCAATATCATGGTTCGTTTTGAGGAAGAATTGTTAGCAAATCCTTGCGATATTGTTTTAGTTGTTGGAGATGTAACTTCAACAATGGCGTGCAGTATTACCGCTAAGAAATTAAATATCCAAGTTATACACGTAGAAGCGGGAATTCGTTCATGGGATTTAAGTATGCCTGAGGAAATCAATAGAATGATTACAGATTCTATCACAGATCATTTCTTCACTACCTCAGAGTTGGCCAATGAAAATTTGAGAAAAACAGGAGTAAAGGAAGAACGTATTCACTTTGTTGGAAACACAATGATAGACACCTTACTTTCTCAGCGTCCCCACTTCCTAAAACCGCCAGTTTGGGATGAATTAGGACTCCAAGAAAACGAATATTTGGTGATGACACTTCACCGACCAGCTAATGTTGATGAAGAAGAAAAGCTTAAAGATTTAATGGATGAAATCGTTAAGCATTCAAATGAATTGCCTTTAATATTCCCAGTACATCCAAGAACAGCTAAAATCTTAAACAATTTAGGTGTATCGCATCCACGTTTGCACATGGTAGAACCATTAAGCTATTTAGAATTTAACTATTTGGTAGAGAAAGCAAAAGCAGTTGTAACAGATTCAGGAGGAATAACAGAAGAAGCATCAATCATGAATGTTCCATGTATGACCTTAAGAGACAATACAGAACGTCCAGAAACAATGGAATTAGGAACCAACGAATTAATTGGAACTAATCCAGATGCAATTGCACCAGCAATGGAAAAATTGTTTAGTGGTAACTGGAAGGAAGTACAAGAAATTCCAATGTGGGATGGAAAGACTTCTGGAAGAATTGTAGAAAAATTACTAGAAATTTATGGATAAATAGTAGGGAGTATACCGATAAAAATCGGCACAGGTTGAGGAGGGAGTATCGAGGCGATAAACCAAGTTTGTTTTAAACATTTAAAATGTACTTATAGTTCATTTATTCGATTCAAAACAAACTAAATTAATCAGTAAAAGATTTTGGGTATTTAGTATTGAGGCGAATATCCAAGCCATTACTTTCCATTCAAACATTTAGAATTTAAAAGAACGCAAATTTGCGTTCTTTTTTGGTTTACAATATGCTCAAAACCCCAGCGGGGTGGTGTATGTCACCATAGTATGCAATGCTATGTTTTCATATCCTTCGGCTTAGGGATAGCAGCGGCATCCTTTTTATTACCGCGAGTTTTTTAACTCGTTGTAATAAAAAGATACAGCGGAAAGCCCGACCTGATTTTATTGGAGTTTACGGAGAGAAAATTAGGAAAGCCCCGAATAAATCAGAGTGAGAAACAGAATGAGAATGAAGAAAAAGATCATCCTATATCCCTTAAGCTCTCCCTTTAACATAATCGAAGACCTACTCTTTAAATAAAAACCCCAGCGGGGTGGTGTATGTCACCATAGTATGCAATGCTATGTTTTCATATCCTTCGGCTTAGGGATAGCAGCGGCATCCTTTTTATTACCGCGAGTTTTTTAACTCGTGGTAATAAAAAGATATAGCGGAAAGCCCGACCTTATTTTCTTGGAGTTTACGGAGAGAAAATTAGGGAAGCCCCAAATAAATCAGAGTGAGAAACAGTACCGATAATTATCGGTAGAGAATGAAGAAAAAGATCATCCTATATCCCTTAAGCTCTCCCTTTAACATAATCGAAGACCTACTCTTTAAATGAAACTCCATCAGCTGACGGGTGATGAATTTCGCCATAGTATGGAATGCTATGATTTCATAAAAAAATCTCTTCTCCGCGAACCTCCGCCCCTCCGCGAATCACATTCGGCAAGCTCAGTGCAGCGCTCTACGTAATTTTTCATTTTTCATTTTATTCCCCATAAATCAAATACCCTTCTCTCACCCCCTTAAACTCCTCCAACCCAACTTTCCAACTCTCTCTAATCTCCGCTTCACTCTTCCCACCAATAATATCCTTGCGCAACTCATCAGTCCCCGCCAAAATATCAAACCAACGATTTTTCGTTATAAAGAACCCTTCCGATCCCATTGCTTTATAAGCCATAATCAACCATTGAATTTCCAATTGATTAATCTTTCTATTTCCTGTATCGTTTTTATCTGGAGTTCCATGATCATGTAAATCCATTCCATAACAAACTTGATTTTTTAACTTCGGGTCTTTCGCTCCGTAACTCGGAACAGGCGTAAAACTATAAGTAAAGCCTTCTTTTCCTTTCAAATCAGGGTGACCAAAGACTTCAAACGGGGTTTCTGTTCCTCTTCCTACACTTAAAATCGTTCCTTCGAATAAACACAAGCCAGGATAGAGTTGAATTGCAGCGTCACTTCTTAAATTTGGCGAGGGCGAAACAGGCAATGAATACGGCATATTTCTATCGTAATTCAAGCACGAAACAACTGTCAATTTAGCTTGAATTTCGTTTTTTAGCCATTTTTCACCATTGATCATTTTTGCAATTTCACCGACTGTCATTCCGTGAACTATTGGAATTGGATGCATTCCCACAAAAGATTCATATCCTTTTTTACGAATCGGGCCATCTACATAATGTCCATTTGGATTGGGTCTATCTAACACCACAACTTCTATGTTATTCTCCGCGGCTGCTTCAATGATGTAATGCAAAGTTGAAATGTACGTATAGAAACGCGCTCCGACATCTTGCAAGTCAAAAACCAAAACTTCGATTCCTTCTAATTGTGCCGCGCTTGGTTTTTTATTACTTCCATAAATAGAAACGATTGTCAAGCCTGTTTTTGGATCTTTATCTGTCGCTACATGTTCACCAGCATCCGCATCTCCACGAAAACCATGTTCTGGTGAATAGACCTTAACTACATTAATTCCACTTGAAATTAGTCTGTCAACCAAGTGGGTTTCTCCCACTCTACTCGTTTGATTTCCTACAATTCCAACCTTTTTATTTGCTAAAAGCGTTTTTATAAGATCGATTTGTTCAGCGCCAACGACAAGTTTCTCTGACTGCTGATCTATGGCCTTTTTTAAGGTATCTTCTGATTTCTCAACTTGATTTGGCGTAATGATTTCTTGTGCTGGCAAATTGCTTTGACAAGAAACGATGAAAAACACAAAAAAACTTTTTAGGAACAGACGCAATGAGTACATTAGCAAGCATTTTAAGATATTGTGAATAAAATCTATTACATAGCAAAGAAAATCCATAAAGGGAAAGGCGAAGATAAAAAAGTTTCGCAACCCATCACGCGAATTGCTCGCCTGAGTATTATATTGGCTATGGTCATCAATATCATAACCCTAGCTGTGGTTACGGGATTTCAGAACAAGGTCAAAGATAAGGTAATTGGTTTTGGTTCGCACGCTACAATTGTTAAAGCTGGTGAAAATTCTACTTTTGAAACGGCGCCTATTGTCTACAGTGATTCATTGGAAATGGCGGTAAGAAACATTCAAGGGGTTAAAAACATTCAACCATTTGCCTATAAACCTGCTTTATTACAGTCGGATCCTGATACCAATCGCTATAATGTGAACGGAATTGATACTTTCCAAGTGCAACAAGAAATTCATGGAATTGTCATGAAAGGTGTGGGTAAGACTTACGATTGGACTTTTTTTGAATCGCATTTAATTGAAGGTATTGTTCCAAATGTTAGAGACAGTATCCCGCATGATGAAATCATTGTTTCCTCCCAAGTTGCAAAGAATCTTGGAATTGAAGTTGGCGAAGATGTGAGTGTATTTTTCGTAAAAGCAACTCCTGTAAAGTTAAAATATAAAGTTTCAGGAATTTTTAAAACTGGCCTTCAAGAATTCGACGAACAAGTTGTAATTGGCGATATGAGAAGTGTTCAGCGCTTAAATGATTGGGGAATTCAAACTGCAATTCGAGTAGCTGACACGATTACGGATGATGGACAATTTGTTATTTATGCAGATGCCAGAGGTGGAAATGGAAACTACCGTCACGATTGGGGAAAAGGCTTCGAAAATGCGTATGGTTTTACTTATTGTGATGTTAAAGACACTGTAATTCGACTAATTAGTTCAGATTATTATTCTTTTGTAGACGGTTTTGGAGAATTGAATTCTATTCCTGACACTGCATATTTGAGCATAAAAGTCGAAGGAAATAAATATTTGCCTTGTTTTCCTAAAGACTTAGAAATGGGGCAAATTCAAAAAGAGTTTTTAAATAAATCAGGAACGAAATTCGCAATTAATATCAAAGGTGGAAAACGTGTTATTTTTGAATATAAAGACGGAAGAGGAAGTCACCAAAATTACATTGGCGGATATGAAGTTGAGGTGAATAATTTCGCTAAACTGGATGAAATAGCGGATAATATAAAACGTGCGATTTACTTTCAAGATACAGATGAACAAATAGAATATCGCGTGCGCACAATCTCAGAAGATCAACAAGAGATATTCTTGTGGTTGGATTTCCTAAATTTGAATGTGATTATCATTTTGGTTCTCATGTTATTGATCAGTACAATTAACATGGGTTCAGGACTATTGGTTTTAATCATCACAAAAACACAATTAATTGGATTGTTAAAAGCAATAGGAACGAACAATTGGGACATAAGAAAATTGTTTCTATATCAAGCGGTATTTATTATCCTACGTGCTGTCATTATTGGAAATGTGGTTGGAATTGGATTGTGTTTATTGCAAGATTATTTCACAATTATCCCATTGAATCCTGAGGTTTATTATTTAGATGCTGTTCCAGTGGAATTGAACTTTTGGCATATTGGATTATTGAATATAGGAACTATTGTTTTGTGCACCGCCGCTTTGATTATTCCTTCGTATGTGGTGACGAAGATCTCGCCTATCAAGGCTTTGAAGTTTGATTAGATAAAAAGGGATTCCTCAATGTAAGTCTTAATTCCTAAGAAAAAGTATTCCTTCTTAGACCAATAAAAAAGGGATTCCTCAATGTTGTGCATTTTCGGAATGACTGAGGAAACTCTTTTTTGGTTACTCCTTATTGTAGATGTTAACTCTAAGAAAATGTATTCACTTTTCAGACTAGTAAAAAAGGGATTCCTCAATGCTGTGCATTTTCGGAATGACAGTCGGTTGGGTAGTTTATTGGGAAAGAGGTGCAAAAGCGAAGCTTTTGCACCTCTTTCCCACCCCACTCAAACACCACATTGTCATTCCGGATGGAGTGAAACGACTGAGGAATCTCTTTTTTGGTTTACTCCTTATTGTAGATGTTAACCCTAAGAAAATGAATTCACTTTTCAGACTAGTAAAAAAGGAATTCCTCAATGCTGTGCATTTTCGGAATGACAGTCGGTTGGGTAGTTTTTGTGAGAAAGTAGATAAAGCTTCGCTTTTTCTGCTTTCTCACACCTCAAAAAAATACATATTGTCATTCCGGATGGAGTAAAACGACTGAGGAATCTCTTTTTTGGTTTGTTCCTATTGTAGATGGTAATCCTAAAAA
The DNA here is from genome assembly GCF_004152935.1 of Brumimicrobium glaciale. Classification (GTDB taxonomy): domain Bacteria; phylum Bacteroidota; class Bacteroidia; order Flavobacteriales_D; family Crocinitomicaceae; genus Brumimicrobium; species Brumimicrobium glaciale. The sequence goes on from NZ_SETE01000004.1 coordinate 274,011, forward strand.
AACACTTTCACTTTTCAGACTAGTAAAAAAGGAATTCCTCAATGCTTTGCATTTTCGGAATGACAGTAGGTTGGGTCTTTTTTTGTGAGAAAGTAGATAAAGCTTCGCTTTTTCTGCTTTCTCACACCTCAAAAAAATACATATTGTCATTCCGATGGAGTAAAACGACTGAGGAATCTCTTTTTTGGTTTGTTCCTATTGTAGATGGTAATCCTAAAAAAACACTTTCGCCTTTCAGACTAGTAAAAAAGGGATTCCTCAATGCTGTGCATTTTCGGAATGACAGTCGGTTGGGTGGTTTTTTGTGATAAAGTAGAAAAAGCTTCGCTTTTTCTGCTTTATCACACCTCTAATAAATACACACTGTCATTCCGATGGAGTAAAACGACTGAGGAATCTCTTTTTTGGTTTGTTCCTATTGTAGATGGTAATCCTAAAAAAACACTTTCGCCTTTCAGACTAGTAAAAAAGGGATTCCTCAATGCTTTGCATTTTCGGAATGACAGTAGGTTGGGTCGTTTTTGTGAGAAAGTAGAAAAAGCTTCGCTTTTTCTGCTTTCTCACACCTCTAATAAATACACACTGTCATTCCGATGGAGTAAAACGACTGAGGAATCTCTTTTTTGGTTACTCCTTATTGTAGATGTTAACCCTAAGAAAATGAATTCACTTTTCAGACTAGTAAAAAAGGAATTCCTCAATGCTGTGCATTTTCGGAATGACAGTCGGTTGGGTAGTTTATTGGTAAAGAGGTGCAAAAGCTTCGCTTTTGCACCTCTTTACCACCCCACTCAAACGCCACATTGTCATTCCAGATGGAGTGAACCGACTGAGGAAACTCTTTTTTGGTTACTCCTTATTGTAGATGTTAACTCTAAGAAAATGTATTCACTTTTCAGACTAGTAAAAAAGGGATGCCTCAATGCTGTGCATTTTCGGAATGACAGTCGGTTGGGTCGTTTATTGGGAGAGAGGTGCAAAAGCTTCGCTTTTGCACCTCTCTCCCACCCCACTTAAACACCACACTGTCATTCCGATGGAGTGAAACGACTGAGGAATCCCTTTTTTGGTTACTCCTTATTGCAGATGTTAACTCTAAGAAAATGTATTCACTTTTCAGACTAGTAAAAAAGGGATTCCTCAATGCTGTGCATTTTCGGAATGACAGTCGGTTGGGTAGTTTATTGGTAAAGAGGTGCAAAAGCTTCGCTTTTGCACCTCTTTACCACCCCACTCAAACACCACATTGTCATTCCAGATGGAGTGAACCGACTGAGGAAACTCTTTTTTGGTTACTCCTTATTGTAGATGTTAATGTTTAGAAAATGACAAGGCAAACTTTTAATTTTAAAAAAGATAGAATATTTTATTTTTATGTTTTGATATTTATTACTAACTTGATAAGTATGAAAACCACTAAATTATATTTCACGTACATGTTGTCCAATTATAGTAATAAATTGCTTTATGTTGGATCTTCTAGTAATCTTTCACAAAGAGTTCATAGGCATAAGATCGGATACTTTGAAGGCCACACAAAGAAATACAACATTAATAGACTAATCTATTTTGAAACTTATACCTCAATTGATGAGGCAATAAAAAGAGAACAACAGATTAAGAGTTATAATAGATCAAAAAAGAATAAACTTATAAATAAGGTGAATCCTCAGTGGAGAGAATTAGAAGCGCCCTTAAACAATTTCTAATATATTTAAAAGAGATTTCTCCACCACTGAAAATCACAGATTTTAAGCGCTGTTCGGGATGACAGCTGGTGAGGCGCACTTTTGGGAAAGAGTTGGAAAAGCGAAGCTTTTTCAATTCTTTCCCATACCAATCAAAGACATATTGTCATTCCGATGGAGTGAAACGACTGAGGAATCTCTTTTTTGGTTTGTTACTATTGTAGATGGTAATCCTAAAAAAAAACATTCCCTTTCAGACTAGTAAAAAAGGGATTCCTCAATGCTGTGCATTTTCGGAATGACATTCGAATAGGTGGTTTATTGGGAAAGAGGTGTAAAAGCGAAGCTTTTTCTGCCTTCTCACACCTCAAACAAATACACACTGGCATTCCGTATGGAGTAAAACGACTGAGGAATCTCTTTTTTGGTTACTCCTTATTCTAGATGTTAACTCTAAAGGAAAACAATCCCTATTCAAACTAGAAAAAAAGGGATTCCTCAATGCTGTGCATTTTCGGAATGACAGTCGAATAGGTGGTTTATTGGGAAAGAGGTGTAAAAGCGAAGCTTTTTCTGCTTTCTCACACCTCAAACAAATACACACTGGCATTCCGTATGGAGTGAAACGACTGAGGAATCTCTTTTTTGGTTACTCCTTATTGTAGATGTTAACTCTAAAGGAAAACAATCCCTATTCAAACTAGTAAAAAAGGGATTCCTCAATGCTGTCATTCCGATGGAGTGAAACGACTGAGGAATCCCTTTTTTGGTTACTCCTTATTGCAGATGTTAACTCTAGAAAATACGCATTCACTTTTTAAACCAATAAAAAAATGATTCATCCCGATTGTTTCATCGTAATAGTAACGACAGTGGGCTGGGTTGTTGTTGTTTATTTGGAAAAATAAAACACCTGTCATTCCGGATGGAGTGAAATGACTGTGAATCCCTTTTTGAATATTCCTAAATGTATATTCTATAGAAAAAGGGAGAGGATTGAAGAATATTTTTCTAATATATTCCTTAAATTGCACCCAATATGACGCAAAACGACATCGACAAAAAATACATGCAACGCGCACTCCAACTCGCTAAACTAGCAGGAGTCAACGCGGCACCCAACCCAATGGTAGGCGCTGTGATTGTTCACAATGACAAAATTATCGGTGAAGGTTTCCATCAAGAACATGGAAAACCACATGCTGAGGTCAACGCTGTGGATTCTGTAAAAGATATGTCTTTACTTTCTGAATCTACGATTTATGTGACTTTAGAACCTTGTGCTCATTTTGGAAAGACTCCTCCTTGTGCGGATTTAATTGTACAAAATAAATTCAAACGTGTTGTTGTGGCTTGTTTAGATACTTTTTCGGAAGTTTCTGGAAAAGGAATTCAACGCATGAGAGACGCGGGAATAACAGTTGAAATTGGTGTTTTGGAGTCAGAAGCACGTTGGTTAAATAGGCGTTTCTTTACATATCATGAAAAAATGCGTCCTTACGTGATTTTGAAATGGGCTGAAACGAGAGATGGATTTATGGACCGTTTACCTGAGGATAGAAATAAAGGAATTAACTGGATTACTCAACCTCGGATGAAAATGTATGTTCACAAATGGCGAAGTGAGGAACAAGCAATTATGGTAGGTTGGAAAACTATTAATAATGATAATCCACAGTTGAATGTGAGGAAAATCGCAGGGAAATCTCCTCATCGTTTTGTAATTGATCAAGATGGAAATGTTAATCTGAATGCTAAAGTTTTTCAAGATGGTGAACCAACAACTATAATCAGTTTAAAATCTGAAATTAAAGGTTTACCAGATCATGTTGAATTGATTACACTGGATAAGATATCCTCAGAGAATATTTTGTCCATACTATATGACAAGAAAATGTTATCCGTTTTTATTGAAGGTGGCGCTCAAACGCATGCACATTTCATTGAAGATGGTTTGTGGGACGAAGCTTATCAACTCATAGGAAGTTCTACTTTTGAAAATGGAATAAAAGCTCCTACCCTTTCTAATAAAACTTTAATTTCAAGTGAGCATATTGGGAAAGACATCATTCAACACTTTCGTAAATCATGATTTATTTACTTTTAAGCATTGCCAGTTCCACATTGATTTTGGTGTTTTTTAGAGCTTTTGAGCGATTTAAAATCAATGTCTTTCAAGGAATCGTATACAATTACATAACTGCTTGCGCGGTAGGATTCATACTTTTCGGTGATGAATGGAAACCAGGAGATTTATCAACAGGTACATGGATTCCGTATGTATTTATTGTTGGCGCTTTGTTCATTGGTTTATTCTTAATGATGGGGAAAAGTTCTCAAGAAAATGGAATTGGAATTACTTCGGTAACGGTAAAAATGAGTTTGGCAATTCCTGTTGTCGCGGCTATTTTCCTTTATAATGAATCGGTTTATTTAACCAAAATAATAGGCGTTATCACAGCATTGATTGGCGTATTTTTAATTACCTATCAAAAGAAAGTCGCTAAAGACAAGGGGAGCAAAGGTAAACTATGGTTTTTAATAGTTTTATTTATCGGAGGTGGATTACTGGACACGCTCATAAACTACGTTGAAAAAGTAGCTATTGGTGAACTCTCTTTGGCTCTATTTTCAGCCATTGGATTTGGAATTGCTGCTTGTATTGGTTTATTCATTATGTTGATTAAGGTTTTGCGCAAAGACATTCAATTACAAAAACGTGCTATAATCGGTGGTTTCTTGCTAGGAATACCAAATTTCTTCTCAATTTACTTTTTAATGATGGCAATTAGATTTTCAGATTTATCGGATTCTGTTACTTATGCAGTAAATAATACTGGGGTTGTAATTGCTTCTTTTATAGTTGGAATTTTAGTTTTTAAAGAAGCTGCAACTCCTTTAAAGATAATTGGTGGAGTTGTTTCAATTGCTGCGATTTTGCTTTTGACTTTGTGAAATTAATTGGCGGTGATTAATTAATAGTGTATTTTTGCATTATCAAACCAATGGAAAAAAGTTAAGATGAGTACAGAAACATTATTTGAGGAAGAGGTTGTTGAAAAACAAGTTGCAGAACATAATTTAATCGTTTATAATGATGATGTTAACACATTTGATTATGTTATTGAATCATTAATTAAAATATGCAAACATGATTCTGTTCAGGCGGAACAATGTACAATGTTGATTCATTACAAAGGCAGATGTGACGTTAAATCGGGTGAATTCGAAAAATTAACTGGAATGTGTACAGGATTGTTAGATCGTGGAATTTCGGCAGAGGTAGAATAAATTTTTGTTCTTTATCTACTGATTTACAAGCACATTAAAATTAAGCCAAAAGAAAAGATAATTATTTTCCATATTCCACTTGTTTTTGGAAAATAAAGAGTTACTTTTGCACTCGCTATGAACGATTAGCGAAAGATTAAAAAACATTAAAAATGGCTCTGTAGCTCAACTGAATAGAGCACTACATTACGGCTGTAGAGGTTTCAAGTTTGAATCTTGACAGGGTCACTAAGAATAAAAGCTTTCACTTTAGTGGAGGCTTTTTTCATTTTATATTTTATCTGATTCCGATTTTTTTCGGGACAAGCAAATATAAAATGAAAAAAGACTGGCATTCTGAAAGAATGTAAAGATTTTATTCGGAATTCGGAGCGTTAAACGATCTGTAATCTTGACAGGGTCACTAAGAATAAAAGCTTTCACTTTAGTGGAGGCTTTTTTCATTTTATACTTTGTCTGATTCCGATTTTTATCGGGACAAGTAAATATAAAATGAAAAAAGACTGGCATTCGGAAAGAATGTAAAGATTTTATTCGGAATTCGGAGCGTTAAACGATCTGAAATCTAGACAGGGTCACTAAGAATAAAAGCTTTCACTTTAGTGGAGGCTTTTTTCATTTTATATTTTATCTGATTCCGATTTTTATCGGGACAAGCAAATATAAAATGAAAAAAGACCAAGAATCCTAAATCCCAACATTGCCCGCACCCGACAACTGATATTACACAAGATTACTAAAATCTCGTAATCATTATTAGCATAGGATTATATCCTGCGCTAGTGCTAAACATCCGCCAGCTGACGGATGATAAAAAACCAGATCATCATCTACATTTAAAAATGATAATCAGACTAAAAAAACAAAAAGCCACACCGCTAGGGTATGACTTTTTATTATAAAATTATTTGAATCTAAATAGACCTTCTATTATCTATCAAGTCTGATTCCTTTTTCATTGAAAAGCATTTTTGATTGAACATCTGCTTTTTTCACACGTATTTCATACGTTTTAACATCATTTTCTTTGATTACAAATGCTTTTTCAACTTTATAATCAAGATATTCTTCTTGTTTTAAAGCTTCAGTAACTGCTGGCGGCAAAAGTGTTAACTTCACTTCTTCGTGCTTAACTAATGCACTTGTTTCATGAACTCCGTCAGCATGAGTACCATCTGATGGATGCTCTGCATCTGTTGATGGATGTTCCTCGTTAGAATCGTCTCCTGCTGGATGTTCTGAATCAGATGGATGCTCATCAGAATGATTCATGTGCACAGTGTCATTAGATGCATCATCTCCAGCCATGTCATCATTTGAATCTGAAGAACATGAAGTGCTCATCAATGCTGCTGCTATTACTCCTGTTAATACAATCTTAGTTAATTTCATCTCTTTAAAATTTAGTTTTTTGTGTTAATTAATAGTTAAACATACGAAACAGAAATCATTATTCCTAACTATGATAAAATCTTAGCATTGTAAACAAGCTCGAATTCCTAAAATATTTAAGTTAAATAAATCTTATAAATCCAAACACAAAGACCATTATATCAACCTAACAACAAGGGTTTTGCACTTATCTCTACAGATAAAATTGTTCCGATCAAACATCAATTCAAGTGGTTGATTTTAAAAGTTAAACTTCTTAAAAATTTAACAATTCTTCTAATTTGGACATCTCAAATTCTAGTTAAATTATGAAAAATTTAATTTAAGAATGTTCTACCCAATATTCAAAAATGAAAGCAATCGAGAAAATCAATAGTGGCTACAAAACGCAAAGATATATTTAGCTGTAGATTTTAAAACTCTCATGTTTAGCCGAATATAAAATAAATGGTGAATTTATTCAAAATTATGATTATTTATTTCCTCAATAAATAAGTATTTTACTTAATTTAGTCGAAATTTTAGGTATGAAAATCTACTACTACACTGCACTACTAATCTCACTTTTAATTAGTTACAATGTTAATTCTCAACATTCTGTAATCGTTTCAAAATTCTCTTGGAATGATATTTCGCTTGATCCCACAATTGCTGATGTGGGTCCAAACGCGTTAAGTATTTCATCAAGTGCTAAAGTTGATGTTAATGGTTATGGCGGAACTACAGGACTAAATGCAGGGCTTCCTAAAATGGATATTATAATGATATTTACAGATAATCCAATCTTTAACCTGGATGGAATTGAACTGTCAGTCGCATATCAAAGAGATGAATCTGTTGGAACATTTATGAAAAGAGGAAGTTACTTTTCATTTTTAGACGCTTCCTTTTTGACAGTTAAGTTTAGACTCAAAGATGAGACAAATACACCAAATTATATTGATGTAAACGCTGGAAATGTGTATCCTATTCCAAGTGATGGAGTTTTTAGAGTTTATAGATTTAGATATAATCAATTTACAGGAGTAGGAACTTTAGACGTCGACGGAGATATTAAGTGGACATATAATGGAACGCCTGGACAAGTTATGGATTGGTCGAACGGAGGAAATATGACCATTGGAACAACCATGGATGGATCAGGTTCCAACAGAACATTTTATGACGAATATATTTTATCAGAAGTTTTATCAGCCTATCTTCCTATTGAATTAATCTCATTTTCTGCTCAGGCAGATGAATATAAATCAGTGGTTAATCTGAATTGGGTAACAGCCTCTGAAACAAACAATGATTTCTTTACCATAGAACGCAGTAGCAATGGTTTAAATTGGGAAACACTTAGTAATATTGATGGAGCAGGAAACAGTAGTTCAAAATCAATTTACTCTTATTTAGATAAGAATCCTTTTTATGGAGTTTCGTATTATCGCCTGAAGCAAACTGATTTTGATGGTCTATTTGAATACTTTCCAGTAAAAAGTGTAGAATGCAATTTTACTCTTAATTTTGAAATGTCGCCAAATCCTATTCGACAAGGCGAGGTGATTCATTTTAAAGAATTGAATACACAGAATCAGAATGCGGAGCTTTTAATTTATGCATCAAATGGTGTTTTAATAAAAAGTATAAAAATATCCAAATTTGAATCAAATATTCAACTCAAAAATAACTTAAAGCCTGGAATTTACTTTGTGATATTTGAAGGAGCAAGAAAAAAACTAATAGTTAGTTCGTAAAAATGATGTCCAACTTAAAAATTGGATAAATTAAAAGTCTAAAGTATTTTGGAAGTAATGCTTTAGAACTGTCTTTAGAAAATTCCAACATTTTGTAAAACAGTATTTTAAAAAAATAATTACCCATCTAAATTTGCATTTAATGACCTTGTTGTGTATTTTTAGGGGTAATGAAAACTCTAAACCACTTTTTCATAACAATTGTCTTGCTGACCGGTATCATTTTTACTGGCTGTGAAAAAGATATTGAGGCTCCCAATGACGAATGTAGTAAGCTAATAGGAGAATGGGAATGGAGTTATTCAACGGCTGGTTTTGGATTTCCTATAAAAACACCAAAAACAGAGGACTATAATCAATCTATTAAATTTGATAAAAATGGAAAGCATTACCTATTCATTGATGAAGAGATTAGTCAAGTAAGCCAATTCTTTTTTAAAATATCACCTTCAATTTATGAAACAGGAAATGATTATTTAATCTACTACTTTAATGATAAAGATTATAAAAAAGAAATTTCACATTCCTTTGAATTTGCTGACAACAGAACATTAGTATTATCAGAACAGTGTTATGATTGTTATTCACATGTTTACTTGAGGAAATGAAAATCCAAAGTTGCTATATTTTGTTGATCGAAAATGAACCACGACGGACTGAAAGTAGTATAGATTCAAATGAGAATAAAATTCTATAACTAACAATAGATGTTAGATGTTTAGATTTTAGACGTTAGACGTTAGACGTTAGACAAAAAAAGACGTTAGATGTTAGATGTTAGATGTTAGACAAATTTTAGTCTTTTGTCTTTTGTCTAACATCTAAAATCTATTTTTTGATATGAAACTTTTTAGAAGCCAAAGATGGATGCACTGAAGCGCATATTTCTGTGATCAATAAATCTCTACTTGATATTCAAAAAGTTATCAATTAATTCTTTACCATATTCAGTTAACACCGACTCTGGATGAAACTGAACGCCATATAGTTTGTACGTCACATGTCTCAATGACATTACTTGGTTATTTTCATCTCTTGCAGTAACGATTAATTCTTTAGGGAAATTTTCATTCGAAATAATCCAACTGTGGTATCTTCCCATCTGAAAAGATTGAGGCAGACCAAAATACAATGGATCATTCGCATCAACAACAGTCAATTCAGTTGAAACGCCATGATAAACTTGAGCTAAATTCTCCAATTCCCCACCAAAGACCTCCCCTATTGCCTGCATTCCCAAACACACTCCCAACATCTTCTTATGTGGAGCATGTTTTCTAATTACTTCTTTTAAAACACCAGCATTTTCTGGTAAACCCGGCCCTGGAGAAAGTACAATCGTTTCATATTTATCAATTTCATCCAAAGTGATTTCATCATTCCTAAAAACATCCACTTCATACTCCCCACTTGATTCTATATAATGAACCAAATTGTAAGTAAACGAATCATAATTGTCTAAAACAAGGATTTTATTATTCACTTGCCAAATATAGAAATAAACAAAGTTTTGAATTAATAAATGTCATGGAATATATCGAAACTAAGTAGCATTTAAACAATTAAATTATTATTAATCACTCATCTGCAGAGGTTTTATAAAAAATGTCGATAAAAGAAATAAAAATACAGAGGAATGATATATTAAAAGTTGACAGACACAAAAAAAAAACCAAAATTCCAGCGGAACGACATTTTAATAGTTAACAGACACAAACCAGCAAAACAAACCAAGTTCCAGCGGAGCAACATATTAATAGTTGACAGACACAAACCAACAAAACAAACCAAGTTCCAGAGGAACGGCATATTAATAGCTCAAAATAAAAATCAATAAAACCAAACAAAGCTCCAGAGGAGCGACATATTAATAGTTGACAGAAACAAACCAAAGTTCCAGAGGAACGAAATATTAATAGCTCAAAAATAAAAACCACCAAAACCAAACAAAGCTCCAGAGGAGCAACATATTAATAGTTGACAGATACAAACAAAAAATCAACCAAAGTTCCAGCGGAACGACATATTAATAAAACAACGCAGCGCCTTATTCCCTCCACTCTATTCAGCAATAGTAAAAATATAATCATTTATTCATCAATACAGTATTCACTATAAATCCCATTGAAATAAAAAATAAACGAATTAAATTACTGGTAAACTCATTTATTTCACTACCTTAATTTAGAACCTTTAAATCACTTAAATTATGGCTAACACATATTCTCGAATTTATTATCACGCAATTTTCTCTGTAAAAAACAAAGATTATGGAATTCATTCAACATGGAAAGATGAATTATACAAATACATTACAGGCATTATTAAATCTAACAATCAAAAAGTTATGATTATTAATGGAATGCCTGACCATGTTCATTTATTAATTGGAGCAGTACCAGATTTTAATCTATCAGTTCTAGTAAAAGAAGTAAAATGTAATTCTTCAAAATGGATAAATAAAAACAATTTAACCAAAGCTAAATTCAGATGGCAAACTGGTTTTAGCGCATTTTCATTAGGATATTCGCAATTACCAATGGTTACAGAATATATTAAAAATCAAGAAATTCATCATAAGAAAAGAACATTTCGAGAAGAATATCTTAAATTTTTAGACCTTAACGAAATCGAATATGATATACGTTACGTTTTCTAAATCAATTTAGATAAAGCAGAAAAATATGTCGCACCTACGGAGCTTTAAAATCATAAATGCATTAGGTTGATACTAATATTCCACCCCTAAAGGGGTTTTTAGAGACATTAACCATTAAATGGATTAAGCTTCCTAAGGAGCGGCATATCAATAATTAAAAGAAACAAACCAAGTTCCAGAGGAACTGCATATCAATAGCTCAAAAATAAAAACCACCAAAACCAAACAAAGCTCCAGAGTAACGGCATATTAGTAGTAGACAGACACAAACTACCAAAATCAACCATCCAATCACAACTCAAGCTATGGACGAACAACATATCATTAATTAACAGAAGCCAAGTTCCAGATGAACGAAATATTAATAGCTCAAAATAAAAATCAAAAAAACCAAAAAAAGTTCCAGAGGAACGACATATTAATAGTTAACTGATACAAACTACAAAAATCAACCAGCAAATCGCAATTCAAGCTATGGACGAACAACATATCATTAATTAACAGAAACCAAGTTCCAGAGGAACGAAATATTAATAGCTCAAAATAAAAATCAACAAAACCAAACAAAGCTCCAGAGGAGCGACATATTAATAGTTGACAGACACAAACTACAAAAATCAACCAGCAAATCACAACTCAAGCTATGGACGAACAACATATCATCAATTAACAGAAACCAAGTTCCAGAGGAACGGCATATTAATAGCTCAAAATAAAAACCAACAAAACCAAACAAAGCTCCAGAGGAGCGACATATTAATAGTAGACAGACACAAACTACAAAAATCAACCAGCAAATCACAACTCAAGCTATGGACGAACAACATATCATCAATTAACAGAAACCAAGTTCCAAAGGAACGGCATATTAATAGCTCAAAATAAAAACCAACAAAACCAAACAAAGCTCCAGAGGAGCGACATATTAATAGTAGACAGACACAAACTACCAAAATCAACCAGCAAATCACAATTCAAGCTCCAGAGGAATGACATATTAATAGTTAACAGACAATCCAAAAAAACAAACCAAGTTCCAGAGGAACGAAATATTAATAGCTCAAAAATAAAAACCAACAAAACCAAACAAAGCTCCAGAGGAGCGAAATATTAATAGTTAACAGAAACAAACTACCAAAATCAACCATCCAATCACAACTCAACTCAAGCTCCAGAGAAGCGGCATATTACTAAAACAAAGCACTGCTTTGCTGTCTCTAGTCTGCTCACAGATAATTCAAACATTACCTAAACCCCACCATTTGTCAAAACATATCAAATCTTCTATTAGTCCATTCTATAAAACGACTAAACCTAATTGAAATCTTAACTTTGCTAGTCGATAAAAAAAATGGAAGTAGAAAAAAAAGAACTCAACAGAAACTGGATTTTAGCCGCCTTAATGATGACTATGATTCTTGCAGCGATGGACAATACTATTGTTGCAACTGCAATTCCACAAATCGTAGGTGATTTAGGCGGATTTTCTTTATTCAGTTGGCTTTTTTCTATTTATCTGTTAATTCAAACCATTACAATTCCACTTTATGGAAAACTGGCAGATTTACTGGGAAGAAAACCAATCATTATCTTTGGAATAATTATTTTCTTATTGGGATCAGCGGCTTGTGGATTTGCTTGGAATATGCCATCATTAATCGTTTTCAGAGGTTTACAAGCTGTTGGAGCTGGAGCAATCATGGCCACAGTTAATACTATTGCAGGAGATATTTACACCATTGAAGAACGTGCAAAAATACAAGGTTGGCTTTCCAGTGTTTGGGGAATTGCCGCGATCTTAGGGCCAACACTAGGTGGAGCTTTAGCAGATTATGCATCATGGCGCTGGATCTTTTTCATCAATATTCCATTCGGTATTTTATCAATCATTTTAATTGTAAAATTCTTACACGAGGGAAAAACTTTAAAACGTCCAAAAATAGATTGGGCTGGAGCAATCTCAATGTTAATCACGGCGACAGTTATTATGTTTACCCTTCTTCAAAGTGGAAAATCTTGGCCATGGCTTTCCTTCACAACACTTGGGTTTTTATCGTTGTGTACCCTTTTGATTTACATAACAGTTCGCATTGAACGTAAAGCTGCCGAACCTATTTTACCAATTTGGGTTTGGAAAAAACGTGCAATATTAGGTTCAAACTTAGCAACAATAGGAATGGGAATGATTTTGATGGGACCAAGCATGTACTTACCCGTTTTCGCACAATCAGTAACCGGAGTTGGTGCAATTGCAGCAGGATTTATTCTCGCAAGCATGAGTATCACTTGGCCGCTCTCATCTGCTTTATCGGGTAAACTCTATTTAAGAATTGGATTCAGAAATACTGCATTGTGTGGAATTATAATTGTAGCAATTGGAACATTTAACTTTCTTTTTATTCAATTCCCGGGACCTGCTTGGTCTTTGGTTACTATTCAAATGATGATGGGTGCAGGGTTTGGATTAATTTCCACTCCATTATTGGTCGGAGTTCAATCAACCGTTGAATATGAGCAGCGTGGAGTTGTCACTGGAGCAAATATTTTCTCTCGTTATTTTGGACAAAGTTTAGGAGCAGCAATATTTGCAGTGGTTTTCAATTATGGAATTAAATCAAAAATGGAGTCGGTACCTCAAAGTTTACAAGCTGAATTACCAACAGTCAATCAAGTGGTCGATGTTATGCAATCCAAGGAAACTAGCGCTGAATTGCGTTTATTCCTCCGTGAGATATTCTTTGATTCTACACATTCCGTTTATGTTGGAATTACAATAATGGCAGTAATAACTTTTTTGATTCTAATTTGGACACCAGCGAAGTTTCCTACGATAAGGAAATAGATTATTACGACTTAGATCTAATCATCGTCAAATTTTGCATTGATGATATCTGAATTAAAAGACTTCAATAGAAATAACCGTTCGGATCTGGAAGCTTTGATCAAACATGAGAAGATTAATCCCTTAGGCTTACTCATGTAAATATCCTTCAATCAAAAAATCAAAAATTTTATGTTTTCCGAAGGATCTATTTTACTTCTTTAATATGAATTTATGGATCTTCCGCTGCCGTGTTAATAGGTTTCTATATTGGAAGTAAAGAAATATAAGAAAGGTTTTGCGATTTAAGTGAGTAACCCAATCATCCTTTAATACTAGCAGGATCCCGCATTAAAATTTATTTGCAACAATTTGACAAACGAATTTTTAACCGGGAATGACATCACGGCAAGCTCACCACGACAAGTTCTGTGCAACGCTATGCACCGCAGACTTTATTCTAACGTCAAAATCTAATGATTGATATAAAGGTTTTTAGAAACTAAATCTAGATATGCTAATTTACATGGTTTTAACTATTTCTGAGCCCAATAAACTTACCTAATCAAGATTGAGATTTTCAACTATTCTTATTCTCAATAAACATTTTCGCAGCTTGAAATTGTTCTTCAAACTCCGATTCTTCACTCCTTTGGTACATTTCCATTTCTGAAGTTAGCATATCTTGAATTTGTAGTTGCTCGAAATACTTTTTTGCATGAACAAGATGGATTAAAAAACGTTTACCTACTAGTTGAACTTCTTCGAACGTGGTAAATGAAGTAACTTTGTAAAAAGACTTATTGTCAAATCGTTTTCTATATTGGGGAAAGTCCATATTTTTGTATCATTAATTAAGAAACGCAAATGTATATTAATTCAGAACATAAAAAAGCGCAAGAGCTATTGGATGAGCAAAAGTTTGAAAAATCTTTGCTTGCTTTCAATAAAGCTTTGACACTAGATCCAAATCATCCGGATATTCTTTCGCATAGAGGAGTGCTTTATTTGCACTTGAATCAAAAGAAAAAGTGTATTGACGATTTAGAGTTATCTCTTCGTTTAGATGAAGATTATGGCTTTCGTTATGCTGCTTTGGCTTATGCAACAGATTATTTTGGAGATATTGATGCTGCAATAGTTTTGTACGAAAAAGCGGTTCAAGTTGATCCGGATGATGCTATTTCTCATAATAACTTGGGATTACTCATGGAGAAACGCGGTTATCAGAAAAAAGCGAAAGACAATTTCGAAAGAGCGGATAGACTTGCAGAAATTCAAGACGACATGCTGGGTAAACTGGATGAATTAGAAGCTAGAGAAGATAATTTTATTTCTAATAATGGACAGCAAACTAACGGTCAGCAGAAGAAAGACAATCCACTTCCAAAACCTGGTTCTCAAATGAAACCTCAAGGTGAACGTTTACAACCTAAAAAGTTAGCAACAGATTCACCGAAAACTTTTGGTTCAGTTTCTAAGGATTTAGTTACTGACAAAAATGTTTTTAAAGAGTTTGTGGCATTTGTAAAGAATGGATTTAAACTAAAGAAATGACCAAAAAAGAAAAGGCAAAATTTATAATGGAAGAATTGGACAAAGTGTATCCCACCACCCCAGTTCCACTTGATCATAAAGATGAATTTACTTTATTAATTGCTGTTTTATTATCGGCGCAATGCACAGATGTTCGTGTGAATTTAATTACGCCTCATCTTTTTGCAAAAGCCGATAATCCTTATGACATGATTAAACTTTCTATCGAAGAAATTCGTGAGATTATTAAACCATGTGGACTGTCTCCTCAAAAATCAAAAGCTATATTTAATTTATCACATATTTTGATTGACAAACATGACGGAATTGTGCCTGATAATTATGAAGATTTAGAATTCTTGCCAGGCGTTGGACATAAAACGGCTTCTGTCGTAATGTCACAAGCTTTTGGTTATCCTGCGTTTCCTGTTGATACTCACATTCACCGTTTGCTTTATCGTTGGGGAATTACGAATGGTAAAAATGTAACACAAACTGAAAAAGATGCAAAAGCAATCTTCCCAGAAGAAAAGTGGAACAAATTGCATTTACAGATTATATTTTATGGCAGAAGTCACTCGCCAGCGAGAAGTCCGAAGTTGAGTGTGGATTATATTACGGAGGCGATTGGGAGGAAGTCGGTGTTGAAGGATTATAAACCTTAAAAACAATTACGAATTTTTTAATTACGAATTACGAATTGTTGGGCGTTGAGATGACTCGGTGTTAGGTGAAATGACTCGCGGATGACATGGGATTTAAAAAACGCGGATTAAAATAGATTTTTTTAATTCGTAATTCGTAATTATTTCATTCGTAATTTAATTATTATCTTTCCCCCATGGCTGAACAAATTAACCGTGAATATTTAGAGCAATTTGGGAACTTAGAGGTTCTTGCTAAACAAATTGTTGAAGGTTTTATTACTGGACTTCACAAGAGTCCTTTTCATGGGTTTTCTGTTGAGTTTGCCGAACATCGTTTGTACAATACTGGAGAATCTACCAAACATGTAGATTGGAAATTGTTTGCCCGAACGGATAAACTTTTCACAAAGAAATACGAAGAAGAAACGAATTTACGTTGTCAGTTTGTTTTGGATACTTCGAGTTCTATGCATTTCCAACATGATGACAATTGGTCCAAGTTGAAATACAGTATTTATGGAATCGCTTCTTTGATGGAGTTATTGAAACGTCAACGTGATGCTGTTGGTCTTTCTCTATTTACAGATAAATTAGATCTACATACTGAAAATAAATCTTCGAATACACATCACCGTTATATCTTATCAGAATTAGAAAAGTCACTTCATAATTACGAAGCAAAAGAAGCAAAAACCACTGAATCTGTTCAGGTTTTGCACGACATTGCTGAATTGTGTAAACGCAGAAGTTTGATTGTTGTATTTTCTGACATGTTAAATGATCCAGAAAATAAAGACAAACTTTTTGAGGCACTTCAACACTTGAAGCACAACAAACATGAAGTGATTTTATTTCATGTTGTGGATAAGAAAAAGGAATTAGATTTTCAATTTGAAAACCGTCCGTATACTTTGGTGGATATGGAAACAGGTGAGGAAATGAAATTGATTCCTGGAGAAGTAAAGGAGCATTATATCAAGCAAGTTGGTGACTATTTCAAGGAGTTAGAACAGAAATGTGGAGCTTATGGAATTGACTTTCATGAGTTGGATACGAATAAGCCTTTGAATGAATTGTTAGTTCAGTTTTTGAATAAACGCGGGAAAATGAGATGATATTTAATTATTAATGGTTAATTATTAATGGTTAACGTGTTGGGGTAATTGGCAATTGATAATTTGGCAGAGTGTTTATTTGAATAAAATATTATTTATTAGGGTTAACAAGTTAGGTCGTAAAACAATAATATTGACTAACTAATTTACCAATTACAACCATTAATCGTATCATTCAATTTTTAGTTAATATAGAACTCTTGCAAAGAGGAAAAAGGGATTTCTCTGGTGCTTAAAATCTTAGATTTTGACAACAGTTGGAATAACAGATCATAGGTGGATTTTCAATGCAGTACATAAAGCACCTCAAATCATATCATTATAGAAAATAAATAGGTAATCACATATTATCATCTAATTAAAAACATTACATTTATGTAAATAAATTTACATTATTATGGTTAGAATCTACCTTAAGTTGAATTTTTTCTTGTCAGCAATTGTCATTTTATGTTCGACCTTAACATTCGGTCAAAGTCCTACACATCTTGCAAAAGGGTTTAACGTTTTTATAGAAAACGACATGACACTTTCTACGAATGAGTCGGAAGGACCGGTTGCTTGTGGTAACGACTTAATATTAAAAGGCAATTATCAAGTAGCAACAAACCACAGTGGTAACTTTTTGGTAAACGGAACTAAGATTGGACTTTTGGTGGGTGGATTAGTAAAATATGAATCAGGAAATCAATTATATGTAAATCAAAACACGTATGTAAAAATTGGAAATAGTCAAGGTTCAAATGTTTGGTATTATGATCAAAACAATGCTGCTTCACCTATTCGAATTACACCGAGTTCAAACTACAATTCTTCTCCGAGAATCATGCTACAGGCAAATTCCAATCAACTCGGTGTTGGAGTAAATAATAATCCCGTATTTGAAGGAAATCTTGTAGATTTCTCTAATGCTTTTCAAAAAATGAGAAGTATTTCTTCAAGTATAGCACAATGTTCTGGAAATGCTCAGTTGACAAATCCTAACGGTCAACCCATTCCAAACACAAATCTTCCAAGCCAAGTTAAAATCAATCTTCAGAACGGAATTAATTATTTGAATGTTACTGGAGCTGACATGAATAATGTTCAAGTATTTACATATAATCAGCAACCTAGCGCTTCTAAGGTTTTAATTATCAACGTGAATGCGCCAGGAAATTTCAACTGGAAAGTATGGAACCAAGCAGGTGTTGGATTTCAAAACTGCCCTTATATTTTATATAACTTCTACAATACAACTAACTTAAAAATCCAAGGAAACTCGACAATTGAAGGAACTGTTTATGCTCCTTTTGCAGACATTGAGAAAATAGTAAATCAATCTAATATAGAAGGACAAGTAATTGGTAAGTCATTAAATCACAAAGGAGGTGAAATGCATTATGCGCTTTTCGCACCCTCTATTACGGGTTGCGCGCCAGCTCCAGGAGTTTCACCAACTTCAGAATTTAATACTACAAACAGTTCTCAATGCTTAAATGACAATCAGTTTCAGTTTAATAATACATCCAACACCGGAAGTGCTGTTCAACCCTCTGCTCCATTAAGTTATTTATGGGATTTTGGAGACGGTACAACAAGTACAGACATGAATCCTTCAAATATTTATGCTTCTGCAGGCACTTACACTGTTACTTTAACGACTACAAATACATACGGAAGTGATACTGAAACATTACAAATAACAGTTCACCCAACTATTGATGCAATAGTTACTGTAACAACAACAGGCGTTGGAACGAGTACAGTTACCAAGTACTTTACTTTAACCAATAGCAATCAATTTAGTAATTTTTTATGGGAACTTTCTTCCATTGGATCAGGATTGTTTGTTAATCAAAGTAACGTGAGTTTTGACTTTACACAAGCTGGATATTATGAAGTTATTGTTACGACAATTGATAACAATGGCTGTGAAAACACCAATATGATTCCTGTTGTTATCGCTTCCGATGAAGTAAGTACAGGAAATAATGGTGGTTTAGAAAGTGAAAGTTTAGGAGATGCTGTATCAAAACAATACGCTAATCGAAAAATGAAAAGCATTCCTACCATATTCGATAAGCAAAGCGCTTTAAAGTATAATAAAATCGAATTATTGTCTAACGCAACAAAAGGGGGAGGCAATAGCCAAACACTTTTAGAAATGTTTCCAACAGAATTAGAAGTTGGAGATAATGCTTACATTTCTTCTCCTACAGATATTCTAGATTACACTACAGCGGAAGAAGTTTTAAGCGTAGACTTTTCTATTAATGAAAAAACAAGAGGTGTTGTTTTAGGTATTAAAACAATTGACAAAGTTTACAATCATACCAAAGCTTCATGTGACAGATTAAATGGCGCTGAAATTCTAAACGTTAATACAGTTCAAATTGAAGGTTATAATTTCCTTGCACAAGCTATAAAACAAAGAAATGGAGATGTGGAATATGCTATTTCTTTTGTAGTAGGAAAAAATGAAGATCAAACAAATTATTCTCTTCAAACGAATTGGTATGTAAATGAGTTTACTAAATCTGATGAAGTTTATAATTTCCAAGTTTGGACTACTTCGCCAGAAGAGACAAATAAGTTAGTCAAAGATATTTTGAATAATTTAATTTCTAATACAAACATTGATCAAACTGAAATTCAAAAATTACCTAAAACTTATGCAGCGAAAGTCTCTAGAGAAGGTATAGATATGGTTATAAAACTTAAAAGCACCGCTGTAGAACAAAGTATTGAAATTTCGATGGAAGAAGTTTATACTGAAACTGGTGGATCTGCTTTAAGATATAATCCTTTTAAATCTGAAAGAGAACAAATTGTAAGTTTTGAAATTAAAGATGGCTATGAATATGATGCTTTAATAAAAGTAAATGGAGAAATTCAAGATGCTTTTTATCATGCAGATGGTAATTGGGGATTAGATTTTGACCCTACTTTTACTACCATTGAAGAATATACTGTTTCAAATGATTTTGAGAGAGTTTATGAAGAAAACGAAATGGCGATTCACAGGAATGTGCACATTAAAGCACACAGTGAATTTGATTACTTAACGCTTTATAAGTCTTTGTTACCAGGAAATACTCCTGAAGATTATTCAGCTTATAAATTCTTATCATTCACAGCTAAAGGAAGTGGATTACTTGAATTAGGTTTAGTAAAATCTTCGGTTGAGAATTGGAAAAACCAATACAAAGCAACTATAAATGTGTTAGAAGAGGAACGTACCTATTACATTCCTTTTGATTACTTTAATTCTACAGGAACAATGCAAACCATAAAAGCAAATGACTTAACTATGTTAACGTTTACTTTTCTTCCCGTTGAAGCTGAAACAAATGATTTAGACTTAACTATTGAAGGTGTTAAGTTCACAAAATCTGCTCCTGATGGTTATCAAGAATTCCTAAGCACGATGAGTAATGAATTTATCGTTTATCCTAATCCGTCAAATGGAAACCTTAAATGTGTTCTTTATAGCGAAGAAGAAAGTGATGCGAAAGTTACACTTCATGACATAACTGGGAAAATTGTTTATTCTGCTCCAGTTAAATTGACTAAGGGAAGAAATGAATTACAGTTTGATTTAGAAAAACCAAAAGGTGTGTTGTTCTTCAATATCACAAGTTCTAAAACGAATTTCGGAACGAGTAGAGTGATGTTTAAATAGAGTTTAAAGGTTATTTAAATAGTTATTAAACGTATGAATTAAAGTCCAGACAGAGATGTTTGGACTTTTTTGTTGAGATAATTATGATAACTCAAATTTATAAATTGCAATTTAAATTCTAATTTTAATTGTTTTATTTTAAGAAAACAAGTCCGTAAAGGTGATACTCTGACTGCATCTTTTCAAAAGAAACCGAGCGAGAGGATTATCCTAATTCTTTAGGGGGAAAATCAAAGGAATGGAATCTTTTAGACGCTATATGATTTTGTGTGGATAATCATTTTAATGGGTTGCAAAGCTAAGCCTTAATTCTTTTAAAAGGGATTCCTCAGTCGTTGCACTTCATCGGAATGACAGGGTTTTCGAGCGTTAGGTGGGAAGAAGGTTGCTGAAAACCCGCACATGATCTGTCATTCCGAATGATGACAAAATCTATGATTTTCGGCACCAGAGGAATCCCCTCTTTCTTTTGCAAGAGTTCAATTTTACGTAAAAATTGTATGATGATTAATTGTTATAATCCGTAAATTAGTTAATCATCAGTATTGATTTTCGACCTAACTTGTTAACCTAAATTTTTATTCAAATCAAAAGCTTTTACAGCTAGTATAATTAAGTAGATCCAGAAGAGCGACATGTTAATAACCATGGACTAAAGTCCTTGGTAAAAAACAGGAACAAAACCCCTCAAAATCATATGTAGCGCTTTTTTTAATTCACAATAACAAAAAAAAGTCCAGACATTAACGCCTGGACTTCATTTTAAATATATTATGAAAATTCTAATTTCTATACATTGTCGCTTTTACTGCTTTCATGATTCTACTTACATTTGGCAACGCTTCTTCCATCAACGGTGGAGAGAATGGGAATGGAGTATCAGATTGTGTTACTCTCATTACTGGCGCATCTAAATAATCAAATGCATAACGCTGTAAATGATAAGCTATTTCAGATGAAATTGACGCTAGTGGCCAAGATTCTTCAACAACTACACAACGGTTTGTTTTCTTGATTGATTCAACAACTGTTTCATAATCGATTGGTCTTACAGTACGCAAATCAATTACTTCACAAACAATTCCTTCTTTCTTTAATTCTTCTGCTGCTTTGAAAACTTCTTTGATGATCTTTCCGAAAGTTACGATGGTAACATCGCTTCCTTTTTGTTTTACATCAGCAACTCCAATTGGAATAAGGTATTCTCCTTCTGGAATTTCACCTTTATCTCCGTACATTTTCTCAGATTCCAAGAAAACGATTGGACTTTCGTCACGAATTGCAGATTTCAATAATCCTTTAGCATCAGCTGGATTTGATGGAGTTACTACTTTTAATCCTGGAACATGCGCATAAAAAGATTCAAACGCTTGTGAATGCGTTGCTCCTAATTGTCCAGCTGTACCATTTCCACCTCTAAATACGATTGGACAATGGTATTGACCACCTGACATTTGCAACATTTTCGCTGCACTATTAATAATTTGGTCAGCTGCCAAAATAGCGAAGTTCCATGTCATGAATTCTACGATTGGACGTAAACCATTCATTGAAGCACCTACTGCTATTCCAGTAAAACCAAGTTCAGCAATAGGAGTGTCAATAACGCGTTTTTCTCCAAACTCGTCTAACATTCCTTGCGAAACTTTATATGCACCGTTATATTCGGCAACTTCTTCCCCCATTAGAAATACATTTTCATCACGACGCATCTCTTCTGACATCGCTTCTCTCAGGGCTTCTCTAAATTGAACTGTCTTCATTATTAAAGTCTTATATTTTCCTTTTAATTAAAAGTAAATTTACGTGGGTAAAACTAAGAATTTTTGCGTTGAACCTTAAAGAAACGGCATCTTTTTTCTTTAAATAATGCAAGGTTGAACTTATTCACTTATTTTTAGGGTTCATTGTTCACATAATTATTGATTAACCCAAAATTTACTATGAAAAAGATCGGAATACTTACTTCAGGAGGCGACGCACCAGGAATGAATGCTGCAATTCGCGCAATTACAAAAGCAGCAATGCACTATGGGATTGAAGCTGTGGGTATCAGAGATGGTTTTGAAGGATTGATGAATGGTCGATTTATAAATATGAAATATACCGATGTTGACAACATTATTCAACGCGGAGGAACAATTTTAGGATCTGCTCGTTGCCCAGAATTTAAAGATCCCGAAGCAAGAAAAAGTGCTGTTGCCCATGTTAAAGAAGCCGGAATTGATGGATTAATCGTAATTGGTGGAGATGGTTCTTTTCGTGGTGCAAATGTATTGGCCAAAGAGGTAGATATCCCAGTTATTGGGCTTCCAGGAACAATCGACAATGACTTATATGGAACAGAAGCGACAATTGGATATGATACTGCATTAAACACTATTGTTGAGGCTGTAGATAAAATTCGAGATACTGCTACCTCACATAAACGGGTTTTCTTTGTTGAAGTAATGGGACGAGATTCAGGGTTTTTAGCCTTAAATTCAGCTATTGCATCTGGAGCAGAATCTGTTTTAATTCCTGAAACAATAACCGACATAGTTGCAATTGCCAATCAAATAAAATCTCAAAATAAAGGACGCAGAAGCAGTATAATCATTGTTGCCGAAGGAGATGAAGAAGGCGGTGCGATGGACATTATGCGAAAAATAAAACCTCATCTAGAAGACTTCAAATTACGCACCACAATCCTAGGACACATTCAAAGAGGTGGCTCTCCCTCCTATTATGACCGTGCTTTAGCAACTCGTTCTGGAATTATGGCAGTTGAACTTTTAATGGCTGGTGTTACAGAAAAAATGGTTGGAATTAAAGCCGATGAATTAATTACAGTTGACTTTAAAGATGCGATTGAAAAGAAAGCTATGCCTAAAATCGAAAGAGAAGAGCTTTTGTTGAAGTTGCTTACGAAGTAATTATTAATGGTAAATTGATAATTCGTTAGGCGTGGTTGTTTTGGTTGTTTATCATCCTTTTTAATTGTCATTTAATAATCTATTTTCAAATGTTATTTATGAGATTGGTCTTGTTTTAGCGTGAATAAAGCATTTAGTTTTTGTATCTTAATTTAGATAAATATCAAAAACCACTTAATTCATGAAAAACAATAAATACAGAAATGGTTCCTTTCGACTACAATCTTGGGATTACCGAAATGATGGTGCTTATTTCGTAACAATAAACGCCGCAAACCACAAGCATTTTTTTGGTGAAATTAAAAATGGAACAATGCATCTCAATGATATTGGAAAATTTGCTGAAGAATTTTGGATGGAAATACCTAATCACTTTGCTCACGTTCAATTGGAAAACTTTGTAGTAATGCCAAATCATACGCATGGAATTTTAATTTTGAAAGGTTGCGCTGGTTTATCAAGTTCTAATGATACCAATAAACAAGCAGAACCGAAATCAAAATCTAAAATAAGAATTGGTGGAAAAAATGAAAATTGGAATCCTGGTAGTGTTGGTGTTATCATTAATCAATATAAAAGAATCGTAACAATCAATGCACGTAAGAAAAATCCTTCATTCGGTTGGCAGCCAAAATTTAATGATCATATCATTCGTAATTCTATATCATTTGAACGAATTCAAAATTATATAGAAAATAATCCTCAGAAATGGGAAGATGATATTTTTAATGGGAAAAGGAAACGGTGATGCTTATTGGGTTTGGTATGTTGGATTATCTTTGTTAGAAGGTTATGCATGCTGGTATGGATGAATGATGTGGTCCTATGCATATAATGTGTATGCTGTATGTATAAATGTTGGCGGTTCATTCATGTTGGGGGTGTATGCATGTTGGCGGTGTATGCATGCCCTAATAGGGCAAGCCTACTCCTCCAACAAATCCACAGGTGCAATCTTTTCTATTTCAGGCAAATTCTTTTCGATAAACGCAATTCCTTTTTCGGCATTGCGTTTTAAATTTGGCAAATGTAGAATTACCTTTTTACCAGATTTCATATTAAATTCTATAGCTGATATTCCAATTCCTGATTTATTTATGTTGATGCTTTGTATATCTTTTTTAGGTATAGAAATCTCATCGTAAGTGACTTTATTATCATCAACTTTTAGTTCTATTGGTTTTCGAGCGACTCTATGTGCTAAAACACCTGTTAATGTTAACAATACAAGTCCAAGAAATATAACAAGATATTGATGGCCACCATTTCTTTGAATAAGTACTGGAATCACAATCCAAATTGGAGAAAGCAATGCAATAGCTAGGTAAAGTTTCTTTAATCGAATGGCGTACAGCTTCATTTTAATTATTAATTTTTATTGTTAAATTGTTAACGTTTTGGGGGTTGTTAGACTTGAAGAATTATAGGTGGCTTGTAGGATGAATTTTCAAAATTTAATTGATTTGCATGATGTAGGGACGATTTGCATGGTATAGGGACGATTTGCAAATCGTCCGTACCGTGCAAAATCAAATATAAATTTCATTCTTCGTTTAATAAATCCTCAGGCTCAATTACCTCTACTTCGCCGTTCGTAATTGAATTATTCCTAATTGATTAAGGAGTAGTCGAACTCACAGGTAAAACTTTCCCATTAAAAAACTTCGGAGCTGTATAGGCAAAATCAACAATGAACTCAGCCATTTCAGATGCAGAAATTGGTGCTTGTAATCCAGGGAATGCCTCTTCCAACATCTCTGTTTGAGTTGCTCCTAAACACAAGCAATTCATTTTAATTTTTGTGTCTTTGTATTCTTCAGCAAAAAGTTCCGTGAAACTTGTTATTCCGGCCTTCGATGTTGAATAAGCGGATAATCCAGGGAATTTCACACTTCCTTGAAACGCTCCCATTGTTGAAATATTCACAATGTGCCCCCCTTCTTCTAGCATTTTGCCCACCATGAATTGCGTCGCGTGCATAACACCAATTGCGTTGGTTTGGTAACAAGCGTTAATGTCTTCTCTTGTTAATTCAAGAAAAGGCTTATTCACTAATTTTCCAGCGTTATTGATCACAATATCAACCGTAGGAAATTGGTCTAGCGTTTTCGCCATGTCAACATGCAGGTCTTCCGACATTAAATCGATAAAACCTGAATGAATATTTTCAGCAGTAAAATTAGATTTCATTGCTTCAGTATTTCTCGATAAAGCAATAACAGTATTGGATTTCTCTTTAGCAAATTGAAGGACTAATTCCTTACCAATCCCCCTACTTGCTCCGATAACTACAATTACCTTATTCGTCATAACTTATAATTAATTCTTCACTGTTTGGATGTGCTTGGCAAGTTAAAATGTAACCATCCTTAATTTCGCTATCTGTTAATGTAAAGTTCTTTTCCATAGTTGCAGAACCTTTTAAAACCTTCGCTTTACATGTACAGCAGATTGCTCCACGACATGAATATGGTGCATCGATTCCATGACTTTCAACTTCTTCAAGGATTGTATCTCCGTCAGTCGCCAATTCAAAAACCTCTTCTTCGTCGTCCAAAATGACAGTTACTTTCGATATTCCAGTGAAATTAGAAACTACTGACTCTTTAGTTGATTCCATTAAAACCGGCGTAGTAAATAATTCATAGAACATTTTCTCATCTGGAACACCAAACTTTTTCAATACATTTTGCGCATTGATAATTACTGGCTCAGGTCCACATAAGTAGAATCCTTTCGCTTTAAGTAACTCTAAATTATTTTTGATAATACCGGTAATCACCTCTTCGGTCAACATTCCGTGTAAGTAACCTTCTTTTTCTTGTTCAGAAAATATATGCGTTGTTTTTACTTTATCTGCTGATAATAGATTCAATTCTTCTTCAAACATTATAGATTGGTCATTTCTATTTGCATAGAATAAATCTAAATGTCCTTCTCCTGTTCCGTTGATTAATTTTGCAATGGACAACACAGGAGTAATTCCACTTCCTGCTGCAATGGCAACATAATTCCCATCAACTTTAGCCATCTTGAAATTTCCAATTGGAAAACTAACTTCGATTTCATCTCCAACCTTAGCTTTATCATTGAAATGAGAAGAAACAACTCCTTTCTCAACTTTCTTAATTCCAATTGCCAAAGGTTCATTAACATCACTACAAATAGAATAAGAACGGTGTTCCGCTTTTCCATTGATGTCCATTATCAAATTCAAATATTGACCTGGAACGTAAGCATAACTTACTTTCAATGCCTCAGGAACTTCAAAAACAACTTTTACTGCATCTTCAGTCAATCGGTCAATTTGTTTGATTTTAAGAACAGCACTCGATTGCTCTTTTGTAGCTTTCTTATTGTCTTTGCTTGACTCCTTCTTCCCCCCAAACACTTTTTTAAACAAACTCATATCTATCTTTTATATCGTTATTATTCATCAAAAGAAACTACCAACTTTTCACTTATCGGATGTGCTTGACAAGTTAAAATATATCCGGCTTCAACTTCGTCAGCTTCTAGCGCATAGTTAACATCCATTCTTGCTGAACCTTCCAAAACTTTTGCTTTACAAGTACAACAAACACCGCCTTTACATGAAAAAGGTACATCAGCACCCGCTTTTGCAGCTGCATCTAAAATACTTTCTCCATCACTTTGCAAATTCAATAAAATCTCCTCACCATCTAGAATAACCTTAATATTAGCTTCTACTTTTTCAGCAGCAGCAACAGTTGGTAATGGTTTTTTATTGGTTTGAGTTGGCGAAGTAAATAATTCAAAATGCACTTTCTTAGGATCAAAGCCAGCTTCTTCAAAAACATCTTTTACAGCGTAAATAGTTGGTTCAGGACCACAAACAAATATTTCGTCTGTATCTTGACCTTCCAAAACTGCTTTATAAATACTTTCAATTTTATCTTTATCCAATAAACCTTCTTGTAGTTTATTTCCTAATTTCTCATTACTAAATACATGCATCAAGCTAAACTTGTTCATGTATCTATTTTTCAAATCTTCTAATTCATCACGGAAAATAATGTGGTCAACACCTCGATTACCATAAATCAAAGTAACATTACTTTTCTTCGCAGTATGCAAAATTGTTTTGATCAATGACATAACAGGAGTAATTCCACTTCCACCAGCAAAAAACAAGAATGATTTATTCGTATTTTCGTCAATTTCAGTAGTAAATGTTCCCATTGGCGTCATCACTTCAATTTCTTCTCCAACCTTCAATACATCATTTGCAAAAGTTGAGAACTTACCATTAACCATCTTTTTAACAGCTACACGCAATTCATTTTCCTGCAAACCAGTACAAATAGAGTAAGATCTTCTAACATCTTCACCATCAATTGTGGTTCTGAAAGTCACGTATTGACCTGGTGTATATTTATAATTCTCCGCAAACTCATTAGGGACTGATAATGCAATAGATACAGCATCATTAGTTTCCTGACGAATATCTTTTACTTTTAATGTGTGAAATCTTGGATTCATAATTTTCAAATTCTGTGCTTACAAAATTAACAACTAAAGGCAATTTTCTTGGATTCCGTGGTAAAAAGTTATATCTTATTGCAACATTGATTTTAAAAGTGACATTTAAGCTCTTTTCAGCCATTAGGATTATATATTGTTGAACTTATGCTTAATTATATTGTTTTAACTGGTAAAAAGTAAGATAAACAGAAAGTAGAGTTGATAATCAAGATAAGAAATCGTAATTATTTTATAAATTTGTAGAGGAGCTGATTTTCACAAAAGATTTGCGCTCAAAAAACTAAAAAACATGGAGAAAGATAATTTAGAAGCATTAGACAAGAATTTCCAGGACAAAGTTGATCGTGAGATTAAAATTGAACCGAAAGATTATATGCCTGATGCATACCGTAAAACTTTAATTCGTCAGATATCACAGCACGCCCATTCAGAAATTGTAGGACAACTACCAGAAGCGAATTGGGTAACACGTGCACCAAATTTGAGAAGAAAGGCTGTTTTATTGGCTAAAATTCAAGATGAAGCTGGACATGGATTGTATTTATACAGTGCTGTTGAAACTTTAGGAGCAGATCGTGAAGACACCATAGATGACTTGCACTCTGGTAAAGCTAAATATTCAAGTATTTTCAATTACCCAACATTGACTTGGGCAGATATGGGAATGGTTGGTTGGTTAGTCGACGGAGCTGCAATTATGAATCAAGTACCTTTGTGCAGATGTTCTTATGGACCTTATGCGCGTGCAATGGTGCGTGTATGTAAGGAAGAATCTTTTCACCAACGTCAAGGATTTGAAATCGTGACGCAATTGGCTAGAGGAACACAAGTTCAAAAAGAAATGGCGCAAGAATCATTGAACAGATGGTGGTGGCCTTCATTAATGATGTTTGGACCAAATGATGCAGAATCTACACATACTGCTCAGTCAATGGCTTGGAAAATTAAACGAAACACCAACGATGAATTAAGACAAATGTTTGTTGACGCTACTGTGCCGCAAGCAGAATTAATTGGATTAAAAATTCCAGATAAGGATCTTAAATTCAACGAAGAAACAGGTCATTATGACTTTGGAGAAATCGATTGGGATGAGTTTTGGCAAGTTGTAAAAGGGTACGGACCATGTAATGATGAACGTGTTGCAGCCCGTAAAAAAGCAAAAGAAGATGGAATGTGGGTTAGAGAAGCCGCAAATGTTTATGCTGAAAAAAGAGCTAGACGTAATAAAAAAGTATCTTAATAAAGCATTCACTAATTATATTCAAGAAAAGAAATTATGAGCAAAAAAGAATGGCCACTTTGGGAAGTATTTATTCGCAGTAAACAAGGATTAAGTCACAAACACGCGGGTAGTTTAAGGGCACCAGATGAAGAAATGGCAATCAATAATGCACGTGACGTTTACACACGTCGTAGCGAAGGTGTGAGTATTTGGGTTGTTGAATCTAAAAATGTTGTTGCATCAGATCCTTCTGAAGCTGGACCAATGTTTGAACCAGCAAATTCAAAAATATACCGTCACCCAACATTTTATGAAGTTCCAGAAGGAATTAAACACATGTAAGCCGAAAAAATGACAAAACAAGAAGCATTATTTGAATTTTTATTGCGAAAAGCAGATGACAGTTTAATCCTTGGTCACCGTTTGTCTGAATGGTGTGGACACGGTCCTATCCTTGAGGAAGACATCGCATTAACGAATATTTCACTTGATTTAATTGGTCAAGCGACAGAATTATATAAATACGCTGCTGAAGTTGAAGACAAAGGAAGAACTGAAGATGATTTAGCTTTCCTGCGTATTGAAAGAGAATACAAAAACGTATTGCTGGTTGAGCAATTAAACGGAGATTTCGGAAAAACAATTGTTCGTCAATTCTTCTTTGATCACTTCGAACATTTATTGTACGAAGGATTAATGAACAGTAAGGATGAAAGAATTTCTGCAATTGCCACAAAAACAATTAAGGAAGTTAAATATCATTTAAGACATTCAAGTGAATGGATTATTCGTTTAGGAGACGGAACTGAAGAATCTCATGACCGTGTTCAAGCATCAGTTAAAGATTTATCTCGCTTCATAAATGAATTATTCTACCAAGATGAAGTAGAAGAAATCCTTATTAAGGAAGGAATTATTCCAGATGTTAAAGAATTCAGAGTAGCCTTTGAAAACAACATTGAAAAAATCCTTGAAGAAGCAACATTGAAACTTCCAGAAGAAAAATGGCAGTTAACAGGTGGTAGAAAAGGAGTTCACTCTGAGCATTTAGGTTATTTATTGGCTGAATTGCAATATATGCAGAGAACTTATCCGGGAATGGAATGGTAAAATTTAATGGTTAATGGTTAATTAGTAATGGTTAACGCGTTTGGACTTTTCATTAATGGTTAACGGTCTGATTTGTAAATCAATTACGAATTACGAATGTTTGAATTATTTCATAATACTTTCAACTGAACAATTCGTAATTCGTAATTACATAATTCGTAATTAATATGAAAGCTGAGGATATTTGGGCAATGCTTGAGGACGTTACGGATCCAGAGGTTCCTGTGTTGACTGTTGTTGATCTTGGAGTTGTTCGTGATGTTCAGTTTGTGAGTAAAGATCATTGGAAGATAATTATTACTCCGACTTATACTGGATGTCCGGCCATGCAGGTTATTGAGGAAGACATTAAGGCAAGATTAGCCAAAGAAAACATTACAGTTGATGTGGAACTGGTTCTTTCTCCTGCTTGGACAACGGATTGGTTGAGTCAAGATGGTAGAAGAAAGCTTGAAGAATATGGAATTACTCCGCCACAAGATGAGGGAGATAAGTCTGTTCTTTTTGGTAAAAAACCTGTTATTCCTTGTCCACTTTGTAAGTCGAAAAACACAAGATTGATTTCTCAATTTGGTTCTACGGCTTGTAAAGCACATTATCAATGTAATGATTGTCAAGAACCATTTGATTATTTTAAATGTTTGAAGTAGAAGATTAATATAATATTGAGTAAAGCTTGATTGAAGAGGAGATAATTAATTATTTCCTCTTTTTTTGTGCGTAATCGTTTTTAATTTCATTGAATATAAAAGCATTATAGAAGAATCAGTAATTACCAAAATCCTTTTATACTGTTTGCTGTTCTTTATGGTTCTATTGGGTTACCAAGCTAAGTCGTAATTATTTAAAAAGAGATTCCTCGTCGTTTCACTCCATCGGAATGACAGGTTTTCGTTGGCTTGGGTGGGGTAAAATTTGCTCAAGCTTCGCTTGAGCAAATTTTACCCCAAAGACTTCTCTAAGAACTGTCATTCTGATAGTTGAGAAAATATTAGATTTTAACAACTGAGGAATCCCTTCTTCCTTTTTGCTAAAGTTTAACTCTAGATAAAATTAATTAATGCGATTATCTGCTGTATTATTAAAAAACATTTCGTTAAAATTAGGGATTAACGACCTATATTGGCAGCCCAATATATCTATTCAAATCTAGCATCGATATAAAAATTAATTCCTCCAATTTGTTTAAATTAATCGTTTTAACTATCTTTCTTGGAAATTTAAAGAATTACACAAAAACAATATAACATGAAAAAAATGAAAGTTTTAATGGCAACAGGAATGTTTTTCCTAGCTGGAATGATGTTTACTGCATGTGGCGCTGAAGGTACAGAAGTACAAGAACAAACGGCTGAGCAGGAAGTTTACCAATGTCCAATGGATTGTGAAGACGGAAAAACTTATGAAGTAGAAGGACAATGTCCTCTTTGTGAGATGGATTTGGCTTTGGTTGATGCATAGATTTTCATAGGGACGGTTTTGTATGGGTGATTTGTATGGGGGGTTCGTATGGACGGTTCCATATGGGTGATTTGTAGGGGCGGTTTTGTAAGGGCGATTTGCAAATCGCCCCTACAGAACCGCCCCTACAAATCTTTACGCAAATCCACACTTTGGATTTCAATTTTTCTTTCGCTTGCTGCTGCTCTGGAATACACCGAATTTTTCTTGTCGTTTGGGTTGTCACTAACAATTTTGTTGGCTTCGTCTTCTCCGAATGGGATTTGAACTATTCTTAATTCTCCTCCATTTTCTGATGTGTTATTTAAGTATTTCTTGAAAACACCATTATCAAAAGTGCTCAGATAATTTACCATCGAAGCAATTCTTCTTTTAGTCAAATTCACATTGTAATCGTTTTTTGCCAAGGGACTTGCGAAACCTTTGACGGTTAATTCAATTTTGCGACCGCGTTCTAATTCTGTAATCAGAAGTGAAATAAATTGGTTTAAATCATTTACTCCTTGCTTGACATATTCTAAAAAGAAATCTTCGATATCATCTTTTGCATCATCACTTTTCTCTCCTTTTAATCCAACTGAATACTTTTTCTTGTATTCGTCCATCATTGCGATATAATCATTATAACTATCTATATAATTGACATTGGAAACTGTGTCGGTTGATCTTGGATTTGGTACATCATTATGGAAGTAAAGCGTGACCGGCAATCTCCTGTTTAAATCTTCTAGCGTTTCTTCAATTGTTGGTGGAAAATCAATTAATGGTTTCCTAATGCTATAAATATCGCTGCAACATGTTGGATTTTTACTGTAATTACTTCCCAAACGATTAGAACTGAAAAATGCAGAATCATTTGAAGAAGTCTCAAAATAATACAAATCGTTGGCTGGCGAATTAATCGGTTCCATCATATTTTCTGGATCTCCGAATGAAGTATTGTAATGCGATTTAAAAACATCATAACCTCCAAAACCATCATGCCATGAGCTACTAAAATACAGTGTTTTCGTTTTACCGTCCCAAAAAGGCGATAATTCATTGTCAATAGAATTTAATGTTCTAATATTAATTGGTCGTTGAAATTGGTTTCCATCTTTTATAAAACTGTACCACAGGTCCATTCCTCCTCTACCTCCTTCTTGGTCAGAAACAAAAAACAATACTTCGCTTCCATCCCATTCGCCAATAAATGGCATTGTCGTATTTGAATTCTCAACATTTATTATGCTTCCTAAGGTGTCGATGTCAACGAATTTCTCTCCATCAACATAAGCCACAAGAATTTTGCATTTATAATTGTATCCATCATCTTTACAATAACTAAAGTAGAATCGATTTCCATCTAAGCTAAAAGTTCCATTTCCAGTATGCACATTTTCGTAGGCCAATTCATCAATGCGGTTTTCAGTTTCAAATTGTCCTTCCTTTATTACTGATGAATATAAATGTGTGCGATAAGATGGATCGTAAACTTCTTCGCTTGTGCTTATAGAATCTGCTCGAAGTGATGAGAAAATTAATTGATTCTTATGAATTCTATGTCCAAACTCAGCATTTGGCGTATTGATATGATCTGGCAAAGCCTCAAAAATATAATCTAATGAATCTCCTTGATTGGATTTTGCCCAAATACAAGATTGAATTTCCGCTCTACTTTTTTGATATAAGTATCCTCTTCTGTCATTCCTGTATTTCTTCTTTCCCAATTTAAAAAGCTCCAAAGCTTTATCATATTCTCCAGTTTGTTTGAGCATTAAACCATATTGTAATAAACTGGATGGATATAGCTCTGCTCCTTCTCTGCCATATACTTTTCCATAATAAAAAGCTGCTTTTGGATAATCTTTATATGCTCTTAATGTTTCGGCATATTCCCATAAAATATCAATTGTATTAGAATCAATTTTCATTGCTTTTTCATAATACTGCAAAGCATAGACATAATCTCCTTCTTGAAATTTTTCTTGGGCAAACTCAAGATA
Source organism: Brumimicrobium glaciale (assembly GCF_004152935.1). Lineage (GTDB taxonomy): Bacteria > Bacteroidota > Bacteroidia > Flavobacteriales_D > Crocinitomicaceae > Brumimicrobium > Brumimicrobium glaciale. The sequence continues at coordinate 307,765 of NZ_SETE01000004.1, forward strand.
TTTTTTCAACTCTTGCCCAAAAGAAGCTGTTGACAAAAACAGAAAGATGAATATTATATAAAATCTGGACATACTCTATGTTTTATAATCTCAGGTTTAAACCTATGAATAATATAGCGGAAACTGAATTCCAATCCTCCACGCGATCTGCTGGCAGGCGATAAATTTGAAGTATTGATGTCGTAAGAAATTCCAGCCCAGTAATTTTGATATTCCATTCCTGCGGAGATGTAAAAAGCATCGCTACTTCGCATATAAATTCCCGCCATGATTGATTTGTAGTTTCCTAATCTGTCTTCGAGAATATACCTTACTTGAGAACCTAAAATTAATTCGCGGTATTTTCCTTGTAAATTCAATTGTATACTTGGTAAAATATCCCAGTCAAATCCAACTTTATATTCTGCTTGCGTGAAGAAATTAAAACGCATATCTCTTTTAATTTTCTCTCCAAAAAAGCCTTGATTGGGTCTATTGATGTTGAATAATCCTAAACCTGCAATAATACGTTGTCGTTTGCCTTTCTGAAATTCATAAGCTGCTCCAACTCCCCATGTGAAATTCGTTTTTCTTTGAGATTGGAACACTTCATTGCTGGACAAAGATTCATCAAATTGTGAACCATTCCATTGGTTGTCAAAAGTGAAAGCAGAAGCGTCGAAAGAACGAAAGTTAATTCCAAATTGAATTCCTGGCCTCAAAAGATGGACTGAGTCTGATGTTAGTTTATAAGTATAAGAAACAGAGGGTTGAAATTCGATTGTACGAAAAGAACCATCTCCGGCTACATCATTGGTTAGAAAACCACCGACATTAAAATCTTTGTAGATTTGTTTTACTTCTCCCGATATTGAGAAAGTTTGAAAAGGAACTGTTACATTTCTCCATTGATCTCGGTAATTGGCATGAATCCGATAATCTCCATTGAAACGACCAACATTGGCAGGATTTTGAAACACCGGATTATGATCAAATTGTGAAAAGTGAATGTCCTGCGATTGAACAAAATTCGACCACAACAATAAAACAAATATGTATTTAATCGTTTTCAATTATCGAATCAATGTAATATTTCCTTTTATTAAGAACTCTTGATCATCAATACAGTGTCCTTCTAAATAATAATCATAAACATCTGGATCAAGTTTTTTTCCTTTAAAAGTCCCATCCCAACCCTCATGTAATGTCGTTGATTCATAAATTAATTCTCCCCAACGGTTATAAATTCTAAAAATGACATCACTAACAATCTGACTTCGGATATATAAAACGTCATTTTCCCCATCTCCGTTTGGAGTAAATGCATTGGGAACAAAAATGAATGGTTCATTACAGAGATAAGGAAAAGCTTTTACTGTAACAGATGATGTTTTTGTACAAATACCGTCTGAAATAGATACTGTGAATGTAGTTGTTTCAAAAAGGGTAGCATTGGTTTCTTGCGCAGTTGGGTTCGCAACATTTTCAGATGGCGACCATGAATAGGAGTATCCATCTGGTTTAGCCGACAAAGTTACATCCGTACCTGCTGGAATAATCGATTCTGATGCTGAAGCAAGGACACTAGATACGTCAATATCACTCACCAAAACAAGAATCGAATCGAATAAAACACAACCGTTATTGGCAACTGCGGTAACATAAACATATTGCGAAACATTCGGTTGAATAGTCACATCGCTTGTTCCATCGCCAGAAACGACAATAGAATCGGGCTGCCAATCGAAATCAACAAAAGTTACAGCGCTGTTATTACTTAAAGCAGAAATGACAGTTTCATCACCCAAACATAAATTGGTGTTTCCCTCAATCACTAAATTAGCGCTAGTGAAGTTTACAGAAACACTATCAATAACACTGCATCCGTTATTGGAAACAGTAACATAGTAATAACCATAAACCGGATCATTAATAGTCACTGATGAATCTGAAACAGTCAAATTTAATGTATCAGTAAAGTTAATATTCGTTGACCAAACAAAAGAAGTAGCTGTTCCGTTGGCGTCTGCAGTTAGTGTAATCGTATCTGGAACACACAAATTGATCTCAGGAATATTTTCTAAATCAATTTCAGGATAAACTTCAATGGTTATAAAAGCAGTATCAGAAATAAAACAAATTGAATCAGTAATTATAAGTATAACTTCATAAAACCCTGGATCTGTATAGGTAATTGTCGGATCTACTGTTGTTGAATCTAAATTGCCGCTTCCAAAATCCCATACAAAACTATAGGCGCCAGAGGAAGTGTTTTCGAAATTCACAATAAAGGGCGAACATCCAATGGAATTATCAGGTGTAATGTCGGCATCTAAAACGAGATTAATAACTTCTACACTGTCCATGACGCTGCAGCCACCATTCGAGGCCATGAAGTAATAGTAACCATCTGCAGGATTTACAATTGTTACAGTAGAGTCAGCTATAGATAAATTCAGGGTATCAGTAAAATTATTATTAGTTGACCAAACGAAAGATGTTGCAGTTCCATTGGCATCAGCCGTCATTGTTATAGATGTTGAATCACATACATTAATTTCAGGAATACTTTCTAAAATAACTTGAGGGAAAACTTCAATAGTAATATAAGCTGTATCAACAATTGAACAAATTGAATCCAGTACAGTGAGTATCACATTATAAACTCCAGGAGTTGAATAAATAACCGTGGGTTCAAAGGTTGTTGAATCTACATCTCCATTTCCAAAATCCCATAAATAGGAATCTGAATCGGATGAAAAGTTTTCGAAATTGACCTCAAAAGGCGCACATCCTGTCTCTGACGCTATTGAAAACTCGGCATTTGGAATAAGATTGAAATCAAATTTGAATGTTAAAGCATTGCAATTAGTAGATAAATTTTGATTTGACCAAGCTCCTGGTGTGGTTGGGAAATTACTAAATCCACCACATCCACCACAAACTCCTTGGTAAACGACACCATTTTTATCAAAGCGACTTGTTCCACCATCCACATGTTCTGGCGAAGAAGTACTGCCCAAATACGACCCATAAAGTAGACCATTAAAATCTTGTTCTACCACCATTAAGTAAAAATCAAATCCGCTGGGCGGCGTACTTTGAAATGCATTTTGAGTTACTGGCATTCCACTCATCGGACTAGCTTGCAGAATATTAGCTCCCCAACCTGAAACATACATATTTCCACAGATATCCACTAAAAAGGCAGATGGAGAAATATCAAATATTGGGTTTCCACTTCCAAAAACTGTTGACCCTTCAATAATTGATAAATCAGGATCGAATCTAGCGATAAACTGACTAGAATTTGGATTTGAATAAGCGGCATTAATAACTGGAAAAAGTCCTCCATTACTCTGACCTAAAACAAAAATATTATCTAATCGGTCTATTTCCACAAAAAATACCTGATCATAATTTAGCGTTCCAACATAAGTTGAATGTGTCAAAGTCAACCCGTCAGGTGATAATTTCCCAATAAATCCATCTGCTTCTCCTCCGGCATTTGTAGATTGGTATGCACCAGGAGTACTGTTTAAATCCAAGGAAGTTGTTCCACCTCCAAAGACAATATTGTAGCTTGAATCTATTTTCACAGAATAAATAGCATCTGCTTGTGATCCGCCATAATAACTAGAAAATAATAACGTAGAGAAATCATTTTTCAATTTAAAAATCACTCCATCTTGTTGTCCAGCTAAAGCAGGCTGAAAGGCATTTTGTGTTGGGAAATTCGCCGAACGTGAGCAGGATCCTATGATTATATTATTCAAAGAATCCAACATGATTTCACCACGAAATTGATCTCCATAATTTGTGGTTAAACTATCATAAGCGCCTGCAGAAGTATAATTCCCAGCACTAATCATATAATTTATTCCATCATTCTTATTTCCTCCAACATAAGTTGAACCTAATAAATTATGACCGTCTGTACTGAATTTAACAACATAAATATCTGTTCCGTCTATTCCGAAATTTGTTCCGTTTGATGTAATTGCAAAAGGAACTCCTCCCCCATGATTAGACTGAAAACCATTAACAATTGGAAAATCTAAAGAGGAAGTTGAGCCAAAAGCATACAAGTTATCGGCTGCATCGCAAATTAAGGAATGTGGAACATCTGTACCATTTGTATTGGTTCCTCCACCATAAAAAGTAGCCCACAACATTGTTGTTCCATCAGCAGAATACTTTACAACAAAAGCATCTGTAGTAACACCTCCAACATTTGTCACTGTCATATTTGAGGAAATGTCATACGCATTTGGATCTGGCATAGGATGAGAATTTCCGTAAATTGTTCCTCCAGTAAATGCAGAACCATCGTGCCCATAAGTTGCAGTCATTCCAAAATTATCTGAAAGCGCTCCGTTATATGTTGCAAAAACGAGTGTTGGATCGATCACCAAAGCGACTCTTTTATTGTATTCACCTAATTTAAAAGTCACTACATTGTCTATCAATTCGTATTCACATGAAATTTCAACAATATTTCCATTTACAATTTGATAAGCGTAAGGCTTTTCTTCGATGATATTTCCTAGTTCAGTCTTAATGATTAAGTTTCCACCTTTGTCAATTTTCAATTCATCTTGATAGGAATATTTTAATTTGATTTGATTTGTTTCGATTCCTGGCGCAACAATAAACTCATATTTAATTTGCTTTTCTTGTTCTATAAATCTTATGTCAATTCCTGCGTAGATTTCTTTTAGGGTAAACTCTTCAAAACCTCTAACATCAGAAGCCCATTTAGATTCATCATTTCCTAAGAAGTAATTGTAGTAATGCGCTGTTGCTCCTTTCTTTTCAACTTTTCGAATTTCAAGCGCATCCACAAATTCTAATTCAATTAACTTCTCTTTAAAAGTAATATCTTCTTTAATTTCCTTTTTAGAAAAATGTGCTTCTTGTAGTTTTGAATAATCTTGTAATTGAAATAAGATTCTTCCTTGTTCCACCCACATATTTCCTCCTTCAACTTTATTCTTGAAGAAAACATGATCTCCCCATTGTCCTTTATTCTCAATGAAAGCATGATGAACGGAATGAGCATGGGTTATTTCTTGCGTATTTCCAGTAAATACGAGGAGAAAGATGTACAGTAATAGTGAAAATCGATACATAAAGTTAAAGGTAAGTAATTCTATATAATCTTTGCATGAAAACGTCAATTACTGTTCTGCACATTTTATAATTGGATTCATCCTGACTTTAATAGGCGGAAATCCTGATAATTATAACCTCAGCTAATCTTGACTTTGACGTATTCTTATCAATGAATCAGGATATTGCGTTTTCATTCAGTCACTAAACATACTACAATATTGACAGTTTTAGGACAAGATGTCAGTCATTAGACGCACGAAAGAATGAAAAGATGTCAAAATGAATGAATATTTGCGTATTTATTCAGTGGCACAAGAATTGAGAATAGGGAGGAGAGTTAAAATTTAAAAATAGAATAAACAAAAATTGATATGGGAAAAATAATTGGAATTGACTTAGGTACTACCAACTCTTGTGTTTCAGTGATGGAAGGTAACGAGCCAGTAGTAATTACAAACGCAGAAGGAAAGCGTACAACACCTTCAATCGTTGCATTTGTAGAAGGAGGAGAACGTAAAGTTGGAGATCCAGCTAAACGTCAAGCCATTACAAATCCAACAAAGACTATTTCGTCTATTAAAAGATACATGGGTGTAACTTATGATGAAGTTAATAACGAAGACGGAAGAATGTCTTACGAAGTAGTTAGAGGAGACAACAACACACCACGTGTTAAAATAGATGACCGTACATATACACCACAAGAAATTTCTGCAATGATTCTTCAAAAAATGAAGAAAACTGCTGAAGATTACTTAGGTCAAGAAGTTACAGAAGCAGTTGTTACTGTTCCTGCATACTTTAATGACTCTCAACGTCAAGCGACGAAAGAGGCTGGTGAGATTGCTGGTTTAACAATCAAAAGAATTATCAACGAGCCAACAGCAGCAGCTTTAGCTTATGGATTAGATAAAAAGAACGTAGACCAAAAAGTTGCAGTATTTGACTTTGGTGGAGGTACTTTTGACATGTCTATCTTAGAATTAGGAGACGGTGTTTTCGAAGTATTGTCTACAGATGGTGATACACAATTAGGAGGTGACGATGTTGATGAGAGAATCATCAAATGGTTGGCTGACGAATTTAAAAGCGACGAAGGAATTGACTTGAGAAAAGACCCAATGGCACTTCAACGTTTGAAAGAAGCAGCTGAGAAAGCGAAAATTGAACTTTCTTCTTCTACAACAACGGAAATCAACTTGCCATACATTATGCCAGTTGACGGAATTCCTAAGCACTTAGTTAGAACTTTACCAAGAGCTAAATTTGAGCAATTGATCGCTGATATCGTTGAAAGAACTATCGTTCCTTGTCGTAAGGCATTAAAAAGCGCTGGTTTAACAGTTGATGATATTGACGAAGTAATCTTAGTTGGTGGATCTACACGTATCCCGATGATTCAGGCTGCAGTGAAGAACTTATTCAAGAAAGATCCATCAAAAGGAGTTAATCCTGATGAAGTTGTTGCAATTGGAGCAGCTATTCAAGGTGGTGTTTTAACTGGAGAGGTGAAAGACGTATTGTTATTAGACGTTATTCCACTTTCTTTAGGAATTGAAACAATGGGTGGTGTTTTAACGAAATTAATCGAAGCAAACACAACTATTCCAACGAAGAAATCACAAGTATTCTCTACAGCGGCAGACAATCAGCCATCAGTAGATATTCACGTACTTCAAGGTGAGCGTTCAATGGCAACGGATAACAAGACTTTAGGTCGTTTCCAGTTGACTGACATTCCACCAGCAAGAAGAGGTGAACCACAAATTGAGGTGATCTTTGATATCGATGCAAACGGAATTATGAACATTTCTGCAAAAGATAAAGGAACTGGAAAAGAGCAATCAATTAAAATTGAAGCATCTTCAGGATTGAGCGAAGAAGAAATCGCAAAGATGAAAAGCGAAGCGCAAGCTAACGAAGCATCTGACAAGAAGAAATTAGAAGAAGTTGAAGCTATTAATAAAGCTGATTCTCAAATCTTCCAAACTGAACGTCAATTGACTGAATATGGAGACAAAATTCCAGCAGACAAGAAAAAACCAATTGAAGATGCTTTAGCTGCATTAAAAACAGCATACGAAGCAAAAGATATTGAAAAAATCAATTATGCGTCTGAAAAACTAAACACTGTATTCCAAGCAGCATCTGAAGAGATGTACAAGCAAGGTGGTGAAGAAGGAGCAGCAGACCAAGGAGCAGCAGGTGCAGAAAACGCAGCTGGTGACGACGAGGTAACTGATGTTGACTTCGAAGAAGTTGAAGAAGAAGATAAAAAATAAGGTTAAATTCTTATAGGGTTAATGGAGGTCGTTCGAGAGAGCGGCCTCTTTTTTTTTGGGGTTCACCTGCGGTGGAAGGGTGACGCAGAGATACGCGGAGGAGCAGAGATTCGCAGAGGTTTTTGGGTGGGGTATTTAGGGGAGGAAGAAAGAGAGAGGAGGCACCGTTGGCGCTTATTTTTACACGGAGAAAAAGGGAGGGTTTTCACGGAGATGCACGGAGGTTTGGTTTGGTTGCGGTGAATTGAGGAATGAAGAAGAGAAAAAGAAATCACTTTGGAATAGAGAGATGCAGAGATTTGTAATTCTTAATATGAAAACATAGGAATACATCCTATGGTAACGTACACCACCACGCTGTGGTTCAAAAGTAAGAAGGTTCACAGAAGTTATACAGAAAACAAAGAGGTTGCTAGGTAAATAAAGAATGCGGAAATTCGGAAAGATTTTCCTACCTCTGAAGATGACGGGATGGACAAAGGGCGCTTATTTCCTTTTTAAAATATTACTTCTATTTTTTATTAATCCTTTTTGAGGTAGATCTGAATTTTTATTTAGATTACAGCTAACGGTGCTAATAAGAAACGTTGGCCATTTTGAAGCGCATACCTATTAAGTTAACGTGTCATTTATTAAATACTATGTTGTTAAAAACAATGTTCTATGCCTTACATTTTTTAATGCGTGTTGGGCAACATTATTTCTTATCATATAATATACAGTGTTAACTTTAGGCCAAAATTTAGACTGTTTATTTTTATTTGTTGTTCACTTTTCAAATTATTCCCGGAAGAATTTATAAACGGATATTTATTAAGTTTGAAATGGTAGCCAGCGTACATACCCAAAGTCCAATACTTTATGGGTATTTTTAAATAGCGGCCATTAATTTTAATAGCGGCATTTAAGCCAATAAATCCTGTCAATTGGTTAAATCGAATATCAAGGTCTCTGTTAACCAAATATTCTTCAATTGATACGTCTTCATCCTTTTCACTGTTAATCAGCTTATACCGGTTCATTTTCAATGAAAATACAGGCATTACTATTACTCTTTTTCGGTCAATTAACTTATAACCCAAATCAAGCCGTAACACATTTGAGTTAAAAGATAGATTCAAAGAATCATACTCGTTATTTTTTACACTTCCATTGCCATAATTCAACCCTACTTGATACTTTTTATAAGTTGCTGCCAATCCCCAATTATGTGTTAAAGTTAATTCATTCATTAAGTTAGTGTTATGCTCACCTAATACATTTGAAAACTGACTAAAATCATTTATAAAATGGTCAGAAAAATACGTGAAGGATAATCCCCAATTACCCCTAACAGAATCCTCATTTTCAGTCGGATTTATTTCCTGAGTAGAGCTGTCTTCTTGTGAAAAGACTGGATTTGCAATAAAAATTCCTATCACTATTAAAATCGTATACCTCATATATTGCCCATCGGTTGGGCCTTTGCTGCGGCCTGTTTGTTAAATGTTTTATCGAAGATACAAACTTTTAGATCTACATTAATGTAAAAATGGAAGGTTTTTAAAGGCTGACCGGCTAAGGCTGTGTTATGCGCTTTTATTTTTTACCAGTCAAATGCAAATTCTGGTCCTTTTACAATTTTGTATATCGTTTCGTCAGGTTCTTTTGCAATCGAGATATATTCGATTTTCCCAACATTTATTTCCTTCTTTAACTCATCTTCCAATTTTTTGTAATCTTTTTTAGGAATAAGGCGGATGGACTTTCCAAGAATATCTTTCATTGTATATTCTTTTCCAATCATATCTTTTTCAATTTTATTTTGAATAAGCTTAATATATTCATCATATTTATCAACTATGGTATCCATTTTTCCTTTTAGCTTTTTATCATTTATAAATAAATTCGCTAACAAATGATTAATAATATCAAGTAAAATATATAAATGGTCTTTCTTAGGTTTTTCAATTTCATGTAAGGCATCATTGCCAAGAAATCTTATAGAATGTAAACGTTTCGATTCGCTTAATGTCAAATGACCCTTATTATGCAATAAGTCAATCCTATCTGCAAGGTTACCCTTTTTAATTTTTAAATGATTACAAATAGCTTCAATTATTGCTCTTAATCCCCCTGCTGTCAATATGTATGAATCTGCCTTAAATGCAGAAATTGTTTCACCATAAATTAGTCTGATTGATTCTGGAATGAAATGCTGATAGTCAAGTTCCTCAGACTTATTAAGGTAAGAAGGATAAATTGTGCTGTCAAAGTAATAGTCTGGCTCTCCATTTTCATTATGTTCAATCATTTCTGTATCACCATAAATTTCAAGAAAAGAGATTGTCTCGCAACCAAGGCACTGAATGATTGAGAAATTCCTCATCCATTGAAAATAACCCTCATAATCTCCACCTCTTGTTTTTTCTTGATGAATCTCCTTGTGATTTCTTATTCCTTTACAATTTCTACAAAAAAACTTATCTTTCATCATAATTACTTGATTTCACTTGTTTGCTTGGCATGCAACCTTAATTTGCGCATAACGTTTTGCAGCTATAAAATCGCTGCAATCCTTAAAAATAAGCAATAATTTGAAAGGAGCGTGATTGAGCTGAGGATGATTTATCATTCGAAGCGCAATCGTTGCATTGTTTTTTAGGTGTTGTTATGCAACGTCATCGCTATTTCGGGGTCGTCTGTGCTTAAAATTGATATACAATCATTTTCGCTCATAATTAAAAACTCTCGAATTTCACTGTCTTGTTTAGAGACGATACAATTGCCATTTACATATTCGGAATCTTGCCATCCTCCTTCTGTAATTTCGACTAACCATTTTCCTGACAAATCTTTCTTCCCCCAGTAACTAGTCAAGTCTCCCTCATCTAAACATCTAAATCCTGCGACATTCTTGAAGCGAATTTCAAATATCTGATTAGGGTTTGCAACATAATTAATAAATACTTCACTTAAATTATAATACATCCCGATGATCTCAGGATGATTATATTCTTTAATTATTGTTTTTAATTCTTTAACTCTCATAATCGAATAAACAGTATTTTCTATTCATTAATTAAAGTCAGTTTCGGGGGACCTCCACCTTGTAAATGACTCTGGGGATATGTTAATTTCCATATCTCGTTATTTTTTCCTTCTAACTTTTGCGTCCAGCCATCTTCACTAGATTCTATGACTTTTAGATCATTCTGAAGCATTTCTGCAATTAATTTACAGTTAGAGTCTGCCTTAAGAGCCCCATTAATTTCAATCCATTTCCCATCAATTTCCATTATCATTTAACTTATAAATTGAAAAGCAATTGTTCTATCCGACTTGTAGCCTTACGATGTTGCACAACTTATTTATACATCCAAATAAACCGTACATTATCTCTTTAAATGAATAACATTGTACAGTTTTATTGTTTAATACCCCATAAATCTAAACAATTATTCCTAACCTAAACCCTATCAATCAAACTTTTAATCAATTCAAATAAAAATTCCCTATCCTCCAATTTCAACGCTAATCCCCAACCGGCCCTGACAAAAACGAAAATCCTGTCACAGATGAAAACCCAGCTGTATGCACCAGAAGAGCGACCTTGGAAGCTCCTTTTGGGGCATTTTACAGCGTGGCTTTTCAGCAAGACAGATTGGAGGTGGAGACAGAAAAGGACGCAAAATTAATTACGAATTACGAATGTTATAATTACGAATTCAAAAATAAATAATTTAGCATCTCCTTAAACTCTATGAACTTTCCAATTAATGTGACGTTATGCTTACCCCTCTCTTTTTCTTCTTTCCTTCTCCGCGTATCTCCGCTCCTCTGCGAAACTTTGCGTCACCCTTTTATTTTTACCCGATACTCTTAAAAAACCTTCCCCCCTCTCTTAAATTTTAATTATCTTTGCACTTTCATAATTGTAAAAGAATCATGGCAGATAATCGTTATAATCAAAGAGGTGTTTCCGCGGGGAAAGAGGATGTTCATAATGCAATTGCAAATATTGACAAGGGACTTTTTCCTCAGGCATTTTGTAAAATCGTTCCGGATTTATTGACTGGAAGTGAGGATCACTGTATTGTGATGCATGCTGATGGTGCGGGAACGAAGTCTGCTTTGGCTTATATGTACTGGAAAGAAACAGGTGATATCTCTGTTTGGAAAGGTATTGCGCAAGATGCTTTGATTATGAATGTTGACGATTTATTGTGTGTTGGAGCGACAGACAATATTCTGGTTTCTTCTACAATCGGTCGCAACAAAAACTTAATTACTGGAGAAGTTCTTTCTGCATTAATTAATGGTTCTGAAGAATTATTGGCTGATTTACGTGAAATGGGAATTGGAATTGACTCAACTGGTGGTGAAACTGCTGATGTTGGGGATTTGGTGCGTACAATTATTGTTGATTCAACTGTGGTTTGTAGAATGAAACGTGAAGATGTTATTTCCAATCACAATATTCAACCTGGAGATGTAATTGTTGGACTTTCATCGTCTGGACAAGCGACTTACGAGAAGGAATACAATGGTGGAATGGGTTCAAATGGATTGACATCTGCTCGTCATGATGTTTTCCATAAATACTTGGCTGAGAAATATCCAGAGAGTTTTGACCCAAGTGTTCCTGAAGATTTAGTGTATAGTGGAAATTATAAATTAACAGATGATGTTGAAGGAAGTCCGATTAACGCTGGAAAACTAGTACTTTCTCCAACACGAACTTACGCTCCAATTATTAAGAAAATTTTAGATCACCACCGTTCTGACATTCATGGAATGGTTCATTGCAGTGGTGGTGCACAAACCAAAGTATTACACTTTGTAAATAATTTACATATTGTTAAAGATAACCTCTTCCCTATTCCACCGTTGTTTAGAGCGATTCATGAAGAATCTGGAACAGACTGGAAAGAGATGTATAAGGTTTTCAATATGGGACACCGAATGGAACTTTACGTACCTAAAGAAATTGCACAAGACATTATTAAGATTTCAGAATCATTTAATGTGGATGCACAAATTGTTGGTCGCGTAAAAGAAAGTGATACAAAAAAACTTACGATTACATCGGAATTCGGTACTTTTGAATATTAATCACATTTATGGATAATACATTATTAAGCAAATTAGAAGCTATTCATTACCGCTTTAAGGAAGTTGGTCAATTGATTGTTGACCCTGACATTATTTCGGACATGACTCGCTACGTCAAGTTGAATAAAGAGTACAAAGATTTAGAGGAACTAGATAGAGTTTACGAAGAATATAAAAACGTCTTAGAAAACATCGCATCTTCACGTGCTTTACTTGCAGAGGAAAAAGACCCTGAAATGCGAGAAATGGCGAAGATGGAATTGGATGATTTAGAGCATCAACGTCCAGAAATGGAAGAAGATATTAAATTCATGTTGATTCCTAAAGATCCTGAAGACGACAAAAACGTAATTATTGAATTGCGTTCTGGAACTGGTGGAGACGAAGCTTGTATTTTCGTTGAAGATATTTACAGAATGTACACAATGTACTTCAAGGAAAAAGGTTGGAAAGTTGAAATCATCAACTCAAACCAAGGAACTACTGGATACAAAGAAGTTTCAATGAACGTTGAAGGAGAAGGTGTTTATGGAGGAATGAAATTTGAATCTGGTGTACACCGTGTTCAAAGAGTTCCAGAAACAGAATCTCAAGGACGTGTTCACACTTCAGCAATTACAGTTGCGGTTTTACCTGAAGCCGAAGAGGTTGATGTAGAATTAAATATGGGTGATGTTCGCCGTGATACTTTCCGTGCTTCTGGAGCTGGTGGTCAGCACGTAAACAAAACGGATTCTGCAATTCGATTGACACACGCACCTTCTGGAATTGTGGTTGAATGTCAAGATGGACGTTCACAGCACAAAAACTACGACAAGGCACTTTCTGTTTTACGTTCAAGATTATACCAAGTTGAATTGGATAAAATCATGAGCGAAAGAGCTGAAAAACGTAAATCTTTGGTTTCATCTGGAGATAGATCGGCAAAAATTAGAACATACAATTATCCACAAGGAAGAATTACAGATCACAGAATCAATAAAACGATGTATAATCTTTCGTCATTTATGAATGGAGATATTCAAGAAATGATTGATGCTTTGAAAATGGCTGAGAATGCTGAGAAGTTGAAAGGAGAGAGTTAATTATTAATGGTTAATGGTTAACGCTTAGACAATTACGAATTTTTAATTGTTAATTACGAATTTTGGTTGACTCGGAGTTAATTGATAAATTCTGGATTATGGATTGAGAAATTTAATTTTTTGGAAATAAATTTTATAAAATGCGTTACGCAAATTGCGTAACGCATTTTGCGTTATACAATTTGCGTAATTTTTAATTTATTGTTACATTTACTGTAAATAAGTTTTAAATGAAGAATAAGAACCCATTTTTAATTTCTGGATATGGTGGAAGTAAATACTTCTGTGACCGAAAGGAAGAGACTGAGCAATTAATTCGGCTGATAAAGAATCAAGTAAATGTTAGTTTATTTGCCTACAGACGTTTGGGAAAAACAGGGCTAATAAAACATGTACACAACCAATTGAAAGATGATAAAGAAATTGTCTGTCTTTACATAGATATTCTTGGAACAACAGAGTTAGGTGAATTTACAAATATGCTCGCTACTTGCGTTTATAACGAATTTCAAAAGAACAATACAATTGGCAAAAAGATAATAAAGGCCATTCAATCGCTTCGACCGAACATTTCATTTGATGAATTTACAGGTTCACCAAGCATAAGTTTTAATATAAGCAGTAAGTCACAAAACGAAGCTACTTTACAACAATTATTTAAGTTTTTAGATGATCAGGAGATACAAATCACATTGACGATTGACGAGTTTCAGCAGGTTTTAGAATATCCAGAAAACAATACAGAATCAATTCTTCGTACTCAAATGCAACAATTGAAAAATATTCAATTTATTTTCTGCGGAAGTAATCAGAAAATAATGCATGAGATTTTCAATAACGCAAAGCGACCATTTTTTGCCAGTTGCACGCCAATGAGTTTAGGCTATATAGCGCAAGATGAATATTCAACATTCATTCGGAAAATGTTTGAAAGCGCAAATCGTGAAATTGACCAGACAACATTAGATTTCATTTGTTCATGGACAATGAGACACACTTTCTACACTCAATATTTTTGTAATTTTTTATTTGCCTCAAAATATAAAAAGATAGATTTAAAGATTGCACAGAAGATAGCACTCGAGATTTTAGATACTCATGAAAGCACCTTTTTCCAGTATAGAAATCTGCTGACAACTCCACAATGGAAAACTTTAATGGCGGTTGCAAAAGAAGAAAGGCTTCTTCAACCCACAGCCACTTCTTTTATTCAAAAGTATAAGTTGGGAACTCCTTCAACAGTGAGCAGAAGTATTCATGCATTATTAGAAAAAGAAATGATCCTTTATAATACTTCAGTTGAGCATCCGTATTATGAAGTATATGACAAGTTCTTATTGAGATGGTTGGAGAAAGGGAATTGATAATTAACACTTAAAAAATGTGATTCAATAAACTCTCATTTTGACGGGAATTATTGATAATAAAATAACTTTAGCGCGATTTTCTTAAAATGCGTTACGCATTTTGCGTTATACAATTTGCGTAATTTTTAATTTTCAAATGGATTGTATCTCATCAAATTCAAAAGGTAATTTAACCTCAATTTCCAGATAGTATAAAGTCAAACTTCAACTGTTGACCAATGCCTTTGAGATTAGCGATACTATTTCTGTCAACTAAACGTTCTTATTGTAATCTAAAGTAGCTTTATACTATAAATCACCTAATAAATCAGTATATTTGTGTCTTTAAAAAATTTCAGCAACTAAACTGATCGACTATGGACAAGGCAAAACTTATAGCAGAAATTAAATCAAAAAAATCCTTCCTTTGTGTTGGGTTAGATACTGATATGGATTTAATTCCAAAGCATTTGTTGGACACTGAAGATCCTATTTTTGAATTCAATAAAGCAATTATTGATGCAACAAAAGATTTTTGTGTTGCTTACAAACCAAATATTGCTTTTTACGAATGTCATGGTCCAAAAGGTTGGGAGTCTTTAAAGAAAACGTTAGACTACATTCCAAAGGATAAGTTTACTATTGCAGATGCAAAGCGCGGTGATATTGGGAATACTTCTCGTTATTACGCAAAGACTTTCTTTGAATATATGGATTTTGATGCAGTTACAATAGCTCCTTATATGGGAGAAGATTCCATAACTCCATTCTTAGAATATAAAGACAAATGGGTAATTGTTTTGGCATTGACTTCAAACAAAGGCGCATTAGATTTCCAATTTATGACAGACATGAATGGAGAGAAATTGTATGAACGTGTTTTGAAGAAAACAGCAAAATGGGGAACTCCAGAAAACTTAATGTATGTTGTTGGAGCAACTAGAGCTGAAAGTATTAAAACGGTACGTAAAATTGTTCCAAATCACTTCTTTTTAGTTCCTGGTTTTGGAGCGCAAGGCGGAAGTTTAATAGATACTGCTCAGTATGGTTGGAATGACGATTGCGGATTGTTAGTGAATTCTTCTCGTGGTATTCTTTATGCTTCAAATGGTGAAGATTTCGCACAAAAAGCAGGTGAAAAAGCGCAGGAAATTCAAAAACAAATGGAGGTTATTTTAGTGGAGAAAGGGTTTATTTAATGGTTAATTATTAATGTTTAATTGTTAACGTTTTGGATGTTTTGATTTTGAATTGCTTTACAATTTAAAATTCATAATTCGTAATTCGTAATTCAACTAACAACTACTCCAAACGTAAATAGAGAAGCCATACAGATCAATCCTTTGGGAAAATCATGGTAATTCGAAAATTCATAATTCGTAATTCGTAATTCGTAATTCGTAATTCGCAATTCAACTAACAACTACTCCACACAAGTATTGAGAAGCCACACTGATCAATCCTTTGGGAAAATCATGGTAATTCGAAATTCATAATTCGAAATTCGTAATTCAACTAACTACTCCACACAAATATTGAGAAGCGACACAGATCAATCCTTTGGGAAAATCATGGTAATTCGTAATTTCTAATTCGTAATTCATAATTCGAAATTCGTAATTCAACTAACAACTCCACACAAATATTAAGAAGCCACACAGGTCAAACCTTTGGGAAAATCATGGTAATTCGTAATTCATAACTCATAATTCATAATTCATAATTAAAAAATTACTTAATTATATTCACATTTCCTGACAGCTCCACTTTATTATTGTTTGTAGCTTCCTTAAATTCAATTTTCCAGATATAAACGCCGTCTTGAACTCTTTTTGCTCCATTTACTCCATAACTTCCATCCCAGCCGTAATTAGCATCATTACTTTCAAACAATAATTCTCCCCATCTATTGTAGATTCTTAATCTATAATCCATTGGATCATATCCTGTGTGAAAAACAGGCTTAAAGGTTTCGTTGTACTTGTCACCATCTGGCGTAAAAGTATTCGGAATGTAATAGATTAAATCTGCAACATACGGCAGGATTTTATAAACTGTGTCAGCACAACCATACTCGCTATAAGCAATCATCTGAATTGTGTATGAATCCACACCATCTTCTTCACCTGAATAAAGATGATTTGGATCTGTTAAAGTGCTAGATTCTCCGTCACCAAAGCTCCATTCATACGTTTCTGATCCTATTGATTCATTTGTAAATGACGCTTCATTTTTAAAGCTTGAAAGTTCGTCTGGATTAACTGAAAAGTCGGCTATTGGATATTCACCTACACAGATATAATCATTTTCTGTGAGATTATTAATACAGCCATATTGCGATACCACCTCTAAATTTATATCATAGCATTCTACTGAATTGAATGTATAGTTGACATTAGTTCCTGGTAAAACTGTTGTTCCATTAATAGTGAAAGTACAGACATCCGTTGGAGTATGTAATAAACTACTAAAGTTCACTTCCAAAGGATAACAACCTGTTAGTGTATCGGCTACAAAATCAGCTAATGGCAATGAATGAACTGTTACATCAACTTGATCTGTATTGTCGCAGCCATAAATTGAAGTTCCAGTTACAGTATATGTTTTTGTTCCTACACTTTGTATGAAACTTACGCCATCAGTTACACCGTTATCCCAAGTATAACTAGTAGCTCCACTTCCATTCAAAATAATTGGATCTCCAATACAAGCATCAATATCACTTCCAGCTAAAACCGCTGGTAAAGGATGAATTAAAACAGCCAAAACATCTGAAGAGAAACAATTCGCTAATTCAGCAGTAACCGTATAATAAGTTGTCCCAACTGGCGGTATAAATCCAACTCCGTCGGTAACTCCATTGTCCCAAGATATATTGGCACTTTCTGGATTATCAGCATTTAATGTTACAGTAGTTCCTTCACAATGTTCTTGATCAAGTCCAGCGTTAATTACTGGTGCATTAGGATCAGATAAGTTGATTGAAATTATTTCTGTCGTACTACAAGATGGACAATCTTCATCATAAACAGTGAAATTAACGTATGAACTAGCTATTAATCCTGTTATAACATATTCACCTGCTGAGTTTGTTGTTATCGGATAGGAAGCACCTCCATCATAACTCATTTCATAATTTGATGAAGGATTAAGCCCTGAAAGTGTAATTGTTCCATTAGCAGCCGCACAAGCTGTTGGATTAGTACTTGAAACTGAGAATGCAGGTGGCGTATATGAATCAATAGTAATTGTATGCGTAACATCAATGCTATTTCCACAGTCATCAGTTACACTGTAAATTCGTGTAATTATTTCTCCATCGCATGCATTTCCATCTGAACTTTCAGAAACAAATGCAACAGTTGGATTCACTGTACAATTATCTGCTTCATCCGTTACCAAGGCAATATCAGTTGCTGGAACATCGCTTAAACATTCCACTGTTAAATCAGTTGGATTACTCGCCGTTGGTAGGATGTCATCGTTGATTGTAATCGTTTGAACTACATCAATGTTATTTCCACAGTCATCAGCGATATTGTATGTTCTTGTGATCACTTCTGGACAAGTATTTCCATCTGAAACATCGCTAACATGAGTAACAGTCGGATTTACTGTACAATTATCACCCTCGTCAGTAATTGCAGTAATATCTACAACCGGAACATCTCCAATACATTGAACTGCGGCATCTGCTGGTGCTGTTCCTGTTGGTAGAATATCGTCGTTGATTGTAAACGTTTGAATAACATCGATGTTATTTCCACAGTCATCAGCAATATTGTAAGTTCTTGTGATCACTTCTGGACAAGTATTACCATCAGAAACATCACTTGTATGCGTAACTGTTGGATTTACTGTGCAATTGTCAGCTTCATCTGTGATTGAAGTAATATCCACAACTGGAATATCGCCAAGACATTGAACTGCTAAATCTGCAGGTGCTGTTCCTGTTGGAAGAATGTCATCATTTATCGTTATCGTTTGCGTAAGATCAGTGTTATTTCCACAATCATCAGTAATAGTATAAGTTCTTGTAATTACCTCTGGACAAGTATTTCCATCTGAAACATCTCCAGTATGAACAACTGTTGGAGTTAAAGTACAATTATCTGCTTCATCTGTGATAAATGCGATATCTGCCGCCGGAACATCACCAATACACTGAACTGCGATTGCTGCAGGTGCTGTTCCTGTTGGAGCGGTATCGTCATTGATTGTAATCGTTTGTATAACATCCATATTATTTCCACAATCATCAGCGATATTGTATGTTCTTGTAATCACTTCTGGACAAGTATTTCCATCTGAAACATCACTAACATGAGTTACAATTGGATTAACGGTGCAATTGTCCGCCTCATTGGTAATTGCATTAACATCAACCGCTGGAACATCTCCTATACATTGAACAGCAAGATCTGCTGGTGCATTTCCTGTTGGGAGAATATCATCATTAATTGTAATTGTTTGAATAACGTTAATGTTATTTCCACAGTCATCCGCAATATTGTATGTTCTTGTGATCACTTCTGGACAAGTATTTCCATCTGAAACATCTCCAACATGCGTAACAGTTGGGTTTACTGCACAATTATCTGCTTCATCAGTAATGTAATTAATGTCAGGCGCTGGAACATCTCCAATACATTGAACTGCTAATGGCGCTGCTGTTCCCGTTGGATCAATATCATCATTAACCGTAAATATCTGTGTAACATCAATGTTATTTCCACAAGCATCAGCAATATTGTAAGTTCTTGTAATGACTTCTGGACAAGTATTTCCATCCGAAACATCACTAACATGTGTTACAATTGGGTTTACTGTACAATTATCTGCTTCATCTATAATAACTGTAATGTCTGCTGCTGGAATATCTCCGACACATTGAAATGCTAAATCTGCTGGTGCCGTTCCTGTTGGAAGAATATCATCATTAATTGTGAATAACTGATTTACATTAATGCTATTTCCACACGCATCGGCAATATTGTAAGTTCTTGTAATTACCTCAGGACAAGTATTCCCGTCTGACACATCCCCAACATGCGTAACCGTTGGAATAACAGTACAATTGTCAGCTTCATCTGTGATTAAAGTAACATCTGCAGCTGGAATATCTCCGATACATTGAAATGCTAAATCTGCAGGTGCCGTTCCTGTTGGGAGAATATCATCATTGATTGTTATTATTTGTGTTACGTTAATATTGTTTCCGCAATCATCAGCGATATTGTAAGTTCTTGTAATGATTTCTGGACAAGTGTTTCCGTTTGATACATCTCCAACATACGTTACTGTTGGATTAGTAGTACAATTATCGGCTTCATCAGTAATTAAAGTAATATCTGCTGCTGGAACATCTCCAATACATTGAACTAAAACTGCTGCTGGTGCAGTTCCGGTTGGGTTGGTGTCATCATCAATTGTAATTATTTGAATCACATCAATGTTGTTTCCACAATCATCAGCGATATTGTATGTTCTTGTAATTATTTCTGGACAAGTATTTCCATCTGAAACATCACTAACATGAGTAACAATTGGATTTACTGTACAATTATCAGCTTCATTGGTAATTGCATTAACATCAACCGCTGGAACATCTCCTATACATTGAACTGCAATATCTGCTGGTGCATTTCCTGTTGGTAGAATATCATCATTAATTGTAAACGTTTGAATAACATCAATGTTATTTCCACAGTCATCAGCAATATTATATGTTCTTGTGAGCACTTCTGGACAAGTATTTCCATCAGAAACATCTCCAACATGAGTTACAGTTGGGTTTACTGTACAATTATCTGCTTCATCGGTGATTGCATTAATATTTACTGCTGGCACATCTCCAATACATTGAACTAAAACATCTGCTGGTGCAGTTCCTGTTGGAAGAATGTCATCATTGATTGTAAATACCTGTGCAACGTTAATATTATTTCCACAGTCATCAGCGATATTGTATGTTCTAGTGATTACTTCTGGACAAGTATTTCCATCTGAAACATCACTAACATGAGTAACAGTCGGGTTTACAGTACAATTATCAGCTTCATCGGTGATTGATGTGATATCTACAACTGGAATATCACCAACACATTGAAATGCTAAATCTGCAGGCGCTGTTCCTGTTGGATTAGTGTCATCATTAATTGTAAATAACTGAGTAACGTTAATGTTATTTCCGCAAGCATCTGCGATATTGTAAGTTCTAGTAACGATTTCAGGACAAGTATTTCCATTTGAAACATCTCCAACATGTGTTACAATTGGATTCACAGTACAGTTATCGGCTTCATCTGTAATTAAAGTAACGTCTGCTGCTGGAATATCACCGATACATTGAAATGCTAAATCTGCAGGTGCAGTTCCTGTTGGAAGAATGTCATCATTAACCGTTATGATTTGTGTAACATTAATATTATTCCCACATGCATCTGCAATATTGTAAGTTCTAGTAATTATTTCTGGACAAGTATTTCCGTTTGAAACATCACTTACATGTGTAACTATTGGATTTGCTGTACAATTATCAGCTTCATCAGTAATTGAAGTAATATCTACTGCCGGAACATCTCCAATACATTGAACTAAAACATCTGCTGGCGCTGTTCCTGTTGGGTTTATAAGATCATTGATCAGTATTTCTTGCGTACAACTTACTGTTACACCACAAGTATCTGCAATCTGATAAGTTCTTGTAATCGTTTTTGGACAAGTACTTCCATTTGATATTTCACTAAATAAAACGAATGAAGCTGAATCAATAACTCCTCCTGCTGGAATAGTAGCTGAACCTCCTGCAGCAATAAATTCATCAAAGTCGGCATAAGCGGGTTGTTCAGAAATATCACAAGTTGCAGTCAGACCAGCTGGACAAGTAATATCTGTGATCGCTGGCGAAACTGTAATCATCATTTGATCTGAAGAAAAACAATTCGTTAAATCTGCTGTAACTGTGTAGAAAGTTATTCCAACTGGTGGAACAAAACCAACTCCGTCTGTAACTCCATTATCCCAAGAGAGAATTGCTCCACTTGGATTATTAGCCGTTAATATTACCGTTGTTCCTTCACAATATTCTTGGTCAAGTCCTGCATCTATAAATCCGGAAGTTGGATCATTAATATTTATAGAAACATTTTCTGTGGTGGTACACGCTGGACAATCTCCATCCGAAACAGTAAAATTAGTGAATGAACCAACGGATAATCCAGTTATGACATATTCGCCAGCTGCGTTAGTGGTAATAGCGTTGGTTCCACCACCATCATAACTCATTTCATAATTTGTATTTGGATCAAGTCCAGACAGTGTAATTGTTCCATCATTACCTCCACAAGATCCTGTTCCTATTCCCGAAACAGTAAATGTTGGTGTGTAAGAATCAATAATAATTGATTGGCTAACATTAATACTGTTTCCACAATCATCTGTTACACTATAAATTCGAGTAATTATTTCTCCATTACATGTGTTTGCATCTGTACTTTCTGAAACAAAAGCAACTGTTGGATTTACAGTACAATTATCTGTTTCTCCGACAACTTCTGCAATATTTGCAGCTGGAACATCAGTTAAACATTGAACTGTAATTGCAGCTGGATTATTAGCTATTGGATTCGTATCGTCGTTGATTGTAAATACTTGCGAAACGTTAATATTATTTCCACAAGCATCTGCAATATTGTAAGTCCTTGTCACTACTTGTGGACAAGAATTTCCATTTGAAACATCACCTACGTGAGTAATTATAGGATTTACAGTGCAATTATCTGCTTCATCGGTAATCGAGTTTATATCAACAGCTGGAATATCTGCAAAACACTGTAAAGCTAAATCTGCTGGAGCGGATCCAGTTGGAAGAATATCATCATTAATTGTTATCGTTTGGGTTATATCAGTATTGTTTCCACAATCATCAGTAATTCTGTAAGTTCTTGTAATGACTTCTGGACAAGTATTGCCATCCGAAATATCTCCAACATGCGTAACTGTTGGATTTACAGTACAATTATCAGCTTCATCAGTGATTAATGCTATATCTACTGCTGGAACATCTCCAATACACTGAACTGTAACATTTGCCGGTGCTGTACCTGTTGGATTAATGTCATCAAAAACTGTTATTGTTTGCGTAACATTAATATTGTTTCCGCAATCATCAGCAATATTGTAAGTTCTTGTAATTATTTCCGGACAAGTGTTATTATTTGAAACATCTCCAACATGTGTAACTATTGGATTTACCGTACAATTGTCAGCTTCATCGGTAATCAAAGCAATATTTGCAGCTGGAACATTTCCAATACATTGAACCGTTATGTTTGCAGGAGCTGTTCCGGTTGGAAGAATGTTATCATTGATTGTTATCGTTTGAATGACATCAATGTTATTTCCACAATCATCAGCAATATTGTATGTTCTGGTGATAATTTCAGCACAGGTATTTCCATTCGACACATCACCGAGATGCGTTACCGTTGGATTTGTTGTACAATTATCAGCTTCGTTAGTAATTGAATTTATATCAGCTACTGGAACATCGCCAATACACTGAACTGTTATATTTGCAGGTGCAGTTCCGGTTGGAAGAATATCATCGTTAACAGTAATGATTTGAGCTACATCTGTATTGTTTCCGCAGTCATCAGTAATTCTGTATGTTCTTGTAATAATTTCAGGACAAGTACTTCCATTTGAAACATCACCCACATGACTTACCGTTGGATTCACTGTACAATTGTCAGCTTCATCGGTAATTGAGTTAACATCAACTGCTGGAACATCGCCAATACATTGAACTGTTGTTGCTGCTGGAGCGGTTCCCGTTGGGAAAATATCATCGGCGATTGTAAAAACTTGTGTAAGGTCAGTAAAGTTTCCACAAACATCGGTAATTCTGTATGTTCTTGTAATCACTTCCGGACAAGTATTGCCATTTGAAACATCACCTTCGTGCGTAACAATAGGGATTCCAGTACAATTATCTGCTTCATCTGTAATTAAAGTAATATCTGCTGCTGGAACATCACCTAAACATT
Organism: Brumimicrobium glaciale; assembly: GCF_004152935.1. GTDB lineage: Bacteria > Bacteroidota > Bacteroidia > Flavobacteriales_D > Crocinitomicaceae > Brumimicrobium > Brumimicrobium glaciale. The sequence goes on from NZ_SETE01000004.1 coordinate 331,716, forward strand.
GAAGTGTCGCTGCTAAAGGTGCTGTTCCTGTTGGATTTGTATCATCATTAATTGTTATCGTTTGGGTGATGTCAGTATTGTTTCCACAATCATCAGTAATTCTATAGGTTCTTGTGATAATTTCAGAACAAGTATTATTATTAGATACATCTCCAACATGTGTAACTGTTGGAATTACAGTACAATTATCAGCTTCATCTGTGATTAATGCTATATCTACTGCTGGAACATCTCCAATACACTGAACTGTAACATTCGCTGGTGCTGTTCCTGTTGGATTAGTGTCATCAAAAACTGTTATTGTTTGCGTCACGTTAATATTGTTTCCGCAATCATCAGCAATATTGTAAGTTCTTGTGATAATTTCTGGACAAGTGTTATTATTTGAAACATCTCCAACATGCGTAACTATTGGATTTACAGTACAATTGTCAGCTTCATCGGTAATCAAAGCAATATTTGCAGCTGGAACATTCCCAATACATTGAACCGTTATGTTTGCAGGAGCAGTTCCTGTTGGGAGAATATTATCATTGATTGTTATCGTTTGAATGACATCAATGTTATTTCCACAATCATCAGCAATATTGTATGTTCTGGTGATAATTTCAGCACAGGTATTTCCATTCGACACATCACCGAGATGCGTTACCGCTGGATTTGTTGTACAATTATCCGCTTCATTTGTAATTGAATTTATATCAGCTACTGGAACATCGCCAATACACTGAACTGTTATATTTGCAGGTGCAGTTCCGGTTGGAAGAATATCATCGTTAACAGTAATGATTTGAGTTACATCTGTATTGTTTCCGCAGTCATCAGAAATTCTGTATGTTCTTGTAATAATTTCAGAACAAGTACTTCCATTTGAAACATCACCCACATGACTTACCGTTGGATTCACTGTACAATTGTCAGCTTCATCTGTGATTGAGTTAACATCAAATGCTGGAACATCACCAATACATTGAACTGTTGTTGCTGCTGGAGCGGTTCCCGTTGGGGAAATAACATCGTTGATTGTAAAAACTTGATTAAGGTCAGTAAAGTTTCCACAAGCATCAGTAATTCTGTATGTTCTTGTAATCACTTCCGGACAAGTATTTCCATTTGAAACATCTCCTTCATGCGTAACAATAGGATTTATAGTACAATTATCCGCTTCATCTGTAATTAAAGTAATATCTGCTGCTGGAACATCTCCAACACATTGAAGTGTAGCTGCTACAGGTGCTGTTCCTGTTGGATTTGTGTTATCATTAATTGTTATCGTTTGGGTTATATCAGTATTGTTTCCACAGTCATCAGTAATTCTATAGGTTCTTGTGATAATTTCCGAACAAGTATTATTATTAGATACATCTCCAACATGAGTTACCGCGGGATTTACAGTACAATTATCAGCTTCATCTGTGATTAATGCTATATCTGCTGCCGGAACTTCTCCAACACATTGCACCGTTATTGCAGCTGGAGCGGTTCCTGTTGGATCAATATCATCCATAACTGTAATTGTTTGCAAAACATCCGTTGAATTTCCACAACCATCCGTAATTCGGTATGTTCTTGTGATAATTTCCGGACAAGTACCTCCATCAGAAGATTCGCCGATATAAGTAACAATTGGAGTTGTTGTACAATTGTCAGCTTCATCCGTAATTATTGTAATATTTGGCAAAGGAAGAGCTCCGATACATTGGATCGCAAGAGCTGGTGCTGTACCCGTTGGATTTATAATATCATCAATCTCAATAATTTGAGTACAAGTTTGCGTACTTCCACAATCATCTGTTATTTGATATGTTCTTGTGACAGTTTCTGGACACGAATCCCCATCTGAAACTTCAGATAGTAGAATAAATGAATTGGGTAATATTGCGGCTGTAAAATTAGTTGTCGCTGAACCTCCTGCATTTTGAAAAGCTGTAAAATTAGCATAAGGAGGTTGTTCTGAAATCGCACAATTTGCAGTTAAACTCGGAGGACAGCTCATCGTTATACTTGAACTGAATATAGTGATTACGATACCTATCGATTCATCACCGCAAAAAGATGGTGAAGAACCACTGTCATTTATATACAACGTTTGAGTAGTTGAAATAACATCTCCTGCATTGTATTGGGTTCCAGTTCTGCCCATTCCAGTAAAATAAGCTTCATTTCCTGATAAGTTAGCACCAGTAATTACTGGAAGTGTGTAAGGTGTACATTGATCCACATTAGGAATCGCATTTACAACGGTATTGGGATTGACAGTTATACAAATTGTAGTATCATAATCACAACCTAAATTATCTGTAACTTCATAAGTATAACATGAGTTTCCGAGTGCTGTTGGTAAAACGTTAATAGGATTCGTTCCTCCTAGAATAGTAGGATCAGGTTGCCAACCTTCTGAAACTATAGTTGGCGTAAAAATAACAGCTGGTGGAATAATAGCAGGATTAAAATTAAGGCTCCAATCAAAAACAAATCCATTATCTGAATAAAGTTCATCTTTAATAACTAAAGTCCATATTCCGTTTAAGTTACACCCTACCAATCCATTCAGTGGTTCATCAGACTCGTATGATCCTGCTGGAAGTGTGGTGTTCGAAACTGAGTTAGAAGTCCATGTTCCATTTGTAGCAGTGGGAGTCCAACAATAGTCAAAACCAGTACCTTGGGCATTAGGTAATGCATCATTATCGACAGGGATACCCAAATAAGTACCAAAACCGCCAGAATAATCATGCAGTGTAACCATCTGACCATTAGGACAAATGATGTCAATATTTACATCTCCCATATAGGAGTGTTCCATATTCACACAAATTGAAAGCAAATTATTGATATTGTTTAGTTTTTGTCCAATACTAAAACATTCCAAATTAACTGAAGTTGAATAGGCTACTCCAGATCCATCAGGCAAAGCAACCGGCGGAAAAACGGGCTGATTACAAGATTTATCAAATGTTACAGGATCTACATCACCAGTTATAGAAGATGGATCACCTAAACAAATTGTATCGGGAATCGCTATTGATGCGCTAAAATTTGGTGTTGTTGAAACATGAACTTCCTGATTGATTCCATTTGAATTATAACAGCCTTTTATATCTTTTAAGTCTAATTGAATAATATAACCTCCTTCATTATTATAGGTATGAGTAACAGTTTGCCCATAATTCGTTACACCATCTTGTGGTTTCCAAATAAAAGTTGAAGTAGCATCGGATTGGGTATAGAATGAATTGTTTTCTGGATAAGTACCCGTTGCACTCATAGTAATAGAAGCTCCTTTGCATATCCGAATAATTCCATCTGGATCAGGGGCTGGTGAAAAAGTAGGATTTGCTATAATATCCTGACAATGCAATACACAACCAATAGTTCCAATCCACCCAGTGCTATTCACTCCTGTATCTGAAGTAAATACAAATGTTAAGCAACCTGAGGCGTTACTTGGAGTTGCTGTAACTAATCCTGGCCCTACTCCACCTGTATATACACCTATAACTGGTGCAGAAATATTTGCTCCATCATAAATTGTAAGAAAATCATAATTGTTCTCAATATTAAAACTGGTAAAGTCAACAGTGGAAGAAGTTCCATTATTTGGACAAATAGTATAGGTTAGGTTTAGATTATCTCCATAATTTCCTAATCCACCGCCTGAATCATAAAAAGTTCCTCCACAAGTTGAAACGTTGCCACCATTTGTCATGATATATGATTGTGCATGGCTTGAATTAACTCCTATAATTAAGAAAAGAAAAATAATAGAAATTATATGTTTCATAAAAGGATTTTTGTAGTATTATTTGTTTGAAATAGACTTTATATTTCTCACTTTACGATTAATGTTTTGACTGGAATAGATTACTATAACAGATCTTTCGTTTTTACTTAAACGAAATGCTCCTTCCTCAATAGTTGGAAAAGAGTAATTTAAAAAATTGAAATCTGGACTTTTTGTAGCTTTTGAAAATTGATTCGCTGAAATTTCCTTTTTTAAATACAAAACTTTAGGTAATTCTTTATAAGATGAGAATTTTTCCTTTGAAACTGTTTCAATTTCATAACCTTCAGTAGATTTCATTTTAAGGTATTCAATCAAGCCTGGATTATCTATTATACAATTTTCATATTTTGAAGTCCCCAGAAATTCCTCAACGAGTTGATCTGTTGACTTATTTTGGGCGAATAGAAAAGTGGTTGATGAAAATGAAAATATTAGTAAAATCAATTGTATTAAGTACTTCATTCAAATAGTATTGTGTGTTATACAAACGGAAAAACTCATTAAAAAGTTGCGCTCAGTTCACTTTTATTTTTGTTCTAATTCTAGAGAATTACTTGCACATTCTAGAAAACAGCCTTTTAACATAATAATTCATAAGTAAATCGTTAATAACTGGACTGTTAATATAACGTTTAAAGTAAGAATGGAATTCTAATATTTGATTTTTTTTTGGATAATTCTTAAATAGTAGTAGGGAGCTTGCTTTTACAATCAACTAAAATACCCCATTGAATAATTCCTAATTGTCTATCCAACGCATCAAATTCACATTTCCAATACTCTGAACTCGATCATCGAAACTGGATTTTTTTTTTAAAAGAGAACTCTTTATTTTAAATTCCTAAATCTAATTATGCAATCTAAAAACTCACCATTCAACATTTTTAATTCTTCATTTTTCATTCTTTTTTTAAATCCATAAATCTCCTCATGAAATCCATAAAATTCACCATTTTTCATTCTTCATTCTTCATTTTTAATTTTTCATTACTTACCTTAGTAAATTAACACTCCCCACAATCTCCACATTCTCCCCATCTCTTATTTTCTTGTAATAAACTTTATAAAGATAAGTTCCATCTGGAGCATAAATAGTCTGGCTTGAACCGTAAGAACCGTCCCAACCATAAGCTGGATTATTGCTTTCAAAAATCAATTCTCCCCAACGGTTATAAATCTGTAATTTGTATTCTAAGGGTTCAAATCCAGAAGTAAATTGCGGCTTAAATGATTCGTTGTACTGATTTCCATCTGGCGTAAATGTGTTGGGAATAAAGTAAATTAACTCCTCAAAAAATGGTAAATCCAAATTGAAAGTATCCTTACAGCCTAAATTACTCGTTGCGACTAATTCCACATCAAAAATGAATTTTCGGCTAATCTCATCCACTGAATATTCATGGGTTGGATTTATTGCATTGCTAAAATCTCCATCTCCAAAATTCCATTCGTAATCAGTAGCTCCTATAGTCTCATTTGTGAAGTCTGCATTATTGTAAATGTTTGTCAATTCTTCTGGATTTACAGTGAAATCCGCAATTGGATAATCGTCGATACAGATGTAATCCGTAACAGTTAAATCATCGGTACAACCATTTGTTAATTCCACTTGTAGATTGATATCATAACAACCCGCTTCTGTGAAAATAGGATTTACGTTGCATCCTGAAAACTGTTCCCCACCATTAATTGTATAAATACATTGATTTCCAATTCCAGGTGAAGTACTCAACAAGTTGATTTCTTGTGGAGCACAACCAATTGTTCTGTTTGCAGTAAATGAGATGTCTGGAGAAATAATTACTTCTACATCAACTTGGTCTGTGTTCACACATCCAAAAACAGATATTCCGATTACGGTGTAAGTCAACAATCCTAATGTCGGAGTAAATGGAACGTTATCAGTAACTCCATTGTCCCAAACATAAGTATCTGCTCCACTTCCAGAGAGCGTAGTTTGATCTCCATCACAAACTGTAAAATCATTTCCTGCATTCACAATCGGCAAAGGATTTATAGTAACTTGAACTTGGTCTGTTGTAAAACAATTGACCCTTTCGGCAGTTACTGTGTAAGTTGAGATTCCCACTGGAGGAACAAAACCAACTCCGTCAGTAATTCCATTGTTCCAAGAAATATTCGCTGCATCTGGATTAAATGCAGTTAAAGTGATAATATCATTTTCACATGCTGTAATATCAATTCCTGCATTTACAACAGGTGGAATTGGATCAGTTAAAGTCATGGTTACATTTTCTGTTGTGCTACAAGTTAAACATGTTCCTTCAGTGATTGTAAATCCAGTATAAGCTCCTTGAACTAAACCTGTGACTGTGTATTCTCCATTGGCATCTGTTGTGATTGAAAAGGGATTTCCACCATCATAACTTAATTCATAATTAAAATTAGGAGCTAATCCAGAAAGTGTAATAGTTCCTTCGTTTCCGTCGCAAGTTGTCGGATTTGTGCTTGAAACCGTGAAAACAGGATCAAATAAATCAATAACTATTATTTGAGTCACGTTTATAAAGTTTCCACAATCATCTGTAACGCTATAAATACGCGTAATTTGTTCTCCATTACAAGTGTTTGCATCTGTACTTTCTGAAACAAATGCTACGGTAGGATTTACTGTACAATTATCGGCTTCGTCTGTCACCACTAAAATATCTGAAAGTGGAACATCAACCAAGCAAGCTACAAATATTGTATCTGGATTACTTGCTGTGGGAAGGATATCGTCATTGATCGTGATCGTTTGAATAACGTCAATGTTATTTCCACATTTATCTTCAATGTTGTAAGTTCTCGTTATGACTTCTGGACAAGTATTTCCATCTGAAACATCACTCACATGAGTAACTGTTGGAATGGCAGTACAGTTGTCGGCTTCGTCTGTAATTGAGTTAACGTCTACAATCGGGACATCACCAATACATTGCACTAACGTATCATTTGGCGCTGTTCCTGTTGGAAGAATTATTTCACTAATCACTATATTTTGCGTACACGTTAAAGTCACGCCACACGTATCCGCAATTTGGTAAGTTCTTGTAATTGTTTCTGGACAAGTTATTCCATCTGAAACTTCGCTAAATAAAGAAAATGAAGTTGAGTCAATTACTCCTCCTAAGGGAATAGTTGCAGAACCTCCAGCGGTAATAAATTCTTCAAAATCAGCATAAGCAGCTTGTTCGGAAATATCGCATGAAGCGGTTAAATCTGCTGGACAAGTAATGTCCGTAATTGCAGGAGAAACGGTAATCATCATTTGATCTGAAGAATAACAGTTGACTCGAACTGAGGTCAAAGTATAAGAAGTTGTTCCAACTGGTGGCACAAATCCAACTCCATCCGATACTCCGTTATTCCATGAAATATTTGCATTTTCTGGATTAAAAGCGTTTAGAATAACAGTTGTTCCTTCACAATATTCGGCATCTGGTCCAGCATTTATAATAGCTGAATTTGGATCATTTAAATTTATCGAAACATTTTCTGTAGTGCTGCAAGAAATACAATCACCATCTGAAATTGTAAAACCAGTGTAAGTTCCTGCTATTAATCCCGTAATAACATATTCACCAGAAATGTTTGTGATTATTGGGTTTGCTCCTCCTCCATTGAAACTCAAATCATAATTATACGATGGTCTGAGCCCTGAAATAGTTATCATTCCATCATTTCCATCGCAAGTTGTTGTTCCTGTTCCTGCCACTGTGAAATTTGGAGTGTAAGAATCAACAGTAATTGTATGATTCACATTTATACTATTTCCACAATCATCTGTTACGCTATAAATGCGTGTAATAATTTCTCCGTTACAAGTATTTCCATTTGTTGATTCTGAAACAAACGCTACTGTTGGATTTGTAGTACAGTTGTCCATTTCATCTGAAACTACAGAAATATCAGCAATTGGAACATCAGTTAAACACTGAACAGTTGTAATAATATCGCTTGCTGTTGGAAAGACATCATCATTGATTGTGAAGGTCTGAATGACATTGATATTATTCCCACAATCATCGGCAATATTATAAGTTCTTGTTATAACGGCCGGACAAGTATTTCCATTGGAAACATCTCCAACATGAGTAACAATTGGACTTACAGTACAATTATCTGCTTCGTCAGTTATGGAATTTATGTTCGCAATTGGAAGATCTGAAAAGCACTGCAAAACTAAATCCGCTGGTGCAGTTCCGGTTGGGTTAATATCATCATTGATTGTAATCGTTTGAATGAGATCGATATTATTTCCACAGTCATCGGCAATATTGTAAGTTCTTGTGATGACTTCTGGACAAGTATTTCCAGTGGAAACATCTCCGACATGAGTTACAGTTGGGTTTACTGTACAATTATCAGCTTCGTCAGTAATTAAAGTAACATCTGCGACTGGAAAATCTCCAATACATTGAATAGCCAGATTTGCTGGAGCTGTTCCAGTTGGAAGAATATCATCATTGATTGTAATGGTTTGAACAACATCAACATTATTTCCGCAGTCATCGGCTATATTATAAGTCCTTGTAATGATTTCTGGACATGTATTTCCATTGGAAGATTCACTAACAAAAGTCACCAATGGATTAGCTGTACAATTGTCTGCTTCATCATTAATATAATTAACATCTGCTGCTGGAACATCACCAATACATTGTACAATTAAATCTGGCGCTGTTCCCGTTGGAAGAACATCGTCATTAATTGTAATGGTTTGAATGACATCAATATTATTTCCACAATTATCCGCAATGTTATAAATTCTAGTGATGACTTCTGGACAAGAATTCCCATCTGACAAATCACTAACTAAAGTAACAATTGGATTTACCGCACAATTATCTGCTTCATCTGTGATTGAGTTAATGTTTGCTACTGGAACATCTTCAATACATTGAACCGTTAAATCGGGCGCTGTTCCTGTTGGAAGAACATCATCATTGATTGTAAAGATTTGAGTAACATTTATATTATTTCCACAATTGTCAGCAATGTTATAAGTTCTGGTGATAATTTCTGGACAAGTATTTCCATCCGAGACATCTCCCACATGCGTAACAATTGGGTTTATCGTACAATTATCTGCTTCATCAGTTATAGAAGCGATATTTGCAACTGGAATAGCTGTAATACATTGAACTGCTAAGTCTGCTGGAGCTGTTCCTGTTGGATCGATATTATCGATTACATTTATGGTTTGAGAACAGGACACATTATTTCCACAATTATCAGATACTTGATAAGTTCTTGTAATTGTTTTAGAACATGAATGACCAGTTGTCACCTCACTTAATAAAGTAAAGGAACTTTCTATTATAGAAGTACCAATAGCCCATGAAGCTGAACCTCCACCATTTATAAAGCTTGTGAAATCAGCAAAAGGTGCTCCCACAGAAAGTGCGCAATTCTTTGTTGTAGGTGTAGGACAAGTAAGCATCGTATTAGCAACTGAAATATTTATGTCAAAGATTTCTTGATCCTTACACAAAGGTGAAGAAGCGCTAATGTCATAAATATATAGTGTTGTCGAAGCGCTAATAATATCTCCCGAATTAAATTGCGTTCCTGTTCCATTGGGTCCAGTATAATAAGCTTGATTTCCAGTTAGATTACTCCCCGTAATAACTGGAAGCGTATAGGGAGAACATTGATTTACTTCTGCAATGGAATTTATTTCTGGATAAGGATTCACTGTTATACAAACCGTAGTATCATAGTTACATCCAAAATCATCTGTTACTTTGTAGATATAACAAGCATTCCCTGCAACTATTGGTTCAACGTTTATTGGGTTTGTTCCTGACAAAATAGTTGGGTCAGCTTGCCAATTTTGTGATACGATTGTTGGCGTAAAAGAAACTGAAGGTGGAATAATAGCTGGATCGAAATTTATTCCCCAATCAAAAAGATAACCATTATCACCAGACCAATAGTCTGTAATTGTAAGTGTCCAAACACCATTTAGGTCGCATCCTACTAATCCACTCATTAGATTATCTGATGCGTATGTTCCAGCAGCTAGAGTTGAATTCCCTCCTGCATTACCTACCCATGTACCATTTGTAGCATTTGGAGTCCAGCAATAATTAAAACCTATTCCTGCCGAAGATCCACCAATATTACCGGGGATTCCCAAGTTGGTTGAGCCCCCTCCAGGAAAACCTTTTAAAATAACTGTTTGACCTGAAGGACATTCGATATCGATCTCTAAATCACCCATATAAGAATGTTCCATGTTTACACAAATTGAAATCAGATCATTAATATTTGTCAGTGTTTGTCCTGTTGAAAAGCATTCCAAATCCACTGAAGTTTCATAAGAAACACCGCTACCATCAGGTAAAGCGATAGGCGGAAAAACAGGTTGAACACATGATTTATCGAAGGCCACTGCTGAAACTGCACCATTAAAAGATGCCTGTTCTCCTAAGCAAATAGGATTTGGATTACCCACTGTACCACTGAAATTAGGAGTTGTTGAAACATGTATTTCCTGTTCTACCACAACTGCATTGGTGCATCCCTGGATGTCTTCAATTTCTAATTGAACAAGAAATCCACCTTCGTTATTGAAAGTGTGTGACACGTTTTGTCCAACAGGATTCGCTCCATCATATGTGCTCCAATTAAATATCGAAGTAGCATCAGACTGCGCATAAGCAGCATTATTTTGAGGATAGGTTCCACTTCCGTTCATTGAAACAGTTGTTCCTTGACAAATTCTAATTATTCCATCCAAATCTGGTGCGGGTGAGAATGTAGTGTTCCCAACAATCTCTTGACAAGGTGGACTACAGCTAATTGTTGCAGCCCAACCAGAGGAGTTATTTGTAGCATTTGAAAAAAACACGAAAGTTAAGCAACCGGTGGTATTACTTGCTGTTGCTGCAATAAAACCTGGACTATTTGTGCCTGTAAATGTTCCCAAAGAGGGAGCCGTAGAAGTATTGCCATCATAGATTGTGAGAAAATCAAAACTATTTTCCACACTAAAAGCTAAGAAATTGACCGAAACTCCACCAGCACCAGCTGGACAAATTGTATAAGTGAAACCTTGGTTATTCCCATAATTTCCTGAGGCACCTCCAGAATCATAAAAAGTTCCGCTACATGCTGGAACAGTTGCATTATTCACCATATTAAAATTTTGCGCATGAAGGGTTTTACCGACTATAGTCAGGCACAGAATTAATAGTATTGTAATTAGGAATTTCATAAATTGGGCTTTATGGTTTTACTGTAGTTAGAAAAGAATTATTTGAAATCTTAAAATCGCCAGCATTATTATCAGTATCGAATTGATCTAATGATATTTTTTTATACAAATACAAAATGGAAAGAAGCTGTTGAATACAATGGAAATGACTAGCAGGGAAAGTTTCAATAAGGCGGTCATAAATAACTTTCACATTAGAGTACTTTATTAAACCTAGATTATTAGCCAAACTTCTTTCACTTCTTTCTGATCTTAAAAAATAATTTACAAATTGATCAGTATTTTTTATCTGAGCGAACAGAAAAAACATTGAAAAATTAAAAAATGAAAGCGGAATTATTTTTATAAAAAGCGTCATAGAAATAGTATTGTCTTAAACTATAGACGCTGAAAAAATCAAATAGTTAGTGCTTTAATAGATATTTAATTGTTTTGTCTCCAATTATCAGTAAATCTTATAATACAACAAGGGATTCCAACACTTTTAAAGTGATGATTTCTAAAGAAGTGAAGGGAATCAATTCAAATGATTAAAAGATTCAAGGATTAGAGGATTCAAAAATTCAAGGATTCAATGATTCAATGATTCAATGATTCAATGATTTAGCATTACCTAACTGACCCAATTCCTTCTGCATCTCTGAAACTGAAAAGAGAATTCTTTTTTATGATTTCCTAATCCATCATTTTTCATTCTTCATTTTTTTTAAAAATCCCTAAATCACCTTATGAAATCCAAAAAACTCACCATCCACCATTTTTCACTTTTCATTTTTAATTCTTCATTTTTAATTATTTACCTCAACAAATTAACACTCCCCACAATCTCCACATTCTCTCCATCCCTTATTTTCTTATAATATATTTTATAAAGATAAGTTCCTTCTGGCGCATAAATTGTTTGGCTTGAACCGTAAGAACCATCCCAACCATAAGCTGGATTATTGCTCTCGAAAATCAATTCTCCCCAGCGGTTATAGATCTGTAATTTGTATTCTAATGGTTCAAATCCAGAAGTAAATTGTGGCTTAAATGATTCATTGTACTGATTTCCATCTGGCGTAAATGTATTTGGAATGAAGTATATTAATTCCTCGAAAAATGGTAAATCCAAATTGAAAGTATCCTTACAACCTAAATTACTCGTTGCGACTAATTCCACATCAAAAATGAATTTTCTATTGATCTCATCTACCGAATATTCATGGGTTGGATTGATTGAATTGCTAAAATCTCCATCTCCAAAATTCCATTCGTAGTCTGTCGCTCCAATAGTTTCATTTGTGAAATCTGCAATGTTATAAATGTTTGTCAATTCTTCTGGATTTACAGTGAAATCAGCAATTGGGTAATCGTCGATACAGATGTAATCCGTAACAGTTAAATTATCGGTACAACCATTTGTTAATTCCACTTGCAGATTAACATCAAAACAACCCGCTTCGGTGAAAATAGGGTTTACGTTACAACCTGAAATTTGCTGACCACCATTTATGGTATAAACACATTGATTTCCAATTCCTGGCGAAGTACTAAATAAGTTGATTTCTTGTGGAGCACAACCAATTGTTCTGTTTGCTGTAAATGAGATATCTGGAGAAATAATTACTTCTACATCAACTTGGTCTGTGTTCACACATCCAAAAACAGATGTTCCGACTACGGTGTAAGTCAACAATCCTAAACTCGGAGTAAAAGGAACATTATCAACAACTCCATTGTCCCAAACATAATTATCTGCTCCACTTCCAGAGAGTGTAGTTTGATCTCCATCACAAACAGTATAATCAATTCCTGCATCTACAATTGGTAAAGGATTTATCGTTACTTGAACTTGATCTGTTGTGAAACAATTCACTCTTTCGGCAGTTACTGTGTAGGTTGAGATTCCGACTGGAGAAACAAAACCGACTCCATCCACGACTCCATTGTTCCATGAAATATTCGCACTTTCTGGATTAAAAGCTGTTAAAGTGATTATATCGTTTTCACATGCTGTAATATCGGTTCCCGCGTTTACAACTGGCGGAATTGGATCGGTTAAGGTCATGGTTACATTTTCTGTTGTACTACACGTTGAACATAATAATTCTGAGATTGTAAAATCAGTGTAAGTTCCTTGAACTAAACCAGTAATCGTATATTCTCCTGCTGCGTCCGTTGTAATTGAAATTACTGCTCCGCCATCATAATTCAACTCAAAATTAGTAGAAGGCGCAAGTCCTGAAAGTGTGATTGTTCCTTCGTTTCCATCGCATGTTGTCGGATTTGTGCTTGAGACTGTGAATGTTGGTGCAATCAAATCAATTGTAATAATTTGCGTTACGTTAATTGTATTTCCACAATCATCCGTTACGCTATAAATCCTTGTCAATTCCTCACTATTACATGTGTTTCCATCGGAAGTTTCTGACACGAAAGTAACCGTTGGATTTACCGTACAATTGTCTGCTTCGTCCGTTACCACCGCAATACTTTGTAATGGAACATCAGCTAAACAAGCTACTGTTATAGAATCTGGATTAGAAGCAGTTGGTAAAACATCATCGTTAATTGTAATCGTTTGAATAACATCAATATCATTTCCGCAATCATCAGCAATATTGTATGTTCTAGTGATGACTTCTGGGCAAGTATTCCCATCGGAAATATCGCTAACGTGAGTCACCGTTGGATTAGCTGTACAATTATCAGTTTCATCTGTAATTTTAGTAACATCAACAATTGGCACATCTCCAATACATTGCACTAAAGTATCATTTGGCGCTGTTCCTGTTGGATTGGTATCGTCGTTAATTGTTATTGTTTGCGTAATATCTGTATTATTTCCGCAATCATCGGCAATATTGTAAGTTCTTGTAATCACTTCTGGACAAGTATTTCCATCTGAAACATCACTCACAAAAGTAACTATTGGATTTGTTGTGCAGTTGTCCGCTTCGTCTGTAATATATGCAATATCAGAAGCTGGAACATCTCCTATACATTGAACCAAAACTGGAGCTGCTGAACCTGTTGGAGCAATGTCATCATTGATCGTTATCGTTTGAGTAACATCAATATTATTTCCACAATCATCGGCAATGTTGTAAGTTCTTGTGATGACTTCCGGACAGGTATTTCCATCTGAAACATCTGAAACAAAAGTTACTGTTGGAACCGCTGTACAATTATCTGCTTCGTCAGTGATTAAAGCTATATCTGCTGCTGGAACATCTCCAATACATTGAACTGCTAAATCTGCTGGAGCGGTTCCTGTTGGATTAATGTCATCGTTTATTGTAATGATTTGCGTGATATTGACATCATTTCCGCAATCATCTGCGACATTGTAAGTTCTTGTGATGATTTCTGGACAAGTATTTCCATCAGAAACATCTGAAACAAAATTTACAGTTGGATTGGCCGTACAGTTATCTGCTTCATCTAAAACTACAGTAATATCTGGCAACGGAACGTCTCCAATACATTGAACTGCAATTGGCGCTGCCGTTCCTGTTGGGTCAGTATCATCATTGATTGTTATCGTTTGAACTACATTAATGTTATTTCCGCAATCGTCTGCAATATTGTAAGTTCTAGTGATCACTTCTGGACAAGTATTTCCATTGGAGACATCTGAAACATGAGTCACCGTTGGATTTACTGTACAATTATCTGCTTCATCGGTGATTTCTAAAACGTTTGGTAATGGAACATCACCAATACATTGAACAGCGAGATCCATTGGCGCTGTGCCTGTTGGATTTGTATCATCGTTGATTGTAATTGTTTGGATTACATTAATGTTATTTCCACAAGCATCTGCAATGTTGTAAGTTCTTGTGATGACTTCAGGACAGGTATTCCCATCCGAAACATCAGATACGTGGGTAATAATTGGGTTTGTTGTGCAATTATCCGCTTCATCCGTAATTGCTGTGATATCAGGAACTGGAACATCTCCAATACATTGCACGGCTAAATCTGCTGGTGCAGTTCCTGTTGGCAGAATTAAATCATTAATAGTAATCGTTTGCGTTGAAGAAACTGTTACTCCACAAGTATCTGCTATCTGATAAGTTCTGGTAATGATTTCAGGACAAGTATTTCCATCGGATATTTCACTAAATAGACTAAAAGAAGTAGAATCAATTTCTCCTCCTGTTGGAATAGTTGCTGAACCTCCTGCTAAAACAAAAGCATCAAAGTCAGCATAAACAGGTTGTTGTGAAATTCCACAAGTTGCTGTTAAATCTGCTGGAGCAGTCATTCCAGTGATTGCAGGTGAAACGGTTATCATTACTTCATCTGAAGAAAAACAATTCGCACGTTCTGCAGTCACAGTGTAGAAAGAAATTCCAACAGGAGGAACAAAACCAACTCCATCTGTTACTCCATTATTCCAAGAAATATTTGCACCATCTGGATTAAAAGCAGTTAATACTAAGGTAGTTCCTTCACAAAGTTCTTGGTCTGGCCCTGCATCTATTAAAGCAGAAGCTGGATCATTCAAATTTAGAGAAATATTATTTGTTGTAGTACAAGCTTGGCAATTCCCATCTGAAACAGTAAAACCAGTATATGTCCCTGCTGAAAGTCCGGTGATTAAATACTCACCAGCTGCGTTGGCAGTAATAGGATTAGTTGCGCCTCCATCATAATTCAACACATAATCTTCGAATGGAACAAGACCTGAAAGAGTAATTACTCCATCGTTTCCATTACAGAAAGTTGGTCCATTACCTGAAACCGTAAATATTGGTGTGTAAGAATCAACTATGATTGCTTGACTAACACTAATACTGTTCCCACAATCGTCTGTAACGCTATATATACGTGTAATAATTTCTCCATTACATGTGTTAGCATCTGTACTTTCTGATACAAAAGCAACTGTTGGATTTACCGTACAATTGTCTGCTTCATCAGTTACCACTGAAATATCAACAAGCGGGACATCAGTTAAACATTGAACCGTAATTGGGTTTGGATTACTGGCTGCTGGATCAGTATCGTCATTAATTGTAATTGTTTGGTTAATGTTAATGTTATTTCCACAATTGTCAGCAATATTATAAGTTCTTGTAATCACCTCTGGACAAGTATTTCCATCTGAAACATCTACAACGTGCGTAACAATTGGATTTACTGTACAATTATCGGCAATATTGGTAATCGTAGTAATATCTGGCACTGGCACATCTCCGATACATTGAACAGCTAATGACGACGTTGAACCCGTTGGCGCAATATCATCAAGAATTGTTATCGTTTGAAAAACATCAATGTTATTTCCACAATTATCAGCGATATTGTAAGTTCTTGTGATGATTTCTGGACAAGTATTTCCATCTGATGCATCTCCCACATAAGTAACTGTAGGATTAATTGTACAATTATCTGCTTCATCTGTGACTACTAAAACATCAGCTATTGGAACATCTCCAATACACTGTACCGCTAACGCTGTTGGATTACTCGCTGTTGGCGCAATATCATCAATGATCGTGATTGTTTGAACAACGTCAATGTTATTTCCGCAGTTATCTTCTATATTGTAAGTTCTTGTGATGATCTCTGGACAAGAATTCCCATCTGAAACGTCTCCAAGGTGAGTAATAGTTGGGTTTACAGCACAATTATCCGCTTCATCTGTAATTGTTGTAATATCTGGTAAAGGAACATCTCCAATACATTGAACGACCAAGTTTGTTATGCTTCCTATTGGATCAATATCATCATTAATAGTAAAAGCTTGAGTTACATCAATATTATTTCCGCAATCATCGGCGATGTTATAAGTCCTTGTGATGGTTTCTGGACAAGTATTTCCATCTGAAACATCCGAAACATGCGTGACAATAGGATTTACAGTACAGTTATCAGCTTCGTCAGTAATTAAAGTAATGTCTGGAACAGGAATATCCGTTACACATTGAAATGCAAAATCTAAAGGCGCTGTTCCTGTAGGAAGGATATCATCATTAATTGTAAACGCTTGTGTAATGTCGGTGTAATTTCCGCAAACATCTGTAATTCTATATGTTCTTGTGATAACTTCTGGACAGGTATTTCCATCTGAAGCATCTCCAACATAAGTAACTGTTGGAATTGTAATGCAGTTATCTGCTTCATCTGTTATTAAGGTAATATCCGCTGCTGGAATATCTCCTAAACATTGAAATGCCATTGCTGCTGGTGCAGTTCCTGTTGGATTAATATCATCAATAATAGTTATCGTTTGTGCAACATCAGTGCTATTTCCACATTCATCAGCAATATTGTAAGTTCTTGTGATGATTTCTGGACAAGTATTTCCATCAGATAAATCTCCAACGTAAGTAACTGTTGGAGTCAAAGTACAATTATCTGCTTCATCCGTAATTACTGTAACATCTGGTAATGGAACATCTCCAATACATTGAACTGTTATTGGAGGTGCTGTTCCTGTTGGAGCCGTATCGTCAATTATCGAAATTATTTGTGTGACATCAATGTTGTTTCCACAATCATCAGCAATATTGTAAGTTCTTGTAATTATTTCTGGACAAGTGTTTCCATCTGACACCTCTCCTACATAAGTAACAATTGGGTTTGCAGTACAATTATCAGCTTCATCTGTAATGACTGTAACATCTGGCAATGGCAAATCACCAATACATTGAACTGTCATTGGTGGTGCTGTTCCAGTTGGATCTATATCGTCAATTATGGTTATTGTTTGGGTGACATCTATGCTATTTCCTGTATCATCGGCTATATTATAGGTTCGAGTAATGATTTCTGGACATGTGTTTCCATCTGAAACATCACCAACATGAGTAACCGTTGGTATTGCTGTACAATTATCTGCTTCATCAGTAATGGTTGCGATATTTGGAATTGGAACACCTCCAATACATTGAACTGTTATAGCTGCTGGAGCTGTTCCCGTTGGAGCTACACCGTCACTGATTGTAATTATTGCAGTACAAGTGTCATTCACTCCATTTGTATAAGTCACTTCGTAATTTTGAGGACTAGTCGCCATACAAAACGTTGTATCTGCACTATTGGCTATTCCATCAGAAAGCCAATCATAATAATAAAACGTGCAATTAATAGCTGAAATATTTACGTTATCAATTCCCCAGTGATCATATAATGCTCCAGATCCTACATTTTGAAACCATCTAAACTTAGTATTTGTTGTCTCTGCAAAAGTCGGAATTGTCACACAATACGTATTCCATTGTGTTAATATAGGATCAAACCCACCATTTGGAGACCAATATTCAATAGTTACCCAAGTTGCACCTCCGTTAATAGAATATTGGAAAAACACTCCTTCATTAGCTTCGTTTGGACCTTCACAATTCCCAGCACCAGCAGCACCTCCCTGAGTTGCATATTTCATTTCAAAACATACGTCACCTCCACAAGAAACATCAAAACCTACTGTTTCCATTTCTCTAGGTTGAGAACCTAATCCAAACCAAGCAGCAGCAGTTCCATCTGGTGGAGGTCCACAAGGGTTGTCATACATAATATTCACGTTTGAACTCCAACCTGGTCCCAAAGCTCCTCCATTAAAACTAGCATCTAAAGGGACTGTAAATGAACTCCCTACCGCGGTAAGGGTAAAGCAATCGCCACAATCGATTGCATTGGTTGGTGGTGTTATTTCAATAGTACATTGCTGAGCCGTACTAAATTGTGCATAAAACAAAACCGTTAGTAGTAAAAATTTTCTCATAAGTATTTTTCATAGATCCCATAAGTGTTCAAAAAAGAAATCAAACTGGACTATCCTTAGAGTTTCCGAATTCGTTTTGCTCCTTAATTTCTAATTAAAAAGAATCTTATCTGGAAGTAAAACTAACGATTTCAATGTAAAACCTATTATGAAATGGAATTTAAGTTAATAACTTAAGAAGAAATTCTTGTTAAACTAAAAAATTATAGTAAAGAGTTATTGCTTAAAAGCAAGGTAGTACTGATTATTTAATTATTGTTCCGCCAGTTATCGGACAAGTCGGTTAAAGCCATGTCTATACCTAAATCAAATAGTGAAATCTCATTCCTGAAAATTCAAGGATTCAAGGATTCAATGATTCAAGGATTCAAAAATTGAATGATTTAGCATGACCTAACTGACTCAACTCCTTCTGCATCTCTGACACTGAAAAGAGAATTCTTTATTATGAATCCCTAAATCTCCTCATGAAATCCATAAAACTCACCATTCAACATTTTTCACTTTTCACTTTTCATTTTTAATTCTTCATTATTTACCTAAGTAAATTAACACTCCCCACAATCTCAACATTCTCTCCATCTCTTATTTTCTTGTAATATATTTTATAAAGATAAGTTCCTTCTTGTGCATAAATTGTTTGACTTGAACCGTAAGAACCGTCCCAACCATAAGCTGGATTATTGCTTTCAAAAATCAATTCTCCCCAACGGTTATAAATCTGTAATTTGTATTCTAGCGGTTCAAATCCAGAAGTAAATTGTGGCTTAAATGACTCATTGTATTGATTTCCATCTGGTGTAAATGTATTTGGAATGAAGTAAATCAATTCCTCAAAAAATGGTAAATCTAAATTGAAAGTATCTTTACAGCCTAAATTACTCGTTGCGACTAATTCCACATCAAAAATGAATTTTCTGCTAATCTCATCCACTGAATATTCATGCGTTGGATTTATTGCATTGCTGAAATCTCCATCTCCGAAATTCCATTCGTAGTC
The DNA here is from genome assembly GCF_004152935.1 of Brumimicrobium glaciale. Classification (GTDB taxonomy): domain Bacteria; phylum Bacteroidota; class Bacteroidia; order Flavobacteriales_D; family Crocinitomicaceae; genus Brumimicrobium; species Brumimicrobium glaciale. The sequence continues at coordinate 351,445 of NZ_SETE01000004.1, forward strand.
TGTCGCTCCAGTAGTTTCATTTGTGAAATCTGCAATGTTATAAATGTTTGTCAATTCTTCTGGATTTACAGTGAAATCAGCAATTGGATAATCATCGATACATATGTAATCCGTAACTGTTAAGTCATCGGTACAACCATTTGTTAATTCCACTTGTAGATTGATATCATAACAACCCGCTTCTGTGAAAATAGGGTTTACGTTACATCCTGTAAACTGTTCCCCACCATTAATTGTGTAAATACATTGATTTCCAATTCCAGGCGAAGTACTAAATAAGTTGATTTCTTGTGGAGCACAACCAATTGTTCTGTTCGCAGTAAAAGATACATCTGGAGAAATAATTACTTCAACATCCACTTGGTCTGTGTTCACACATCCAAAAACAGATGTTCCGATTACAGTATAAGTAACTGTTCCTAATGTTGGAGTAAAAGGAACATTATCAGTAACTCCATTGTCCCACAAATAAGTAGTTGCTCCACTTGCGGCCAAAGTTACCTCATCTCTATCACAAATTACTTTGTCAATTCCTGCATTCACAATCGGTAAAGGATTTATAGTAACTTGAACTTGATCTGTTGTGAAACAATTGACCCTTTCGGCAGTTACTGTGTATGTCGAAATTCCGACTGGGGAAACAAAACCAACTCCGTCCACTACTCCATTGTTCCAAGAAATATTAGCTGCATCTGGATTAAAAGCTGTTAAAGTGATTATATCATTTTCACATGCTACAATGTCAGATCCTGCATTTACAACAGGTGGAATTGGATCAGTTAATGTCATGGTCACATTGTCTGTTGTACTGCAGGTTAAGCATGTTCCTTCAGTGATTGTAAATCCAGTATAAGCTCCTTGAACTAAACCTGTGATTGTGTATTCTCCAGCCGCATCAGTTGTGATAGAAAAAGCAGTTCCACCAGCATAACTTAATTCATAATTGAAACTTGGTGCTAATCCAGAAAGTGTAATTGTACCTTCGTTTCCATCGCAAGTTGTCGGATTTGTGCTTGAAACGGTAAAAACAGGATCAAATAAATCAATAACTATTATTTGAGTCACGTTTCTAAAGTTCCCACAATCATCTGTAACGCTATAAATACGTGTAATTTGTTCTCCATTACAAGTGTTTGCATCCGTTGCTTCTGATAAAAATGCCACGGTAGGATTTACTGTACAATTATCAGCTTCGTCGGTTACTTCTGTAATATCTGTCAAAGGAACATCAGCCAAACAAGCTACAAATATTGTATCTGGATTACTTGCTGTTGGTAGAATATCGTCATCAATTGTAATGGTTTGAATAACGTCAATGTTATTTCCACATTTATCTTCAATGTTATAGGTTCTTGTGATGACTTCCGGACAAGTATTTCCATCTGAAACATCACTCACATGAGTCACAGTTGGAATTGCAGAACAGTTGTCGGCTTCGTCAGTGATTGAGTTAACGTCTACAACTGGAACATCACCAATACATTGCACTAACGTATCATTTGGCGCTGTTCCTGTTGGTAAAATAATTTCGCTAATTACAATTTGTTGCGTACACGTTAAAGTCACGCCACACGTATCTGCAATTTGGTAAGTTCTTGTAATTGTTTCTGGACAAGTTATTCCATCAGAAACTTCACTGAATAAAGAAAATGAAGTTGAGTCAATTACTCCTCCTAAGGGAATAGTTGCAGAACCTCCAGCGGTAATAAATTCTTCAAAATCAGCATAAGCAGCTTGTTCGGAAATGTCACATGAAGCGGTTAAATCTGCTGGACAAGTAATGTCCGTAATTGCAGGAGAAACGGTAATCATCATTTGATCTGAAGAATAACAGTTCACACGAACAGAAGTCACGGTGTAAAAAGTTGTTCCAACAGGCGGAATAAATCCTACACCATCCGTTACACCATTATTCCATGAAATATTTGCATTTTCAGGATTAAAAGCATTTAAAACTACAGTTGTTCCTTCACAATATTGAGCATCTGGCCCAGCATTTATAATAGCCGCCGTTGGGTCATTGATGTTTATGGAAACGTTTTCAGTAGTTGTACAAGAAGAACAATCACCATCTGAAACAGTGTAATTCGTATAAGAACCAGCTGGAAGTCCTGTAATAACATATTCACCCGCAGCGTTTGTTACAAATGGGATAACTCCTCCTCCATCATAACTCAAGTCATAATTATAGTTAGGTATAAGCCCTGAAATAGTTATAAACCCATCACTTCCATCACAAGTTGTTGTCCCTGTTCCTGAAACTGTGAATGTCGGCGTATAAGAATCGACAGTAATTGTATGATTCACAGTTATGCTATTTCCACAATCATCTGTCACGCTGTAAACTCTTGTAATTTCTTGGCCATTACACGTATTTGCATCTGTACTTTCAGAAACAAAAGCAACCGTTGGATTTGTTGTGCAATTGTCCGCTTCGTCTGAAACTACAGAAATATCAACAATTGGAACATCTGCTAAACACTCAACAGTTGTAATAATATCGCTTGCTGTTGGCAGGACATCATCGTTTATTGTAAATAGTTGTGTGACATCAGTGTTATTTCCACAATCATCGGTAATTCTATAAGTTCTTGTAACAAGTTCAGGACAGGTATTTCCATTTGAAGCATCACCAACATACGTCACAATGGGATTCACTGTACAATTATCAGTTTCATCAGTAATCAAATTAACATCTGGAGCTGGAATATCTGTAAAACATTGAAATGTCAAATCTGCTGGAGCAGTTCCTGTTGGACTTATATCATCATCAATTGTAATGACATGATACACGTCTTTGAAATTTCCACAATCGTCAGTTATTCTGTATGTTCTCGTAATGATTTCTGGACAAGTATTTCCATCAGATACTTCTCCGACATAAGTAACAACGGGATTTGCAGTACAGTTGTCTGCTTGGTCTGTTACCACTAAAATATCTGCAGCAGGTAAATCGCCAATGCATTGGACTGAAATAGGGGTTGGATTACTGGCAGTTGGTTTAATAGTATCGTTTATCGTAATTCTTTGTATTAAATCAATGCTGTTATTACACCCATCAGTTACTCTGTATTTTCTTTTGATTATAGCTGGACAGGTGAACCCACCAGAATTGGTAGAAACATGAATTACTGTTGGGGTTACAGAACAATTATCTGTCACTCCCGTAACTGCGCTTACATCAACTGGTGGCACTTCACTTATGCATTGAACAAATAAATCTACTACCGTTCCGGTTGGATCAATATCATCATAAATTGTTATGGTTTGGGTTAGATCAGAAAAGTTTCCACAATCATCAGTAATTCTATAAGTTCTAGTTATAATTTGGGAACACCCACTACCAATTATAGCGTCAGAAACAAAGGTTACGATTGGGTTTGCTGTACAGTTATCAGCTGCATCTGTTATTAAAGTAACATCAGCCGCTGGAAAATCTTCAATACACTTAACCGTTGTATCTGCTGGAGCTGTTCCAGTTGGCGGAATAGTATCATTAATGGTGATAAACTGAACAACATCAATATTATTTCCTGTACTATCTGAAATATTGTATGTTCTGTTGATTATTTGAGGGCAAGTATTTCCATTTGAAATATCCCCAACAAAAGTTACAGTAGGATTAACAGTACAGTTATCTGCTTCATCTGCAATTAAATTAACGTCTGGTAAAGGTACATCTCCTAAACATTGTACAAAAATTGCAGCAGGTGCTGTCCCGGTTGGGGGAATAGAGTCAATTACTGAAATCGTTATTGAAGCTGTGCATGAATCGTTTATTCCATCAGTGTAAAGTACTGTATATGTTTCGTCAGAGTTTCCAAGACAAACGGTCGTATCAGCATTGTTAATCGAACCATCCTCAAGCCAATCAAAATAATAAACCCCGATAAGTTGACTAGCAATTTCAATATTATCTAATCCCCATTGGTCAAATTGATTACCTGATCCTACATTTTGATACCATCTAAATTGGGTATTCGGTCCCATGGCTCCTGGTGGAATGGTAACACAATACTGATTCCAAGTTGTTAACATCGGATCGTACCCGCCATTCGGAGGCCAATATTGAATTCCTATCCAATTTGCGCCACCATTTATAGAGTATTGAAAAGCAACACCTTCTGTTGGGGAATCTGGTCCATCACAACCACCTGGTGCACCTTGCTGACTAAATCTCATCTCCCAACAAACATCTCCACCACCTGATACATCAAAAACCTGGGTTTCTAAACTCCTAGGGTTTGCACCTGCGCCAAACCAACCTGAAGCACTTCCATCCAGTGGCGCTCCACAAGGGTTTGAATAATCCAGAAAAACATTTGAAGACCATCCAGGACCCAAACTCATAGAATTAAAATTCTCAACTAACGGATATGCAATGGCTGTTCCAACTGCGTTGAGTGTAATGCATTCCCCACAATTAACGTTTGTTGATGCTGAATTAATGGCAACAGTACATTGACCAAGAGTAACTTGCGCAAAACAAATTACCGTAAATAACAAAAGAAAGATTCTCATAAATAATTTCGTTGAAATATATTAAGATTAGATATAAATCTTAATAATGCCACGAATTTAGAGGAAAATATTTTATTTCCCGCTATCTCTCTACTCCTTTACTTAGAAAATTAAAATGAAATGTGGCATTACGAAATCATTGGAAGATTTTATAGAATTAAAAACAACTGACTACCAATTGATTAAAAACGCTCAATTCTAATCATCGTCATCTTTTTTATTGATGATACTTGAATTATAAAAACTTTAAAAAAAATAATAGTCCAATTTTGCAAGCTCTTTTCATACCTATAAAGAGTAAACTGTAAACCATTAATACCAGCAAGATCCCTCATTAAAATTCATTTTCAACAAGTTCGAAAAATAATTTTAGTGATTGAAGGACTCTTCAGGTGGCGGAGAGCTTTTGTTGGAGAGCTAAGCCTGTGTGCGTTGTATTACGTCAAGAAATGTTGTGTAAAGGTTATGAAAGTGATAGTAAAACCATCAACATTGTGATGATTATTAGAACTGAGCCATAAAAGTTATCCAGAAAAATATGGTTATATATGATTTTGTGTGGGTAGTTTTAAAATCTATGGTTTTAATTGAAGCTAAACGATTGTTAATTTGGTTCTACTTTTATTTAAATGGAAACTTTCTATTAAAATAAATTTCGACCAACCTTATAAAGCACTGTTAATTAATTATTTACCACTCTAAATCCCAGAGGGACGGCATGTTAATAGGGATGGACGTAAGTCCATCCGCCAAACGATACAAACCGAAACAAAACCCAACAAAATCGACCTAATTGCATGCAGTTAGGTCGATTTTGTTGGGTTTTGTATTACATCTATTTGTTTTAAACCAAGGACTTTCGTCCTTGGCTATTAACATGCCGTCCCGACGGGAATAACCAGCTGAAATACAGGACTCCATATGCTTTCTTGCAAGAATTAAATGATGATTTGGATAATTAATTTAAAAATACAACTCATGTAGGTTACAGTTAAATTCGTAGTAGAACTATTAATTTTTCAAAGGATTAATATTGATTACCCAAAGTATTTCATCTAGATCCAAAAATATTATGGAGCAAAAAAAAATCAAAGAAAACTAAAGTCTTCTTTGATTTTATATTTTGTTCTAATTAGACACAAAGGAAATATGTGTTTAATTGTATTGTACTTTAATAAGTCATTTATGTGAGAACTTACCTCAACAAATTCACACTTCCGATGATTTCAACATTTTCATCATCTTTTAATTTCTTAAAGCTTACTTTCCAAAGATAAGTTCCTTCTGGAGCATAAATTGTTTGGCTTGAACCATAAGAACCGTCCCAACCATAAGCTGGATCATTACTTTCAAAAATCAATTCTCCCCAACGGTTATATATTTTTAGGTTATATTCTAAAGGATCGAACCCAGATGTGAATACAGGCTTAAATGTTTCATTATACAGATTTCCATCTGGCGTAAATGTATTTGGAATATTGTAAATTAAGTCTTCATAGAAAGGCAATTCACCAATAATTGAATCAGCACATCCTAAGTCGCTGTAAGCAATCAGTTTTACATCATAGATGAATTCAGCTGGATTTCCTAACACTGAATACTCATGAATTGGATTTATTGAGTTGCTATATGTATTATCACCAAAACTCCAATCATAAGTAACCGCTCCAATCGACTCGTTTGTGAAATCTATCTCGTTGTTAAATGTTGAAAGTTCTTCAGGATCTATTGAGAAATCAGCAATTGGATAATCATCAACACATATATAATCGATGATCGTTTCATTGGCAGAACATCCATTTGTCAATTCTACTTCCAAATTAACATCATAACAACCTGCTTCCGTAAATATATTACTCACATTACAACCCGTTAAAACAACATTTCCACCGATAGTAAATGTACACTGATTAGATACTCCACCTGTTGTACTTATGAAGTTAATTTCTTCTGGCGCACAACCTTCTCTCGTGTTTGAAGTAAAAGAGACAACAGGAACAGGAAGTACTCTTACTTGAACTTGAGCTGTAGCTACACATCCAAAGATTGATGTTCCTGTCACAGTGTATGTTTCAGTTCCAAGCGGCTGTGTAAAAGGTACACCATCTACAACACCGTTATCCCATACATAAGTAGCCGCTCCACTTCCAGATAAAGTAACTTGTTCTCCTTCACAAACTTCAGTAAACATACCACCAGAAACATTTGGAGTTGGTGCAACAACTACAATAACATCATCAGTTGCAAAACAGTTGGCTAATTCTGCTGTTACTGTATAAGTTGTAGAACCAACTGGTTGAACAAATGCAACACCGTCAGTTACTCCATTATTCCATGAGATATTCGCTGCATCTGGATTTAAAGCAGTTAAAGTTATTGACTCATTTTCGCACACTTGCATATCAGCTCCTGCATCTACAGCAGGTGGAAGTGGATCCGTTAATGTAATGGTCACATTTTCTGTTGTACTACATTCTGAACATGTTGCTTCAGTTACAGTAAAATCTATATACGTTCCTTCTGCAAGTCCTGTTATAGTATATTCACCTGCGGCATTTGTTGTAATTGAATTTGAAGCTCCACCTCCATAACTTACTTCATAGTTTGAAGAAGCATCAAGTCCTGCAATAACAATTGTTCCATCAGTTCCTAAACAAGTTGTAGGATCAGTCCCAGAAACAGTAAACGCAGGTGCAACAGCATCAATCGTTATAGTTTGTGTCACTTCTGCAAAGTTTCCACAATCATCCGTAATTCTATATGTTCTTGTGATTTCCTCTCCATTACATGTATTTCCATCAGAAGCATCAGATTCAAATGTCACTGTTGGATTAACTGTGCAATTATCTGCTTCATCTGTAATAGCGGCAGGATCTCCAACTGGAACATCTGCTAAACAAGCTACGTTTATATCAGCCGGAGCAGTTGCCGTTGGATCAGTATCATCATTAATAGTAAATGTTTGAACGACATCTATATTGTTTCCACAATCATCAGCAATATTGTATGTTCTTGTAATCACCTCTGGACAAGTATTTCCATCTGAAACATCTCCAGTGTGTGTAATTATCGGATTAACCGTACAGTTATCCGCTTCATCAGTAATTGAAGTAATATCTGCTGCTGGAACATCTGTAATACATTGAACCGCTAAATCTGCAGGCGCTGTTCCTGTTGGCAAAACATCATCAGTAATCGTTATTGTTTGAACAACATCAATGTTATTACCACAATCATCTGCAATGTTGTATGTTCTTGTAATTACTTGTGGACAAGTGTTTCCATCTGACACATCTCCAACATGAGTAACGGTTGGAGCTACAGTACAATTGTCAGCTTCATCTGTAATTAATGCAACATCTGCTGCTGGAACGTCTGTAATACATTGTAATGCTAAATCTGCAGGAGCTGTTCCTGTTGGGAGAATATCATCACTAACTGTAATTAATTGTGTTACATCAATACTATTTCCACAGTCGTCTGCAATGTTATAAGTTCTTGTAACAGTTAAAGGACAAGTATTTCCATCTAAAACATCTCCAGTATGTGTAACAATCGGGTTCACTGTACAGTTATCAGCTTCATCAGTAATTGAAGTAATGTCTACAGCTGGAATATCAGCAAAACACTGAACTGCGACTGCTGCAGGAGCTGTTCCTGTTGGGAAAACATCATCATTAATTGTGAATTCTTGCGTAACATCTATGCTATTTCCGCAATCATCAGCGATGTTGTAAGTTCTTGTAATTACCTGTGGACATGTATTCCCATCTGAAACATCGCCAGTATGTGTAACCGTTGGGCTAGCAGTACAGTTGTCAGCTTCATCTGTAATTAAAGTTACATCTGCTGCTGGAATGTCTCCCATACATTGAAATGCCATTGCTGCAGGTGCTGTTCCTGTTGGATTAGTATCATCATTTATTGTAATGGTTTGCGTCACGATTGTATTATTTCCACAACCATCTGCAATAGCGTAAGATCTAGTAATTACTTCTGGACACGTATTTCCATCTGAAACATCTCCAGCAAAAGTAACAGTTGGAATTGCCGTACAATTGTCAGCTTCATCTGTAATTAATGTAGCATCTGGTAATGGAACATCTCCAATACATTGAAATACTAGTGGACCAGGTGCTGTTCCTGTCGGAGCAATATCATCGTTAATTGTAATCGTTTGAATAACGTCTACATTATTTCCACAATCATCTTCTATATTGTATGTTCTCGTGATTATTTCTGGACAAGTATTTCCATCAGAAGCATCGCCAACATAAGTAACTATTGGATTAACGGTACAATTATCTGCTTCATCTGTGATATAAGCAACATCTGGTGCTGGAACATCTCCAGCACATTGTACAGTAATTGCCGCTGCTGTCCCTGTTGGTGCAGTGTTATCACTAATCGTTATTATTTGAACAACGTTAATGTCATTTCCACAATCATCAGAAATGTTATAAGTTCTTGTAATGGTTTCTAAACATGCACTTCCAGTTAAGACATCACTAACATGAACAACCAATGGATTTGCAGTACAATTGTCTGCTTCATCAGTAATAGTAGTTGGATCAATTGCAGGTACATCCGCAGTACACTGAACAGTTATATCAGCGGGTGCAGTTCCTGTTGGATTAATAAGGTCATTTACAGTAATTATTTGTGAACAAGAAACCTGAACACCACAAGCATCTGTAATTTGATAAGTTCTTGTAATCACCTCTGCACACGTATTTCCATCAGTAGTTTCACTTAATAATGTAAAAGAAGTAGAATCAATTACTCCTCCTGCAGGAATCGAAATAGAGCCTCCAGCTGCTAAAAACGCATCAAAATCAGCATAAGCAGGTTGTTGAGAGATATTACAAGAAGCAGTTAAATCAGCTGGACAATTCAATCCAGTTATTGAACCTGGAACAGTAATAGTCACTTGATCCGTACTGATACAATTTACTAAACTAGCAGTAACAGTATAAACTGTTACCCCAACAGGCGGCACAAAACTTACTCCATCAGTTACCCCATTGTCCCAACCAATAGCTGCTCCATCTGGATTAAAAGCGGTTAAAGTGACAGGATTTCCTGGGCAAATCACTTGATCGAATCCAGCGTCTATTGCTGCTGCATTTGGGTCATCAAGAACAATACTGGAATTGTTAATTCCTTGGCATCCATTAAAAATTATTTCAAAATCAGAATAAGCACCAGCATTTAAACCTGTAAGCACAATATTTCCTGATGCATTGGAATTCATTACTGAAGGACCTACTGTTGCACCATTAAAATAAGATACATCATAAACATCACTAGGATCAAGACCTTCAAGGGTAATGGTTCCATCTACTCCATTACAAACTGTAGGTTCAGTAAAAGAAACTGTAAATACAATATTGGTATTGACTAAAACATTCGTTGAAGCATCGGCAGAACAACCATTTCCATCAGTATAAGTGTAAGTAATAGTATGCGTTCCTAAACCTGCAATGCTAGGATCAAAATCGCCACCCACTACTCCAGGACCAGAGAAAACACCTCCAGCAGGATTACCAACTAAAGTTACAGTTGCTGCAAATTCACAGATGTCAGCAAGAGGATCAATTGTTGGTGTTGGGAGCGGGTTTACTGTAATATCAATAGTTTGATTTGTTGCACATTCACCGGCATTAGGAGTAAAAGTATAAGTTGATGTTCCCAAAGTTGTTGCTACAACTGCTGGACTCCAAGTTCCATTAACATTTTCATTTGAAATTGTTGGTAATGTCGGCGGTGGATTATTCACACAAAAATCTGTAGCTACATTAAAAGTAGGAACGGTTTGAATATTCACTGTAATTGTAACATCATCAATAGCAGTACAATTATTTAAACTAGCTGTTACTGTGTATGTTTGTGTAGTCGCTGGTGTAAAAGGAGTTCCATCTGTAACGCCATTGTCCCATGAAATAACTGCACCATTTGGATTTGTCGCTGTAAGCGTAACGGCAGTTCCTTCACAAACGGTTTGGGCATTTCCAGCATCCACAGTTGGTGCATTAGGATCAGATAAATTTATATTTGTGTTGTCTGTTCTAAAACATCCTCCAGCTTCAACATAAAAATCTGTATATGTTCCAGCATTTAAACCACTAATTACGATTTCTCCAGAAGCACTTGAAATAAAAACCGATGGTCCAACCGTTACACTATTATCATCATAAGAAACAATGTGATTCGTATTATTTGAAAGGCCTCCAATAGTAACAGTTCCATCACTTCCGCCACATACAGTTGGATTTGTAGAAGTAAGAGTGAAATCTAAATTTGTATTCACAACAATATCAACTGTTGAAGAACCAGTACAACCATTTCCATCTGTAAAAGTATAAGTAATGGTATGTGTACCAATTCCAGCTGTACTCGGATTAAAAGAATCACCTGTCATTCCTGCTCCTGAAAAAGTTCCACCAGCTGGATTACCGACAACGGTAACTGAAGCTGCACTAATACAAAGATCAGCTACTGGATTAATAGTAGGATTTGGTTCAGGATCAACGGTAACATCCAAGGTTACTGTTGCTGCACATAATCCTGCAGTTGGTGTAAAAGTATAAGTTGTTGTTCCAGCTGTATTCGCAATCACTGTTGGATTCCATGTTCCAGAAATATTTTCATTTGAAAGCACCTGTAAACTTGGTGCGGTTGTGTTTTCACAAAAGTTTGGAATAGCATTGAAAGTTGGAATGTCTTGCGGAGTTAATGTAATTGTTACCACATCCGTTGCGCTACATCCATTCAATAAAACAGTTACAGTATAAGTTTGTGTTGCTAATGGAATAAAAGGCACTCCATCCGTTACTCCATTATCCCAAGTTATAGTTGCACCTACTGGATATCCTGAAGCAGTTAAAGTTGCAGAACTTCCTGCACAAATAGTTTGAGGCGTTCCTGCATCAACAGTTGGTCCATTAGGATCTGAAAGTCCTATTGTTGAATTATCGTTTCCAGTACATCCATTCAATTCCGCAGAGAAATTGTTATAACTTCCTGCACTTAAACCTGTAATTACAGCTTCTCCTGAACCATTCGACGTAATATTTATTGGTCCAACAGCTGCTCCACCATCATCATAAGAAATAGCATAAGTTGTATTATTATCCAATCCACTTAATGTAATTGTCCCGTCAGTTCCTGCACAAACAGTAGGGTTTGTTGAACTGAGTGTGAATGATGGTATGGGTATACCTGGGTCAATTGTGAAAGTTTCATCGCCTGCACAACTCCCATTTCCTGCTGAAACCGTGTAATTCCCTGCAGCACCGCTAATAATTCCCGTTCCACTAATTATAGGACCGGCTGGAACAAAAGTATAGGATAAAGAATTGTCAAAATTCGTTACCGCAACCGTACTGTTTAAATTACAAGCTGCTGCTGTTTCTAATATTAAAATTGGATCATCTGGAGTACAATTCGTGAAAGCAATAATTGAATCACTTGTACAAGTTAATCCAGCACCAATAGAGTCTTCAAATTCAACATCCAAAGTAGCAGAAATACTTCCACTCCATTCCATAGGATTTAAAGCTCCACAATTTGTTCCTGGAGAATAGGTTGTATTGTTACCTCCATTATCTAGAGTATTTGGATGAATATAAACTTCAATAGTACTGTTTGCATCGTACCATGGCATGAAAGTTAGGTCAAATCCGTAACTAAAAATAGGGGTACTAAAAGGGTAATTAGCAACTACAATATCATCTACATAAACGCTAACTATTCCACTAGGATCTGTATGATTAAAGCAATAACCATTAACAGCAACATTTAAACTTACTGAACTTGCGCTACCGCCTGTATTGTTTGGCGGAAAAGTAACGAATCCAGCATTATTGATTCCTCCAAATGGGGAGTTGACAACTGTTGCGCCTGATGATGTATTTAATAGAATAGGATCTTTCGGACCTGCTGTTGAGCAACAATCTGGACCTGCCGCAAAACCTGAATAGCTAACAGTAAAGGTCTGATTTCCATCAACACAAGCGTTCGCAGGCACAGTTGAAGGAGCAGGAGAAATATCGAAAATGGTTCCTATATCGTTATTGTCACAATCGAAATTTGCAGTTACATCCCATGTACAAGTTACTGGATCCCACACAATATCAACTAAATCATTTGGATTTGTTGGAACTTCAGGATAAACTACAACATTATGAGTGCCCGAAGAAATTACCGCATTCGTCTGGTCACAAACGATTTCCCAAGGTAAAGCAACATTTAATGTATTACAAAATTGAGTATTTGAAAGTGTAACACCTATGCTGATGTCTTTACAATAATCTATTGTTTTTGTTAAATTCCCTGATGGAGTGGTAATAGTTAAAGTTGCAGAACTAATTAAAGGTTTTAAACTAAAAAATCTGGTTTGGTTTACTGCTACTGCAACCGAAACGCCATTTTGCGTTAGAGTATAAGTTCCATTCACCGTAGTTATTGTAAATTCAGTTCCATGCACTGTAGGATCCAATGGACCAACAGTTCCAGAGTATGCGCCAGTTCCCGTTTCAGAATAGACAGAAAGTCCAGAAAAATCACTGATAATATCAACACTTCCTCCAGCCAATAAATTCCCGTTATAGTTGAAATATATTTCACTGTTACAACCATCATTTTCGAAAGTCATTGAATAGTTTTGTCCCGCGCAAGCTTCGCCAGTTGCAGAAACTACAGTTGAATAACTAGGGCAATTTTGAGTTTTACCTAAAAAGGCAAAGAAGATTAAGGTTATTCCAGTTAGTATTAAGTTTTTCATACAATATTTTTAATAACGTTTTCGTTAAACAATTTATAGATTAATTAAGTTCTAAACTGTATTAACTAGATGATCTTTTGAATTAAAAAGCATAAGTTTTGGAAAATTGAAACTTTATAGTCACAAACCTACTCACTTAAATACGTTTTTTTTATCTAAAACAATAGCAACGAGCCATATAAGACAAGCGTTTAATAGAGGTTAAAATTAAAAAAATAAGTTACACAAATTCTGGTTATCAACAATTAAAGTTAAATTGTTAATAAATTATTTTTTAAATCAAAAATATGAAGAAGGAAGTTTCGGCTTTATATGAAATACTGTGGGTAATCAATTTTAATCCTTCGAAAAATTAATAGTCCTAACTAAGAATTTAACTGTAACCCAAACGAGTTGTATTTTAAAGTATTTATCAAAATTATCATTTCATTTTCGCAAGCAAGTATATGGTAGTCTGTATTCCAAATGGTTAGTCCTCCAGTTGGCGGACTTTGAATAATAAATACTTAAATAACAGTAATTTATAAAATTGAATTAGACTTTAGTTTAAATGGTATTTCGATAATTAACCGAAAAATATTTTCAGTCTTAGTTTAGTAATCCCTCTATTTAAAACTACAACTTTCATCATCCAGCTCCGTTTCAACTGTAAAATGACTAAAGTCTTTCTCTTCAAGCAATTGTTTTACAGCTGCTTTGGTGGATGTGATTTGACCAAATGAATCAATATTCTTCAAACACAAGTGCGTCGAAAAAACGTGGTGATCTCCATCCAATGACCAAACATGAGTATGGTGCATCGAATGAACATGTGGAACTGCAAGAATAGACTTTTGAATTTCATCCAAATCAATTTCTTTTGGAACTCCTTGAAGGAAGAAATACAAGGTTTCTTTCAATCGGCCGATGACTCCATATAAAATGTAAGCAGTAATTCCCAAAGACAAAATTGGATCAATGTAAGGGTTTGGGTAAAAGTAAATCACGATTGCAGCGATTAAGACAGCCACCCAACCTAAAACGTCTTCCAACATGTGCCAATAAACAACTTTTTCGTTTAGACTTTTTGAAGAACGCATTTTTAGGACAACAATTCCATTAACCGCTACTCCAATCACTGCGAAAACAATCATTCCAAGCGCATCAGATTCCTCTGGATTAATTAACCTTCCAACCGCTGCATAAATAACAATTCCAGAACCTACAATCAGAACAACACTGTTGATCAAAGCACCAAGTAAAGAATATCGGGCGTATCCAAATGAGAATTTTGAATCCGCTTTTTGTTTAGATTTCTTTTCTAAATACCAAGCCGAACCTAGAGAAATACTGTCACCTAAATCATGAATAGCATCAGAAATAATAGCTACACTGTTAACATAAATCCCTCCAATAATTTCAAAAATAGAGAAGCCTAGATTCATCCAAAATGCTAGTTTTAGATTCTTTGTAGAAGAATGATCGTGATTGTGTCCCATTTATTATGTTTTAAAATGTAATTCATAAAATTAATCAATTACGAATTACGAATTGAAATATATGTACTTGTTAATTGATAAAAGAACGGAAAAACCAGAAATGTTAAAATTGAAAACATATTTCCTTTTGGAATCCACAAGACATTAACTAATTTTATACGGTGAAAAAACTTCTATTAATTCTTTTTTTGTTTTCAGCATTAAATGGCCAAACACAGCGTTTCTTTGAGAATGATACAACACTAAACATCAAAAGAACTGCTTGGACGAGCGGAGCAATCGCTGTTGGATGGACAGGAAGTATTCTCACTTTAAAAAACGTTTGGTACAAAGACTCTTGGACGAAGGACTTTCACTTTTTTGATGATTCTCGACAATGGTTAGGAATGGATAAAGCTGGACATGTTTTTACTGGACACTTAATCACTAGAAACATCTCCTCCTTTTATCGTTGGTCGGGAGTGGAAAGAAAGAAAAGTTTACTGATTGGTTCTTCCGTTGCTTTCGGATATTTGGCTAGTATGGAACTATTGGATGGTTATTCAAATAAATGGGGATTCTCATGGAGTGATGTTGGAGCAAATACAATTGGAATTGCTTGGTACGCTTGGCAAGAATTACTTTGGAAAGAACAACGATTCAAACTTAAATTCAGCGCTCATTTAACTCCTTATGCGCAATACAGACCAAATGTTTTAGGAAGTACTTATTCTGAAAGACTTTTAAAAGATTACAATGGTCAAACGTATTGGCTTTCGATTACTCCAGCTCAGTTTTTAAGCGCGTCAACCTCTTTTCCAAAATGGTTGAGCTTTAGTTTTGGGTACAGCATTGATGAAAAGATCCATGGTGATTATAATTTGTACGCAATACTTGATGGCAAATCAGGAATTAAAACTTTCCAAGCCAAGAGTCAGTATTTGTTTTCTCTAGATATAGATTTTGAAGAATTTAATCCGAAGAAAAAATGGGTAAAGAGTTTGTTTAAAGTGATTAACCATGTGAAGATTCCTTTTCCGTCGGTTATTTTGAGTGGTGGGAAGTTGGAAGTGAGTCCGCTTTACTTCTAAGATAAACAAGACCAATGATAAAAGTACCGCAAAGATGCGCGGAGGTGCAGAGATTCGCAGAGGAAAGTAAGTAAGTAAGAAGAGGTTTTATGTAGGGAAGTGATTAACCATGTGAAGATTCCTTTTCCGGCGGTAATTTTGAGTGGTGGGAAATTGGGGATGAGTGCGCTTTACTTCTAAGACAAACAAGGCCAATGATAAAAGTACCGCAAAGATGCGCGGAGATTCTGCAGAGATTCGCAGAGGAAAGTAAGTAAGAAAGAAGAGGTTTTATGTAGGGAAGTGATTAACCATGTGAAGACTCCTTTTCCGGCGGTAATTTTGAGTGGTGGGAAGTTGGAAGTGAGTCCGCTATATTTTTAGGGTGGTTGTGTAATTAGAAAAATGACGCAGAGATACGCAGAGTTTTCGCAAAGTTTCGCAGAGGAAGAAAGGAAGAAAGGAAGAAAGAAAAGTTTCGTATAAAAAAAAGGAGAATAGAAAATTTCGCTCTCTATTCCCCTCAAAACTTTGCGAAACTCTGCACCTCAGCGCATCTTTGCGTAATTCCTTCTTATTCCTCGTATCTCTTCAACAGAACTGCCGCAATATGCCCTCCAAACCCAAAGGTGTTGCTCAAAGCATAATCAACTTTTGCTGGAACTCCTTTTCCTACTGGGAAGATATAACTGTCTTGACATTCTGGTATAAAATTCTCAACGTTTATTGTTGGCGGAACCATTTGATGCATTATGGATTTTGCACAAAGAATTGCTTCAATTGCGCCTGCAGCACCCAATAAATGTCCGGTCATGGATTTTGTTCCACTTACCATCAACGATTTTCTCTTTTCAAATATAGCGTCTAGTGCGATGATTTCACTAATATCTCCATTTGGTGTTGAAGTCGCGTGCATGTTCACATAATCAACTTGATCTGCTGTAATTCCAGCTTCCTCAATTGCTAAATTCATTCCTTTGATTGCTCCCAAACCTTCAGGATGTGTTCCTGTTAAATGATAAGCATCGGCAGCCATTCCTCCTCCAACTATTTCTGCTAAAATTGTCGCTCCACGTTTTTTGGCGTGTTCTAATTCTTCAACGATTAATGCTCCAGCACCTTCTCCCATTACAAATCCATCTCGATCAATATCAAATGGACGAGAAGCTGTTGCATAATCATCATTTTTTGTGGACAATGCTTTTAATGAATTAAATCCTCCAATCGTTGCCGCTCCAATTGGAGACTCAGATCCTCCTGCAACAATCATATCTGCTTTGTTCCAACGCACATAGTTGAAGGCTTCAATAATAGCTGTTGTAGAAGTTGCACAAGCTGAAACTGGCGCGAAATTAATTCCACACAGACCATATTTCATTGAAATAACACCTGCTGCGATATCCACAAGAATTCTTGGTATAAAAAACGGAGAAAAACGTGGTGTTCCATCTCCATCATGGTATTCTTTCAATTGCTCTTCAAAGGTTTGGATTCCTCCGTTTCCAGATCCCCAAATCACTCCTACTCTATCTAAATCGATATTTTCAAAATCGATATCGGCTTGTTTAACTGCCTCGTCTACTGCAACCAAAGAATATTGCGTAAACATATCATATTTCTTACGTTCTTTTCTATCTAAATGATCTTCTGCATTAAAGTCTTTTAATTCACAAGCAAATTGCGTTTTAAAATTAGCCGTATCGAAAGTTTTAATTGGTCCCGCTCCACTTACTCCGGCAAGTGCATTTTCCCAAAAAGCATCTACAGAATTTCCAATTGGAGTTAGGGCTCCCATCCCTGTGATTACAACTCTACGCATAATATTTTATTTTTTTTATTGCGTGGCGAAGATAAGAAAATAAGGGTTAATTTCTTCTGTAAGCATAAACCAATTTGAAATATAAAATACATTCAACTATATTTTATTATATCTCAATACTCCAATATTTTGCATTTGAAATTCAATATACTTGGTATTTTATTGTTAGGTTCACTTTATAATTAAAGTTAAACTACTCTACAATCAATTTAAAAATTGCAAACTCACCTTTTTCTGTTTGAATATTTACGAAGTAAATGCCTTTGGATTCGTTTAGTTGTATCTTTACCTTATTCCCATTTTTAGTAGCAGTGTACACCGTTTTTCCTAAAACATTTTTTACTGTAAAATTTGTATTATTATGGTCTTCACCCAACTCAATCGTAAAACTTCCTTTACTTGGATTTGGATAAATATTTGTAATAGTTAAATTATTGACTAGTTTAAGACCAACATTACTAATATTCACACAATCAGAAGTATCTATACAACTCCCAACAGTCAAGATCACTGCATAATCCCTATTAGAATTTGCCGTAAATGATTGATTTGTTTCTCCATTTATAGGAAAATTACCCTTATTGCAATCAATCCATTGATAGGAAGCAAATAAATCATTCGAAGTCAACACATTACCTACTTGACTTACATTTAAATCTAAATCTTGTATTTTATTAATGGATAGATTGAGTTTTACCAATGTATCTATTGCTATCCCTTCTATTATTTGATAATAAATTCCTGTTTGAAAATACATTAATCCGTTGTAACCATATTCATCACATGCTTCATCCGTAATCTCTTTTTCTTCAGTCCATCCAGCAGTTTTTATTTGTCTATCAACTGTATGACTAGTGGTATCAGTTCGTATCGGTGAATTAAAGTCAAAATAAATATCTGCAAAATTGTTGATTTCTGTGCCGTTAGACAGACCTTTCACTTGATTTACTGTAAAAGTTAAGAAACCATTACTTTCTGGCTCATTAGTGTTGCTGTCTGGAAGTAAAATGTTATTATAAGTCCATTCTAATACGCGAGAACCGTGTACTCGAAAGACATAATCGTGGCTACTGACTCCAGGGGTCACTGAAAAGATGTTCAGGTCCTGCTCAATAGTGTCAATTATCTTAACGGTAAAAGCCGTATCTGTTCCTGTATTTTGAAAACGTATTCTATATTGCAACTGGCCGTTGGGTTTAATCAAATGGTCATTACCCAATCCAAATGGCAAGCCTCTTTTATCGTTGGGGTCATAGCTTCCTGTAACGGTTCCGCAAAAAATGTCTATATTTGGATCTGCATCATCCATAGGGAAAATATTCACTAAATCTGGAGTCCAATTCCCAATATCTCCACATAGTTCGATAGTTGCATTTGGGGCAGATAAGCCAGGATGTTCAGGATGTTGATCAACTTCTAGTCGCCAAGTACGCCCATCAGCTGAAAAGCCATAGGTAAAAGTCTCTCCTCCTACCAGCTGTAAAGAATCTAACCAAATGTAAGCTCCATCAATATATAATCGAACAGGAGAAAAACAGTCCATATCTCCATTTCCAAGAACACCCGTGTTGGTGACAGCAAAAAAGATAGAGTCACCAAGGCATTTGCCTTCAACCACAATAGAAGATTCATCCCACGGCAAACTGCAAGGAGTAAAATCTGCCGGGGCGGCAGCTGGAAGAGAATCTAAAGTACATCCCTCTATCGGAAATAAATTGGCTTCTAAACAAAGAGTTTGACCAAGCACTGCACTTGTACTTATGGTGTTAGAGATATTGAATTTTACGCAAGTTCCTGGATTTAGGGTACCAACATCAAATCTATAAATATTATTACCTAAATTAATATAGGGCAAAGAAGCATTATCAACAGTAATTAGGTTATCCAATTCTATATCTACATAGGCATTAGTCAAAGCTCCAGTAGCGATATTATCATTACAAGCTTGAACATAGACTCTCTGATCAGAAAAACCAGGACGAATAAAAGGCATTTCAATAGAAACATCAGGATCAGGACAAAGTTGACTGCTGATCATACCGAAAGATGGTGCTTCTGTTAATAGTTCAGGGTCAGTAATAGTAAAGCTTTGTGTGATATTACATGTTGGCTGCCAATGGCTATTTGTATCAATAGTAATAGTATAAGTCCCAGCAGGAAGTGAGTCTATGTACCAGTTGCCATTTACATTGGATTGTACAATTATACTACCGGGCTGAATTACACCTTGCAATCCAAAAACAACCCCCATTTCATCCCGTATGCAGTTTACGTTCATATCATTATAAAAAGCTCCGTATACTCCTTTAAATTTATAAATTTCTACATGACCCGCTACGGTATTAATGTTAAAAAAAGGAACTCCAACGCCTACTGTGTTGGCATCTGGCATACTAACGCACCAGCCTACCCATTCATTAGCAGCTTCACCATCAAATATCTATTCCTTTTTGAACCCATGATGCTCCATTCCAATGATAAACTCGTACATGACCAGCAAAAGTACCGTTACCATTTCCATTATTAAGACGAGCACCTATGGCTATTGTATTTGCATCTGGCATACTAACACTTTCTCCAGATTGGTCCCCTGCTGATTCACCATCAATATCCATTCCTTTTTGAGTCCAAGTTGTTCCATTCCATTCATAGATTCTAACGTGACCTGCAATATTTCCATTTTCACTATTGCGAGGTGCTCCAATAGCTACTGTATTTTCGTTTGGCATACTAACGGATGCGCCTGACTGATCATTAGATGACTCACCATCAAGATCTTGACCTTTTTGCATCCACGCTGTTCCATTCCATTCATAAATCCTAACATGACCAGAAGCAAATCCACCTCCATCATTATGGCGGGTTCCAATGGCTACAGTATTATTATTTGGCATACTAACAGACATCCGAAACCCGTCATTAGCGCCTTCTCCATCAATATCTATTCCTTTTTGTACCCATGATGATCCATTCCATTTATAGATTCTTACATGACCAGAAGAAACACCGTTTACTCCATCATTGTTAGACGCAACAATAGCCACGGTATTTGCATCTGGCATACTAACAGACCAGCCTGACTCGTCTCCAGTCGCTTCTCCATCAATATCTTGACCTTTTTGTGTCCATGCTGTTACATTCCATTCATAGATTCTGACATGACCTGCATCCGCTCCATTCCCATCATTTAGATAAGCTCCAATTGCCACTGTATTTACATCTGGCATACTAACAGATCTCCCCGACTCATCTCCAGCTGCCTCTCCATCAATATCTTGTCCTTTTTGAGTCCATGTTGTTCCATTCCATTTATGAATCCTAACATGACCAGAATAAGAACTATTACGGTAAGCTCCAATTGCCACAGTGTTTAAATCAGGCATACTTATAGACCATCCTGATTTATCGTCGGGGAATTCACCGATAATATTTGATCCTTTTTGATCAAGTCCTAAATTCTGCGCATATTGTATTCCCGTGAAAAAAAAGGATGTAAAAAAAATTAAAAGAATTGTCTTCATACCAAAAAATTAGTCTTTAGTTTACAATTATACTAAAAATATGCTGAAATATGCTGCCTTTTCAAGGCGCTGGATTGTTCAAGATTACATTTTAACCCAAGGCGATGCCTTGATTTGAAATGTATTGCCTTTTCAAGGCGCACTGATACTAAGAATTTTTCACGGGCTGAAAGTCCAGATCATATCAGCTGGATACATCGTATCCAGCTGGTATGTGATTGTTATTTTAAGCGCACTGAAAGTGCAACTCAATTTTTTAAACCTCATTTACTGTGTGAAACATATCTGTTTTAAACTAGAGCCATTTTTTTTATAATCTCAAGATATTCAATTTGTTTTGAATTCATAATTGATAATTCTTGAGTTAAATTATCACAATCCACTTTTGAGCGTTTTTGTCGCAAAAATTAAACAAAGTCAATTACTTCTTGCAAGGTATCTATCGATAATTCCTTAGTGTCTCACAATAACTCGTTTTACTATTTTATTCCACTTTCAAAACTCCTTCTCCCGATTTTTGCCATTGAGAACTCTCTAGACAAATTAAAATATTTGACTAAACACTATTGTTTGAACTAGAAATCAAAGCTTAACACTTATCTATTGCCTATGATTCAACCTCGCTCTCAAGACTAATTTAAATTGAAAATTTTAATTACTGTGACAGAATGGCGTTGAATAATTCAAGGAACAGATTTTGACAAGCAACAAGCATGAAATTAATACAGACTGAAAAAGGCAGAACTTTAGAAGCCATATTGTATCCTTTATTGATAGTGATTGTAATGTGGGTTGTATTTTTAATCGACAGACATTTTCATTTGGACTTTTATAAATATGGAGTAAAACCTCAAACTGTTGAAGGAATCAAAGGAATCTTTTTAATGCCTTTTGTTCATGGTCAGCGGAACTTTTCTCATATCATCAACAATTCTGTTCCAACGTTTATTCTAATGGGTACATTGATTTACTTTTATCGAGAAATTGCTGTATATGTTGTGCTTTTGGTTTGGTTGGGTACTGGATTTTTAGTTTGGTATTTGGCTGTCAATACTGGATCTTATCACATCGGAATGTCAGGTGTGGTTTATGGATTGTTTGGCTTTCTATTTATCAGTGGATTTTTTAAAAAGTATTTGCCACTTCAAGCGATTTCATTGATTGTTGCTTTCGTTTATGGTTCTATGATTTGGGGAATTTTCCCAATGGAACAAGGTGTTTCTTGGGAAGGTCACTTATCTGGATTTATGGTTGGGGCTTTAGTAGCCGTTACATTTCGCAAGAAAGGTCCTGTTCCACCTAAGTACCGTTATGAAATTGAAAAGGAAATGGGAATTGAGCCTCCAGATTTAGAAGGAGAATGGAAAGAACGCAGGAGAATTTGGGAAGAACAACAACTTCAAAATCAAGAAAAAATTCGCCAAAGAGTTGAAGCTTTGGAAATGCAAAAACAAATAAATCAAACTTTGAAAAATGAAACGAAAGAAGATAATTCAATTGATGAAAAAAATTCTTCTTCAACCCAAGGTTTTGGGGTTAATTATCATTTTGTTCCTAGGAAAAAGAAAGAGGAATGATTTATGGTTTCGTGAATTGGTGGATTCGAAAATTGGAGGATTATAGGTTTTAGAGATTGGAGGTTTTAAGGATTGGTAGATTCAAATATTGGAGGTTTTAATATGTTAATTTTCAACATCTAAGTAAATTAATCATTTTTTTAGCATATGTTTATCGCAAATTAAACACTAAAATGATATGAAATTAAAACTACTTTTACTGATCCTTCCTATCTTCGGAACCTTCTTTAGTCATTCCCAAACAGAATTAGTTGTAACAGCACCAAGCGCAACAGCTACAACAGGACTTCGTGCACCGAATGGTACATCAGCACACACTACTGTTCGTGGAGTAATTATCGTGACAGCTGCAGAACTCGCTGCTATTCCTACTGGAACTACAATTACAAAATTAAATATGCTGATGGCGGCTGGAGTTTCTCCCGGACCTGCCGGTGGAAATATTGAATTTTATTTGGAAAATACACCTGATGTAACGAATCTTAAATCAACTACTTGGTCGACATGTATTTCAACTATGACGAGTGTTTACAATGGTGCATTTTCTTTACCAACTGCAATTGGACCAACAGCTCCGTTAACATTAACAACAGGTTTTGTATATTCAGGTGGTTCGGTCTACATCGCTTATGATTATCTTGGATCAACATTTACAACAATAGCTGGTACTTATGATGCAAACACAGATGTTGCAGGAGGTTGGAAAGGTATAGTTAGCTCATCTACTACTCCACCAGTAACAATTTCTGGGTCTTCAGCATTTAGACCATGTTTCCAATTTACATTTACAAATCCTTTTACAAATGAATTAAACGTTTCAGGACTTGCGGGTGAAAAAGGGATTTTTAATAATAATATAAAATCGACACAAACAATTACTTCACAAATTACAAATACTTCAGTAGGACCTTTAACTAATATACCTGTAACGCTTATTGTTGCAGGAGCAAATCCATATACGATTAGTCAAACGATTACTACAATTGCGCCTGGAGCAACAGAAACTTTATTATTTAATAATGTACCAACATTAAACAATGGATCTCAAACTTTAACTGTTTCTATTCCTGCGGATGATGATATTACAAATAATACGCAAGTATTCAACCAGCAAGTACAATGTGATACAATAGGATACACACAAGGATCTGTTCAAGGATCTGGTGTAGGATTTAATACTGGAACTGGAGTTATTGCAGTGCGACACGAAATCACATCGAATTTTCCAACATTTGTTGAGAATGTTTCTAATTACTTTCCAGTTTCTGTGGACAATTCAGGAAATACAATGAAAGGATTATTAATAAACGAAGCAGGTACCATTCTTGATTCAACCAATTTATTTACAATTACGGCAGCTATGCTCGGAACGAAACAAATTTTTAGTTTCATTAATGGTGCAATTGATGTTTCTGGAGATACTATTTATGTAGGATTTCGTCAAACCGCTAATTTAATTACTGGATATTTCCCTTTCGCAAATCAACTTAATTCTTATGTTGATCCTATTGCAGCAGCGACATTCCCTATTTTTGGTGGAGTTCCCTCTCCATTAGGCGATGGTCTTGGATACATGATGATTGACGCTACACTTACTTTTGATGGATTTGATGTTACAAATTCATCTACTAATGGAGTACTTTGTGAAAATTCTATACTCGACATTACACCAGTGAATGGTTTCAGTAATTATGAATTTTTCATTGGTGGAGTTAGTGTACAAAACGGTATAGTATCATCTTATTCAACTGGACCATTAACCGCATCAACAGACTTTCTTGTAGAAATTACAAATGGTTCATGTATGTTCAGCAGTAATTTACAAGCTATTACTGTTACCCCAGCACAAACCTACAATATATCAGATGGAATCTGTCAAGGAGATAGCTATACGCTCGGAACACAAACTTTGACAACAGGTGGAAGCTATACTGAAACATTTCAATCAGCAGCTGGATGTGATAGTATCATTAACTTATCATTAGTTGTTAATCCTCCAACAAGTTCTTCTTCAACGATTACACTTTGTGCAAGCTCTTATCTGTTTGAAGGACAAAATTTAACAGCGTCAGGAATCTACACAGAAACAACTACGAATGCGAATGGTTGTGATAGTACAATTACATTAGACTTAACATTGAATGCTCCTGTAACTGTAACAACATCGCTTACCGGTGCTACACTTACTGCAACTGCAACACCAACATCGGCAACTTATCAGTGGTTTGATTGTTTAACAAACACAAATGTCGCTGGAGCAACAGCTGCTGTTTTCAATCCAACAGTAAATGGAGAATATGCGGTAATCGCTTCTTCATCAAATGGCTGTTCAGACACTTCAAGTTGTACAGTAGTTTCAACAGTTGGTTTAAAAGACAATGTTAAAAGCTTTGGAATAAGTTTACATCCAAATCCAACTAATGGAGCTGTTACTGTTCTTTTAGAAAACATGGAAGCAAAGCAATACACTTTAGAGGTGATTGATGCTACAGGTCGTAAATTGAAAACACAAACGATTACTAATAACTCCACGCAAGTAGACTTATCAAATTTCAACAAGGGAGTTTACTTGATTCGAATTTCTAATGAAACAAGAGAAAGTACGCACAGGATTGTGAAGAATTAAGGTGATATTTAGATGTTAGATGTTTAAATATTAGATGTTAGACAATTAGATATTAGATTTTAGACAATTAGATGTTGGATGTTTTTCAAATAAGTGTTGAGTCTAATTTATGATGTGAATATTTTTAGAAGTTAAAGTAAAAAAGCCAATTTCGTTTATTCGAAATTGGCTTTTTTTATTTGGGAAAAATGGTTTTTTATTGGTTTCACATGCGATAAATATTTTTTTCACCCCCGTAGAGACGCAATGCATTTCGTCTCTACGGGGGTGAAAAAAAATTACATTCCTAAAACCGGAACATCCTTCACCTTTGTTTTCTCTAAATAATCCAATAAGATTTTTCCGCTCTCGTTGCCGTCTGTAAAGATTTCAATAACCGCTGGACGATCATTGGATTGGATTTCATAGAATTTATCCAATTGCTGATCAATTTCTTCCATTGAATTGGCTGCGAAATAATTAACATTGAACGCTTCACAAATTGATTTTGCTGAGAAGGAATGTTTGGCTACGAAAAACTCATCTCCGTTTGGTGTGCTTTGCGGTCCTGGAATAATATTGAAGATTCCTCCTCCTCCATTGTTAATCAAGAAAACTCTGAAATTTGAAGGAACATGGTGATTCCAAAATGCATTGCTGTCATAGAAAAAGCTGATGTCACCTGTGATGAAAGTATGTAATTTGTTTTCTCCTACTATTGCGTTTCCGATGGCTGTGCTTGTTGAACCGTCTATTCCGCTTGTTCCGCGATTACAATAGTATTTAATGCTATTAATCGGGTCAAAAAGTTGTGCGTAACGAATGACGGAACTATTCGATAAATGCAAGTCACTTTGATCGGGAACGGAATCTAAAATCAAATCGAAAACTGATAAATCTGAATAGGGTACGGTCTCCAAATATTGATCATGATTTCCTTTCACCAAGTAATCCAATTGTTTCCACTGCTCTCCATAACGCGAAGTATTTCTTGAGAATCCATCTTCTAACAGGAAATCTAGAAATGCATTGGGTTGCATAGGAATTGAATTGGTTAACGATTGATAAGTGTCCATAAACGGAAATTCTTGACCAATCTTCCAGTTGTTTTTCGCTTTGTATTTTCGCAAATAAGTTTTGATCTTTTTAGAAATTACTGCTCCTCCGATGGTAATCAATAAATCAGGCTGATATAATTCTGGATCGTTCTCTAAAAAACTGGTAATCGTCCTGTCGATACAATGAATAAAACTTTTGTCTTGCAAATTACTTGTGTTTTCTACCACAATTGCAACACTTTTATCATTGGCTAAATTCTTTAATTGTTCGTTCAAATATCCGTTTTTAGGCATTTGACCACAAAGAATCATTTTACGGGGAGAATTGTTCCAAATTTCACGCAATTCCTCTTTTTGAACAGAAGATAATTGCGGATTCAATTCCATTATTTCGGTAAATCCTTGAGCATTTTCAGAAGATGTTTCTTTCTCAATAGTTTTATATAAAGGTTCTGTAAAAGGAAAGTTAATATGAATTGGTCCTCCTTGAGCAGATTTGGCAATATTCATTACCTCATCGATTGTTCTTTTATTGAACCAAGTTTGATCTTTTGAAGTCGGCGTTTCATACAAAGTTGTAGCAGCACAAATATGATTTTGGAATGCATTTTCTTGACGAATTGTTTGTCCATCTCCATGATCTACCCATTCATTTGGTCGATCCGCAGAAACAACAATTAGCGGAATATTTCTGTAGAAAGCTTCACTCACCGCAGGATAATAATTCAAAAGTGCCGAGCCTGAAGTACACATTACCGGGACTGGAGTACCTGATTGTTCAGCCATTCCTAAAGCATAAAAAGCAGCGCTTCTTTCATCTGGAATAACGTAACATTTGAAACGATTGTCATTGGCAAAACTCACTACAAGCGGTGCATTCCTTGAACCTGGCGAAAATACAATGTACTTTACTCCATGTTTAAAAAATGATTCTACCAATTGTTGAACTCCTGCTTTCTCACTTACTTTTCCCATTTCACTTTTAAATTTAGCCAAGAAGGCCTATTCGAAACCAATAACTCAAATTATCTAAAACAACTTCTTCATGTAATCCTTAGCTTCCTCAGTGGTAATCAACTTCAATTTTAACAAATAATCGATTACATTATCGAAGTCTGCGTCGAATTTCGCTCCTTCATAGTTCCACTCTGTTTCACTCAACCATTTTGTAACATCGTCCAGTTTCAAACCATATCTCCAAGACAAAATTTCTGGCGTATTTTCATTTTCTTTTACAAATCTAGCTTTCTTGTTTACTACATCAAGCATCGTTTGCAATTCAGCTTCATATTGTTCAGCAATCTCAGTACGAACAGCTATTACGAAACAAGGCCAAGGTGTTACCACTTCATCAATGTAGCGACATTTCTCTTGTTCGACATAAGGATGCGTCGTATATTTTTCCCACAAAAATGCTTGTGCTTCATTGTTCTGCAAAGCCCAAAGTCCGCCATAAACGTCTCCTACACTATTGAATCTCAATTTATCGATATCCCAACCTTTTTGGTCAGCCAAAACATAAGACATCAAATGCGATCCTGATCCTTCGCGAGAAATTGCGAAAGTTTTCCCTTCTAGCTCTTCCGTTCTTTGAATCGATTTATCATCAAAAGGCACATGAATTCCCCAATGTAATGGCGATTTTACATAAACCTTTAATATTTTAGCATCTAAGCCTTGAAGAATTGCTCTTGAGATTCCTTCAGTCAATAAAACAGCAACATCGATGGTCTTGTTTTGCAAACCTTTGATCATTTGACCTGTTCCACCGCTCATGTCTTCCCAATGCAAAGCGATGTTTTCATTTTCGAAATCACCTTCTTGCATGGCCAATCTCCATGGTAAATTAAAGTGTTCTGGAACTCCACCTATTTTCAACTTCATTCTATTCTTCATCTCCTAAAAATTGTTTTTCGTATAAATTCTTATAAAATCCATCTTTTGCCAAAAGCTCCTGATGACTTCCCTCTTCCATCACACGTCCTTGATCTAGCACAATAATTTTATCTGCTCGTTGAATTGTCGATAATCTGTGAGCGATAACGATTGATGTTCTACCGACAGTTAATTTCTCTGTTGCTTTTTGAATTAATTCCTCACTTTCATTGTCAACACTTGAAGTGGCTTCATCTAAAATCAAAATGTGTGGGTTGTAAACATAAGCACGAATGAACGCCAGCAATTGCTGCTGACCAGTTGATAGCACTCCTCCTCTTTCGCCTATTTCGTAATCGTAATTGTTGGGTAATTTCATGATGAAATCATGCGCTCCAACAGCTTTTGCTGCTTCAATTACTTGTTCTCTTGAGATGTTTTTATCTCCAAGCGTAATATTATTGATTATCGTATCTGAAAACAAGAAAACATCTTGAAGAACTATCGAAATATTTTGTCTTAAATACGTTAAATCTACATCTCGAATATCGGTTTCTCCAATTGTAATTGTTCCTTTTTGGTACTCATAGAAACGAGAAAGCAAATTAACTATTGACGACTTCCCTGCTCCTGTTGCACCTACAAAGGCAACTGTTTGGTTTGGTTTTATCGTTAAATTAATATCTTTTAAAACCCAATCTTCATCTTGGTAAGCAAACCAAACTTTATCGAATTGAATATCTTTTTGAAAGTCAAGATTTCTAATTTCTCCAGCATCTTGAATTACTTCATCTCTGTCTAATGTTTTGAAAACACGTTCAGCACGAACAACTCCTCTTTGCAATACATTGAATTTATCTGCTAATTGACGAATAGGTCGGTACAACATATTTACCCAAAGTGTAAACTTCACAATTGTTCCAGTTGAATCTGCCGCTTCAGAAAGTCCGCTAGAAATTGACCAAGCGCTAAAAACGATTAGGAAAGCGATAGATAAAGAGGTAAGGAATTCTACTACTGGAAAGAAGATTGAATTGGCCCAAATGGTATCAACATGCGCTTGTCTGTGACGTGCATTAATTTCTGCGAAACGTTCTTTCTCAACTTCTTCACGGTTAAATAATTGAAGAATTGACATTCCTGTTAAACGTTCTTGCACAAATGTATTCAAGCGATTGACTTCAACACTTTCTTTTTGGTAAGCTTTCTTCATTGCTTTTGCGAAAATTCGAGTTGCAATTAAAAGCAGAGGAATTGGCAATAAAACAAAGACAGTAAGTAATGAATTTGATAGAAACATCCAAACTATAATCGTGACAAGGACAAGAATGTCCTTGAACATATTGATTAATCCTTGTGAGAATATTTCAGAAATGGCTTCTAAATCTGATACAATCCGCGTAACCACAGAACCGATTGGCGTTTGGTCAAAGTATTTCATTTTAAAAGACATCATATGTTTGAACAACTTGATTCTGATGTCTTTGATGAGTGATTGGGCTAAAAGATTGGCGAAAAATGTCGTGAAAAACTGGAAAACAGCTTCAAGAATAAGCATTCCAATAATGACTATTGTCCAATATAAAAGAGCATCCGCATTTTGACCTTTATCGATATATTCGTCAACCATGTTCCCGATTATACTTGGGCGAAGTGGGGAAACGACAGCTAATCCTAACGTAAAAATAAACGCTAAAAATAAATATTTCTTGTATGGTTTTACATAAACGAACAAGCGTTTTAGAATGTAAAAATCAAATATTGGTTTTTTGGTATCGCCCATGGTGCAAAAATAGCCTGTCGAATGAGATTTCCTTGTATTTAAAGTATAAATTATTGTAATAACATTAGAAACATTGATTGCGTAAGAAAGTTCAACAATTCAAAAGACAACAATAATTTGAAGTTACAATGTAAGAACCTTTAATAATGATGAATTCCCAAGGTTCGACAATCATTCAGAGAGAAAACGTTGGGTTGTTCTGCAAAACGTTCTGAATCATTGTTAAAATAAGGACAAATTCATGGAGTGAAGATGTTTAAAAACCCTACTAATTTTCGATAAATAAAAGTTGAAGATAGCTAATTCAAAAAGTAGCATTAACTTTGCACACTACAATATAAGATATGTCATATAAAAAAGGTGAAATAGAGGATTTAATTTTTGGAGTTCATGCTGTAATTGAAGCAATTGATGCCAGAAAAGAAATCAATAAGATAATGATTCAACGTGGAATGGATAAAGCGCTCTTTAAAGAGTTAAAAGAAGCTTTAGCCAACAAGAAATATACGTTACAATTTGTTCCAGCCGAAAAACTAAATCGATTGACGCAAAAGAATCACCAAGGTGTGATTGCGTTTATTTCTCCTGTGATTTATCATGAAGTGTCTGATGTTTTAACAGATGTTTTTGAAAGAGGAGATATTCCTAATTTCTTAGTGCTTGACCGTATTACGGATGTTAGAAATTTCGGAGCTATTGCAAGAACTGCAGAATGTTCAGGTGTTCACGCGATTATTATTCCAGATAAAAATTCAGCATTAATTACAAGTGATTCTATCAAAACTTCTTCTGGAGCGTTGACTAAAATTCCTGTTTGTAAAACAAAGGATCTTAACGAAGCTGTTTCTTTCTTAAAAGAATCTGGTTTGCGTATTGTTGCGTGTACAGAAAAAACTCATGATTTAGTTTTCGATGTTACTATGACTGGTCCAACAGCAATTATTATGGGTTCTGAGGAAGATGGTATTTCTTCAGAGTTATTGGCACTAGCACATCAGAGAGCTAAAATTCCACTATTGGGAACGGTTTCTTCTTATAATGTTGGTGTTTCTGCTGGGATTGTATTGTATGAGAAAATGAGACAGATGATTTTGAGTTAAGAGATTCAAAAGAAATTTATAGATACTGGCCGAGGATTAATTTTCTCGGCTTTTTTGTTGGATGATGGAGGTTTGTGGGCGGCGGTACCGCTTTTTTTTAACCGCAGAGTTAGATGCGGTTTCGCAAAGTTCGCGGAGGAGATACACCTGCGGTAAATGAGGAAACAGAGAGGTTTGGGTTGGTTAGTGGCGGTGCCACTTATTTCTAACACAGAGAACACAGAGGGTTTTCACAGAGATACACAGAGGATTCACCTGCGGTGAATGGAGAAACAGAGAGGTTTGGGTTGAGTTGGTGGCGATGCCAATTATTTCTAATATAGTGAACACAGAAACACACTGATCTTGACAATGTGAGGCTTTTCACAATTATGTAAAACTTTCCGAAGTAGAGATGCACAAACGACATTGATTTGAAGTGAATAGAGAAAATTGATTTCACCCTATTATCCTTCAAAAAAAATCTGCGAGATCTGCGGAAATCTGCAGGAGAAACACTATCTAAAATCGTAAAATCAATGGTGGAATTTCTTCCAAGTGTTCGATTCTAACTAAATCAGATTTTCCTTCGTGTTTTTTCTCGGGGTCGAATAAAACTCCTCGGATCCCAGCATTTTCTGCTCCTACTACATCAGCATTTATGTCATCTCCTATCATTATAGAGTTGGCTGCTTTTGCTTTTGTACGTTTTAACGCGCCTTGGAACACCAGTGGATGTGGTTTTGCTTTTCCAACTTCTTCACTGCACAATACATCATCAAAAAAGTGAAGTATCCCACTATTTTCTAATTTTGTAAATTGAACTTCTTTGAATCCGTTGGTGATGATATGTAAATTATAATTGTTATTCTTGAGATCTGTTAAGACTTCTTTTGTGGATGGAAAAAGATGCGTTTGATAAGGAGAGATTTCGAGATAACGGTTTCCCATTTGTTCCCCCATCTTTAAATCATCAATATTAAATTCTTTTAATGTATCTGTAAATCGACCATTTCTCAATTGAATTTTATCAATTTTACCTTGTGCATAATCTCTCCAAAATCTTGCATTCACATCTCGATAAATAGTCATGAAAGCATCAAATGAAGAAGAATGATCGCTCAATTTTAGTTCGTCGTATATAATACGCAATGCACTTTCGGAGTTTTTATCGAAATCCCACAGTGTTCTGTCTAAATCGAAGAACACATCTTTTATAAAATTCATAACATTAAATCTTTGATGAAATACGTTCCACCAGTAATGATGAAACAATCTATCGTAAGGAACAAGATAATCAACGGAAATGTTTGCTTATAGTGCTTATAAAACTTCGCAACTATTATTGTTCCTACTGGAATTGAGAGAAACAAAGGAAATGCCCAGTAAGAAAAAATTCTACCTATTTTTTGTTTATAGCGAATTACTCTTCTATTGCTTTTGGTAAACTTCCTTCTAACAGGAATTACTTTTCCCTTGAGTTGCGCTTTTTTGACACGCTTTGCATGTCTTTCAACTGAAAGATTCATGAAATAACTACTTCCAAAGTAAAATAAGGTTGCAGAAATATATCCTCCAATAGAACATACGATAAAAGTCTCCCAAAAAGTTAATCCAGCAGCTGGCCCGGCCAATGGAGTAAACATGAACTTCCATGAACTAAATAATGCGAAGCTTATGTAAGTCCACATCACTATATTATACTTTTTCTCCGTAAGCAAGATCGCCTGCATCTCCTAAACCTGGAACGATGTAAGCTTGTGCTGTAAGTTCAACATCTACTGCTCCTACCCAAATTTTTGTAGATTTCGGTAACTTTTTCTCAATAAAGTTTAAACCTTGCTCTGTTGCTATACCAAACACTAAATGAATTTGCTTTGGCGTTCCATATTTTTTCAAAACTTGATAAACACCCGCCAAAGAATTTCCAGTGGCTAGCATAGGATCACTGATGATTAATACTTTTCCATCCAAACTTGGTGATGCACAATATTCAACTTCGATTTCAAATTCTTCTTTTGAAGTATGCTTTCTATATGCACTTACAAATGCAGAATCTGCTTTATCGAAATAATTTAATAATCCTTGATGCATTGGGATTCCAGCACGTAAAATCGTAGCTAAAACAATTTCATCATCACATGTATTCATCATCGCTTCCCCAAGTGGAGTCGTAATTTCTTTCTCTGAATACTTCAGTGTTTTTGAAAGTTCGTAAGCCATTATTTCGGCTATACGTTCAATATTTCTACGAAAACGCAAACGGTCTTTTTGCACCTTAGCATCACGAATTTCAGAAAGAAATTGATTGAATATCGAGTTGTTTTTTGAAAAATCAGTTATCATAGTTCCAAATTTAGCTCTAAAATAATACGTTATTACAATATAGAGAGAATTATGTTGATTTTTTTGGATTTTTAAGATTTGTTTAGGAATAAGATATTAACACAAGACCACGAGACACACCACGAAGTAGCACCGAAGGTAATCTCCCGTTAGCTTGCATTAATTATTAAACGTTATAAATTAATAATTTAAAAAATTGCCCTTGTTTTGTTACACTATTTATTAAAAATTGGGTTTGTTCTGTTACATTATTTATTGAAAATTGGGTTTGTTTTGTTACATTTACATCAAATTACATTAAGCTATGGTTTTGAAAAGAGAGCGGTTCAAGCAATTATTGGCTTGGAAAGAAAAAAAGAACAGAAAGCCTCTAATATTGAGGGGAGCAAGGCAAGTTGGTAAAACGACACTAGTCAAGCAATTTGGTGAAACATATCAAAACTTTATTTACTTAAATTTAGAAAAATCAGATCATGCTAACTACTTCCTAAAAACGGATGATATTGATCAAATTATCAATACGATATTTCTAGTTAATGGAATCAAACTAGAGCAAAAAAACAATACACTTCTTTTAATAGATGAGATTCAAGAAGTACCGAAGGCAATTCAATTATTGAGGTATTTCTATGAAGAATCTCCTGATTTACATGTTATAGCAGCTGGTTCACTTCTTGAATTTGCATTGGACAAAGTGGCAAGCTTTCCGGTTGGAAGAGTTGAGTTTTTATATTTGAATCCGTTCAATTTTAGAGAATACCTTTTAGCCATCCCAAATAAATCAATTGTAAATGAACTGGATACTGTTCCTGTAGAAAATTATGCCCATGATTTATTAATGAAAGAGTTTCATCAATATGCAATTATTGGGGGAATGCCTGAAATAATAAAGAATTTTATTGAGTCAAATGATTTTACGGCACTACCTGAAATTTATGAAAGCATTTGGACCTCTTACAAAAGTGATGTGGAGAAATATTCAAAAGGATCTGTTTCAAGTAAGGTTCTAAATCATATCATAAATACAGCACCTTTTTATTTGGATGAAAGGATTAAGTTTCAAAATTTCGGAAATTCCAATTATAAATCAAGAGAAGTTGGAGAGGCTTTTAGAGATTTAACTAGCGCAAAAGTCATTCAATTAATTTACCCAACAACTGCAATAGAATTTCCTGCAATTCCAGATTTAAAGAAATCACCACGATTGCAAGTTTTAGATACAGGCTTAGTAAATCACACATTAAGAATTGCTCCAGATTTAATATTAACTGAAGATTTAAGTGAAAGCTACAAAGGTTCTCTATTACCCCACATAATAACTCAGGAGGTCATTTCTTTACAAACATTCAAGTCGGAATTACCTAACTTCTGGGTTCGCGAAAAATCTCAATCCTCATCAGAATTGGATTTAATATTAAGTCACAGAAATATGTTAATCCCAATAGAATTCAAATCAGGAAAAACAGGTACTTTAAGATCATTGCATGAATTCATAGACCGATCCAATCATCCTTATGGAATTAGAATGTATGGTGGAGAATTTAACGTAATTAAAACCAAAACACCTAAAGGAAAAGAATATTACTTAATGAATTTACCCTATTATTTAGGTACTAAAATTTATGATTATATCGAGTTGTTATTGAACGATTATAAGCTTTAGGAAAATGACTAAGCTCTAATCTGTAAGCTTTGTTCAAACATTAAAAGATGAGTCCTTTAATACTAACAAGATCCCTCAGCAGTGGTAAGTTAAAAAACAAACAACGCAACCGAATTATCAATTTTTAATTATCAATTATCAATTAAACAGAGGCCATATACGATTGCAATATTATAGTAGCACTCACCTCATCGATCAATTCCTTCTGTTGTCTTTTCTTTTTAGAAACTCCTCCTGCAATCAAGGACTGCATTGCCATTTTGGAAGTGAATCTTTCGTCCATCATGACTATTGATAACTCAGGAAATTGTTTGTCTAATGCTTCTTTGAAGAGACGAACATTTTGAGAACTGTGGGAATCCTCCATGTTTAGGCGTTTTGGTTCGCCAAGTACAAGTGTTCCTACACTTTTCTCTTTAACTGTTTTAATTAAGAAAGTCATCACTTCTCTTGTGGGAACAGTTGTTAATCCTGAAGCGATAATGTTATTTTCGTCTGTAATTGCTATTCCGGTGCGTTTCATTCCGAAATCAATTGCTAAAATTCTTTTCATTTATTCTTTAATAAATTTTTGCTTTGCTATTACTTCATTTTGATTGTAAAGCGCCACATAATAAATCCCACTTGGATATTTCTTTGTTGAAACTATTAAATGGTTTCCATCCATCTCTTTCTCGTTCATTACTTTTCCGCTGTTGTCGAAAATCTTAATTTTATTTGCTTTTTCAGCTTGTTCCCATTCAATATGCAAATTATCTTTTGTTGGATTAGGATAGATTTTCATTTGCTCAGGAAGATTTTCTCCAGATGTATTTAATGCGCTTTTACGAAAACCAAAAGCATACTCACCTTTTAATACTTCGGACAATTCCATTCTTCCAGAACCATCCGTCAAACTTCCTTGGCTAAAAGGAACATAAAACTCATATTCCTGCCAAGCTGATTTTTGATCAGGTCTCCACAATAAAACCAAACTATCTTCATTGAAGGAAATTCCGTTGTGATCTTTCATTAATCCATTGTCCAAATTTCCAGCTGCAGTATTTCGACTATCGTAAAACAATCTTGCTTTTGCTTTAAAACTATTAGAAATAATTCCATCTACTTTCCAATATCGGTCAGGTGAAATCACATATTCAAATCCTAAATTTGAATTATTAAATCCATCCGGCGCCACTCGATAATGTTCAATTCTTAAAAATGAAGAATCATCTTCTTCTTGAACATTCAAGTAGAAATATGCATAATTCAATTGTTCAGTTGATGTTGTAGTAATTACCAAATCTTCTCCAGTCACAGCGTTGAGTAACTTACTTTCCTTATTCAAATAAACCATAACTGGATCAAAAGGCACTAAAACATCAACATTTTGAGTCGCACCTGAAATGTTTTTGACAACAGAAAAAGTATTCCAATTGGCATCCATAAAAGTGATTTGAACTGGAACATCTTCGAAATAATCTGGAGCTTCAAAAAGTTTTTGTTGAATAAATACTTTTACATCTAATTGGCTTCCTTGGGTATTCACAATAAATGAATCAACTTCGAACCCGTTAAACCCTGGATTAAAAATGTAATTATCAAAGAATTTATCAGCATTATATCCTGTTGAACTGGTTAACTCATCTCTAAATTCTTCGGCATTGATACTTTTTAAAGCATAGTTTGTTTGAATTGCTTTTAGACCTGCAAAGAAGTCAGCATCGCCCATGTGGGATCTTAAATTATGCATTAAAGTTGCTCCTTTATTATAGGTATGCGTTCCATAAGTTGCATCATGCGGAACTCCAGAAATTGACAAAAACCCTCCATCATCAAAATGCGCTTTTTGAATTACGTTTCGATGAACGCCTTTTAATTCATTAATATAGCTTTCATAATCGTAAACATGTTCTAAGAATATCGACTCACTATAAGATGCCAACCCTTCGTTAATCCACATGTCTTCTGCCGTTCGGCAAGTCACTAAATTTCCCCACCAATGATGAGAAAGTTCATGCGCCATTAATGTTTCGTAAGACAAACTTCCATCAACTGCAAATTTCGGATACATCACACAAGTGGCATGTTCCATCGCTCCTCCATTAAAAGGAACTAATGCAAATGCAATTTTATTCCAGACATAAGGCCCATAATTGGCTTCGTAAGCATCCATTGCGCCAAACAAATTAGCAAATGAATTCTTTAAATCCGTTGTATCTTGTGGTGTTGCGATTAACATAACTGGTGTTTGAGCATTTGTCAAACTACTAGTGAATGTCTGAGCCACGTGCGTATATGGAGCCGCTCCAACACATGCCAAATAAGTTGGGATTTCTTCATCTAAAACCCAACGGCGAATATTCTCATTGTTCGGCCCTACACTTTCACTTTGGATATATCCATTACTGTAAGCTGTAATTGTTGAAGGAGTTGTTATTTCAATATCATAAGTTGCGCGTTCTTCAAAATTATCAAAACATGGATGCCAAGTACGACCATAATTATGAGGTTCAGATTGAAATGCAACACCCAGATTATAAGCGTAGTTTCCTGAGAAATAAAATCCACCAAATCCAGAAGGGTCTGTTTGCGGCGTTCCTCTATAAAAAACGGTTACCTCACTTTGATCTCCTGTATTCAAAGGAATTAAGAAATCGATACGTAAAAGTGTATCGTTGTAAGTATAAGTCAAATGATTGTTAGCTGTTTTTACAGAATCGACAGTTAATTTCAGTAAATCCAAAGAAATACCATCAATCGCATTCATTTTACTTTCAAAACTCACTTTACAAGAAGCGGAAAGTGTTTGAGTTGACATCTGTGTCAAGTCCATTTTAATTTGATAATCGAGGACATTAATTGTGTCGCTGCGCATATTATCAATCTCTCCATTGGTTTGACTATAACAAGAAATTGAAGTCGCCAAAAATAAAAACAGAGTATAAATTATTGTGTTGTATCTTCTCATTTTGAATGTATAAAAGTGCGAAAAATCTGAATGCTTGACGAATTTAGTGTTAAATCAAAGAAAAACGAAAGTTATACTTAATAAAATACCAAGCGTATATGCCTATACACTTTTAAGAAGTATTAATACGACATTTAAAACTATAATCGATAGAAGTCATTAATTTTGTTTCCATGACCAAGGAACAAGCGCATTTATTTTTCCCAAACCCTAAAGAAGAGGATTTGGAGGATTTATGGGAACAACGATTATTCGAACAGAAGCAATTCTTTCTAACGCGTCCACCACTGAGATTAGTTTGGATGTCGAGATTAAAGAAATTAGAAAAGCAGTTTGAAGCTTATTTGGTTTTAATAGATCAAGAAAATCCGAAGGAAAATATTCAGAATCATTTAGAAAGTGAAATTATTTTCTCAGATGAATTTGTAGCCGCATTTCATCAATTTCATAAGCAGAGAAATGTTTATAAATCTAAACTTCTGCAAGCACAAACTTATGATGCGCTTGTTAATGTCATTGACGAATGGTTGGCGACCGAGTTTCTTTACGCGGAATTTTGGAAAGTTGAAGAAAGTGAGCACAACGAAATTGAGGTGATTCGCAGTAAGGAGCCAGATCCTATGGACTTATTAAAAGACTTGAAAGAAACAGAAAAGTTAATTGATTCAAAAAGAATTAAGGACCTTAAAGAGAACTACAATATTCTCTCTGAAAACGTAAAGAAAGAAGTAAAAAGATTAACTTTGTTGACGAAAGTATAGATATGGAAGGACAATTTGACAAATTAAAAATACAGCTAGAACAACAAGAGTGGCCGAGTTTATACCTATTTAAATTCATCTCTCCTAGCGACAATCACAAAATTGCATTAATCACAAATATGTTTGATGAAGTTTCGGATATCACAATTCGTCCTTCAAGCAAAGGAAAATATACAAGTATTAGTGTAAAAGAAATCATGATGAGTGCAGATAAAGTGATTGAATTTTATGAAGAAGCTGCTAAAATTGACGGTGTAATTATATTATAATGGTACTACTAGTAATTGATATTAAACAAGCCATAGCTAATATTGCATGGATTACATTGTTCATTTCACTTTTCTTAATTGCCTACCGCATTCTTGTGAGAAGAATGAAAAGTGGTCAAATTGAGAAAAAACTGTATTTAACTTTACATCCAATTGAAAAAGATCCTGCGCTTGGTGTAGTTCCAATTTTTATGGAAATGAATACACCAATGAACGTTGAAGTAAGTGTTTTCTCGACTGATGATTCTATTCATAAAGTAATTGAACACAAGACTTATAAAAAAGGAGGAAACATTATTCAATTTGATACCCGTAACTTTGAGAATGGTTTTTACTTCTATCAAGCGAAGACAGAAAATCAAAAGACAAGAAAACTTATTGAAATAAGGAATTAATGCTTTAGATTTATAATGTAATCCTAAAGAATCCTTTATCCTTTAAAAACATAAATTATGAACAAACTAATCGTTTTAGCACTTCTACTTAGCTTATTCTTCAACGCTCAATCTCAAGTAGATTTTGCACCGAAATCTTCTTTTAAAGTTGAAATTGGTCTTCCTAATAATGTGAGTAATGTCGCTTTTCGTGAATTATTGCAAGGATTAGTAGTCGTTACGCCATCTTTTCAACATACCTTTGAAAATACTCTTTCCATAGGTGCAGGAATTCGATATGGTTTCTTCAATGTCAATGAATTTAAAAATAATGTTGACTTAACAGGTGCAATTCACATTGCTGGAGCATTTGTAAAAGTTGGACAGGAAAAATTTTATGGAAATTTCGGAGTTGATTACGGAGTGAGAATTGGATACGCAGCTAACTTTTTTGCTACAAACTATAATGATTCATTAAGAGGTAAACCTTTTATAAATGATGCAGTATTCGTAGAACCAACACTTGGATTATCCTTAATGGCAACTGAAAAAACTTCTTTCAGATTGGCTTTAGGTTATGCACTTCATGGATTTAAAACATCTCCATACCACATGGGTGTTGATACATTTAGTGGAATAAACAACTCTAAATTGGACAAAAACACAAGCTATTTCACAATTGGATTTGGTTATTCATATTACTTCGGTAAAATGTAGGAATAGATTTAATTCAGCTGATTATTGATAAACTCTAAAAGATAATTCTTGTTTTGAGTCAGTTCATTAGATGAATCTAATTTTTCTTATCCTCTATTCTTTTCACCCAGTTTTCTTCACGTTTTAAGAAGCGATTGAATTTATTGGGTAACTCTATTTCAAACGAGAGTTCTTCATTTGTTTTAGGATGCTTAAAAGAAATTCCAACTGCTGCTAAAAACATTCCTTTGTACTTCAGCGTAAATCCTTTTTTACCATATTGCTTGTCTCCAACAATTGGGAATCCTAATCTTGACAAATGAATTCTCAATTGATGCTTTCGCCCTGTTACTGGTGAAAGTTTGATCAACGAGATCCATTCATTTTTAACGGATGGAAAGACAGCCATAGACTCAAAATAAGTCACTGCGCTTTTCCCGTCAATTGAACTATTTAATGTTCCGCGCCCCTCTAGCCTTCCTTGAACAATTGCTTGATAAGACTTTTTCATCTCCCGATTTTCAAACATTCTGCCCAATTCAACGCGTGTACTGTGCGTTTTTGCAACCACAACAATTCCATGAGTTGGTGCATCTATCCTATGAGCGGGCAAAGGAATGGGAAGATAATCTTTAGCTGAACTTTTACTTACGTGATCGGGTAAAGCATTCTGAAGGGTTTTAAAAGTATTTCCAGAAACAGGAATTCCTGCAGGCTTTTCCACAATTGCCAATTCTTCATCTTCATAAATGACATTTAACTCAATCTCAAAATATTTATGATCAACGATTTTGTTTTCAAAAAGGATAATTAAATCTCCTTGATGAACATAATCACCAGATTTCGCTAGTTGATTATTTAAATAAATTTGATCCCTTGACAATGCCTTTTTAACTCCTTTTCTGGAAGAAATAGTGACCAGTTTCCCGACCAGATAATCATAAATCCTTGTTGAATCTTCACAAACCTCCACTGTAAGCTTTTCGATTTCAGTTTTTTGTAAAGGAAGAGAATCAGACATATTTTAGAATAAATTGTAAAGATTAGATTTATTAGTGCTTGATCGACTAATCAAAAAACACTTTGATTTCTTGTGCTTTCACACGTGAACGAACCCATGTATCAACACGTTTTTTGTCTTCTTTTTTTATGCCTAAAGAATCCAGAGTAAAAAGCACTATGGCTGTTTCATAAGGAGTATCTAATGAATCTTTAAACTTATAAGAACTGGCATAAGTACAAGTTTTAAGCTGCGGATAAATTGTTCTTATTTCATTTAACAAAACACGTCCCATATACTGGTTTTTCTGAATACTGTCTAGTTTAGAATCACGCAATTTCACTTCATTTAAAAGATGAGATAATTCTTCTCGTAATTTTAAAGTTTCATCATTATTGTTATTATTATCCGAAAAGTTTGAAAACGTAAGTCCTTGTTGGATAATGATATTTGCATCTTTTATTTCAAAATCATGAACTTTATCCTTAATCACTTCTTTTTGTGATTCATTTAATTCGGTCCCTCCATAAACTAAAGTGATTTCTCTTTTGTTTTGATTAACATCACTTTTCAAAAGATAATTCCCTTCAAAAAGGCTCACATTCGCTATATAGTTACTTGCTTTTTCAGAAAATTTTTCGTTTTGAACCAATCCATAACCAAAGTAAACACTAGGTAAAATAACTACAAAACTCACTATAGTTATCCATCTGTTGACTTTCTTCTTTTGCTTGTCATCAACAATTGTTCGGATAGGTAATTTTAATAACTGCGTAACAATTACCGATGCAATCGCAATAAACACGGTGTTAATTGTAAACAAATACATTGCTCCAAGAAAGAATTCTAATTGGCCTGTTGCTAAACCATAACCTGCTGTACATAAAGGAGGCATGAGGGCAGTTGCTATCGCTACTCCAGGAATTACATTTCCTTTATTTTTACTAGTTATAGCAATGATTCCTGCTACACCTCCAAAAAATGCAATAATAACATCATAAATTGTCGGACTCGTTCTGGCAAGTAATTCAGAATGTGCAGTTGAAAGCGGACTTAAAGAAAAATACAGAAAAGAAGCGATTAAACTGGCTCCTACAGCAAATGCGAAGTTTTTTATTGCCTTTCTAAATAAATCAAAATCATAAGTCGCAATACTGTAACCCATGACATTTATAGGCCCCATCAAGGGAGAAATAAGCATGGCTCCAATAATTACAGCAGTTGAATTTACGTTCAATCCAACAGAAGCCACAACTATAGCGAATACTAAAATCCATAAATTTGTACCTTTAAACCTTAATCCTTTGAGAATTTCTGCGTGGATAAAGTCATGCGATTCAACTTCAGAGTCTAAACTAAAGTACTCGGTGATTTTTCTAAAAGCTTGCGCTGGCGTCATCTTAATAGTTAATTTGTGTCAAATATAGTATAATGAAAATAAGTTTGAAGAAAATGTTAAAAATAATGATGGTTAAATACACAATCTCATATTGGAGGGTTCAAAAACCTTAGAAAATAAGTATTTCAAGAACCTAAAAAAGAGACATATCAATCGTATTAGCCACTATGACTTTAACTGAAAATGGCGAATAAGTTTTCCATAATTTCAATAACTTTTCAACAAAATACCAGTTTCATTTTTATTGAAGAAGATAAGCGTTACCTTTGTCGACTTGCAAAAATAAAGAGACTGATATGTTAACATTAGAGCCAAAAGAGCTACCCATTCCAGAATTACATCGCTATTTATTAGGCGCTATTGGACCGCGTCCGATTGCATTT
This sequence comes from Brumimicrobium glaciale, assembly GCF_004152935.1. GTDB lineage: Bacteria > Bacteroidota > Bacteroidia > Flavobacteriales_D > Crocinitomicaceae > Brumimicrobium > Brumimicrobium glaciale. The sequence continues at coordinate 394,436 of NZ_SETE01000004.1, forward strand.
GCATCAACAATTGATGAAAATGGAACTCCTAATTTAGCTCCTTTTAGTTTCTTTAATATTTTTAGTGCGAATCCACCAATTTTAATTTTTTCACCGGCAAATAGTGGACGTACTGGAAAGACAAAAGACACTTACGATAATGTAAAAAAGGTTGCGGAATGCGTTATCAATGTCGTGAATTACGACATGGTAGAGCAAATGAGTTTGTGTTCTTCTCCTTATGAAATAGACGTCAACGAGTTTGTGAAAAGCGGATTAACTCCAATCCCATCAGAGAAAGTAAAACCATTTCGTGTAAAGGAATCTCCTGTACAATTGGAATGCAAAGTCATTGAAGTAAAAGAATTAGGAACTGGCGGAGGCGCTGGAAATCTAGTGATTTGTGAAGTGGTAAAAATCCACATCAATGAAGAAATTTTGGATGATAATCGCATGATTGATCAACACAAAATTGATTTAGTTTCGCGAATGGGAGGAAATTGGTATTGTCGCGCCAACGAAGCATCGATGTTTGAGGTAGAAAAACCTGTTACAGCAATCGGAATTGGATACGATAAAATTCCGGAAGACATTAGAGCAAGTTCAATCTTAACTGGAAACGATTTCGGGAAATTAGGGAGTTCAGAAGCACTTCCAAATGAAACTGATGTTAACGAACACAAGTTAATTGAATTATCAGAACTTTTTGTAACTTTAGAAGATGAACCAGCCAAATTAGAGCTTGAACTTCATAAATTAGCCAAGAATCACTTGGAGAAGAATGAAATTGAAGCCGCTTGGATGACACTATTAGCATTTAATAACCAATAATATAAAACAACAACATTATGTTTAGCATTTCGGGAATAGTAAAAGTGAAAAAAGACACTGAACAAATCACTGAGAAATTTAAGAAAAGAGAATTTGTAATTACAGATGGTTCTGGAAATTACCCTCAAGATATCTTATTTCAATTGACACAAGAACGTACAGATTTAATGGACAACATCAACGTTAATGACGCGGTGAATGTTACATTTAACTTAAGAGGTCGTGAGTGGACAAACCCTCAAGGTGAAGTAAAATACTTCAATTCTTTAGACGTTTGGAGATTAGAAAAAAGTCAAGGTGGTGGAGCTCCTACTCCAGCGGATATCGCTCCAGCAAGTGCTGATAGTGCGCAGACTTTAGTAGACGAAGGAGACGACGATCTACCTTTTTGATTATAAAACCCAATAGCGTCGTTGCAGTAATTTTTGAAAGCAGTCATTGACAAACGTCAACTCCTTGGATTTCAAAAAATACTGCGTCTAACTCTTGAATTTTCTAATTCAAAAATTGAGATTTAAAATTTAGAAATGGAAAAACGTTTTTACGGGAACATTTGTTTTTAAAATGTATAGATATTAAAAATCCCTTCGTGATTATTCATGAAGGGATTTTTTTATTTTTGCTTGCCCTTCGCTCAATAGAGTTTGTTAGTTGATTGAATTGAGATCCATAGCTAAATCTTCATTTCCTATTTAACCAAAGTGCTTTTTATAAAATTCATCTAAATCCTTTCTATTTAAATCCTTTTTAATTTTGATATTACTCATCATAATATATTCCTCCAAAAGATCTTTTTGAAAAGATAAATCTTCAAATGAAAAATCAGACGAATAATATAACCACATTAAAGCAAACTCTAATTCATATTTATTATCAACAGAATAGCTAATATTACCTCGACTTCTATTTTTAGCAACGTGAAGTTTTAAAAGAAGGTTATACAAACCTTCATCGAATGTGATTTTCGGATAGTATTCTGAAACCGGTTCAAAAATGAGATCTGCAAATGCTGCTTCACGATCAGAAAAGTTTTTTAATATAAATTTAGTAATATTAATATAGTTCTCGATAGCATAAAAATCAATAGTCACCAAATTAACCCTATCCAAATCAGTATTATACCTGTAATATAGGCCATTACAATCATGGGATATTGTCGTCTTTATTTTATGAAAGCTTCTAACACTATCTAAATTCAAATTATACATTAGGTATCCAAATAAAACATGGTTATAATCCTTACCTGTAGTATAGGTTGGTAAACCCTTTACATCAACAAATAAAGTATCTTGACTAATTTCAACCGTTAAGTTAAACGAGTCTTTATACAACTCATTCATAGCGTTATATAAATTTACTTCTTGATCTCCTATTCGCTCTGAACATTGAGGTTTACAGCTGTTTAAGATGCAAAAAACAAATAAAACATAAACTATTGTTCGATATTTAAATTTCATCTTAATTATTTTTAAAAAATTCCTTTATTTTTTCTTTGAATTTACAGATTTCATAGAATCCTTTTTTGTCATTGTTGATTCAGGCAAACTAAAATCACATGAAATCTCTCCTTATCCATAAGAAAAAGGAATGTAAAATAATTTACCGTCCAATCTTCTTGAGGTGACAAAATTCCATGAGCCATTGTATTCATAATTCAATGTAGCTTGAACATCTATGTCTTCAGTATAATCGGATGTAGGAACCGTATTAGCTAAAAATTTAGACGATTACTTAATTGTCCACCAAGAGAATAATATGAGTAAGTAAATTAATCCATTAATAAATCTGAATAAGTTTTGCATTTCGGTCTAAGTTAAGAGTATTTCCGTTTTTATCGTAGGAGATTTGAGTTTAATAATCGAGATTCGGAATTACAAGTATCGGCGAAGTTTTCCAAACACCGGGTTAGAATAAACACTTCTCAAACTATAATTAAAAGTTAAATCCATACAACAGAATAACAATCCTTAATTAAATTTGTATTATGTGTACACAAGAATTTTAAACATGAAAACAAAATATTCAATACTAGAACTCGCAATGGTGAACGAGAACACTTCTCACGAAACCGTTTTTAAAAACAGCGTTGAAATTGCTCAAAAAGCTGAGGAATTAGGATACCACAGATTTTGGTTGGCTGAACATCACAATATGGTGAGTATTGCAAGTTCGGCAACAACTGTTTTAATGGGACATATTGCCGCAAAAACGAATTCAATTCGTGTGGGTTCTGGCGGAATAATGTTACCGAATCATTCTCCTTTGGTGGTTGCTGAACAATTGGGAACACTTGGGAATTTATTTCCAAATCGAATGGATTTAGGATTAGGTCGCGCTCCTGGAACAGATCAAGTTACTGCACAAGCTATACGAAGCGATAGAATGCAATCTGTTCATAGATTCCCACAGGAAGTTGATGAAATTCAAGGTTATTTTGAGAATACATCATCAACAACAAAAGTGCGTGCAACTGTGGCAGAAGGAGTTGATGTTCCCATTTACATTTTAGGATCAAGCACAGACAGCGCACATTTGGCTGCTAAAAAAGGTTTGCCTTATGTTTTCGCAAGTCACTTTGCTCCTGCTCAATTGCATCATGCTTTAGCCATTTATCACAACGAATTTCAGCCTTCAAAATATTTGGACAAACCCTATACAATTGCAGCGGTAAACATTATCGCAGCCAATTCCTCAGAAGAAGCAGAACGCCGTTCAACAAGCATGTACAGAATGATGTTGGGAGTTTTGACACAACAATTAGATTACATGCAACCGCCAATAGACATGAATGATGAAATTCGTCAATTGCGCAGTCATCCGGCTCTAAAACAAATGTTGAATTATACATTTATTGGTGATAAAGATGAAGTTAAAGCAATGACTAAAAAGTTTATTGAAGATACAGGAGTGGATGAAATAATGACGACTTCTTATTTGTTCCATCAAGCGGATAGATTGGAATCGATTGGGATATTTTCTGAGGTAATGGAGGAAATTAAAAATGAAGAATGTTGAATGAAAAATTACGAATTACGAATTAGAGAAATTACGAATTTGTAGGATTTGTAGGATTTGAGTTCGATAACCTTGACTGCGGGTTCCAAACTGGCGATAGCTCGAGTAAAATAGAAATGAATATTTGAGAATAGATAAATCAGAATTCGTAATTGACAATTGAATATGAGTTTACTTATTAAATTCTCCGATTGGAATAAGTTAAGTTTATTAATCAAAGCATTTAAGGCTATTTAGGGAAGTGAAAAAATCATAATTCCTAGTTGAATGCGTGATTCGTAATTGATAATTCGTAATTCCTAATTGTTTATTAACAAACCATAGGATATTTTACTTACTTCTCAAGACAAATCCAAATGATTCTCGTACTTTTGCACCTCAAAAAGGTAGAGGAAAACTATGAGTATTAAAGTTACACTTCCAGACGGATCTGTTAAAGAGGTTGAAAAAGGAACAACTTCTTTGGACATAGCCAAAGGTATAAGCGAAGGTTTAGCAAGAAATGTGCTTGCTGCCGAAGTAAATAATGAAGTAATCGATGCAATGCGTCCGATTGAAACTGACAGTACCCTAAAGTTACTCACCTGGAATGATAAAGAAGGTAAATCTGCAATGTGGCACTCTTCTGCTCACTTGATGGCGGAAGCTTTAGAAATTATGTATCCTGGAGTTAAATTGGCAATCGGACCAGCTATCAAAAGTGGTTTCTATTACGACGTTGATTTCATGGACTATACTTTTACTGAGAAGGACTTAGAAAAAGTAGAGCAAAAAATGAAAGAGCTTGCTAAGCAAAAAAGTGAATTCATTCGTGAAGACATGCCTAAAGAAAAGGCTATTGCATACTTTAAAGAAAAGCAAGATCCTTATAAATTAGAATTACTTGAAGATTTAGAAGATGGTACAATCACTTTCTACACACAAGGAGAATTCACAGATTTATGCAGAGGTCCACATATTCCTCATACAGGATTTATAAAATCGATTAAATTAACATCTATTGCTGGTGCATACTGGCGTGGAGACGAAAAAAATAAGCAGTTAACGCGTATTTATGGAATCACTTTCCCTAAAAATGCAGAACTGAATGAATACCTAGAGAAACTTGAATTGGCACGTCAGCGTGACCACAGAAAGTTAGGAAAGGAAATGGAATTGTTTACTTTTTCACAAGCTGTTGGACAAGGTTTACCACTTTGGTTACCGAAAGGAGCTGAATTACGTTTGCGTTTGGAAAACTTCTTAAAGAAAGTACAAGAAAACAGAGGTTATCAGCAAGTTATTACTCCACATATTGGAAGTAAAAAACTGTATGAAATTTCTGGTCATTATGCGAAATACGGTGCGGATTCATTCCAACCTATTCACACGCCAGATGAGAACGAGGAGTTTTTGTTGAAACCAATGAACTGTCCTCACCACTGTGAGATTTACAAAGCAAAACCTCACTCCTACCGTGAACTTCCAATTCGCTATGCTGAATTTGGAACAGTTTACCGTTATGAGCAAAGTGGAGAACTTCACGGATTGACAAGGGTTCGTGGATTTACACAAGATGATGCGCATATTTTCTGTATGCCTGAACAAGTGAAAGAAGAATTTCAAAGTGTAATTGACATTGTACTTTACATTTTCAAAACGCTAGATTTCAAGACATTTACTGCTCAGATATCTTTGCGTGATAAAGAAGATCATTCAAAATATATTGGAAGCGACGAAAACTGGGAAAAAGCAGAAGCTGCAATTCTAGAAGCGGTTGCTGATAAAGGTTTGAATACTGTAATTGAATATGGCGAAGCGGCATTTTACGGACCAAAATTAGACTTCATGGTTGAAGATGCTTTGGGAAGAGAATGGCAATTAGGTACTATTCAAGTAGATTATAATTTACCAGAAAGATTTGAATTAGAATACATTGGAGCAGATAATCAGAAGCACAGACCAGTGATGATTCACAGAGCACCTTTTGGTTCTATGGAAAGATTTGTTGCTGTATTATTAGAACATTGTGCTGGTGATTTCCCATTGTGGTTATCATCTGAACAATATGCAATTCTACCGATTAGTGAAAATTTTAATGAATACGCAGAAAAAGTTTCTAAAGTTTTAAAAAATTCCGATATTCGCGGCTTCATAGATGATAGAAACGAAAAGGTAGGTAAGAAAATTCGTGAAGCAGAAATGGGAAAAACACCGTTTATGCTTATCGTTGGTGAAAAAGAAATGGAAACGAACACAATTTCGGTGCGCCAGAGAGGTGCAGAAGATTTGGGTTCGATGCCAATTGAAGACTTCATTAAAATAATTAACAAATTAGTTGAAGAAGAGTTAAGTCATGATGATTTAAATGCTTAACTGATAAAAAGAATAAATGAGAAAACCAAGAAGAACATTTAAACCGAGGCAAGAGGATCCTAACAGAATCAATGACCGTATTCGCGTTCCACAGATTCGATTAGTTGGTGATGGTCAAGAACCTCAAATTTTAGATACAAAGGACGCTATTAAAATGGCTGACGAACAAGATCTGGATTTAGTTGAGATTTCACCTAAGGCTAATCCGCCTGTGTGTAAAATCATGGACTATAAAAAGTTCTTGTACAATCAAAAGAAGAAGGAAAAAGAGCTTAAAGCAAAGCAATCAAAAGTTGTAATTAAAGAAATTCGTTTTGGTCCAAATACGGAAGAACACGATTTTAATTTCAAATTAGATCACGCAAAGAAATTCTTACAAGAAGGTTCTAAAGTGAAAGCTTTTGTATTCTTTAGAGGTCGTGCGATTGTATTTAAAGACCGTGGTGAAATCTTACTTTTGCGTTTTGCTCAAGAGCTTTCTGAATACGGTACACTTGAATTGATGCCGAAACTAGAAGGAAAAAGAATGACAATTATGATTAATCCGAAGAAGGATTAGTCTATACAATACTAGTGAGTAAATTTAAACATTGAGAATATGCCAAAAATGAAAACAAAATCCAGTGCTAAGAAGAGATTCAAAGTAACTGGTAGTGGATTGATTAAAAGAAAGCACGCTTTCAAAAGTCACATCCTTACTAAAAAAGGTAAAAAACAAAAGCGTAACTTAACAAAGACAGCATACGTAACTAAAGCGGATCGCCCAAATGTTAAGCAAATGCTTTGCATGAAGTAAAATTTTTCTGTCATGGTGACAGAGGTTAGTATTTAAACCCGGTGATGAGTACCTAAGACTTCTGAAAAATAGAAGCACTTTATTATCAAAAAACATTAAAATATGCCAAGATCAGTAAATCACGTAGCGGCAAGAGCAAGAAGAAAATCAGTAATGAAACTTGCAAAAGGTTACTACGGAAGAAGAAAAAATGTTTGGACAGTAGCAAAAAATGCTGTTGAAAAAGGATTAGTTTACGCTTATAGAGACCGTAAACAAAAGAAAAGAAAATTCCGTTCACTTTGGATTATGCGTATTAACGCTGCAGCTAGATTACACGGAATGAGCTATTCTCAATTTATGGGACAGTACAACAAAAGTGGGCTTGAATTGAACAGAAAAGTTCTTGCAGACTTAGCAATGAATCACCCAGGTGCATTCAAAGCTGTTGTAGAATCCATAAAGAAATAAATTATTAATCACTCACTAGTGAAAACCGAACTTATCTTTTGATAAGTTCGGTTTTTTTATGCTTTATTTTTTGTGCTTTATTTCTCGCTAAACACCAAGGAATACAATCAATTTTATATCTTTGTGCCACCAAAGTTGCCCAGGTGCTGAAATTGGTAGACAGGCATGGTTGAGGGCCATGTGTCCTTATGGATGTGAGGGTTCGAGTCCCTCTCTGGGCACAAAAAGCGGAATAAAAACTTAGTTTTTATTCCGCTTTTTACTTCGCTCTCGTTTTGTTTCTCACTCTTTCTTAGTTTTACTCCATTTCTGCTGATTCTTTTACTACCACTGATTCTTTTATCGAAAACCTAGGATTAAAATCCTAGGCGAAAATACACCATCCCGCTGGGATTTTGTTGGTTTACTTTTTAGACTCGTTAGGTCTCATGCAGGATCGTATATCACAGAAATCTTAAAATTATTATCGAAAATCACTCTAAATTTAAAGGAGAAAATCCTAGACGATATTCACCATCCCGCTGGGATTTTGATTGTTTTTCTTCAGACACGTTAGTACTTATGCAGGAAGGTATATCGCAGAAATCTTAAAATTATTATAGAAAACCGCTCTAAATTTAAAGTAGAAAATCCTAGACGGATATTCATTATCCCGCTGGGATTTTGTTGGTTTTTTTTTATAAAGATTAGAATATACCAACCAGGGTAACAATTTCACTTTACTTTAACACTTTTTCAGTAGTCATAGAATCTCAATCTAAAAAGTTCATTTAACTTTGCACCTCAATTAGGATTTATGCGGTATAGCATGATTTAAGAATTAAAATCCCCTGTGTCTTTATTCAACTCAACAGCATCCAGTAAACACATCATTCCTCAAACACAGGTCAAAAAATTAATCAATTCGTAATTTCATTTTATAATGAAGGGTATTTTTGGTAACCGTTGGTTTTTGCTAGTCATTTTAGCACTAACATGGGGAAGTTCATTCATAATGATCAAGAAATCATTGCTTGAATTCTCACCTTTTGAGATTGGATCTTTACGTGTATTAATTTCGGGTGTTATATTGTCATTTATTGGAATTCCTGTCATCCGAAAAATGAAAAAGAAATCCCTTTTCTATGTTGCTCTGTCTGGATTGTTTGGTAACTTCTTACCGCTTTATTTATTTCCAATAGCACAAACACATATCAGTAGTTCACTGGCTGGAGTATTAGATTCGCTTGTCCCCATATTTGTGTTGGTACTTGGATTTATATTCTATGGAGTTAGAACACAAATTTCACAAGTTTTTGGAGCAATCATAGGATTCTTTGGCGCTGCAACATTAATGTTCTTCTCTGAATCGAATACTGAAGAAACCCAAATCGGTTATGCACTACTTATTGTCTTTGCAACGATTTGTTATGCTATTGCAGCCTTGATTGTCAAAGATAAATTGGGACACTTAACTTCAATTGAATTGACTGCCAGCATGTTTACAATGTGGGCCGTTCCAGCGCTGGTTATTCTATTATCAACTGGATTCTTTAGCAGTCACGAATCTACTCCAGAAACTTGGACTGCCTTTGGATTTGTGAGTATTTTAGCAATCTTCGGAACTACGATAGCAATTGTAATCTACTACAAGCTCATTCAAGATACAACACCTATTTTCGCCAGTAGTGTTTCTTACCTTTTGCCAATTTTAGCAATCATGTGGGGATTATTAGATGGAGAAAAGTTTAGTCCTTGGTACATTTTCAGTGGAGTGCTTATATTAATTGGTGTTTATCTCATTCGTGAAAAGAAAGCCAAACCAAGAATGGTTCCTAGGTAGAGAATTGAACAACAATTTGTTATTTACTTTTTCATCGCTTTCAAGTCAGTATACGTCAATAAAATTACTTAATTGTTACTTTTGCAGTATGACAAAAATCAGTATCTTTTTCTTATCACTTTTTATCGGATTCAGTGTTCATTTGAACGCTCAGAAAATCGATTATTCAAAATATGATTTGCACGCTCCAATGGATATTCCAATGGTTTTGGCTGCGAATTTTGGAGAATTAAGATCGAATCATTTTCATACAGGAATCGACATAAAAACGAATCGCAGATCGGGATATAATATTTTAAGCGTTGAGGATGGATATGTTTCACGAATCAAAGTTTCTCCTTGGGGATATGGAAACGTTGTTTATATCGACCATTATAACGGATTGACTTCTGTTTATGCACATTGTGAAGCCTTCGTTGGACAATTAGCCTATTTAGCATCCCAACAGCAAGAGGGGAATGAAGGATTTGAAATCGATTATTATCCTACCAAAGATTCTTTGAGAGTGAAAAAAGGACAAATAATAGCTAAATCGGGAAATACAGGTGGAAGTTCTGCTCCACACTTACATTTCGAAATTAGAGAAACAATTTCAGAAAATGCTTTAAATCCATTGCTATTCAATTTTGATATTGCAGACACCCAAGAGCCAACAATTAGAGGATTGAAAGTTTACGCATTAACAGAGGAAGGGTATCGCGTTCCCGATAAATCAAAAAGCTATACTGTTTCAGGATCAAACGGGAAATATAGTATTTCTGGAAATTCAGTAAGTGTTGATGCTTCGTATACTTCTAATAAAGGAGGCATTGGATTTTCTTTTGATGTAATCGATAAACTTGATGGAGCAAATAATGTTTGTGGAATCCATGAAGCATTTTTATTGGTGGATAAGGATACGGTTTTTAGTCAGAACATGGAAAGAATTTCGTTTGCTTCCAACAGACAAATCAATACACATAAGGATTACGAAGAATATCATAATCGAAGACGTCATTATCAAAAAGCATTTAAAACCAAGCATAATCCGTTGCCAATTTATCGTACAATGCTTAACAATGGAATGATAAAAGCGGAACCAGGAAATACATATCCGATAAGTTATGTTGCGAAAGATGCTTATGGAAATTCTAGCAAATTATCTTTCAACTTAGAAATTGAAGCAGGAACTAAAAGAAAGGAACACAAGCTCTATCCTAATGCGAAATTACTTTATCCTGACAGTGCATATTTGAGTTATGACGAGTTTCATTATATCCTTTTTCCACCTGGGATTCTTTATGAACCAACTCCTTTAAAATTGAAATCTTCCAAAAATGCAATTGAATTTGGAGATGACCTAATTCCACTTCAGGAGACTTTCAAACTGATGTTGCCTTCATTGTCTAATGTAAAAGATGAAAAGCAATACATTCAGAGAATATCCAGATATGGAACGAAATACGCGGAAGGAGGAACAGTAAAAGATGGTTGGATCACCTCTCGAATTAAGTCATTTGGTGATTTCTCAGTAGAAGTTGATACAATAGCACCTGCAATAAAGGCGCGTAATTTCAGTAATAATACTGCCGTTGGAAACAAACAATTGAGTTGGAGTATTTCAGAAAAAGGCTCAGGATTAATTGATTATGATATTTACATTAATAGAGAGTGGTACTTATTACAATACGAGCCAAAAAGCACACAGTTTTACTTTGATCCACCGAAAGATTTAAAAGGTGAAAAAACCGTAATAATTAGAGCTATTGATGCTTGTGGTAATAAGTCAATTGAAGAGTATATTCTTACCTTTTAAACTTATCATGTGTCACTAAACGCTTCTGAAAAAATAGAAATACATTGTCTTTAAAATATTGAGGACTATCCTTTTTACCATTAAAAAAACCTTCTTAACATGGACTATTCTGCTCTTAGTCCTTATCTAGTTAGAATTTCTCTATGCTTTTAAAAAAATCTGACTATTTTAGTAAAAAGAAAGAACATGAAATTTTTTATAGATACAGCAAATTTAGCTGAAATTAAGGAAGCTAACGATTTGGGAGTTTTAGATGGTGTAACCACAAACCCTACTTTAATGGCAAAAGAAAACATTACAGGAAAAGATGCTATTCTTAAGCATTACCGTGATATTTGTCAGATTGTTAATGGCCCTGTAAGCGCTGAAGTTATTGCTACAGACTACAAAGGAATGATTCAAGAAGGTCAACGTTTATCTGACTTACATCATAACATTGTGGTAAAAGTTCCAATGACAACTGAAGGAATTAAAGCGATTAAATATTTTTCTGAAAATAAAATCAGAACAAATTGTACATTGATTTTTTCTGCTGGTCAAGCATTATTGGCTGCTAAAGCCGGTGCAACTTATGTTTCACCATTTGTTGGAAGGCTAGATGATATCTCAGGAGATGGAATTGCATTGATTGCTCAAATTAGAAGAATTTTTGATAATTATGCTTTTGACACTCAAATTTTAGCGGCTTCAGTTCGTCACCCAATGCACATTATTGATTGTGCGGAAATTGGAGCAGACGTTATGACTGGCCCACTAAAAGCGATTAAGCAGTTGGCTCATCACCCACTCACGGACAGCGGATTAGCTCAGTTTTTAGCCGATTTCGAAAAAGGAAATAAGTAATATCTGACTATAAAGCATGTTAGAACATATTTTATAGAATGCATAAAGAGATTAGATGTTTTATTGTCTTATGAATAAATAATGCTTTCCATACTCATTCCCGTATATAATTTTGATTGTGTAGCACTCGTAAAAGCGCTGCACAGTCAATGTATGGAATTGAATATTGCGTTTGAAGTATTGGTTTTAGACGATACTTCTACTCAGTTTAAAGAGGAAAACAGGGCAATAAATGAATTCGAACATTGTCAATATATTGAATCTAACATTCATTATGGTCGGGCGAAAATAAGGAATGAACTCGGTAAAAGAGCACAATTTGAAAATCTGCTTTTTATAGATTCAGATGCATTGGTTAATCGTCCAGATTTCATTGAGAACTACACGATTAATAAAGATAATGCACAGGTTATTATTGGTGGAATGAAGTACAGTGTTACTCCACCAAAAGAAAATGCGTTGCGCTGGCATTATGGATCACAACGTGAGTTTCTTCCTGCGGAAATAAGAAATAAAACACCTTACAAATCGCTTATTAGTTTCAATATCATGTTGAAGAAATCAGTTCTTGATAAACATCCATTTGATGAAGGAACTATTGATATTGAAAAAAGCGGTTATGGCCATGAAGACACGCTACTGGGATTGGAATTAAAGAAAAATAATATTTCTGTTTTACATATCGACAATCAACTCGTGCATGATTATCTTGAAACCAACGAAGGATTTATAGCCAATAGTTTAACAGCTGTCGAAAAATACGTTTTCAATCCTCAGTTTCAAGAAAAAGAAATCGTCGAACAGATTAAGATTTTTCGAGTATTTGAAAAAATGAGGTCCTTTAGAATGGTTGGAGTTTTGAGTTTTATTTATAATAATTTTGGAAGTTTAATGAAGAGCAATCTATTTAAATCAAATCCTTCAATTCGCTTATTTGATTTTTATCGCTTGAGTTATTTGGCAAATTATTACAAAAAAAATAGAGGTTGAAATTAATCAACCCCTACTTTTAAACTCACACTATCAAACTACTACTCTACTATTCAAAACTTTAGTTTCCTTTCACTTCAATTTTCTTAACAACTTTCTTTTTCATTTCAGGTTTCGGAACAGTAACTCTTAACACACCTTCATTATAATCCGCTCCGATATTTTGCCCATCGACATCTTTTGGTAAAGTAAATGATCTTGTAAATTCACCGTAAGAAAATTCTCTATGTGTATAGTTTTCTTCCTCTACCTCTTTGGATTCTTTTGCTTCACCTCTAATTGAAAGCTTGTTTCCATCCAATTCGATGTGAATATTTTCTTTATTAAATCCTGGAACAGCCATTTCAACTACATAATCTTCATCGCGCTCAATAATATTTACTGCTACCTGAGAAGATTTTGCTGTTTGACGTTTGTTAAATAATTCCTCATCTAATCCAGTTAAAAATGATGGTAAAAACCCGCTATTAATTCTTGACATTTCCATATTCTATGTTTTTTAATTGTTGTTTTCTAATTCGATATATGATTATCAAATTGAATACCAATGGGAATTTTAAGAGAATTTAGAGATAAAAGTAATAAAACCTAGTGTTTTTAATGACATAAAGTCATCTTAAAGCAACACGAAATGCCATTATGACCGATTTTAGAGGTGGAGTTATAAGAAACAATCGAAAGGAGATTTAAGTTATGTTACGAATTTATGAAATTCACAAACGCTTTTTAAGTAACAATATTTCATCATTACTAAACTCCATCCACCCTAAATCATAGAGCCAATTATAGGTTTTTCCTTTTGAATTGATGTTTTTATGAGTTTGGTATTTGAAATGAAAGTTCTTCTTATCCATTTCTAATCGCTTAATCTTGACTTGTCGCTTATTCCCCCCTATCAGTTCAGAAAGAATTGATCTATTTCGATGAAGAATTTTATCGATGTCTGAGGCGGCAATAGCAGTGATTGCTCTTAATTCTAAATGATAGAAGTTTTTACATTTTACAGAGCAGAATATTTTATCCGCCCGCCCTATAACTAAGTTTCTGCACACTTTACATATTTTCATAATTGATTGATTTAAGTTATTAAATTGATTTAGATTGATGTAACTCTTATTCAAGATATATAAATTTAACCTTACATTCAAAATATTTGATTAGAATTTTAAAATTAAATCCCAGATGGTTTTGAAAATTGACTGCATAGTCGTTTTTAATGGTTAGTAAAAATAGCAAAAGCCGTTATTGAAATTTAGCGTAAATAGAGGATTTAGAATCTCTACAACTCAATAAAATCAGGCAATAAATGCTAGTCGTTTTTAACCGTTAGTGAAAATTAGCCAATAGCCGTTATTAAAATTTAGTATAAATCAAAGATTCAAGTCCCTGTCAACTCAATGAAATCAAACAATATACGCTGGTCGTTTTTAACCGTTAGTGAAAGATAGCCAATAGCCGTTATTGAAGTTTAGCGTAATTTATGGATTCAATGCCTCTACAACTCAATGAAATCAAACAATACAAGCTAGTCGTTTTTAACCGTTAGTAAAATCAGCAGATAACCGTTATTGAAATTTAGCGTGAATTAAGGATTCAAGTCATTTACAACTCAATGAAATCAAACAATACACGCTAGTCGTTTTCAACCGTTAGTGAAAGTTAGCCAATAGCCGTTATTGAAATTTAGCGTAATTTAAGGATTCAATGCCTCTACAACTCAATGAAATCAAACTATACATGATAGTCGTTTTTAACCGTTAGTGAAAGCTAGCCAATAGCCGTTATTGAAGTTTAGCTTAATTTAAGGATTCAAGTCCTTTACAACTCAATGAAATCAAACAATACACGCTAGTCGTTTTTAACCGTTAGTGAAAATTAGCTAATAGCCGATATTGAAATTTAGTATAAATCAAGGATTCAAGTCCCTGTCAACTCAATGAAATCAGACAATACACGCTAGTCGTTTTTAACCGTTAGTGAAAATTTGCCAATAGCCGTTATTGAAGTTTAGCGTAAATTAATGATTCAATGCCTCTACAACTCAATGAAATCAAACAATACAAGCTAGTCGTTTTTAACCGTTAGAAAAAATAAGCTGTTAGCCGTTATTGAAGTTTAGCGTGAATTAAGGCTTCTAGCCCTCTAAAAATCAATCAAATCAAACAATACACGCTAGTCGTTTTTAACCGTTAGTGAAAGTTAGCCAATAGCCGTTATTGAAATTTAGCAAAAATAGAGGATTTAGAATCTCTTCAACTCAATGAAATCAGACAATACACGCTAGTCGTTTTTAACCGTTAGTGAAAGTTAGACAATAGCCGTTATTGAAATTTAGCGTAATTTAAGGATTCAATGCCTCTACAACTCAATGAAATCAAACAATACAAGCTAGTCGTTTTTAACCGTTACTAGATCTTAAAGAATAACCGTTACAAAAATTTAGAGAAATTTCTCAAACAATTACTTCTACAACTCAATAAAATCAAAAAAAATAAACGCTAGTCGTTTTTAACCGTTAGTGAAAGTTAGCTAATAGCCGTTATTGAAATTCAGCAAAAATAGAGGATTTAGAATCTCTTCAACTCAATGAAATCAGACAATACACGCTAGTCGTTTTTAACCGTTAGTGAAAGATAGCCAATAGCCGTTATTGAAGTTTAGCGTAATTATCCAAATAATTCCTTCTACAACTCAATAAAACCAACATTTTAACGCTAGTCGTTTTTAACCGTTAGTGAAATTCAGGAAATAACCGTTGCAGAGATTTAGAGTATTTATCCAAATAATTCCTTCTATACATCAATAAAACCAACCTTTTAACGCTAGTCGTTTTTAACCGTTAGTGAAAGTTAGCCAATAGCCGTTATTGAAATTTAGCGTAAATCAAGGATTCAATACCACTACAACTCAAAATAGCCAATTACAAACACTCCAAAAAAAACCTAATCAGCAACTAATTTAGCTTGCTTTTCAGAAAATGCCCACAACCCCAAATAACACAACAATCCATTTACACCCAAAATCTCATGCCCTGATTTGTATCCATCAAACCAAACGCCTTCATAAGTTTTGAAAACGAATATAATCACAGGAACGATTAAGCAGACAATCCAAGTTAAATTATCATTCACTTTTCTTTTAGTTATAATTCCAAAGAAGAAAAGTCCCAGTAATGGACCGTAAGTATACCCAGCCAGAACGAATAATGTATTAATGACATCTTGTTCCTTTAAAGCATTTGCTAAGAGTATAACCACAAACAAAATTCCAGTCATTCCAATGTGAATATATTTTCTAACGCGTTCTGCTTTGGCTTTGTCTTCCCAAGTATCCACTTTAAATAAATCGACACTTGTTGATGTCGTTAATGCTGTTAACGCCGAATCTGCAGAAGAATATGCCGCAGCAACCAGACCTAATAAGAATGTAATACCAATCATAGTACCCAAACCACCTTCTAGTGCAATTAACGGAAACAAACGGTCGGTTTGCTTGTCGAGATCCATTCCTTGAATAGATGATAAAATATCGGGATTTTCCTGAGCATAAAGGAAGAGCAAACCACCTAACATTAAGAAAACAAAGTTTACTCCAAACAGAATTATAGAGAACCACATCATATTTTTCTTGGCTTCTTTCTCATTTCGGCACGTAAGGTTTTTCTGCATCATGTCTTGATCTAACCCAGTCATACCAACAGTAATAAATAAACCTCCTAAAATTCCTTTCAAAATATAATTACTGTCTTTTGGATTATCTGTTACAAACCAATCCGTCATTCCTAAAGACTTTAAACCAACAGTAGCTTCATCTATTCCACCGATGGATTGTGTGATTAAGACAACACTCACGACCAAGGCTATCAACATAAAAAGTGTTTGCAATGTATCGGTCCAAACAATTGTTTTGATTCCGCCACGATAGGTGTAAACATAGATCAAGAGAAGTGTTACCAAAACAGAGACTTCGAAAGGTATTCCGTAAGAACTTAGAACAAAATAATCGAGGATATCTGCCACCAAAAATAGACGAACAGAAGCACCAAGAATTCTAGAAATCAAGAAAAACCCAGCACCCACCTTGTGTGTTTTGGGTCCATATCGTCCTCCTAAATAGGAATAAATAGAAGTTAAATTAAGCTTATAATATAATGGCAATAGGACAAAGGAGATAATAGCATATCCCAACATATACCCAATTACAATTTGCATGTAGGAAAATCCAGAGCCACCCACTAATCCTGGAATAGAGATAAAGGTTACTCCTGAAAGTGAAGCTCCTATCATTCCGAAACTTACTAAATACCATTTAGAATTTCGATTTCCAGTAAAAAAGGCATCATTTTCTGCCCCTCTGGAGGTTACTCGTGAAATGATCAACAAAACCACGAAATAGGCAAGAATAATTGATAAGATAAAGAATCCGCTCATAACATATAATTATGGGGATAAATGTACTTTAAATAAAATAAGGATTTACAAAAATAGAACAGTAATAGTGAATAGAAACTTGTTAAAAAGAAAATGAATTATGCACCAATTACTCTTCTGAGTTCTTCAATTGTGCTTTCCCAGTACAATTGTATTTCTTCCATCTCGTCTTTTTCTGCAAAACTAGTTAAATGAAGAACTACCGCTTTTGTCATTGGGTCAACTTTAAAGCGGATTTCGACATACGTGTCTAATCCTTCTTCTTCATCCTCTAACCATTGGAATTTGATGTGATCATTTGCTTTTTTACTGATTAATCGCGCAACTTCTTCGCTCCCATTCCAATAAAAGGTATAAATATCATCTTTTATATTCACATCATCTGCAAACCACTCACTCAAACCACTGGGAGTCATCACCATAGAATTTAAAACTTTTGAAGAGGTTCTAAAAAGATATTCTTGTTCAAACTTAAATTTTTCTGGCATGTTGCAAATATTATATATTTATTATCTTCGCCGAAGATTATTTTCGCAATATACTAATAACTTTTAAATGGCTCTTATACATTCTCTCGAAAAGTCGGGTAATACTTTGTTTAAATTCAGAGGTCAAATCCCTGTCATACTATTCATTTTAGCGGTTCCCGTTGTTTTCTTTACGGATTATGGTTGGATGGAATTAAATGATAATTATTATTGGATCCTATTGTCCTTTGCCACAGTACTTTCTATTTTAGGACAAGTAATTCGTGCAATTGCAATTGGAACTTCAAGTAAAAATACTTCTGGAAGAAATACAAAAGAACAAGTTGCGGAAGCTTTGAATACCAAAGGAATTTATTCTACGATGCGACACCCTTTATATGTAGGAAATTACTTCATGTGGATTGGTATTGTGGTTTTCACTGCTAACATCTGGTTTGTTGTCATTGTTTCATTAGCTTTCTGGTTATACTATGAGCGAATTATGTTCGCTGAAGAAAGATTTTTGGAACGCAAATTCGGAAAGGACTATTTAGATTGGAGTTTGAAAGTTCCAGCATTCTGGCCTTCATGGAAAAATTACATCAAATCTCCGATATCATTTTCTATGAAAACAATATTGAGAAGAGAGTACTCAGGAATTACCGCAACAATCTTAGGATTCTTGTTTGTTGATGTTTTACGCAATTATATCATTGAAGATGCATTTATTCTTCATACTTATTATTTAATTGTTCTTGCAGCTGCATTGTTTATCAGCTTGTTTTTAAGAACATTAAAACACCACACGAAAATTTTATTTGAGGAAGACCGTTCATAGTGTTTGAAATTAGAAAAAAGCTATTATCTTTGCACTCGCAATAGTCAATATGACCATTGTTTTTTAGATAATTTGGCGAGGTAGCTCAGTTGGTTAGAGCGCAGGATTCATAACCCTGAGGTCGGGAGTTCAAATCTCCCTCTCGCTACTTAAAAAAAACCGTTTGGAAACAGACGGTTTTTTTTGTGCCCGATTTTTTTTATTTGCCTCTGTATCGAATATCACTGCTTCATGTCTCTTTAACCTTCTTTTAACTCTAGTCCATACTTTTACTTGCTTAGTCAACTACTGATCCCTAACATGTAGCAAATGATGTGAACCCTTATCTTTTATATGTTCTTCAGCAATGTTTTGAGCATGCTCACCATCCCAAACTATTGGTTTTTTTATTTGTCAATGATTAATACTACCACTTTTAAATATTGTCACAGGTTTGAGATTAATAATTATTATTTAAAAAGTTTCATAACAGTAAATAAACAACCATTGAAACGACTTTCGGTCTGGATGTTATTAAAATGTATTATCACCCCCTATAAAAATCCTGGGAGGCTCAATCACATGTATCTATTTTTAAAATTGAAACTATATTATCAAAATTAGAAGATCAAGAGTTAGTAATTCTATGATTATTTAGTTGGAACTTCTGGAGGAAAGTAAGCAGCATATAACTGATCTATAAATCCAAAAGCAAACTTATAGAGATAAGCATCTGTCGACATCAAAATTACTATATCATTCTTTTCAACCTCATCAATAATATTGATATCACTCACCTTTATTGGTTTTTCATAGCTATCTGGATAAATCGCTTCGTTATAATACCAGAATTGACCATTATTAAATGCTTTTTTAGACAAACCCCAATTAAACATTCCCCAGTAATAGCTATCTGATATAGTAAGGACTTTAGGTTGATTATTAATCTTTTCCTTATGTATTGAAAAAACTGGATATCCCATTTCTAAATCTGGAATATCGTAGTATAAATTCATCCCTTTTTCAATATCATCATCCGTATCTCTCATAATGTTAGAAACCTCTACCTCTCCAATAATCAATTCTGGTGTTTTCTTAAATTGTGAGATAGAATTGATATATCGAAGAAGTGAATCTGCGGCCAATAACTCACCGTATTTACTCCAATGAATACCTGTTTTGGGAAAAAGTGGATATTTAGAAGTTGACTTTTTACTCAGAAACCACTTTCTAAAATCCAAATAGTGAATACTTGACTTTAATAGCTTTTCATTATAAACTTCATAATTCGTGATTGTTTTGTCATTAGGATTGAATTTTTCTGGAATAAACTCTGAATAAAAGCTTCCTTTCCCTGGTGCAAAGACAACAATCAATTCAACTCCTTTTGATTTTAATGTATCAACAACAAGACTTAACTTTTTAACTTTTGCTTGTATTTCTTTATCCCCTATGAAATCTCTGCCTAAATATGCTTTAATATAGTAAGATTCGTACAAATATCCAGATTTACCAACTACTACAGAATTTGCTCTTCCTATATTATAAAAATCGTGGTAATACTGATTATAGATCCGAACGAACAAAGGTTTGAAGATTAAACTTTCTTCTATATAATTTTGTTTCTGATCTTGATAAACTCCTTCAAACCAATTTTCAAAAGCAAATTTTGGATCTTCAGCCTGGGAATATGATCCACCTAACGGTTTAATTTCAAATAATTTATACCGATTCGAAAACATGGGTATAAATAGCAAAGCTACTATTCCTATAAAAAGGAATTTCTTAATTAAATCATCTCTTTTCTTTTCCTCCATCTCTAAAATCTAAAGTAAATAAATGGATTAAATTCTGAGGAAGTGATTGAAATCAATGATAATATTAATAAAACAACCGAAACAAAAGTAAATACTAAATGATTTGAAATTTTTAAATAATTCTGAAAGAGTACATAGTTTTCAATTTTCTGACCCACTTTAAATGCTGTGAATATGGAGAAGAATGTTGCTATAATGGCAATGAACCAAAAGGATGGAACTGAATTTATTTCAAAGTTTAAGTCAAAGGAGAACAGCTTGATTAAATAAATCTTTATCGATGTTAAATCTTCAAGTCTAAAAATAACCCAACCAATCATTACAATGAAAAATGTGAAAATCGTTGAGAAAATCACTCCCGTTTTATTCAATATACGAATCAAAAATAAACGATCTAGAATTAAAAATAATCCATGATAAGCTCCCCAAATAACGAAATTCCAAGATGCGCCATGCCATAATCCAGAAAGTAAAAAGACAATCCATAAATTAAAGAACAATCTACCTTTTGATTTCACTCTATTTCCTCCTAATGGAATGTAAAGGTAATCGCGCATGAAAGCGCCTAATGTGATGTGCCACCTTCTCCAAAATTCACTGATGTTTCTTGAAATGTAAGGCGAATTAAAATTTTCAGGAAACTTGAATCCCATCATTCTACCCAATCCAATCGCCATATCTGAATAACCTGAAAAGTCGAAGTAAATTTGAAATGTATAAGCCAACATTCCAATCCATGCGCTTCCCATAGATATTTCATTCAAATCACTGTCGAAAATCAAATCAGCTTGTTCAGCCATTACATTGGCTATTAAAACTTTCTTTGCCAATCCAATACAGAAGCGATAAAATCCAATCAATTTATCATCTATAACTTCTTTTCGATTGGTTATTTGATCAGCTATTGAACTAAATCTAACGATTGGACCAGCAATCATTTGTGGAAACGACATGATGTACATCAAGTAATCGGTTACTTTTTCAAGCGGAGCATGTACTTTTCTATATACATCAACTGAATAAGTTAGAGTTTGAAAGGTGTAAAATGAAATTCCAATTGGCAAGGCAACAGAAGTCCAGGCTAATTCCGTAAAACCAATAGACTCTAGGGCAGAATTTAGATTCTCAACAAAGAAATTAGCGTATTTAAAGTAGGCCAACAAACCTAAATTCATGAAGATAGATATTCCCAAAAGGATCTTCCTATGTTTTTCTTTGGTGCTTCTATAAATCTGTTGAACAAGATAAAAATCTAGAATTGTGGAACCCACAATTACAAATACAAATTTTGGAGCTCCCCAACTGTAAAATAAAATACTAGCAATGAGGATAACAATGTTTTTCCATTTTTTGGTTACAAGATTATAGACCAAAAGAAAAATTGGTAAGAAATACAATAAGAATAAGGTCGTACTAAAAACCATCACGCAAGTTTAATCAAATAATCAACTTTTTACAATAAACTATTGATGCCATTTCTGAATATTAAAGCATGAACTAAAAAGTAATAAAAGTTTAGAAAAAAATCATCGGATATAAATTGAAAGTACAATGAATGACAGTTGGACACATCGGTAAGCTCAGCACAACTGGAGTAATATGACTGGAATCTCTTCTTTGGTTAATCCTTGTAGTAAACCTTAATCTTAAAGAAAAACAACACGCTTAAGGAAAAAAGACTCGCTTAAAAAAAAAGGATTCCTCAATGCCAAGGCATTTTCGGAATGACAGGCGTTAGGGAGAATGTGTGGAAATTAGTTGTAAAAGCGAAGCTTTTACAACTAATTTCCACACCCAACCAACCACACCTTGTCATTCCGAAGGAGTTAAACGACTGAGGAATCTCATTTTAAACTATTCTTTATTCCAAAAACTTTCTAAGGTCGGAATGACAGGAATGAGGATTCACTCTTTACTATTCCTTATTCCAATAAAAAAAATCTATTTTTTTCTAAATTAAAAAGAGCACCTCTCGATGCTCTCTAATTAGTTTAAATGAATCAGTAACGATTCTTGTTTTGTTTTTTTGACTTCTATACTTCTCGAATAATTGAGAATAAATTGAAGTGTCGTTTGCGATGGTTTTTGTTTATCCTCCATCATCTCTGGAGCTGTTTTTGAGTAACTGTTTGCCATAAGCATTTAATATTTAGTTCGATATATAAACGCAGTAAGTTATCGTTTATTACATATCATCAAAAATATCTTATTCAGTTGATCTAAAAACAGATACTTTCAGATTTTACATCTGCATTCCTCCACAAACGTTAATCGTTTGTCCTGTAATATAAGTCGACATATCAGAACCCAAGAAAACAACAGCATTTGCTACATCTTCTGGTGAACCACCACGTTTTAATGGAATTGCATTTCTCCATTGTTCAACTACTTTTTCGTCTAAAACTTCAGTCATTTCTGTTTCGATAAATCCTGGAGCGATTGCATTACATCGGATGTTACGAGAACCAATTTCTTGCGCTATTGACTTCGTAAAGCCAATCATTCCAGCTTTTGAAGCAGCATAATTCGATTGTCCAGCATTTCCTGAAACTCCTACAACTGATGACATGTTGATAATTGATCCTTTTCTGGCTTTCAACATCGGACGTTGAACTGCTTTTGTTAAGTTAAATGCAGATTTCAAGTTGGTATTGATTACCTCATCCCACATCTCTTCAGTCATTCTCATCAATAAATTATCGCGCGTTATTCCGGCGTTATTCACAAGCACATCAATTTGACCGAATGCTGTAATTACGTCATCCACCAAAGTTTGTGCAGCTTCAAAATTTGCAGCATTCGATTTGAATCCTTTCACTTCTCCTCCGTCTTTAGTCAATTCTGCAATTAATGCATTTGCTTTTTCTTCTGAGGATAAATAAGTGAAGGCAACTTTCGCTCCTTCTGCAACACATTTTTCAGCGATTGCTTTCCCAATACCTCTTGAGGCTCCTGTAATCAAAACTACTTTATCTTTTAATAACTCCATTGCTGTGTTTTTCAATTTTAACAAATATAATACTCCTTAAATATAGCACTTAATTTTTACGTAAATTTCACTGATTGAAAATCAATATAAAATACGTTTCTATAATTTAGATAAAAACTCCATTGTGTCCACGCCATCTGCATAATCATCCAAAGCTGGAGATTGGGCAGCTCCAAAAGGCAAATAATCCTTTCCTACAATTGCTTGAATTTTCTCTTTATGTTCTTCTAAATAGGAATTCTTTTCTTCTTCAGATTCATAGAAATGATAATGTAGAACGGCAACTGGTGCAAATAACTCCTTGATCTCTCTTGTCAAGACAAAACCATTTTCGATAATCTTTTCTTGATTCATCAAATAAACTGCCTTGTAATAATCGTAATTATTGCAGTATTTATGGTGATTAATTACTTCTCCATAACCTACAATAGCGCCGAAAATATGATCTAAGTTATATCCTTTTGGTAATAATAGATGAGAAACATTTCTACAACCTAAACCATAATAAGTAAAGATATCTTTTCCTAATTCCTTTAATTCTTCTGGAGTTTCAGTTCCATTAATTACCGCAACAGAAGTTCTGTTCTTGCGAATAACTCTTGGTAAATGTCCAAAATACTTTTCAAAATAACGCGCTGTGTTATCGCTACCTGTCGCTATTACAGCTTCGGCAGAATTTAATTTATCAACTAATTCAATTTGTGATCTTAATTCAGGTTGAAGCTCAACTAAAATCTCAAGCAACATTGGAATTAATATCTTGTCATCACTTGATAATTTTATACTGGCTTTATTTCCAGAAAAAACTGTTGACAAGATATCATGAAACCCTACCAATGGAATATTTCCTGCTAAGATTAAACCAACAGACTTTGCCGTTTTCACAGTTGGATACTTTTCTAACCAAGCAGTTAAGTTTTCCTCAGACAAAGTTTCTCCTATTGCACAAAAACTCTCTTTTACTGATTGTTCTGAAAACCAACCATTATGTGCCTTTGCACCCAGAATTGCTGTATGCATTCGACTATAGAAATCTCCAGCTACGAAAGGATTAAAAGCCTCTTTTTCAGCTCCGCTCCCCCATTTTTTCATACTGTCTCCTAAAATCGAAAATGTCTTGATTGTTTTTAGTCTATCCATCTGTATTTTGAAAAAAATTTAACTTCATTAAAACAAAATCCCTTGCTAAAGGTTTCTTATATTTGCAAATGTATAGAAGTAACGCTTAAAAAGTAGTAAAATGGCAATAATAATTACGGATGAATGCATCAATTGCGGAGCATGCGAGCCTGAATGTCCAAATAATGCGATATACGAAGGAGGTGCTGAATGGGCTTGGTCCGAAGGTACCACTTTGAAAGGAATGATTACCACGCTTAAAGGAGAAGAAGTTGATTCAGAACAGGAAAACGAACCTGTTGATATGGATGTTTATTACATCGTAACAGATAAATGTACAGAATGTGAAGGATTCCATGATGAACCTCAATGTGCTGCTGTTTGTCCTGTTGACTGTTGTATTGATGATCCAGACCATCCAGAAACAGAAGAAGTTTTATTGAAGAAAAAAGATTTCATGCACTTGTAGTAATTTTCTAAAAATATTAATGAGGGACTTTCGAAAAGATTGTCCCTTTTTTTATGCTTTAGAAAATTCAAGGATTCAAAGAACAAACATTATACGAAGATATAATGTACGGACAATTTGCAAATCGCCCCATTCCTTTGGAAAAATTCAAAGATTGAAAAATTCAAGGATTCAAAGAACAAACATTATACGAAGATATAATGTAAGGACGATTTGCAAATCGTCCCATTCCTTTAGAATAATACAATTATTGAAAAATTCAAAGACTCAAGGATTCAAAGAACAAACATTATTCGAAGATATAATGTTCGGGCGATTTGCAAATCGTCCCATTCCTTTAGAATAATATAATTATTGAAAAATTCAAGGATTCAAAGGATAAACATTATTCGAAGATATAATGTACGGAAGATTTGCAAATCGTCCCATTCCTTTGGAATAATATAATTATTGAAAAATTCAAAAAAATCAAAGATTGAAAAATAAATACATTCAACACTTCAAACCAATCAAAATTATTATTTTCGTTGAGAAGGTACAAACTCTATTAAGTGGAAAGATTTATCAACATTTTAGTCATTGACAACAACCCTGTCAACATCAGCGATTTAAGATCAATGCTTCTAGGTGGCGGAAATAACTTAATATTCTGTCAAGACGAAGCTTCTGCTATGCCTGTAATAGAAAAACGGAAAGTTGGAATTATTCTCATCAACATTGAAACAGAATCTGTTGATGGATTTGAATTATTGCAACGGTTAAAGTCTAATCCCAATTCAAAAGATTCATATAAAATCGTAATCAGTGAAAGCACATCTAGCGGTGCACGATTGGTGAAAGGTTTTAGAGAAGGAGCTGTAGATTATATTTCAAGCCCATTCAACCATAATTTAGTTAAAGCAAAAATTGAGGTATTTAAAAGCCTTTACTTTAAAGACCTCAGGATAAGTCAACTTTTAGAAAATATTTTTCCGCAAAATATTCTACAAGATTTAAGGTCTACTGGTAAATTCACGAAAAAGAAAGTTGACGAAGGAGTTGTAATGTTTACAGATTTTATCGCTTTTACGCAATCCGCTAAGGATCAAAACCCTCTCCTATTGTTACAAGAGCTAGAAATTTATTTCACCAAATTTGATGAAATAATGGATCGGTATAACTTAGAGAAAATTAAAACAATCGGTGATGCGTATATGGCGCTAGCAGGAGTAACTGAAAAAAATAATAATCCTGCAATTCGAGCTACTTTGGCGGCGATCGAAATTCGCAACTATGTATTGAGTAGGAAACAATTGGCAATTGCGACAAATAGTCCCTATTGGAATATTCGCATTGGATTACATTCAGGCTCTCTGGTTGCTGGAGTTATTGGTTCTAAAAAAATAAGCTACGATGTTTGGGGGAATACTGTCAATATTGCTGCTAGAGCGGAACAAAACTCAGCTGAAAATAGTATTACAGTAACGGATGCTATGGTTGAACATATTGGTGAATATTTCGATGTAACCCACCGCGGCGAAATAAAACTAAAGTATGGTAATCATGCCGACATGTATTTTGTAGAGCAATTGAAAACAGAACATTCTCTTTTTAATGAAGGAAAACTTCCAAACAGTGAATTACGCACAGCATGTGATTTACCTCCAATGGATTTTGAATTTGCACGCCGATTTATCATCAATAAATTAAAGTCATCCTTACCTGAGGAATTAGATTATCATAATATTAAACATACTTTAAATGTTGAAAAGGCAGCCATTCGCATTGCTCGTTTGGAAGGTGTTACTGGAGAAGAACTTATTTTATTAAGAACAGCAGTTTTATTCCATGATGCAGGATTTATTTATCGCTATTCTCAAAATGAAGATTTTGGTATTAAAATGGCTCAAATTGAACTTGAAAAATTTGGTTATAGCCAAGAACAAATACAAATTGTAAGTAATATTATTTCATCTACACGAAAAGAAGTTTTTCCAATTACACTGCTCGAAAAAATTATGTGTGACGCTGATCACGACTATTTGGGCCGTGCTGACTATCATAATGTGGCAAAAACGCTAAGACATGAATTAGCTAATTATGGCAAGATCATGACACAACAAGAGTGGATTGATTTCCAAATTCAATACCTCGATGATGTACATGTATATTACACACAAACTTCTCAAAACATTCGAGAGCGAGGCAAGTTTATACGCATTAATGAGTTAAAAGAAATGCGAAAGAATTATAATTGAAGTGCGTTAAACTTCTCTAAAACCTCTTCATACAATGCTTCATATTGAGGAAGAATAGCATCTAAACTAAAATTCATGGCTTGTTCTTTCGCTTGAACTTTAAATCGATTTAGTACTTCTTCATTCTCTAAAATACGAATTCCATTCTTGGCCATATCTTCTACATCGCCAACATTGGAAAGGTATCCTGAGAAACCTTCTTTGTTCACTTCTGGAATTCCTCCAGTATTTGAAGAAATAACTGGAACTCCAACTGACATTGCTTCCAAAGCGGCTAAACCAAAGCTTTCTGTTTCTGAAGGCAATAAAAACAAATCTGCAACGCTCATTAAATTGGCTGCATCTCTAATTTTCCCAACCATCATTACTCGGTCACAAGTTCCTAACTCACGGCAAAGTAATTCAACATTATGTCTTTCTGGACCATCGCCAATGAGCAATAATCTAGATTTCACAGATTGATTGATTTTATGAAAAATCCTAACAACGTCTTCTACTCTTTTTACTTTTCTAAAATTCGAAACGTGACAAATTATTTTTTCATCATCATTTGCATATTTTCTTCTGCGCTCTAAATCCTGAGTAATTGGATCATCGATAAATTCATTAATAAAGTTTGAAATCACCTTAATTTCTCGCTCTGTATCAAAATGACTGTACGTATCTTGTTTTAAACTTTCAGAAACAGCTGTTACTGCATTGGATTGATTTATGCAAAATGTAATTACTGGTTCAAAAGATTTATCTTTTCCAACAAGCGTAATATCTGTTCCATGCAAAGTGGTAATGAATGGAATATTAAGCCCTCTACTTTTTAGAATCTGTTGTGCCATATAAGCTGCAGAAGCATGAGGAATTGCGTAGTGAACGTGCAACAAATCTAAACCTTCGTTTTCAACAACGTCAACCATTTTACTGGCCAATTCTGTTTCATAAGGTTGAAATTCAAAAAGCGGATAATTACTTACAACAACTTCATGGTAAAATATATTGTCGCGGAAAGAACTTAATCTCACCGGTTGTGAATAGGTGATAAAATGAATTTTATGTCCTTTTTCAGCTAAAGCTTTTCCAAGCTCCGTTGCTACTACTCCACTTCCTCCAAATGTTGGATACAATACAATTCCAATCTTCATTATTGCTTTTATTTTGCTGAACAACAATATTCAGCTTAAAAAATGTATAGAAAAAACAAAGCATAGTCTGAGTTGTTCAATCTACTTCTAAAATTTAACGTTTATTTCAACGCTTCATAGATAACCCTCTGAATCTCTGTACGGATATCCATTTTAACTAATTTCCAGTTTTCAGCACTAGGATAAACACGATTCGATAAGAATACATAATTGATATTATATTCTGGATCTGCCCATGCTAAAGTCCCAGTAAATCCTGAATGCCCGAAAGATGATTTTGATACCGCTTCTGCTGCTGGACCTCCAGTTCCTGAATTTACTGGCTTATCAAACCCGGCTCCTCTTCTGTTTCTCGGACAAAACTGACAACCTGTATATTCTTCAATTGTTTCTTTCGAAAGGTAATTATGTCCGCCATAATCTCCCTTATTCAATAGCATTTGCATGAATCCGGCTAAATCTGTAGCGTTTGAGAAAAGCCCAGCGTGACCACCCACTCCATTTGTCATGGCTGCTCCCATATCATGCACATATCCATGCACCAATTGATGTCTGTAATAAGTATCTAATTCTGTAGGTGCAATTTGATTTAATTCAAATCGCTCCAAAGGATGATAACCCATCGTTGTTAATCCCATTGGCGCATAAAATGTATTATTTACGAATTCATTCATTGGCATTCCTGTGGATTTTTCAACGATTTTCTTCACAAAATAATAGCCTAAATCTGAATATTTATAACTTTTTGCTCGCAAAGGTTTAGATAAAATCACTTTCAGAATATCGTCTTCGTAATTATCGCGCATGTATAAATGATCTGCAACAACTGAATTTTTATTGCTAAAAGGCGCGGTGGAATACAATAAGGTGTCAGGATATCCATTTACCAAAGTTTGGGTATAAAATGGAACCCAAGGAATCAAACCCGCTTGGTGCGTCATCATATCTCTCAAATTGATGTTTTCATAAGCAGTTGCTCGGGTAACTTCCCCTAAGAAATCACCTAAAGTACTGTCCAAAGAAAATTCTTTATGGTCTTGTAGATACATCAAACTCGCTGTAGATGCGGCAACTTTTGTAATGGAAGCGATATCATAAATAGTTCGATCATCCACCGCTATTTTATTATCATAAGTTTGATGACCAAAAGATTTTTGGTACACCACTTTTCCATCTTTCGCTACAACAACCTGACAACCTGGATAAGCTTTTTCTTTCATTCCTCTATATACGATAGAATCAATTTGATTAAAAGCCGAAGCAGAAACACCTAATTCCATTGGAACGGTGAATTTTAATCGAGAAGCTTTTGGGGTTACAATTCCAAATCCTTCTTGATAATCTGCACTCAATGTAATTGGCAGAACTGAATTTGCTTGAAATCCTCCAAAAATCAATTGCGCTGCTCTATTTTGACCTGATTCCGTATTTTGAAATGCTAAAATAACAGCTTGCACTTTCTCAAAAGCGTAACTATCATCCACAGCATAAGGATTTCCAAAAATTGAAACATAAACTTTTGAATTCTCAGGCATTTCTCTTAATAACTCTTGCCATCCTTCTGGGTAACTAAAATTATTGCGTGGTAAAACAGAAGGAGCGATTAAATTCAGATAAATATTATCATAATTTTTAAATGCAAACTTATAAATTGCATAAGCATCTTTAGCTGTTTTCGCGCTTAAAGTATCTGCATTGGTATAAAAACTTGCTGCCTTATTAAATGCGCTTCCATTTCCTCCGATATTCAAAATCAAGTTTCTTCCCGATACATCTTTCACTGGAATTGCACTGTCGTTTTTAATCACTGTTAATGCTTTTTCGTAAATATTCAATTGCGCAAATTCTACTTTCTCAGGTGATAAAACTGGCTTTTTATTGTTTATGTGAACAATAGCATAGAATTTCGCTCTTAAAATACGCAAGGTTTTTTCATTCACTTCAGCTTCACTGATCTCTCCTTTTTCAACTGCTTTAACAATTGCAGCGATTGATTCTTTCACTTTTGAAGGATAAAGTAAAATATCGTTACCGGCTAAATAAGCTCTTTTAACGATATCCACATCTCCATAACGCTTAGTCAATGCTCCCATATTCAAAGCATCACTAATTACCAACCCTTCGAATTTCAATTCTTTTCTTAAGATTTCTTTAATCGTTGTTGGAGATAAACTTGAAGGTAACCCACTTGCGTCCAAAGCTGGAACGTTTAAATGTCCCATCATGATTGCAGAAGCTCCAGCCAATCGACCTTGTTTATAAGGTAACCAATCTACTCTATTGAGTTCCGTTTTACTTTTATTTACTGTTGGTAAATCTTTGTGTGAATCAACATCCGTATCTCCGTGACCAGGGAAATGTTTCATACACGTTAAGACATCAAATTCTTGCATTCCTTTGATCATTTCACGGGCATGATTAGCAACGAGTAAAGGATTTTCACCAAAAGATCTAAAACCAATTACCGGATTTTGAGGATTTGTATTGACATCAACAACTGGGGAGAAATTCATGTGAATTCCTAATTCATTCATTTCTTTAGCCATTGCTTGCGCCACAAGATTTGTACTTTCTAATTGATTTGCAGCTCCCATTGTTAATTGAAAAGGAAAACGAGGCGAATCAGAAATCCTCATATTACTTCCCCATTCACCATCAATCCCAACTAATAATGGAATCGAACTTTTTTGTTGTAATCGATTAAGCGCCGTTTTAGTTTCATCTTTCGTTCCCTGAAAAGTGATAATTCCACCAATTTTATGAACGCTCACCAAGGAATCAATGATTTTTAGATGATCTTCTCCTTTTCTAGGCGTTACTTCAACCATAAAACTTTGTGCAATTTTTTCCTCTAAAGTCAAACTTTCTAATTTCTCTAAAGCCCATTGTGGAGAAAGTCGCATATAAGCTGGCAATCCTATAGAACTAGGAGTTTTTGGTTCATCTTCCTGATTGATAGACCAACTCATGAGTCCACTTGAAAGAATTATTAAAGAGATAAGAATTGGGGCTAATTTCATGTAAATATATACGTTGTGATTTTTGTTATAAAAGTGATACTTCCTGCAAATACACTGCCGAAAATCGCACAGTATTTTTAATTATGAACAAATATAATCAAAGGATAAACGTGAGTATCTAAAAGAATGCTAATATTAGGTTGAAATCATTAAAAGAATTTTATTTCTGTGGAAATTATATAAATGAAATTTCATTATGCCAAAGTAGGGACGATTTGCAAATCGTCCCTACCAGCACATTAACTTTTTGGCCGACCAAAAAGAGGGAAACATTCCCAAATAGACTTAAAATGATTTTATAACTTATAATTTTTAGCTTACCTTTATGCTTTGTAATTTTTAAATTCAAAAGAATATGTTGGAGCGAATTAAGTTCATGAAAGTGAATAAAACTAAGCAGTTTGATTACACGCCGCGTTATTATGATGCACGAAAAGAGCGCATTAGAAATATGCAAAAAGCGTATGACAAAGATTCTGAATCTACACCAACTGAGCAACAAGCTAGATTAAGAGAAAAAATGCAAAGCGCTTGGAACATTGAAAGTACTTACACCAAGCAATCTCGTTCAGCAAATATTCGATTAATTATTATTCTTGCCGCTTTACTTTTAGCAACCTATTTCATATTGGGTTATGTTGATATTTTTGCAGCCGAAGTAATTGATATAGAAAACCCATAAACAGGAATTAAAGAATGTCAGAAGTAATTCGTTTACTCCCAGATAATATAGCCAACCAAATCGCCGCAGGAGAAGTTATTCAAAGACCTGCCTCAGTTGTTAAAGAACTCATTGAAAATGCCGTAGATGCTGGTGCAAATAATATTGAACTGCATATAAAAGACGCTGGAAAAACATCCATTCAAATTATAGACGACGGAAAAGGAATGTCTGAAATGGATGCGAGAATGTCTTTTGAACGGCACGCGACGAGTAAAATAACTTCAGCAGCAGACTTATTTACACTGACCACTAAAGGATTCCGTGGAGAAGCTTTGGCATCAATTGCTGCAATTGCCCATGTTGAAATGGACACCATCGAACAAGGTGAACAAATTGGAACAAAAATTCAAATAGCCGGAAGTAAAATTACTTCTCAAGAACCAAGTTCAAGAGGAAAAGGAACTTCTATATCCGTAAAGAATTTATTTTTTAACGTTCCCGCGAGAAGAAATTTCTTGAAATCGGATAATGTTGAAACAAAACATATCATTGAGGAATTCAATAGAATTGCTTTAACACATCCTGAAGTTGGATTTATATTTTCTCACAATGGAAATGTAATTCACAAATTAGACGGAGCAGGTTTAAGAAAAAGAATCGTTGATTTATTTGGAAGAAACTTCAATGATAAATTAGTGCCTATTGAAGAGGAAACTGATATTGTAAAAGTGAAAGGGTTTATCGGAAAACCTGAATTTTCGCGTAAAACGAGAGGAGAACAATACTTTTTTGTGAATAACAGGTACTTTAAAGACAGTTATTTTAATCATGCTGTTGTTGCAGGATATGACAATTTGATGCCACCAAAACATTATCCTTCCTACTTTATTTATCTTGAAGTACCTTCAAATACATTGGACGTTAATGTTCATCCAACAAAAACGGAAGTAAAGTTCGAAGATGATAGAAGTATTTACAGTATAATAAGGAGTGCGGTTAAATTGGCGCTTGGAAAATATAACATTGCTCCTATTTTAGACTTTGAACATGAAGCACAATTTGATTTATCAATAGAACAACAAAATAGTCCAATTCGTCAACCTGAAATTAGAGTAGATTCATCTTTTAATCCTTTTAAAAGTAGTTCATCTGGATCATCCTCTGGTTTTAGCGGAAGCGGAAGTTCAGGAAGTTTTGGTAGTTCAGGAGGATCAAATAGCTTTAAAAGTCTAAAACCTAATAAAGAAGAATGGGAAGATTTTTATAAAATTACTGAAGAAGCACAAGAAGAATTGAAAACAGAAGAGGAAGAGGAAATTAGTTTTGAAGAACCTTTAAAATCGAGTTCAAATAAAATACAATTACACCGCAATTTATTATTGATTCAAGTTAAATCTGGCGCCATGTTGGTTCATATTAATCGTGCGAATGAACGCGTACTTTACGATGAATTAATGGAACATTTTATGCTTTCTCCGATTGCAGCTCAACAACTCATGTTTCCTTATGAATATAATTTGCTCTCCACGCAAAAATTAGAATGGGAAAACAATTCCAGTACATTAAAAAGACTAGGTTTTGATTGGGATTGGAAAAACAACACACTTGTTTTATCAAGCGTTCCTTCGATGTTGGAAGTGGAATATGTTACCCAATGTTTGGATGGAATTATTGAAAAAATAACCCACGAAGAACTTGACAAAGGAGAGTTGGTCCACGAATTAATTTTATCTTTATCCGCTGCAGCAACGAATCACCGAAGTAAGGCACTTTCTGAAGAAGAAATGAACTACTTGATTGATCGATTGTTCCAAAGTGAACAACATCAATATTCGCCAAGTGGAAAAAGAATTTTGAACACAATTTCGATTGAAGAACTGAATAATTATCTATCATGAATAATATATTAGGAAACATGCCACCAGTAGTAAAGAGCTTACTGCTGCTGAATGTAATCATGTTTATCATTACCATGTTGGGAGAATCCCAAGGGATTCCTATGACACGAATTTTAGGAGGATACGTTTTTAACTCACCGAACTTTGAGCCTTACCAAATAGTGACTCATTTTTTCATGCACGGTGGATTTTTTCACATTCTTTTTAACATGTTTGCCCTTGTCATATTTGGTTCTGCATTAGAGCAAGTGTGGGGACCAAAACGATTTTTTATATTCTATATTGCAACAGCGCTTGGTGCTTTTTTCTTGCATCAATTAGTTGGATATATTGAAGTAAGAAACATCGAAGAACAGCTAATAGCAGCGGGATATACTGACCTCTACAGTTTACAAGATAAAATTGTAGAGCTACAGAATGGATACATTCAAACATTCAACGTTATACCCAATACGAATAGCCTTGTGCAAGATTACATTGCAGGAATATCAACTCCAGTTGTAGGTGCATCAGGTGCCGTTTACGGTGTATTGGTTGGGTTTGGTTATTTGTTCCCGAATACAAAACTTATGTTACTTTTCCCTCCTATTCCAATCAAAGCAAAATGGTTAGTAACAATCATGGTGGGAATTGCAGTTTACAACTCTTTCCAAAACAATCCAGGAGACAACGTAGCGCATTTAGCGCATTTAGGTGGAGCAATTGTTGGATTTATCATCGTGCTTTTCTGGCAAAAGGACAAACGAAAATTTTATTAGACTATGAACCGTAATTTTAGCGATGAGATAAAGTACCAATGGAAACATGGAGGTATGCAGATCAAGTTAATTGGTGTGAACTTAGCTGTTTTCGTTTTAATCAATATACTCTTAGTTTTTGGTTCACTTATGGTGAGCAATGGAGGATCTAATCCACTCGAATCATTTGTTTATAATTTCTTCACTTTACGAGGAGATTTCTTTGGGTTCTTGACGCATCCTTGGGGAATATTCACCAGTATATTTGCGCATTTTGACTTTATGCACCTCGCATTCAATATGCTTTTCCTCTATTTCATTTCGAAGTTCTTTATGATGTATTTCTCTAATCAGAGATTACTTTACACTTATATATTAGGTGGAATAATGGGAGGATTTTTTCAAATTGCAGCTTATTCACTTTTCCCTGCACTACAAGGAACACAAACTTTTGTTGTTGGAGCATCTGGATCGGTAAACGCAATTTTTATGGCTGCAGCTTTCCACCGTCCAATGGCAATTGTTCATCTTTTCGGAAGGTTTAAGGTGAAGATGATTTACTTGGCAGGAATATTTATTTTGATGGATCTCGTACAAATGGGTGGAGCTGATAATGTTGCACATTTCGCACATTTAGGAGGAGCAGCTTTTGGGATTCTTTCTATTCGTAACATTAATTCTAAAAATAACGTTGTCAATTTCACCCGTGTTACAGTCGAAAACATCAAAGCAAGTTTTAGCGGTAAACCTAAAATGAAAGCACATAAAGGCGGTAAAAGCACGACAAGTTCTTCAACTAAAACACAAAAACAAACAGACTCAGAGTACAACCTTGATAAAAAGAAGAAACAAGCGGAAATAGATGCTATTCTTGATAAAATTTCTAAATCTGGTTACGATAGTTTAACCAAAAAAGAAAAGCAAATTCTATTTGACCAAAGCCAATAACTACCTAAAATGAGAAAAGAATGCTCTTTCGATTAATAAAATTAATTGTTCGCTACACCACCCTATTCGTTTCATTAGGTCTTCTTGTAAGTTATACAAGTTCAGTTATTCCGCCTCAAAAATTCTGGTTTCTTCAATTATTTGGACTGGCTTATCCAGCCTTATTGGTAGCTACAATTCTTTTGACAATTCTGAATTTCTTAATGAACAGAAGACTTGCGTTTTCAATTCTAGTGCTATTCGTTGGAACATTTACACATGCCAAATATTTTGGAATCGATTTTAAATCTCCAGATCTCACATCATATTCAGAGAAAGAAATTAAAGTGATGTCATTCAATGTACGATTATTTGATGCATATAAATTCCTAACTCCTGAATTAGTTGATAGCAAAGGAGCATTCACGGAATTATTCAAATCAGAATCTCCAGACATTTTATCGATACAGGAATATGCGGAAGATGAATCCAATAAAAGGATCATCTCACCAGAGGAAATTAAAAAAGCAGGAGGATTCAAATATCACACCACTACAATGACTTTGGAACTTAAAAAGATGTTTTCGGGTCAAGCTATTTATTCTAAGTATCCGATTATTCATTCAGAAATAATCAGTGATTCTACCCAAACTATTCGCAGTTTATTTGCTGATATAGTAAAAGGAAAAGACACCATTCGTGTCTACAATTGTCACTTAGAAAGCATACGTTTTCAGAAAGATGAGTATTCATTATTCGATACTGAGGTTGCCAGC
Organism: Brumimicrobium glaciale; assembly: GCF_004152935.1. Taxonomy (GTDB): domain Bacteria; phylum Bacteroidota; class Bacteroidia; order Flavobacteriales_D; family Crocinitomicaceae; genus Brumimicrobium; species Brumimicrobium glaciale. The sequence goes on from NZ_SETE01000004.1 coordinate 430,815, forward strand.
ACAAAAACATATTCTTCACGCATAAAAGGACTTGTTTCAAAACTCAAAAAAGCATATCCATTGCGTGCAGACCAAGCTCAAAAAATCATTGATCACGTTTTAACTTCTCCCTATCCTGTTATTATTAACGGAGACTTGAATGACCCACCAACATCTTACGCTTACTCCATGTTCAACAAGCATTTCAAAGATGCTTTTTACGAAGGAAGTTTAAGCATGACAAGAACTTATGCCGGAAAAGTTCCAGCTGGAAGAATTGATTACATTTTCCACAATGAAGGTTTTGCAGCTGTTTCTTTCAAAACTTGGAAAGAAAAGGTATTATCTGATCATTATCCGGTAATGGCTAGTTTTAGGATGCGGTAGGAGATAATTGTTAATTATTAACGTGTTGTCAATGTTCTTCTTGGAATGCAATTTGTGCCTTCGAAAGGGGCTAAACAAAAGATTCTTTGAAGAGTTAATATTTTAATTGGACAGCACTGAATTGAAACATAAAGTTTCAATATAACATTCTAAATTATTTACCTCTTCCAGTAAAAGACTCCATCGTTTTATAAATCCCTAATACACTTCCTGCGAACCAGTCGAACATGTTTATAGGCATAATTGCTTGACCCAATCTTGTTATGCGATAAATGTAGCCTGGCAATGTCACCGTCGATTTCTTCTTTTCAATGGCATTTATAATTGTTAATGCTGCGGGTTCTGGTTTTAAAATTGGAATTTTAGATTTAACTCCGTCAAACATTCCTGTATTGATGTAATAAGGCATTATTGTAGTGAAATGAACATCTTTATTGAGTTGTTTCATTTCTAATCTTAGACTATCTGACCAACCAATCAACGACCATTTACTTGCGGCGTAGACTGACATTTTTGGATTGGAAATTAATCCACCTGATGAAGCTATGTTACACACATATCCAGAATTTTGATTCATCATGTCTTGAATAAAACAACTGGTAATAATCATTGGAGCACTGGCATTAATTGCAGTCGTTGATGTGATTTCCTCGACTGTGTGTTCGTGGAAGAATTTTCCGACTATAATTCCAGCGTTATTAATAAGAATGTCTACAACTCCTTTTTCTTGCTTTACTTGTTCAGCAGTTAATTTTACTTGTTCAATATTTGAAATATCGACTGTGTAGCCTGATATTTCTCCTTTCGAACTGAATTCCGTAATTACTTCTTCGATTCCCTTAGGATTGATGTCCCAAAGGATAACTTTTGCTCCGCGTTCTAATAATAAACGCGCCATTATTTTACCAATACCAGAAGCTCCTCCTGTGATTAATGCTGTTTTGTTTTTGAAGTTCGACATATTATTGGAATATAAAATATTATTTCTATTTTCTTGAAAAAGGAACGATTATGACCGTCCCTACTCAAAAATAGTATAAAATCTTTACTTCATCTCAGATGGCTTTTTATTCTTGTACAATTGTGATAAAATAAATACTAAAATCATTGAAGAAGCTAAGCTTTGAATGAAGAGTGCTACACAAAGTCCTGAATAACTATTGGCTGCAATAACTGGACTAATGTACCTTTCTAAATCTGGTTCTAAAACTTGAAGGTATATGAATAGAGAAATAGCACCTAATGTCATTGCAATAAATACAGTCACTATTCCAACTGCCAGTTTGCTGAGATAGTTTTCGCCATTCTTAACAGCGGATTTCAAGGTATTGTTTACCATAAGAAATATAAATACATAGTTTCCCAGTCTTAGAAATAAATTATCTGCCCATCCTAATGCGTCTAATAAAAGGAAGTATAATCCCAAGATAGCAAAAAGAAGAAGTCCGTTCCGAATAGCATTTGTACGTTTTAGCATAATTTCAAGTTTAGTTTGTGTGTAATTTATTTGGCAAGAGTTTGCTTACCAATATTTTCAATTTAGAAATTATTATTTGCTATTGCAAGTTGAATCAGTGAGAAACTATAGAACTGTCAACAGTCTTACTAAAATGATGCTATTGTTTACTAATTTAAGGCTGTGAAGGTTACTTATTTTTTGTAAAGTTTAAAATTGCGATGTTGATGGTAACAACCATTAAATTATTGGGTAAAAAAAATGCGTTCCAATTTCTTGAAACGCATTTTATAATTTGTTAAAACTTAAATTACTTCTGGCAGTTATCAAAGTAAGTTTGTACATGAATAGGGAATTCTTTCCATGTTGATTTGGAGTTATTAAATGCATCTATTGCTTCTTGACAGTCACCGTATAAAGTTGAACCATTTTTCTTATACTCTGATTTATCTGTATAAATAGCAGCTTCATCTCCATTTTTGATATAATAAGACTTATCTAAACCTCCTGCAACATTTATTCCGCCAATAGAAGCCGAAGCTCCACTTTTTGCCAAAGGATCAAAGTATATTCTAATATCTCCAGCAGAAGTTGTATTTACCAATTGCAACATACCCGTAAATTCTTTTTTCTTCTTTTTGAATTTGGTTGTTTCAAAAAACGCATATCCATCTTTTATTAAAGCTGGATCTAAATCTGATTTATTCCATCTATTTACGTCTGTTGCTTTCTCAAGACCAGAACCCATTTTTTGTAAACCACTCGGCGCTAAATACATTTGCTTTATATCTTTAGCTGCGTAAGCTACTTTTGCTCCTCCATTCTCTATTGTGATACTCACAAAGTTTCCTTTTTTTCTTTTCAACTTACTGATTAAACCGTTAACTTCAGTTCCATCATTCAAAGTTACTTTAGCAGGTTTTTTCTTAGAAAAGCCATCCATTCCATTTGTAAAGCTTTGAGCATTTAATTGTGTACCTAACGAAATCGTTAGCATGAATAATAAAATTTTAATCTTTTTCATTGTAATTGTGTTTTGTTTTATAAATATTGTATTAGTAAGACAAAACTATTGCAATTAACCTAATTAACAGTCTATTCCTATTTTAAATTTTAGTTAACGAAACATCAAAGCCTTATTCGCTAACTTTTTAAAAACAATACTTTTTTAGAAATTATAGACTGCGCTTAGGCTACAGTTCAATAAATTTAGATGATGTTAATTTACATAACAAAAATCTTACACCATTTCACCTTCTAAAACAAACCTAATTGCCCATCACTTTCTATACATTTAGTTTTCAAGCAATCATTCAAATTGATATTTCCATTTCTCAACCATTCTTTGGCTTGCTGTGTATCCATAATCAATGGCATTCGTTTTTTGATGTTATGAATTTCTGCCATTATCTCATTGGCTTCAGTTGTTAACAATGAAAAGGAATCGGTGATTTCTCCGTTTTTTGGATTGGTCCATGAACTATACAATCCTGCTAATCCAAAAACGGGTTGTTTTTCCAATTGAATTAAGTATTTCTCTTTGCGTTTTCCTTTGCTGTCCAACCATTTCCATTCGTAGAATCCTGTGACAGGCAAAACACAACGTTGGTCATTAACGTCTTTAAAAGAGGCCACCTCTCCTATCGTTTCAAGTTTTGCATTTAATGTGTTCTTGCGAATTTCTTCATCTTTTGCCCAATGTGGAATTAATCCCCAATTCAAAAATTGGAAAACTTCTGGAGCATCGCTCTTTAAAACAGGAAGTAATGGAAAATCGAATCCACTGATGATATTCTTTGGATTGTACAAAGCTGGCATATCGAATTGAGCGTTAAATCGCTCCGTTAATTCCTTTATAGTTGCTTTTTGTTGAACGTTGTAACACATTATACGAAATTACATTTATTATTCAAAGTTATAAGACTCAACCCGTTTTATACTTTGATAAGCAAACGTTAGCGACTATAAATGGAAGAACGAAAACGAACGAGAATTATGCTCTCCTTCAAAAAGATGCGGATAATACTTTTTCATTTCAGCATTCATTAACTCTACAGGAACATCATCAAACTCTCCATAGAAATGTTTGTATTCCATAAATTTCTGATCCCCTTGATAAGCTTGAAACAAAGCGTCATTTTCTCCATCCCATTCCAATGGATCAACTCCAGAGAGTTTACAAATTAAAGGATCAAAAGCCGGTGTTGACTTTACCCATTTACCATTCAAATAAGCAGAAACATAACCGTGAAATACAATTTCTTCGCGTCGCAGAACCTTTGTTAATTTTTCGACTCCAATATGATTCACTACATTTCCATAACCTAATTTTGAAGGAATTCCCAAAGCGCGCAATCCAGTTGCCAAGACAATTGATTTCTCCACACACCAAGCGCGACTTTGTTTCATGATTTTACTCGATTTTAATCCTTCAGGACGTAAATCTAAATGGTAAGGATTGTAAATAAAGCCATCTCTCACTTTATAGTACAAAGCAATGGCCTGCTCTTTTTTAGATAAAGAAGTATCAATAGTTGAAATCAATTCTTTGGTACTTTCATGATTTACCTCAAGAATTGATGTCGCTCTTAAATATCTTTGTTGTTCCTCCTCAGTCATACTTCAAAATTACGAATTATCAATTGAGAATTCGTAATTGATAATTGATAATTCGTAATTGATTTGCATTAGGGATAGCAGCGGCATCCTTTTTTAAAAAAAGATACAGCGGATAGCCCGACCCTGATATTCTTTGGAGTTTACGGAGAAGAATATCAGGGGAATGCCCAAAAAAGAAGAAAACTCAATTCCAAAAGAATAAAGCCAATTGATCTCGCCTCAATACTCCTTACTCCCACTCAATAATGTAAAAGACTCAAGTCTTTCATTGTGACTTTTGTTTCATAAATTCTTAATCCTTACATTTATATTTGTATGTACAATTAAACAGCACAAAACCTGAAACAATGAAAAAATTAGCACTTCTATTTATTACCGCATCACTTTTCGCAGCTTGTTCATCACCAAGTAATCAAGAATTAGCAGAAAAAAATCAAGCTACACTGGATTCACTTGAATTAGTGGAACAGCAGCAGCACGATGAAGAGATTCAAAAATACAGCGATATTGGTTTCAAATATGCCTCAACTACAAAAGCAACTTTAGGGAAAAATTTGATGGCTGCGATTATGGAAAAAGGAACAGAACATGCACTTGATTTTTGTAATGTTCAAGCGATGCCACTTACGGATAGCATGAGTCAGGTTCACAATGCGAAAATCAGACGTGTGAGTGACAAACCACGTAATCAAAACAATGCTGCAAATGCCAGAGAATTAGATCAAATTGAGTATTACAAAGGCTTAATTGCAGATGGTAAAAAAGGAAAAGACATCAAACCGAATGTAGAAATTAACGGAGATCAAGTACAATTTTATTACCCAATTATCACGAATGAAATGTGTCTACAATGTCACGGAACGAAAGAAGATGTCGTAAAACCAGCTACTTTGGCGATGCTTTCGAAATTGTATCCAGAGGATAAAGCGACAGGATACCAGGACAATGAAGTTAGGGGGATTTGGAGTATAATCTTTGAGAGGTAATTATTAATTATTAATTTAATGGTTAATTATTAATGGTTAACGCGATAGGAGTGTCAACACTAGCGGAAGCAATTTCGGGAATAAATTTTAAAATAGGACGTAATGAAAAAACTAGGGTTAATTGGAGGGACATCTTATCATTCTACAATAGATTATTATCGAATGATTAATGAAAAAGTGAGTGATGTTATTGGACATGATCAAAATCCTGAGTTACTTTTGTATAGTTTGAACATTGCTTTGATGCGTTCTGGCGATCGTGAAAAAATTCAAAATGAATACCTTAGAATTTCGAAAGAATTGATTTCAATTGGAGCTGAGGGGATTTTGATTTGTGCGAATACGCCACACATGGTTTACGATTTTGTTCAACCAAAAATTGATGTTCCTATTCTACATATTGGAAAAGCGATTGGGGATTATGCTATCAAAAATAACTTTAAGAATCTAGGGCTTTTAGGAACGAAACAAACTGTGAAAATTGGTTTTCTTGAAAATTACATCAAAGACAATTATCCGCTTGAAATAACACTTCCAGATGAGGAGAATATCGAAAAAGTGCACCATTATATTTCTAAAGAATTAACTCAAGGAGTCTTTTCAGCAGAAGCAAAAACTTACTTTCTGGAGCAAATGAAAGCTTTAAAAGAAAAAGGCGCTGATGCGATGATTATGGGTTGCACAGAATTACCAATATTGATTAAACAAGAGGAAACAGATTTTCATTTGATTGATACTACGGGATTGCATGTGGAAATGGCGGTGGACTTTATTGTTAATGGATAATTTTTAACGTGCCACAATTTGGAAACTCGCGGTAGTAGTGGATTTAGAGCAAAGGATATCACCAATTAAAGAACTTTTAATGAAATATTATTTGGGTAAAAGCATAAATAATGAATAGCTACTGTTTTGATAATTGACAACATCCATGGCGAATAAAAAAGTGTTTGTTCTGAATAACCGCTTGTTGTGAATTTACCCTTTAATTGAACCATGATTTCATACTTTGGATTATAAAAAAATCAACCCCCCCTTTTTTCAGAAGTACTGCTTGACAAATTTTAGGTGGTATTATGGTGTTATTAGGGTACTGAGATCATTTTTATTTACTTAAGCGTTATTGTTTTTCCACAGGACGCACCTTCTCCACCCGCTATAAATGTTTCTTTGGAACGATTCTTAACATTTTCTAAGCAATTTGTACAGTAATATATTCTTGTCGAACATTTAAAGCTACTTGTGGCACCATGATTAATGAATGATGTACTTCCGTTTTAATTCATTAGATGTAAAGTCGTTCCTGAATTGTTGTATAATTTCATGCTAGATTTATTATCTCTATTTAATACACTTTGTTTTAGATAATATAGAATAAATTACCACTTTCTACTTTTTCACTACCTTAGTCCAATAAAAATCAATTATTCAAAACAAGCTGTTTTATGCACAAAATTGATATTCGCACAGTAGATGTCGTTCAATATATAAGTCCTCTGCGTGAAGGAGGTTCCATGCCTGGAATTGTAAAAGCTAATGACTATTTCCTTTATATTATAAAATTCAGAGGAGCTGGACAAGGCAAGAAAGCGCTTATTGCTGAGTTTCTTGGTGGAGAATTAGCACGAGCAATAGGACTAAAAGTTCCAGAATTGGTTTTTATGAATCTCGATGATTCCTTTTCTAAAATGGAACCAGATGAAGAGGTTCAAGATTTACTAAAATTCAGTGTTGGATTAAATTTAGGGTTACATTTCCTGTCTTCTGCAATAACTTACGATCCTTTAGTTTCTGTAGCTCCAGCTATGACTTGTTCTAAAATCGTTATTCTAGACAGTTTGATTTCTAATATCGATAGAACAACAAAGAATCCAAATCTCTTGATGTGGCAAAAAGAATTGTGGATTATTGATAACGGAGCAGCGTTTTACTTTCATCACAATTGGAATAATTGGAAACAACATCTTACACGTAGTTTTCCAATGATTAAAGATCATGTTCTTCTTGAAAAAGCTACAGAATTAGATAAAGCAGCGAAAGAAATTCAAAGTGAATTAAACGAAGAAACCATTAAAAACATCATTAATGTCATTCCTGAAGAATGGCTAACAGATGAACATGACCCAATCAATCCAGATGAAAAACGTGCAGCATATTTGGAATATATGATGGCTAAATTGAGATTAATTGATGTACTCGTAAAAGAAGCGCAAGATGCAAGATAAATTTATATACGAATACGCCATCATTCAGTTTGCACCACTTGTGGAACGCAGAGAGTTTTTCAATATTGGAGCGATTCTATATTCAAAACCAAAGAAATTCTTAGCGCTTCGTTTTCATATTGACGAAGATAAATTGGCCGCTTTTAAAAGTGAATACACGAAACAAGAGCTTGAAGCTTATTTAAAAGCGTGGGAAAGGATTTGCAATGCAGAACCAAAAAGTAATGCTATCGCACAAATGGAAATGCCAGATCGTTTTCGTTGGTTGGTTGCAACGAGAAGTACGATTATTCACAGCTCTATCACACATACCGGAGTTTGTGAAGATCCTGAAAAGGAATTAGAGGATATATTTGAGCGCTTTGTTTTGTAAACTTATTATAGCTTACAAAATGAAAAAAATGAGATTCCTTGTCATTGTACTTTCCGGAATGAGAGTTATTGAGGTTGATAGAATGGAAGAACGAAGGCTCAATTTCCAATTAAACTTTCCTCCTTCCAAAGACCTTCCCACATAATTTCCCAACAAGAATTTATCTCACCTAATACTTATCATGATAAAATTCATTATCACGTTTTTCCTTTTTGTGTTTACTCATCGCTTCTTCAGCACGGAGTTCAACTCTTCGTATTTTTCCTGAAATAGTTTTTGGTAATTCTTTAGTGAATTCGATGATTCTTGGAATTTTATAGCGTGACAAATGCTCTTCTGAATAGACGAATAATTCTTTCGCCAATTCCGCAGAAGCTTTTGCACCACCCGCCAAAACAACAAATGCTTTTACGGCGTTACTTCGCATTTCATGTGGACTCGCTACAACTGCTGTTTCCAATACTTTTGGATGTTCTAACAGAACACTTTCTACTTCAAATGGCCCTACTCTAAAGTCAGAAGCTTTGATTACATCATCATCACGACCCACAAACCAAAAATAACCTTCCTCATCTTTGTATGCTTTGTCTCCAGTGTAATACAAACCATGCTTGAAAACTAAATCATTTCTTTTGGTATCAATTAAGTAGGTTTTAAACACACCAGTTACGATTTCTGGATGATGTCTCAAGCAAATATTCCCTTCTTCAGAAGTTTCTACTTCATTTCCATCATCATCGGCAATTAGAATATCATACAGAAATGTAGGTTTCCCCATTGAACCAAACTTCACTTTATTTCCAGGTAAGTTTCCTACCAAAGCAGTTGCTTCCGTTTGTCCATATCCATCACGAATAAGAATTCCTGTAGCCTTTTTCCAAACTTCAATGATTTCTGGATTTAAAGGTTCACCAGCAGCAACACATTCCCTCAAAGAGAAATTATATGAAGCTAAATCTTCCTGAATCAGCATTCTTAGAGAGGTTGGTGGCGAACAAAAAGTCGTCACTTTAAAATCTTGAATGGTTTGTAATTGCTCTTTAGGCACAAAACGATCGATGTGATATCCTAAAATTGTTGCTCCAACATTCCAAGGTGCAAAAAAGCTGCTCCATGAAAATTTCGCCCAACCTGGTTGAGAAATATTATAATGTAAATCCCCTTTTTGTAATCCAACCCAAGTAGTAGTCGTTAAATGTCCAATCGGATATCCGAAATGTGTATGCACGACAATCTTTGGCATTCCGGTTGTTCCAGAAGTGAAGAAGTAAAATAAATCATCATCGGAACGGGTTTTAGCCCCTTCAGCTACTTTAGATTCTGAAAAAATATCATCGATAGAAATCCAACCTTCTCGTGTTCCTTCAGTAAGGATTTTCAATTTAATCTTCTGACCATTGTTCTTTTCTGCTTCGTCTATTTTATCTGCATTTGCAGCATCCGATAAGGTAACTTGTGGAAGAACAGATTTAAAACGAAATTCTAAATCACGCGTCTCTAAACTTGTTGCCGCAGGAATAATCACAACTCCTCCTTTTATACAAGCTAAATATCCATACCAATTCGAAGGGACAAGCGGAAGTTGAACAAAGATTTTATCTCCATGTGTAATTCCATGTTTTCGCATTAAATTTAAAAACTGATTACTGCGTTCTGAAATTTCTTTATAAGTAAAGTCCTCGCGTTGCGCATTGTATTTCCAAATCAATGCCTTGTCATTTGGATTCTGCTTGACATTCTGCGGTTCAAAAATATCAGTTACCCAATTGAAAAACTCTGGCTTTTTAGGTTTTAATTCCTTCAAACTTTCGAAGTCCTTGTCTTTTATAGCCTGAGCTACACGATTATATAATTCTAAAATTTTCATATAGTTTACTTTGAAAACTAAACTTATACATATTCTAGTCATAATCAAAGCTAAACGTCCTATAGATATCGATTCTTTATTAGATTTATTTAGCAGAGAATAACCTCAAAGAAACAACAAGAAGTCAAAAAATACGTCAAAATCATCGCAACAACTACGCAGTAGATATTAAAACAAATCCACTATTAACCATTGATAATTAACAATTAACCAATAAAAAACCCATCTAAGTAAACCTGACGTTCATCATTCATAACTCATAATCCCCCTTCTTTTCTCTTCAAACTTTACTTCGGCAAACTCTGCACAAGTGCGAAAAATTTGCGTCTTAACGGTTAAAAATTACTATTTTAGAATCCTTAATAGTTTCATTCACCCAAAAACAACAATTCACATGAGAATATTTACTTTTTTGTTTCTATTGTTTTCAATTACTCAACTCAACGCCCAAGAAGGACTAACCTACCAAAAGCCTTCAAAAGAAATTTTAGACTTAGTAGATGTATCCTTGGCACCAAGCGTTCTTATGGATGAAAGCAAATCATTTATGATTCTGATTTCGCGCAATATGTATGGATCGATTGAAGAACTTTCTCAAGAAGAATTGCGTTTAGGAGGTTTACGAATCGATCCTAAAACGAATATTGGAAGTCGTGTAACTTACTTTAATAATATTCAAGTTAAGAATCTTAAGGAGAAAAATGCGGAGATTATTCAGGTGAAGAACTTGCCTAAAAATCCAAAACTCACGAATTTTAAATGGTCGCCAAAACAAGATAAATTAGCCTTTACCAATACCGCAGAAAATGGCGTTGAAGTTTGGGTTTTAGACTTAGCCACTGCAACAGTTAAAAAATTAACAAGCGACAATATAAACGCCAACATTGGTGATGTTATCAATTGGTTTGATGATGGAAAATCATTGTTAGTGAAAGTCGTTTCATCAAATAAAAAAGAATTAATCAATACAAAAACTGCTGTTCCTTCTGGACCAACTATCTCTGTAAACGATGGAAAGAAAGCACAGAATAGAACTTATCAAGATTTACTGAGCAATAAAAGTGATGAGCATAACTTTGAGCAACTGGCTTTATCAGAAATTTATAAAGTTAATTTGGATGGAAGCACTGAGAAATGGTTAGGCGACAATATTTACACAACAATAGACTTTTCTCCTGACGGAAATTATGTAATGATTGAAACAGTTGAAAAACCATTTTCTTACTTAGTTCCTTATTATAGATTCCCTTCAAAAACGACGATTTACACCAAAGACGGAAAGAAAGTAGAAACAGTTTTAGAAGTTCCGCTAATCGAAGATTTACCACAAGGATTTATGGCTGTTAGAGAAGGGAAAAGAGACTTTTCATGGAGAAACGACAAACCTTCTACTTTAATTTATACAAAAGCACTTGATGGTGGAGATCCAGAAAACGAAGTTCCATTTAGAGATGAAACTTTTGAAATGGAAGCGCCATTTAAAGGAAACGAAAGAAGCTTAATCAAGACAATCAATCGAATGAGCAGAATTCAGTGGGCAAATAACTCAATGGCCATTGCAAGTGATTATTGGTTCAATACTAGAAATACAAAATCTTATATTTTCAATCCTTCTGATGCTTCAATTGAACCAAAAACGATATCAGACAGAAGTTACCAAGATAAATATAGCGATCCTGGAAATTTTGTAACCAAAAGAAATGCGATGGGAAGAAGTGTTTTGGCTTTGTCAAATGATAACGCTTATCTTTTAGGTGACGGCTATACTGAGGAAGGACAATTTCCATTCTTAGACCAAATGAATCTAAAGGATTTAAAAACAAAACGTATCTATCAATCGAAATACACTGATAAAATTGAGAATTTACAAGATTATGACCTTGAAAACAATCAACTTTTAGTGAGAATTGAATCACCAACAGAATATCCAAATTACTCCTTCAGAAAGATTAAAGGAAATAAATTGAATCAAATTACTTTCTTCAAAAATCCTTTTGTAAGCATCCAAAATGTACATAAAGAAGTAATCAATTACAAACGTGCAGATGGATTAGATCTTTCGGGAACTTTGTATTTACCTATTGGATATGATATGGAAAGCAAGGAGAAAATGCCAATGATTATTTGGGCTTATCCTACTGAATATAAAGACAAATTTAGTGCAGGTCAAAACACACAAAATCCGAATAAATTTACATTTCCGTTTTACGGTTCAATGATTTATTGGGTAACGAAAGGCTACGTTGTTTTAGACAATGCTTCATTCCCAATAGTTGGTGAAGGCGATAATGAACCAAATGACACGTACATTGAACAACTGGTTTCGAATGGAAAAGCAGCGATTGACGCTGTGGATGAATTAGGTTACATCGACAGAAATAGAGTTGCTGTTGGTGGACATTCTTACGGTGCATTTATGGTGGCGAACTTACTTTCACATTGTGATTTATTTGCTGCGGGAATAGCGAGAAGTGGAGCTTATAATAGAACATTAACTCCATTCGGATTCCAAAGTGAAGAAAGAAATTATTGGGAAGCGCCAGAAGTTTACAATACTATGTCACCATTTATGAATGCTGAAAAAATGAAATATCCTCTTTTATTAATTCACGGTGAAGCAGATAATAATTCAGGAACTTACCCTATGCAAAGTGAACGCTATTTCAATGCATTAAAAGGCCTTGGAGCAACGGTGAGATTAGTGATTCTGCCTAAAGAAAGTCATGGCTACAAAGCAAAAGAAAGTATTCTTCATTTGTTGTGGGAACAAGATCAGTGGTTGGAAAAGTATGTTAAGGGTCAGTAATGATTAGAGAGTAGAGACTGCCATTATTTATGAGCTTTTCCTTTAAAAAAGCTCATAAATAAAACGGATCATTAAAAATCGAAGCTTTTTTTCTTCGCTCTCTTTCTCTTTCTCTTTCTCTTTCTCTTTCTCTTTCTCTTTCTCTTTCTGTTAATCATTAATCAGTAAGGAGTTTTGAGAAACCATAGATTTATAGTATTCACTTTGAGCATTATAATGTTCTTTGCTTCATTGTTTTTAGAAACATTCCACATAAACAATGGACATCCAACTGCCTAGTCGATTGGCTTAGCAAATATAAACTTGGGAATTTTTAGTGGAAATATCAGCTGGCTTGCAAACATATTTATAGTTCCTGCGTTGATCCTCACATATAAAAAATCTGGATTTCCAATTGTGTTTTCATTAATTGCTTCGATTCTTGCTTTTAGTTTTTACATTAATGGTGAAATTATCATAAACGAAGCTGGACAAAGCGGGAAAGTATCAAAATATTTGGTGTGGTTTTCTAGTATGACTTCATATCTAATTTACCACATAGTAATTCTTATAATCGAAAGAATGAAAAATAAATCAGCAATAAATTTCGTGTAAGAATCCTGAGTACTCCCTACCCAAAACTCCATACTCCCATCTCATTACTCCCATCTCATTACTCTCCTTGTGCTTTCAAAAACGAAATCACCTTACTATTGAATTCAAGAGGTTGATCCACATTTACTACGTGTCCACAGTTTTGAATCACGTGCAATTGCGCACTCGTATGTTTAGAAATTACTTCTTTAATTGATGGCAAGAATAAATGATCTTGTTCCCCCATAATGTAAAGCGTAGGAATATTGATGTCTTTCATTCTAAACAATCTCAACAATGGCGTTAATTCTGTAGTTAACTTATACCATCTTTTAAATTCCTTTTGATAAAGTTTCCTTGCTTCTTTAACAAACAATGAACGTGATTCCTTATGATTTTTTCTTGGCATAATTACAAACGCAAAAAGCTTATATAAGAAAATATAAGGAACAACTGATTTGAAAGCATTTCCAAAACCAATCAAAAATTTAGAACGCACATTTAATTTCAGAATTGCTCCTCCCATTACCATGCTTTCAACACGTTCTGGATTTCTTTCTGCAAGATCTCTAATTAGAATTGTTCCCAAGGAAATCCCTATAAAATGCGATTTTTGAATTTCAAGGTGATCCATTACCTCAAGAACATCATTAGAAATTACCTGAAAAGTATATTTCTCATTACTAATCTGCTTCACAGGAACTTGACTTTCGCCATGTCCACGTAAATCAATCAATAATATATTGAACTCTTTTTTGAATGCTCGAATTTGTCGAAACCAAATAGAACTACTCCCTCCTGCTCCATGAACAAAAGTCACCCATTTTGTGGTGTTTTCATTTCTATAAATTGAGTAACTTAACATAGTTTCGAAAGAGAGTTTTTAATGTTTAAATAACACATCGATTGCTCAAAAGTTTTACAATAATACGATAAAGTAAGGATACTCCTCAAAATATTTTTCCTTGAAATACAGTGACTTGAATAAATTTCAATGCATACATAATAGTTTTTAAAGTTAACCTCAATAAATATAGGTAGATAACAATATTTATAGATTTCATTCTGGTTCAAAACTTTTTTTTCTAATACATGAAAAGAAGATGAATTTTAAATGTTTTAAGTAATTATTAGAGATAAATTTAGATAAAAACACCAAAGAAAAAACCCGGAGCAAGTCTGGGTTTTTGATTTCCAATTTTAAAGTGCAGCATTAGAGCCTATGGAATAATGGGGCACTGTTTTACAAAAGTAGGTTTTATAATTCCAATTCCCAAAAGAGAGGGCGTGAATTCCTATAAATATTTAACAGAAAAGGAATTAAAAATGCTGCGGAAAATTGCCAAAAAAAGTCATTCTTGTTTTGTGGTCTGTGATTTCGATTATGAAACTCCCAAAGCACTTAAGAATTTTGATCAAGCAAAAGAAGATGAAAAGAAAAAGTACTTCCATTTTTATTGTGGCAGAAGAACAGAGCCAATAGAATAGTTCCGGTAATTTAAACCTGCTAATTAAGACCTTATTAGATCTTTCCGCTATACTTATAAAATGCGCAATTGGCTAATAGTCATACTATTTATTTGGCCCTATATGAAATACTGTGGGTAATCAATTTTAATCCTTCGAAAAATTAATGGTTCTACTGCGAATTTAACTGTAAGCTACACGAGTTGTAATTTAAAGTATTTATCAAAATTATCATTTCTTTTTTACAAGCAAGCACATGGTGGTCTGTATTTCAATTGATTAGTCCCGGCGGGACGGCATATTAATAGCCAAGGATGTAAGTCCTTGGTTTAAAACAAATAGATATAATACAAATCCCCACAAAATCGACCTAATTGCATGCAATTGAGTCGATTTTGTGGGGATTTGTTTCGGTTTGTATCGTTTGGCGGATGGACTTACGTCCATCCCTATTAACATGCCGTCCCTCTGGGACTTCGAATTATAAATACTTAAATAACAGGTATTTATAAAATTAAGCGGATTAGATTTTTAATAGAAATTTTACATTTAAATAAAATTAGAACCAAATTAACAATCACTTAGCTTCAATTAAAACCATAGATTTTAAAACTACCCACACAAAATCATATAGAACCATTTATTTTATTTGGTCAGCAGAAAATATTTACTCTGCAACCTACATTTTTTATGTTTGAACAAAACTGAGGATGTAAGTCATTGGACAAGAATTCATGCAAGAATTAACCCTCAAACTGTAGTAAATATAATTGCTACCAACTTTAAAAAACTGAAAAATTCATTAAACTATTCAATTCCCCCTTACAATTATAAATAAGAAACTTTAAGCAACTACTTTGCGTTTATTATCGTTTGTAAGGAAAGATATAGAATGGAAATTATTTTTTTAGTGTTAATGTTTGGCTTTGTAATAACAAGATGTGATTAAACAGGAAATCATTCATGCTATGACAAATTCCTTGTTCATGACAATCAATGCCTTACTGTCTAAACAGCATTTGAAGGCTGCGATGGAAAAATTTATGGCAATGAATGTGAAGCCGCTAAAGAAGGAATTGGGCCAAAAGGAAATGCTAAACTGTATTATAAATTATAACTTTTGTCCAATACTATATCGATTTTATTTTAACCTGCGAGGAACAATGACTATAATTGCAGTTAATTATCAATTTTAATCTAAATTAAGGAGAATAACAGAACAATATTTCTTTTATTCAGAACAACATATATTATGAGAATACTACTTACACTTATAACCGTTTTCATTTTTGCAAATCATTTATTTGCTCAACCAACCACTGATTTTACAGCTGCACCGCTAGAGATTTGTGTTGGAGAAAATGTTCAATTTACAGATTTATCTACCTCATCTTCTGCAATAACAAGCTGGACTTGGGATTTTGGAGATGGTTCAACTTCTTCAAATCAAAACCCGTCGCACACGTATACAAATTCAGGTCTTTTCACAGTGATATTAACTGCTGTTAACGCCAATGGAGCATCACCAGAAGTGAAAATTAATTACATCACAGTCAATCCTCTTCCAAATCCATCATTCACGCCAAGCGTTATTGGAGGTTGCTCTCTGCCAAGTGTTGTTTCAATTAATAATGTCCTTCCTAATTCAGGAGTGACTTACCTTTGGGATTTCGGAAATGGAACGACATCAACAAGCGGAACTCCCGCAAATATCACTTATAATTCTGAAGGCGTTTATAGTATTACGCTTACAGTCACAAACACCACAACAGGTTGTGTAAATACTGTAGTTGAAACAATTAATATTTTTGATTACACAACAGATTTTTCAATTCCATCGGTTACAGGATGTGTTGGAAGTCCAGTGAATTTTGTCGACGCTTCATCACCCGGAACTGATAGTTGGAATTGGAATTTTGGAAATGGTTCTTCTTCAATTGACCAAAATCCATTTAACATTTACACTGCAGTAGGAACATATACAGTAACGCTTACCACAACAAATAGCGTTAATGGTTGTACGGATACGCATTCAGAAACAATTGAAATTTTTCAAGCTCCTACTCCATCATTTACTTTCAATCCTAATTCAGGTTGTGCTCCTTTAGATGTAACTTTTACAAATACAAGTAGCGGAATCGGTACTTTTAATTGGAGCTATGGTGATGGTGGTTCTTTTTCAGGAGAAAATCCTCCCCCATATCCATACACTTCCAATGGAGTTTACTCTGTTACTTTGACTCAAACAGATGTAAATGGCTGTTCTAGTGCTACAACACAATCAAATATTATCAATGTTTCTTCGATAATTGCAGAATTTGAGCCGGATATTGATAAAGGATGCGAAACTTTGAATGTCAATTTCACGGACTTATCTAGCTCTCCAAATGCAAGTGATCCGATTACAAGTTGGTTATGGGATTTTGGAAATGGAACCACATTTAATGGCCAAACTCCTCCAACACAAGCTTTCACCGAAGGCGTTTATGATGTTTCTTTAACAGTTACAACAAATGCTGGATGTAGTCAAACAGAAGTAAAAGTAGATACTATTGCTGTTGGAATAATTCCAAATGCTGATTTTTCATGGACTCCACCGCAAGATTGTGCGAAATCGAATTTTACATTTACTAATTTAACAACAGTCCCAGTTCCTACTAATTTTGGAGATTTCACTTATGCATGGGACTTTGGAGATGGTGGAACCTCAAGCGTTGAAAACCCAGGTTATCAATATCCATTAGATACTGGTAATTTTGATGTTCAATTAATCGTTAATTTTAGAGGTTGTCCAGATACTGTCACATATCAAGATGCCGTTTATGTTATTGCACCAATTGCATCATTTGGCGTGCTTTCTATTCATTGTAACCCAACTTTGCCGTTAGATGTTACTTTTAGTGATCAAGCCATAATTGGAGAAATTACAGACAATGCAGAAATGAAATGGAACTGGGGAGATGGTACATCAACTACTGTTACACCTCCAGGATTATATGCAAATAACCCAGGCCAAGTCACACATACTTATAACAATCTAGGTTCATATAATATAAAACAGGTTGTTCATAATTATACAACTGGATGCTCAGACAGTATCACCCGAACAATTCACCTTTCTAGTATCGAAGCCATGTTTCAAGTTTCAAATGATTCAGTTTGTGTGAATGATCAAGTAACATTCACCAATAACGGTACTAATTCAACCCATGGAATTACTAATAGCAAGTATAATATTGATAATGACACGATTATTAATAACGCAAACATTAATTATATTTACGATACACCTGGAACTTCTACTATCACATTCACTGTTACAAATGTTTTTGGATGTCAGGACAGCCAAGTATTTACAGATTTAGAAGTACTTGCTTTACCAGAAGCAAATATTTTAGCGTCTGATATCGCTGGTTGTAGCCCGCTTACGGTCACTTACACAAACAATTCTGTAAATCAAAGTGGTGTTCCAATTTCTACTTTTGATTGGACTTTCGAAGATGGTTCTACTCAAACAACGACAAATCTTAATCAAACGACAGACTACACGTTTACCGATACAGGAACATTTATAACTCAACTTCTTGTGACGGACGAATTTGGATGTGTTTCATCAATTGACACTGCGGCAATAGAGTTAACAAAACCTACTGCATTATTTGACGTTGCTGCAGTTGTTTGTAGCGACCAAGAGTTTACTGCGGTGAATAACTCGCTTGATTTTACATCATCAGAATGGTTTATTAATAATACTCCAGAATCAACTGACAGTAATCTTATAACTTCAATAAATCATTTAAGTTCTCCTAACGATTTGTCTTTTGCTGACAGTATAACACTTGTCGTTACAGATGCCAATGGTTGTATAGATTCTATTAAACAAGAAATAATCGTTTCAACTCCAAATGCTGAATTTGATTTTGTCTTTAGTGGAGCAAATATAAATGATCAAGGAAGCTTTGTTTGTCCTCCAGTTTTCACTGATTTAACTGACTTATCTGGTTCATACGGAAATATCACAAATTGGAATTGGGATTTTAGTGATGGAAAAACCTCTACTCTCCAAAGTCCAAATAATACTTATGTTTTTGCAGGAACCTACTCAGGAACACTAGTAATTACAGATGAATATGGATGTTCTGACTCCATTGTTTACGTAGATTATTTAACAATTGGAGGACCTTCAGGAGATTTGGAATGGGCTTTAAACAATCAATGTGAACAGGAGTATACTTTTACACCATCGAATCTTCAAGGTGTTACAGATATTTTATGGGTTATGGGAAATGGCGATACAATAAGTTCAATTGATGCGTTCAATTATGCTTATACTGGAGCTGGATCATACGTTCCAACGGCTACAATAATGAATGATGACAATTGTAATATTACATACATTTTAGATACGATTAAAGTAACTATAACGCCATTAAATCCATACTTCGAAATCAATCCAATGTCAATGAACTGGGGAGAACCTGCAACTATTACTGACTTCTCAACAGGTGGTTATGGTGGAATCGTTAATTGGTTCTGGGAAATTGAAGGAGGTGAATCTTTTAACAATAATGGAGAAGCTTATGATTACCTCTTCAATACAACTGGAGATATTACTGTTCAATTAACGGTAACTGATTCTGCTGGTTGTAAAGATACGTTTGAGGTAGTTGTAAATGTGATCGATAATTTGACTATCCCGAATATTTTAACACCAAATGGTGATGGAATTAATGATGTTTTCCGCTTGATTGATAACGTTTACAAAGATTATAAAGTAATCATTTTAAACCGATGGGGAAACCTAGTGAGTGAATCATTTATTATTGAAGGAAACTATTTGTGGGACGGTTTAAACAGAAACGGAAAGGAATGTACCGAAGGTGTTTATTTCTACAAAATTGATGGAAACCAAAGGAACGGAGAACCGAGAACAGAGCATGGTTTTGTTCATTTGGTAAGACAGTAATTGAGGTTGATTAGCTAGTGCTGTAATTCATATATTCCATCACTTATTTCACTACACTTTTTCCTTTATACTTCGTTAAAATTTTAAATCGTAACTATGGCTATGATTGAAAATTTTGCCTTGTATAAAGAAAAAAATGAAGCATAATTTAAGCACCTTTATTTATGAGTTACAGCACTATTCGTATTTTAATACTGAACCCTTTTTGATTGTTGCTGTACTGAAGCAAAACTAAATATCATGAGAATTATTCTAGCTATCTTATTGCTTACATTTCAATTCAGTGCTTCAGGTCAAGCAGACACATTAATTAATCAGCAAGAAAACAATAGAATTATCCAACTTCCTGACTGTGCGCATGGTCATATCTGTTGTCAAGTTGGCTGTTATTGTTGCCCTGGAAGTATCCGAATTGATCAAGTTCCACCTCCACTTGATTCAAGAACAGCTTATCCACAAAATGATAGTTTAACTTACAATCAATATGTAGGTGAAAACATTGCTGGATTCCACTTAGCGAATGGATGGAGAAGAGACACATTCAATGGCGGATTCAACAAAGAAATTTATACAAATCCTTATATTGAATCAACAAGATTTGATAAGCATTTAAGTAGTAACATAAAAGCGTTCAGATACGAAAACGGCAAACTTTACACGGGAAGAATTGAAGATACAATTTTAGTAAGCTTTACTCCTGATAAAATACGAGGATACCTTAGTGGTCAACCTTATTATGAATCAAAACAACTTACGGTTATACTAAGGGGAGACTGTGTAAATGGAATGATGCAAGGAAGAGGAATTCTCGCAGCTCAATTAGTCGGTTTTGGAATGTACAACAACCTTAAACTTGCGGAATGTAGTTTTGAAGATGGAGAAATTGTTGGGATGGTAAAAAACTGGGATCTCAATTCGGTAGAAATCGAAATTAGAAACAAGAAGGTTTACAGTAGAGAATCAACCAAAGATTATTTTGAGTTCACTAAATTATTGGAATTGACAGAAGTCACTTATGCTAAAGGAAGTTCAATTTGGATTGAAAGAACTGTTCATGAAAGAAATGAAAAAACGGGGAAGATTAAAGTGAGGACTGTAAAGAATTAGAATTAATTCAAGATGATAAATCAAATTTCATTTCTTTAGTAAAATCTATGAATTTGAATTATATTTATAAGAATTAACTAACTGTTTGAATTTTTATTCACTAATTTCCATACAGTTGAACACTTAATATTATGAAACTACTTTACATACTTTCCTATCTAATATTTCCATTTTTTATATTTGGTCAGTTTACAAGAAACAACATTCCACAAATGGGAGATAAAGGTTTTTTGTTTCACATTAATACTCCGGTTGATAAATTAGAGAATATCAATGGCCAAAATGTAACCTGGGATTATAGTAATCTTTATTTAGCAGCTTCAACACCTTGTGAAATAGAAGTTATGCTGCCTGAAGACGCATCATATTCTCCATATATGTATGATCCTGCCTTTGTAGAAAACACAGATAAATATGCAATAAGTATAAAATACACTTACGGAGGAGCAAGAATGACATTCTATAATTATCCACAAGGTAATGCAGAATACTGCCAAGGATTTGCTTACCAAGGTGCCTTCTCACCTAATACGCTTGGCGATTTAGTAACAGAGTTTGCAATCCAACCAGAAAAGGTGTTTGAATTTCCGTTTAATTATGGTGACGCAATCTATCAACCAATTAAGGGCAATACAGGTTTTGATTGGGGATTAGAACATGTTGCTTCTCAAGGAAAATCTTCATCAAAAGCAGATGGAAAAGGAACTTTAAAATTGGGGCAGAACATAGAGTTTAACAATGTTTTGAGACACCAATTAATAGACACCATAAACATCAGTAACAATGAGTATAATGTCATTTACAGAGAAATTTATTCCTATTACAACTTCACAAAAAGTAAATTCCCATTATTCATCTATTCTAGTGTAAAGTTTGGAAAAAACAATGGAATATGGAATGAAGTCATTGCGGTTTTCACTTCTGAACACAAGACAGCCAATGTTGATAAGAATAATTTGGAAACAATAAAAATATATCCCAATCCAGTAAAGAATTATTTGAACCTCGAAATTCCATTTTTAAAAGTTTCAGCAAATATTGATATCTTGGATAATCTAGGTAAATCAGTTTTAAAGTCAAAAATTTCTAATCAAAATTCAAAATTAGATTTGAGTAAATTAAATTCAGGAATTTATTTTATGAAAATTGAGATTAATGGATTAGATAAAATGATGAAGATAATTAAGAGATAAAATTGAGCTTAAACGATTCCTTTTCCAAGCTGCTTCTTTTCCCCAAATTGTATAAATGCAATTTCGTCTTCGCATGGCCAGGGTGTTTAGCAAATCGCTCAGAAGTATAATATCCACTAGCCACCATACTCTCTCGAAAATCATTATTTTCGCAACTCCAAAATAAAAAAAATGAAAATCCCCACAATTGCCATAAAACTCAACAAAGCCGGCGAAAGAGCCGTAAAACAAGGTCATCCTTGGGTATTTGAACAAAGTATTGAAAAAGCTCCAGATAAAAATACTGTTGCGGGTAGTTTGTGTGTAATTTTCGATCAACGAACCAACAAACCAATCGCTTTTGGGTTATGGGATCCTAAAGAAATCATTCGTATTAAAATCATTTTTCAAGGCAGCCGCTTACAATTGAATACCGAATTTTGGAAATCTCAATTAAAAGAAGCGCATTCGAAAAGACAAAATTTAATCGATAAAGGAATTACTGGTTACAGAGGAATTCATGGAGAAAACGATAGTTTCCCAGGATTAATCCTAGATGTTTATGCGAAAGTCGGAGTACTGAAAATCTATTCTGACATCTGGAAACCTTACATCGAAGTGTTGATGAAAGAAATCCAAAGTTTGCATGGTTTAGAAACGCTTATCATCCGATTCAGTAGAAAAGTAGGTCAAAACAATACTTTCCCATACAAAGAAGGACACATAATTGGTGAAGCATTGTCCGACGAAAAAGTAGAATTCGAAGAATACGGAGTGAAATTTTACGCTTACACCCAATCTGGACACAAAACAGGGTTCTTTTTGGACCAAAGACCAAACAGATTATGGGTACAGCAAAATGCCAAGAAAAAGAAAGTATTGGATGTATTTAGTTATGTCGGTGGATTTGGAATCCATGCATTAAAAGGTGGAGCAGAATCCTTGACTTCAATTGACATAAGTCAACAAGCGATGGATGTAGCAGCAGAAAACATCGAACTCAATAAGCTAGACAAATCAAAATGGACACCCATTGCAGCAGATGCATTCGTTGCCATGAACGAATTAATAGAAAATAAGGAAGAATTCGATATAGTCATCATCGATCCACCCTCATTCGCCAAACAAGCCAGCGAAGTAAATAGCGCATCCAACCAATATGAAAGACTAGCGAGACTAGGCAGGGATTTAACCAAAAAACATGGTAAACTTATCCTTGGTTCATGCTCTAGTAGAATCAGTTTAGGAGAATTCGAAGAAATTCATAAAAGTGCGAGCATAACAGCAGGAAATGGCTGGAAGTATATGCATTTTACGCTGCATGATGATGATCACCCGATTGGATTTGCGGAAGGGAATTATTTGAAGACTATTTTTTATGAGAAGAGGGTTTAGGATAATTATCAATTGACAATTAAAACATGTACCTCTAGAAATAATATTTTGACCATTTTGTTGACTTCAACGAAATGGTCATTTTTTTTCTAAAAATTATGTCGACGACCTCCCCAATCACTTTGTAGGTGATTTTAATGACAAAAACCACTTCCTACCTAAGTGAAAAGTGGCCCTAAACATCTAACTATCATTCCCAATCAATTTGCTTTTCCAATAAATTCCACCTATCTTCAATAAACAATACCATTAAAAACCAACAATATTAAATTATTTTAACCAACACCTTCTGTTAATTATTTTATCCATACATTTGTATGGAATAATTAAGAGAAATAAATCAAATCCTCTCATGGATATATCTTTTAATGACAATAAACTGAGAAAGTATGCTAATAATGACTCACAAGCTATAAAGAAGTTAGGTCAAAGAAGAGCAAAGTTGTACAAGCAGCGACTTGATGATTTATTCGATGCACAAACCCTTGAAGAAGTTCGCTATTTACCTGGAAACTTCCATGAGCTAACTTCAGACCGGAAAGGACAGTGGGCTTGCAACTTAGATCATCCTTACAGATTAATCTTTGAGCCTCATGAATCTCCAATTCCTATTAACGAATCAGGTAAATACATCTGGATTGAAATTAAGGGAGTAGAGATTATTGAAATAGTAGATTATCATTAAATAATAACAAAATGGCCATTAAGAAAAACGAATATAACCCAGAATCGATATCTCACCCAGGCTTTACTTTGGCTGAAAAGCTAGAAGAATTGAGAATGGGCAATAAGGAGTTTTCTGTAAGAGTAAATAAACCTGAAAAGACAATTACAGCGGTAACCAAAGGACAAAGCTCGATTACAGCTGAGATGGCTGTGAAATTTGAAGATGTCTTAAAAATACCTGCATCATTCTGGTTAACCAGACAAAGCAGGTTTGATGAATACAAGGCACGAATCAAAAGACAAAAAGATATTGAGAATGCTGTTGAATGGTCAAAAGGTTTTCCTTATGCAAAAATGGCAAGCCTTGGCTGGGTAAAATCTACGAGAATCAATGAAGAAAAAGTTATGGCTTTATTTAATTTTTTCGGTGTCTCAGATCATAATGCATGGAAATCTTATTATTATGACCAAGAATTAAAAGTAAGTTTTAGAATATCTCTTGCACATACAAATGAATCGAAAGCAGTTTCCGCATGGTTAAGAGAAGGAGAATTGAGAGCAAAAACACTTGAAATCCCTCTATTTGATCCTATTCTATTAAAGAAGTCACTTCTTAAAATAAAAAGTTTAATGGCTGAACATCCAGAGCACTTTTTTGAAGATTTACAAAGGATTTGTTTTGCCGCGGGTGTTGCTGTATTATATACTCCATGCTTACCGAAAGCTCCCGTAAATGGATCTACAAGATGGCTTGGTGATACACCTTTAATTCAATTATCAGCAAGATACAAAACCAACGATAAGTTTTGGTTTACATTTTTCCATGAAGTTGGACACATACTTTTACATGGTAAGAAATACATTTCAATTGAAAATATAAACTACGGAAATCAAGATTTAGAAAAAGAAAAAGAAGCTGATGAATTCGCAGTTGAACATACATTTTCAAAAGAGGAAGAAGCAGAAGTTATCAATTCGTTTCCTTTGGAATCCGATGATATTATCAATTTTGCTAAAAAATTCAATACCCATCCCGCAATTATAATTGGCAGACTTCACAAAAGGGAATTAATCCATTATAGTGAAGGAAGAGAGTTCATTGAATCAATTGATTTGGAAAAAAAAAGTTACATTACACATTAAAAAAATGAAATCCCTAGAAGAAATTCTTAATCTTAAAAATGTAAAGAGCACTTCTGTCAGAATTGTCGTTTTACAACATCTTTTAAGTCAAGAAAAGGCGGTTTCATTAAAGGATATTGAAAACGAATTGACTTATACTGACAGGAGTTCCATATTCCGAACTTTAAAAACCTTTGAGAAAAACAAGGTAATTCATAGTATTGAAGACGGTTCCGGCATGACTAAATATGCTGTTTGCTCGGAGGATTGTAATTGCGACCCGGAAGATTTACATTTCCATTTTTACTGTTCAAATTGTAGTAAAACTTTCTGCCTTTTGGATCTTCCTATTCCAAACATTCAACTGCCTGAAAACTTCATACTGCAACAAGCTAATTTTGTCATAAAAGGATTATGCAATAATTGCAACAAATAATCTTTGCAATCGAGTTGCACTGAAGCTTTACTAATATTGTTCTATTCATAAAATCAGAATAGACAAATGGAAAAAACAATTTTTGAAATCTCTAAAATGGACTGTCCTTCAGAGGAAAATCTAATCAGAATGAAACTGGATGAGATTTCCAATATTGCACATTTGGATTTCAATATTGCCAATCGAAAATTGACCGTTTTCCACACCGGTAATCTAGATGAAATAGAAGAATCTATCATATCACTTAATTTGGGTGGTAAGAAAATATCGACGGAACAAACCGATCAAACCAGCTTTCAAGAACAAAAGAGCCAACGTAAATTACTTTGGATAGTTCTCTGGATCAACTTCTCGTTTTTTATTATCGAAATGACAACAGGAATTATTTCAAAATCTATGGGACTCATTGCCGATAGTTTGGATATGCTGGCTGACAGTTTCGTTTATGGAATAAGTCTATTGGCCGTTGGTGGAACAATAATCAAAAAGAAAAAGATTGCAAAACTTGCTGGGTATTTTCAAATTATACTTGCAATAATTGGATTTGGAGAAGTTTTAAGAAGGTTTTTTGGTGCAGAACAACTTCCCGACTTTCAAACCATGATTATTGTTTCAATTTTAGCGCTTATTGCAAACAGTGTTTGTCTATTCATTTTACAATCTTCAAAAAGCAAAGAAGAAGCCCACATGAAAGCAAGTATGATATTTACTTCCAACGATATAATCATAAATACAGGAGTAATAATCGCTGGAATCCTTGTGAATTGGCTGGGTTCAAACAAACCTGATTTAATAATTGGAACAATCGTTTTCGCTTTAGTAATTCAAGGAGCATTTAGGATATTAAAATTGAGTAAATAAGAATTAAAACTTCTCCATTGATCAAAGCCCATCCAAATCCCAACTTTTCAAAAAGCCAAAAAAAAACACCAAGACACTAATTATCAATTGTTAATTTTCAATTCTCAATTCAAAAAACCGTATTTACAACATCACCCCAATCTTTATCCCTCCCCATTTCGCAGAACCGCCAGTTTTAAATTCTCGTGTAACCAACGCACCAGAATATTCGAAATAAAAAGATTTAAGTCTCATTACTATTCCATAATTGAATTGTCCAGTGAATCTTTCAATACCGTCTGCAGAGATAACATAAGGGCTTTTTCTATTGAAAACACCTCCTTGTAAAGTCGCATCATAGCCTATAATGTTAATTAATGGCTGTGCAAAAACATAAAAGTTAAAATTATTTTTACTTTTTATTGACGAAAATGGAGAGTTTAAAATTCCGATTGTGGCATTTATTCCAATAGACCCATTTGTAAATAGAGTTCCTACTTTTCCATTGGCATTGGCTTGGATTGAGAAGAAATCACGGAATCTAACAAGCTGTTTTTCATAACCAAAACCATAGTTTAGAACAACATCATTCTGTATTTGATTAGGCCAGCCCAAAGGCGTTTCACTATCTGTGACTTTATGAATTCCGACTTGAATTTCTTCACCCAAAGCAGCTTGACCAATCATTCCAATAATAAAAGACGATGTGAATCTACTTGCTTTTATGGTATCAGTTGAGATCACAAAACTCTTCAACATAAGCGTCGCTGAAAATGGTCTGTCACCTAACTGTATTTCTGGAACGAAATATCTGTCGGGCGTAAAACTATTGTGTTCAATAGCTAAACCATATCGAGTTTCAGTATTTTTAGGCTTAAAAAACAAATAATTAATTGGATTTTTTTTAAGAAATGGAGAGACTAATTCCAAACTAAAGCCTTGTGTATAATTCTGATCTGTCCCAACAAAAAGATCGTTATCGTAATTAAAGCGTAAATATTGAGTAGTTGGAACATCCCGAAAAGAGGATAGATTATCGATTCTTTGGCCAAAACTTGAAGGAATTGAAATATTTAATAACAAAAAGAAGATTAGACAATTTTTCATATAATACTTACGTGAGAAACATTAAACTGGATTTAAATCCTCGTTTCTTTTTTAAAAATTGAGCCTAATTTAAGCGATAAGAATTAAGAAACCAAGAGAGGCTTCACATCAATTAAAAATCTAAATATCAACAAGTTAACGGATTTAAAAAAATCTATTTAAGCTGCTTTTTCATCTCTTTTCTTAATGTATAATTCCTGAACCAAAATTATTACAATTACCATAATCGGAGTAGCCAACAATAAGCCCCAACCTCCTGTTAATGAACCTATCAATATCTGAGCGAGCAAAATAAGTGCAGGTGGAATATTCACTAGTTTTTGTTGAACCAATGGAGTTATAAAATTACTTTCAATGATTTGAATTAAGACATATAATCCGACTATAATTGCAGCAGTTGTTGGACTTTCCATAAGACCTACAAGAGCAGCTGGAATTAGCGCTATTATTGGTCCAAAATTGGGTATAAAACTAAGTAAACCTGCTATTATTGCCAAGACCAGCCACATCGGAACACCGATTATTGCCAATCCAATTGCAGTCATAACTGTAACTACTAGCATAGAAAACAACTTACCTTTCAACCATTTTTGTAAGTTTTCTGCAATTTTATTGAGCACATCCTTCCCTTTTGGTTGACCCTTTTTAGGAATTAGTTGAATTACACCTTTCTTATAGATTTGTGGAGAAATTGTAAAAAAGATCCCTATAAACAGGACAACATAAACATCACCGAGAACTCCAAACGTACTTTTGAAAAATGTTCCCGCTAATTCTTGTATTTTTTTAGTCGATCCAGATGAAGATACTCTGTTGATGATTTTACTGCCAAATTCATTTTCATTTATAGCTTCCTTTACTTTTTGATATGTTTCTGGCAATGCTTTGCTCAACTCCATCGATTGACTTTGCAATTTTGCGCCAATTAAAAAGAATAAACCAGCAGCAATAATTAAAATTCCTACAAAAGATATCGCCAAACAAATTCCTTCCTTCCACTTGGTTTTACGGCATATAAAATCGCTTATTCCTCTAAAGAAAATGGCCACTAAAGCACCAGCTAAAATAAGAATGAAAATATTGAATGTTGTTTTAATTAGCAAAAGTAGCACTATAATTAACGCATAAATACTTGCCTTAATCCATACTTTTTTCTGATAACTGATCTCATTTGTAGTGTTTTCCATATTTTTTTGTTATTATAAATTAGTTCCTACTTTCTCAAATCTTAAAATGAAAACTAATTATTCTAAGTAAACGTTTTGTGAAAATTTAAAAATAATAAAAATAGTAGCTGAAAGATATCTCACGTTCACAAAAAAACGCAAAGAAAAATATCAATTATTACAATTAATCTGATTTTGATTATATCTTGCATATACAATGGAAAACAAAACAGATGTAATCGTTATTGGAGCAGGATTATCAGGCTTAACTGCTGCTAGAAAATTAGAAGAAGCAGGCTATTCTGTTAAGGTGATAGAAGCCAGAGAACGCGTTGGTGGAAGGAGTTTTACCCATCATTTAGCAGACGGCCAAGTTTTAGATTTGGGTGGTCAATGGATTGGACCTACGCAAACTAAAATGTATGAATTATGCAAAGAATTGGATTTAGAGCTTTATCCAACTTATAATGAAGGAAAAATAATCTTGTATGATAATGGCAAGAAAACATTAATGGGTTCAAACAATGGCGCATTACCAAAATTGAATGTTTTTGTTTTGTTGGGCTTAGGATTGACCATTAAAAAAGTAGAACGTTTAGTCGAACAAATTGATCTAGATGAACCTTGGAATCACCCAAAAGCTAAAATTTGGGATGGAGAAACGTTAGATTCTTGGATAAGAAAAAACACTAAAATCAAGAAGGTTAGAGAATACTTTAACATCGTATCTGAAGTTGTTTTCTCAACAGAAGCAAGGGATATTTCATTCTTACACTTCCTTTTTTATATAAAATCGGGCAGCGGAATGGACAATCTTTTAAATATAGATGAAGGAGCTCAAAAAGAAAGAATTATCGGTGGAACACAGGAAATCAGTGTTCGATTAGCTAAAAAACTAAAAGGAGAAGTATTTTTTAATAATCCGGTTACTAGAATCGAGCAATCTGAAACAGGGATTAAGGTTTTCTCAAGAGAACAATTTTGGGAAGCAAAAAAAGTCATCGTAACACTACCTCCTACGCTAGCTGGACGCATAACTTATCAACCGCCACTTCCAGGAATGCGTGATCAATTAACGCAAAGAATTCCAGCTGGTTCAGTTATCAAAATTCAAGTAATTTACAAAACACCTTTTTGGCGAAAAGAAGGATTAACTGGACAAGCCGTTAGTTTTACTGGACCAATAAAAATAGTAATGGACAACTCTCTACCGAATGATTCCAGAGGAGTTTTGGTAATGTTTATGGAAGCAAATGACGGCCGAGAAGCTTCCGAATGGTCGATTGAAAAAAGAACCCAAAAAGCCATAGAATGTTTGGTTATTTACTTCGGACAAAAAGCAGCAGATTATTTGGAATACGTGGAAAAAAACTGGTGTGACGACGAATACACGCGCGGTTGTTATGGCGGACATTTTACCCCTGGAGTTTGGACAGGCTATGGCAAACATTTAAGAAAACCGATACAGCATATCCATTGGGCTGGCGCAGAAACCGCAACTGTTTGGAATGGCTATATGGAAGGAGCTGTGCGTTCTGGAGAAAGAGCAGCTGCGGAGGTTGTGGAGATTCTTTGTGGTTAAAGTGGTTAAAGCCTCGCACCGACATTCAAGCCATTTTATTACACCATCCCTCTGGGATTTTTGAACATTATTTTTACTATAACCATGGATTAAAATCCATGGCTATATTTACACCATCCCTCTGGGATTCTAAAAAACCAATTAATTTTCACAAGTAAAATCCAAAAAAGGCCGACAACCTTTACAGCGCCGACCTTCTATATTCTCTAATAATTTCAAACTATATTCTAAAAAGAAGATTAAGTTAACCAAAGCAATGCTTCCTCACTCTCTAATTCAGTCCTCTGGCTTTTATCATTGGCTCAATAGAAGGTGCTCTTCCACTCCAATCTTTATACAAAGCGTCATAGTCAAGTGTATTTCCTACAGAAAGCACCATATCTCTAAAACGCTGACCATTTTCTCTTGTTAGTCCTCCATTGTTTTCAAACCAAACATAAGCGTCGTGGTGCAACATTTCTGTCCATAAATATGAATAGTATCCAGCTCCGTATCCTCCAGCAAAAATGTGTGAGAAATATGTTGATCTATATCTTGGGTTAACCGCATGAACTTTATCCAAACCATATTTAGCCAATGCATCTTTCTCAAATTGATTCGCATCTTTGTCTTCAGTATCTGCTGAAATTGTGTGCCATTCGTAATCTAAATTTGAAGCCGCTAAATTTTCTGTGATTCCATAACCTTGATTAAATGTTCCTGCAGCTTTTATTTTAGCTAATAATTCAGCTGGAATTACTTCTCCAGTTTCATAATGCAAAGCGTAATTCTTTAAGATTTCAGGATGCGTTGCCCAATTCTCATTGAACTGAGAAGGAAATTCAACAAAATCTCTTGCTACATTTGTTCCAGATAAACTTGGATATTTTTGATTGGCAAAGAAACCATGTAAAGCATGTCCAAACTCGTGGAACATTGTTACAGCATTGTCAAAACTCAACAAAGTTGGTTCTCCTTCTGCTGGTTTTGGATAATTACAAATGTTATAAATCACTGGTTTTGTTCCAAACAATTCGGATTGTCCAACGAAATTACTCATCCAAGCTCCTCCTCTTTTGCTTTCTCTTGAATAGAAATCAGCGTAGAATAAACCTAATTCTTTTCCATCTTCTTCGAACAATTCATAAACCAAAACATCTTCATGATAAGTAGGAATATCAGTTCTTCTCTTGAAAGTAATTCCATATAATTTTTGAGCTGCGAAGAAAACTCCATTCTCCAAAACAGACATCATTTCAAAATAAGGTTTGATTTCTTCTTCATCTAAATCATATTTTGCTTTTCGCACCATTTCAGCATAATAATTCCAGTCCCAAGCTTCAAGATTTCCTTCTTGACCTTTACTGTGCATCATTTCTTCAATCATCGTTGATTCCTCTTGTGCTTTTTCAATTGCAGCAGGAATCAAACCATCAAAAAATTCACGTACATTTTCTTTGTTCTGAATCATTGTCTTCTGCAAACTCCAATCTGCATAAGTTTCAAAACCAAGTAACTTCGCTTTTTCGGCTCTAGCTTTTGCAATATCCACTAATATAGTTTTGGTGTCATTCTTAGAACCATCTGCTCTCTTCCAAGCATTTTCGAATACTTGCTTGCGCGTTGCTCTAGTTTCTAAAGAAACCAAAGTTGGCTGTTGAGTAGTGTTTTGAATTGGAATTTTATAAGCTCCATCTTCCGTTTTAATTGAACGCAAAGAGGATTCACTCATTCCTTTTAGTTTTTCTTTATCCTTTATAATCAAAGCACCTTCATTGGTGGCAGCTAAAAGAACTTTTCCAAATTCAGCAGAAAGAGAAGCTAATTTTGAGTTGATAGCTTTCAATTTATCTTTCGCTTCACCTTCTAATTCAGCTCCTGCAATGACAAAATCTTTGTAATATTCGTCCAGTAATTTAGCCGACTCTGCATCAAGTGATAATTCCTCTTTTTTATCATGCAAAGTTTTAATGCGTTTGAATAAATCGGCATTCAAATAAATTTCATCATTTAACTCCGAAAATTTAGGCGCTAAATATTGATTCAAATCTTGTAAAGTGTCATTTGTATGTGCTCCTGTTAAAGCATAAAAAACGTTTGTTGCTCTACTTAATTGTTGACCACTTTTCTCTAATGCAACAATTGTATTATCAAAAGTAGGATGCTCTTTTTGATTAATTATAGCATTGATATTCTCTCTTTTTAAGCGAATCCCTTCAAAAATAGCTGGTTCAAAATGCTTATTTTTAATATTCGCGAAGTCAGGAGCAAAATATGGCAAAGTACTAATCTTTACTAACGGATTATCTGCTAAATTTTCTTTCATTGTCTTTTTTGGTGCTGTTGCTTCGTCCTTATCGGCGCAATTAGTTAAGCTTATGGCCGCTAAAGCAAACAGGATTAAACTTGATTTTTTCATTTAATTGAGCTTTTAGTATTTTTACTTTTGATAAAGATAATAGAAAGAATGGTGGTGAGCAAATTGTCCTTATTATGAATTTAGTTTTACGGAAATTTATACTTTCTGAACTCAATTAATAGCAATTTAATTACCTTGCTCAGTCTTTACTTAAAGTCTTTTCCTATGAATAAATTACTGTTAATTTTCTTCTTATTTATAATTCTCAACGCGTGTCAAACACAAGAAAAAGTGAAAGACCATGAAACTTACACCTATCTACAAGTCTGTTTCGAAGATTATTATCTCAACTACGATGTTGAAATAACGCCTTTGCTGGATGAATTCGAAGTTTTGCTTTTAAAAGAAGGTCATATCACCGATACCACTGGTGAAGCTTACAAAAACTTATTCGACAGTTTGGCGGTCAATGATTACTTTAAGCCACCTTTGAAAAAAGAAGATTTCAATAACACAGTTTTATATAAAAACCCATCGAATATTATTGAATGCGCGGAAACTCTATTTTCGGTAGATTCAATTCAAATAGTAAAGACAAACTTTTCTAAAATTGCGAGTAAAATCAATCACGAAATCGAAAAAGGTGAAGACATTTCTATTCATTATTTCTTCGATTTGTACAAACGTGAACTTACTGATGATGAAATAAGAGCGCCTTATATAAAGCAATCTGTTTTACTTTTGTTATATCGATGGTATTTTAAGAGTAAATATGATCGAGATATGAAAATTGAGGACACTCAAGGTTCAAAGAAATAAAAAGACACGTCAATATATTCTAGAATCACGCTAATTGGATT
The DNA here is from genome assembly GCF_004152935.1 of Brumimicrobium glaciale. GTDB lineage: Bacteria > Bacteroidota > Bacteroidia > Flavobacteriales_D > Crocinitomicaceae > Brumimicrobium > Brumimicrobium glaciale. Next base: position 464,310 of record NZ_SETE01000004.1, read on the forward strand.
CAAAAATGTATCTTTGTTGAAAATTATTCAATTATGAGACTCGCTCAAATAGCCAGAAAATTAAAAGTAAAGACTTCTGAAGTTGTTGCTTTTGTTAATCAAAAATTTGAAGATCAAATTGTACATGCTCCAAACACAAAAATTCCTGATGCTTATGTAAATGACATCATTGAGCACTTTACAGTTGAATCTGAAATAGAAAGCGAGGTAGAAATTTCTCCAGAACCTACTCTAATTCAAGAACAGAAAGAAGAAATTCAAGAAGTTAAGGGTGTTGATGTAGAAACGACAAAGGAAATTGTTTCTGATAATAATGATGAACAAGCTGAAGAAATTGATTCTGACATTAATACGGAAAATTCAGAAAAGGCAGAAGATTCGGAAGAAATTGAAGAATTAAATATTGAAGATGGAGTAATCAAAGCTCCAAAAGCTGAAGTCAAAGGAATTAAAGTTGTTGGTAAAATTGAATTACCTGGCGACAAAATTGAAGAAACTGAATCGGAAATTGAATCAGAAGAAGTAACAGATCTTGAATCAGAGGAAACTGTTGAAGAGAGCGCTGACATTAATTTGAGTGAAGTTGAACAGCAGGCTGATGTTGATACTGAAAAACTTGAAGAATCTACCACAGAAAAAGTAGGTTTAGAAACCTCTATTAAAGAGGAAAAACAAGTTGAGCCAGAAAAAAAACAAATTAAAAAGAAGGTTCAAGAACCTAAGAAAAGCAATAAAAATAGAAAATCGCTTACTTATGAAGAGGAACGTAATCTATCTCAAAAAGAGTACAGAGACGAGCTTCAGAAGCAGAAAGCAGTTGATAAAAAGAAAAAGAAAGCCAACTATGATCGCATGATTCAAGAGCGTTCAGTTAAAAATACACCGAAGAAATCTAAAAGTAAGAAAGACGTTAAGGAAACTCCAAAACCTGCTTCGAAAAAAGCAGTTGAACAAAAGGAGGAGCCAAAAACGCTTTGGGGTAAATTTATTCGTTGGCTTAATAACTAATTATGTTTTCAAAAGAAGAACAAAAATCATTAAACGCAGCATTTTGGACAAGGTTCAAAGAACAAGCTGGAGTAAATAAAAGCGCAAACGGAAAACGCGTAAATTGGGTAAACTACCCTACGCACCTCAAACAGTTGTATGTAAGATTACATGCTGATACAGAAATTGCGAAATTATCAATCGACATTCAAGCCAAAAATGAAGGAGTTCGTTTGATAATTTGGGAACAAATGACAGAACTCAGAAAAGTAATGGAAGCAGAAATGATTACTCCAGGACTTTGGGAAGAAACTTCTCAAAATATTGCTGGACAAACAATCTCAAGAATTTCATGGACTTTGGAAGACGTAAATATGTACGTGAAAGAAGACCAAGACAAGATTTTCGGTTTCTTTATTCCTTTACTGGTAGGCTTCGATAAATTCTATACGACTTACGACGAAGTTTTGATTGGACTGGTAAGGTAAATAATTACGAATTATTTAATTACGAATTACGAATTATTAAAAAATTATAATTTTGTAAGCTAGTGCGAGATTGTTTCTCGTAGTCTTACAAAATTTTATTTTTTAGCTTAAAAGTATCTAAAACCAACAAATTCTTAGAAAATTAGGGCTTTAATCGTCTATTTCGATTATTTTTAACGCACAATAATTTCAAACTATGGCGATTTCAAAAAAAGAACTAGATTTCAACAAGAATGAAGATGCAATGCGTCTTAAGATATCCCAACTAGAGCGTGAGCTGGCAAAGGTTTACGAAGGTGGTGGAAAAGCAAAAATAGAAAAACATCATAAAAAAGGAAAGCTTACAGCACGTGAGCGAATTGATTTATTGCTTGACAAAGACACTTACCGTTTCGAAGTAGGTGCATTTGCAGGGAAAGACATGTACAAAGAACATGGCGGTTGTCCTGCGGGAGGAGTTGTCATAAAAATCGGATACGTTTCTGGAAAACAATGTATAGTTGTTGCCAATGATGCTACAGTAAAAGCTGGAGCTTGGTTTCCAATCACTGGAAAGAAAAATTTAAGAGCGCAAGAAATTGCAATGGAAAACAATCTTCCAATTATATATTTAGTCGATTCAGCAGGAGTTTATCTTCCAATGCAAGATGAGATTTTTCCAGATAAAGAACATTTCGGTCGTATTTTTAGAAATAATGCCGTTATGAGTTCAATGGGAATTACACAAATCGCTGCCGTAATGGGAAGCTGTGTTGCCGGAGGAGCTTATTTACCTATCATGTCTGACGAAAGTTTAATCGTTAACAAAACAGGAACAATTTTCTTGGCTGGTTCTTATTTGGTAAAAGCCGCAATTGGTGAAAGTATCGACAATGAAACTTTAGGTGGAGCAACTACGCACACTGAAATTTCAGGAGTTTGTGATTACAAATCTGAAAATGATGAAGAATGCTTAAAAACCATTCGTGAATTAATTAGTCAAATCGGTGCACCACAATCTGCTGGATTTGATAAAAAAGAAGCTGTATTACCAAAGAAGGATTTAAAAGATATTTACGGTATTCTGCCAAAAGAAAGAACTAAACCTTATGACGTTCGTGAAGTAATCGAATGCATTGTGGATGATTCAAAATATACTGAATACAAAGAGGATTACGGAAAAACAATCGTTACTGCTTATGCAAGAATCGATGGTTGGAGCGTAGGAATTGTTGCTAATCAACGTCTATTAGTGAAAAACGGAAAAGGCGAAATGCAATTTGGTGGAGTTATTTACTCAGATTCTGCAGATAAAGCAGCCCGATTCATAATGAATTGTAATCAGAAAAACATTCCACTTGTCTTCTTACAAGATGTTTCTGGATTCATGGTAGGTTCAAAAAGTGAACAAGGTGGAATCATTAAAGACGGAGCGAAAATGGTGAGTGCAATGGCAAACTCAGTTGTGCCTAAATTTACTGTCGTGATGGGGAATTCCTACGGAGCGGGAAACTACGCAATGTGCGGAAAAGCTTACGATCCAAGATTAATGTTGGCTTGGCCTACTGCCGAATTAGCGGTAATGAGTGGCGCTTCAGCTGCTAAAACATTAATGCAGATTGAAATGGCTTCTTTAAAATCTAGAGGAGAAGAAATTTCGAAAGAGAAAGAACAAGAAATGTATGACGCTATTAAAAACCGTTACGACGAACAAATTAGTCCATACTATGCAGCTTCTCGAATTTGGGTAGATGCTATTATCGATCCTGCTGAAACACGAAATATTATTGCTTTAGGAATTGAAGCTGCAAATTTAAAACCAGCAGAAAAACCATATAACGTAGGCGTAATACAAACATAAAAATCAATGAATATGCTGAATTGGCAATTTAAACATTACAATGACCTTTCCTTAAATGAGTTCCATGACATTCTCGCATTGAGAATAAAAGTTTTTGTGGTGGAACAAAATTGTCCTTATCAAGAATTGGATGGAAAAGATAAAAAATGTTACCATCTAATTTGTAGAAACGGTAAAGGAGATTTGGTTGGAACAATGCGAATTTTACCTCAAGGTGTTGCTTATAATGACATCGGATTGGGTAGAGTTGTATTGGCTAAAGAAGAAAGAGGCGAAAAAGAAGGTCATCAAATGATTGAAGAAGCGCTTGCTTTTTGCAGGGATGAATTTGGAGATGTTCCCGTTTATCTTTCTGGTCAAAAACACCTTGAAGCATTTTACAATAAACATAAGTTTAAATCTACAGGAAAAGAATACTTAGAAGATGGAATTCCTCATGTAGAAATGTGTTTAAAAATTAATAATTAAGAAAATAAACCAAATGAAAATTATAAACAAAACTTTATTATTCGTTGCAGGAGCTTCACTTTTAGCTTCATGTGGAACGTCTAAAAAAGACACAAAAGAAATTAGTCAAAATGGTCTTTACACAATTAATGTAGACTATTTAGATAAATCAACAGCGCCAACAGCTGACTTTTTTCAATATGCAAATGGAACTTGGATTAAAAACAATCCTGTACCTGCATCAGAATCTCGTTGGGGAAGTTTCAATGAATTAGATCAGCGCAATAAAGAAAAACTGACTATCATATTGGATGAAGCATGTTCTGTAGATGCTGGAAAAGGAAGTGATCTTCAAATTATTGGTGACTACTATGAAGCCATGAAGGACATGGATATGAGAAATGAAGTAAGTCCAAAGAAGATTTTTATGATTAAGGAGGAATTATCAAGATTAACTGATATTTCTACCTTACCAAAAACTGTTCTGATGATGAAGGAAAAAGGTATTGGTGCTTTTTCAAGTTTATATGTAGGACAAGATCTTAAAAATGTAAACGTGAATACGCTTTATCTTTCACAAGGAGGTTTAGGTTTACCAAACAGAGATTATTATTTTGACGATTCGAAAGCCGACATCAGAGATAGTTACTTAAAATACATGACCATTGCTTTCGAATTATTTAATTTTAGTGACCCAGAAAATCGTGCAAATGAAGTTTTGAAATTTGAAATGAAAATGGCAGAATCAATGATGAAGCCAGCAGAATTAAGAATTCCTGAAAACACTTACAACCCAATTGATATAAATGATGTAGATCAAATCGCTAACTTTATTGACATCAAAAATATTGTTTCAAAATATTCAGGAGACAATAGAATAGAACACGTTATTGTTGGTCAACCAGAAAACTTAAAGTTTATTTCTCAAATAATAACAGAAGAGAAATTCGAAACCGTTAAGAACTACATCGCTTGGAAATACATCAATCACTACGCTCCATATATGGACGATAAAATGGTACGTGTTAACTTCGACTTTTACGGAACAACGCTTTCAGGAATTAAAGAAATGAAGCCAATGAACGAAAGAGCAATTGAAGAAATGACCAATAAAACGGTTAAAACTGCATTAGCGAAAGAATTCGTAGCACGTCACTTCTCTGAAGAAGCAAAAACTAAAGTCAATACTATGGTTGATAATCTTCTTGCGGTTTATGAAGAAAGAATCAACAATCTAGATTGGATGACGGATGAAACAAAAACAGAAGCCCTAAAGAAGTTAAATGCAATAGGACGTAAATTAGGATATCCTGATAAATGGAAAAGTCTTGACAGATTAGAGATTAAAAACAATGATTATCTAGCAAATATTGATGCTTGTAACCACTTCTCTTATAAAGAAAACATGTCGAAACTAGGTAAGCCTGTTGACAAAGATGAATGGGGAATGCCGGCCCACATGGTAAATGCATATTACCATCCTTTATTGAATGAAATTGCTTTTCCTGCTGGAATTATGCAAGCTCCATTTTTTGACGTAAATGCTGAAGACGCTGTTAACTATGGTGGAATTGGAATGGTAATCGGACATGAGTTTACACATGGATTTGATGATATGGGAAGTAAATTTGCTGCCGATGGATCATTTACTAACTGGTGGTCTGATGAAGACAGAGAAAACTTTGAAGAAAGAACAGAACGTTTAGGAAAAACTTTTAGCAACTTCTGCCCTATTGAAGGTCACTGTGTAAATTCTGAATTAACAATGGGTGAAAATATTGCAGATTTAGGTGGAATCACAATGGCTTATTATGCTTATGCGATGACGAATGAATTTAAAAAAGACGAAAAAAGAGAAGGATTTACTCCGGCTCAACGTTTCTTCTTGGCTTATGCGCAATTGTGGAAAATCAATTATACAGATGCTGAATTGAAAAAACGTTTAGCAACAGATTCTCACAGCCCAGGAAAATACCGTGTAAACGGACCATTGATGAATTCTCCAGAATTCTTTAAAGCATTTAATGTGCAAGAAGGAGACGCAATGCGTAAAAACGAGAAAGAGATTTCTAAAATTTGGTAATTCTTTTTTACCGTGAAAAAAATAATTGTAATTGCAGGACCTACAGCAAGCGGAAAAACTTCCCTTGCTGTGGCTTTGGCAAAACAATTGAAATGCTCAATCATATCAGCAGATAGCCGACAGTTTTACCAAGAACTTTCAATCGGAACTGCAAAACCAACTCCTGAAGAAATGGATGGAGTTCCCCACTACTTTATCGATTCACATTCTGTCGAAAATCCAGTATCTGCTGGTCAATTCGAAAAACAAGCATTAAATAAAGTTGAAGAACTTTTTGAATCAGATGACACTGTAATTATAGTTGGAGGATCTGGAATGTTTATCAATGCTTTGATTTATGGCACTGATCAATTGCCTCATGATCCTGAAATACGTAATTTTTGGAATCAACAATTAGAAGAGAAAGGAATTGAATTTCTTCAAGACAAACTCAAAGAAGTTGATTTAGCTTATTACAATGAAGCAGATATTAAAAATCCTGTTCGTTTAATTCGTGCTTTAGAAATTCATGAAATCACAGGTGAGCCTTTTTCAAAATTACGAAAGCAAAACAGCAAGACTCCTCGTTTTGAAACACATTATTTCGTAATCGATCACCCAAGAGAAGAACTTTACAGCCGCATTAATCAACGTGTAGAAATCATGATTGAAAATGGTTTAGTTGAGGAAGTTAAGGCGAATAAGCAATACAGAAATCTCCAAACTTTAAACACTGTAGGATATAAAGAGATCTTTGAATTTTTAGATGGTGACATTTCCAAAGAAAGAGCGATTGAACTTATCCAGCAAAATACCCGAAGATATGCCAAACGGCAATTGACTTGGTTTAGAAAAGTAGATGATGCTATTTGGATTAAACCTGCAGCAACAGAAGAGCTGGTTAAAACAATTCTTTCTGCCATAGCATAGATAATTTCATTACTTCCATTTTATTTTTGATTAAATAGTTAGAATTCTATATATTTGATAGAAACAATTGAAATGAAATATTTTACCTTAACAATTCTACTGGTGCTATTTTCTTTTGCTTCTTGCAAGAAAAAAGAACTTGATTTTAAGTTTTCTGGAAATATAAAGGACTCGAACAGCGGATTAAACGTTCCAAATGCTACTATTAAATACTACACCTATAGTTTAGGAAATAATGTTGAAGCTTTAAAAGGAGAGGCACAAACCGATGCTTTAGGAAATTATGAAGTAACTATAGAGCGCTCAAAATTTGAAACTTTAAAAATTAAGGTAACAAAAGAAAACTATTTCAAAGTTGATGAATCTTATTCTATTGATGACTTAACTACCGAAAATTCAAACGAAATCAATTACAGTTTAAGTCCTAAATCATGGACCAAATTTGTTTTGAAAAATGGAATGCCTGCTAGTGCCGGCGATGAATTAAAAATTCAAAAGGTTTCAGGAAAAATCGATTGTGATGAATGTTGCGCTAACGAAACAACCTATTATAACGGCGTTGTTGACACCATAGTGATTTGTCCAAACGATGGAGGAAAAAGTATGAAGATTTTTTGGTGGGTGAATGGCAATGACATGAACGGTGAAGAGGTAATCAATAATATTCCTTTTGATACGACTACGGTAACGATTGCATATTAGATTTGGGTTTACAAATAGGATTTGGAATATTTGGAATATTCAATAAACAAGCATCAATGTATTTGGACGATTTACAAATCGTCCGTACATTGTCCCTCCGATTTGAATTCTTGAATTTTTGAATCCTTGAATCCTTGAATTCTTGAATTCATGAATATTTCACTCGCTACATTTTGTCATTCAATTAAATAATCTTTATCTTTGCACTCCAATTTAGAGAAAATTGGGTTTATCGTTAATCTTAAATTAGACGATTTATTATAAACATCTTTCAGGCTTTTAAGATTGCTTGAGATACAATTAAAAGGTGCCAATATGGCTGAAAACAAAATTATCGATCAGGGAAATCCTGATTTTGACTGGGACGCGTTAGCAAACGAAGGGTATAGTCAAGCAAAACACGCTGAATACGCAGATACGTATGAAGCAACATTAACTTCTATCAATGAGAAAGAAGTAATTCTAGGAACTGTTGTTGCAATTACAGACCGTGAGGTTGTTGTAAACATTGGTTACAAATCAGAAGGAGTTATTGCAATTAACGAATTTCGTTACAAAGAAGACTTAGCAGTTGGTGATGAAGTTGTAGTATTTGTTGAATCTCAAGAAGACCGTAATGGTCAACTAGTAGTTTCTCACAAGACTGCACGTATGCACCACGCATGGGATCGTGTTAACGAAGTGTTGAAAACTGGTGAAGTTATCACTGGACACGTTAAATGTAGAACTAAAGGTGGACTTATCGTTGATGTATTTGGAATTGAGGCATTCTTGCCAGGTTCTCAAATTGACGTTAAACCTATCCGTGACTACGATATGTACGTTGGGAAAGACATGGAATTCCGTGTTGTTAAGATCAACCAAGAATTTAGAAACGTTGTTGTTTCTCACAAAGCGCTTATTGAAGCAGAGCTTGAAGAGCAGAAAAAACAAATTATCTCTGGTCTTGAAAAAGGACAGGTTCTTGAAGGTACAGTTAAAAACATTACTTCTTACGGTGTATTCATCGATTTAGGTGGTGTTGATGGTCTTGTTCACATTACAGATCTTTCTTGGGGACGTGTTAACCACCCAGAAGAGATTGTTGAATTAGATCAAAAATTAAATGTTGTAATTCTTGATTTCGATGACGATAAGAAACGTATCGCTCTTGGATTGAAACAACTACAAGCACATCCTTGGGATGCATTGGATGAGGGTATGAACGTTGGAGATACTGTTAAAGGTAAAGTAGTAGTACTTGCTGATTACGGAGCTTTCGTTGAAATCGCACCAGGTGTTGAAGGATTGATTCACGTATCTGAAATGAGCTGGTCACAGCACTTAAGAACAGCACAAGATTTCCTTAAAGTAGGAGATGAAGTTGAAGCTGTTGTTTTAACATTAGATCGTGAAGAGCGCAAAATGTCTCTAGGTATCAAACAATTGATGCCAGATCCATGGGAAGAAATTGAAAAACGTTACCCTGTTCAATCTAAGCACAATGCTAAGGTTCGTAACTTTACGAACTTCGGTGTATTTGTTGAATTAGAAGAAGGTGTTGACGGATTAATTCATATCTCTGACCTTTCTTGGCAAAAGAAAATCAAGCATCCATCTGAATTCTGCAAAGTAGGAGAAGAAATGGAAGTTATTGTTCTTGAAATTGACCAAGAAAACAGACGTATTTCTTTAGGTCACAAACAACTTGAAGAGAATCCATGGGATGTATTTGAAACTATCTTCGGAGAAGGTTCATTACACCAAGGTACAATCGTTGAACAAAAAGATAAATCAGGTATCGTATCTTTACCATACGGTGTAGAAGGAATTTGTCCTGCTAAGCACATGCGTAAAGAAGATGGTTCTAATGCGAAAGTAGAAGAAACACTTGAATTTAAAGTTATCGAGTTCAACAAAGATGCTAAGAAAATCGTTGTTTCTCACTTGAGAACATTTGAAGAAGGTGAAGATAAACCAACAACTAAAAAATCTAGCAGTAAGTCTGGAGGAGGTGGTAGTTCTTCAAAAGCAGTTAGTGATATCAACAAGAATTCTGAAAAATCTACTTTAGGTGATTTAGATGCTCTTGCAGCTTTAAAAGAAAAAATGGAAGGAAAGTAATTTTCTAACATCATAAATTAAAAAGTCCCGGTTCGCAAGAATCGGGACTTTTTTTTTGATTATTGTTTTGTAAGGTCGATTATTATGGGCGATTGGTAGGGTCGATTAGTAAGGGCGATTTTCAAATCGCCCCTACAAATCGACCCCACATTCTCAAATTATCCTTATTTTTATCTAAAAATAAATGCTCATGTTAATTATTACAGCCGTTTTTCTTATTATTTCTGGAGTTTTTGCAGCAATTGCTAAGGTTAGAAAAGACACAAAACCAAGTGAATTCATTGCTGTATATATTTTAGGGATAAGTACGCTTATTCTTACTAAAGACTATCTTCTAGATGCGTCAGGACCCAATCAGCTATTAACATTTCTCTTGATTGCTGTTTTGAGTGTAAGTTTTGCCGTTGGAGAAATTGTTAAGAAGAAACAGCATAAAATATTCTTGGGGATTCCAATAGTATTGAGTGGAGCGTTGTTCTTTTACCCACAATTGGCATCACACAGTTACTTGGGACATCAAATTGATGACTTAAATGTGTTATTCATAATTGCTATTATCAGTGCCATCACTCCTATTCTAATGCATTTTGTTAATGCTCTCATTCAAAAATTGGTAAGTAAATTCACTCCTATAAAATGGAACAAAACAGATGAACATTTGCTTGAAAGTGCTTTGGCTTTTGCTTTCATTGGCGGAATGGCTGCTTTAGGAGGTTTTCTATTGGGGAAACTTGGAATTTTAATAGCTGCTACCTTCTTCTTATCCACTTCTTTTATTGCTAGAAATAGAACATCAATTTCTCCAAGTATTTTATTAAGTACAAGTGGCGCAATGTTCTTAATCTCTGCAGCTTTAATTGTATTGGAACAAGCAGGATTTAAAGCACTAGACTTAACCAACGGAGAAGTGCTACAAGGTATATTTATGGCTGGATTTATCGCCGTACTTTATGAATTATTTATTCGTTTGGCGCAGCACAGAAGCGGTAAATGGAGAGGAATAATGATTACGAAGGCGATAACTGTTCCTCTTGGATTTATCTTCTTACTTGGTTTTGCTTACACCCAATTGGAAAGACTGGGTGGAGTGCTAACACTGACTGCTATGTTAATTGCTTTAGGTTTACTTTCTGTGTTGTACACAACATTTAAAACGGCTTCAAATATCATAGGATTGAAATTATTTTCGCTCGGCTTTGTGTTGATAATCGCTCCTTACTTCTCCCCTGTAAAACAAAGTTCAGGAATTGATTTAGGAGCACTTGGAATTGAGCAATCTAATGGTGAAACTTCCAACAAAGCACAAGGTCAAAGTTACCATGATAAATTAGACGAACCGAACGGACAAGATTTAACAAAGGCAATAGGATCATGGAAAATCGACGAAGAAATTTCGAAAATATTCTTTGAATTAGGCCCGCCAAGTGGAAGGGTTAATGGAGAGTTCAATAAGGTTAAGGGAAAGTTTGAAGTGACAGAAAATCCAGAAAATTCTACTATTAAAGTTATTTTACCTGTAAAGAATATTTCGACCTACAACTCCATGCGCGATGAATCATTAATGGATGAAGAATATTTTCATGAGGAAAAACATCCTGAATTAACATTTGACTCAAAAAGTTTTTCAAAAAAAGAGGATGGTTATTTAGTTGAAGGAACTTTTACACTTCTTGGAATAACAAATCCTATTGATTTGACATTAAAACTAGTCGGAGTGGGTGAAAAAGATGGAAATGAAATTATGGTGTTGTGGGGAAAAGCTTCGTTGAATAGAACGGATTATGGAATGCCTTCTTCAGCTAAAATTGGTGATGTTGTTGATTTTCATTTTGAAGTGCAGCTTACTAAATAGCAGCGATGGTTTATAGAGCTTACCGCAAAGTTAGAGGAGGATACGCCAAGTACGCAGAGAGAATAAAAAATAAAGATGTTGGTTTGGATCTTGCTTTCAATTCGTTTGACTGTGATTTTTGGCTTTACTTCGGTGACGTTTCCACAGGAATCATTGCCTTCGACAGTGCTAGTCAACCGATTACTCTCTGAAATGAAATTATTGATGTGGGGCCTTCGACGGGCTAGTCAACGGATTTCTCTCTAAATAGCACCGATGGTTTATAGAGCTTACCGCAAAGTTAGAGGAGGATACGCCAAGTACGCAGAGAGAATAAAGAATAAAGATGTTGGTTTGGATCTTGCTTTCAATTCGTTTGACTGTGATTTTTGGATTTACTTCGGTGACGTTTCCACAGGAATCATTGCCTTCGACAGGCTCAGTCAACGGGGTAACTCCTCGGTGACTAGCTTGTCGAAGGCGACGAAACAACGAAGCAAAAGACCTAATAATCAAGATTTTATACAAAATATTGAAATAGCTAAAAATGTTTATCGGACACCATATCCCAAAAAAGTTATGCATAACTTAGTATTTATTTCATAAAAGAGATCCTTCGGAAAACACTAAAAATTCGTTTTTTGTGTTTTCCGAAGGATGACAGTAGTTAGTACTGGATAGTGCTTTGGGGTAAAGACGAGAATAGTCATATAACCAAAATCTTCTTACATACACTATTTATAAAGCGATACAAACTCAAAAGCTCCACCATCAAAAAGTCCTTTGTCGCTCAATTTCAATTGTGGAATGACCAACAATGCACAAAACGACAAGGTCATATAAGGCGATGTAAGTTTCGCTCCTAATTCTTTTGAGCGTTTGTCCAAATATTCGTAACGTGCTGCTACTTTTTCTCCATCGTCTGTTGTCATAATTCCAGCAACTGGTAATCCTAGCACTTCTTCTTCCGTTCCATTTGCTAAGGAAATTCCGCCTTTTTCTTTAATGATTAAATTTATTGCTTTTTGAATATCGATATCATTTGTTCCAACGGCAATAATGTTATGACTGTCATGTGCCACGCAAGATGCAATTGCTCCTTTTTTTAATCCGAAGTTTTTGATAAATGCAACTGACGGATCAGCATCGAAATAACGATTGACCACAACAATTTTTAAAATATCATTTTCAACATCTGATAACAATTCATCGTTTTCAGATTTTAAAGTGTGCTCTGTTTCTTTCGTAACTAATTGACCATCTTCCACAACAATTACGCGCACTTTATAGCCAATTGCCGGCACTTGTAATTGCGCTATTTTAACTGGAGAACAATTAAAGTTATTCGGAACGGCTGCTTCTACTCTTGGAAATTTAACTTCATCATTTTCAAAAACAATATTTCCGTCGATAAGAGTTTGCTTGACTTTAAAGTTTTTCAAATCTTCAACTACGCAAAAATCAGCTGGGTCTCCAACTTTAAGTTGACCCACATCCATATTGTAATGTTCGATCGGATTTAAACAAGCGGCTTGTAAAACATTGTATAAATCACAGCCTTTTGCAACTGCTCTAGCCACGAGTTGATTGATATGTCCAACTACAAAATCGTTGGGATGTTTATCGTCTGAACACAACATTATTTCATTCGGAAATTCATCTATCAACGTGTAAAGTGCTTCGAAATTCTTAGCTGCACTTCCTTCACGAATCAGAATTTTCATTCCGTATTTCAATTTATCGAGTGCTTCTTCTTTGGTAAAACATTCATGATCTGTTTCTATTCCTGCTTCGATGTACTTTTTAGCATCTTCTCCTCTTAATCCTGGCGCATGACCATCTACTCTTTTGTTGAGACTTTTTGCCAATTCAATTTTCGCCATAACGTCTTTATCACGGAAAAGAACTCCAGGATAATTCATCATTTCTGCCAGATAATTTACACGTGGTAATTCGAACAAAGCGCGAAGATCTTCTAAACCAATCTCTGCTCCTGCTGTTTCAAAAGTTGTAGCTGGAACACATGAAGGCGCTCCAAAAAAGAATTTAAATGGTGTTTTATTTCCATTATTCACCATATACTCTACTCCGCTTCGTCCTAAGACATTTCCTATTTCGTGCGGATCAGAAATCGTAGCAACAGTTCCTTGTTTTACAGCCAATCGAGCAAATTCTGAAGGAATCAACATTGAACTTTCGACATGAACATGTGCATCTATAAATCCTGGTAAAATGTATTGGTTTGGAACAGTATCACAAGGAGTAATTGAATGAATCTTCCCCTCTTTGATTTGAATTGAACCCTTGATGATTTGTTTGTTCGGAATGTCTAAAATGTGCCCTTTGAATTCGGTCATGTAATTTGTTTTGGACAAAGATAATTATGAATTACGATAATTACGAATTACGAATTGAAAAATAAAGGTTGCTGAGAGAATTGTCAATTTCGAATTCCAAATTAATAATTAAGAATTAAAAAAATGCCTCGGATAAGAATTTCGATTTGAAAAACTGGTTCTACTACGAATTTAGTGTAATATCGCATGCCATTGAGAATAAACCTTAAAGACTTTTCTAGTAATATACTTTTTTAAAATCCGCGATCATCTGTGTTGCTAAAACGGTGACTGAGCATTCTAAGATATAACCTAAATATTTTGATGTAATTTTCATTCTTTTAAAAACGTTTTCCATTTGCCGCATTGCCTTCGACAGGCTCAGTCAACGGATTGCTCTTCGGTGTCTTCGGTGACTGAGCTTGTCGAAGGCCCGTGTCATCCGCGTTCCATTACAGCGCATCCAAAAAGATCAACCAAAGTTCTTAGGTTTTTCTTTCTTGATGATCGAGAAACAATAGAGCTTTTACAAAGAGATTATGAAGGTTACGGTTACGCTGAGTATCCCCATAAGTTTGATTTGTCTTGGCGATTTGGAGTTGGGATTAACTTTTAAGAATAACAGCACGATTTGCTAATCGAGTAGACGGCTCCGCCAGATAAACTGACGGAGTACGCCTCTCACACCACCGTACGTACGGGTCTCGTATACGGCGGTTCGTATCTTGGTGGATTAAACGACAAATGAAGTTCCAACATTCCAATATATCCACGTTTCTTTAGCCTTGAAATAGTAATTGTAGTCACTAAAATAGGACTTTGTGCGACTGCCCATCCTCCCATTCGGGTTCGACTGTAAGCGTATGCATGGTCTTGGTCAATTCCTAAACGAATAAGATTCTTTCTCTTCCGTTCAGGCTTCTTCCAATGATGCCAAATGCAATAGCGTAGTCGGTTCCGCAACCATCCGTCAATATCTCTAAGCTTTCCTTTGATACTTGTTCCACGAAAATAGTTTAACCATCCGCGTTGAACTTCGTTAATCTTTTGGATACGCTCTTCAAAAGTCATCGGAGTGGTTTTTCGGGTGAAGACTTTTAGT
>NZ_SETE01000005.1 GCF_004152935.1 Brumimicrobium glaciale
CTATTTTTAAATTAATTCTTAAGTCTCTTAAAACCTACTCTTTGAATCTTTCATTATTTTTGGATTTATTGAGAATAGACTTTAATAGTTAGAGTATAGAAAAATACTGACCTATATATAAGGTATAAAGTTTTATACCCTTATATAAAGTCTCGCAGTAGTAGGTTTAGAGTAATAATGATAAGATACGTGATAGTTGAGAAGTGGGGATTGCCCAATGGAGGATAGTCTTCACTAGTGTGGACTGTTGCAAACAGTGCGTATCACACCCGCCAACAAGCGGTTTTATAGGATTAGAAACGATAATCGCGGAGTGATGGATAATCCAAGATCGTAATTAAAGAACCTTTTGTTTTAATGTACTCGTCTTTTTTGAATTCACTTAAAATACGAATAACAGATTCAGTTGCTGTTCCAACCATACTTGCTAACTCATCTCTAGTCACCGTCACCTCTACTCTCTCTGCCAAACCTTCTTTATATTTAAGATAGAGCTTACTTAATGCATTAGCTACTCTTTTTCGAACAGTATTATAGGCTAAGCTCACTAATTCATTTTCTTTTTCTACAATATCGCCCGCCAATAGCTTAATGAAATTTATAGATACATCTTTGTTGGAAAGTATCAATTTTTCAAAATCATCCTTGGCTATCAATGCCAACTTGGCCCCTTCAATAGCTACAGAGAATTCATTATAAGCTCCTTGTGAAAGAAGATCAATATATCCGAAAAATTCACCTGCACCATATAAACCAGTAACAAGTTCTTTATCATCCCTAGTTACTTTGTAACTTCTTACGTGCCCTTCCTTAACATAGTACAACCATTTTGGGGTATCCCCTTCAAAGTAAATCTCTTCTCTTTTTCCAAATGATTTAATTTGTCCATTGTCTTTTAAATCATCTAACCCCGTTAAATCACAAACAGCATCTTGAAAGCCTTTCCATTTATCATCACTATCCATGATAGCTTCAAAGCGCTGTCTCTTTTTTAATCTAGATTCAATAGCCTCCAGAAGTTCCATTTCTTCAAATGGCTTAGTGATATAATCATCTGCTCCAAGATTCATTCCTTTACGTAAATCAGTTCGCTCTGTCTTAGCCGAAAGAAATATAAAAGGGATGGCACGTGTTTCGGGCATTTTGCTTAAATAGTACAAGACACCATAACCATCCAATTCTGGCATCATTATATCACAAATGATTAGGTCAGGAAGTTCTCTTTTAACAAGGTCTAATCCTATTTTGCCATTTTCGGCAGATAAAACTTGATAATCCGCAAGTTCCAACATTTCTTCAATGTTTTCTCGCATTTCGTGATTGTCCTCAATTAAAACTATTTTAGTCATGATATTTGTAGTATGATTTTAATTTTGCTTTGGCAATGTAATGAAAAATATTGTTCCTTCCCCCTCTTTAGACTTAAAGGATATCTCTCCTTTCAATAAATCAAGGTACCTAAGCACAATATTTAACCCCAAACCAGTTCCTTCAATGTTCGTTACATTTCCAGCTCTAAAGAATCTGGTGAACAAATTCTTTTGATCAGCCAATGGAATTCCCAATCCAAAATCTTGTATTGAAATAACAATATTATCAGGTGTCTCTTCTAATGATACTATTATCTCTCCTTTAGCTCGCGAATATTTAACTGCGTTGGAAAGCATATTCAACATGGTGTTTTTCAACAGCTGTCCATCCGTTGGAATAATCAACTCTTTAGGTCCTTTGTAAATAATATTTTGTTCGGGTTTTGTCATATCAACCATCTCATCAAAAGACTCCAATAACAATTGAGGCAAACTACAATCGTCAAAATTAACATTCACTTTATTGGCCTCAAGCTTTTCAAAAGAAAGGAAGTCATTTAGAATAGCTGTTAAGTTTCGCACAGAATTCTTAATTCTATCAGCATGTTTAACTATCTTATCGAAGCTTTCTCTTTCATGGTATTTCTTAATTAAACTTGCCGAGGAATTGATTGTTGATAAAGGTGTTCTAAATTCATGAGAAGCCATTGAAACAAATCTCGATTTCATTTCAGTTAATTCACGTTCTTTATTTAAGGTTTCTTCCAATTTCTTGGAGACTTCTTTTTGGGCTGTAATATTCTTCTCTACAACTAAAATCTTATCAACCTCGTTTCCTTCATCTGACAGAGGAACTGCATTAATAGAATATGTTCGCTCCCCTACCTTAACTTCAAAGTTTTTAGATTCTCCTTTAAAGACTTCATCTAATTCCTCTTTAACTTGTTTTTTAGCCCTAGGATCTATTCTATCCAAATAATCCAATCCAATTAAATCTGATGTTTCAATACCTAACTCATAGAGCCCTTGTCCTTCGGCGAAAAGATATTTGAAAGAACTATCAAAAATACTGATTACCCCACTTGGGAAGTTTCGCGCAATAGACTTATATAGTCGTTCACTTTCCCGTAATTCTTGCGTTCTTTCTTTCACTTTCTGTTCAAGTGATTCACGCAGCTTTAATAAATTTTGTTCATTCTCGCGTCTTTCCGTTACATCAGAAACTAATGCAACAACATACTTTTGTCCATTTTTATTTTCAAAAGGATTCAAACTGACTTGAACAGGGAATTCAGAGCCATCTTTCCGAACTCCGTCTAGCTTTAGGGCTGACCCCATTGATCTAGCCGTTGGGTGAGCATTATAATTTGTCCGGTGTTGTTCATGACCGCCTCGCGCACTTGTTGGAACTAAAACTTCTATCTTCTGTCCAACTAATTCGTCGCCTGTATATCCAAACATAAAATTTCCAGTTTTATTCAGCTCTACAATTACACCTTTATCATTCACGAGAATTAGACCTTCCTGGATAGCTCCAAAAAGAATTTCATATAAGTTGTTTTTTAAATCCATAGTTACTTCTTCAACATTGAAACAATTTGAGCCACTTCTCTGGCTTCTTTCACATCGTGAACTCTAATAATTGAGGCGCCTTTCAAAAGTCCAATTGTGTTTAAAATACTCGTTCCATTTAACGCCTCTTGTGAACTCGTCCCCAACAAGTTATAAATCATTGATTTTCTCGAAATCCCCACTAAAATAGGACAGTCAAGAATTTTCAATAAAGAAAGGTTTTGAAATAGTTCATAATTCTGTTCAATATTCTTGGCAAACCCAAATCCTGGATCAATAATAATATCTTTAACACCTTTAGCAATTAATTGTTGAATACTTTCGCTCAATTCGAGACAAACCTCTTCGACAACATCTTCATATTGACATAAATTTTGCATATTATCTGCATCTCCTCTGCTGTGCATCAATATATAAGGCACTTGAAGCTCTGCTACAGTATCAAACATTTGATTATCATACCTTCCACCATAAACATCATTTATGATATTGGCACCAGAATTTACTGCAGCCCGTGCAACATCAGCACGAAAAGTATCTACACTTATTAATAAATCAGGATATAAACTTCGAATAGTTTCTATAGTTGGAATTATACGGTTCAATTCTTCTTTACTCGACAATAAATCTGCTCCAGGTCGAGTTGAAACCCCTCCTACATCAATTATTTGGGCTCCGAAACCCACCATTTCTTCCACTACATCAATTATCTGAGAAGAATTTTCTAATCGACTTTCTTTGTAAAAAGAATCAGGTGTGACGTTTATAACGCCCATTATCATGGGACAACTTAGGTTATGTAATTTATCACCTCTTATATTCATATTTTTTGAGTCATAATTATTATCTTTCCCAACTATAAAACTTTTTATCAAAAATAATGTCAGAAACAGTTGATCAATATACAAAAGTTATTTCCAAGTGTCGTGAAATATTCCAAAAGAAAACCAAGGATTATGGAACAGCTTGGAGAATATTACGCACGAGTTCTTTAACCGATCAAATTTTCATTAAAGCTCAAAGAATTAGAACGATTCAAGAGACAGGGGAAAACAAAGTTGGTGAAAATATTGAAGATGAATTCGTTGGAATCATAAACTACTGTATAATGGCTTTGATTCAACTTCACGAAGGAAAACATATGGCATTAGAAATAGAGCCCATTGAAGCGGAAAAATTATATGACAAATACACCAAAAGTTCACTAGATCTTATGATGGCTAAAAATCATGATTATGGTGAAGCTTGGAGGAGCATGCGTGTAAGCTCATTAACAGATTTAATTTTAATGAAAATTCTACGCGTTAAACAAATTGAAAACAATAAAGGAAAAACATTAATCAGCGAAGGAATTGATGCAAACTATTTTGACATGCTCAATTATTCAGTTTTCGCACTTATTCATTTAACATTCAAAAAAGAGAAAAATGCTTAAAAATACGAACTACTCAATTTCAGGAAAATCACTTATCTTGAATATTATTCTCATAACTATAAACCTTATTGGATTAAGTTTTCTGGTGATGGGTTATCATCCTGCTTTTGAAGCCAACGGACTATTATTCAAAATTCTTGGATATGTTTTAATGGCATCAACGCTGGTAGCAGCATTTCTATTGGAAGGAATGTTGCTTTTTGCTTATGTGGCAAGGGTGTTGGTCGGTGGATTATTCATCGTTTCTGGACTAATAAAAGCCAATGACCCCAAAGGGTTCGCATACAAACTTGAAGAGTATTTTGAAGATGGAGCCTTGGCTTACCGAATCAAAGAATGGTTTAATTGGGAAACTTTTACTTTAGAATATTTAATTGATCATGCGTTATTGCTGAGTGTTTTGATTTGTATTTTCGAAATTGTACTCGGAGCATTGGTTCTTTTGGGCGCTAAGATGAAATCTTCATCATGGTTAATGTTGGTAATGATGTTATTCTTTACTTTCCTGACATGGCACACGAAAGAATGTGATCCGCATACGACATTTACTGATGTTGATACTTATGCAATTAATTCGACTGCTGCAAATGCTAAAATCCCACAAGCGGTAGACAATGAAAACATCACCATTCTTAATCAAACTGCAGAGACTGTTACAATTAAGGAAGTAAAAAAACCACAATGTGTTGATGATTGTGGATGTTTTGGTGACGCGATGAAAGGTTCAATTGGTCGATCGTTAACACCTGCCGAAAGTTTCTGGAAAGATATCGTATTGCTATACCTAGTTGTGATAATCTTCTTCTCTAGAAGAAAAATAAC
Organism: Brumimicrobium glaciale; assembly: GCF_004152935.1. Lineage (GTDB taxonomy): Bacteria > Bacteroidota > Bacteroidia > Flavobacteriales_D > Crocinitomicaceae > Brumimicrobium > Brumimicrobium glaciale. The sequence goes on from NZ_SETE01000005.1 coordinate 5,140, forward strand.
AATAAACAACGGGCGAGAAAACATCATTATGATTGTTTTCGGATTGGTTTTCATCAGTTTCTTCTCTTATATTTTCACTTGGACATTCCCTGTATTATTTGGATTGATTTCTTTACTTCTCGCTCTATGGATAAGAAGAACTGGCGGGAAAATTTTAGGAAACGACTGGGGAATGATTTTGATTCTTACTGTGATCTGTTCAATTTTTGTGACTTATGTATTAATGTATCTTCCGATGAGAGATTACAGACCTTATCATGTAGGAAGTAATTTAAGAGAGCGAATGGTTGATGGTGTAGATGGAGAATATGAAAACTTCATGGTTTATAAAAACCTAAAAACACAAAAAGATACCATGATTACAAACTTGGACGAATCAACCAAAAGTATTTGGGGAGATACAGATACTTGGTCATTCGAAAAAAGAGAAACGAAAACAATTAAAGCTGCGATTCCTCATGCAATTCAGCAGTTTGACCCAAGTATTCCTGTTGAAAATTTAACTTCAGTGGAAAAGGAATTTGAACCTATTGCGGCAATTTTAGCGAATAATCAAGCACAATACATTGATGTAATTGATAAAGAAACAGGAGATCGTTATCCAATGTCGCTTGCAGATTTTCATCTGCCTGACATTGATACAGCGATGTACGCTATTGGCGACACTTTAATTCGTTTGGATGAATCTTTAACGGATATTAGCTTAAAAGAGTATATCTTGAGTCAAGAACAAGTCATCTTAATCTTTAGTAGAAACCTAAGCAATGGTAACTTTAGTAGAATTTCAAGATTAAAAGAAATCGCTGAGAAGGCGAAAGAGAATAACATTGCGGTAATAATGATTTCAACTGCTTCAAAAGAGGAGATTATTGCATTCCGTGAGAAAACAGGATTAAATATTCCAACTGTTCAGAATGATGAAATCGAAATTAAGGCAATCACAAGATCTAATCCTTCACTGATGGTATTGTCGAATAGTGTTGTTATGGGGAAATATCCTTTCAGATCGACACCTTCATGGGAATGGTTGACGGAAAACATTTTAAAATTTGATTAAAAGATGAGAAAAAAAATTGTAGCAGGAAACTGGAAAATGAATTTGACTTTAGAAGAAGCAAAAACACTTCATAAAGATATAAACGAAGCACTTACAACAACTAACAGCAAATGCGATGTTTATCATTTCGCGCCTTCTATTTATTTAAATTCACTTATCGGAAATGATCAAGTGGTTAAAACTGGAGCCCAAAATGGTTATCCTGCAAAAAACGGAGCATTTACGGGTGAAGTAAGCATGCAACAGTTGTCAGGAATTGGAACACAAGCTGTTTTGATTGGCCATTCAGAGCGACGTCAAATCTTTAATGAATCCGCTTCTTTTTTGAAGGAAAAAGTTGATTCTGCGCTTGAAGAGGATTTGAAAATATTCTTTTGTTGTGGAGAAAGTTTGGAACAAAGAGAGTCGGGTAAATTCAAAGAAACAGTGATTGCTCAACTAAAGAACTCACTTTTTCATCTTAACTCAACTGATTTTTCGAAAATCATTATTGCTTATGAACCGATTTGGGCAATTGGAACAGGAAAAACAGCAAGTCCAGAACAAGCGAATCAAATGCATAAAAGTATTCGTGAAGCAATTGCGCATGCCTACACCCAAGAAATAGCGGAGAAAACTTCCATTTTATACGGCGGAAGCTGTAAACCTTCAAATGCCGATGAGTTATTAAATCAACCGGATATTGATGGTGGGTTAATTGGGGGAGCATCTTTAAAAGCTTCAGATTTTTTAGAAATCATTTCAACTTACAATTGATTTATGGATTACATTCAAATTACATTAGACATATGGCCAAAGCAGCCTTGGACTGAAATTATAACCCAAGAACTTGCGGGAATTGACTTTGATAGTTTTACCGAAGAAGATAAGTTATTACAAGCTTATGTTTCAGCGGAAAACTTTAACGAAAAGCGTTTTAATGCATTAATTGAGGAATATAAATCAAAAGACATAAAGATTGCCGTTAAACAAGATTTAATTCCTTCTCAGAACTGGAATGCAGTTTGGGAATCTGATTATGATCCTGTAACTGTAGACAAAAGCTTATTAATTCGTGCGCCTTTTCATTCTGAGGATAAAAGTTTTGAATTATCCATTGAGATTCAACCACAAATGTCATTTGGAACTGGTCACCATCAAACCACTTATTTATTAAGTAAGCACTTGTTAGCTGTTGAATTCAAAAACAAGAAAGTTCTTGATGTTGGTACAGGAACTGGTGTATTAGGAATTATAGCCTCAAAACTAGGCGCTGAAAAGGTCTTCGGAACAGATATTGAAGAAGGAGCTGTTGAGAATGCTATTGAAAATTGCGAACGGAATTCAACTCAAAACTTCACTATAATTAAAGGAGATATAGATTTAGTTCCGAATGAAAAGTATGATATAGTTATTGCGAACATTAACAAGAATGTTTTGAAACGACATATGGAAGAATACGCCAAACTTACCAAAGAGGATGGTTTGTTGTTTTTGAGTGGCTTTTTTGAAACTGATATTTCTGAATTATCAGCGCATGCCGCGTTATATAAGTTTGAAACAATAGAAACATTTACCAAGGAAACTTGGGCTGTAATTAAGCTTCTAAAAACCAAATAATCATGAAAACGACTTCCCTATTTTTGATCTTCATCCTTATTATTTCAATAGGCCATTCTTATGGACAGAAAAATAAAGCGAATGAAGAACGTGAAAAATTCATATCAGATTATTCACGAACTATGGAAGCCGGCCGTTCAAAGGAAATAAAAGATTTCATCGATGATGAATTAAGTCCAATGTTATTGGAAGGGAATTTCTTTCCAGAAGAACGTTTTCAACAATTAAAAAGTACTGTTAAAATAATCAATGAAAAACAAATAGCTTCTTTCCCTCACCTTCATAATTATGTAATTTCAGTTTATTCACTCGTGAAAAGAGGTAAAACAGGCGTGCAATTTGATAATTGGCACATAATATTGGATGAATTTTTAGAAAATAGAAATACCAGAAGGCTTGAGGAATTTTTAGGAATATCAAGTAACTTTTTATACAAAAGTATTATCGCAGAAGATCCTAATTATATCTGGTTCATGTCAGGAAATGAATTTGAATTCATCAATGATAAAACACCTCAATTAAAAGTTGAGAATACAACCATAGTTTGTAAAACCATTAATCGCAGTTCACAAAAAAAGGACATTCCTTATACCGATTCAGTAAAAATCGAGAATACAAGTGGAATAGCTGATTTATCGAGTGATAAATGGGAAGGAAAAGGCGGTCAATTTACGTGGGAAAAAGCACTATTACCAAAAGATGAAACAGTAGCTACCTTATTTGATTATTCGATATCATTTCGCTCTACAAACTTCACAGTAGATAGTGTTTCCTTAAAAACACCTTATATTGGAAGACCTGTAATGGGAAGAATTATTGATCGAGCTGTGAAAGGAAATTACAGAGAAGATAGAGATTTATCTTATCCACAATTCAGCTCGTATGAAGCCAACTTTGAAATCAAAAACATTATTGAAGATGTTGATTACAATGGTGGTTTTTCATTGAATGGAGAACAATTTGTAGGTGGTGGAAATAAAGAAAGACAAGCAGAATTAATCTATTATAGAAACAGTAAACCGTTTATCATTACGCAGTCTGACCAAGTAAGGTTAAAAAAGAATAGCGTAAAAACAGACATGGCCAATATGGTAATGTATATTGGATTAAACGATTCGATAACACATACAGGACTTGATATCACTTTCAATAGAGAAACGCAGTCTTTAAAAATGGTGAGAGGAAGTGCCGCTATATCTCAAGCGCCTTTCATTAACTCTTTTCATAAAATGGATATTTATGTAGATGAGATAATTTGGAATAAAAACTCAACTGAACTCATTTTAGGATATGACAGAAACACTTCAGAGCAACAAAGAAATGCTCGATTTGAATCATTTAGCTATTACGACGAAAGGTTATACCAGGAGCTTCAAGGGATAGAGTCGATTCATCCCTTGGTGGCAATTTACAATTATGCTTTCAAATATGATAAATTTGAAATGACAGAAGGAACTGCTGCAACCGCTTTAAACAGGACTATCGAACAAGCTAAACCAAAGTTATTAGAACTTTCTGCGCTTGGTTTTATAAGTTATGATACAGATCGTGCAATTGTAAAGGTAAATCCTAAAACAGAGCATTTTGTAAAGTCAAAATCGAGAAAAAGCGATTATGATAACATTTCATTTACTTCTAACCTGTCTCCTATTCGAAGCGAACAAGGAAATGATGATCCAGCATATTTGGAAAGAGTACTCAAAAGAAATCAGGAGAGAGCCCAAATTTCTGAATACGGAAAAATGGATTTATCATCCTTGGACATGAATATTCAAGCAGTTGACTACATTAAAATTGCTGAAATTAAAAGGACAACGATTTACCCTGATAGTAACAAAGTTGTCATTAAGAAGAATAGAAATATTGTTTTTTCAGGATGGATAAATAGTGGTAAATGGGAAGTTAAAATTGATAAAGGAGACTACGTTTATGACAAGAATAAATTCAATGTCTACGATTCAAAAGTCGCGTATTTTAATGCTAATCCCTTAAGAGACGAAGATGGCAAGAGAGCTATTCCATTACAATCTGTTTTAAATGGACTACAGGGAGAAATTATAGTAGATGATATCTCAAACAGATCTGGTTTGAACAAAGGATTTGATGAATATCCAATTCTTGTTTCTAAAGAAAAGACCCGCGTTTATTATGACCAAAAGCAACTGCACCGTGGGGCGTATAACAAGGAACGCTTCTATTTTGAAGTAGATCCATTTACGTTAGACAGCTTACTTACATTTAATGAGCGGAATTTACGTTTCCCAGGAGAGTTAACTTCGGCGGGTATTTTTCCTAAGATGCGCGATGAATTAAAAGTAATGTCGGATTATTCACTTGGTTTCTCTAAAGATGTTCCTTCGGAAGGATATGAGTTTTATGGAACTGAAGCTGTTTATGAAAATAAGATTTTACTTTCAAACAATGGACTACAAGGAGGAGGAACAATCAATTTCATCAATTCTTCATCTACATCTAAGTCATTGTTCACATTCTTACCAGATTCAACAATTGGAGTTGCCACATTTATTAATCGTCCGCAGGAAGCTGGTATAGAATATCCAGATGCGGATGGTCCAGATGCATTTATTACTTTCTTGCCTAGAGAGAAAAAATTGAAAGCACGATCAAACAAAGAAGATATTGCTTTCTTTAATGGAGAGGCAAAATTGAAAGGATCAACAGTTTTAAATGCGAGTGGAATGACAGGTCGAGGAGCACTTGAGTTATCTTCTGCAAGGCTAAGATCTAGAAATTTTGATTTCACCAGATGGACAGCTAATACTGATACAGCTTCTTTCCAGTTGAATAATAAATATAAAAAAGAAGGCGATTTAACTGAGGATGCGTTGGCATTTAAAACAGACAACGTTAATGGAACTTTAGATTTTAAGGAAAGAAACGGTATTTTCAGACCTAATAAAGGAGTATCTATTGTAGAATTCCCAGTAAATCAATACATCTGTAAAATTGACCAATTTACTTGGGAAATGGATCAAGATGAGATGACGCTAGAAAAGAAAGAACAAAGCAATTTAGCTATCGAAAGTGGGATGGATTTAGATGGTCCTAATTTCTTTTCTACAAACCCTAAGCAAGATTCACTTCAATTTTTATCTCCAAAAGCGAAATTTAGTTTGAAAGAAAGGACTATATATGCTTATGATACTGAATTCTTAGAAATTGCGGATGCAAGGATTTTCCCTGACAGTGCAGTTGTTGTCGTTCGAAAAAATGCAAAATTAGACAAGTTCACAAATGCTAAAATTGTGGCCAACTTTATCACGAAGTATCACTCAATGATAAATGTTGAGGCTGAAATTACGGCAAGAAGAGCATATACAGCCATTGGTGATTACGAATATGGAAGAGAAGGCGTTGATAAACAATTAATTCACCTTACAGAAATCAGACTTGACACTTCATTCCAAACTGTTGCAATTGGAGCAGTTAAGCAAGAAAATATTCTTGAATTAAGTGACCAATTTAACTTCTATGGTGATGTAAGATTAAAAGCTTCTGATCCTTATTTAACTTTCAAAGGTGCAACAAAAGTGAATCATGAATGTAAGAACTTTGAGCGCAGTTGGATGGCCTTCGAAACCGCAATTGATCCTGAGAAAATCCAAATTCCTGTAAATAAAAATATGGTCGATTTGGAAGGGAATAAAATTACTGTTGGAATACGTTGGAGAAACTCAATAGATTTAGAGGAAGTTAAATTGTACCCAACTTTCTTAAGTCAGGTATTGGGAGAAGAGGATCCAGAAGTGTTTTCAGCAAGTGGATTACTACAGTACAATGAATCAACTAAAGAATTTCAAATTTCAAATAAAGAAAAACTTGTCAATAGAAATGAGAAAGGTAATTACATCTCATTGCATACTGAAACATGTTCACTTAACGGAGATGGGAAAATTGATTTAGGAATGGACTTCGGTGCGCTTGAAGTCACATCAATAGGATCTGTAATTTATAATGAAGAAACAGAGCAAACTGATCTTGATTTAACGATGGCCATAAGAGCACCTCTTGATCAAAAAGCTTTTAAAGATATTGGTTCAAAAATAATTGAAGTACCTGGATTAAAAGACACCGATTTCAATACTTCAACATTAGAGCAAGCACTTGTTGAATGGGTGGATTTAAAAACTGCGGATAAAATCAAATCAGATTTCACGCTAAAAAAAGAATTTAAAAATGTTCCTAAAGTGATGGAAGATGCAATTGTAGTCACTGGCATTAAGTTTACTTCTTATGCTAAACCGGGAGATAATCAAAAGGGATTAATTACCACAACCACGCAATCTGCCATTGTGAATATATTTAATCAACCTGTAATGAAATATGTTTCAACAAAGGTTTTTGCAGAACAAAGATCAAATTTGGGAGATCGATTAGGGATTTTCTTTGATGTTCCGGGAGGATCTTCATACTTCATCGATTATGATTATAGAAAAGATGGAGTAATGAATATCTTATCAGACGATAAAGACTTTAATGCAGAGATATCTGAATTAAAAGCAGACAAGAAAAAGTCAAGAAAGTTTATCTATGACATAACCCAAAACTCTGCTTATAAGAGTCAATTCTTGAGGGTGTTTAATTAAAAATTAAAAATGGATTTTATATTATTTGGATTAATTGCCTATTTATTAGGATCTATTCCTACCGCTGTTTGGGTTGGAAAGATGCGCTTTAATTTAGACATAAGGGAACATGGAAGTAAAAATGCAGGAGCAACTAATACATTTAGGGTACTCGGCAAGAATGCAGGGATTTTTGTTTTAACTGTTGATGTCTTGAAAGGTGTTTTAGCTGTTGTCATTCCGTTTTTGGTAAATGATTTTCTTTGGAACAATGATCACTTAATTCACCTAAAAATCGTTTCAGGAATATTGGTTGTCATAGGCCATATATTCCCACTTTTCGCTGGTTTTAAAGGAGGAAAAGGTGTAGCGACATCTTTGGGAGTTATTTTAGGAGTGCATCCACAAGCAGCATTAATTTGTATTGTGTTATTTCTTATTGTATTTATCGCATTCAATTATGTTTCTTTAGGAGCCATCATTTCTTCAGCTGCTTTTCCTTTACTTGTTGTATTTGTATTTAAAAATGAAAACACCTCGCTTACTATTTTCAGTGTAGTACTTTCCTCTGCGGTAATCATATTGCACCATCAGAATATAAAAAGACTTATTGCAGGAAATGAGAATAAGATGAACCTTTTTAAAAAATAGTCGTATACTTTTTTTGGTACCTATCTTTTGAATATAAATTGTTACTACAAATGGGATTAAAATACTATACAATACTAATTGCATTGTTCTTCGGAACACACATTATAAATGCACAAGAGTCTAAAGAGGACATTGATAAACAAGCTCAATCATTTTTTAAAAAAGGAGAATTTGTTGAAGCGACGCCATTATTCCTTAGACTTCTTTCCCTAGAACCTAGAAACCCAAATTACAATTATAAATACGGTACTTGTTTACTCTATAATGCCGACAAAAACAAAGAAGCATTTAAGTATTTGAATTACTCCATTCAAAAAGATAGCGAAGTTGAGCCAGAGGCATATTATTATCTTGGTAAGGCTTACCATCTTTCCTACAGATTTGATAAAGCAATTAAAAACTATGAGATCTACAAGCAAAAAGCTGGAGTTAAAGCTTTAGAAAATTTGCAGGTTAGCCGTCAAATTGAAATGTGTAGAAATGGAAAATCACAATTCTCTGATTTCACGGAAACTATTGTTCTTGAAAAAACCCAAATTGATTTAAAGAGTTTCTTTAGAATTTATGATTTAAAAGATATTGGTGGAAACCTTATTGTTGCAGAAGAATTTCAAAGTAAACAAGATAAAAAAAATAACCACACCCCTTTAATTCACTTCCCTATCAACTCTGACTATATCTACTACTCTAGCTATGGCCAAGATTCTAACAATAAAGACATCTATTTTAGATACCGAAAAGCAGATGGTGATTGGTCAAAAGAAAGCCCTGTTCTTGGAGATGTAAATACAAAGTATAACGAAGATTATCCTTACATGCATCCCAATGGAAAATATTTGTATTTTTCTTCTGAAGGACATAAAAGCATGGGAGGTTATGATGTTTTCCGAAGTGTTTATGATCCTTCAACAAATACATTTGGAATTCCAGAGAACATGAATATTTCTGTCTCATCGCCAGACAACGACTTCTTATATATTGTTGATTCACTAGACAAATACGCTTATTTTGCATCACAAAGAGAAAGTGAAACGAAGAACGTTCATGTTTATAAGGTGCGCTTGGAACGTATGCCAATGCAAACGATTCTTCTAAAAGGTGATTATTTATCGAGTATAAATCCGACACTGAAAAACATCTCAATAAAAGTAAACGATTTAGCAGGAAACTTGATTGGGAATTTTAAATCAGATAACAAAGGAGAGTACAATATTAAATTACCAAAGAATGGTAAGTATGAATTTATTGTAAAATTAGATAGGGATGAAAAGGAATACAGAGAAATTATTGAAGTTCCAAAATCTAAATCCTTTAGACCCTTAAAACAGAAAATAGCACAGATTGACAAAGAAGGTCAGCATATAATCGTCTTTAATAATCTGTTTAATGAGAAAGTTGAAAATTATGATGAAATCTTAGCCGAAGCAATTGAAGCTAAAGCAAAGATGGAAATTAACAAGAATTTATTTAATCTAGATTCTCTTGATCGCATTAAAGATGAACAAAGGAAATTTGATAAAATAGGACTTGCAGAGTATACAAATGTTGAAATTCAAGACTTAATTAAAACGAAGTTCAAAGACCTTTACACAAGACAGACAAGCACGGATTCTTTGTTGCAAAAATCAAAGTACATTGTTCAAACAGGAAATCAATCGATAAAAAGGGCTTTAAAATCTGCCGACTCATTAGTGAGCCTGAGTAAAGAAAATCCTAATGATCCTGAAGTTGATAAATGGAATAGAATTTCAGAACAGCAACTTGAAAAATCTAAGAAGCTTCAAACGGAATTACTCAATGCACAGATTATTTTATCCTTTTTAGAGAAGGATTATGTTGAAAAAGAAGCGCTTTTATCGCAATCGAAAAGCTTAAATGACGGCATTAAGAATATTAATACCAGCAATACAAAAGAATTAATAGATGTACTTTCGAAATATCCAACTTTCGTTAGTGAAGAGTTATTGGTGAGAACAAAAACCAATGCTTATTTTGAATACTTGGGTGTTATCAACGATCAACTTAGATTAAGAGATAATTTAATCGTGCGTAAAGATTCATTGAAAAGAGAAGAACAGTCAACTAAAGTTGTACTCGAAAAACTGAGACGAGATTACGAAGCTGCCTCAAGCAGAGCACGTGAAGATATTAGCTTTGAATTAAGTAAGGCTGAAATTAAGCTAGAAGGATTAGTTAATGAAATTAAATACACTGATGAAGTAATAGCAGAAAAAAGTAAGGTAGCAGATCAGAAGGAAGTTTTAGCGCAAATAAGCAGAAGTCCTATTAAAGAAAATATGATTTCTCAGCATGACTTGGCAGAAGAATTTGAAAATCTTAAAAAAGAGTTAGCAGAAATAGAAACTAAGGCGAACGCTATTCCTAAAAATGAGGAGTTAGCAGAAAATTCTACACAAAACAATGAAACAGTTGAAACAGAAGTAGCACCAGAGGAACAACAAGAAGAAGTTGAAGCTATTGAAGAGGAAACATTAACTGAACAGCAAACGGAAATTAACCCTGAAGAAATTGCTGCAACTAATGAATCAAACGAAGAAGCAACTGAAATAGAAAACACTGAAGAATCGAATATTGTTGAAGAAAAAGAAACACTAATTATTCCAACTTTATTTATGTTAGATCCTGAGTACGCAAATGACATTGCTCAAATAGAATCTGGTATTGAAGAGGGAACAATTGAAAAAAGTGATCTTCTTAATAGAAAAACGAAAGCAGTAACGAAAATTCAAGACGCAAAAGTTACGGTAGCAGAACAAATAGCTAAAAACCCTAACGATCAATCTTTACAGAAAACATCTTTAAGTCTTAATAAATTAGAGGGTAAGTTATTCAATGAGATTACACTGTTAACAGCTGAAATTGATGCAGACAATGGCTTAGTTGCAGAAAATCAAGAGACAGAAGAAACTCCAGAAGTAAACGAAGAATTAGCAAATGAAATTGCTTCTACTGAAACAGAAAATCTTGCAGAACAGGAAGAACTCGTTAACAATGAAAGTACTTCTAACGTTTCTAATGAAGAAGAAAATACAATAGAAGAAGCAGCTCTAATCATCTCCACTCCTACTTTAGCAGAAATTGATACTGATTACTCATCAGACATTGCACAATTAGAATTGGCTTTAGAGACTGGTACTCGTAATAAAGAAGATCTTATTTCACGTAAAAACCAAGCTATTATTAAAGTAAAAGATGCGAAGGTTGAAGCCAATGAAAAGCGAGAAAGTCAACCAGATAATATTGCTTTGAACACAGTTGTTGAGGAACTAAACAGTATCGAAAATACTTTAATCAGTGAGATTGCGGCGTTAGAAAATGAGATTACTGCTGAAAATGAAATGTTGGCTGAAGCTTTAGAAAATGAAGCGAATGAAGAAACCAATGAAAGTAATATCGCTGAATCTGCATCAGAAGTAAGTGAAAACGAGTTGCCAGAAACAGAATTCACTGCAGAAAATGAAAACGCGTCGGGTGAACAAGAATTGACTTCTTCGGCCCAACTATTTGTAGAAATTGATCCAGATTTCACGAATGACATTGCACAAATTGAACTAGAAATAAATGAGGGTTCTTTAACTAAAAGTGAACTGATCAAACGTAATTATCAAGCTGTATTAAAAGTACATGATATCAAAGAGAAAACGATTGTTTTGATAACCGAAAATCCAGAAGATAAAGTTCTAGTAGATAAACTTGATGATTTAGATCTTTTGGAAAACCAGATTTATAGCGACATTGAATCTATAGAATATGAGATAGCTGAGAAAAATGAATTGATGGCTCAAGCTTCAAGTCAGGAAACTGAAACTAATCCAGCGGCTTTTCAAGAAGAATCAAATACTGACTTAGCTGCCAACTCCGAGGAAAGCAACACTGAGAATTCTGAAACAGATTTAGCCAATAATGAAACAACTGATAACTTAGAAAATGAAGTTGCTGTTGTAAATGAATTGAATGCTGGAACTCAAAACGAGGAATCAGCAGAAACTAATCCAGCAACTTTTCAAGAAGAATCAAACAATGAGTTAGCAGAGAACCCCGAAGAAAACAATACGGAGAATTCTGAAACAGATCTAGCCAATATTGAAACAACTGAAAACTTAGAAAATGAAGTTGCTGATGTAAATGAAATGAATGCTGAAACTCAAAACGAGGAATCAGCAGAAACTAATCCAGCGGCTTCTCAAGAGGAAATAAACAATGAATTAGCTGAAAATTCAGTAGAAAGCAATTCGGAGAATTCTGAGACAGGATTAGCTAAAAATGAAACAAACGAAAACTTAGAAAATGAAGTTGCTGTTGTAAATGAACTGAATACTGGAACTCAAAGCGAGGAATCAGCAGAGACTAACCCAGCGGCTTCTCAAGAGGAAATAAACACTGACTTAGCGGAGAATTCAGTAGAAAGCAATTCGGAGAATTCTGAGACAGGATTAGCTGAAAATGAAACAACAGATAACTTAGAAAATGAAGTTGCTGTTGCAAATGAACTGAATGCTGAAACTCAAAATGAGGAATCAGCAATAACTAATCCAGCCGCTTCTCAAGAAGAAAGAAACAATGAATTAGCTGAAAATTCAGTAGAAAACAATACGGAGAATTCTGAAACAGGATTAGCTGAAAATGAAACAACCGAAAACTTAGAAAATGAAGTTGCTGTTGTAAATGAACTAAATGTTGAAACTCAAAATGAGGAATCAGCAGAAACTAATCCAGCGGCTTCTCAAGAGGAAATAAACACTGACTTAGCTGAAAATTCAGTAGAAAACAATACGGAGAATGCTGAAACAGGATTAGCTGAAAATGAAACAACCGAAAACTTAGAAAATGAAGTTGCTGTTGCAAATGAACTAAATGTTGAAACTCAAAATGAGGGATCAACAATTGAGGAAAACGTATCAATTGCTAACCCAGCTGAAATGTTAATGGAAATAGATCCTGACTATCTTAATGACATTGCTGAAATAGAACAAGGAATAAAAGAAGGAACACAAACGAATAAAGAACTAATTAAACGTAAATACAAAGTTCTTATCTCGGTTGGAGATGTTAAAACAGAAACTATAAAAGAAGAGGAGCAAAACTCAACTCCGATTTTAAAGCAAAAAGTTGCAACGATTACGCAGATAGAAAATCAGATTGTAAATGAAATTGATGAATTGGAAAGAGTTGAATTGGTAGCATCAAGTGAAAACAAAACCAATACGAGTGTTGATGCAATTCAATTGATAACTTCTATTTCTAAAGCAGCAATTCCAAATCAAATACAAAACTCACTTGGCAACAACGAACAAGAACGTCTTAATGACTTATTCAATGAAAAAGATCAATTAGAACAAGAAATTAGAGCTAATCCAGAATTAGCTGAGGATAAAAAAGTTCGAAAGAAACTGGAAAGAATTGACAATACTATAGCAACAGAGTTAAACATAGCATTACAAAATTCATTAGTAACAACTTATCCAAAACTGGTTAAAAGGTCTGATAAATTAATGCAAGATGCGCCTGAGGAAGTAACTTCTTTGAGTACGCAACAAAGCATTGTAAAAATTGAACAGTTACTCCAAAAATCAAGTGAAAAGAAAAATGCAGTTGAAATATATTCACTTTTCCAAGAAGCCTATAATGAGCAAGAAAGAGCGCTTCAAGTGATTGAGGACAACAAAACTCAAAAACAAATTAATAGTTATATCAACGATTTGGTTAAAGCGCAAAACCTTGAAAATATAGAGACTGAAACTGTTGCTCTTACTGACAGTGAAATCATGAAGGAGCAAAATCAGATCAACCTTAAATTGGTTAATTTGAATGAGCAAATCAATGAATTAAACGCAATGATTCCTAATGCTAAGAAACAGGATGTCATATCAATTGAATACAATATAAATCAATTGAACCAAATTAAAATGGGACTTGAAAACAAGTACTATTCTAATTCAAAAGTCTTAGATGAAAAAGAAACACAGCGATTAGCAGATGCAAATAAAGGTATTTCAAATGAAGCAATTAAAAACACTTTAACTTATCAGGAAGAAGTTGAAATTGCACAATCGAAGGAATATATTGATCAGCTGAAAAACAACAATCGTTTAACACAAGCGCAGTTTGAGTTAAGAGTTAAGGAAGAACAGTTGAAAAATCAGCAAACTGAATTGAAAGAGACTTATGATGAAATCAAAACATCTAAACTTTTCAATGACGAGAAAAAAGAAAACATCAACGCTCAATTGAACACAATCAGCAAAACCAAAAATGAGGTTCAAAGTTTAAGAGAGAATGTTCAAAGTAAGCAAGCCGATGTTGCAAGTGCATTGCCAAGTGATCCAGGATTGCGTTTTAAAACTGAAAACATGATAGCTCGTGATGTTGCTCCATTAAAAGCAATGCCAATTAGAACTTCAAGCATGGCTTTGATGAAAACAGGGTTATCAATTGGCGAGAAAAAAGAAAATGTCTATTCTGATGAAAACCCTATTCCAATTATAGAAAAGCAAGATGATCAAATGGGAGGTTTGATATTCCGTGTTCAAATTGGTGCATTTAGAAATCCAGTACCGAATGTAACTTTTAGTGAGTTCTCCCCTATTACTGGAGATCAAATTGGATCTGGTTGGATTAAGTATGTAGTTGGTCTTTTCGGAAATAAAGAAACCGCTTCTGATGCCCGTGATAAAATTAGAACAATGGGATATTCTGATGCATTTGTTGTTGCGTACTGTGATGGAGAAAGAATCCCTGTTTATCGCGCTGTTGAACTTGCTAGTTCTGGAGCATGTATTTCTTTAATCAATCCGGATGAAGACTTAATAGCAAATACGGAAAGCAATGTTGAAACGCCAAGAAGCGCTCCACAATTAGATGAAATGGCTTACAATAAATCTGTTGGATCTGCCGAAGCTGATGTTGTGGAAAATAAAGCAGGCTTGTTCTATACCGTTCAAGTTGGAGTTTACAATACGCCTGCAACAGCAGAACAATTGAGTAATGTTTCACCATTAATTACAAAAAGATTACCTACAGGTTTGATACGCTATTCGTCTGGAGTTTTTAGTTCTTACGATGAAGCATTACCGAAAAAGCAAGAGGTTGTTGCCAAAGGTATTTCTGATGCATACATTGTTGCTTACTATAAAGGATTGCGAATTTCAGCATCCCAAGCAAATGAGATTTTAAAATCTCAAGGTGATTTAGTGCTTCAGTCTAACGCTCCTGAAAAAAGAGTAAATATTGATGAAACGACTACTGAAGGCAATACTAATTCAGGTGAAGTTCAAGATGCATTTATCAGTGATAACAACACGAAGAATATGCTTGTTTCTTCAAAAAGCTATACTGAATATCCTATTCAAGAACTTAATCGCTACAACGAGTATGGTGAATTATTCTATTACGATTCAAAAACAAAGAGAATACAAAGTTTCTTATTTGATGGGAAAACAATTACTTCTCAATTTAGCAGTGACTTTAACACGAAAGCAGTTTACAATTATGCTTATCCAATCGTAGATGTTAAAACTCCATACAGAAAGAATGCTATCGAATATTCTGAAAGTAACTTGATTCATTTGGAAGTATCTATAAATAATGAAGATTTGAATTCTGATTTAATGGAAGCTATTTTGAATACACCTGTCATAAAACAAATGAAAACAAATGAGAATCAATTAGTAGTTAATTTCTACGCTGTCGATGTTGAAAACAACCGATTTATTGTTGATCGATTACAAGCCGTATTGACAAAACTTGGAGCTACTGAGGTTACGAAAACCGAACAGTCGTTTTAGAACAAAAAAAATAATTGGATTAAATAATATAAAGAAGGGCTGCAGTAATTGTAGCTCTTCTTTTTTGGATTGAATTTTTCAGAATTAAAAAAGAGCATTTTCACTCCCCTTTATTGCTAAAAACCGAATTAACCACAACAAAAAGAAATAAACCTAAAGATTTAGAAGCATATTTCAGATTTGTTAATTATTTTGGGGCTGCAAATAAACTAGACACACTTACATGAAGAAATTTCTTTTTATACTTATCGGTTTACTATTTACTATTTCACTATCAAATGCACAAGAGCAAGTTTTGATTAGTGGAAAAGACAGCCTACTTATTTCTAATCAAGAAATCCCACAGGAGGTTTTGGATAAAATGGAATCTTATCAATTTGGAAAGGAAAAGAAAGTGTTTAGTGAATCTATATATGGTATCTTTTCTTTTGATGATGACGACAGAAGAGTATTGAAAAGTGCTGATGATATTGAAGTTTTCTTTAATGAAGATTCGCTAAGAGTAAATTCAATCAGTAATATATTCTTTAAGAATCCTGGACATGATGAAATGATTAATGTAAGGCTGAAAGCCTATAAAAATGGTAAGGAACTTGAATTTACTGGACATGAGGGACAAACGAAAATTAGTTTCTTAAACAAGGCACCTAAAACTGCTTTGGTCACAGATGATAGAATTGTTTTAGGAATTCTGACTATTGTTCTTGCCTTGATTTTCTTTACCGCAAGCTTAAAGAACAAAAGATGGAAAAGTTTTTACACCATTATACCCGCGCTTTTCTTGTGTTATATGATTCCTGCATCACTGACTTCTTTTAATATTATTGATCCAGAAGCAACGAATCTTTATTACATGGCGAGTCGTTATTTACTTCCAGGCTCTTTGATTTTATTGATCTTATCTGCGGACATAAAAAGTTTAATCGGCTTAGGTTCTAAAAGTTTAATCATGTTCTTTACTGGAACAATTGGAATTATCCTTGGAGGTGTATTCGCTGTTTGGATTTTCACATTTATCTCACCTGAAACAGTTGGTGGAACAGGAAACGAAGCAACATGGAAAGGTTTGGCTACAATTGCAGGAAGTTGGATTGGTGGTGGAGCAAATCAAACTGCAATGCTTGAAACGTACAAATACAAAGAAACTTTATTTGGAGGAATGATTCTCGTTGATATCGTTGTAGCGAATATCTGGATGGCAGTTATTCTTTTCGGAATTGGTAAGAAAGCGAAGATTGATAAGTGGCTAAAAGCGGACAGTAGCTCAATTGATAAACTTGTTGTAAAAGTGGAAGACTTCCAAAAAAAGGTGGAAAGAAAAACTACGCTAACAGACTTTATGGTAATTACAGGGCTTGTCTTTGGAGGTGTTGCATTAGCACATTTTGGAGGTTCCTTTTTATCAGATTTCTTCCTAGAAAACTATGGTAAAGGAAATACATTCTCAAGTCAATTCTTTTGGATGGTTGTTATCTCAACAATCTATGGATTGATTTTAAGCTTTACCAGAGCAAAAAACTATGAAGGAGCAGGTGCTTCTAAAATCGGATCTGTTTTCTTGTACCTTCTTGTTGCGACTATTGGAATGAAAGTCGATATCATGATGATTTTCGATAAACCATTATTGATTTTTGTAGGATTAATTTGGATGGCTTTCCATGCAATACTATTGATTGTAGTAGCGAAAATAATTCGTGCTCCATTTTTCTTCTTGGCTGTAGGAAGTCAGGCCAATGTTGGTGGTGCAGCCTCTGCTCCTATTATTGCAAATGCTTTTCATCCAGCGTTAACGACTGTTGGTGTTTTAATGGCAGTTGTTGGTTACTTTATTGGAACTTTCGGTGCTATCATGGCAGCAGAGCTCATGAGAATGGTCGCCCCAATGTAACGCTATGCTAAAAATTGCTTTCAACGATTATTATATTCATTCTTTGCCTGAAGGACATCGATTTCCTATGGCGAAATATTACTTATTGCCACAACAATTACTTTTAGAAGGAACTGTTGATGAGAATGCATTCTTTAGTCCAGGTAAAATTGAAAAAGAAGCTGTTTTGGCAATTCATGACGCTAATTATTTCAATGACTTACTGGAATTAAAATTAGACAGAAGAGCGCAAAGGAAAACGGGGTTTGTTCATAATGATGATTTAATTCTCAGGGAACAAATCATCATGGAAGGAACCAGAAGATGCGCAGAATATGCTATTGAATATGGCGTTTCAATGAATATTGCTGGAGGAACCCACCACTCTTTCACAGACCGAGGCGAAGGATTTTGTTTATTGAATGATCAAGCAATTGCTGCAAGATGGTTGTTAGATAATAATAAAGCAAGTAAGATTTTGATTATAGATTTAGATGTTCATCAAGGAAATGGAACAGCCGAAATATTTCAAAACACACCTCAAGTATTCACATTCAGCATGCATGGAGAAAATAACTATCCTTTAAAAAAGGAAACTTCTGATCTCGACGTTCCTTTGCCTGATGGTATAAAAGATAATGAGTATATTTACCTATTAGAACAATCTCTGGATCAAATTTTAAACATATTTACTCCAGATTTTTTGTTTTTTCAATCAGGAATCGATATACTAGAGACTGATAAATTAGGACGACTTGGAGTAAGCATAAAAGGATGTAAACGAAGAGATGAAATTGTTCTACAATTGGCTAAAGAATTAGACTTACCTATTGTTGCAAGCATGGGAGGAGGATATTCTGAGGAAATAAAATATATAATTGAGGCACATGCAAATACATTCAGGACCGCACAACACATCTTCTTTTAAAAATGGACTTTGGTGGAAAATCTTAATCTGTTCATTGGGTATTCTTGGTTTAGGAACATTCAGTGGTTTATCATCTATGGGCGGATTTCAAGATTGGTATGATGAACTTAATAAACCATTTTTCACTCCTCCAAATTGGTTGTTCGGACCAGCTTGGTCTATTTTATACATTTTAATGGGAGGATCATTGGCAATCATCTGGCAAATTGTTTCAGTCAGCCGTTATCCAACTATAAAGAAGTTTGCTAAGCGAGGAATCGTAATCTTTCTAATTCATCTTATCTTTAATCTGATCTGGTCTCCAATATTCTTCAATTTACACATGACAGGATTAGCATTGGTTGTAATCTTTATTATTCTAGCGTTTATTATAATTCTGATTAGACACTTCTATCGACTAGATAGACTTTCAGCATTTTTATTGATTCCATATTTGTTATGGGTTTCATTTGCCACAGCACTAAACTTGGCAATTGTGGTGTTGAATTAATTATTAATTAATTATTAATGTTTAAGGTTTAATTAATAATGTTATTTGCGCTGGACTCCCTTTTAATGAAAGGTTTGCTTATAATTCAAGAGAAACATAATGGTTAATAATTAAAATGCTTATCGGACACCTTACTCCTAAAAAAGTTATACATAAATTATTATTTATTGCATAAAAAAAATCCTTTGGAAAACACAAGAAACATTTTTCTAGTGTTTTCCAAAGGATGACAGTCTTTAGTATTGGATGATACAAAAAGTGGGAAGAAAATTCATCAATGAAAATACCTAAATTTCTACGCAGTAGAAATTCAATAGGTAACAACGTTTAACATTAATAATTAACTTTTCGGATAATAATCTCTCAACAGAATCTTCCTAAAAATTAGAGTAATGAAAATAGCATAAGTCAACGCCATTACCATCAATCCAAGTAAGGAGAACACAAACAATGTTTTTGCAGATAATGCGCTTTCAGTGTCTGACTTTATTTCTCTAATGATTTCATCAGTTGTCATCACACGAAATTCAGGATTATGAATACGTAAAGTGTCAACATAAGCTTCATCTTGTGCCTCAGCATAGATGCTATCCATTCTTTCTGTCACTCTGTTATCAATAAATGATGGATTGATTGTATCATAGTAAAAAAACATGAACACCGATACGATCAAAACATACGGAGCACCAGCAGACAAAGCATTCTTTATATCTGACAATGGTGTTCCTACACCAAAACCTTGTTTCTTTTTTTCAAAGTACAAACCAAAACTGATGGCCAATAGCATAAACAAGTTATTGATCAGTCCAGGTTTTACAACATCTTCTTGAAAAACGTTGATTGACAAAAGAATAAACTTTAATAATATCCAAGCTCCTGAAAACAGAAGAGCCATCTTAATTGCTGGTCTCATAGACTAGGTATTGTGCATTGAAACTAAAAATTCCTCGTTGCTTTTTGTATCTTTCATATTGTTCCTCATGAATTCCATTGCTTCAATAGGATTCATGTCTGCAATTACTTTACGGAGCAACCAAACACGTTGAAGTGTTTCTTTGTCCATTAATAAATCTTCCCGTCTTGTTCCAGAAGTTAAGATATCAATTGCTGGATAAATACGTCTGTTTGCGATTTTTCTGTCTAATTGAAGTTCCATATTTCCTGTTCCTTTGAACTCTTCGAAAATAACCTCATCCATTTTAGATCCAGTATCAGTCAGTGCAGTTGCTATTATTGAAAGTGAACCTCCATTTTCAATTTTACGGGCAGCACCAAAGAAACGTTTTGGTTTTTGTAATGCATTTGCATCCACACCACCTGAAAGTACTTTTCCAGAAGCCGGAGAAACAGTATTGTAAGCACGTGCTAGACGTGTAATAGAATCTAATAATATACAAACATCATGGCCACATTCAACCATTCGTTTTGCTTTTTCTAACACCATGTTAGCCACTTTTACGTGTTGTTCTGCTGGCTCATCAAACGTAGAAGCAATGACTTCTGCATTTACACTTCTTGCCATGTCAGTAACCTCCTCTGGACGTTCATCAATTAATAAAATAATTAAATAAGTCTCTGGGTGATTTGCAGCAATTGCATTGGCCACATCTTTTAATAAAACAGTTTTACCTGTTTTTGGCTGTGCTACAATCATTCCACGCTGACCTTTTCCAATAGGTGCAAATAAATCCATAATACGTGTCGACATTGTTTCTTGTCTGTGACCCGTTAATTTGAATTTTTCATCTGGGAATAAAGGTGTTAAATATTGGAAAGGAACACGGTCACGAATAAATGCTGGATCACGTCCATTAATAGAATCTACACGTACAAGAGGGAAATATTTTTCTCCTTCTTTTGGTGGACGAATAGTTCCATAAACCGTATCTCCTGTTTTAAGTCCAAATAATTTAATTTGGCTGTGACTTACATAAATATCATCCGGAGAAGATAAATAGTTGTAATCTGAAGAACGTAGGAATCCAAATCCATCTTGCATTACTTCCAACACACCTTCTGCAGCAACAATTCCAGAAAGATCATATTTCTTTTCCTTAGTTTTTTGCTGATCATTTTTACGATTTGCGTTTGGATTCTCGTTTTTTGGTGCTTTAGAATTGTCATTCTTTGGCGGACGAGGAGTATTTGGTTTTGAATCTCCAGGAACTTTTCGTGAAGGTTTTGAATCATCACCATTGGCTTTTATAAAACCTTTGTTGTCCTGAACTTTATTGTCTGCAGTTTTGTTCTCCTGAGTTTTGTTATCAGGAGTTTTATTATTTTTATTGTCTTTTAGATTTTTATTGGCATTCCTTTTTTCCCTAATTTCTTTTAATTGTTTAGGATCAGTTTGTTCTCTTTTAATAATTTTCTTTTCTGGAGAAATTGGTTTGACTGATTCTTTATCCGTTTGATCAATAATAGCGTCGCTTGGAACGATATCAATTGAAACAACATTCTTTTCTTGCTCTATTTCATTCTTATCTGAAGAATCAAACAAATCAACTGCTTTTGCCTTTTGTTTTTTATTTGCTGACTTATCAACAGCTTCCTTTTTTGAAGGTTTAGGAATTGTTTTTTCAACTTCTTCGTTTGTGGTTGCAGGAGCAGATTGTCCGTCACTTGTAATTAAATCAATTAATTCTGATTTTCTAAATGACTCAACTTTCTTAATACCTATTGCTTTTGCGATAACGCGTAATTCAGGGAGTTTCTTCCCAGCTAATTCGTCTTTTTCCATTTACTTGTATGAAATAATATTGTAAGAGATAACCAAAAGGTTGTTATATTTTCTTAAAGAGATTACCGCAGAGTTGCGATGATACAATAATACAAATATTCTTTAATAATATCCAACTAAAATTATAAAAATGTTAGAATCCTCTTTTTTTAATCCTGAATAATTCGCTATTCAAAACATTTGAACCAATTCCATTTGTGTAATTTCAACTTGATTTTTATTAAAATTTTATTGATCCAATTCATAGGAATTTGAAGCTTCCTGCTTGTTAGATGGGAATATTCTAAGAAAAAAAATAGCTACCCCTATATAAGAGTAGCTATTTTTAAAATCAATTTAGAATGTATTATCTCAGTATATTAACTGAACCTTTATATTCATGTTTATTGTCATTTTCGAAGTCATACGCACGGATTATCCACAAGTAAGTACCTTCTTGAACAATTTTACCTCCATACGTTCCATCCCATTCTCCATTTGGATCAAGAGATTCAAAAACTGTTTCTCCCCATCTGTTAAAGATTTGAAGTTGGAAATTCCTTACATCAATACCAAGAATATGAGCTTTCCATGTATCATTTAAACCATCACCATCAGGAGTAAAAGTATTCGGTGAGAAGATACTCACTACATTTTCTACTCTTACTAATTTTTCTAAACTATCAGTACATCCATAAGAGTTTTCCACTACAAGGATTAACGGATAATTTTGAATTTCATTTGGATATTGAAAGTTTGGGTTCTGAATAGATGAGTAGTCTGGATCTGCTCCTTCTGCAAACCATTCGAAACCAATAACATCGTTATTTGACTGACTGAATGCTCCCACTTTCGCTTCATAAAATGAAACTGGATTAGGATTCACATAGAAATCAGCTTCTGGATAAGGATAACCTTCAATCAGTTTATCATAAGATTTAAAATATCTACATCCTCTATCTGTTACAATTTCGATGTTTACATCATAAACACCTAATCCAAATTCATGAGTTGTTGGGCTTCCTCCAGATGTTGTATCAATCACTCCATCACTGTAAGTCCAAATTGTATAATCTATAACCTCAGTTGTATTTGTACTGTTAGTAAAGGCAACTTCTAATGGATAACATTCTCCAGTTTTATCTGGCATCAATGTAGGATCTACTTCTCCAGGATATGTTACAACTAAACAAGCTGTATCTTGTGGTGAACCACATTGCTCGCTTAAGATTAAACAGTATTCTGTATAAGCTGAGTTTGGTGTAACAGTAACAAGATTTCCTGTAGCTACAGTTTGATTGTTGGCAACCCATGTGTATATATAAGGACTGCTTCCACCTGAACCTTGAGCAAATAAATTAACTGGATCATCAATACAAATTACTGTGTCTTTAGAAATATTTGAAATTGATAAAGGATTTGGTTGTCCAATGTTTATACTTTCCGTAATCACACATCCATTGTCATCTGTAATAGTTACGGTTGTTGTACCGAAAGATAAATCATTTGCTATTGCAGTTGTAGAAGCTGAACCTGTCCAACTGAATGTATACGGAGTAGTACCTTGTGAAACTCCTATATCTACAATACCATCATTTCCACTATTACATGTTACATCGACAGTATTGTTAACTTGAACTGTTAATTTTGGAATTTCTACTACTGTAATTACAATAGTATCAGAACAATTTTCTACAGCATCTTCAATAATCAGCTTTACATCAAGATTACTTCCAGCTGGGAAAGTATATGCAGCATCTACGGATCTTATTGTATCCAATCCATTCTGGAAAATCCATTGTGAATTAACATAATTTCCTGTGGTAGCATTTGTGAATGTAATTTCTTCTCCTGCACAAGGTGCAAAATAAGTAAAGTCAGCCTGTGGAGTTTGACTTATCACCACTTGAATGGTAGAATCAGCCACACAACCATCGTCTGATGTTGCTTCTAAATTCACATCATAAGTTCCAGGTGCAGAATACATGTGGGTTGGGTTTTCGTCTGTTGATAAAGTGGCTTGACCAACGAAATTCCATAACCAAGTATCATTATTACTCCCTGCTGGTGGAGTGGTAAGATTCGTAAACTGTGTTGGATAACCGCTACATGTAGGATCAAATGAAAAGTCTACATCTGGACCATTAAATATTTGAACTAAAATAGTAGTATCATGTTCACAGCCTTTATTATCTTCTACAAAGTAAGTAACAGGATGAAAACCTCCATTTTGAAAACTGGTTAAAATTGATGTTCCAGCGGTATCAACTAAACCATCACCATCGAAGTCCCATTCATTTGAAATAATCGGACCATCACCTAATACGGTATTGTCGGCAAATGTTATATCAAAGCCTTGACAGACTGATGTAAAATTAAAATCGGCTATTGGATTCGAAGGAATATCTATATTAATAGTGTCCCTCGCAATACAATTGGGATAGCCTTGATCTACTACCTCCAACCAATATTGTCCAGAGGTAACAATCATCTGGGTGGCTGAATTATTGGCTGGCAGGTTCGTACTCCATTCATAACTATAAGCTCCAGAACTTCCAGATTCAACACCAAAAATATCCATACTTGACTGTCCACAATTTAAAACTGTATCAGGACCTAAGTCAACTTCTATAGAAGAATTAACTACAATATCAGCATTACAAGTATCATCTATACCATTTGTAAACATAATCATATAGTACTCACTACTTGTATCTTGACATAAAAGAGTATCAGTAGTTTTGTTAGGACCTCCAGGAATACTGTCACCATTTGCAAACCATTCAAAATAATAAGGGTCACAAGAAATTGCTGTAATATTTACATTATCTATTCCCCAGTGGTCGTTTCCATTACCAGATGCAAGATTTTGATACCATCTAAACTTTGTACTATTAGTTTGAGCTGCTAAAGGGATAGAATCACAGTACCCATTCCATTGAATCATATTTGGATCATGACCTCCATTTGGTGGCCAATAGTTTATATTCACCCAAGTAGCTCCTCCATTAATAGAGTATTGGAAGTTTACACCTTCACCAACTGCATCAGGCCCTTCACAGTTAGGCCCACCAGTTGAAGTACCTTGTTCGGCATACATCATTTCAAAGCACACAACACCACCGCAAGACACATCAAAAGCAGCAGTAACCAACTCTCTTGGATAAGAAGCATTCCCAAACCAAGCTGATGGTGTACCATCTGGTGGTGCACCGCATGGATTTGAATACATCAAACTTACATTAGAAGTCCACCCTGGTCCTAAAGCGGAATTATTAAAATCCTCAGAAAGTTGAACTGAATCAGTTTCTCCGACAGCAGTTAAAGTAAAACAATCACCACACTCAACAGAAGTTGTTGGTGTAGTAAGAGTAACGGTACATTGCGCAATACTCCATTGCGCAGCAAACAATACGACGATAAATGATATAAAATTTTTCATAATAGTTTTTATTGATAGTTAATAGTAGTGGATTGTATACTTGTAGTTGTATTTGCAGCGCGTTTACCGCTGTTACCAACTAAAAATTGTTTAAACAAAGTTAAATTCTTGTAATCAATTAGGCCTCCCTTAATAGTCTCACCTGGTGTTAACTGAATAACATTGTTATCATCACCATTGGCAGTATTTTTTTGCTCTCCTTTTTCATTTGTGTAGTTAAAAACGGGTGTAAATGAAACTTGATTTTGAGAAACATTCGTTATTTCAAAGGAATAATATTCATAAAAAATATCATTTACCGCATCTGTGTGTTCCTCCACTGAGAATTGAACTTTAATTTTTGAATCAACATACAAATTTTCTTGAGCAAAAAGCATTAGAGAAAAAGTGATGGAAAATAGAGTAAGAAGTAGTTTTTTCATGAGTTAATGTATTATTGTGTTAGTAATATATAATAATAAAATTGTTTTGTAAAATCTTCTAATTCTAGTCAGAAAGACAATCTCAATATTAAAACGAAAAGAGGTCTGGATGGGTTGCCAAATAAAATGAATATTTTCTATTTTAAGTACAGCTGAAAGGCTAAATCGAAACTACAAACCAACCATTTAAACAGAAGCACAAGCATAGCCTGGTTTTCAAATAGATAGAATACTTAATAGAACTAACAGTTCGATTTATAAAGTATCGCAAACAAACACATAGATTTAATAAAAGAGGATCTACTCCTAGAAACCTAAATATTGAATAGATTGTTTTAAAAACAAGGGGATGACTTCACCTTTAAGACAATTCTCATCAGAAAAAGAGAAAACATTAAAGTTGAATTTAGAAAATCGAAATAATCCAAGTATAAAAACAGGGTGGTAATAGCGATTAAAAAAAACATTTATAAAACAAAAAAGCTAGCCTATTTCTAGACTAGCTTTTGGGTGGAAGACCGGATTCGAACCGGCGACCCTTGGTACCACAAACCAATGCTCTAACCAACTGAGCTACAACCACCATTTAAACTTTTTTTGTTCTGACCATCCTTAGATTACAGGAAATCAAAACACACTTAAATATTATTGATGCTTAATGCTTACTTTTAAAGTAAAATCAAACCTAAAATTTCTTTTTAAAAACTGAACCGTTGTTCAAATCGGTTGCAAATATAATTATAATAAAGTTATCTATCTCCTCATCAAAGCACTTTTTTTTTAGAAATTATCTACGATTGAATAACTCAACTGTAAATCAAAGTTTTGCATGTATTAATCGATAGTTTAATCATTGAAGATTTGATTGAATTGTATATAAACTGTTAATAACATCCTAGAAAAGGCTATTATTACTAGCATACATACTGTATATTTGTAAAAAATCGATGAGATGATAAAAATTGGATTGATAGGTGCTGGACATTTAGGAAAAATACATTTACGTTTAATTAAAGAACTTTCTGAGGTTTATGAATTGGTTGGGATTTTCGACAACAATCCTGAACAAGCTAAATTAGTTAGTGAGGAGTATGATTGTAAAGCATTCTCTTCTGTTGAAGCACTAATTGATGAAGTAGATTGTGTAGATATTGTAACGCCTACAACTGCGCATTTTGAAACAGCATCGATTGCCATTAAGCGTTCAACTCACGTTTTTATAGAAAAACCTGTAACACAAACCACCTACGAAGCGCGTGCTTTATTAGCCCTAGCTGAAGAAGCAAAAGTTAAAGTTCAAGTTGGCCATGTTGAAAGATTCAATCCTGCATTTAGAGCAGCTATTCCATATTTTGATCAACCAATGTTTATAGAAACACATCGTTTGGCGCAATTTAACCCTCGCGGAACAGATGTTCCTGTTATTTTAGATTTAATGATTCACGATATTGATGCGATCTTAAGTGTTGTCAATTCAACTGTAAGAAAAATATCTGCTTCTGGAGTTGCTGTTGTTTCTGACACTCCAGACATTGCCAATGCACGAATAGAGTTTGACAATGGTTGCGTAGCAAATTTAACAGCTTCAAGAATTTCATTGAAAAACATGCGTAAATCTCGTTTCTTTCAAAAAGACGCTTATATAAGTGTAGATTTTTTAGAAAAAGAAATGGAAGTTGTTCAAATGGAAACTTTAGAAGGGGAAGCAGGTCCTTATGACATGGTAATGGAAATGGGGAATGGAAAACCATCTAAAAAAATCATTTTCGACAAACCGGAGATTGAACCAATAAACGCTATTAAGGAAGAACTTCTTACTTTTGCAGAATGTATTAAAAATGACACAACGCCAATCGTTTCTTTGGAGGATGGAATGCTCGCTTTACATGTAGCAGAACAGATTCTAGATAAGTTAAAAATGAATGGTTCTATGCTTGACAAATAATATTCCATAATATTTTACGTTCTCTTTTAAAATCATTCTACATGAAGCGCATTTCTATATTGTTTATTTTATCTCTCGTTATTCTTTCTTGTAAAAAGGATCAACCTGAAGTGGCATGGTTAAAAATCGATAAATGGATTCTAAATTCTAATCCAAATGCAGAAATTCCGCAAGGGGAAATGTCGCATGATTTGTCACAGGTTTTTGTAAACATGGACGGAAAAAGTCTAGGTGTTTATCAATTGCCTGCTAAAATTCCAATTATTGGGGACGGAACACATGATTTTGTAATTCTTCCCGGAGTAATTAACAATGGAATTAGCGCAACAAAAAAAAGATATCCGTTTGTAGAACCCTATAAAGGTTCAATTACTTTGGTTAAAAATGATACTGTTTCATTTACCCCATCGACGCAGTACTATAGCTCAGTTAAATTTTTGATTGAAGACTTTGAAAGTCCAAGTATGCAAATGGATGTCGCAACGGAGTCTACTGCTACATTAGGCAGAAACAATGATCCAGCGTTTTTAAAATGGGGAAATAAATATGGTGAAATTATACTTAGTGATTCAGCATCAAACATCTCAATCGCCACAACATTTGGAACCGTTCTCCCTAAATTAGGAGCAGAAGTTTATTTGGAGTTTGACTATATTAATACAAATTCTATGCTTACAAACGTTGTTTCTGTTGGAAATGGTGACTATTATGAAGATCCTTACATTTTGATAAATTCTCAACTAAAAGATAAAGCAGTTTGGAAACATGTATATTTAGACTTAATGGAAATTGTGTCATACAGACAAACCACACCAATTAATGAGGCATCATTTAAATTCGTATTGGATCCTGGATTTAATTCTTCCTATTTCATAATAGACAACATTAAACTCGTTTACCCATAGTTTTTCAATATGAATCAAAAACGCTTAAAATCAATTTTCGTATTA
This sequence comes from Brumimicrobium glaciale, assembly GCF_004152935.1. GTDB lineage: Bacteria > Bacteroidota > Bacteroidia > Flavobacteriales_D > Crocinitomicaceae > Brumimicrobium > Brumimicrobium glaciale. The sequence continues at coordinate 33,601 of NZ_SETE01000005.1, forward strand.
ATCGACCTGCTTACAGCTACATTAGCTTGGGCGGCGTTTTTCTATTTTAGAAAGATTTATGTTGAGCATGTAGACTTCGAAACTTCTGAGCGTTTTTATTTAGGAATGATTATCGTTCCAATTTTCTGGATTGCCCTTTACTTCTTCTTAGGCACTTATAATAATCTGAAGAGAATGTACTTTATGCGGGTACTTTCCTTTTCAATGCGTTCATTCGTCTTGGGTACTTTAGCGATATTCTTCTTTCTTATTTTAGATGATGAAATTCCTAGTCATACTTATTATTACAATCTTTTATTTGCGCTATTTCTAATTCATTCCTTAATAACTTTAATTCCGCGATTAATTATAACCTATTATATTGTTCAGCGTATTCGAAATAAAAAAGATGGTTTTAGAACATTATTAATTGGTGGGAGCTCTAAAGCTGTTGATATTTTCAGAGAAGTTGAAGGTCTACCTAAAGGAACGGGTTCAAAATTTATAGGTTTCATAAATTTAAACGGAATAGACAACGACATTTCAAACCTGATGACTCACTTGGGTCATATCGATGAACTCGAAAGAATTATTGACGCTTACGATGTGGAAGAGGTTATTATCGCTTTAGATTCATCAGAACAAGAACGCCTAAAAAATATTATAGCACGAATTCAAGGTCGGGATATCAAGATAAAAATCAGTGCTAACATGTATGACCTTTTGAGTGGAAGTGTAAAAATGACCAACATTTTTGGCGCTTTATTAATAGAAGTGAATGACGAAATTATGCCGCACTGGCAATTTGTTATTAAAAGAGTTATGGACATTATTGCATCAATTATTGCAATGGCTATACTTTTACCTGTCTATATTGTGTTGGCAATTATGGTTAAAAGCTCCTCCAAAGGACCTGTGTTTTTCTTGCAAGAACGAATTGGTAAAAACGGAGTTCCATTCGACATTATAAAATTCAGGACGATGGTTGTTGATGCTGAAAAATCTGGTCCACAGCTCTCCTCTACGCATGACAAGCGGATAACGAATATTGGAAAATTCATGCGCAAGGTGCGATTAGATGAAATTCCACAATTTTGGAATGTAATTGTCGGAGAAATGTCACTTGTTGGACCACGTCCAGAGCGACAATTTTTCATTGATAAAATAGCTGAACGGGAACCACAATTTCTGCAATTAACAAAAGTAAAACCTGGAATTACTTCATGGGGACAAGTGAAATTTGGTTACGCAGAAAACGTGGATGAAATGTTACAACGCATGAAGTATGACTTACTTTACCTTAAGAATATGTCAATTGCACTGGATTTAAAGATTTTGCTTTATACGGTGGTTATTGTTTTTAAAGGGAGTGGGAAATAAATAAGCTAACTAGCCAACAGATACAATCCCGCAGCAGCTTGTTTATTTCCGATAGAAAAAGTTAAAACATTCTTCGTTACAGAGAAACTTTATCTCTTGGTTTGGCAAATTATTACCAGTTTAATTTTATCTTTGCTCTCGATGGAAACGCAAGTAATTCTCAACGCAAAGCAGTTTGATTTCACCCTTCAAAGGCTCTGTCGACAACTCATTGAAAATCATGATGATTTCTCAAATACCGTTTTAATCGGATTACAACCCCGAGGAATTAGTGTTTTGAATCGTTTAAAAGAACTCATTGAGGAGATTTTAGACAAAGAAATTCAATGTGGAAGTTTAGACATAACTTTTCACCGTGATGATTTCAGAAGACGCGAAACTCCACTCATTCCCAGTGTTACAAATATTGATTTTTCCTTAGAGAACAAGAAAGTTGTTTTAATTGACGATGTGCTCTATACTGGAAGAACAATTCGTGCAGGCCTGGACGCAATGTTGGCTTATGGTCGACCAAACAATGTTGAATTACTCGCATTTGTTGACCGAAGATTCAAGCGCCACCTTCCTATTCAAGCTGATTATATTGGGAAAACAGTAGATTCACTCGTTTCTGAGCGTGTTTCTGTGGAATGGAAAGAAATTGAAGGAGAAGATAAAGTGATACTATATACCAAAGAGAATAATGGATAATTTAAGTGTTGATCATTTAATTGGAATTGAACATCTCACGACAAGGGACATTGAAATTATTTTTCAAACTGCCGATCGTTTTAAAGAAGTAATCAATCGCCCAATTAAGAAAGTCCCTTCATTACGCGACACAACAATTGCCAATGTATTTTTTGAAAATTCTACCAGAACCAAACTTTCATTTGAACTGGCTGAAAAAAGATTAAGCGCAGATGTTGTTAATTTTAGTGCTTCTAGCAGTTCAGTTACCAAAGGAGAAACTTTAGTGGATACTGTCAACAATATTCTTTCGATGAAGGTAGATATGGTTGTGATGCGTCACCCAAATCCTGGAGCTGCAAAATTTCTTTCTGAACGTGTGAATGCGAAAGTTATAAATGCAGGAGACGGAACACACGAACATCCAACACAAGCATTATTGGACGCCTACTCTATTCGCGAGAAATTAGGAGAAGTTCAAGGAAAGAAAGTAGTTATTGTTGGAGATATTTTACACTCTCGCGTTGCTTTATCAAACATTTATGCCTTACAGAAACTAGGCGCAGAAGTGATGGTTTGTGGTCCAACAACGCTTATTCCAAAATACATTCATGAATTAGGAGTAAAAGTTGAACACAATTTAAGAAAAGCTTTAGAATGGTGTGATGTTGCGAATATGTTGCGGATTCAATTGGAACGTCAAGATATTCAATATTTCCCTTCATTGAGAGAATACACAATGTTGTATGGTTTGGATAAAAAACTACTGGACAGTCTTTCTAAAGAAATTGTTGTTATGCACCCTGGACCAATTAATAGAGGCGTTGAAATCACGAGTGATGTCGCTGACAGTAAGCAATCTATTATTTTAAATCAGGTTGAAAATGGCGTTGCAATCCGAATGGCGGTAATTTACTTACTCGCTGCAAAGATTGAACGTTGATATATTTTGTTATTTTTGAGAAAACAAACCCAGAATGGACTTTAAAGTTTTAAATAAAGCAAATTACAGTATTATTTCTTCAGCAGTTGACAAGCTCAATTTATCGAATGCTTCAGAATTAAAATCTTTAATTCTTGCTGTTAACAAATCAAACGTTAATAATTTGATTATTGACTTAGCGGAAACATCTTATTGTGATTCTTCTGGTTTAAGTGCATTATTATCTGCGAATCGTTTATGTAAGAATTCAAACGGACAATTTGTCTTGACAGGATTACAACCTAATGTTAAGAAGATGATTGAAATTGCTCAATTACACAGAGTGTTAAGCATTACAGAAACTTTAGAGGAAGCAGAAAAAGAAATTCAATAAACCCATGAGTTTTACTGTTACAATTTTAGGATCTGGAGCTGCTGTTCCCACATTAAAAAGAGGAACAACATCACAATTCGTAAGTTGTCAGCAACGTTCTATACTCATAGATTGTGGTGAAGGCACGCAAATTCAAATGCGTAAATTCAAAGTCAAATTCCAAGGTATTCAAATTATTCTCATTTCTCATTTACATGGCGATCATGTTTTTGGACTTTGTGGTTTGATCAGCACAATGCAATTGTTGGGGCGAAAAGAAGCCATAATCGTAGTTGGCCCTGTTGGAATTAAGGAGTTTTTAATGAATCAATTCAAAATAACTGGATATTATAACGGTTTCCCTATTGATTTTAGAGAATTAGAACCTGAAACAAGTGGAATAGTATTCGAAGATAAGTGCGTTGAAATTCAAACTTTCCCATTGAGTCACCGCATTCAAACACAAGGTTATCGCATTAATGAAAAGCCAGGGAAAAGAGGTTTGGACAAAGAAGCTTTTGATGAAACGGGAATTAGTACTTCTTACATTCAAAAATTAATCTCAGGAGAAGACGTAGTGGACAATGAAGGGAATATTGTTAAATCTGCGGATGTTACCTATTCACCAAAACCTACAAAGTCTTACGCTTTTTGTTCTGACACAGCTTATCATACACCAATAATTGAGTCTATAAAAAATGTTGATTTACTTTATCATGAAGCAACATTTACAGATCATGAAAGTGAAAGAGCAACAGAAACTTTTCATTCTACAGCGAAACAAGCTGCTACAATTGCGTTAAAATCGAATGCCAAAAGACTGATTTTAGGTCATTTTTCGGCAAGATATAAAACATTAGAAATTCATAAGGAAGAGGCTCAAAGTATTTTTGAAAGGGTTTTTATTCCGGAGGATGGGGAGTTGTTTTATGTTTGAGGGATGCCGGTGGCATTGGAAGATTAACCGCAAAGTTAAAAGGAGAAAAAGCAAAGTTACGCAGAGAAGAAAAAAGAAAGGATGCCGATGGCATTGAGAGAAAAGTTACGCGGAGATGCGCGGAGGAGCAGAGATTCGCTGAGAAGAATAGAGTGAGAAGTTTTTGCGTTTGGTTTTACTTTATCAATATTTTTTAATAAGTTAAATAAACCAATAAATCCAGGATTATTAACGTCAAAAAAGAGAGTATTTGGAACGCAAATATCAGTTTATACTCATTTCTAATCTTTTCGATGATTTGATTATCCTTATTACTTTTGGACAATGCTGAAAACGGATTTAAATAGTGTAAATCTAATGCTTTCAAGTAAACAGACTCACTTTCAAACAAGTGTCTGTCAAGTCTTTCTATTTCCTTAGATAATTTCTCATATTTAAACCAGAATAAAATTAGACAAGGAATAATCATCGTAAATATGACAAGTTCTACTCCAGTAATTTTTAAAAATATAAATAAAACATTTAAAGATAGAATAGATAAAAAAGCAAACCAATATTTAGACTTCATCTGTTTTTTACAAATTTCTTATTTTAACGAAGGAGTTCTCCACTGCTCTCTCTCTCTCTCCCTGTAAATCCGTTCTCTTCACTCACTTTTGCTTTTGCTAAACATCGATATTTAGCGACTTAAACGCTTTCTCCGCCGGATAAGCATTAAAAGTCCCACTTGCTTTAGCAACCAATACACCTTTTTGATTCGTCACTGCTGCTTCCACATACAACAAACGTTTTCCTGCAGAAATAACTTTTCCTATTGAGGTCAGCTTATCTCCAAGAACAACTGGTTTTAAAAAATTGACTTGCAATTCTACTGTACTGACAACATTTCCATTTTGACCAGAAATTGTTAGTGCTGCAACACCAAGGGTTCCGTCAATTAATCCTGCCACTACTCCACCGTGTGCTGCAATTGGAGTTGCTAAATGTTTTTCTTTGATTTCAAGTACGTATTTTGCTTCTCCTTCTTCTAAAACTTCTAATTCCATTTCTAAGAATGCTCCAAAATTATTTGAAGCCTTGTACATATTCAATACCCTTTCGTCAATCATTGTTGAATTTTTCTACAAAAGTAATCGTTTTAATATGTGTTGTCCGGTTTAAAAGAAGAAAAAACTTAACTTTGAAGGAGTAGTAAAAATAGAATTCAATTGAAGAATATATTGCATTATGGGTTTATTTAATCGAAATAAGAAAGACGATATGAAAGGTACACGTCAAAAGGCAACGAAGGTTGAAATTAAACCTTTTGAATATCATCCTAAAATTATTTTGGCCTGGGCAAAAGGGATTGAAGGTCATTCTGAATTGCTCAATTATTTACTTGAAAATGGTTATAAAGAATTAGTAATGGCCGCTCATGCTATTCGATTGAAAGAAAAAGCCAGAACTTGGCTCATGAAAAATGGATATCCACATGTGATGGCAATGATTAACGCAGCAGAAGGAAATCAGCAGGCTTTGCGCTGGTTGCAAGTCAACAATTTTACCTTGTTTTATAACATGGCCATTGCGATTGATGGCGACGCTGAAGGTTTCAAATGGATCAATCAAAACAGTACACAAGAGTATTTTTTTCTCACCCGAATCATCACTGATGTAAAGGACGAAATCGAAGAAGGACATAATGATGTCCATAAAAGAAGCACAGAGTGACGTGAATACAAATGAGTGTTGTATTTTTGTCAAAAATTAAAGTGCCTTGGAGAAATTAGTCAATATACATGATGCTGCTGAAGGTTTAAAAGCTGGAAAAACATTGCTTTATCCTACGGATACCGTTTGGGGACTCGGTTGTGATGCAAGTAATGAAGAAGCAATTCAAAAAATATTTGATGTTAAAAATCGACCAAAAGAACAATCCTTTATCGTATTGGTAGACAGTGTAGCCATGTTGGAGCGCTATGTTGCTAATATTCCAGAAGTTTGTTTTGACTTAATTGATTTTGCAGCTCGCCCGTTGACAATTATTTACGACGAGCCAATTAATTTACCGAAATCACTTTTGGCGGCTGATGGCACAATCGCTATTCGTGTAACAGAAGATATGAATTGTAAAAAATTGATTCAGCGTTTACGTAAGCCTTTGGTTTCAACAAGTGCTAACATTTCTGGTCAAGCCAATGCCAATAGTTTTGCTGAAATCAGTGATGCTATAAAAAAGTCAGTAGATTTAATTTTAAATGAACGCCTTGAAGAGGTGATGCGCAAACCATCTTCTATTATAAAAGTGGGAAGTGATAACGGCGTAAAAGTAATAAGATAAGCAATGAAATTCGAAGATATAAAATTGACTAAGCAGCTATTAAACGCGCTTAATGAGCAAGGAATTACAGACATGACTCCAATTCAGGAGAAAGCCATTCCAAAAGTTTTGGCTGGTGATGATGTAATTGGAATTGCACAAACTGGAACGGGAAAAACATTGGCTTATTTAATTCCAATTTTGCGTGATTTGAAATTTTCAGACTCAACGCATCCAAGGGTTCTAATTCTTGTTCCTACACGTGAATTGGCTGTTCAAGTTGCTTCCGAAGTAGAGAAACTGACAGGATCTATGTCAACAAGAACAATTGCTGTTTATGGTGGAACAAATATTAATACACAGAAAAAAGCTGTTTATGCTGGATGTGATATTATTATTGGAACACCAGGTCGACTTTACGATATTGCAATGACAGGCTTGTTGCGTTTGAAGGAAATTAAGAAAGTTGTTATCGATGAATGTGATGAAATGCTGAGTTTAGGATTTAGACCTCAAATTCAGCGTATTTTTGATTTATTGCCAACAAAGCGTCAAAGTTTAATGTTTTCAGCAACGATTACCGACGATGTTGATGAATTAGTAGAAACATTCTTTAGAAAAACAGAACGTATTGTTGCTGCTCCATCAGGAACGCCATTACAGAAAATTAATCAAACTGCATTTGCTGTTACAAATTTCAATACAAAATACAATTTATTGAAACACCTTTTAACTTCAAATGAAGATATTGAGAAAACATTCATTTTTGTTAAATCGCGTGTTTATGCAGATATACTTTTCGCACGAATAGAAGAAGATTACCCAGAACAATACGGTGTTATTCACAGTAATAAATCTCAGAATTTCCGTTTGAGAATGGTGAGAGAATTCAAGGACAATAAACTACGTGGTATAGTCGCTACAGATTTGGTTTCTCGTGGTATTGATATTGAGAATGTGAGTCACGTAATCAACTTTGATTTACCGGATGACAAAGAACAATACATGCACAGAATTGGTAGAACAGGTCGTGCAGAAGCTGAAGGAAACACGATTTCATTTGTAAAGGAAGAAGATAAAAAAATCTTTGAGGAAATTCAAGAATTCATGAATTTAGTAGTACCTGTTTCAGCACTTCCAGAAGAAGTTGAAGCAACGACAGTATTGATTCCATTAGAAGAAGTTCCGGATATTCACGATGCGCCAACAATGTTGAATCCGAAGCACTCAATTGGCGATGGAGATAAAGATCAAGCTTCTCCTTATGCTGAAAGAAGAAATATTCGTCCAATAGAAAAGAAATTGGAACGTAAAAAGCAACGTAAGAATAAACGTAAGAAATAGTTTTTATACGCTACCAGGAGTTGTAAACTCGCGGTAGCGTATAAATCGACTTCGTATTTAATAGTTATATAAAAATTAAGCTTTTGAATTAAAGAAAGTTATAAAATTAGAAGTGTTTTTTTGTTTAAATTTAACTTATGAAACAAATATTACTACTTGCTTTATTGACATTGTTTTTTTCTTCTTGTAAACCTATTCTTACAAATACTTTCGGTAGATATCAAGTCAAGAAAATGCACAATGGTGGAACTGTTTCTGCTACCAACTACACAGTAGAAGTTCCATTTAAAATTATTAGTGGCCAAATCATTCTAAAGGTCTATGCTGATAAAAATGCCAAAACCCCATTAAACTTTCTTTTTGACACCGATTCCTATTCTGGTATTTCGATAAAAAAATACGAACAGTTTAAAGGTGATTTTGCGGACTTGAGAACGAAAAATTTCGACAATAACAAAGCAGCCACTGAAACCGAAGTGTATTTGGTTGAGAAACTTTACATCGGTGATATTTTAGTTGAGAATTTCAAATTAACAGTGGATGAATATGTGAATAAAAATCTGGATGGCGTTATTGGAGCAGATTTCATGAAGGACAAAATATTTACTTTCGATTTCCCGAATAACAAATTGCTTATTTCAGACATTTCTCCAGAAGAAAATGCCAATGATTATCCATTTGAACTTAAGAAAGATTGGCGCAAAGTTTACAGCACCAAAATAAATATTGAAGGTCAAGAAATGAATTTTGTTTTTGACACAGGAAGGACTGGTTTCTTGGAAACGACCGATAAATTTGAATTCATTGGCGATAAACAAACGTCATATGAATTAATTGGCAGAAACATAAAAGGTTATCAAAGTGGAACCGTCACTTATATTGAAACTCAAAACTTAGCTTTCAATAATTTTAAGGTTGACAACGCCATTATCATTAAAAGTTCAGATTATAATATCAATTCACTGGGAACAAAAATCCTAATGGACAACAAGGTTATTTTAGATTGTAATAAGATGCAAATGATGCTAAAATTAAAGGATGAAAAGATAAAATTAGCTATTAAAGACTTCCCTACTCACTCCTTTGCTTTTGGATGGATAGAAGGATTAAAAGTTGTTCATAAGAAAGTTGAAGTTCTTGCGATTGATTTGGAACTATTTGATGAAATAATTCAGATCAATGGAAATGAAGTGCGAAACGATCAAGAAAAAGTAGCAGAACTCATGGAAAGCTTGAAAAATGAAAGAATTTGGTATTTGAAGATTAAACGGGACAATAGATTCATGGATGTTCAAGTTCCTCCAAGTATTTTGGAATACTAGGATCATGTTTTAACATCAGTTTTTTAGAAGATTATAATTAAAAATTGACTTCAAGTTTATTTTAGTATTCCATTTTAATCATCTACATAAACACTGCAATCAATTTTTAACCAAATTTCACATCGAAAAACCACCAAATTCACATCTAAAATCGCGGTAATTCGTATATTGTCACGCTAAACAACAAAGCTGAAAAATTGATCATCAATAAGCCTCTTAGAAAAGAGAAATTGACATAAAATCAAGTGTATATTTAATTAATTATGACCGTATTTTTATTTGTAATACTCGCTTCATTTCTTTTCTCACTCCTCTTATTTGGAATGGGTCAGAAGGTTTTTAAGCGAATGACATGGTTTGCGTCACTTTTGCCTATTTCATTGTTTCTCTACTTTTCTAGTTTTGCGAAACCAATTATGAATGGAGAAGTTTTCAATTTCTTTACCGCTTGGGTTCCTTCCATGAGTATCAATCTAGATTTTCGACTTGATAATTTAGCATTGCTCTTCACCTTATTAATAACAGGGGTGGGAAGTATAGTTTTCCTGTACACCACTCAATACATGAAAGGACATCCAAAATTGATGCGCTTTTATGTATTCCTTTCCATATTTATGGGAGCAATGTTGGGATTAGTCACTTCAAACAACATCATTACTCTATTCATTTTCTGGGAATTAACAAGTATCAGTTCATTCTTCCTTATCGGATTTAACAATACAGAATCTTCCTCCCGAAAATCAGCAATTATAGCGCTGAGCATTACTGGATTGGGAGGTTTAGCATTATTGGCATTTGGTGTTTTAGCAGGGCAATTAACAGGAACATATTCGATAGCAGAAATGCTTCAGTCTCCTGAAATATTCGCCAATCATGAGTACACTGTTTATTTATTGATCTTTATTTTCTTAGCAGCTTTTACGAAATCGGCGCAATTCCCATTTCATTTCTGGTTGCCGGGCGCAATGAAAGCCCCTACTCCAGTTTCCACTTATTTACACTCTGCAACGATGGTAAAAGCAGGTATTTATTTACTCTTGCGTTTTACTCCACACTTTCAAAACAACTCTTATTTCTTTACCACACTTTTAATAGTTGGAGCCATAACCATGTTGTATGCCGCTTTCCAAACATTATTCAAAACAGATTTAAAAGGAATATTAGCTTATTCTACAATTGGAGCATTGGGAATCATGGTGTTTTTAATTGGAATTGGAACAAGCGCATCTATTACTGCAGCTATTGTATTTATTGTTGTTCACGCATTGTATAAAGCCAGTTTGTTCTTGGTTACAGGAACAATAGATCACCAAGCAGGAACGCGAGACATCACAAAACTAGGCGGATTAAGGAAAGTCTTAATGCCTTTGTCTATCGCAGGATTAATTGCTGCTTTTTCAAGTGGTGGATTCCCTCCAACGGTCGGTTTTATTGGAAAAGATTTGATTTATGAAGCTACGCTAAATGGCGGATTAAATCCAACTGTATTGACCACAATGGCTGTATTAACCAATATTTTAATGGTTTTTGCAGGATTATTAGTGGGTGTTAAACCATTCACAGGAAAACAACCAGTAGAATTAGGTCGAATTAAAAAACCACATTTCTTATTGTGGTTTATGCCTATGATTTTAGCCGCTTTAAGTTTGTTATTCGGACTTTTCCCAGCAATGGTTGAAAGTTTATTCACACACAATATCACTCCACTTCTAACAGGAGAAGCGAGTCCACACTTGGCTATATGGCACGGATTTAATCTGATTATTTTGTTGAGTGCTATTACCATCGCAGGAGGAATCGCGCTTTACTTTTTATGGAAACCAAGTCATAAGAAAGAAAGTTCAATGATCAAATTTAATGTTTGGTCACCAAAAAGTTTAGCATTAAAATTCGCTGACTTATTTCAGAGGTTATCTTACTTTCTTACCCGTACATTCCAAAACGGTTATTTGCGTCGCTATGTTTTAATTATCTTGGTGTTGTTAACGCTAGTATTTGGAGTTCACGTATTTGTAAATCCACGTATTTTCCTTTCAGTTAAAGAAATTAAAGAATTAAACTGGAATGAAATTGTGATTCTCGCCATGATGTTGGTTTCCGTCATTTTTACTGTATTTACAAAATCCCGACTTTCAGCAATTGCAGGAATGGGTGTTTTAGGTTATACAATGTGTTTAATCTTTGTGTTCTATGGCGCGCCAGATTTAGCAATGACACAATTCTCAATTGATACATTAACCGTGATTTTGTTCGTTTTGGTTCTCTATCGTTTGCCGAAATACCTGAAACTATCCAATAGAACCAATAGAGTTCGAGATGGAATTATCGCCACATCATTTGGAACATTCCTGGCATTCACGATTATTGAAATTATGAATGAAACACCAATAAAGTCAACAACAGAATATTATGCAGAAAATGCTTATATATTGGCTAAAGGAAAGAACGTTGTGAATGTTATATTGGTCGATTTCCGTGGATTTGATACCATGATTGAAATTTCCGTATTGGCTATTTCAGCAATTGGTGTTTTCGCCTTATTGAAATTACACCTTAAAAAACACGAGAAGTAATATGAAAAGTTTAATACTAAAAACCGTTTCAAAAACATTATTGCCTTTGCTGATATTGTTTTCTGTGTTTGTGCTTTTGCGTGGACACTATCTTCCTGGAGGAGGTTTTGTGGGTGGGTTAATTGCCGCAGTTGCATTTATTCTGCATGCTTTTGCTAATGGTTTACCAGAAACAAAAAAATTATTAAGAATTCATCCTGGTTTTTTAATTCCAATAGGATTAACAATCGCAATACTGAGTGCTTTAGCTCCAATCATTTTAACAGGAGATCCTTTAATGACAGGACTTTGGCAAGAACAAGATGTACCTGTACTTGGAAAAATAGGAAGTGCTTTGTTTTTTGACATGGGCGTTTACTTTGTTGTTGTTGGTGTTTGTTTAACCATCATTTTTACTATTTCAGAAAGCGTATAAATATTATGGAAATACTATTAGCGATAATGACAGGAATACTTTACGCAGCCGGAATCTACCTGATTCTTCGCCGAAGTTTAGTAAAATTAATCATCGGAATTGTAATCCTTGGAAACGGAGTAAACCTTTTGATATTCTTGATGGGTGGATTGGTAAAAGGAAGACCACCATTAATCCCTGAAGATGGAAATGCACTTGAAGGAATATATGCCGATCCAGTGCCACAAGCATTGATTTTAACAGCAATTGTAATTAGTTTTGGATTACAATCTTTTGCAATTGTTTTGATCAAGCGTGCCTACAAAGTCTTGAAAACAGACGATATTGATACCATGAATAAAACTGACGATATCACATGAGCGAACATTTAGTTATTTATCCAATTATTGTCCACATGCTGACAGCAATTCTGCTGTTGTTCTTTTGGATGAACCCGAAAATTCAGCGCTACATCAGTATCCTAGGAAGTGCTGTAGGAATTATTATTGGTATTCTTCTATTTAAAGAAGTTTGGACTGACGGAATCCAAAGTGTTCAGTTAGGAAACTGGCAAGCACCTTTTGGAATTACCATGATCGCTGATACATTGGCTGTTTCATTAATTGTACTAACCAATATTGTCGCTTTTGCCCTCTCTATTGCCTCTACAAAAAACATGGTTTCTACGCGGGTCAAGTTTGGATATCACGCCATTTTCCACTTCCTAATTATGGGATTAAGTGGTGCCTTTATCACTGGGGATTTATTCAGCCTTTATGTTTGGTTTGAGGTAATTATCATTTCTTCATTTGTATTGTTAACTATTGGTGGTCGGAAAATTCAAATTGAAGGAGCGGTAAAGTACTTTACTTTGAACATGATTTCCTCCATCATTTTCTTGACTGGAATTGCGATGGTTTATGGAGCAACAGGTTCATTAAACATGGCTGAACTTTCCCGAATTATTCCAGAAATGGAAAATCAAGGTTTAGTTCAAACAATTTCTTTGGTTTTCTTTATTGGATTTGGAGTGAAATCAGGAGTTTTTCCCTTGTATTTTTGGCTTCCTGCCTCCTACCACACTCCACCATCAGTTGTTTCAGCACTTTTTGCAGGACTTCTAACCAAGGTTGGAATTTATGCTATGCTTCGCGTGTTCACCTTAATTTTCCCATTGGGAGAAATGAATCAAATGATCTTAATGGTAATTGCCGGACTGACTATGTTCTTCGGTGGAATTGGAGCTTTGGTACAAAAAGATATTTTAAGGGTTTTTTCTTATCTGATCATCTGTCACATCGGATTTATGGTAGGTGGATTAAGCTTATTCACAGAAGTAGCGCTTGTTGGAGCAGTAATGTATATGTTCCATGATATCATTGTGAAAGCAACCCTTTTCATGATGGGAGGCGTAATGTATAGAATATTTGGAACTACAAAAATGGAAAATATGGGAGGTTTGATGGATAATTATCCAAAACTTTCTTTACTTTTTGCTATTCCATTATTCGCATTAGTTGGAATTCCGCCACTGTCTGGATTTTGGCCTAAAATTTCTTTATTTAGTGCAAGTTACACCGCTGGAGAAATAGCCATGTTGGTTATGTTTATCTTCGCAAGTTTAATTACCTTAATCATTGTTGCTAAAATTTGGAATAAAGCGTTCTCAAAAAATGAAAACAGAATCGAAAGAAGAGCTTCTTTTAAGTACTTTAAAGATTTTAGTTTTTCAGAAAAAGCAGCTTACATCGTTCCAATAGTATTATTGGTAGGAGTAACATTATATTACAGCTTTTTCGCAGAACACTTCCAATTGGTAGCAGAAAGAATCGGTTATGAATTAATGAATACAGAAGAATATTATAACGCTGTTTTTGGAATTAAAGAAGTGACGAAACTATGAGAGTTCAATTTTTACTAAATATCTTATTGGCCATTGTTTGGGTGTTTCTTACTGGAACAATCAATGCAACCAATGTTGCTTTTGGATTTATCCTCAGCTTTTTGGTATTGTGGTTAATCAGCTTCAACGAGAGAAGTAGAAAATACTTTATTATTGCACCACGCATCATCAGTTTTGCATTTTATTTTTTATATGAATTAATAAAAGCAAACTTACAAGTAGCAGCGGATGTGGTAACGCCAAAGTTCTACATGGAACCTGGAATTATTAAATATCCCTTGGATGCAAAAACAGATTTAGAAATAACGCTCTTGGCAAATGTGATTACACTTACTCCAGGAACACTAAGCCTTGATGTTTCAGACGACAGAAAAGTATTGTATATCCACGCCATGTATGTTCACGATAGAGAAGAATTTATCGATAGCATCAAGAATGGATTTGAAAAACGAATTTTGAAAATATTACGATGAACATAGAGGATTTTTTATCATATATTATTTTACCCATTTTGAGCACATCAACCCTATTGGTGTTTATTCGCTTTTTAATGGGACCATCTCTTCCAGATAGAGTTGTTGCACTAGATTTATTGATTACAATAGGTATTTCGATTATTGCAGTTTACAGCATGGTTTCCAACCGACCTTCGTTTTTGGATATCGCCATGATCTTTGCTTTAATTGCATTCCTGAGCACAGTTGCGTTCTCTTATTACCTTGAAAAAAGAAAAAGAAATGAATGATATTATAATAATGATAATCGTTTCCCTTGGAACACTTTTTATTCTTCTTGCAGCGATAGGATTGGTGCGTATGCCTGATCTATACCTGCGCATGTCAGTAACTACAAAAGCAGCAACTTTAGGTGTTGGATTGATCTTAATTGGTTTAGCATTGTATTATATGGAAACTTCCATCACGACGCGTGTTATTGCCATAATTGTATTTTTATTACTCACAGCACCAATTAGTGCACATGTAATAGGGAGAGCATCGTATTTTGTAGGTGTTCCATTATGGAAAAAAACCAAAATAGATGAGCTAGAAGGAATGTACAACACAAAAACTCATGATTTGATGAGTGGTTTGGAAGACGAAGAAGAAGAGGTTGAAGCGGAAGACTAGAATGAATTATGCATCCTCCTGAGGTAGTACAAGTTGTTGAATTATGAATTTTTGGAAGTTGAGTTGAGGTTCAGTTGAGGTTCAGTTGAGGTTCATAATTGGTAATTAATTAGCTCGATCTTTTAATGGTTAATTGTAAGCGTGTTTCACTGTTCGTCTTGGGATACAATCTATTCCTTAGATATTCTACCAAACTATGCAACCTAAGCTCAGTTACCACTAAACAAGTAGATTTATAGCGTAAAGGAAGCTTTTTTATAGCTAGACATACATTGAACAGTATAAAAAGAGGAAACCACTGCCATTTTCACCAGAACTTGTAGATAGTGTTAAAGACAATACAAAGGATCTTCTAAAACAAAGTCACAATATAAGTCACATAAATACCCAGCAGAATTACTCCACTAATTCGTCCGACTTTTCTTCTGATGACCATCATTGGTAAGAGTAAAAGCGATATTCCAATCATCCAAAGAATATCCCATGACATTACAACTTCTTCAATTGGAATTGGATTTACTATTGCTGTTAAGCCCAAAACGGCTAGAATATTAAAAATATTACTTCCAACAAGGTTTCCGACAGAAATATCTGTTTCTTTCTTATAAGCCGCCACACAACTAGTTGCTAACTCAGGAACAGATGTTCCGAAAGCGATAATTGTAATACCAATAACGTGCTTTGAAATCCCAAAATCTTCTGCTATAGATTTGGCTCCGTCAATCAACCAAGTTGAACCGAAGAATAATCCTACTAATCCAATAACGATAAAAAGAATATGTTTCGAAGTTGAAATGTTTTTTGTCATTTCTTCCATTTCTGGAATTTCTACAGGATTTGGATCGGAGCTTTTTCTTGATTTAATAATAATAAAAGTAATAAAGGCAATCAGTATGGCAAACATTATCAAGCCTTCCCAGCGGACAACTTCTAAATCGAGTGCAAAAACATAGAATAAGAGTGAGGCAATCATCATCATTGGCCAATCGTAGCGAATCGTATTTCGAGCTACTGGCATTGGAAAAATTAGAACTGTAACCCCAAGTACCAATGCGAGATTGGCAATGTTTGAACCTACAACATTTCCGATCGCTAATTCTGGTAAACCTTCACTTGCTGATTGTAAAGAAACCAATAGTTCTGGTGATGAAGTACCAAACGAAACTACGGTCATACCGATAACTAACTTGGAAAGTCTAGCTTTAGCAGCGATTCCAACGGCTCCTTTAACAAGGAACTCTCCTCCTGCTATTAAGAGGGCTAATCCCAATACAATTAATAAAATATCTATAAACATTAACTAAGGTTTTCTTGATCTGGTTTACGATCTGAATTTACGTCTTTTGACGATTCTGTTGATGTGGTTTTTGGATTGTCTTTAACTTCTCCTTTGATATTGTTATCGATTTCAGTAGCAGTTTCTTTCAAATCCTTCTTAAAGTCTTTTATTGGGGCTTCCATAGATTTTTCAATACTATTTTTACCACCATCATTTAAAATCCCTTTGATATTCTTATCAACACCTGTTGCAGAAGCTTTTAAATTATTTGTAAAATCTTTAACAGGAGCTTGCAAGGTATTTTTGGCATCATGAAGCGCTTGATTCACATTCAAATCACGCTTCATATCTGTTGTCGTTCTCCTTATTTCATCCTGAATATCTTGACTAGCGTCTTTAATTTGACGAATTCCTTTTCCTAGACCTCTAGCCATACCAGGAATGCTTTTCGCCCCAAAAAAGATGAGAACAAAAAGTAGGATAACTACAATTTCGGAACCTGCAATACTATTAATGAATAATAACATGATACAAAGATACTAGAAATTGAGAATTGCAAAGAATTAATACAGTTTTTGATTTAAAATATTGGTTCTATGTGATTTTGTGTGGGTAGTTTTAAAATCTATGGTTTTAATTGAAGCTAAACGATTGTTAATTTGGTTCTACTTTTATTTAAATGGAAACTTTCTATTAAAAATCTAATTCGCTTAACTTTATAAGTCCCTGTTATTTAAGTATTTATTATTCGAAGTCCCAGAGGGACGGCATGTTAATAGGGCTGGACGTAAGTCCATCCGCCAAACGATACAAACCGAAGCAAAACCCCACAAAATCGACCTAATTGCATGCAATTAGGTCGATTTTGTGGGGTTTTGTATTATTTCTATTTGTTTTAAACCAAGGACTTACGTCCTTGGCTATTAATATGCCGTCCCGCCGGGACTAATCAATTGAAATACAGACCACCATGTGCTTGCTTGTAAAAATGAAATGATAATTTTGATAAATACTTTAAAATACAACTCGTTTAGGTTACAGTTAAACTCGCAGTAGAACTTTTAATTTTTCGAAGGATTAAAATTGATTACCCACAGTATTTCATATAGAACCAAAATATTGTTTACGTTAATAAGGAATGGAAAAAACTTAAATAACAGATTGACATTAGCTATCCTTTGCAAGTCACCTAATAACTTTCATTGCTTTTTAATTAATTTTGTGTGTTCAAATTGGCTTAAAATCCTTATATTTCAACCTTGTCACGCCTTATTTCAATAGAAAAGATGACAAAAGTTAGATTTACTATGCATACCTTGTAAAAATAGTATGTAAAGAAAAATCTTTTTATATTTTTGTAAAAGACTAAAAAATAAATAATAATATGAAAATACTAGTTTGTATTAGTAAAGCTCCAGATACGACCACGAAAATTTCTTTCACTGATGGTGATACGAAGTTTGACGAAAGTGGTGTTAAATATATTGTTAACCCTTACGATGAGTGGTATGCTCTAGTAAAAGGTTTAGAAATTAAAGAAGCTCATGGAGGAACGGTAACAACTGTAACTGTTGGTACTGCTGAGGATGAAGCAACAATTCGTAAAGCATTAGCAATTGGTGCTGATGACGCGACAAGAATTGATGTGAAACCTGAGGATGGTGGTCAAGTAGCTGCTGAAATTGCACATTTCGCTAAAGAAGGTGGTTATGATTTAGTTCTTTTAGGTAAAGAAACTATTGATTATAACGGTTCTCAAGTAGGTGGAATGTTGGCTGAGCATTTAGATATGCCTTTTATTTCTCTAGCAGAAAGCATGACTATAAATGGAACTACAGCAACTTTAGACAAAGAAATTATTGGTGGAATTCAAACTGTGGAAGCAGATTTACCATTGGTAGTAAGTTGTGCTAAAGGAATGGCTGAACAACGCATTCCAAATATGCGTGGAATTATGGCAGCGAGAAAGAAACCTTTAAACGTGGTTCCTTCTTCAAATGCAGCAAAACAAACTTCTTTTGAGAAATATGCTTTACCTGCTCCAAAATCTGCAGTTAAATTAATTGATCCTAATAATATGGATGAACTAGTTGAATTGTTGCACAACGAAGCGAAAGTAATATAATCACACCCGAAAAAAAGAAATTAATTATGTCAGTATTAGTATATATAAATAGTAACGGCGAAAAATTAGCGAAAAGCGCATTCGAAGTTGTTACTTACGCAAAGAAAATAGGTGAAGTAACTGTTGTAACAAATGGTAAGGCCGACGATTCTAAACTTGCTCAATTAGGTAAATATGGTGCAAGTAAAATTTTAGTTGACCGTTCATTTGATGGAATCGACGAACAACAAATCATGAGAATGGTAGCCACAGCAGCTGAAAAAGTTGGTGCAAATACTATCATTTTCTCTGATGACTTAATCGGTAAAGCAGTTGCTCCACGTTTATCTGTTAAAATGAACGCAGGTTTAATTACAGGTGCAAATGGAATTCCTAAGGATGACGGTACAGTTCCAGTAAGTGTATTTTCAGGAAAAGCTTTCGGATTCGTTAAAGTAAATACAGATAAGAAAATTATCGCTTTACTTCCAAATTCTATCCAACCAGAAGAAACAGGTTCAGAGGCTACAATTGAGGAATTTGCAGGAAATGCAGGTGATACTCGTGTTAAAGTAAAAGAAACTAAACTTCCAGATGGAGACATTCCATTACCAGAAGCAGAATTAGTTGTTTCAGGTGGTCGTGGATTGAAAGGTCCTGAAAACTGGGCTTTGATTACAGATTTAGCAGAAGTATTAGGAGCGGCAACAGCTTGTTCTCGTCCGGTATCGGATTCAGATTGGCGTCCTCACCACGAACACGTGGGTCAAACAGGAGTTGCTATTGCTCCAAACTTATACATCGCAGCGGGTATTTCTGGTGCAATTCAGCACTTGGCTGGGGTAAACAGATCTAAAGTAATCGTTGTGATAAACACGGATGCAGAAGCGCCTTTCTTTAAAGCTGCTGACTATGGAGTTGTTGGAGATGCTTTCGAAGTATTGCCTCGATTAACAGAAGCAGTAAAAAAATTCAAGGCTTCGAACTAATCATTCGATAATAAATATTATTTTTACGTTATGTGAAATTAGGGAGGCATCTGCTTCCCTAATTTGTTATTAAATATTTAAAGATGACCTTTCGCCAAATATGGAAAAAGTAAAACTGGAAATTATTGGATTATCATACAGTCAGACACAATCTGGTGCTTATGCATTGGTATTGTCTGAGGTAGATGGATTGAGAAGATTGCCTATTATTATTGGAGGATTCGAAGCGCAAGCAATTGCTATTGAATTGGAAGATATGACACCTTCTCGCCCTTTAACACACGATTTATTCAAGAATTTCGCTCAAGCCTTTAATGTGACACTTAAAGAAGTGATCATTTATAATTTAAAAGAAGGGATTTTCTTCGCAAAACTTATCTGTGAGAAAGATGGAAAAGAAGTTGAAATTGATGCCCGAACTTCAGATGCCATTGCGCTAGCTGTTCGCTTTAAATGTAATGTTTACACTTATGAATCTATACTTAGCTCTGCTGGAATTCGACTAGATCAAGAAGATGGGAATGAAGAAACTCCTGCTCCAATTGAAAAACCGAAGAAAAGTATCTCTTCTAAGAAAAGTAAAAATGATCTTTCTGATTTAACGATTAAAGAATTAGAAGACCGTTTGGACAAAGCTGTTGAAGGTGAAGACTATGAGCTTGCATCAAAAATAAGAGATGAAATTAACAAACGTACTTCCTAGACTACTTATATTTTCAATCGTTTTCTTAACCACTTTTTTTAGCCTTAGCGCTCAAGAGAGTGAAAAATCATCTGATGAAGAATGGTTCAGAAGAAAATTCTCATTGAAATTAAATGAAAATGGAACTTTTAAAACAAATGACACAATTCTTACTTATCAAAAGTCGGGTAGTTATGTTTTAGAAGACAATAAACTTATCCTTACAAGCTTAGCGGATACAGTCTTAACTACAGAAACATTTCCAGTTTTAACTTTGGAAGACGGTAAATTCGCTCTTAATAATCAAGACAAACGGATTACCTATTTAAAAGAGAATAAAACTAATGCTACTTCATTTTCATGGGAAGGTGTAATGAGAGGGATTCTTGGAGTTACTGCATTAATTTTTATAGCATTTCTTTTAAGTAAAAATCGCCGAAGAATCAATTGGCCACTCGTAGTCAAAGGAATTTTACTGCAAATTGTATTAGCACTCCTTATTCTAAAAGTTCCTTTTATAGAAACCGGCTTTGACTTTGTTTCCAAAGGATTCGTGAAAGTCGTAGATATGGCCCACGAAGGAGCAATGTTTGTTTTCAGTAGTGTTGTCACTGGTGAAATGAATCCAATTGTTATGAATTTTGCAACTTGACTTTTGCCTTCTGTAATCTTCTTCTCTGCATTAACGAGCTTGCTTTACTACTGGGGAATTCTTCAAAAAGTTGTTTACGGAATGGCTTATGTCATGAAACGCTTAATGGGATTATCAGGAGCTGAAAGTGTATCAGCCGCTGGAAACGTATTTCTAGGTCAGACAGAAGCTCCATTATTAGTAAAGCCGTATTTAAACAAAATGACAGATAGTGAAATCCTTTGTCTTATGGCTGGAGGAATGGCAACTATCGCAGGTGGAGTTTTAGCCGCTTATATTGGTTTCCTTGGAGGAGATGATCCTGAACAAAAAGTATTCTTTGCAAAGCATTTATTGACTGCATCGTTAATGTCAGCGCCTGCAGCAATTGTATTTTCTAAAATTCTATTACCAGAAACTGAGAAAATCAATAAAGATTTAACTGTTCCTAAAGATAAATTAGGAGTTAATGCATTGGAAGCAATTGCCAACGGAACAACTGACGGATTAAAATTAGCGGTGAACGTTGCGGCAATGTTAATTGTATTTATTTCATTAATTGCACTAGCAAATTACATGCTCAGCACTGTTGGTCATTATACTGGAATAAATGATGTAATTGCAAGCTCTTCTTCTTTATATACTGAATTAACTTTCCAATATATTGTTGGTAACGCCCTATCTCCTATTGCATGGTTAATGGGAGTTCCGTGGCAAGACTCTATGATTATCGGTCAGTTGTTAGGTGAAAAAACAATCATTAATGAATTTGTTGCTTATCCGCATTTGGGTGAATTACAAGATGAAATTTCAGGAAAATCAGTCATCATTGGAACGTATGTCCTCTGTGGATTTGCCAATTTTGCTTCTATTGGAATTCAAGTTGGAGGAATTGGAGCGATTGCACCAGGTAAGAAACCAACCTTGGCAAAATACGGTGTGCTTTCACTAATTGCGGGAACATTGGCTTGTATGTTGACAGCGACAATGGTTGGAATGTTGTTTTAATCTGATTAATCGAAACTTAGATGGTGTGCCTTCGATATTTCGGTGCCTTCGACGATGCGACCTCTACGACATTTCGGTGCCTTCGACAGGCTCAGTCACCGAAGAGTTAACCGTTGACTGAGCTTGTCGAAGGCAATGAAGACAAACGAAATCACCATCAACAAATAGAATAGAGGGATTTAAGATTAACTCAGTCTTTTGTTACTATCATTAAAAGATAAATACTTATTCAATATGGATTTTAAAGGAGAATTAAGGAAAATGAATGTTTCATTCAACGATGAAAACGTTGTTCAATATCAAATGCGATTTTTCAATACTGAAACACAAGAAGAACAACTTGTTCCTATGAATGAATTGATAGGTCAAAATGTTTCATTCAAATTTGATGGAAATATCTTCTGTGTAAAATGCGGAACAAAAACAAAAACTTCGTTTAATCAAGGTTTTTGTTATCCCTGTTTTAAAGACGCTCCAGAATCTGCTGAATGTATTATTCGTCCAGAATTGTGTAGAGCGCATTTAGGAGAAGGAAGAGACGTTGAATGGGAAGAAAGAAACCACAATCAGCCGCATATTGTTTATTTAGCTGCAAGTGATGTGGTAAAAGTAGGAGTTACAAGAGGAACACAAATCCCCACAAGATGGATTGACCAAGGAGCAAATGAAGCAATTAAATTAGCAGAAACTCCGAATCGTTATTTAGCAGGAGTTCTAGAAGTTGCTTTGAAATCTGAATTTACTGATAAAACTAATTGGCGTAAAATGTTGCGCAATGATGTAGATGAAAGCATCGATTTAGAAGAAACAAAATGGCAATTAGAGGAATTACTCCCTGAAGATCTTGCACAATATATTACAGAAGAAGATGAATTAACAAACATCAATTATCCTGTTTTAGAATTCCCTGTAAAAATAAAAAGTATCAACCTTGATAAATTACCTTCTATTTCTGGAAAGTTAATGGGAATTAAAGGTCAGTATTTTTTATTAGATGGAGATCGCGTGATGAATATACGACGACATACGGGATATGAAGTTGAGTTTTCAATTGACAATTGACAATTACGAATTACGAATTACTGGAGAGTACTAAATTTCAACTGCGTTGTAATTGAGGTAATCTAAGTACAAATTAGGCAAGAAGAGCTGGAAGTTTCACTTTGATGAAAAGAGATAACAAAGTGGTTTGTGAAAAATATCCGTGAAAATATAGGTTGCTTTGCAGTTGTACCGAACCTGCCGAAGCATCCGTGTCATCGGCGTTCCAACGAGTCAAACAATTATCAATTGTTAATTATAAATTATCAATTGAAAGGATTTCTTCAATTTCCAATCTCTTAGCGAAAAGAAGACGTTTTCTAAAATAGGTTGTATCTGAAATCTTATCTATAACTACTCCTCTGCTTGATGAAGCATGTAGAAAAACCATTTCGTCTCCGGAACCTTCAACAACCATTGCTACATGACCTACAGTTTTCGAATTAGAGTTCCTTCCTTTAAAAAACACTAAATCACCTTTTGTTACTTCATCCATTGGTATTTTTTGACCTAGTCTAGACAAGTCCCTGCTGTTCCTAGCTACTTCCGCTCCTACTGATTCAAACATATAGTGTATTAAACCAGAACAATCGATTCCATTGGCTGAATTCCCTGCATATCTATATGGAGTTCCCAAAAGATCTGTTCCGCTGGAAACTAAAGAATCAATGAGGTAACTTTTAATCTGACATTCTTCATGATCTTCTGAAATAAGAATCATGGAATCTGCTTTTAAATAGGAAGAGTCTATACTGGCTAGAGCAGAATCTGAAATAAACAAAATTGATTCTAAACTTAAGAATGTCGAATCCACATTAGCAACAGTAGGCGTTGAAATAATTAATGTTGAATCTGGATTAGACCAACTTAATGTCGAGAAAATAAGAATTGATAATAAATTCATATAAATACTATAAGTATATTTTTTTCGAACATAAAACTAACACATTATTCCTATGAAGATCAAAGCTTCACTTTTGTTTAACATAGTTTAGCTATATGACTGGGCAACAAACACCTATAAACTTACAATTTATTGAAGTGAAAATCTACTGTAAGTTTCTTGTATTGCTGAGTATATTGATTATTCTCATCACGAATTGTTAGTTCACCCAATTGATTTGATGAAGGTTTTTCTATTTGATTTTCCTTATGAGAAAAAACCAAAACATCTCTAACATGTCGGCCTGGTTTACCATAAATTTTAATTCTATGTTGTAAATATAGGTTGAGATTATCAGCTATTAACTCCTCCGTTCTTTCTGAAGGTACAATCATCCATAATTCTCCGTTTTCAGTCAGTAGATCTGCTGAATGATTGATCAAATCTTGCAAAGACATACTACTTTCATGGCGAGCTAAACTTCTTTGCTCATTAGCAGAAGGCATTTTGGAATTAAAATAGGGCGGATTAGAAACAATCAAGTCAAACTTGTCAGTCGGATTGTATACTATAAAATTTTGTTGAAGTGCTTCAAAGTGATTTGGAAAATCAGCATTCTCGAAATTGATTTTCGCTTGTAAAACTGCTTGTTCGTCGATATCAATTCCTGTGATGTGAGCTGAAGAATTGTTTTGCGCTAACATTAAAGCAATAACGCCACATCCTGTTCCGACATCTAGGATTCTTTGGTTCAATTCAGATTTCTCGTTTGAAATAGTAAGTGGATTAACCAAAGCACCCAAAACCATGGCATCTGTTCCTATTTTCTGTGGAGCATTGGTTTGATGAACTTTGAATTTTTTGAATTTAAAAATACTCATTTAAATCAACGGGATAAAATTTGATAATCAATAACGCTAATTTGAAATTTTAATGTACGGACGATTTGCAAATCGTCCCTATCATTCAGAAATTTCAATAATCATAAGGGCAATTTGGGATTTGTAGTACGGACGATTTGCAAATCGTCCCTACAAATCCAAATACATCTCAATCAAACCCGGAGCAGATTGAACATGCAATTCTTTTTTATCTCTGTCCACACTTTGCACAAGGTCATTTCCTAGAGGAAGTAAAACTTCTTTGTCTAGTTTGTTATTTTGAACTTGCAGTAATGGATTTATTTTAAAATCTAGTACTTGCACTACTTCTCCTACTTCACCGAAATTTACATCGACAACAGTATAACCAATAATTTCATGGTCATAATAATTCTTTCCTGAAAGCTGTGGAAGCTTATCTAGGGCAAGGAAAAGTTCTTTTTTTAGGATAATTTTGGCTGCATTTTCTGTATCAACTCCTTCGAATTTTACTTTTGCAAAACCTTTGTCTTTCAATTCAATCTTTTCTACAAAGAATGGAGTAAGGATTCCGTCTATATCAATATAAACAGCGTCAAGGTTTGCGTAATCTTCTGGATTAGTTGCATCAAAAAAAAGCGAAACTTCACCTTTATAACTGTGAAGTTTCGCTACGTAACCAAGATTAAAGCAATCTGCTTTATTCATTTTCTTTAACGATTGTGAGAAATTAATCTCTTATTTTTCGTCTTCTTTTTTAGCTTCTTTTGCAGCTTCTACAACTGGATCCTTTTCAGGAGTTGGAACTGGTGTAGTCGCTTCTTCAGTTGCTTCTGCAGCTGGAGTTTCTTCTGCAGCTGGAGCTTCTTCTTCAACTACCTCTTCTACTTCTGGAGCATTTTTGGCAGCAATTGCAGCAGCTCTATCTGTATTCGTCTTGCGCTCTGCAGCTAAACGATCAGATTCTGCTTTCTTAATTGAATCAGAATGTCCTTCTGTTTTCTTAGTAATCTTAGCTCCTTTATCGTTCATCCATGCTTCGAATTTCGTCTCAACATCAGCTTCTGATAAAGCACCTTTTGCTACACCTTTAATAAGGTGGTTTTTGAACAATACACCTTTGTACGAAAGAATCGCACGCGCTGTATCAGACATTTCAGCACCTGTACCAACCCACGTTAAAGTTCTGTCGAAATCGATATCGATTGTCGCAGGATTCGTGTTTGGGTTGTAAGTACCTAATTTTTCGATGAAGCGACCATCACGTGGAGCACGTGAATCTGCTACTACTACGTGGTAAAAAGCATAACCTTTTTTACCGTGTCTTTGCAATCTAATTTTTGTTGCCATAATGTTTTATTGGTTGGAGTTCGAAACCCCTATTAATAATATTTATTTAAGGGTGCAAATATAGTGGTATTTTCTTGTAAAAGTAATTAAAAATGAAAAATGATGAATTTAAAATAAAAGCATAAATTTCATCTTCCTCTATCCCACCCGATTATTTCAGGACAAGCTTTCCAATGCGGGTGGCGATTATATTCAATCGATTACAATTAAAAAAGAGATTCCTCCATTTTAAAAACCTGTGGTTTTAGTAAAATGTTCGGAATGACAATCGAGTAGTGGTGTTTTCGAAAAAAAAGGATGTTCAAGCGGAGCTTGAACATCCTTTTTTTTCGACTTTTAAAAACAAAAAACTGTCATCCCGACAGAGTGCAACGACGAGGGATCTCTTTTAAATTTAAAAGCAGAAGTCTGAGTGGATAAATAAAATCATCAGTTGATCTCGTCTCTCTCTAAACTCTCTCCCTCTGAATTTTGCCCTCTAAGCAAACTCCGCCAACTCCATCCATCTCTCCGTCTTTCCCTCCAACTCCGACATCAATTCTCCAATGCGTTTACTTGCATCGTTGAGTTCGTCTGAAGATGCTTTTCCGCCAGAAAGAATTCCAGTTAATTTCTCTTTTTCGTTTTCTAACTTTTCTATTTCTGAATCCAATGTTTTGAATTCTTGGTCTTCTTTAAAGCTTAATTTTCTTTTGGCAGCTTCTTGTTGCACTGGTTTTTCTACCTTCTTTTCAACTGGCGCTTTCTTAGCTTCCGCTTTTTCTAATCTTTTTTCTGCTTGTTCTTCTAGGATATCTTTTTTCAATTGATCTCTGTAAATCGTATAGTTTCCAGTGATGTCTTTGATTTTAGCGTCTCCTTCGAAAACGAAGATGTGATCCACCATTTTATCCATGAAGTAACGGTCGTGAGAAACAACGATTAAACAACCTTGGAAATTCTTAAGGTAATCTTCCAAAACACTCAAAATATAAATATCCAAGTCATTGGTTGGCTCATCGAGAATTAGGAAGTTAGGATTTGACATCAAAACTTTCATCAATTTCAAACGGCGCTGCTCTCCCCCACTCAATTTGTACACATAATTGTAATGCATACTGCGTGGGAAAAGGAATTTTTCAAGGAAATGTGCTGCTGACATTTCTCTTCCTTTTTCTAAAGGAATAAATTCTGCGACATCGCGAATAACGTCAATCACTTTCATGTTTACGTCCACCTCGATGTTGGCTTGAGAATAATATCCAAACACCACTGTATCTCCAACAACTACTTTTCCTGCATCTGGCTCTTCTTCTCCAGTAATTATACGTAAAAGTGTAGATTTCCCTACTCCGTTTGGCCCAACAATTCCTAAACGTTCTTGACGTTTAAAAGTATAAGTTAAATTATCGAGAATCCTAAGGTCTGGATAGCTTTTTGAAACTTTGTGCAATTCCAAAATTTTAGATCCCAAACGTTCCATTTTAATTGGAATTTCGAGTTCTTCTTTTTCTATGTTTTGACCTGCTGTTTGCTTAATTCCTTCAAAAGCATCTGTTCTTGCTTTTTGCTTAGTTCCACGCGCTTTTGGTTGTCTTCTGATCCATTGCAATTCTGATTTGAATAAACTTCTCGCTTTTCCAACTTCAATGGCTTTGTTTTCTTCACGTTCGGCTTTTTTCTCTAAATAGTAAGAGAAATTTCCTTTGTAACGGTAGATCTGTTCATCTTCTAATTCATAGATAATATCTGTAATTACCTCCAAGAAGTAACGGTCGTGTGTTACCATGAATAAAGTAGAATTCGATTTTGAAAGGTATTCTTCCAACCATTCAATCATATCTAAATCGAGGTGGTTGGTTGGCTCATCCAGAAACAAAAAGTCTGGTTCTGAAATCAATACTTTCGCCAAGGCTACTCGTTTTCGTTGACCTCCAGAAAGCGTTGAAATTTTTGCGTCGTGATTATCTAGTTTCAATTTAGACAATACTTGTTCAACCAAACTGTCTAAATCCCATGCATTTAATTCTGAAATTTCTTCAAAAAGATCTGCCATTGCCATTTCGTCATTATCACGAACAGCTTTAGAATATTTCTTAAAGACGTTTAATTTCGGTAAATCATGATCGAAAATCTCTTCGTAAATCGTGTTTTCAGGATTCAAATCATCTGCTTGCTGTAAATAAGCGATATTGATTCCATTACGGAAAACGACTCTTCCACTATCAAAAGGCTCTTCGCCCATGATACAACGGATTAAAGTTGATTTTCCACTTCCGTTTTTAGCAACTAATGCTACTTTTTGACCTTGGTCTATACCAAAGCTTAAGTTCTCAAAAATCGTACGATCTGCATACGTTTTGGTCAACTGTTCAACTGATAAATAATTCATTAACGGATACGATCTATAGATTTAATAAGTCGTACATCACGACGAATTCCAATGTTTGCCAAGAAAGAAAATGACAAGGCAATAACGATGCAGTAAAAACCAAATGCCAAATGCGTGCTGCTAGTATAATCAGCCGATCCAGGAATGGTGCTCCCGCGTAAAAAGTTGTATAAAACAATGCTTACACCAAATAAAATGAAGTTTAAAACGAATAATAAGCGCCCTAATTTCAATTGGCGTTTTAAGTTTTTATACCCTAACAAAACCACTGTTGTGAGCATTGCTAATAATATAGTAATAGAATAAAATGGAAAATAAAAAGTTGGAACTCCTTTCATATCTCCATCAATATCAACCTTTCCTGTTGCTTCTCTTAATAGCTGAATATTTTTATCAGTCAATTCTCCATGAACATGAAGGTCCTTCTGAACTCCATAAACATTCCCATGACTAATTATGTCGAATTGGTCTTTTTGCGCTACTTCAGTAACAAAAACATCCGTTCCGATGCTTAGCATAATCAAAGCTCCTAAAGTCAGCAATAAATAAAGGGATTGAACGCGTTGAATCATATTTTGAAATTTTACGCAAAGATAGTTTTTTTTGGTGAATGTTTACTGTATAATGCATGAGGTGAATTAAAGATTCAAAATTTGAAGGATTCAAAGATTGGAGGAATAGAATATTTTACCTCAAAGTGTACAGAGTTTTCGTAGAGGAATGTGTGGTAGAGTTGAAAAATGGAACGCGGATGACAAGAATGCAAGCAACGCGGTCCCGAAAGCTTTCGGGATTCGCGGATTTAAAAAAGATTGGAAGATTAAAGAGATATTTAAGATAAACAAATGCTTTGTAATAATGTGAAACTAAATTCATATGCGATACAGCATTATTCAATTCGTAATTAAACCATTCGTAATTTCTAATTGATTCTTGCGTCCTATATCTGCCTCCACCTCTAATCTGTTGTCTGTTCTTGCTACGCTTTAAATTACCCAAAAAGGAGCTTCCCGTGGTCGCTCTTTTGGTGTAAACAGCTGTGCAGAACAGTTCAACAGGATTTCCGTTTTTGTCAGGGCCGGGAGGAGATGCTTCGACTGGAAGAGGAAGCTTAGAATTCATTAGACCAAAAATCACTAAGAAAAAGAAGTTCTAAAAAGCAGATCACGAAGTGGCATCGAAGTTAATAACTTAAATGCAAGTAATCCTCTTATTCCTATTTAGCAGATTAATTTCTCTTTTGATGATTACCCGAGTTATTTATTTTTTACTATATTTACAAAAGAGCAAAGGTAAAACCCCATTCAATAGCCCTAAAACTAGTTTATACTATAAGTTTTACTCCTATTCTTACTCTCCTTATCTTTAACAACTTAATATATTACAAATATGAAAAAAACTATTCTAATTTTCCTAATAGTAATTTTATCAACAACTTCAACTTTTTCTCAAGACTATTTCATTGCTGATAATGACACGACTTACTGCCAAGATTTAGCATATTCTACAACAAGCCAAGGTTATCTAAAAAAAATGAGTTATGAGAGCCTCGATGGCAGCTTGGTTAAATATGAAAAAAGGAAAAAATGTCCTAACGTAACTACTTTTCACATAAAAGATAAAACCATCGATAGAATTCCTTTAAAAGCAAGCAAACCAAATTCATATGTGAGATTTATATCTAGGGCTGTTAATGGAAAAATAAAAACATACTCTAATGCTTCTAGTAAAGCGTACAGTTATTCAATAGGAGAGGAAGTAATGGGTGAATATCACTATACTATCCAAATGCCCGATGGCAAATTCTACGATATAAGGAAAAAAAAGAATATGAAAAAGTATATCATACCATACCTTTTAGAATGTAAAGAATTTAAAAATCAATATAAAGGTGAATTTAAAACTGCTGAGCCACTTTTTAATAAAACAATAGAATTATACAATTCTTTGTGCCAATAGTTAAATAATATTGGAATTTCATCTAAGTACTTTAGTTAACCATATTGCCACGTCTGTTAGATAAACTGAAAGAGTAACCTTCTTATCTTGTTCTACCTGAAAGCCACATACAGATAATTGTGATGAAGTAGATTCTTCGGGAAATACATTTGAACCAATGACTAAATCTGAATTGAGTAAACGAATTGACAAATCAGAATCTGACTTTCGAAATAATCGATTTAAAAGCAGCGCTGAACTTTTAACAAAATACGAATAATGTCATTTGAAATTATTTGGTCTGAATTTGCAATCACTTAATAATAAATATGAAAACAATTATAAGGCAATCTGCACTACTATTAATATTGTTTAGTATTCATTATAGTTGTTCAGATGATTCGATTGAATTAGAAACTTCAACAGACAAAATTAAATTAGCTAAGTACATAAATCTTGAAACATACAAACCATTAAGGGCAGAATGGATATTTATAAAGCAGGGAATTCAAACTGAAACTAGAACACCTGGCCCGAATGATTATAAAATTGAAGCTTTACTTGAATTTGATAAAAAGACAATTGAGGAACTAAAGAAAAATTATAATTTACTGTCTGCTTCCATGAATGAATTAAAAAAAGAATATTTTAGATTTGAATGGCTTAATAATGAGAATTTATTGAAGCTTAAAAACAGTACCAATTTAAAATATTACCAGCCATCTTTCTTCAAGAAAGGGTCATTCATGCACGGAGGATTTACGATAATTAGTAAAACCACTATCCTACTGCGCTTATACACAATGTAATATACGAAATGCCATTATCGTTACACTCTATTTACGCTCTATCACAAAACCCAAAGGTTAGAATGATACATCTTTAATTTGTATCTTTGATTTCATACTTTTAAAATTATGTACAGAACAATAGAAGTAGATAGAGAAAAACTCACATTAATGGGAGTTCAATTTCCCAACATAGAATCATTAGAGAGTACCGCTAATGCATTAGGAACAAATATGTTTGAAGGACTCGAACCAACTAAGGAGCTAATTCAGATTTATTTGGATTGGAAAAATGGAGACCTCAATGAATCCGACTTTTTAACACGGCTATATTCTCTTTATGGGAAATAATTACAAATACCTTGACCCTAATCATAAATACACCGATAAAAATGGTGTTCTCTATAACCTAGCTAACATTAAAGATGAAAAGGTTCTTGCTGTTTATGAAAGCTTAAAAGTTTCTAAAAGACTTGAAGAAATTTATGCAACTCCCTTAAAAATTAAAGGTTCAATCTCATTAATTACAATTCATCACTATTTATTTCAAGATGTTTATGAGTGGGCAGGAAAAACTCGATCCGTGAACATAAGCAAAGATGGTAAACCATTTTTTCAAGGAGAACGATTCGAGATGGGTTTTAAGTATATTGATAATCTCATATTGGAATATAGAAACATCAAGAGTAGAAATAAAAAGGAACTTGCAATAAAATTGGCTGAATTTTTAGATAATGTAAACTTCTTGCACCCATTCAGAGAAGGCAACGGAAGAGTACAACGTGAATTTTTACGGGTTTTAGCACTAGAAAAAGGTCTTACTTTAAATTTAAACCCCGCAGATAATAAGGATGTTTATGAAAAATACATGAATGGCACCATAAATAGCGACACCAAAATCCTAACAGACCTTATTTTTGAATTATTAGAAAAAGACAGATAAGGCTCATAGCATAATCTTCGTCGCTAAACATTAGTAAAAACAATGACAAACCTACTCAACAACGCATTAACAATAAAACTACTTTTCGTAGGAACTCTAATAGTACTTTTCCTTTTCCAAAACTTAAACAACAAACGAAATAATTTACATACCAAAGAAGTTCAAATTAAAAATTCTGAAATTGAATTTTCACTAATAGCATCAAAAAATTAGAACACAATAAACCAAATATGAAAAATTCTAAAAAACATGAGCTTAATCAATGGCTCGAAAATTCAATGAAAGCTTTACAAAATAAAGAGAATTTACCGAAATATGAAGTTCAAATTATTCAAGAAGAGATAAAAAAGAGAGAAAAGTTGATAGCCGATCTTTCTCTAGTAGTTGCAAATTCAACCGTTACAATTGAAGATATTGATGGAACATATAATATTATAGGGTTGAATCAAAATGCGGAGCAAAGTACATACAATGGTTTTTTACATCTTACTAAGATAGGCGATAAAAGAGTGAATGCAGAATGGGTCATTGATGGAGAACAAATACAACAAGGAAAAGGTTTCTATAACGGAGATACTTTAATCATTAACTTCTCTTATGCAGGTGAGGATGATAATGAAGGGAAAATATACAAAGGAGTTGTCGTGTACAAATTTATAAATGGTGAAATTATTACTGGTTTTTGGTCAGAAAAACATGGTAATGACAAATATCTAGGTTTTGAAGAAGGTCGGAAATTATCTAATTCTGAATCAATTTCATATCAAGCCAGAATGAACTAAAATTACTGTAAAAAAAGTGCATAATTATTTACCAAGCTCTCGCCTACTTTAATAAAAGTTTAAAGATTTTCTATTCAGTTTTTATTTGGTGAATTTATTGCTCATCCACGCAACTAACCAAACACAACAACTGTGGGCGATAAACAAACAGTTAAAGGAATCTCAAGAAATTCCCTCTTTAAAATCTTCGTTTATTAAACGAAAAACAATACTTTAACCATTAATACCAAACTCGAAAAAAAAACAACATGAACTCTTCAAGATTTACAATCACAGAAACCCACAATAGCAACATAAGAATCAAAAGTTTAGCTATAAATACTGACGCAATTTGCGAATTCTATGTTCGACTTTATTCCTTGCTTGGAACTCAACCCCAAAAGCATTATGAAGGATTTGCATTTCTGATTTATGATACTGAAAATGATTTTTATTTTGAGGCAAGTTTAACGGCATTTGGTGCTGGATATTTCGCGGAAGAGGACAACGATAAAACTCAAAAAATAATGAATGAGTTTAATGACATTTTATACTCAAATGAGCTAAAATTAAAAGAGTGCTCGTTAACGTATGAACATGATTTTGGAGAATCAACGTTCGCATATAAGGATGGGGAATTTTCTTGTGAATAAGAAATATTGACAACGTTAATCATATCATCCTTTGAACAGACTATTACAAAGCAAACATAAATTACCATGTATAAACTTCTATCAAAAACACGAATTAAGAAAACACTGGCTTTGGTTCTAATATCCTTAACTTTTCAAGGTTGTTTTAGCGATAAAATTTACAATGAAATCTACATTAAAAATGATGTAGTTTACGGTACAAAAAGATTTGAACTCAAACACTATATTCATCCCGAAGATTCCCGATCTGCCATAAAGGTCCTCATACAAGATATCATCAAAGAAATTGATTCAAATGATAAAGTTTCTTATACAGCCTATGATTATCTTGAACTAACGAGTTCTAGTTTTAAAATAGATGAAAAAGTATTCTACATAATTGACAATGTTGCATATCCTATGACTATTGATCATGTAGAATTTGACAATGTTAGAAAAACGATCGAGAATAAATCAGATGTTTTAACCGCAGATTCTACGACAGTTTCAGTGGTAACAGGTTACTCAGAACAAAATAAAAAAACAGTCAAATTCAAATACAACATTCCAGTTCTTATGATGGAAAAAATCAAAGAAACCGGACAACTTTCTATCCGTTATTATTCTGGACCGAGCATGGCAACGTTTAACACTAGACAAATAAGTCTTGGAAAAATGATAGAGATGATTGATAGTAAATAGTGAAAATAAATATCAGAAGTTTTGAAAATCTTAATCAATAAATAATTGTCTTTTTTAAATATTTAATTCTCCGCCTACCCAAACATCCTACTTTTCAATACTTTAAAATATTTCACTACCCAGTTAAAACAAAATAACAGCCTTAATTTTCACAATAAAAGACTATATTTATCAAATAAAAATTATACGTTCCATTACTTACTGTTTATTACCGAAAACATGAAAAACTTATACCTTGGCCTATTGATTTCGTTTATCTTTTTCTCTTTTAACACTAGTGTTATTGCTCAATGTGATAACGTTACAGTAGAAAGCATTACGAATCCAGGTCCTTATGGAGTCGCAATTCTCACTGAATTAGATGGAATTCGTAATGGTCCAGATTATGACGGAGCAACAATTTACTATCCAACAAATGCGACACCTCCATTTGCGAGTATTGCAATTGTTCCAGGGTTTGTATCGCTTCCATCAAGTGTTCAAGAATGGGGTCCTTTTTATGCTTCTCACGGAATTGTAACCATTATTATCGGTACAAATTCGCTTTTTGATGATCCAGAGACTCGCGCCAATGCACTGCTTGATGCTTTGGAAACTATAAAGCAAGAAAATGTAAGAAATTCATCTCCAATTGAAGGGCTGCTCGACTTGAGTCAATTGGCTGTGAGTGGCTGGTCGATGGGCGGCGGCGGTGCACAACGAGCTGCAGTACTTGATAATTCAATTGCTGGTGTGGTTGCTTTATGTCCTTATTTAGAGAATCCTGTTCTTAATCATGATGTTCCTGTGTTAATTTTCAGTGGTCAAAATGATGCCGTTGCAACTCCTTCTCAACAG
Organism: Brumimicrobium glaciale; assembly: GCF_004152935.1. Classification (GTDB taxonomy): domain Bacteria; phylum Bacteroidota; class Bacteroidia; order Flavobacteriales_D; family Crocinitomicaceae; genus Brumimicrobium; species Brumimicrobium glaciale. Next base: position 68,625 of record NZ_SETE01000005.1, read on the forward strand.
GCGGATGTCCATTATAACGTTACTCCAAGTACTACAAATAAAGTATTGTATGAAATAAAAGGTGGAAATCATTCCGCTGCAAATACTCCAAATGGAGGCGGTGGTTCAGTTGGGAAAATTGCGCTTTCATGGCTTAAATTATATGTGGAAAACGATAAATGTTATTGCTCTTTATTAACTGATGATCTTTTGTTGAATCCTTCTGAAGCATCCAAAGTTGAGCAAAGTTTCGATTGCGATTTATTAGCAATAAATGAGCAAGAATTGAAAATAGGTTATTATCCTAATCCAACAAAAAACACTGTTAATCTAGAAATTTCTAAAGATGTATATTATGAACTAATTTCTCCATTGGGACAAAGAATGTTTGGAGGATACTTAACAGGAAACAACAAACAAATTGACTTGTCGGAATTACCCACTAATATTTATTATTTGCACATAGAAGGTCAAGTTGTTAAACTTGTCAAACTTGATTAATTGTTAGGGAGAATTAGATGAATTAAATGAATTGGTTTGTCAGCATAAATGAGAGATTGGCGTTTAGCTATGTGGTTAACTAAAATGAACTTTAGAAAAATTCCAAGAGAATACTAAGGGTATTTATTTTAAAAAAACAAGTTCTTCACATCATTTATAAATAGTCTAAATTGCCATTTCAACCAAACAAATTCCTCTTCACCACTTCATAAAAACTATCACTAACAGGAATCTTAACTTCCCCCAGGAATAATTCTCTCCCTTTTAATCCTGTTACTTTTTCACCATTCACAATATACGATCGGTGCACTTGCAAAAACGAACTAGGTAATTTTGAAATAAGTTTACTCAAAGATTGATTCGCTATCAATTCTACTTAAGCGTTATGTTTACAGCTTGTGATTATATATGATCAACTTCTCGTCTAAACAAGACCAAAAAAAGTCTCACCATACAAGGTGAGACTTTTCTATAAAATCAATTTTCGAATATTCTAATGTATTGTCATTTTCTTAGTATCAGCCAATGTCTGATCAACATAAAGAGAATAATAATATATCCCTGTATTTAAATCTTCAGCATTTACATAACTAGAACCATAATCTCCAACTTCTTCAATAGGTAAGTTTGAAACTATTTTACCCATTCCATCCGAAACTACAAGATTTGCAGATGTTGCCCAACTTGGAATGTAATACTTTATAGAAGAAGTATTATTGAAAGGATTTGGAATGTTTTGATATAAAATTGGCTTTTCAAATTCAATTTCAACATCAGTAAAACCTAATGTACCATCACAAGCACAATCTTCAATTATATCCACTCGCGATTGAAGGTCATTAATTTGATTTTGTAAACCTTGCAGTAATGGAGCTAAATCGACTGTAACTGACGATCCGTTTTCAATTTCAATCTTTAGATTCGTTCCTGATAAAGTAGCAGAAGTTAAATCTTGCTCATCAGTATCTGTATTGATTCCCGAAAGATCAATTGTTGAACCACTTGTTAATGCTAAATCTGTTCCAGTCAATGAAATATCTTGAATCTCATTGGTAACACTTCCATCGACTTCTGTGAATGAAGTAAGGAAACCATTGTTGGATACAAATCCGTCAACTTGCGCTTCTGTTAATTGAGTATCTGTATTGATTCCCGAAAGATCAATTGTTGAACCACTTGTTAATGCTAAATCTGTTCCAGTCAATGAAATATCTTGAATCTCATTGGTAACACTTCCATCAACCTCTGTGAATGTCGTTAAGTAACCGTTGTTGGCTACAAAATTGTCAACTTGAACTTCTGTTAATTGAGTATCTGTATTGATTCCCGAAAGGTCAATCGTTGAACCACTTGTCAATGCTAAATCTGTTCCTGTTAATGAAATATCTTGAATCTCATTGGTAATACTTCCATCAACTTCTGTGAATGAAGTAAGGAAACCATTATTCGCTACAAAACCATCTACTTGCGCTTCTGTTAATTGTGTATCAGTGTTGATACTTGAAAGGTCAATCGTTGAACCACTTGTCAATGCTAAATCTGTTCCTGTTAATGAAATATCTTGAATCTCATTGGTAATACTTCCATCAACTTCTGTGAATGAAGTAAGGAAACCATTATTCGCTACAAAACCATCTACTTGCGCTTCTGTTAATTGTGTATCAGTGTTGATACTTGAAAGGTCAATCGTTGAACCACTTGTCAATGCTAAATCTGTTCCTGTTAATGAAATATCTTGAATCTCATTGGTAATACTTCCATCAACTTCTGTGAATGAAGTAAGGAAACCATTATTCGCTACAAAACCATCTACTTGCGCTTCTGTTAATTGAGTATCTGTATTGATTCCCGAAAGGTCAATCGTTGAACCACTTGTCAATGCTAAATCTGTTCCTGTTAATGAAATATCTTGAATCTCATTGGTAACACTTCCATCGACTTCTGTGAATGAAGTAAGGAAACCATTGTTGGATACAAATCCGTCAACTTGCGCTTCTGTTAATTGAGTATCTGTATTGATTCCCGAAAGATCAATTGTTGAACCGTTTGTTAATGCTAAATCTGTTCCAGTCAATGAAATATCTTGAATCTCATTTGTAACACTTCCATCTACTTCTGTGAATGAAGTTAAGTAACCGTTGTTGGCTACAAAATTGTCAACTTGCGCTTCTGATAATTGTGTATCTGTATTGATTCCCGAAAGATCAATTGTTGAACCACTTGTTAATGCTAAATCTGTTCCAGTCAATGAAATATCTTGAATCTCATTGGTAACACTTCCATCAACCTCTGTGAATGTCGTTAAGTAACCGTTGTTGGCTACAAAACCATCTACTTGCGCTTCTGACAATTGAGTATTTGTGTTGATTCCCGAAAGATCTACTGTTGATCCGTTCGTTAATGCTAAGTTAGTTCCCGTTAATGAAATATCTTGAATCTCATTGGTAATACTTCCATCAACTTCTGAAAATGAAGTTAAGTAACCATTGTTCGCTACAAAACCATCAACTTGCGCTTCTGTTAATTGAGTATCCGTATTGATTCCCGAAAGATCAATTGTTGACCCACTAGTCAATGCTAAATCTGTTCCAGTCAATGAAATATCTTGAATCTCATTGGTAATACTTCCATCAACTTCTGTGAATGAAGTAAGGAAACCATTGTTGGATACAAAACCATCAACTTGCGCTTCTGACAATTGTGTGTTTGTGTTGATTCCTGAAAGATCTACTGTTGAACCGTTCGTTAATGCTAAGTTAGTTCCAGTCAATGAAATATCTTGAATCTCATTGGTAATACTTCCATCAACTTCTGAAAATGAAGTTAAGTAACCATTGTTCGCTACAAAACCATCAACTTGCGCTTCTGTTAATTGAGTATCCGTATTGATTCCCGAAAGATCAATTGTTGACCCACTAGTCAATGCTAAATCTGTTCCAGTCAATGAAATATCTTGAATCTCATTGGTAATACTTCCATCAACTTCTGTGAATGAAGTAAGGAAACCATTGTTGGATACAAAACCATCAACTTGCGCTTCTGACAATTGTGTGTTTGTGTTGATTCCTGAAAGATCTACTGTTGAACCGTTCGTTAATGCTAAGTTAGTTCCAGTCAATGAAATATCCTGAATCTCATTGGTAATACTTCCATCAACTTCTGAAAATGAAGTTAAGTAACCATTGTTCGCTACAAAACCATCAACTTGTGCTTCTGACAACTGTGTATCAGTATCAAGACCTGAAAGATTAATTGAATTCCCATTAGATATTTGAAGAGATGTTCCAGTCAAAGCTAAAGTTTGTTCATCTGTATTAGAGTTTGAATTCCAAGCTGTTCCATTCCAAGAATACAAAGCGTTAAGATCAGTATCATAAACAACCATTCCTTGTTCACTAGCAGCAAGAGTTCCTCCAAAAGTAGTTCTTTGAGTGGTTGTCATTTTATTAATCATGAATCCTTTATCAGCATCTTCAAGTGTTAAAGAAGCTTTGTTGTTAGGAGTAGAAGTACCAATTCCAACTGACATTCTGTTTGCTGCAGTTGAACCACCTAAAACCATACTGTTATTCTGGGAAGTTGTTGCACCATTTCCAATTGCAACAGAATTTGAACCTGAAACATTAGTATTAGCACCAATCGCTATTGCTGAATCTGAAGATACAACTGAAAAAGCGCCTATTCCGATTGATCTCTTTCCTTTAATCGAATCATTATATCCTACTCCAACACTGTATATATCTGAAAGATAACTTTTTGCTCCAATAGACACACCATAATCTCCTTCATTGGTTGTAATTAAATCCTGACCAAGTGCAACTGAATATATTCCTCTTTGAAAAATATTATTTCCTATTGCAATTCCAAATTGTCCTGAATTTTGCGCTTTGTACCCCATTACAATCACATCGCTAGCCCTAACCATTCCGAATCCACGATACCATCCTGTGTTGTCAAAACCTTCACCACCGCTTCCGATAAAAATACTTCGGGAGTAATTAAGACCACTAAAATTTGCGAAAGTACCTAAACCAACGTTATCAGAACCTTCTCGATTAATAGAGCCTGCCTGTGTTCCCACGTAAGTATTTCTCTGGGCATTATTGATGCTGCTATTATTTGTTCTGTTATTGTCTCCACCTGCTTTGTATCCAATAAAAGTATTGTTGCTAGCAAACTCGGTAGCAGACCCAGCACCTTGTCCTATAAAAGTATTTTTAAACCCTGAAGAATTATCTACACCAGCTGAATCACCGACAAATGTATTCCAAAATCCAGTTGTATTATCGCGACCTGCATCTGATCCAAAAAATGCATTTCGAAAACCGGTTGTCAAACCTCTACCCGATTCAGATCCTACAGCGGTATTATCTGATCCTGTCGCAGGAATTATTATATAATTAGTTGCTGTTGTTAATGTAGTAGTAGAAAAACCAGGTCCTGCTTTATGTCCTATATAGGTGTTATCACTACCAGAAGTAACACAAGAACCAGCTTCATCTCCAATAAAAGTATTATCTACTCCATTGGAATTCCTGAAACCAGCTCCGTTACCAATAAATGTATTTTCACTTCCGGTATTGTAAAAACCAGCTCGAAAACCAATCATTGTGTTGTCAAATCCATCGTCATCTGAGTATCCAGCTTGGTAACCAATATAAACTCCTTCCCTACTAGTTGTCAAATTATACCCAGATTTCCAACCAATGGCTGTATTGTGAGATCCGGAAGTTAGATTTGGCATTGAAGAATCACCCAGTGCGGTATTAAAATCTCCAGTAGTTATGGATGACCCAGAACCTGCGCCGAGCGTTTCATTTCCTGTTTGTGCGTTTACCCCAAATGCTAATACACAAAGGGCCAATGATTTTATAATTAGTTTCATAAAATGAATTTAAGTTTATAGTTGCTCAAATTTAAAAATAAAAACGCTATTTTTTTGTATTTTTTTAGCAAAACCTATCTTTTTTTTTTTTGCAAATCACTGTGAATCATATTGAAATGAATTCTCTTACAAATAATTCAACAAGTTTACCCATTTAGATATCCTGATTCAATTTAATAATATTCGTTGTAATAAAATTGAGATCCCTCACAAATGTATATTCTCATCAAGTTACTAAAGTATCAGTTGCTGATTATAATCAAGAAATGGATTTAAAATATTATCCAAATCCAACAAGGTCAGTTTTAACAATTGAAAATCCAGCAGGAAACATCAATTCAATTAAAGTGGTTTCAATGTTAGGAAGAGTATTATTTACAAACGAATATAATAATGCAGAAGCTGTACAATTAGATATGTCCAGCTTTTCGAAAGGAACTTATTTTGTGACAATAAACGAAAGTAAAGTCATTAAGATTTTGAAAGATTAGTGGTAGGTTAGTTAGTGGTAGGTTGAAAATGTAATAAAGAAGCTTCACAAGTAAATTGTGGAGTTTTTTTATTATTGGAAGTTTTGGCTTGACTTCGAAATTGAAGAGATTAAGAAACACCTTTTTACTTATTGTAGATTCTTGGGATTCAAACTAAACACAAAAATCCCTATTCGTTGAAAATCTCCCACTGTTCACTGAAAACTCTACTTACAATACAACTTACACACTTAAATCAAGTTATTATAGTGAACATTAAAAACAGCAGAAATGAAAAATGAAAATTTAAAATTTGGTTTCGTAGCAATGGTATTTTGCATTGGATTCGTAACTTTTTCAAATGCACAACCTCAGCAGAAAGAACGTCCAACTTTTGCGCAATTAGTAGAAAAAATGGACAGTAATAAGGATGGTAAAATTGCAGAGTCGGAAGTAAAAGGACCACTTAAAAATAACTTCTCGGAAATCGACACAGATAAAGATGGATTTATTTCGGAAGCAGAGTTTAATAACGCACCAAAAAAAAGAAAATCAAAAAGTGAGTAGTAAATTATTGGTTTTATTAAATCCTTCATACTACTATGAAGGATTTTTTGGTTTTAGATATTTGGTGAGCGTTCTAAAGAATATTTCATAAGAACCCACGATATTTAATTCTAAGATGTAACTTACAGATTTAATTAATAGCGTTTCCGAATATATTTCTTAGCGCTGAAGAAAGTATAAAAAACAAAGTCTTAAGAAGGTTAATAAGAACATAAGTAATGACATCAAAACATAATAAGAATTCCGATTTAGCATTTTTAACTGTAACTGAAATTGCAAAACGCATCAGAAACAAAGAAATAACATCTGAGTTTATTACGGGTATCTATATTGAAAGAATAAAACGATTTAATCCTCAATTGAATGCTATCGTTATTGATATGGAAAAAGATGCTCTTGAACGCGCTAAAGCTGCAGATGTTGCTTTAGCACAAGGCAAATCTCTCGGAAAGCTTCATGGTGTTCCAATTACTGTAAAAGAGGCTTTCAATATAAAAGGCTATAAAACGACTGTTAATTTCAAGCAGTTAAAAAACAATATTGCGCTGGAACATTCAGACATAGTCAATTTACTATATAATGAAGGAGCTATAATTCTTGGTAAAACCAACATTCCAACATTACTTACCGACCACCAAACCCACGGACCATTATATCCGAGAGCGAACAATCCATTTGATTTAACACGAACTACCGGCGGAAGTACAGGTGGTGGAGCAAGCGCAGTTGCTTCTGGATTAAGTGGTGTTGAAGTTGGCAGTGATATGGGAGGTTCGGTGAGAATACCCGCTCACTTTTGCGGAGTTTATAGTTTGAAGACAACCGATGGTGCTGTTTCAGAAAAAGGACATGTTCCACCACTTCCAAAATCTAAAGGTGCTTTTCAAAAAATGGCAGTATTTGGACCAATTTCCAGAAGTTTAGATGACCTAGAATTGGTTTTTGACATTATTAAAAAAGAAGGAAATGAATCAAATAAAGACAAACCAAAGTACTTAGCTTTTGAAAATAAAGTTCTATCCGATTATAGTTTAGCATGGACAGATTCGATGAACGATATAAAAGCAGGTGAGGAAACAATTACTTTATTAAATCAACTAGTAAATGATTTATCGGGTCAAGTTAAGCATATAGAAAAAACTTTACCGATAATTAATTATAAGGAAGCAGAAGAAAATTGGGCAAATATATTGGGTTATCTCTTAGGGCAAGATTTGCCTTTTATTATTCAAAAAATCGCTAGGTTTCAATTTACTTATGGCTACTCAGCCCGTGGAAAAGGTCAACATATTTCTAATGGAATATTGGGAAACAACCCTAAAAAACTGGAGAAATTCACATCATTAAGACAAGAGAATATTGAAGTATTTCAAGAGTTCTTTAAAAACTATTCTTTTATACTAAGTCCAATTGCGGTTGGTCCTGCATTTGAACATTGTCGAACTGGAAAACCTATTCAAGTTGATGGACGAGAAATCAATTACTGGGACATGTGTCTTCCTTTCGTATATATTGCAAATGTATTGGGATTCCCTGCTCTAATTGCTCCATTGGGACAAACAAAAGATGGGCTTCCAATAGGAATTCAGATAATTGGCCCTAACAATTCAGAAAAAGAATTGATTCATTTCGGAAAGCTTTTGCTTCCATATATCCAAGGATTTAAGAAACCAGAAAATTTCAAATAAATTGGAACATGAAAATGGATCAAGTGTAATTGTTTTCTACATTCCATAATTGAAGTTATTTCCTAATCTAATCTTTTGTATATTTGATTAGACAAAACATACTGTTCGACAATCTATATAAAACATGAAATATTTCAAACTCTTACTTTCTATTCCATTATTAGCGCTTTTAAGCTGTGAAAATCACGTTCCCAACAGCGAAACGCAAATTCTTGTTGAGGATCATGCTATTAAAAACTTAGCTACTTCATCAGATAGTCTGCATCAAACGAAGAAAGTTTATGTTCCTGTTTATTCAAATATTTATCAAAGTACACGTAACGACAGGACTTCATTGACTTCAACTTTGAGTATTCACAACACAAGTGAAACAGATACTTTATTTATTACAAGAATAGATTACCACAATACAGAAGGTAAATTGGTGAAGAAATATTTGGAATCGCCTATTTATCTCAACACATTTGAGACTATTGAATATGTCGTTGACGAGAAAGATGACACTGGAGGTTCTGGTGCAAATTTCGTAATTGAATGGTATGGAAGTAAAAAACTGAATCCATTATTTCAAGCTATCATGATTGGTGGTTTAGGAAGTAAATCTTTTTCATTTGCCACTGAAGGAATTTATTTTGAATAATCCTCATTGATTTATAATTCAGCCAATTCATGCACAACGATTAACTAAATTTAGACAAATCCAACTCACATTTCCACACGAGAACTTTGGGATCAAACGTTAAAAATACCACTCATTTTTTAGATGAAAAAATTAACAATTATAGGAGGAGGCGCAGCAGCACTTATGCTCGCAGCAGAAATAGACACAAAGAAATATAAAGTAACACTTTGTGAAAAGAAAAAATCTTTGGGTCGGAAATTTTTAGTTGCTGGTGAAGGTGGTTTGAATTTGACATTTGATTCTCCTCTAGAAGAACTCATCAATCAATATTTTCCGAGTGAGTTTATGGAGAATAGTTTGCGTCAGTTTAGTAACGTAGATTTAATCAATTGGCTAAACAATCATGAAATCCCAACATTTATTGGTTCAAGTAATCGGGTTTTTCCAGAAATGGGAATCAAGCCCATCGAAGTACTCAATAAAATTGTAGAATATATATCAGCAAAAGATATAACGTTTAGATTCTCCTCAGAATGGTCGGGTTGGAATAAAAATGGGGATTTATACTTTGAAGAAGGCGAAATTATTGAATCTGACATCGTTGTTTTTGCATTGGGTGGAGCAAGTTGGAAAGTGACAGGCTCTGATGGAGAATGGAAAAACCTATTTGAAGAACGAAATATAAAAATCAATCCTTTCAGAGCAGCCAATTGCGCTTTTGAAGTCGATTGGGACAAAAATTTCATTTCCACTCATGAAGGAAAACCATTAAAAAACATTGCATTAGCATTCGAAAATAATTTTTCAAAAGGAGAAATGGTAATCTCTGAATTTGGATTAGAGGGAAATGCAATTTATGCTTTGAGTCAAAAAATTCAAGATAAATTGCTCATTGATGAAACTATAACGATTTATTTAGACTTAAAACCGACTTTAACAATTGATCAGATTAAATCCAAATACAAGAATTCAAAACAATCGAAAGTAACTGATATTCTGAATAAAGATTTAAAAATTGACAGAACAGCCATTGGACTTTTAAAGCAATTTTCGAGTAAAGAAACCTTTTCAAATCCGGATTTATTAGCCAAAATCATTAAATCTGTTCCAATTGTTATTAAATCAGCGGATGAAATAGATAAAGCAATTTCTACTTTAGGAGGTGTCGATTTGGAAGAAGTTGATGAAAACTTACAACTCAAGAAAATTCCAAATTCTTATGTAATCGGAGAAATGTTAGACTGGTACGCTCCTACTGGCGGTTATTTATTGCAAGGAAGTTTTAGCATGGGGTTTTGGTTGGCGAAACGACTTAATAATTATTAATGTTAAATTATTAATGGTTAACGGTAAGACTTGGAGCGTTATGAATTCGTTAGTAGTGGGACAATTTAGTGAGTTTTGGGATTTTAAGGATTTAAAGTTTGAAAAATTCAAAGATTCAGAAACTGTCGCTTTCTAAATAATTGAAATGTTGATGGCAATTATTTTTAGAGATAAAAAAATCCGTGTTTATCTACTTCGACTTCAATCTGCACAAGTAGGGTACTTTCATCCATTGCATTGTACAATGGCTAGAATTAAATTATTTATTTCTGAGATTTATCGGGACAACAAAAATCATCATTTTTAGTCGACTCTAGAATCATCCACAATTTGCTTTAAATATTTAACTTTAGAGATTATTTTTACACGACTATGGACGAACTAACACAAGATATATTTGAATGGGATATTTTAAATTGGTCAAAAGCATTAGACTTTTGGACGAAGGAAATTGACATTAAAGATAAAAACTTTAAATGTTTGGAACTTGGTGGAAGACGAGGTGGATTATCTCTGTGGCTTGCTATGAATAACAATTCTGTTATCTGTTCGGACTTAGAATCTCCAGAAGAAATTGCTGAAAAATTACACACCAAATACAATTGCACCGATAAAATAGAATATCAAAGTATTTGCGCCACTGATATTCCTTATGAAAACGCGTTTGATATTGTGGTTTTTAAATCTATAATGGGTGGAATTAGTGGAAACGGTCAAGATCATTTAAAAAAACAGATGATAGACCAAATTTATAAATCCTTAAAACCAAACGGTAAGTTATTGTTTGCCGAAAATCTTGAATCATCGTTTATCCATAAAGGTTTTAGAAAGACGTTTATTAAATGGGGAGAAAGATGGAACTATTTAAAACACGACGAAATCAAACATGTTTTTAGCTCATTTGATAAAGTAAAGTTCAAAACCGTAGGCTTTTTCGGAACATTCGGAAGATCAGAAAGCCAAAGAAACTTCTTGAGTAAACTCGATAATGTTGTTACGAAAGTTGTTCCTAAAAGCAAGCGGTATATATTGTTTGGAGTGGCAGAGAAGACTAATGTTTAATGGTTAATTATTAATGGTTAACGGAAAGGAAAAGCAATGTTTAATGGTTAATTATTAATTGTTAACGTGGTTGGATATTGAATTTCTACTGTGTAGAAATTGAGTTTACTAATAAACCACTACTATTAAAAAACCGTCCAGCGCAAAAATCGTTAAACATTAATCATTAAAAGTCCGTCCAGCGCAAAACCCGTTAAACCTTAAACATTAATAATTAAAAGTCTGTCCAGCGCAAACACACATTAAACATTAAACCTTAAACATTAATCATTAAAAAAACCGTACCTTGCATGCCTATTAAAAGTTGAAAATTATGGAGGCAAATAAAATGCGAAATTATATTAAAGATGTACTGGAAAATATGCCAAGTGATTGGTTGACACTCACAACACATCGTTTAGATATTTATGACGAAAAGTTAGCAAAAACTCAGTTTCTAAATGAGTTAGAAGATTTGTTTAACGACAATAATTCTGATTTATCAGTACTAAAAAAACTGCCTACTGCTTATGATTATATTCGTTTAGGTCATCCTTTATCTTGTATTTTGGAATGGGGAATTGCGAATTTATACAACATAAATTCAGAAAATGTAATCAGTTTCTCCTCTAAGACAGTTCCTGTTTTAGCTATTTTAAGAACAAATGCATTAAAGAATAAGAAAACTCAGATTGCTTATACTGGAGAATTACCAGCTCATTTTGATGCTGATAAAATTCGTGAAGTTTATGAATATAACTTCGATTTAAAGAAGGTAGAGAAAGCAGAAGATATTTCTGAGTATGATGGAACTACAATTTTTATTTCTCATGAAGATAAAATTGGAAATACTGATCTTTCTAAAAATGTAGATTTCTATATCAATTTACATGCTCAATTAGGAAGTGTTTTGATTGTGAATGGTGAACAAAACGAAAGCTACATTTCGGATATTCAGCATGTAAGAAGAAGAGAAACTATTGCAATGACGCCAGAAAATTCTCACGTTGCTTTAAAATCATTTATTGAAGATTCTGCAATTGATTTTGAAGGGAATTTTGACGAAAATCTTGCTCAAAATAAATCAAGCGTTTTAAAATCATTCAATGAGATTACTGGAACAACAATAAAACCATTAGTTGCGTCAAGTGGACTGTCCATGCAATATGCAATTATGATGGGACTTATTGATGATGCATTGGAAAATCACAAAGGAAAAGAAATTAAATTTATTGTTCCTCCAAATTGTTATGGTGGAACGAATGATCAAGCCAGACGTGTTGCGGCATGTAACGACAACGTGGAAGTTGTAGATTTACCTGTAGATGGTGAAAATGACATGGTTCAGAGTATTGATACTGTGCTTACGAAAATCGCTAATGAAGACGCTATTCCATATATAATTGCTGAAATCCCAACGAATCCTAGAGTTGAGGTTCCTAATTTGGAAGCTTTGAAAGCTGCTTTAAGTAAAGAGCGCAAAACTGCAAATGGTGAAATCGCTATTGATCCAGTTTTCATTTTAGATCAAACATTTTGTCCAAACGTTCATTTCTTAGGCGAAGGAGAAATTCTATCAACCGTGAGAACAATTTCTTATGCGAGTGGATCGAAATTTCCTAGTGGTGGAAAATGTACTGCTGGTTATTGTGTTGGAAATGACATGACGCAAACTTTGATGGATAAAATTGAATTGCATCTGGAACTTTGCGATAACGAAGCGACACATCTTCAATATGAGATTTTAGCGAAGCAATTGCCTTCAATGAATCAACGAATTATTGATGCTTATAAAAACACACGTGAATTCGTGACATTTATACACGATGTTCTGCCAAGCGCAAAAATAAATTTTGTTTCGGAAGAATTAGCAGAGCATGAATTTACACCTTCAGTTTTCTCATTAGATCTTCCAACAAAAGGAAATAATGCAGAAGAAAAAGAAGCGTATAAAAGAGCATTGAATTTGAAGTTAATCAACATGATGATTACAGAAATTCCTAATGAAAGTAAATTCTGTGTAAGTTATGGTCAGTTGAAAGGATGTTATTGGACAATTCCAGCAACATCAACGCAAGGAACAACCAAAGAAGGAGATAAAGATTATATTGTTAGGGCATCGCTGTCTGGAAATATGGATTTAGAAAAACACAAAGAGGTATTTTCAGAATTTGTTAAACATTTGTTTAAGGATTTAAAAGGATAAACATTTTACGGAGGTACAATGAAGGGACGTTTTGAAAAACGTCCCTTTTATCATTAATGTATTATTTGATTCAAGGATTCAAAAGAAAAAACATTTAACGAAGTTACAATGTAGGGACGTTTTGCAAACGTCCTTTACATTATTCAATGATTATTTGGTTAAGGATTCAAAAATTCAATGATTCAAAAAAACAAACATTTATCAAAGCCATAATGTTCGTCCATTTTACAAATCGTCCTTTTCAGTATTAAATTTTTATTCGAATAAAGATTCAACAAACCCTCCCATTTTCACACCTTGGTTTTTCTATAATCTACATAAACATTTACAAACCAATACAAACTAAAAGTACTGGCGATAAACAATGTAGAAATAACAAAAGTTTGCGATTGAAATGGATTTCCATCGGTTTGAAAATAGAAATAAGCTGCCAAAATCAATAAGAATAAATACATTACTCTCAAAATGTAGAAGTAACTGCCATTAGAAGTTTTTACTTTATGGCTTTTTGGAATCAACCCTTTTTCAGCATTAATTTGATGTATAATTCTGTCCTTTAAATTCTCGCTGGCCTTTAGTTTTGATGCCAGCATCAATTCTTTTAATTCTTTATCTTCCATGATAATTATTTTAAAATGTCATGTAATTTTTTTCGCGCTCTAAAAAGTATGATTTTGACATTACTTTTGGTCAAAGTCATAATTTCAGCTATTTCGCTCACTGAATATTCCTCTAAATAATATAAAGTTACAACGATTGCCTCGTTTTTTGGTAATCTCTCAACCGCTTTATTTACAGATTCTTTTCGTTCTTGAAGTTCACTATTTTCGTTGGATTCAAAAACTATCTTTTGTGAATCTTCAGTGAGGTTTTCAATATAATCAGCTTCCCCCCTTTTCTTAACCTTATTGAATGTTGTTATTGCCGTATTGTAAACGATTCGATAAAACCAAGTTGAAAATTTACTTTTTGAACTATAAGTATGCATGTTATAATAGGCTTTTACAAAAGCATTCTGAACAACATCTTCTGCTTCTTGTCTATTATTCAAAATACGAAAAGCAATCGTCAACGCCATATCTTGGTATTGATCAACAAAAAAGTCAAAGGAAGATGAATCTCCCTTTAAAACTTGCTTTATTATTTGCTTTTCATTCAACATTAATCTACTTCGTTTTCATTGTGGTTCTTTGACATAAAGAAATAGATTAAATGTGAAATCCCTAAGAATAGCAGCACTATTGGTGCAATTACCCAAAAACCTTCGTCTTCACGTAAATTTAAAATTTTGACGATCAAGATACCAATTCCAACCCCAACACCTACTCCAATTAACAAAACAGCATTTTTCAATGTTTTCAAACGATTTGGGATTTCTTTATCATCGCTCGGAGGCATCAAACCCTGATTGATCATTTCCATTCGTTCTTTGTGTTTATGGTTTGCTGTGCGCAAAGCAAAATAAACTCCTAATCCAATTGGTAAAGCAATGGTAGAAAGAATTGCAACAATAGCTATTACGCTTCCAAAAATATCATTCATCTTTTTTAATTTAAAGTTAATACGAATTTTGTCTCACTAATAAGACTAACGATAAAATGATTTGGTTACAAATGGGTAAAATAAATAAACCATTTCGATAACTTGCTTTTACAATAATTTAATAGAAACTCCGTTTGCACTGAATAACAGATAACTAAGGAAGAGTAACTTATATCAATTAATTTTTGAGAAATGAAAACAATAATTTTATTTACAGTTTTGATCTTCTGTTCTTTGAGTTTAAAAGCACAATCGGAAAGTAATTCAGAAGAAAGTAAATTTAGATTTGGATTTAATCTTGGCGCTAATTATTCAATGATCAAACCGGTAAACACACCAACCGCTAATTATGAAATCTCAAATGGAATTGGATACAATTTAGGAGTACTCATGGATTATTCAGTTACTGATAATTTTATTATTTCTCCAAAAACAGAATTGGCAATTCACAATAGCAGCATGGAATTTAGAAACAATAGCAACGGTTCAAGTTATTCCTACAAAATTCTTCCAATAAGTTTGAATGTAATGACACATTTCAAATACAAGATCACAGGCAAGAAGCACATACCTTATATTTTTGTTGGCCCAAATTTAAAATTACCGCTTTCTAGAAATCCAACTATAAACACAGCTTATAAAACCAGTTACGATATTGCGCTAGATTTCGGAATAGGATTAGAAAACAAAGTGAAAAATTTTATTTTCGCACCTGAACTGAGATATTCCTATGGTCTGCTGAATATAAATGGCAATCCATCTTTAAAAGGTCTGAAATTACACAGTATTTCATTGGTTTTGAATTTTACCTAAGTAAAATTCAAACCTCACTTACTTTTGCTTTTTACTTTCATCAACAAATAAAATTTGATACAATAAATACATTCCAATCAAAGCGGCAATAATGAACAATACAAAAGCAAACGCTGGATATCCAAAAACGGTGAATGAACTCGGAATTTGAACTAACATTGCAGCTCCTATGATTAACGCAGCGATAATTAATCCTGCTGTAATTCGATTGGCTACTTTTTGAAATGCTCCTGTAAATCGGTCTTCATCAATCGTATCTACTTTAATTCTTATTTTATTTTCGGCTAAGTTTTCTGTGAATTTATTGATTCGATAAGGCAAACTCTCCGTCAAATCTTTCATTTCTAAGAACAATTCCATCAAGTTTCCCGGCTTCAGGTCCTCTTTCATGCGCTTTTGCATCAAATGTTTAGCATACTCTTTCACCGTTTTCTGCATGTCATACTCAGGTGTGAGTGTAGCAACAATTTGATCCATATTCAACAATATTTTCCCTAGTACATTCAAGTCTACAGGAATATGAATGTTCTGTTTTGCCGCCATTTGATTGATTTCAATAAGGGTTCTCCCCGTCTGTAAATCTTTCGCTTTTTGATTTTGACTTTCTTGAATTTTTCTTTCAATATTCTTTGTAAATAGTGCTAAATCGACATCTTTATCATCATATTCACTAATAGAAAGTAAAAGATCAGTCACACGAGAACTGTCGTAATTACTTAATCCTATCATTAATTTAAGAATCGTTTCTTGCATTTGATTGCTGAACTTGGCTACCATTCCGGCATCCATTAAAGCAATTTTATTGTCTGGTGTTAAGTAAACATTTCCTGGATGTGGGTCAGCATGAGCGAAACCATCAATAATTATTTGATTCAGATATCCTTTGATCAAATCATCAATTAAAGGCACCATGTCGAGATCCATAATTTTTAACGGCGAAACCTTTGTAATTTTGTTTCCTTCTACAAAATCCATCGTTAATACTCTTGAAGAGCAATAATCCAATACTGGTGCTGGAATAAATAAATGATGGAAAGACTTTAAATTTGTTTTTAAAGTAAGCAGGTTTTGCGCTTCTAAATTATAATCTAATTCCTTCAATAAAATATAACGCAATTCTTCAATTACTGTGTGAAGGCTGTAACTTCTAGCAACTTTACTTATACTTTCAGCCTTTTTAGACAACTCCATTAAGGTATCTAAATCTTCAATAAATCGCTTACGTATTCCAGGACGTTGAATTTTAACTGCCACAACTTGACCCGATAGCGTAACCGCTTTATGCACTTGTCCGATTGAAGCACTTGCCAGCGGCTCTTTATCGAAAGACAAAAACGCTTTTGAAATTCGAACTCCTATTTCTTCCTTGAAAATTTCTTCTACAACTTCGTACTCTACCTCATCGACATCATCTTGCAATGTTGCTAAAGCCTCCATAAAATGCGGAGGAAGTAAATCTGGTCGTGTAGAAAGTAACTGACCCAACTTCACATAAGTTGGTCCCATTTTCTTTAAGTCTTCCGTTAATTCTTCAGGAGTATGATCAAATTCATCAGCAATATTTTCTTTATCCGCTGATTGAATTTCATCGCCAGAAAATGAAAAAACATCACTGTTCCAGTATTTCAACATGAATTTGAAAAAGCGAACGTATTTGTCGTATTGATCAGGAAGAATTCCCATAGTGTATTTATTTTTTTTTTGCAAACTACGAAAAATGAGCTTATGGTAGATTTATTTAAGAAAATTTGGAGAAGTGGAGAGTGAGTTTGATGAGCGTAAGGTCTACAAGATTTGTTTTCATAAGTATTTAGTGACTCGTCGGAAACACAACATATTAAAATGACCAGACCAAATCATCAATATAAGTCAAATGCCGTATTTCAAGATGCGCATCACTCGCATAACTTTACAATGAATTTTAAAATCAATTATCATGAAAACAATTTTTACTTTTTTATCTATCGCATTAGCGACGACTTCTTTTAGTCAGAACTGGACTTCAACAGGAGCATTAGCAGCATCAGGAAGTAGTTATCTTATTGCTGCTACTAGTATTGGTGACAATGTTTATGCAGTGGGAAGCGACCTCACTTTTGTATATTCTCCAAATAGAGGAGTAACATGGACAGCACCCGCAATAACGCCACCTCCTGGAGCATACTATGCATTGATAGCTTGCAATAATTATTTATATGCATCTATGAAACTCAACAACTATGACCATGAGCTTCGTTATAGTTTAAACAACGGATTAACTTGGACTGTAGATACAGTTGGTTTGCCACAAAACTTACCAAATACTGGAAAAGAGGCAATGAATGTGCGTTACATGGGCAACAATTATGTAATGGCTTTCAATCCTACAAAGGCTTATCACAAAAAACTGGGAACAAGTACATGGATTGCTACAACTATTGATTACACGATTCCAGATGTTATTGGAATGAATGACAATTGGTATGCAATTGGAGCAGGAAGAATGTATAAAAGCACGAATCATGGAGGATCATGGTCAGAACTTTCACCAACAGGATTGCCAACAGGATTTCAAGGAAATAAATTGGCGAGTAATGGCTTAGACCGTTTATTTGTTTCGAATTCACCAGCAAATGGAGGAACAGACATTTACTTTTCAGCAGATGGCGGAAACTCATTTACTCTAACAAATTCAGCAGCTCAATACACGTACAACAATGCGTTTATAGGAGCTATGTTTGCAGTTGATGATTTTATTTTCGCTTCTGTTTTGCCTGAATCTGGGAATTTTGTGGATGAACCACCATTTATCAGTTCAATGTCAGCTTCACCAAGTTTTAGTGTTGGTGATGGTTCAGGGCTGCCAACTAACGCAACAATTTCAGATATCCCATTCTACTTCAATTCAGGAAATAAACTATTTACAATGTATGGTGATTTATTCACAAGTATGCCAGGATTTATTGGGAATCCAGTAATTGTTTCAGTTGATAAAAACGAAGCTTTAGAAGTTGGAATTTATCCAAATCCTGCTCAAAATCAGATTAATATTTCAACAAAAGAAATGAGTAATCTAACATCTATTGCTTTATATTCTTCTCAAGGACAATTGATCAGAGAATTTAAGATTAATGAGCAATCAATTAATGTTTCTGATTTACCTAGAGGTCATTACATTTTGAAAATTCAGAGTACGACTAATGTAGGGACTAAGCAGGTGATTTTAAATTAGGGTTTAACTTTTCAAAACCAAAGAACCCTGCTCAAAACATTTCTGTTCTGAGCAGGGTTTGAACTAATCAACCAAGCAAAAAGTTAATTAGATAATTATAATCTTATTTTTTAATTACTCTTGTAATTTGACTACCTGCTTTCAACATATAAACACCACTTGGTAATTTAGACATGTCGATTGTAGTATTGTTAGCATTAACTGATTTAGTTTGGATGATTTTTCCGAAAATATCAACTAACTGTACTGTCATTTCACCTTCAAATTTCTCGAATGATAAAGTAATGATATCTGAAGTTGGATTAGGGTAAGCTGTTAAATTGTTTTCCTCAATTACATTTGAATCATCAAGACCCAAAGTAACTTGCATACACTCAGAACCACGCATCACTTGACCACGAACTTCACCATTTGGATTGTCTGCAGTATGAACGTTAACATACATTTCGTTGTTTCTGAATTTCGTTTCAGCTGCTGCGTTCATTGGTGAAGCATCGTCAGCCGTAAGGTATCCGTAAGCTCCATCATAAGAATTTGTACCTGCAAATAAACCAGATAAATCAAATTCTACTCCTCCATTCATTCCTGCTGCTGCATTGTGAATATGAGACGCTGTGATTGGTCCTGAAAGATCTTTAGCAACTAACATAACGTGTGCATTGTTTCTTTCTCTTGAAATAGTAATGATACCACCTCCACTAGCTGGAGTTGAAACACCTGGTACTTCTTGATCACCACTTAAGTTTACAGAGTAACCCTCACGAGCAACACGGTTAATTTGAGCTCTAATTTCACCATTTGGATTTGCTGCAGTATGTACATTTAAGTAGATATTACTTTCCAATAATTCGATAATTAAAGACTGTGTTAAAGCAGCTCCTGAGATTGTTCCTGAAATTCTGTTTCCAGTTACATCACCTGACAAGTCAACTACAACTGGACCATTCGCTCCTGCTGCTTCATTATGTAAATGCGCTCCCATGATTGCACCTGACAAACCTTCAACTTGTACAGAATAATCAATAGATGTAAAATCACTGTTTAAAGAAAACTGTGCAACTCCTGTAGCATTTGTTGTAACTGCTGGTACTTCTTGCATTCCTGAAAGTGCACCATCAAAAGCAACTTGGTTATCATAATTCAATTGAGCTCTAATTTCACCATTTGGATTTGCAGCTGTATGAATATTAACATAGATATCATCTGCTTCTAAATTTGCAACAAAACCAGGTATTGCTGAAACATCTGCAACTCCTATGATAGAATTACCCATTATAGATGGTGATAAATCAACTACTACTGCTCCGTTTGAACCTGCAGCACCTACGTGTAAATGTGCTCCTCCAATTGTTCCACTCAATCCATCAGCTGTAATCCAATACATCAACTTTTTCTTGTCTAAAGAAAGATTGAAAACACCTAATCCACTTGCAGCTGTAACAACCAATGGCACTTCATTAAGTCCATTTAATTCTGCACGGTATGGGAAATCACTTTCCAATTTAACTTGACCTCTGATCTCACCATTTGGATTAGCATCAGTATGTGCATTTACATAAATGTCACCTGTGATCATATCAGAAATTAAAGCAGATGTTAATGCTGCACCAGTAATTACTGTTTTCACGTTACCGTTTACTAAAAATGGTGATAAATCAACCACTACTGCTCCGTTTGTTCCTGCTGCACCACTGTGTAAATGAATTCCATTAAGCATTGTTGGTGAACCTGCTGTATAGATAGAAATACATAAAGTATCTCTTGTTCCGTTTAAAACCATTGTTGCAACTCCTTGTCCTGTTGTTGTAACTGCTGGCACTTCTTGTTGACCGTTCATTCTAGCTGAGAAAGTAAGCTGATCACCCAAGTGTGCAGCGAAACTCATTGCTGAAGTTGAAAGTGTTAGAACTGCAGCTATTGCAATTTTTTGTAAATTTTTCATCATGTTAAATTTTAATTATTCAATTATAAGAGCCGATACCTTTTACCGGCTCTGGGCAAACTTGTATTACATTTTTGGTAAAACTACTTTGTCAATTACGTGAATTACACCGTTTGATTGGTAAACATCGTAAGTAGTGATATTTGCTACACCTCCATTTTCATCTGTAAGTGTAATGTTGTGCTTTCCGTTCATTTGTGCAGTCAATGTTCCGCCTGCTACAGTTTTTAATTTTGCTGAACCTTTTCCTTTTTTAATTAATCCAGAGATTGCATCGAAATCATAACTTCCAGCTACTACATGGTAAGTTAAAATTGTTGCCAATTTACTTTTGTTTGCTGGCTCTAATAAAGATGCTACTGTTCCTTCTGGTAAATTCTCGAATGCATCATTAACTGGTGCAAATACTGTGAAAGGTCCTGCAGTTTGTAAAGTCGCTACTAAATCTGCTGCTTTAACCGCTGCTACTAATGTTGTGTGATCTTTAGAATTTACTGCATTTTCTACAATGTTTTTCTTTGGGAACATTTCCTCTCCACCAACTTTAACTGTTTCTTGTGCAAATGATGCTGTACTCATTAAGAATATTGATCCTGCAATTAATCCGATTGTTTTGAATGATTTTTTCATGTTTAATTTTTTTGCGTTTATTAATTAGTTATTGTTTGCCGAGACATACGCACTGGATTGTGTTTTGGATTTTAAAAAATGTAATTAAATTGAAATTAAATCACTACACACTGATTATTAACTATTTAAAAGTGTGTTTTATTTTTAAATAATTTTAAATAAAGTGGGATTCCTCCTTAATAAGGTGATTATAGTTGATGAAATCTGGATTGATTAGGAAGTTTGAAATAAGGAGTTACTGCTTTCGTGGTCTTTACTGCTATCTTATATACTAATTAGTGGTTGAAAAGGAAGCAGCGTGACTAGTTCTCTTAAAACCATACCAGGACAATCCCATAATCGCATACATTAATTTAAGAATCAATAGAAGCCCTATTATTTTCAAATCTTGGATTATCTTCGGCTAGAATTTATTAAATTAGGTGCTTAAATAACTTGACACGTTTTTCACAACTGGTCATTGATAATATTATAAAACAATAAAATATGATAATTGAACCAAGAACTCGCGGATTTATCTGTACAACAGCTCACCCAGAAGGATGCGAGCAAGGTGTATTAAATCAGATTGAATATATAAAATCAAAAGGGAAAATCGATAGTCCAAAAAAAGTCTTAGTAATAGGTGCCTCAACAGGATTTGGTATAGCTTCAAGAATTACGAGTGCTTTTGGCTCAGACGCTTCCACTATTGGAGTGTTTTTTGAAAAGCCGCCTTCTGAAGGAAGAACAGCTTCTTCTGGTTGGTACAACACAGCAGCTTTCGAAAAAGCAGCGCATAAGGCTGGTTTGTATGCAAAAAGTATTAATGGTGATGCTTTTTCCAATGAAATTAAAGAGCAAACAATTGCATTAATCAAGAAAGACCTTGGTCAAATTGACTTGGTTGTTTATAGTCTAGCTTCACCAGTTAGAACTCATCCTGTAACGGGAGTTAAATATAAATCTTCTCTAAAACCAATTGGTGATGTCTACACAAATAAAACGGTAGACTTCCATACTGGAGAAGTTAAAGAAATTAGTATTGATCCTTCGGTAGAGGGAGATATTGAAAATACTGTCGCTGTAATGGGTGGTGAAGATTGGGAAATGTGGATTGATGCTTTGAAAAAAGAGAATTTACTTTCTGATGATTTTAAAACTGTTGCCTATTCATATATAGGACCAAAATTAACTGAACCTGTTTACAGAAACGGAACAATTGGAAGAGCAAAAGACCATTTAGAAGCAACTGCTTTTAAGATTACAGATAAACTTAAAGACATTAGCGGAAAAGCATACATTTCTGTTAACAAAGCGCTTGTAACACAATCTAGCTCTGCGATTCCTGTTATCCCTTTGTACATGTCTTTATTGTACCGAGTTATGAAAGACAACAATGTTCATGAAGGTTGTATTGAACAAATACAAAGATTGTACACTGAAAGATTATTCTTGGATGAAGTTCCAACGGATAATGAAGGAAGAATACGCATCGATGATTTAGAAATGCGTGCTGACATTCAAGAAAAAGTAGCTGAACTTTGGGAAAAAGTTACTACTGAAAATTTAATGTCCATTGGAGATTTACAAGGATATAGAAATGAATTCTTTCATCTTTTCGGATTTAATTATGATGAAATAGATTATACAAAAGAAACGGAAGAAGTAGTTGACATTGCTGGATTACAAGATTAATTACGGATTATAAATTACGAATTGGGAATTTTCCACTTTAAAAGCAAGCAATTTGGTAACTTCGAAATTGAAGATAATTTTAAAGGGATTTAATCAATTGACCAACGGTAATTTCAGAAAAGCACCTTTATTCATCATTTTGGTGCTTTTTTATTTTTCATTGTGTTTTTTAAAGTTCAATCAATCAGTTTTCATATATTTATATGTTTATACCATTAAATTTATCAGAACTTAAATATAAAACCTAACTCTTGAATAATATTCATGCATACAAATTTCAAGTTTTAAATAAAGATTCATTAAGCACTCAATTTATTTTTGAAAGTAAAGGTGAGAGAACTATCGTGAAAGCCATAGAATATAGCTTTATTAGAAATATTTCAGGTAGAAAAGTTTACAATTTAGGATTTGGAGATTTCAATGAAAAAAATGGCATGCTAATAGATGACATTAATAGTAATAATGGAGACATGCGAAAAGTATTAAATACGATTCCAAAATTTTTCGCACTTAATAACGAAGCTGCAATTTGGGTACAAGGAAGCGACAGTGCAGAGGACTTTAGAGCTAAATGTGAAATTAAATGCAAAAAGAAATGTGATGAAATTTGTAAAAATCATAACAGGAGAATAAAAGCATATAAATATTATGTCGACAAAAATTTCGTTCAATTGAGTAAAGAGTACATCTTTTTTGGTTTCACAAGTGGAAAAAATCCTGACTTTGTGCAGTATATTCCCAATAGTGAATATATAGGAATTTTGGTGTATAAGAAAAAATGAATTATCTTTGTCTAGTTGAATGTTTAATGAATTTATACATTATTCAAATTTAACTTTTGAAAAAAAATGGAACAAGAAAAACAAATACGTAAATCTCAAAAAGCTATTTCAATGTCAAAAGCGACTAAAGAAAGACTAGCTAAAGTTGCCTTAGAATTAAAAGGAAAAGAGTTGTTTCCACAAAAAGTAGAACAAGCAAAGAGAACATTGAGTAAGATTAAATCACTTCCTATTTAATAACGACTATTATTTCATTCTTATTAAATCTTAATCATGAAAAAAAATATAGAATGAATTTAATTAAATATTTTCTACTATTTCTCTTTCATCTTTTCGGATTTAATTATGATGAAATAGATTATACAAAAGAAACGGAAGAAGTAGTTGACATTGCTGGATTGCAATAGATAATATTGAACTAAAAATACATTAAAAAAAGTGCTTAAGGAAATACATTCTTTAAGCACTTTTATTAATTTAACGGAATTAGTAAGTTATATAGACAACTTGCTTAGTAATCGAAATTATAATAAGAAATCATCTTGTTTTTATAAATTAGTACAGATAGTCTGCCTGCTTCATTTTTCAAAACGTTGAATGATTCAACTTTTTTAATTTTCCCCATTTCGGATTCAATTGGCTCTGATTCTGTGATTAACGCTTCTGTAGTAATATCTGCAATTCCAACCCTTACTTTATTTCTATAACCTTCAATAATTGTATAAACCATAGCTGGATTTCCATCACTATTTTCTACCCAGAACTGATAATTACTGATATTTTTACTTTTAAACATACTTGCATACGTATTAACATTAGTAACCATTCCTTCAACAACAATTTTGTTCTCCTCTTTGGTTACAAATTTAATTTTATCTAAACCCAAATCCTTATTGAATTTTAAAATTATAAAGTCACCCATCAAGAAAGCAGTATTCACTGTTATTGAACCTCCTGCTCCACCACCACCAACATTGATAGAACCGCCTAATGATGGACGTAAACGAATAGTTTCTGTAATCAGATAAAAACCGTCATCTGTTTTAACTACATCGTTCACAATAAATTGAGGGGCATCCTTAACGTTCAATTGCTCTTCGGTCATTAAGTCTTTTGCAACTGGAATAATATCCATCTCAAAACTCACTTCTTCTTTCATTACAATATCACCATTTGGAGAAAATCCAATTCCGAAAACACCTTCTGGCTTCACTTTACCTTCTTCAGGATATGAACCAAAAATGTAAGTATTTTCATCGTCGAGCAATATTTTATTTGGGTAATAATAAAAGTTATTTGCAAAAACTTCATCAAAAACAACTTCTCCAGAATTATCTAATCGAATCATGTTTTGACTATAATTCTCTATAGACATCCCTTTTCCAGAAGTATAAACTACAGCAACGCCGTTTTCAGTAGAAAGAATATCGGTAACAGATATGGCCTTTCCTTTCTCAAATGTTTTGGTCCATAATTTATTCATCTCATTATCAACCATAATGATTTCGATTGTTGATTCTGCTGACATCAATTTATGTCTGATTGTATTTGAAATAACAAATCCATTCGGCGACTTGTAAATTTTTGAATCATATAGCTTGCCTTTCTCCAAATCTAATTTCCCAGCAATAGATCCATTTTTATCAAAACTATAAACAACATGTTTCTTCTCTTTTAGATCACCGAAAGAAATGGCCAAATGAGAATCATTACTCTCAGAGTGAATAACATCTGCTCTTTTAGAAAGTTGAATTTTATCCTTTCCTATTGTGTTGTAATCGTAATCTACGAAATTTACTGTGTAATTTCTAAATTTTCCTTTTTCACCATCTGCCTGATAAACACTATAAAACCCGATTTTATCAACATCGCCAGCTCCCTCAAAAATTTTCACATCATCAATTGTTAAATCTTGAGCAAATGAAATATTAGAGAGTACTGCCATCCCAAAAAGGAATAATCCTTGCTTAATAAACGTTTTTGTTTTCATTCTGTTTGTTTTCATAAGTAATATTTAATGGCACAATATAATAAATTACAAGTACACACAAGACTGCTTATTGCTATTAATAATTGAATCAAAAACATCTCATTCATAATTTATTGAAAATATCAAAAACAGAATAGTATATTTGATTGAATTATATCTTCATTCCGAATAATTCTTAAAAACAATTATTCTAAACATTTGTTATTATAGGGTAGAAATTAAAATCTGCAAGGAGAACGAAACTCATTTCAAAAAATAGGGCGGAATCAGAAAAGCCTCATGAGTAAGGAAAATTTAATTTATTAATTATGGATAACTTTACACATGTAGTACAATTAGCAATCGCAATATCAGTTGCTTTCGTATGGATTCTTAGATTTCATAACGTAGAAAAAGAATTTAATCAATTTGGATTAAGTTTGGTCACAAGAAGTTTTGTTGGTTTTTCTAAAACTGTTTTGTCAACATTGCTTGTCGTTGGAATTTGGTATCCAGAATTGGTTTTCATTCCCGCTGTTCTAATGGCATTTTTTATGTTATCAGCACAATTTTTTCACTTCAAAATAAAGAATCCATTCATCAAGCATTTACCATCACTTATTCTATTGATTTTAAGTCTTTATGTAGCCTATCAATCATACTAAAATTTAGAAATGGACATTATTACAATTTGCATTCTAATCTCTAGTTTGTCGTTTTTTGCTTACACCCTATTCTACTTTACTTCTACCAAAATGAAGGGAGAATTTGAGCGGTTCAAACTAGAGAAATTTGGTTTAATAGTCATTGTCCTGCAATTTTTAGGAGCATCTGGTTTACTGCTTGGACTAAAGTTCAATCTACTTTTAATTTTGTCTTCTCTAGGTCTGGCACTACTCATGTTTTTTGGAGTGATTGTAAGATTGAGGTTAAAAGATGGCCTTAAGGTTTCCACACCCGCTCTTTTCTATATGATTTTGAATGCTGTGATTTTTGTGTACGCTATTAAATAGAGAATTACGAATTAAAGAATTACGAATTGTGTATAATAATCAGTTATGGATTATTGGAATTATGAATTACAGGGTTTGTTAAAAATCGTTGGGTAATTTCAAGATTCATTAAATAATTCAACTACTATTCCTTAAACTCGTTCATTTGATTAATTTCGAAGTTAGATTATAATTTAAAAAACGTTACAAATAAGGCTAGCTTAGTCTATTACTTTTAGAAGCCAATTATGAAATGTTCAAACGCATGAAATCATCAAAATACTTTCTATTATTAATTCTTATTTGGATCATCAATCCTACTCAAGCTCAAATAAAGCATTATGATTTCAACATTCTAGCTTATGGTGGAATTGGATTTGGCGTGATGGAAAATGATTCGGATCCCAACTACAATATGAACAGCAATAGCGCTGATATATTATTAAAATATAGGGTCACCCAGAAATTAGGAATAGCTACAGGTATTGGTTTAAATGAATTGTCAGGTGATGGTTTTAACATAAATGGAAATTTTCATCATGAAAGAAAGTTGCTCAAAATTCCATTACTGGCTATTCTCGATTACACAATTTCTGATCATTTCAGCATTATTCCCAATCTCGGAGTATATGCCAACTACATTTTTGAAGATGAATATCGTTTTCTAAATTCCACTCATAAAAACATCTTTGAAGAATGGAATTTCGGAGCACAATTAGGTGTCGGACTTATCTTTGAATTATACACAAATTTTCATCTCGGATTTAACTACGGATTACAATATGATTTGAGCAAATTCTCATCAAGCAATAAGCAATTGATCATCAATGATAAACAAAAACTGGGCAGAATGAACTCGCTTGGGATTGTTTTGGTGATGGAGTTGTAAGAAAGTTGAAAAACTTATAAATCTATTTTTATTTGAACAATAAGAAAATTGTTTTTTTTGTTTTTTCACCTTAACTTAGTCAACACTTATAACTAACATTACCAATAGTTTAAAAAACTAATAAAACACAACTCACTATGAAAATTACAACCCTTATTACGGCACTCTTCATATCCTTAGCTAGTTTTGGTCAAGGATTAAATGGCGAAATAGCACTTAATGACGAATATTCTCAAATGTCAATGGGAATGACAGTTGTTGATGAATATTCTTACTTCATTAAATATCAGCCCAATGGAGATAACTATGCCACGACATATACATTAAACAAAGTAGATACCTTAGAAAATATTGTTTGGAGTAGCCTTATCGAGCCAAACCCTTCAGACGCAATGATTGAATTTAAAATCATTCCATCTGAAAATGGTGGAATTTATCTTTCTGGTTGGGGCTGGCCTTCATGCGATGTGGGGTCAGAATGTTTTCGATTTATTCAAAAGTTTGATGCAAATGGGAATCTAGGGTGGACAAAAACTTGGTTTGATGAGTTCTGTAATGAAGTTATCATAAGTGGTTTGTCATTGAATGATAACAATGAATTACTGTTTAATTACAAAACCGCAACTGAATCTAAGATCTATACCATGAGCTCAGGAGGAACCTTAATGGATAGT
The DNA here is from genome assembly GCF_004152935.1 of Brumimicrobium glaciale. GTDB lineage: Bacteria > Bacteroidota > Bacteroidia > Flavobacteriales_D > Crocinitomicaceae > Brumimicrobium > Brumimicrobium glaciale. The sequence goes on from NZ_SETE01000005.1 coordinate 97,031, forward strand.
TTAAGTTTAGCCAATTCAGAGCTAGAAAGTATTTCAGAATTTACTAATTATGATAAAATCGCATATAAAAAAGATTCGATTTTTGGTTTTGATAATAATGGAAATTTGACAGCTTCGCTTAGATTTAGTACACATATTCAAGGAATGAAAGTGCTAAACGATACGCTTTACGCTTTGACTTCGGACAGTATTTTTAGTTTTGATACCAATTTTCAAGAAATCGAAGCGAATAACTTAGTTGGTTACACTGGATATTCGAATTTGAAGGTTGATAATAATCAAATCGAATTTATAAGTCATGGATTGAATGACCAATTTATAATAACATTGGATCATCAATTTGGATTAATAAATCTCCTTACTATTCCAATAAAACTTGATATTGCAACTGAAAAAGATTTTAATGATTTACATTTCACTGTTTCGGAAAACTATGAGCTCACAATGTTTACATCAATTCGCCATTTGGATTATTCTAGAAAATCAACTCAAGATGCAATAATTAACACAACTGATATTGGAGTAATTGATATTCAACAAACACAAGTTTCGGCAGTTCCTGCACAAGGAATAGAAGGTGTTTTCGAAATAAAATTATGGGCTGATGTATTGATTAAAAATTTTGGAAATAACACCTTAGACGACTGTCGAATCAATCACTACATCGCACAAGGATTTTGTGGATCTGCGGTTTATTCAGAACAATTCTCTAATTTAAACCTTGCTCCAAACGACTCAATGTGGATTTCATTGGGATTAATTCATACCAATAACAACTATTTCTCGGATAGTTTAATTTCAGCTGGTATCTGTGTTTATACAAGTCACTCAAATTTCAAAACAGACATGAATATTACAAATGATAATTATTGTAAAAACATTGTTTTTGGATATTTGGGACTGGAAGAAAATGAAATCAATGAAGTAAACATCTACCCAAATCCGACAAGCTCAATTTTAAATATTGAAATAGAAAAAGAGGACTTGCAATATGTAATTTACAATACTCAAGGTTTACTCATCAATAAAGGAGACGTGGAATCAAAACAAATCGATGTAAGTAAATTGTCAAGCGGAATGTATGTTTTACAGCTGAATTCGAAAGATGGAGATTTGATTCACAGGAAGCAGTTCTTAGTAAAAAACTAATTGTTATCCGATAGGAATCGGACGGTTAATTATTACAGTAAATTTTTAATGATTAACGAGGCAGTTGATTTGGATGATGGATTAATTGAAGGGTTCCCCATTTAAATATCAGGAAATAAACCAACTATAATACATGCTATCCAAACCGACAAAAACGGCTATTAATCACTAATTTAAAATAGATCCTTCAATCAAAAAAATGATTTAGAACAAAGCTCTAAATATATTTCCTAATAATATTTAAAATCAACCAATAAGCATATCAATTATAAATCTTTTTACCTACTTTCAATCCATTCTAAAAATGCATGAACAGAACAGTACAAAAATTTAAGAATAGTGGCTTTCGAAAATTCATTCGGAGAAACAATAAATATGCTCCCGTTATATTCTTTATTGGAGGATTTATTTTTGATTCTCTTACGCTTGGACGAATAGATCGTATTTATGACTTAACCATTTTGTGCGCACACATGACTTTTTTAACTGTTGTGATTTATGTGTATAATCGCGTGGATGACGGCAGGTGGAAAAACACACTTTTAGATGGTTATCAAATGTATTTGCCTTTGGCTATTCAGTTCTCATTTGGTGGACTTTCCAGTGCTTACGTGATTTACTTTTCAAGGAGTGTTTCCCTTTCTAAAACCATAACTTTCTTCGTTATTTTGGTGGCTTTACTTTTCGCCAATGAAATGCTGAAAAAACGGATTTCTAATAAATACCTGCAGTTTAGTGTCTACTTTTTTATCAGTTTTACGTTTTTCACGTTTATGATTCCGGTTTTCATAAAACAAATGAATACCAATATCTTTCTCATTTCTGGTTTTGTGAGTTTGGTTGTTACACTTTCACTTATCACATTTACATATAGAAAAAGTCCAAGCACAAGGGCTGAAATTCGCATTAAAAAGTTGGTTGCTATTATTTTAACAATGTACGCAACAATCAATTTATTCTATTTCACAAACCTCATCCCTCCTGTTCCATTGGCTTTAGATTCAGGAATGGTCGCACATAATGTCGAGAAAGTTAATGGTGACTATGTTGTAATCTACGAACGAGACGATTGGTATATATTTTGGCGAGATCACAGAATAAAATACATTCACAAACCAGATGAAAGTGTTTATGTTTTTACCTCAATTTTTGCTCCAACACAAATTACAAAACCAGTCTTCCACCGATGGAAATGGTATAATGAAGCAACAAAAACTTGGGAAATTACTGATAACATCGGCTATGAAATAACAGGCGGAAGAGATGAAGGTTTTCGTGGTTATACTTTCAAAAACAACGTGAAACCCGGCTTCTGGAAAGTAGATGTGATCACGGAAGAAAATTTAGTTTTGGGAATTATTGATTTTGAAATTATCATAGATCCAACAAAAGCGCCCAAAAGAGTTGTTGAAAGAAGGTTTTAAAACTTTAAATTCCAAGAGACAGTTATTAAGGTTTTGATTCTGTTAAAAAACACTTCTATTTGGTAAAATTGGAATTGAAACCATACTCCTTTTTATAGATTTTGTATTTTTAGGATATACTTTTAGTAGATTAATTCACATTATACTCAATTGATTATTTATATTCAGCTAACAATTGATTGAAATCGCACAGCATAGTAAACTACACCAAAACTAATTAGAAAAAATGGTAGCATTATTTGTCTATTTATTCATCGCTTTATTTATTTCCTTTTTATGCTCGATAATGGAATCTGTTTTACTCTCCATTCCACAATCTTATCTTATTGTCAAACAAAACGAAGGGAAAGTTTGGGCTCAACCATTCAGTGAGTTAAAAATGAATATCGACAAACCTTTGTCAGCTATTTTAACTTTAAACACCGTAGCACATACCATTGGTGCGGCAGGAGTTGGTGCTCAAGCAGTCAAAGTATTTGGTGAAGCATCTTTCGGAATTGTTTCCGCTGTTTTAACATTATTGATTCTATTTTTAACTGAAATTATCCCAAAAACAATTGGAGCTAGATTCTGGAGAAAGTTAACAAAGCCCGTTTACAAAATTATTAAAGTAACAATCTTCATCACTTACCCTTTTGTGATTTTATCTGCATTAATCACAAAAATGTTTTCCAAAAACGATAATGAAAACACAACAAGTAGAGCCGAAATAGCTGCTTTAGCAAGTATAGGAACAGAAGAAGGTCTATTCTCAAGTAAAGAGAACAAAATCATTCAAAATATTCTAAAATTAAAAAATATAAAAGTTAAGGAAATTATGACTCCGCGAGTTGTCTTAGCTACAGCAGATGAAAACATGAATTTAAATGAATTCTTAAAGGATAAAGAATATTTAAAATTCTCTAGAATTCCAGTTTACTCTGAAAACATTGAAAACATCACTGGCTACGTTATGAGGCAAGAGGTTTTTGAACATTTGGCTGAAGGAAATCAAAATCTAAAACTGAAAGATTTAAAACATTCTATTTTAAAAGTTCCAAACTTCACAGTGCTCTTCACTCTTTGGGAAAGTCTATTGGAGAAAAAAGACCATATCGCTTTAATCGTAGACCAATATGGCGGTGTGGACGGAATCGTATCTATGGAAGACATTATTGAAACTTTACTTGGATTAGAGATTATGGATGAAAAAGATACTGTAACTGACATGCAAAAATTTGCACGTGACAGATGGGAAAATAGACAAGTAAAATATGAAAATATTGAGAAATTCAATAAAGATGATCAGCCCGAAAAACCTAAAGAGTAAAGGATTGAAAACTTAATGTTTATTTGACTAAAATTAAAATCCTTGATGATAATTCAAACGCTATTGCTCTATTTTGCCTTAGCTTTTTAAAGTATTGGTCAAATTAGCTTCAAACAAATTGAACTGAACCACTAGGGACTAAAAGTGCCTGAGGATCATTTGAGAATAGAATTCTATGGCTAGCGATTTTGATGTTAGATGTTAGACATTAGACATTAGACAAAAATTAGACTTTTTGTCTTTTTCCTAAAATATAATGTTTGATATAAAGGTTTTTAGAAGATAAAGCTAGATGAACAATTCGAAAGCACTATAATAATCATCAATATTGATAGCATAATTAAATTGAATGGTGCGTATAAAACTTTATACAATAATACGTATATTGAAGATAAAATGAGAAATTATCTAATAAAAGATTAATAAATCGTCTAATATTACCCAAAATATGCTTCAGAATGAAAATATACGCAGAAACAGATAGATTAATTTTAAGAGAAATTATTTCTACTGATATAGATGGATTGTTCGCGTTAGACTCCGATCCAGCTGTACATAAATATTTAGGCAATGAACCTGTAATTTACAAAGAAAAGCTTGTTGAGGTAATCGATTTTATTAGAAAACAATACGAAGAGAACGGAATTGGGCGATGGGCAATAGTCGACAAGAAAACCAATGCCTTCATGGGTTGGGCAGGCCTAAAATTTGTTACAGAAGAAACAAACAATCATATTAATTATTATGATTTAGGTTATCGAATCATTCAAAAATACTGGAATCAAGGATTTGCAACTGAAGCTGCATTGGCTTCTTTAAAATATGCTTTCACTAAATTAGATGCAAAGGAAGTTTATGCAATTACAGATTCTAAAAATAGAGCATCAAACCATATACTATACAAAATTGGTTTTAGTTGTACTGAGAAGTTTATGTATGATGGAGCAAAACACCATTGGTATAAAATTAAAAAATCAGATTTTGAGAAAAGATAGAACTGAACCATTAGGTCTTAAAACACTATAGGTTCATTTGAGAATAAAATTTTATTTCTATCAAAAAAATTAAGATGTTAGATATTAGACTTTCTGTCTTTTTTCTAACATCGCAAATCTAATGTTTGACAAAGGTTTTTAGCAGCTAAAGTGCATAGTTTTAATTATTACTGAGACCAAGAAAAGCCTAAACATATTATGATAAAAGCATAACAACAAGATATTTATATTTAAACCAATTATTTTTTTCCTATTTTCAAACCATTCTAAACCAACATGAAGAAAATATTTTTTTTAACCATTTCGAGTTTTTTATTTATACTAAACGATTTAAACGCACAGGTAACTGGTTGTACCGATTCAAAAGCCCTTAATTTCAATTCAGTGGCATCAGAAAACAATGGCAGTTGTATTTATATTTCAGACACAATAACGCCTAATTCAAGCTCTATTTTAGAAAACGCAATCTCAGAAACATCTGGATTAATAAAGTGGAATGATAAATTATGGACCCATAATGACAGCGGCGGTCAATCAATAATTTATGGTTTAGATACTTTGAATGGCAATCTGAATGAAACTATCGAATTATTTAGCACATCAAACCCTCCGATTGCTGGAGAACCTGTTGATTGGGAAGAGATTTCCCAAGACAGTAGTTTTGTATATATTGGTGACTTTGGAAACAATATAAGTGGAAATCGAACAGATTTAAAAATTTTAAGAATCTCAAAAGTTTCTTTACTTACTAATTTTCCAATTGTCGATACGATATATTTTTCTTATTCAGATCAAACTGATTTTACAAATACAGGATCCAATATTACTGAATTTGATTGTGAAGCTTTTATTGTCTCAAAAGACAGTATTTACTTATTTACAAAACAATGGATAAGTGAAAAGACTAAAATCTATTCCCTTCCTAAAGTCCCTGGTTCCTATAATGCAAGATTAAAATCAACCATAAATGTTGAAGGATTAATCACAGGAGCCGTTTATCTAGAGTCAAAAAATATTATCGCATTGTCAGGTTATTCAAAATTGCTGAGTCCCTTCATTTATCTGATTTATGATTTTAAAGGAGATTTTTTTACTAGGGGAAATAAAAGAAAAATCAATTTATCACTCCCATTCCACCAAGTTGAGGGAATCACCTCTTCAAATGGATTCAAATATTATATTTCTAATGAAAAATTTTCACAATCCAACATCATTCAAAAGCTACATATAATAGATTTAACTCCATATTTGGATGAACATTTATCAAATCTCTTGTCCATTTCAGAAATTTATATTAAAAATGACTATTTCATTTATCCTGTTCCAGCAAGTGATTTCATTTATATAAAATCCAAAACCGATCTTCACAATAGAAATTATATTTTGATTAATCAAATGGGCAAAGTTCTTCGTAAAGGAAAACTGATAAATGATAATCCAAGTATAGATATTTCAAATATTCAAAATGGACTATATTATCTTAAAATTGGTGAAAACCAAGAACACATATTTAATATAATCAAACGATAAATTAAAGTTTGTTTGTGAACTATTGGTCTATTAGTTCAATTTCCAGCATAGCCTATAAATTTGAAACCAATGAATAGTTTTAAAATCATCCAAAAAAAACATTCAAATAGAATAATTAGAACATTCTAATTTCAATCCATTTTCTAACTTTGTATCAATCAAATAATAAACTCTTCAAATGAAATTTTCAATAGCAATTCACGGCGGTGCCGGTACACTCGTTAAAGGTATGATGACTCCAGAATTGGAATTACGATACAAAGCAGACCTAGAAAAAGCGCTTGATGCGGGCTACAAAGCACTCGAAGATGGAAAGTCATCAGTCGATGCTGTTGAAATTGCTGTAAATATTCTAGAAGATTCCCCACTTTTTAACGCTGGAAAAGGAAGTGTTTTTACCGCCAATGAAACGCATGAAATGGATGCTTCTATTATGGAAGGAAAAAATCTAAACGCTGGAGCAATCTCTTTAATTTCTGGAATCAAAAACCCAATTTCTTTAGCTAGAGATGTCATGGAAAAAAGCGAACACGTTTTCCTAGCAGCTGAAGGAGCGATGATTTTCGCTAAAATGAATGGCTATACGACTGAACCTGATTCATATTTCTACGATGATTTACGTCATAAACAATGGCTAGAAATAAAAGACACGGATAGTTTTCAATTGGATCATTCTAAATCTAAAGATTCAAAATTTGGAACTGTTGGAGCTGTTGCTTGCGATAAAAACGGAAACATAGCCGCTGCAACAAGCACTGGTGGAATGACCAACAAGAAATTTGGTAGAATTGGAGACAGTCCTATGGTTGGAGCTGGAAACTACGCCAACAATGAAACTTGCGCAATCTCCTGCACAGGAAGTGGTGAATTCTTCATTCGTGGAGTTGTTGCTTATGACGTAGCGTGTTTAATTGAACACAAAAATTATTCATTAGAAAAAGCGGCTGATGAAGTTATCAATAAGCGTATTCTAAAAATCGGTGGAGATGGCGGATTGATTGCTGTAAACGCAAAAGGAGATATCGCAATGCCATTTAATACCGAAGGAATGTACCGCGGATGCAGAGATTCAGAAGGGAAGAAAGAGGTTTTGATTTATAACTAGAGTTTTGCTTTAGGATTGCTGCTTTCAGCGTTTGCGTTAACTTCGGCTACCATGAGTCAACGGATTACTCTTCGTTGACTGAGCATTGTCACAGGTAACAATCAAAGCCAACAACCAATAAAAAAACCTCCAAAAGCCAAAACTCTCAGAGGTTTCTATTCATCAAAAATATATAAATCTAACATATCATATTTACCAGTTTAAAATTAATTTTGAATAACAAAACGGTCTGCAATTGAAGTCTGTACCACAAACAACCACCCCTATCGCGTTAATAATTAAACCTTAATAATTAATCATTATTTACCTAACTATCATTCTCTTAGACATTATCTCTTGTCCATTTCTTGTAAGTGAATAAATAAACATTCCTTTCCCAACCTCAGAAGCCAAAATTGTAATTTCACCTTTGTTTTCTTCAAGTGGATAATCCTTAACAAATCCTCCGTTTAAGTTAAAAATAGTAATTGAAGCTTGATTAACCTCAGAAGCTAATTGGTAGCGAATTACGGTTCTATCATTGAATGGATTAGGTGTGTTTTGTTCCATTGAGTAATCAGATACCTCACGACTGGCTTGAACTAAGCTTTCTCTTATTTTGTCGTTGGCTTTGTATTCTGCTAATTCATCTTTAACAGATGATAATTCCTCGCGAACTGATTTTATTTCTTCAACTAATTCAGTGTTCAACTCCTGAATTCCTGCGGTTAAAACAGAGATTAAACCTGTATAGTTAATGGCTTTGTAAGAAATATCAGAAACTATCTTACCGTCTTCATCAAAAACTGGTTGAGTTACGTCTTTGGTTAATTCTGGGAAGACTTCTGCCATTTCTTGTGATATAAAACCGTGTTGGTTTATCTCTGGAAGTACAAGCCCATCTGTTTTATTGAAATTATAAGTTACCGGTCTAAGTAAAGAAATCTTTTCAAGTACATTAATCTCATTTGAAATTTCGTTCTTTAATTTGGCGTCAGATATAAGGAATGTACCCGCGGTTGTCATAATATTTCCATTAAAATATCCTGCGAAATTATTACCTGTAGTACTTGCTGCTATACCATAAATTCCAGCATTAAAACTAGCAGTGGCATCAGTTTCACCTTTTACTCCATATGAAGCACTTGCATTACTATTTATACTTATACCATGAACACCTGTTGAAACGTCTCGACCTATAGCTTTACCATAAACACCCGTTGACATTCCTCCATCAGAACATTCACTAAATATTCCATAACCGAAATCTGAAACATGGCGTACTCTAATTTTTGCACCAAATATTTCAGGTGCAATTAAAGATCCATTAAAATTATTGATGGACAAACCTAGTTGCCCCTTTGTGAAGATACCTACTTTAGGAGAAGTAACATTATTATCTCCAAAAGGAAAAACTTCATCAACATTTTCTCCAAAATAAGTGTTCGCGCCATTTGGAGTCATAATAGCTACTAATTTAGTTGTACCTTGAGTTCCAGGATTTCCGCCACTCGGCAAAGATCCAAAACCATTTCCTACGATAAATTCTAATGGTTTAGCAGTTGTGCCGCCATTGTGAATCCATTGAATACGAGGTTTCGCTGGACTTGCACTTGTATAGCCCGTTACCAAAGCACTTCCTTTGAATTGGAAACGAGAGCCGTAAAATGTTTGTCCGCCAGCAGGAACTTTACCTAAGGAAAACCATTCATCAGTATTACCAAATGTAAAATCACTTGTGCCACCTGACAGTTGGGTAACTGCTCCAGCTTGAAAACGGAAGATTTCATCAAGACCCAAGGAAGACCCTAACGGAGTAGGAAAAGGAACAGCAGTGATATTGTTCTGACTTAGACTATTAGATTGTCCAAAAGAAAACGTAATAGTAAATAAACTTGCGAATAAAAGTACTTTTTTCATAATGTAATGTTTTTAATTGATTGTTAAAACTCATAAAAAAAAAAAATGAAATAGCAAAATTAAAAACAACTATTTTTAATTTTTCTGTATGGGAGTTCAACTAATTTTCTCTATTTTTGAAGCTATGAGTGTAAATAAACACATCTTTATTTGGTTAACGCTACTTGGATTGCTGGTTCCAAACAAGCTTCTTGCACAATTTATCAACACACCAATTACTCTATACCAACAATTCAACGGAAAATACGACTATACAGTAATTGGTAACACTCATAATACAGCGGATAATTCTACAAACTCAACATGTCAGTTTTTAACAAGTTCTTCTGCTACTCTAAACCTCAATCCAAACCAGACAATAGAAGCAGCATATTTAATTTGGAGTGGTATAAGTGATGGCATGGCCACGTCTGTTTCTTTAAATGGAAATTTGATAACCCCTGATTATACCAATTTAATTGCTAGTGGCACACCCCCATTCTCCTTATTTTGGTTTTCTGCTGTCAAAGACATCACTAGTTATGCTCAAAATTTTGGTAACGGAATTTACCAAATCACGAATTTTGATTTGAATCCATTTACTTCTAGTTATTGTTTTCAGACACTTGACTATTCAGGATGGAATATTATTTTAGTCTATTCTGACAACTCACTACCTAATGTTCAAATAAATATTTATGATGGGCTTCAAATCGGTAGTTCTGTTACCTTCCCTGTTAACAACTTGAACGTAACGAATACAAATAATGCCAACATGACTTGTCTTTCATGGAACGGCAGTTCAAACATAAATTTTACTCAATCTATTGCAATTAATGGAAATACATTGAGTAATGCGCAAAGCCCCCCAAATAATCCTTTCAATAGCACAGATAGCTTTACGGGAAGTAACATCAGTTGGAACAGGGATGTAGATTTATTTGACATCAGTGGCTTTATAAATATTGGAGATAATTCTGCAACAATAGATGTTACTTCTGGTCTTATCCGCTTCATCTCAAACATCATCACTTCTATCCCCTCAGAACTCCCAGACGCCACAATTAATATAGAAACCATCACCGGTCAAGACCTCTGCGACAACCAAACTCTATCAATAGATTTCACAGTCCTAAACGTCAACTCCAACGACACTCTACCCCAAGGAACACCCGTTTCAATTTTCGCAAACACCAATACATTTCTAGGAACAGTTATCACGCCCTCCGAAATTTTAATTGGAGACAGTTTAGCAATGTCAACTAACGTTACAATTCCAGCAAATGTTACCAGTCCTTTTGATTTAAGTGTTATTGCCAACCAAGACGCTACTCAATTGGGCGTAATTCAGGAGAGCAATTTAACCAATAATTCAGCAGATACAACACTTAGTTTAACAACGGTTATCACTCCAATTTTTGATTCTATTCCGCCTGTTTGTCAAGGAACAAATTTAGTTTTTCCAACTACATCTAACAACGGTATTTCAGGAACTTGGTCGCCTACTTTCAATTCTCAAGCAACAACAACCTATACTTTTTCGCCATCAAGTTTATTCTGTGCAGATACAGTTCAACTTACCGTGCAAATTGTTCCAGAAATAGTTCCAACATTTACTTTACCAGATTCTATTTGTATCAATGATGCCTTGGTTTTCCCAACAGCTTCCAATAATGGAATAGCTGGAGCTTGGTCGCCCGCTTTTGACAACCAAAACACAACAAATTATACTTTTACGCCGGATTCTTCGGGAGTTTCGGCGGGTTGTCCAGTAAGTTTTCAGCAATTAATTGAGGTTGTTCCACAAAGCATTCCTAGCTTTTCTTTTACAGATTCACTTTGCCCAAATGCTGTTTTTACTTTTCCAACAAGCTCTGACAATGGAATAATTGGTACTTGGTCACCAGTATTTGATAATCAATTGACTACCAATTATACTTTTTCTCCTAACAGTAGTAACCTTTCAAATGGCTGCGCAGCAAGTACTTCAGAAACAATCACAATCATTGATATTGTTAATCCAACTGGAACAGCGCCAGCGAATTTAGTTTTGCAATGTTTTGCTAATGTTCCAGTTGCAGACATAAACGCAATTACTGATGAAGCAGATAATTGTACAGCAATTCCAACGGTTACTTTTGTTTCTGATGTTTCAAACGGAAATACCTGTCCAGAAATCATCACAAGAACTTACAACATTGCAGATGATAACGGAAATGATATTGATGTAATTCAAACCATTATAATCAACGACGATACCGCGCCAACATCAAGTAATATTTCAACAATTGTTCAGTGTTTAACAGATGTTCCTGCGGTTGATATTTCTGTAGTTTCAGATGAAGCGGATAACTGCACAGCAAATCCAACAGTTGCTTTTGTTTCAGAAAGTACAGACGGAAGCTCCTGTAAGGGAGAAATAATTACGAGAATTTACAGCGTTACTGATGATTGCGGAAACAGCATTAATGTTACACATACAATTCTTGTAGATTCCTACACGCCAAACTTTACTGTTTCAGGACAAGGAACAACAACTTGTGATGGAAGCGATGGAACAATAACACTTTCAGGATTATCGCCAAACACAAATTATGAAATGAGTTATAATGGTGGAACGACAAATGCTATCACAACAAATGCAACAGGAGATTACTTAATAACAGGACTTGCAGCAGGTTCTTACACAAACTACACTGTTTCAGATGCAGATTGTCCAGCTTGCACATCTACAGAAAATGTTTCCATCAACATTAACGACCCAACAGCTGCAATTATTAACGCTGGACCAGATCAGCAATATTGCGAAGGTGAAACCATCGTTTTAAATGCAATAAACCCTGAAAATGCGAACATCACTTGGAATAACGGGATAACGGATGGCGTTGGATTTATTCAACCCGTCGGCACAACTTTTTATACCATTACCGCAGAAAGAGTAAATTGTTTTTCTTCAGATCAAATGAGTATCACGGTTTCTCCAGCAATTACAGACATTACTTGTCCGGGAGATTTAACAGCTTCATGTAACATTTCAGAACAAGCACCTTACGCGGATTTTAATGCTTTTATAGCTGCTGGAGGTTCTGCAACAATTCCAGTTGGTGGTATAATTGATTCAGCCTCATTTACTTTATTGAGTGAAGTTTCTGATGGAATAACTTGTCCAGAAACAATTACAAGAACTTATCAAATAGCAGATACTTGTGGAGTGACGCTTTCATGTACGCAAAATATCGTAATTAGCGAAATAATTTTACCAACAGGGACAGCGCCGAATGATACGCTAGTTCAATGTATCGGAGATGTTCCAATTGTAGATGTTAACTCAATCACAGATGAAACTGATAATTGTTCTGCTATTCCAATTGTGACGCACATTAGCGATGTTTCAGATGGGAATACTTGTCCTGAAGTAATAACCAGAACTTACAACATTGAGGACAAATGTGGAAACAACATTGATGTGGTTCAAACCATTACGATTAACGACGATATTCTACCAACAGCGAGTAATCCCGATACAATATTTGTAGATTGTTTGGTTGATGTTCCTCTAGCAGATATTACAGAAGTAACCGACGAAGCAGATAATTGTACCGTAAATCCAACGGTAGCTTTTGTTTCAGAAAGTACAGATGCAAATACTTGTAATGGCGAAGAAATCACGCGTATTTATAGCATTACTGATGATTGCGGAAACATTATTGATGTAACTCAAATCATTGTGATTGAGGTGTATAATCCAGTTTTTACGGTGTCGAGCACAAATCCAACTACATGTCTTGGAAACGAAGGAACAATTACACTTTCAGGATTAGCTCCTTCTGCTATTTATGAACTAAATTATAATGGTGGAGCGATAATTTCAATCACAACTAATACTGCTGGAGAATACACAATAACAGGACTTGTTGAAGGAACTTATACCGGATTTACTGTTACTGAAGGAACGTGTTTAACGTGTAGTACAACAGAAAATGTAACAATGACTTTAACAGATCCTCTTCCACCAATAGTTGATGCTGGAGCTGACTTTGAAGAATGTGAAGCTGAAACTATAACTTTAACAGCGAGTAATCCTGATACAGCAAATATCTCTTGGGACAATGGAGTAGTGGACGGCGTTGGTTTTATTCCACCAGTTGGAACAACAATTTATACCGTTACTGCGGAAAAGTTCAATTGTTTTTCTACAGATGATGTTCAAGTTACTATAAATCCATTACCGATTGTGAATGCAGGAAATGATTTTACAGTTTGTGACGGTGATGAAGCTACTCTGTCTGGAAGTGGGGCAGATACTTATGTTTGGGACAATGGAGTTATCGATGGAGTTCCATTTACTCCTTCATTAGGAACAGTAACTTATACTGTAATTGGGACATCTATTTTTGGATGTACAGCTTCAGATCAAGTTGATGTTGACGTTATAATTTCTCCAGATGTATCTTTTGTAGCGGATAGAACAATAGGTTGCGCACCGCAAGAAGTTAACTTTATTAGTACATCACCTGGTGTTTCAAATAAATGTATTTATACTATAAATGGAGGTGAACAAATTTCAGGATGTAATGTAAATCACATTTTTACAGAAGCAGGTTGTTATGATATCAATTTACAAGTGGAATTAACAAATGGTTGTGTCGATGATTTAACAAAAACGAAATTCATCTGCATCGATGACTATCCAGTTGCTGATTTCACAGTGAATCCAAAAGAGCTAACCAGTATTTATAATATTGCTGATTTCACAAATGAATCGACAGGAGCTACAGATTACGACTGGAGTTTTGGAGACGAGAATTTCAGTAATGCGACAGATCCAAGTCATGAATATTCAGTTGATTCTATTGGTCAAAAGTATACTTTCGGAGTAGAACTTATAGCATACAGCAACTTAGGTTGTCCAGATACAGCAAAATTAGATCTCCCATTCTTTGAAGAATTGATCTACTATATTCCGAATGCGTTTACACCAGATGGAAATCAGTATAACGAAACATTTAAACCGATTTTCACAACAGGATTCGATCCAATGGAATACAATTTAAAAATCTTTAATCGTTGGGGAGAAGTAGTATTTGAAAGTAACGATGCAGCAATTGGATGGGACGGAACTTATGGAACGAATAGCTATAAGTTTGCGCCGTCGGGTGCTTATGTTTGGAGAATTAATTTCAAAAAAGCAAGAAATAAAGATAGAGTTGAAATCGTTGGAAGTGTTAGTTTACTACGTTAAATAATGAAAAATGAAAAATATTGAATGGTGAATTTTTTAATCATTGAATTTTTCAATCCTTGAATCCTTTGAATCCTTTGAATTATTAGGTATGAGATTTGACTATTCGCTTCAGGTATCAATATCGCGTTAATCAATGATTTGACCATTATTGAATTTTCAATTATCAAGAAAAAACCTCCAAAAGTCTAAACTCTCAGAGATTTTTAATAAAAAATCGAACGACCAACCGTTATCAGATAAAAATTAACTAAAGAGCTTTGTAGTATTCACCGCAAATAACCACCTCTATCGCGTTAATAATTAAACAACTTGTCCGACCCCTGGCGGATTAATAATTAACCATTATCTATCTAACAATCATTCGTTTAGACATAATTTCCTGTCCATTTCTTGTAAGGCTGTAAATAAACATTCCTTTACCAATTTCAGATGCCAAAATCGTAATTTCACCTTTGTTTTCATTAATTGGGTAATCCTTCACAAATCCACCATTTAAGTTGAAAATAGTAATTGAAGCTTGTTCAACATTAGGCGCTAATTGGTAGCGAATTACGGTTCTATCATTGAATGGATTAGGTATGTTTTGCTCCATTGAGTAATCCGAAACCTCACGGCTGTCTTGAACTAAGCTTTCTCTTATTTTGTCGTTGGCTTTGTATTCTGCCAATTCTTCTCTAATATCAACCAATTCACTGTTCAATTCTTGAATACCAGCCGTTAAAACAGAAATTAGCCCAGTGTAGTTAATGGCTTTGTAAGAAATATCAGAAACTATTTTACCGTCTTCATCAAAAACTGGTTGAGTCACATCTTTGGTTAATTCTGGGAATACTTCTGCCATTTCTTGAGAAACAAAACCATGTTGATTTGTCTCAGGAAGTGCAATTCCTTCTGTTTTGTTGAACGTATATGTAACAGGACGCAACAAAGCAATTCTTTCGAGTGCGCTTTTTTCATTATTGATGTTTTGTTTTAATTTTTCATCAGAAACAGTAAAAGTACCTGCCGTTACAAGAACGTCTCCATTAAAATAACCTGCATGACGATTACTACCTGATAGTTGAGCATCTCCATAAATTGCAGCACTAAACTGGGTGTTTGTATTTGTTGTTGATCTGACACCAATTGAATTTAGTGAACTAGCCACTTCTGTTCTAATACCTATTGAGCTTTCTCCTCCAACACAATCGATAATCATTCCATTACCATTGTTCGAACCATGCTCCACCCGAATTGCTGCTCCTATATTATTACCTGTTGTCGAATTTGAATTTTGATTTCTAATACTCAAACCTATTTGCCCTCGTGTAAGAATACCTACCTCAGGGGAATTAGCATTATCTAGAAATGGATTTCCTAAATTAACTATATCCCCAAAATATGTATTACCTTGAAGTGGAGACATAGAAGCTACTAAGACATTTGTACCAGGACTACCTGAGCTACCTAAACTAGTTCCTACACGAAACTCTAGAAATCCAGCAGTTGGTCCACCACTATGAACCCATTCAATACGTGGCTTATTAGGAGCTGCACTTGTATAACCCATTGTTAAACCTTTCTTGAATTGTTGAAAACGTAAGCCATAAAAATCTTGAGTACCAGCAGTAATCTTTCCTAAAGCAAACCAGTCCTCATCAAAATTAAAGCTGGTCCCACTTTGTAATTGTGTTACTAGGCCCGGTTTAAAACGAAAGATTTCACCATTAAGCTGTGTTATTCCAGTATTGTTATATGTTTCTACTGGGCCTTCCGATAAATTGTCTTGGGCTTTTAAAATCGTCATGGTTGAAACCAATAGGCATAACACTAAAATTTGCTTTTTCATAATATAATAGTTTTGATAAGTCATAAATCTACTAAAAAAAAAAATGACTAATCAAAATAATCTGATGTTTATTTTTGCTTTAAGTTTTCTATATTTGCGAATACTGAAAGTTTTCCTTATTTTTGAAACTATGAAAAAGTCAAAAAACATAGTTCTATGGGCATTGCTCTTTTCATTGATTATCTCGAACAATTTATTTTCTCAGTTTACTACACCCTTAACACTTTATAAGCAATTCAATGGGCAATATGATTACACAGTAATAGGTAACACCCACAATGTCTTGGATAATTGGCAAACTCCCAATCCACCATGCCAATTGCTAACGAACTCAAGCGCAACATTGAATTTAACCACTAACCAATCTATTGAAGCTGCCTATTTAATCTGGAGTGGAGTTAAAGATGGTGTTGGAACAACTGTTACCCTAAACGGAAATCTTCAAACCCCAGATATCATTAATACCACGAATGTAAGTGGTCCTAGTAGCAACCCTAGACTATATTTTTCAGCGGTAAAAGATATTACAACCTATGCTCAAATTACTGGTAACGGCCTTTATAACATTAGCAACTTCGACCTAAATCCTTTCCTCCCGAGTTATTGTTCAAATGCTATTTACTATTCAGGATGGAATATTGTAGTGGTCTACTCTGAAACTTCACTTCCAAGTGTACAACTAAACATCTATGATGGACTGGAAACCTTGGGCCTTAGTCCCGTAACTCCTATCAGCTTCTCAATAAACAACTTAAATGTAACAAATACAAATAATGCTACTATGACCTGTCTTTCTTGGAATGGAAGTGCGAATAAATTTTTAGGAGAATGGATTACAATCAATGGAGATACTTTAAGTAACATACAAAGCCCTGCCAATAACCCATTCAATAGTACAGATAGCTTTTCAGGAAGCAATACGAGTTGGAATAGGGATGTTGATAAATTTGATATTAGCAATTCTATCAATATTGGAGATATTTCTGCGACAATAGGTGCAAGGTCTAATCGTTTTCGCTTTATTTCAAACATTATCACATCCATCCCCTCAGAACTCCCAGACGCCACAGTCACCTTCAACACCATCACAGGTCAAGAACTTTGTGAAAACCAAACCCTTGCAATAGATTTTACCGTTCTCAATGTCAACTCTAACGACACCTTACCTCAAGGAACTCCCATTTCAATTTATGCAAATAACACTATTTTTCTAGGAACATTTTTAACACCATCTGAAATTTTTATTGGAGACAGTTTAGCAATGTCAACAAGCGTAACAATTCCAGCAAATGTTACCAGTCCTTTTACATTAAGTGTTATTGCCAACCAAGATGCCACTCAATTGGGCGTTATTCCAGAGAGTAATTTCTTAAATAATTCTGCAGACACAACGCTTAATTTAATAACGGTTACAGTTCCAATTTTTGATTCTATTCAACCAGTTTGTCAAGGAACAAATTTAGTTTTGCCAACTACATCTAACAACAGTATTTCAGGAACTTGGGCGCCAGCTTTCAATTCTCAAGCAACAACAACCTATACTTTTTCGCCATCAAGTTTATTCTGTGCAGATACAGTTCAACTTACCGTGCAAATTGTTCCAGAAATAGTTCCAACATTTAATTTACCAGATTCTATTTGCATAAATGATGCACTTGTTTTACCAACAGTTTCCAATAATGGAGTTGCTGGTTCTTGGTCGCCTGCTTTTGATAATCAAAACACAACAACTTATACTTTTTCGTCAGATTCTTCGGGCGTTTCGGCGGGTTGTCCAGTAAATTTTCAGCAATTAATTGAGGTTATTTCGCAAACTATTCCTAGTTTTTCTTTTACAGATTCACTTTGCCCAAGTGCTGTTTTTACTTTGCCCACAAACTCTGATAATGGCATTTTAGGAACTTGGTCGCCAGCGTTTGACAATCAAACAACTACCAATTATACATTTACACCAAATTTCAGCAATCTTTCAAATGCTTGTGCAGCGAGTAAAGCAGAAACAATTACAATCATTGATATTGTAGACCCAACAGGAACAGCACCTGCAAATTTGACTTTGCAATGTGTTGGAAGTGTTCCTCTTCCAGATGTAAATTCAATTACTGATGAAGCAGATAATTGTACTTCAATTCCAACGGTTACTTTTGTTTCAGATGTTTCAGATGGAAACACCTGCCCCGAAATCATCACAAGAACCTACAATATTGCAGATGATAATGGAAATGACATTGATGTCATTCAAACGATTACAATTAATGACAATACAGCTCCAACAGCGAGTAATATTTCAACAACTGTTCAATGTTTAACGGATGTTCCGATTGATGATATCGCAGTTGTGACAGATGAGGCTGACAATTGTACAGCGAATCCAATAGTCGCTTTTGTTTCAGAAAGTACTAATGGAAATTCATGTAACGGAGAAATAATTACACGCATTTATAGCGTAACAGATGATTGCGGAAACAGCATTAATGTTACACATACTATTCTTGTAGATTCTTACACACCAAACTTCACCGTTTCAGGACAAGGAACAAATTCTTGCAATGGAACGGATGGAGAAATTACGCTTTCTGGACTTTCTCCAAACACAAATTATGAAATGAGTTTTGATGGTGGAACAACAAATCCAATCACAACAAATGCAACAGGAGATTACGTAATAACAGGACTTCCAGCAGGTTCTTACACAAACTACACTGTTTCAGATGCAGATTGTCCAACTTGTACCTCAACAGAAAATGTTTCCATTAATATCAATGATCCAACCGCTGCAATTATTAATGCTGGTCCAGATCAGCAATATTGCGAAGGTGAAACCATCATTTTAAATGCAATTAATCCTGAAAATGCGAATATCACTTGGAATAACGGAATTACTGACGGCCTTGGATTTATTCAACCCGTTGGCACAACTTTTTATACCATTACCGCAGAAAGAGTAAACTGTTTTTCTTCAGATCAAATGAGTATTACAGTTTCACCAGCGATTACAGATATTACTTGTCCAGGAGATTTAACAGCTTCGTGTGATATTTCAGAACAAGCGCCTTATTCTGATTTTAGCGCATTTATAGCAGCTGGAGGTTCTGCAACAATTCCAGTTGGTGGAATTATTGATTCTACATCATTTTCATTATTGAGTGAAGTTTCTGATGGAGTAACTTGCCCAGAAACAATCACCAGAACTTATCAAATTGCAGATACTTGTGGAGTGACACTTTCATGTACGCAATCGATTGTGATTAGTGAAATTATTCTTCCAACAGGAACTGCGCCGAATGACACAACAGTTCAATGTATTGGTGATGTTCCAGTTGTAGATATTTTGTCAATAACTGACGAAGCCGATAATTGTTTAGCTATTCCAATTGTGACGCACGTAAGCGATGTTTCAGATGGGAATACTTGTCCAGAAATCATCACAAGAACTTACAACATTGAAGACAAATGTGGAAACAATATTGATGTGGTGCAAACGATTACAATTGATGATGATATTCTGCCAACAGCGAGTAATCCTGATACGATATTTGTAGATTGTTTGGCTGATGTTCCGCTTCCAGATGTTACCGTGGTAACAGACGAAGCCGACAATTGTACAGTAAATCCAATGGTCGCTTTTGTTTCAGATAACTCAAATGGAAATACTTGTAATGGCGAAGAAATCACCCGAATTTACAGCATTGCGGATGATTGTGGAAATACGATAAATGTTTCACAAATTATAAAAATCGAGTTGTTTGATCCTGTTTTTACCGTTTCAAGCACAAATCCTACAACTTGTCAGGGAAACGAAGGAACAATTACATTTTCTGGATTAATTCCATCTTCAAATTACGAATTGAATTATAATGGAGGAGTTCCAACTCCCATTACGACAGATGCAATTGGAGAATACACAATCACAGGATTAGTTGAAGGAAATTATTCAGGTTTTACTATTACCGAAGGAACATGTCTGACTTGCAGCACAACAGAAAATGTTACGATGACACTAACCGACCCGCTTCCACCATTTGTAAACGTAGGAACTGACATCGAAGCTTGTGAAAATGACATTATCACGCTCACCGCTTTCAATCCAGAAATTGCAAATATTTCATGGAATAATGGCGTAGTGGATGGAGTTGGTTTTGTTTCTCCGGTTGGAATTTCGACATACACTGTAACTGCTGAAAGAGTCAATTGTTTTTCAACGGATGATGTTCAAGTAACAATAAATCCACTTCCAATTGTGAATGCAGGAAATGATTATGCAGTTTGCGATGGCGATGAAACAACACTTTCTGGAAGCGGAGCAGATACTTATTTTTGGGATAATGGAGTGATTGATAATGTTCCATTTACTCCAAGTTTAGGACTCGTAACTTACACTGTTGTTGGAACATCTGTTTTTGGATGTGTGAACACAGGTCAAGTCGACGTTGAAGTAATTATTTCTCCAGATATTTCATTTACTGCAAATAGAACAATTGGCTGTGCACCGCAAGAAATCAACTTGTTTAGTACTTCGCCTGGGATTGGAAATCAATGTGTTTATACCATAAATGGTGCAGAACAGTTTACAGGATGCAACGTAAATCCTATTTTCACAGAAGCGGGATGTTTTGATGTTAATCTCCAAGTCGAATTAACAAATGGTTGTACCGATGATTTAACGATTACGGATTACATCTGCATAGACTATTATCCAATTGCTGATTTCACAGTAAATCCAGAAGAATTGACAAACATTTACAATAATGCAGACTTCACAAATGAGACTATAGGAGCAACAGATTATGAATGGAATTTCGGAGATGGAGATTTCAGTAATGCAATAAATCCAACCCATGAATATTCAGTGGATGAGATTAGCAGAAAATTCATTTTTGATGTGGAATTAGTCGCAACGAGTAATTTAGGATGTAAAGATACTTTCAATTTGGATCTTCCATTTTTCGAGGAATTAATATACTTCATTCCCAACACATTTACACCAGATGGAAATCAATACAATGAATCATTTAAACCACAATTTACTTCTGGATTTGAACCATTAGAATACAAATTACAAATCTATAACCGTTGGGGAGAATTGATTTTTGAAAGCAATAATCCAGCTTATGGATGGGACGGATCTTACGGTTCAAGCCAGACTATTTATGCTCCTGAAGGAACTTATCTTTATAAAATATATTATAAGAAATTGAGGAATGATGAGAATTCGGAGATTGTGGGGAGCCTGAATTTACTTAGATAATTACAAAAAACATTGTACGAAGATACAATGTTAGGACGATTTGTAAATCGTCCTTTCCATTATCAAAACATTATGTGATTTGAAAATTCAATGATTCAAAAATTCAAATGAAAAAACATTGTGCGAAGATACAATGTAGGGACGATTTGTAAATCGTCCTTTCCATTATCAAAACATTATGTGATTTGAAAATTCAATGATTCAATTATCCAAATGAAAAAACATTGTACGAAGATACAATGTAGGGACGATTTGTAAATCGTCCTTTCCATTATCAAAACATTATGTGATTTGATAATTCAATGATTCAAAAATCTAATTGAAAAAAAAATTACAATAAAAAGGACGATTTGCAAATCGTCCTTTTCATTATCAAAACATTATGTGATTTAAAAAAATCATTGAAAATACCATCTACACAAACTCAGCATTCATTGGCAAGACCTTAATTGTTCTTGTTTCAATTTCGAATTTATCACCATTTGATAAAACATGCGTTAACATATTAACCACTGTCATTGGCGTTCCAAATTCTAGAATATGCTGGTAATTATGAGTTGCTTCTCTTGTATCAAAAACAATAACCATTCCTGATCCAATCACTTGAAATTCTTTTTCATTTGTAATAATTAAACCAGTATCTTCTGCCAAACCAACTCCAATCAAGTCAGGATGTTTAGCAACAGCTTCTGTTAGTCTACCAAATCTACCACGGCGAATAAAGTGTGAATCTATAATAAGTTGAGAAATGAATCCCATTCCTTTCCCCATGTCCACAACTCCTTTTCTGAAAGAATCTTTATTTGTCCCTCCTGCAATCATTTGGTGCGACATACACATCGCTCCAGCACTTGTTCCTGCAATTACAAAAGGTTCGTTTCTATATTTATCGAGCATCAAACGGTGCATTGAAGTCCCCAACATCTTTTTAGTGATATTGGATTGATTTCCACCCGAAAACATAACTGCATTTGCTGTTCTAATTAACTCAATGTTTTCAGGAATCTCTGAGTCGCTGCGTTCTAAAATTTGTAGGATATGTATATTTGTACATCCCAATTTCTTAAAAGCATCTTTATAATTTTCTGCTATTTCTTCAGGAATACTAGATGCAGCTGGGATTACAACAATCTTAGCATCTAATCCCCCGGCTTGTTTTACAACATGATAAAGAATTCCGTCGCCTACAAAATCAAAACTGTATGCATCTTCTTTTCCATTTCTGTTGCCTTTGTCCTCATTTCCACCAATTGGAATTAGAATCCCTTTAACACTACTATTATTCATTCAGGTATTAATTTTATATAAAACGACGAAAATAGATGTATTTATTGAATCAAAATCATATATTTAAGAATTACTTGAAGAAATCATCAAAAAACTTAAAATTTTACATCTTATGAAAATACGCAGTATCAATGCCATGAGAGGTCCAAATTACTGGTCAATTCGTCGTCATAAATTAATTGTAATGGTTTTAGACCTACAAGAAATGGAACAATTACCCACGAACAAAGTAGACGGTTTTCGTGAGCGATTGGAAAAGATGTTTCCTGATATGTATGGTCACCGATGTTCGGTTGGAACACCAGGAGGATTCTTTCAGCGGGTAGATGAAGGAACTTGGATGGGGCACGTTATAGAACATATCGCTCTTGAAATTCAAACCCTTGCTGGAATGGATGTCGGATTTGGTAGAACTCGTGGGTATGGTGAAGAAGGCGTTTATAATGTTGTATTTAATTATATGGAAGAAGAAGTTGGACGTTTTGCTGCTGAAAGTTCAGTGGCAATTTGTGAAGCTTTAATAAGTGGTGCAGATTATGATTTAGGAGCAGATATTCAGAAAATGCGTGAATTACGCGAATCTGTTCGACTTGGACCAAGCACAGGTTCAATAATTGAAGAAGCTGAAGCAAGAAATATTCCTTGGATAAGATTGAATAAATATTCACTTTGCCAATTGGGTTACGGGGCAAATCAAAAACGTATTCAAGCGACAGTTACTAGCGAAACAAGCAGCATTGGTGTTGAATTGGCTTGCGATAAGGAAGACACAAAATACATATTAGAACAAGCTGAAGTTCCAGTTCCAAGGGGAGAAATCATCCGAAATGAATCTAGCTTAAAAGATGCATGTGATTATGTGAGATTTCCACTTGTTATTAAGCCTATTGATGGAAATCATGGAAGAGGAATTACTGTTAACATACAAAATTATGAAGATGCTGTTGTGGCTTTCAATGCTGCAAAAGAAGTTTCAAGATCTGTTATTGTTGAGAAATTCGTTGTGGGGGAAGATTACAGATTATTAGTAATTAATAATGTATTGGTAGCTGCAGCAAAAAGAACTCCAGCGCATGTTATTGGTGACGGCGAACACAATGTTCAACAACTTATTGATAAAGTAAATGCAGATCCTTTACGTGGATACGGACATGAAAACGTGTTGACAAGAATAACAATAAACGAACTTACACAAACCATTATAAAAGCAGCTGGCTATACTTTAGAAAGTGTTCTTCCCAAAGATGAAAGACTTATCTTAAAAGACACAGCAAACCTTTCTACGGGAGGAACTTCAGAAGATGTTACAGATATCGTTCACCCTGCGAATATTTCAATGGTAGAACGTATTTCCAAAATTATTGATTTAGATATTTGTGGAGTTGACATTATGACAACCGATATTTCTCAACCTTTGGATGAAACTGGCGGAGCTGTTCTTGAAGTTAATGCAGGTCCTGGATTCAGAATGCACCTTGCTCCTTCTAAAGGATTGGCGAGAAATGTAGCTGCTCCAGTAATTGACAAATTATTTCCACAAGGTACAACAGGTAGAATTCCAATTATTGCAATTACAGGAACAAACGGTAAAACAACAACAACTCGTTTAATTGCGC
This sequence comes from Brumimicrobium glaciale, assembly GCF_004152935.1. GTDB lineage: Bacteria > Bacteroidota > Bacteroidia > Flavobacteriales_D > Crocinitomicaceae > Brumimicrobium > Brumimicrobium glaciale. The sequence continues at coordinate 121,645 of NZ_SETE01000005.1, forward strand.
ACATTGCTAAATTGAACGGAAAACGAGTTGGATATACTACCAGTGATGGAGTTTACATTCAAAATCGTTTATTAATGACGGGGGATTGCACAGGTCCTTCAAGTGCAGAATTTGTATTGAAAGATCCAACTGTAAACTTCGCTGTTTTAGAATGTGCCCGAGGTGGATTATTGCGTGCAGGTCTTGGATTTAAAAAATGTGATATCGGAATTGTAACGAACGTTGCAGCTGATCACCTTGGTTTAAAAGGAATTCATACTATAGAGCAATTAGCGAAAGTGAAAGGAGTAATTCCAGAAACTGTATTGCCATCAGGATATGCGATTTTGAACGCTGATGATCCTTTGGTTTATGAAATGCGCAAGAACATAACTTGTAATTTGGCTTTATTCTCAATGGATGAAAATAACAGTCATATTCAAGCGCTTCAGAAACGTGGTGGAATAACTGCGATTTATGAAAATGGATATGTTACGCTTTGCAGAGGTCAATGGAAAATGCGTATCATGAAAGCAGAACATATTCCGCTTACTTATGGTGGAAAAGCTGAGTTTATGATTAAGAATGTTTTACCAGCTGTTTTGGCTGCAAATATTCAAGGAATTAGCATTGAAGACACAAGAGCAGCTTTGGAAACGTTTATTCCTTCGCCAACTCAAACGCCAGGAAGATTGAATGTTTTTGAATTTAATAAATTCACTGTGCTTCTAGATTACGCTCACAATCCAGCAGGAATGAGAGCATTGAAACAATTCGTTGATTCATTTGATTCTACAGAAAAAGTAGGAATTATTTCAGGAATTGGAGACAGACGTTTAGAAGACAATAGAGAAATAGGAAGCGTTGCTGCCACAATGTTTGATAAAATTATCATCCGACAAGACAAGCATTTACGTGGTAAAACTGAGGAACAAATCATTGCGATGGTTCTTGAGGGAATTAACCAAGAAAATTCGAGTATGGAAACCACAATAATTCCATCAGAGAGAGATGCTATAATTCACGCAGTAGAAAATGCTAAGCCAGGTTCTTTAATCGTAATTAGCAGTGATGTTATTCCTGAAGCACTTGAATTAGTTGCGAAATTGAAAGATCAAGAATCTCAAGAGAATGCTAGAACTTTTCAAAAATAGTATTAAGTAATTGATAAAATTTTAAGCAACGGCAATACTTCTATAGTGTTGCCGTTTTTGATTTCAAACTTTGATCGTTTAAATAGAACTCTGGACATACTCTAATAAAACCCGCTGCATTTATATTAGATGTTAAATCATCTTCAAAATATTGAGTTCGTGATTTTAAATAGTAATTTGCTGATTATTAAATACAACCAAATAGATAAAGATGAAACAATTTCTAACATTATTTATAGCATCGACTTTATTATTCACTATTTCTGTAGGATGCAAAAAAATCTCTACACCAAACGATGAGTCTCGGAAACTGTTTGGCTCATGGAACTATCATAGCAATTCAGGTGGATTTACCGGAGCTGGCGGAAGCACAAAATATTGCACTGGAAGTTGGATAGAATTTACCGAAAAAGGTTTTTTCAGAGTTTATGAAGAATTCAAAGAGAAAAAGAAAACACAAGTGAGATATAAAATAGAAATGAAAGAATCTATTCACTCCGCTGATAAAAGGTCCGCCATCGTATACAAAAATGGAAGTTATGATACCTATCAAATTGAAGACAATAAACTTTACATAAGTGATGATAATTACGACGGGTTCTTATATGTTTTTACTCGGAAATAAGGAGTTATCAATTTTACCCCGTTGAAAATTATCGTCGGAAAAGCATTTCATTTAACAGTAATTTCCATAAATCTCAAAACACATCCTAACTCACTTAATTCAAAGGAATTACCTCAAAGAAAGATCGTCAGAATGAATTAATATAAATTCTAATTGACAACATTTGAAAAGTTCGATTTTAAATGTAATTTTATGATTGATATAAAGCAGAAAACGCTACTAATTCATTGCTTTGATATCTTAATACAGATATGAGATATACACTACTATTTACATTCGTCTTTTTTTTAAACATAGGTAATACCCAAACAGGACCAGGAGGAGTTGGTTCAAATGACGGAAATTCTAATCTTGTTTTATGGTTAAACGCAAATACTGTAACCGGTACAAACGGCTCAACCATAACTTCATGGAATGACCAATCAGGGTATGGAAATGATTTTTCTAGTCCCAATGGTGCTCTATTTAATACATCAGCAATTAATGGATATCCTGCTTTTAAATTTGATGGGAGTTCTCTTTACTTCGAAAGAGCCTTTACAAGTAAGTTGAATCCTATCAATTATTCAATATTCTCTGCTTCAAATCCAACTTCGAGTGGTGCATACAAAACAATCGTATCCAATAGAGATGATCCATCAGATGCTAGTCAAAGAACTGGGTTTATGTTATATTGCAGACCATCCTCTAACATTTGGTCCTTCTGGACTGGTCAATTTGGCACATTTTGGAATACAATTAATGCATTTACAGTAACCGTTGGAAATTGGGCGGATCAACAAATTCATTATGACCATAACTCCACTATTAAGAAAAGACTATTTATCAATAATAGCTTAGAAGCTAGTTCATCTAGTAATTCGAATGTCAATACAAAAAAACCATACAGAGTTGGAGCTGGTAGAAATGAAAGTACTCCTAGTTTTTTCTTTAATGGTGAAATTGGAGAAATAATAATGTTTGATAAAACAGTGAATAGTACTCAAAGAATAATTGTAGCAAACTATTTATCAGCAAAGTATAATTACACTTTAAGTACAAATGATATTTACGTTCATGACAATAGTCCAAATGGTGATTTTGATCATGACGTTGCCGGAATCGGAAGAGTAAATGCAGCAAACTTTCACGACGATTCTCAAGGAACTGGAATGGTGAGAATTCTAAATCCTAATAAATTAGAAGATAATGAATTTTTATTTTGGGGACACAATAACGGGATTAGAGAAGCTGTTGAAGAAACGGATGTACCACCAACAGTTGGTGCGCGTTTTGACAGAGTTTGGCGAGTAAGTGAAGTCGACCAAAATGCCGATGCTGTGGATGTTGGAGCAATTGATATGCGATTTGACCTTACAGGCTTAGGACCGGTAACACCTTCAGATTTACGCTTATTGGTGGATATTAATAATAATGGAAATTTCAATGATGATACTCCGATTACAGGAGCCACTTCAGTTGGAGGAAATATTTACCAGTTTGCAGGAGTTACAGCTATCGCAAATAACAGTAGATTTACATTAGGGACGATTAATGTAGCTCAAACACCACTTCCTATTGAATTAATTTATTTTGATGCAAAACCTTATCAAGATTATAAAGTAAATTTAGATTGGCAAACTGCTTCGGAAAGAAATAATGATTATTTTACCATTGATAAATCTACAGATGGAATTCAATGGAAAAAGGTAAATAAAGTTGAAGGTGCTGGAAATTCAGCCAGCTTAATAAAATATTCTTCAATTGACGAGAGTCCATTCAAAGGAATCTCATACTATCGATTGAAGCAAACTGATTTTGATGGTAAGTTTACTTATTCTGCAACAAAAAGTGTAATTATTAAGGGACAGGAAAATTCGGAAATAGAAGTTTTTCCAAATCCTTCGGAAAGTCAACTCACTTTAATTGGAAGTAAATTTGAGTTAGAAAATATTAGTATTTGCAATGTTCTTGGGCAAGATGTTACAAAATTTACCCTACAAAATAAATATTCTTCAACAAAATGCACAATTGATTTATCTTTATTAAATGAAGGTATTTATTACATTAATACCAGTTCTCAAACCAAGAAAATAATTAAGCAGTAGACTAAGTTAAAAATTTAATTTCCAAAATATAAACCCATAATTACCCGCTTTTATTGCAGTTTTACTGAATTTGTCGCAGCATATGCGTCATCCGTGATCCAACATATCAATGCCATCAGCTATTTATATACTATATCAATTAACCCAAAACCTTCTTTATTTAACAAATCCTAATTATCTTTATGAACATGAAAATCGATAAGATGAATCCGAATGAAATAATTAGCAAATTCAAAAAGGATTTAGAAAACTTTAAGAATGCGAAAATCAAATGCGGAATCATTGGTCGCAGTGGAACGGGGAAATCATCATTGATTAACGCCATTGCTGGTGAAGAAATTGCCGAAGTTGGTGAGATTGAAACTACGATGGACATCAATGAGCCGATTGAACTCAATGGATTACTTTTCTTTGATCTTCCGGGTTGTTCAACTACAAAATTTCCAAAGGAGAAATACATTGAAGAATTTGAAATTAAGGATTTTGATTGTGTAATTTTAGTTACATCCGATAGATTCTATGAAGATGATTTGTATTTGATCCAGGAATTAATAAAAATCAAAAAACCTGTATTTGCGGTTAGAACAAAGATTGATTTTTCCATTGAAAGAGGATTAAAAAGAGGTATTTCCGCAGAAGAGACTTACAAAAAAGTTTATGATAACATTGCAGAGAATTTAAAAGGAAATAAAGTCAATGGAATCTATCTAACTTCTGCTGATTATCCAAAAGAATACGATTTCAGCAAACTTTTGGAAGATATTTTTTTTTCTCTAAGTGATTTTAAAAAAGAAAGATTTATAGCGGATATCAATATTACGAGCCAAAGAATTCTTGAAGAAAAAAGAAGAATTGCGGAGAAAATAGTCATGAGATATTCAGCTCTAGCTGCAGCGAATGGCATCAATCCAATTCCTGGAGTTGATATAGGTCTTGACATCGCTTTAATGGTGAAAATGTCTCAAGAAGTTCAAACTATTTACGGTTTAAATAAAGAACAGCAAGAATTCAATATTCAATTCTTGGATAAAAAGAGCGCAAAATTCATTGCATCCAAGGTACTTCAGTACACGTCAAGATATGGCGGAAGAGATGCGATTATGATCTTACTCAAAAAAGTCAGTACAACAATTGCCACAAAAACAGCTTCAAAATGGCTGCCATTTGTTGGTCAAGCAATAGCCGCTGGAATAGGTTTCAAAATGACATCCTGGATTGGAAAAGACATGATTAAAGAAGCAGAAGAAATTGCTGTGGAGACTTTTGAAGCTTTGAAGGTTTCTGGGAGTTGAAAAAAAAATACTTATAAGATTCGTCCAAATAGGAGATTTTTTATTGTATATTTGGTATAACATGATAAAGGACAGAAAAAAAACATTAAGTATAAAATTCAGGAATGCTGGATCTTCAGGAAGAAAACTACACGTCATGTCCCGTAATGGATTTTGGGTAGTTTTCAGAGAAGGTTCTGAAAAGATAATTTCTGAATTTGATACGAAGAGAAATGCGATATTGAATGGGAAAAAATTACTTAGTTCTGAAGAAGCTAACGTTTTAGTAGTTCATAGAACTGATGGAAGTGTTGAAAAAATTCAAACAAGCAATTAAATCCTATGGCTTTTGAAAATAATCTTTTCATAAACTGTCCATTCGATAAAGAATTCAAACCAATCCTAAAAATTTTAATATTCAGCTCCATATATTTAGGATATAAACCTTTACTTTCTGAAACAACAAATTCCGCAGAAACAAGAGTTGATGGTATTCATGATTTAATTTCGAAAGCTAAATACAGTATTCATGATCTATCACGAATGGAATCAACAAAAGAAAACGAGTTAGCTCGTTTTAATATGCCTTTTGAACTTGGGATTGACATTGGTTGTAAAAAATTCGGTAATACCCAGATGAATAAAAAGTGTTTACTAATTTTCGATAAAACAAAATATCGTTATCAAAAATCCATTTCAGATTTATCAGGTAATGACATAGAAATTCATAATAATGACCCTGAAATAGCTTTAAGGAAATTTAGAAATTGGATATACAAAATAAAATCTACTAAGATTGATAGCGCAAATAAAATTTGGAGACTATATAATGAATTCAATGGTGATTTCTTTGAAATTGCAAAAACTGATGAATTGAGTAAGGCTGATATTGAAGAAATGCCGTTAGAAGAAATTTGTCTTTACATCACAGAATGGAAAAAAGGAAGAGACCATTTTAAATAACAAAAAACAGCTTCAAAATGGCTGCCATTTGTTGGTCAAGCAATAGCCGCTGGAATAGGTTTTAAAATGACTTCTTGGATTGGAAAAAACTAAAGTTATGTTTTTTCTTTCAATAAATTCATCAAGCTTTTGAAGTTTTTTAGTTATCAAAAAGCTAATTAACAGATTAGTATCAAGAATTAATTGCCTACTCTTCATTTCTGAGCTTTCTTACAATCTCGACTTCCTTAGTTATTTCTTTTATTGAAATTTCATCTTCAGCTTTAGTCCTCAACTCTTTCAATAATGAAGAGAAGTTAAATTTTTTTTCACTAGTAATTTTAATTAGATTTAACTCAACTAAACTATTCAAAAGTTTCTTTGCTTTAGGATTCAAAATCTCTATGCGAGTGGTTTCCATAATAATTGTATTTATTATAAATTTAAGAAATTAGTTTGAGTTACTAAAATCTTTACTCACATATTGTTTGATGTTTCAATATATGAAGTTCAGAGAATCTGATTATGGATTCATAAAGATTTTTAACTTTAGCTAAGACATTAACAATTTACTTGGGTTTTCAGATTTGGATGATAAAAATATTTAAAATAATATAACTTGATAAATCTAAAGCTCATATTAATACTTGTACCAATTTTATTCTCTTGTGGGGAATTAAAAAACATTTTAAACCACTCAAGTCTGCAAGATGATAAAACGACAAACGAATCAGGAGTTGTGATAACTTTTGATGACAATACTGTTAATGATTGGCATGCTGTAAATGAAGTTTTAAGTTTTTATGATTGGAAAGCGACCTTTTTTGTTTCAAATTTCAACACACTTTTTGAAACCGAAATACTAAAACTTAAATCATTAAAGCGAGAAGGTCATGAGATTGCTGGTCACGGTTTTCAACACGTCAATTAAGTAAACTATATTACTGAAAACGGAAAAGCTACTTACCTAAATGTAGAGATTTATCCAATGTTAAACTTGATGAGAGAAAATGGTTTACCAATAACTTCGTTTTCTTATCCTTTTGGTTCAAGAAATTCATCAGTGGATAGCATATTATTTAATGAATTTAAAATTTTAAGAAGTACGACTTATGGTAATCCAAAACCAAAGTCAGCTGAATGTTATTACGAAAAAGAAAGACTGGTTCGCGGTTTAGGATTAGATGGTTCATATGAGCATTCAAGCATTCCCTATTTCATTTCATTGTTAGCGTATGCTAAAAAACACAATAAAATAGTTGTCTTTTATGCACATAAACCCATTCCTACTCTTGAAAACATTTATCAAGTGGAATATAAAACTTTAATCGAAATATGTAAATTCGTAAAAAGTAATAACATGACGTTTTATAACTTGTCTGAATTACATAATTTATAGACGGTTGAATAATATATAATTCATTTTATGAAAAATATTCTTAAGTCTACCCTCGCGTTCCACCATGACCTCCCGCAACTATAATCAAAACCTTTAAAGACAAAATAATGAATTTAAAGAATTGAATGATTGGGTTTCTCATAACAAAACGTTGGAAACCTGATATTTTAGCTGTCTCTGACATTTTTTCTAGTTTTAAATTTATAAACGGATTGATTTGAATACTTCAACGGAATACTACTCAGGGATTAGCCACCAAAATGGTTTCATTTTCGCTTTGTAGATAAAAGCATAATGTAAAGCCAGTTTTAACCAGTGTCCAGCTAAGCCGATTTCTCCAAAGGTTTTCCCTAATTGTCGTCCATGTGTATCAGGATATTTTTCGTAATCTGGAACAATCGGATAAGTGGTAATACTCACTCCACTCCCACTGAAAGTTCCATATCCTGCCGAAGCGATACAAGCAGCTCCCATGTTCCCCATCGAACCTTTGTGCTTTAATGACGTCTTATTGCCTTTTATGGAATCGATGATGTTATCGGCTACTATTTTAGCTGTAATTCCAGATGGCATTCCTGTTCTTGGAGGTGCCGGAAAAATTTCTGTTCCATTTGTACTTTTTCTCGGTTTCGAAATAGAATGTGGCGGAGCAAAAGCAATTCCTGGCGCAAAAATATTAGGATAAGAAGGATTTTGATATGTTTCTGGCCAATCTTTAACCGACCATTCTTCATAAGGTTTTGCAGTATAATCTGCATCTACAATCATGAATCCTTTAAATAACTTTTCAGTAATTTCTTCTTGATTTTTATCATAAGCTTTAAAACCATGTCCAGAAAATGAAGGAATCAACATTGCGAAATCATATTTCTCTGATTTATATTCTCCTTCTAAATTTTCATAATGAGCTTCACCATCTTCAATTTTGGTTACTCCAGCTCCCAAAATCCATTTGATTCCACGGTCCTTAAAGATCATCTCTAACATTTCGTTAGATTCCATTGATTTCTTTCCATAACTCAACAACATCCCGTCCATTCCAAAATCTCCTAGTTGATATTCATTAGAAATCCAAGTAATTTCAGCCATGTCACGCACTTTATGTCTTCTTAGTTCTTGTTCAACGTTTAAAATGTATTCAAAAGCAGCACCTTGACAAGTTGCTTTGGCATGTCCAGTTCCAATTAAAATCTTCGCTTTCTTACCATTTTTCATTTCTTCAATTAGAGCTTTTAATCCGCCCCAAGCTTCATCAGCGTGAGTATACGTACAAACAGAATATGCTTTATTTGTTCCCGGTTTCAATCCTTCGGTAGCTTCAAAATTCAACTTTGGACCTGTTCCATTAATTAAATAATCGTAGCTCACTTTTTCTTGTTTTCCTTTCTCTGATCCGGTTACATATTCAACCATCACATAAGGTTTAGTCTCAGTTGCATCACCTTCTGGGTGAAAAGACATCGCTTTAGCTTGTATAAATCCAATGTTCTTTTTCTTGTACAAAGGTTTTAAAGGAAATAAGATTTGCTGAGATTTCATTCGACCAATTCCAACCCAAATATTGGATGGAATCCACTGATAATTACTATTTGGTGAAACAACAACTACCTCATGTTCCTTCCCTAACTTTCTTCTTAAATGCGATGCTGCAACGTGACCTGATATTCCAGCTCCTAAAACGACTATTTTTGACATCTTGATTGGTTTAATTACTATAAACGTACAACTTCATTACAGTATTAAATGCTACTTTTGTTACATAAGTGACAAAAATTAAATGATTTAAAACAAAGGAAATATATGCGCTTCTGGACATGTTGAATTCATTATAAATGTTTCAATTAACTAATCGATTTAATCATTGAAACTTTTAGATCTCTATGAAATACTGTGGGTAATCAATTTTAATCCTTCGAAAAATTAATAGTTCTACTGCGAATTTAACTGTAACCTACATGAGTTGTATTTTAAAGTATTTATCAAAATTATCATTTCATTTTTACAAGCAAGCACATGGTGGTCTGTATTTCAATTGATTAGTCCCGGCGGGACGGAATATTAATAGCCAAGGACGTAAGTCCTTGGTTTAAAACAAATAGATATAATACAAAACCCCACATCCAGTCATCTAATATCATTTTTTCAATATAGATTTTGATTTTTTCACTCTTTTCAAGACAAAAGTATCTCTATCCTCAATAATCCATTCCATTTCTTCCCCTTTTTCTAATCCTATTGACTCTGCTATTGCAGCTGGAAAATTAACATAAAAAGATTTTGTCTTAGCTCTATCAACTTTTTGAATTTTAATTCTATATCCCATATCGATTATTTATAACTTGTATTAATACTGCTTATAAAGATAGTATATATTAATTAATTTTGAAGTTAAAATGGAAATAAAACTTCATAAAATTCTCAATGAAATCGGGATAGACGACGATTTTTTAACAAAAATCGCATATGAGACAGCGTTAATTAAACGTCAACGACTTATTAAGCCAGCTGACATTCTATTTGCAACATGTTTTGAAGCCATAAATGGAACTGCAAGTTTTAATGACATAGCATCGAAAATTGATGCTATTGGTGGAGAATCTGTTAGTAGACAGGCTGTATGGAAAAAAGCGACAGAACCCTGTATTGATTTTTTTAAAAAAGTTTTAGAAAAATGTATGCTGAGTAAAATTGAAAAAGGAGGTTTCAAAAATAAGACAAAATACAAGCGAATATTAGTTCAAGATAGCACTATAGTGAAGCTTCCTTTTCGATTGTTTGAGATATTTTCGGGTGTTTCTAATGGTCATTCTAAGGTGTGTAATGCACGTATTCAGGGAGTTTATGATTTGATTGCAGAGGAGTTTATTGAGTTTTCAATTGATCCATACAGTAAAAATGATCTAAAAGTAGCAGCTAACTTGCCTATTCAAAAATACGATTTAACCTTGCGAGATCGAGGATACTTCACAGTAGATGAAATTGAAAGACATATTTATAATCAAGCTGATTGTATTTTTAGATATAAACACAGAACGACTATATTAGATCCAGTCACTCACAATAACATTAACATACTAGATGTATTAAAGAAAGAAAACAGTCTAGACATGATGGTAAAACTAGGGCCAAAATCTAAAACTCCAGTACGCATAGTAGCATATCCTATAAGTGAAGAATTAGCAAACAATAGGAGGCACAAAGCTAAAAAAGAAAATAAATCCAAACCTTCTAAAGAATATCTTGAGCTTTTATCTTGGTCAATATACATAACTACAGTTCCAAAGGAAGAAGCTGAATACGTAACTTTATATAAGTTATATTCATTAAGATGGCGCATTGAAATTATTTTCAAAAACTGGAAATCCAATATGGCTTTTGACAAAATACATAACGTGTCAAAAATACAGCTTGATATCTTAATGCTAGCTAGATTTATTATTATCATAATATTTTCGCAAATAATCTATAGCACAGCAAGGAAAATGGTGAAGGAGTACTCAAAAAAGGATTTGAGTATGATTAAACTAACTCACTATTTATGTCGTAATCCAGAACAAATCAATAAGCTAATTAATGAACTCGTGAAACAACCTAAAAGCACCGCCAGTGTTATAGAATCGATAAGTAAATACTGTACTTATGAAAGACGAAAACGCACTAACTTTGTTGAACTAATGTATGAAATGATGGCTTAAGTTAACGCGTATGCCCTCTGGGACTTCGAATAATAAATACTTAAATAACAGGGACTTATCAAATTAAGCGAATTAGATTTTTAATAGAACGTTTCCATTTAAATAAAAGTAGAACCAAATTAACAATCGTTTAGCTTCAATTAAAACCATAGATTTTAAAACTACCCACACAAAATCATATAGAACCAAACTTTTTTTAACTTGCCCTTGGAGAAAAAAAGCTTTATAGGAAATGATCGTTTGATTTTAATAACCATTAAGATATTTAGATGTTAGATGTTAGACACTAGATAATTAGATATTAGACAAAAGACAAAAATGTCTAACAACAAAAATCTATTATTTGATATAAAACTTTTTAGGCGCTAAAGCTAGATACATTATAGTGCATAGTTTTAAGTGTTTTTGAGATCAATAAACTTAGGACAGTGAGCGCTTTACACGTAATTTGATTAAGATTAATAAACAAAGTTTAAAATTAGAAAATCGCATAACTTTCTAGCATCTACAACCCATCGTAACATAGTTCATCAAGCAATTCATAGCGTGCTTCCGTCCTCGCATTCTCTTTTGCCATGAACGATGGTTCATCTGTTACGTTAATAACTGCTGAGTCTACAAATCTTTTCAACTTATGCTTTTTTTTGGCTTGAGTCTATATAGAATTTCGTTTTTCAAAAATAATGAATCTATTATTTAAGAAAGCTTCCCATGTTAATAATTGCTTGCTCTAATTTTCATTTGAAAAACGTTCGAAGTTTTAAACCAAAGTTCAATTCACTTTTTGTGTGTTTTTATTAAACTCTATCCCTTGCTCAATATTCTTCTCTTTCTATACTTCCATTTTCCAAATCAACAATTATTGAACTAAAGTGAAATTCAAACCATTCAGTAAACAATTTCCAAGTGAGTTTAGATGGCCATTCCTTATCGTCCATACATACACCCATTAAATAATCTTCGAAGATAAATTTCCAATACTTCTTCAACGCTTTTTTCGGGTCGTTGTAAACTTGGAATTCTTTTAACAAATAGCTATTGCATTCTCGGAATTTGTAATAAATGTCTCATCTGGGAAAATATTATTCGCCCTTTCGTAAGCAGGTTCTTTTGGAATAATAATTACTAAACCTCCATTTATTGTTTGTGGATCATTCATGATTTTATTATTTTTTCTTGATTAAAATCTTTGTTCTCTCCCATCTCTACATATCCCAATTGATTAGTTAACATTGTTGTTTCATGAATCTTAAATTCAGGAATATTCTCATGGTGATGTCCATAAATCCAATAATTTGGTTTGTACTCTACAATCAAGTCAGTCAACTCGACAGCAAAGGCTTCATTTAGAATACTTCCTCTGTATTGTTGTGGATAATTCTGGAATGTTGGAACATGATGCGTTACAACAATGCTGTTTTTCAACTTACTCTCTTTCAGTGCTTTATTTAAAAACAGCAAGTTTTCTAAATGTAAATCATTGAATCTGTCTGTGGTAAAGCGAAACCTACCATATCGAATAGCTCGAAAATCATTCATTCCCCTTTCAATTTGCCATTGATGTGCAGGGTTTATTTTTGTCCAAAGTGTTGTAAAAATTAATTGTGTATCCCCTATTTGGATTGATGTATTGTTTAATAAATGAACATTAGACTTTATTTTCTCATGAAAGGCTCCGCTTTTTTGGGTAATATCAAATCCGTAGTATTCGTGATTTCCTGCAATCCAATAAGTTTCCTTGAAATTATCCGAGCAGAATTTAAAGAAATCGTTGTGCTTATCCATTATACTGAATGGAACAATATCTCCAGCTAAAATCAGAATGTCTCCAGTGGGTATAATTGGATTTTCTTTTAAAAACTTCTTGTTTTTAGGAAATTCGATATGAAGGTCTGAACAATATTGAATGGTCATTGGAGATATTTTTCATGAAGCTCAAAAAAGCCATAACTAATTTAATTCTATTTTTTTGAATGTTGACAATTCGTGGTTATTTTTTTTCAATTAGAATTAACAACTCTACTAATTATGGGAATCTTTGTTTTCTATAGTTTCATAAATTTAATTGAATCTCTTGAATATATTCGTTCATCAACTTTTAAAAACGGCTATTGTGATTGATATCAAGGCTTAGAGGTTCGTAGTAAATTCCTCAAAATTATGTAGAAGCGGTTCAACATCAAGAATCTTAAACGTTTATAACCGTTATAAATATAATCGGCTATCGTGAGTGATAACAAGAGATTAAGATTTGTAATATAATCTTCAAATCTCATTGGAAGCTGCTTAAACTAGAGAATCGTAAAAATAATTAACCGTTATAAATGGCTATCGTGAGTGATGCCAAGAAATTGAAATTTAAAATAGATTCTTCAAAATTCTTTGGAGGAGCTCAATATCAAAAAACCGAAACGTTAATTAGCGTTGATAAACGACTATTGTGATCCATATCATGGGATTGAAATATAGAAAACCATCAAATTAAAAACCAGGCATTTTGATTTCCTAACTTATCGTTGAATTAATAAAAATATAGAAGTGTGATTTTGAGCAATTTGTATAAATAAAAAAACAGAGGATAAACTAAGCTTTCGCTATGTTTATCTACCGATAAATATCGGTACTGTTTTTTGTACCTGGAGCGGGTGCCGATCTATCAGCATGGATCCGCACTGTATCTTTCTAGCAACTTCTTCATTATTTCGTCGTGTTTTTTAAGATTCTTCAAATAAACTCTAGATTTCATTCTTTTTATATGCTTTTCAATCATTCTAGCTTTTTCGTATTCTAAATTATCACACTGATAAAATACAACCCAATCTGTGGTGATTTTAGTATAAGAATCTTCAAAATATCCTGAATTATGTTATATCAACCTGTCTTTTAAATCAACACAACTTCCAATATAAAATCTATCTATAATTTTTGAATATAAAATATACACAGTCGCCATTTTTTTGGTTTTTATATTAAATATAATCAAAACCTCTTAAACGAAAAAATCCTTGCAGTTAAAAACTACAAGGATTTTTAGTACCCGGAGCGGGACTTGAACCCGCACGCCCCAAAGAGCACAGGATTTTAAGTCCGGCGTGTCTACCAATTCCACCATCCGGGCAGGATAGTATTTTATTCGATTAATCGAAGTTAACGATATATCGAGCGGGAGACGGGATTCGAACCCGCGACCCCAACCTTGGCAAGGTTGTGCTCTACCAGCTGAGCTACTCTCGCTTATATCGAGGTAACTTTCTAATCTAAATTAGATAAGTTAGCATCGTTTATATTGTTGTAATCTTGTCAATTTTTAGCTAAGAATCGTTATCCTTTTGCGGGGACAAATATAAGTGTTTTTTATTTCTTAACGTCAATAAAATATGGATTAATTTCAAAAAAATAAACATTTAATTTCAACTGCATAATAACTAGTAGATTGTATACAAAATAATTCTGTATTATTTTAACACCGAAATTGAATATTAGATTGATCTTCTAGCAAATCTAAACAACATCAATCTTCATGCTTTCACCAACAAATCGCGTTCCGGATAAAAAAAAACGAGATTATTACAATAGCTATGTACGCTACGATTTAAATTTTTGATGAAATTATTCGATTATAATTTCCACTCAGACATAAAAAGAGTGAAAATGATTGTGTGGAAGTTGGAAATACTTTTCCCTACTAATTTTGAAATCTTAAATTTGATTTTGTCTTTTTCGCTGAATTCTCATGATTTCCTCAACCAACTCCTCCCCTTGCATCTTCGTTTCTTCACTTGGCAAAATTTCACAATTGTCCCAACGTCCATCAACGATTGTTTTTACATATTCTATAGGAAGATTCTTTTGGATCATTTCTTCGCTGGCTTTTTTGAAATCATACTCCAATGAATGTATCGAAAAGGAACTCGTTTTAGAATTATAAACAACATACCAAACCCGAGTTGTCCCATCGTTGGCCGGCATTCCAATTACGCCTGGATTAATCCAATATGATTTATCAAGTTGTTGCATAAATGGAATTCCGCAATGTCCTGCGACAATAACATCAACATTCAGTTGCTTGATAATTTCTTCCTTTATTACTGAAGGAGTGCTTTTAAATATAAACTCAGAAATGTTGTCAATTCCACCGTGGATAATTCCAATTCGTAAACCATTTACTTCAATTACTTGATGATTTTTCAGTGTTTTCATCCATTCAATGTTGGATTGCGTCACTTGCATCTGAGCATACGGATACCATAAATTTGAAAAATCGGCACATCTTGAACCTTCGTCAAAATTACAACCACAGTTCTCTTCTCCTTCACGAAGTTGAACTTCAACATTTCCAGCAATGACATTGATTCCCCAATCTCTGACCGCATTTACCGTCTCGTTTGGTGATGCACAATACCCAACAACATCACCGGTATGGTAAATATTTGCCGCTGGAATTTGAAGTTTTTCGGCTTCTTCCTTTAATGCTTCTAGCGCATGAATATTACTGTAAGATCCTCCAAAAAAGAGGTGCAAATGAGAAGATTCCATTTTATACTATTTGAATTTTAACCATTTGGGAACAAAGTAAACAATAAAACACATCAATAATGCAAATAAAGTAATCCAAAGTAAGTCATTATAAGGACCGCTAGTGAAGAACATTTGTTCTGGAAAAAGATCTAACGCTGTCATAATTCCAAAAACAATTCCAACTGTTACGCTTAAAAAGAAGCTTATTTTAGGAGCAGGAATTTTCCAAAAAAGAAAAATTGGTGTTAAACCAATTACCATAACCCCGCTAATTGTAGTGGCTGAAAGAATTTTTGGATCAAAGAACAAAGGAATAGAACCCGCTATTGCAAATATAAGCATTGACCAACGCCCTACTTTTAAAGTTGCTCCTCTTTTTAAATCAACTGCAATTAATTTTGAAGCCGAAGAAAACGAAGAATCTAATGTAGAAGATGCTGAAACAATCATAATAAAATTGATCAGCAATAACATTACAGGCCCAAAGAGCGTTCCGAATGTTGTTAAATTACTAGATGTAGCACCATTTAATCGACCGTAAATACCAACAAGACTGAACAAGAAAATTAATGCTCCTCCAATTATTCCAGCAAAAATAAAACTCCATAAAGTAGTTTTTGGTTTACTGATAAATCCGCGGTCTGTCATTACTGGATCATGGAATGGATAAGAAAAACTGTGTAATAATCCAACCAAAATTAAATTGATTCCATTGTCGAATGAAAAATCTCCTTCTGTTACTACTTCTCCAAATGTTGATTGACTTTGACCATTAAAAATGACTAAAATAGAAATCAATAAAATTCCGAATAATGCGATTTGAATTAAATCAGAAAAAATGGAACTGCTTAATCCTCCTTTTAAGGAATAAATCAATGTCAATACTGTAAAAACAATCACTGAAGAGTAAAATGGAACGCTGCCATATTCTCCAAAATAATAACCAATAACCATTGTATTTGACCACACTTCATTGAATAATCGAATAGCAATTACAACTGAAAATAGCCGTAATGCTTGTCGACCAAATTTTTCTCTTAAAAAAGAGTGAATACTTGTGATTCCTCCTTTCGTTCGCATGCGATAAATAATAACTCCGGCTACCAAAAATGAAGCATAGTAAGATGCATAAGCTAAACCTCCAGTAAAACCGTGCTCAAACCCAAGATCTGAAGCAACGGCAATTGATTTAGCGAAAACCCAGGAAATAACTAAGCTTCCTGTAAGCATTCCAAAATTGGGCGATTTCCCTTTTGAATTCGCCGCAAAAAACTGTTTCGAATCCTTTGCCCATGGAGAGAAAACAATCAGCAGGAGACTGGTTACAATAACCAGCATCCATTGCCAAAATTTAAAATTATCCATTATTGCTCCCACCATCCTTTACTGTTGTAATTGTCACCTCCAATAGCTCCAACAGCTGACGAATAATTTAATCCATTCACTGCTTGTTCAGTTGAAGGATAAGCATATCTCACTGGAAATACATCGTTATTCAAATTGTCTTGAGGTATCGTTAAAACCGGAAAACCTGTTCTTCGGAAATCAAACCAAGCTTCGTAACCATTCATAAATGAAGCAATCCATTTCTGCGTCATGATTTGTTCTAAATCTGTGCCGCTTCCCAATGGAACTGAAACTTGTGATAAATATCCGCTTGGCATGGTTAATCCTAAATGATTAAATGAAGCCTGAATTCCGTTTTGATAATAAGTAGACGCCATTCCTGAAATAATTCCTTTATGTGCTGCTTCTGCTAAACAAAATTGCAGTTCAGCATACGTCATAAATGCAGCTTTTACAGCATCTGGCTCATCCCGAAGATAGCTTCCTAATAATGAAACATCACTTAAATTATAACTGTTTTGATTCTGTCTGCTCAATCCGTTCGGAATTCCATTGTACTCTTCATTGGTTGGAGTCGAATTCACGGTCGGCTTATAATAATGTTTCAATCGCGGATCGTTTAATGGAGCAAAAATATCTTCTGCTGTTTTACTCATTCTCACATCAACAAAACGGCCTTCTCGTTCTGTGAAAATAACCCATTGATTTGGAGAAGCAGATAAATAAGGAACTACAGCTTCTTGCATTCCACTTTGGAAAATTGCTCCATTGTCAACAATACTTTGCATTTCAGCGGACACATCAACTTTTCCACTGATACGTAACAAATATCGTACACGTAAACTATTGGCAAAAGCAATCCATTGATTCAAATTCCCTTGATACATGATGTCGCCATCGATCTTCTCAGTCGTTGATTGAAGCGTAATTACTGCTTTTTTAAGTAAATCAAGAATTCCACCTTCTGCTGTATAAATTAATTCTTGCTGATCAAAAGCTGGAGTAAAATTCGCTTCACTTTGACCTTTTAAGGCATCAAAATAAGGAACATTTGTCCAAAGATCTGTCAACAAACTGGCTTGATGAGCAGTGAGAATATCGGCCACAGCAGAATATGCATCATTTCCTTGTTCACTATCTTTAATGTCTTTTAAATCTTTCATTAAACGATAGGTTTCGGTCCATAAACCTTCATTGGATCCTAAATTATATCGGTCCACCGGCAAAAACTCCAAATTAGAAGAATGTTGAGCCAATAAACTTCCTGCGTGCCAACCCCAATACGCTTGATTGTTTGAACCTTCTGCAAGTACATTCGACAATAAAAATTGCGGATTTACATTTTCAGGTGCGTTTTGATTGATATTGGCTTGATCGAATTTCTTACACCCTATAAATAGGAAAGAAATAAGTGAGTATAATAATATTTTTTTCATCGTCTTAAAATTTAAATTTAACTTGAATTCCATAACTTCTTGAGGATGGATAAGACAAGTCTTCTACTCCATAAATTTGAGAAGTTCCTTGCATAGCGCTTAGTTCTGGATCAAAATGCGGATTTTCTGTCCATGTAAATAAGTTACTTGCTACAATTCCAATTTTGAATTCCTGAATATTGAATTTGGAAACCCAGCTGTTTGGAAATGTATATGAAAGTCCGATTTCTCTGATTTTCAAATAAGAAGCATCGTATACAGAACTTTCTTCGTTTGCTCTATTATAGAATTGATTGTAATATTCTGCTGCCGAAACGGATGTTGTGTTTTCTTCATAAACAGGATTACTTTCTGTTCCAACATTTACTACACCATCACCTATAATTCCTTCTTCACGTCCATCAATAGTCTCCGCAAGTACTCCTGATGTTGAACCAACAGCCTTTGTTCTTGAGATTATTTCACCACCTTGACGCCAATCTAAAAGGATATTCAGTTCAAAACCTTTGTACTTAAATCTATTTCCAAATCCTACGATAAAGTCTGGATTGTAATTCCCTAAGTAACGCAATTCATTGTCACGAATAGGCAATCCATTCGCTCCGTAAATAACACGACCTTCATCAGTTTTCATAAATCCTGTTCCATACATGTCACCAATTCGTCCGCCATTTTCAGCATCTGCTATGTAAAAAACAGTGTTTTCAGCTGTAGTATATAAGCGCGCAAAACCTGTTGTGTATTGATCAATTCCTTCTGGCAATTCAGTTACATAACTTGCGCCTTTACTAAAGTTAGCGAAAGCAGTCCAACTAAAGTTTTGACGTTTAACAACAGTTCCTGTTAACATGATTTCAATTCCTTTACTTTGAATTTCTCCTCCATTGATCACCTGTCCAGAATATCCACTTGCAGAAGATGTTGGCAATGTGATAATTTGATCTTTTGCTGTGTTTTGATAAACTGTCACATCTACTCCTAATCGTTCTTTGAAGAAATACAATTCAACGCCTGTTTCCAAAGCATTAATTCGCTCGGGCTTTAAGTTTTCATTCAATAAAGTCGAACTATTTGTTAACAGCGGATAACTTCCATAATTTTGATTGAAAGAATAAGTATTTCTCAGTTGAAATGGACCTGTGTCAGAACCTACACTTGAAGTACTGGCTCTTAATTTTCCATAAGAAAACCATTTTGGTAATTCTATTTTTTCTGAAAACACAAAAGCTCCATTCACAGAATAATAAGCGAATGAGTTACTTTCACTCGGCAAAGTTGTTGACCAATCATTTCTTACTGTAAGGTCTAAGAATAAAAATCTATCAAAGCCAATTCCTGTTAATCCGTAAACTGAATTTATTTGTTTTTGAGCGTTAAATTGTGAGGCCTTCAATGCCACTTTTGAATTTTCAAAATTGTAAACACCAGGAACAGATAATTGTCCGGCCAATAAGCTTTTATACTTTGTTTCTTGCGTGAAATTATTAGCTCCAATTGCTGCATTAAAACTCCATTTTTCTCCGAAAGTGTTATCATATCCTAACATTAAATCGGTGTTTAATTCTGAAAAAGTCACATTGTCTTCTCTGTAAGCACCATTTTTAAAACGTTGTGTGCTAAAAGCTCTTTGTGAAGTTCTTAAATCCGCATAAGTGTCAATTCCTGATCTAAAACGAATATTCCAATGCTCTGAAATCTCATATTTCAAAATAGCATTTCCTAATAAACGATTTTTCTCAAATCCATTGCGATTTTCAAAGACATTAAAGTATGGATTATCTAGCCATTGTGTATTGTAATTGAACTGACGGAATCCTTCTTGACCTGACTGCCAATAATCTTCCGCTGCTTCTAAATCAACCTGTCTTCCCATCCAAAGGAAAGAATACATCACATTTTCACTTCCATATCCTAGACCTGGTCTGTGAGTAGAGGAAGAATTAATGAACGTTGCATGTGTTCGAATACTGAGTCTTTCAGAAAAATTATAGGTACTTGTAAAAGCCACATTATTTCTCTTAAAATCGGAATTTGGGAGCGTTCCTTGGTTATCTAATCGTGTGTATGACAAACGGAAACTTCCACTCTCGTTGGCTCCAGATAAAGCTATATTTTGCTGACTTGTAACTCCAGTGTTAAAAAAGGCTCTCACATTATCAGGATTTTCTGTCCACGGTGTTGCCGTAATTGGATTTCCTTTTCTAGCAATCACATCACCACCGCGCAATGGATTTCCGTTCTCATCAAAAGAAGCTCCATCATATTGTGTGATTAATTGACCGTTTAAAGCTGGACCAAAACTAACCAATCCACCATCACCGATTCCACCTCCAAGTCCATCTTCGTAGGCAAACTTCCCTCCAGATCCTTGTCCATAAGTATTTTGGAATTCTGGTAAAAAAGCAATTTGTTCGAAAGTGACACTAGAATTGATACTCACACCGATTCCATCGCTTCGTTTTCCTTCCTTTGTTTCAATAATAATAACACCTCCAGCAGCTCGAGAGCCATACAGTGCAGCTGCACTAGGTCCTTTCAACACATTAATGGATTCAATGTCATCAGCACTAAAGTCTCCAATTCCATTTCCATAATCTACTTCATGAAAACCAGATTCTAGATTCTCAGTATTATTAGCAATGAATTCATTACTCACCGGAACTCCATCCACAACAAAAAGTGGTTGATTATTTCCAGAAAGCGAAGTTTCTCCACGAATGATTATTCTAGATGAAGAACCAACTCCAGAAGAACCGCTTGTTGTTTGAACTCCCGCAACTCTTCCTGCTAGTGAGTTTACTAAATTGGGATGACGAACTTCTGTGATTTCTTCACCTTTCAAAGATTGAATTGCATAACCTAAATCTCTTTTACTGCGTTTTAAACCAAGCGCTGTAATAACGACCTCATCCAGTTCATTTACAGAAGAGACAAGTGTAATTGTCCAATCTATCTTGCTTTGTACCGAAAACCCTTGACTTTTATACCCAACTGCTGAAAACTGAATAGAGTCTGTGGCATTAACAACAAGTTGAAAAGCACCTTTTTCATCAGTTTCAGCACCTTGGTTTTCACCAATTATTTTTACTTTGACGTAAGGAATAGCTTCATTTTTTTCATTGAATACCACACCTTGTATTGTTTTTTGAGACAATACAGTTAAACCAACCATCAGCATGACGGTCGTTATGAAAAACTTCATTTCGAATTTGTTTTAGTTAAAATATTTTGAATTAGATTCCGATAATTTTCGGAGAGTATTGCTTTTAAGCAGCCGGTGAACCTCTAATTTCAGTAACGCCAATTTGAAGGGCGTTCATTTTTAACTGTCGATAATTATAGTGGTGTTTTATAGGTCGAATTAAGCCCAAGAAGAAATAATCTTCAATTAGGCATATTTCTTTTTCAATTAATTGTTGAATGAAGAGTTTTAAATCAGAATGAGTACTCAATTCAGTGTAAACAGTTTCCAATTGAAAATAACTACTTCCCTGGAAAATAGCGCGTTTTTCAATAGATTCCACAACTCGACTTGTACTCCAATCAACTGACTCAAAAGAACATTTTGAAAATGCGTATTTCGTTAAACCAATTGTATAAGCGCCGCCTAAATTTGTTTTGCCAACAACAACATCATGATTTTCAAAACAATGAACAACGTCGTGCAAAGTTTGACTCGATACTTGAGGTGTGTCATTTCCTAAACTAATAACGGCATCATAACCTTTTTCAAAAATAGATTTAAAGGCGTGTTTGAACCGTTCAGCGAAGGTATTTCCATGTTGATGAGATGAATCAATGATGAAATAATCGAAATCCGTCTGCTTTACGGTATTGACAATTCGCTTATTAAGATACTTAAACAAATGTACGTTCTTACTGCTCTCCCCTTTTACGAGTTGCTTGAGCTTGGATTCTTCGTAAGCATTTCGCACGAAAAGTAAAACCGCTATTTTATTTATATCTCTCAATTATGATTCTTATTCTACACCGTAATATAAGTGAATATCAGTATTATTATTTCATTAGAACAAAAAGATCAAGAAAAGGTTTAAAAATATTGGGGTATCTTTTTAGATATAAATTGAGAGTTACATTTTTTAATTCGAAATTGTTCCCCATGCATTTATGACGATATAGGTAAATTGGTTTACGAATCTAAACATATTAAAGGCTTGAATAAAACAGAGCTAGATTTAGAGTATCTTGCTACTAATGTCAATTTTCTAAAAAAAATGATCTAAAAAATGATATGCACAAAATAGTTATTGGTTAACAAAACAAACATATCAACATCATTTTAAAGCATTTATAGAAAAACACTATTTCTATACCCAGCCAAAAGTCATGAATAAACCCTACATTTGGCTAAGTATAGAATTTTATGAGAAAGATAATTGGAAGAGATAATGAACTTAAAACCTTGCAGCGAGCTATTGATTCCGACAGTTCTGAGCTTATTGCCATCTATGGTAGAAGGAGAATCGGAAAGACATTTTTAATTCGTGAAGCTTATAAAAAAGAAATAGTTTTTGAAGTATCTGGAATTCCTGATGGAACTTATAAACAGCAGATTTCTAATTTCCATAACAAAATTCTAAAGAGCTCTAAGAGATTCAAAAAAAGTAAAGAACCTAAAGACTGGCTTGAAGCTTTTTCTTTATTGGAAGAATATATTTCGGGGATTAAAAGCAAGAAAAAGAAAGTTATCTTTATTGATGAATTGCCTTGGATTCACACTCCTAAATCAAATTTCATTTCCTTATTTGCACATTTTTGGAATGACTACTGCACAAAAAGAGACGATTTAGTTGTTGTTATATGTGGTTCTGCAGCTTCCTTTATGATTAACAAAGTTATTAAGGACAAAAAGGGCTTACACAATCGAATCACTTACCCAATCAGATTATTGCCTTTCAATCTTCATGAAACAGAATTATTCTTGAAGTCTAAAAAAGTTAATTTGAGTAGGTATGATTATTTACAAATCTATATGGCTATTGGAGGAATTCCACATTATCTCGACAAGATAATTTCAGGTGATAGCGTCGCAACAGCTATTAATAGATTGTGTTTTAAATCCGGTGGAATTTTGGTAGATGAATTTGACATCGTTCTTTCCTCTTTATTCGATAATTCATCCAATCATGAGAAAATTGTAGAAGCTTTATCAAAATCAAAAAACGGATTAACAAGAGCAGAAATTGTTGCTAATACAAGTCTTAGTTCTGGAGGTACATTGACACGAACAATCAGCGAATTAACTGAATCAGGATTTATTTCAGAATACAAACCATTTGACAAAGTTTTAAAAGAAACATTGTATCGCTTGTCTGATGAGTATTCTTTGTTTTATTTGAAGTACATAAAAAACAATTCCGATGACAGTTGGACTGCCTTATTTAACTCACGCAGTTATATTTCTTGGGGTGGATTTGCATTTGAAGCGATATGTTTAAAACATACTCCTCAAATAAAAAAAGCATTAGGAATTGGAGGAATTAGCTCGAATAGTTCGAGTTGGAAAAATAAGAATGCTCAAATTGATTTGGTAATTGATAGAAGTGACAACTGCATTAATTTATGTGAAATTAAGTTCTCAACCTCAGAATACGCAATTAGTAAACAATACAAAGTTTCATTACTCAACAAGAAAAGTGAATTCATAAAAGAACTAACCACTAGAAAAAATATTTTCACCACTATGATCACCACTTTTGGAGTAAAAAACAATCAAAATAGCAACAATTCAATCGACAATCAAATCGCTATGGATTGTCTTTTTGAAAAGATTTAAAAATTCTATACCCAGCCAAAAGTGATGTTTAAACTATACTTTTGGCTGGATATAGAAATCAATGTAGAATAAAGAATCTCCAATGAAAACAAAGTCAATAAACTATAAATCAATGTATTGAAACATTAAAAAGATTTAAAAAACTCCTATCTACATAATAACCAACGAATGAACCTCTACTCTTTTATTCGAAACTATTCGAACAGAATAAGTTCCCTGAGCATATTTATTTGCATCAATAAAATGATTCTTTTCGCCTTGTGGAAACTTCCCTTCATATATAAGCTCCACTCTTCTTCCCATTCCATCCACTAATTCTATTAAACCTTCTTCATTTGCATTCGCTTTAACTGGAATTACAGTAATTGCAGAAGCTGGATTTGGATAAACTTCAAGTGATTCTATTTCTTCATTTTCAAGACTTGCAGCGGCAGCATCAAAAACAGTAAACTTCCAATATCCAGCAGGTGCTGGCATCGGACGTGCAATTGTTTTTCCGGAATTTGAAGTGGCTTCAATATAATAATGTACATCAACTTCTCCAATTTGAGCAGGAATGAACGCTTGCCAATCCTCATTTCCTATGTCTGTCATTGCAATTGATTGATAAGTTCCAGACACTCCTATTTTGTAATAAAGCGTTGCCGACGAAATTCCTGAACGATGAGAAATATAAGCAGTCGCTTGATAAGCATTGAGATTATCATACGTATCTCTCAAACGTTGGTGAGAAATCATCAATGGATTTTGAACACCAACAGAATGCGTAATACAATGAATTGCTCCTCCTGATGCAATTAAAGTTTCCCCAGAATCATAATCTACATTCACACCAACAATGTTATATCCAGGCATTGCTTCTTCCAAAATACGTTGTGCGATGGTGTCATATTCTTCTCTGTAAAAAGGAACAATTACCGTATTATTGACAAATAGTTGATTCGCATAAGTGCGGTAATGTCCATTATTATCGGGATAAGAACCACTTGTTGAAGGTGGCGCAGGAATTCTAATTACACGATAAGGTGTTCCATAAACGGAAGTAAAATTACTCAAGAGGTATTGGAGATTCGCTTCTATTTGTGGTCCATCAGCAACTCCTGCCGGATATTCACTTACCAAAAGTGTTTCCTCATCTATGAACTTTATCTGCATGTCAATGTGATCAATAGCGTCATAAGGCAAGCGTTCAACTTTTAGGTAACTCTCAATTCCCATAAAATCATTAAAAATAGCATTGAGATCTTGATCCGTTTTCGGAGTAACTCCATAGTTATTTGAAGCAGCATTTTCATCGAGAATTAACTTCGAAGAAACACTTGTTCCAAATCCATCGGTCATATAATTTCCTCCTGTCGCAATCACGTCAGTGGGAGAAGAAGTCATTTGATAAATAGGAATATTTAAGAAATTAGCATAAGCTTCAGGAGCTTGATTGTCTAACGGTCGTGGACGATTATAAATCCAATCGACTAAAATTAATGAATCGTTCCAATCTTTGTAAACTGAGTTGGCTGCATAATCTCGTAACCATATTGAGTTGAAATTATAATCTAGAAAAACCACATTGGTCATAGCAACACCAGCATTTTGCAAAATTGAAGTAACGCTATTTTCATTCGGAGTTAGAATCAAAACCTTACATTCGTTTACCGCTGCTGCCACAATTCCTGTCAAAGTTGTTGGATAGTTTTGATCCCAAGCCACCAATAAATATTCAATTTCTTCCCACTCAGCCATGGTACGTAAATTCCCAACTGGAGGAGTTGTTGAACCTCGCTCTGGAGAATAATCACTAAATTGATAGGTTGACATTTGAGCTTTTTCCGCATCAGTTAACCAACGTGGCAAAGATTCCTCTTGTGCTTTAAGTCCATAAAGTGAACAGCAAAGTAAGGCAAGTAAAATTAAGTATTTCATAAAATGTTGAATTTCATCTAAAACTACAAAAAAATAATTATTAATTAATGTTTAACGGATTGTTGATTACAACAATAAGATTTTAACCATATATTTGAATTTAAATGGAAGATGACAACCTTATAAACGAAAAACACTTTACAAAAGCTCTAAAAAATGGTGTACTCATAGATATTCTAGATGTTGAAAATGGTTTAAATTGTGATTGTGTCTGTCCTAGTTGTGAAACCCCAGTAGTAGCTTATAATAATCCAAAAAACAAAAACGCTCATCACTTTAAACATCACAATAAAAGAGATTGCCGTTTTTACTACGAGACTATGCTACACTATATGGCAAAGGAAATTATAGCTAAAGAACTAAAGTTAAAAGTACCTAAACATGAATTTTCTCTTTCAGATTCAGCAAGAGATTATCAATATAATTCAAATAGAATAGCTATTCCATATGAGTCAACTAGCATCTATGAAGTGAATTTTGATACTATAGAAGTAGAAAAATATCAAGACGGGATAAAACCAGATTTAATAGGAAAAATAAAAAATAAGGAATTACATATTGAAGTTGCGGTTACTCATTTCATAGATGATGAAAAGTTAAGTAAAATAGAGAGAAATGGAGTAACAAGTATAGAAATAGATTTATCTAAATTTGATCGAGAGATTCACGAAAAACAGCTTAAAATTGCCTTAGATGGAAATATAAAATTAATGAAATGGATAAATAACCAATATATTCAAGACAAAAAGCAACTGGCAGAAGAGAAGAAAATTAAAATTAGAGACTTTATCTACTCAAAAACCAAAGAAAAACCTGTTTATGGCAGGCAAAACATAATCTATAAATGCCCCTTAACAAAAAGTAAAGAAATATCGAAAAGTAATTGCTTGTCATGCAGGTTTATGTCTTACGAAAAAGAAACACTGCAAGTCATAAACTGGGAAGATCGTAAAATATATGAAAATAGTTTTATAGGATGCATAGGACATGTCAAAAAAGAATTTGATACGATACTTAAATTCAACGGAGTGAAAATAGGTGAAAATAATGCCTTTAATTAAATAAAATCTACTTAAAACAGAACTATTGATTTGACAAGCTAAAAAAAACCATCAACCCGTCAATCGATCCATCAAATTCGTAATTTCTAATTCGTAATTAATCCCCACGAATTCATAATTCAACATTCATAATTCATAATTACTTCCCGCTTCCCACCT
This sequence comes from Brumimicrobium glaciale, assembly GCF_004152935.1. Taxonomy (GTDB): domain Bacteria; phylum Bacteroidota; class Bacteroidia; order Flavobacteriales_D; family Crocinitomicaceae; genus Brumimicrobium; species Brumimicrobium glaciale. The sequence goes on from NZ_SETE01000005.1 coordinate 149,035, forward strand.
TCTTCTTAATCTCATTTAATTTAAAAAGCGCCTCAACCGGTGTTAAAGTATCGATATCCATATTGGCCACCTCATCTCGAATACTTACCAAAATAGGATCGTCCAATTGGAAAAAGCTCAATTGCATGTCGGCAGAATTACCCGCTTCTTTGACTTTTTCTCTGTCTGAACCTCGGTTTGAAGCTTCCAATTCTTTTAACATTTTTGTTGCGCGTTCAATTACTGGATTTGGCATTCCAGCAAGCTTTGCAACGTGAATTCCGAAACTGTGCTCACTTCCTCCTTCAATCAATTTACGCAAGAACAAGATTTTCGTACCGACTTCCTTTACTGAAACTGTATAGTTTTTAATGCGAGGAAATTTATTTGTCATTTCGTTTAACTCATGGTAATGCGTTGCGAATAACGTTTTACATTTTGCTTGCGGATATTGGTGAATATATTCCGCAATTGCCCAAGCGATAGAGATTCCGTCATAAGTGCTTGTTCCACGACCAATCTCGTCCAAGAGCACTAAACTCCTTGGAGAAAGGTTGTTCAAAATACTGGCAGTTTCGTTCATTTCTACCATGAAAGTAGATTCACCCGAAGAAATGTTATCTGAAGCTCCAACTCTTGTAAATACTTTATCCACCAAGCCGAGTTTGGCAGTTTTCGCTGGAACAAAGCATCCCATTTGCGCCATGAGTGAAATCAAAGCAGTTTGACGAAGAATTGCACTTTTACCCGACATGTTTGGTCCAGTAATCATAATGATTTGCTGCGTGTCATTGTCTAAATAAACATCATTCGCAATGTAGTCTTCACCTACTGCCATTTGCTTTTCAATCACAGGATGGCGACCATCTTTAATGTCGATTGCGTAGCCTTCATTGAGTTCTGGACGATTGTAATTGTGTGTTTTCGAAACTTTCGCAAACGAATGGAAACAATCCAATTGACCTATTAAAAAAGCGTTGAACTGAATTGGCGTGATATATTCTGCCATTGACAAAGTCAGATCAAGAAAAAGTCTTCTTTCAATCAAATCAATTTTATCTTCTGCTCCTAGAATTTTTGTTTCGTAAATCTTTAATTCTTCAGTGATATAACGTTCTGCATTCACCAAAGTCTGCTTGCGAATCCATTCTTCTGGAACTTTATCTTTATGTGTATTTCGAACTTCTAAATAATACCCAAACACATTATTGAAAGCAACTTTTAAACTTGGGATTCCTGTTCGCTCCGCTTCTCTCTTTTGTAAATCTTCTAAGAAAGACCGTCCAGAATTAGAAAGTTTACGCAATTCATCTAATTCTTCATTAAAACCATCAGCAATAACTTTTCCTTTTCCAATTTGAATTGCAGCATCATCATCCAATTGCTCATTGATTAAAGCAATCAATTGTTCGCAAGGATTCATCCGATCTGCAATACTTAATAATGCTTTAGCATCTGTGCTTTTAAGAATATTTTGAATCGGCTCAATTTCTAATAAAGTATTCTTGAGTTGGTTCACCTCTTTCGGGTTCACTTTTCCTACTGCGATTTTAGAAGCCAAGCGTTCTAAATCATAGATATTACTCAAGCGCTGACTCAATTCAAAAGCAACCTCATCATTGGCGAGTAGAGCATCCACAGCATCCAATCTCGCTTCAATTGCTTTTAAATCTTTCAATGGCAAAACCATCCATCTTTTCATCATTCGACCACCCATCGGAGTAATCGTTTTATCCAAAACAGACAATAAAGTCGCGCCATTTTCATGCGGAGAATTAATCAACTCTAGGTTTCTCGTTGTAAAACGGTCTAACCACACATATTTATCTTCCTCAATCCTGCTGATTTTAGAAATATGTCCCAATTGTTTGTGCTGCGCTTCTGAAATATATTGTAGAATCGAACCCGCTGCTATTATTCCTTCTGTTAATTCCTCTACGCCAAATCCTTTAAGATTTTTGGTTTGAAAATGTTTATTTAATGATTCACGACCAAAATCTTCTGAGAAAACCCAGTCTTCTTGTCGGAATGTATAAAATCTTTCACCGAATAATTCTTTAAACTTTTGATCTTGTTGACGCGAATAAAGCACTTCACTAGGTTCAAAACCTTGCATCAATTTATCGATGTATTCTGAATTTCCTTGAGCGATTAAAAACTCTCCAGTTGAAATATCCAAGAACGCAACTCCATGTTCTTTCTTTCCGAGGAAAATAGAAGCTAGGAAATTGTTTTTGTTGTGTTCCAAAACCTGATCATTCATAGCCACTCCAGGAGTTACCAATTCTGTAACACCTCGCTTAACAATAGTTTTTGTCAATTTTGGATCTTCCAACTGATCACAAATTGCAACACGCTCTCCTGCACGAACTAATTTTGGTAGATAAGTATTTAAAGAATGATGTGGAAATCCAGCTAATTCGATATGCTGAGCAACTCCATTTTTTCTTTTGGTAAGCACAATTCCTAAAATACGAGAAGCCTTAATTGCGTCTTCTCCAAAGGTTTCATAAAAATCTCCAACACGAAATAACAATAATGCCGTCGGATGTTTAGACTTAATCTGATTGTATTGTTTCATCAGAGGAGTTTCTGCTGGTTTATTTTCTTTCTTTGTATTCGCCAAAATGAAATTGTTTGTGTTTATTTGCAATCTGTAAACATACAAGTTTCGTTGGAAAGTCCAATGGTTACACCGTTCCAGTTATTAATACTTATGAACAGAAAGTTAAAACTTTGGGAGTTAAATCGCCCGACAGTAGAGGAGTTTAAAGAGAAAGAGAAATTTCCATTAGTGGTTGTTCTTGATAATATTAGAAGTTTAGCAAATGTGGGAACGTTTTTCCGAACGGCTGATGCATTTAATGTGTCGAAAATTATTCTTGGAGGAATTACTGCTCAACCGCCTCACCGTGAGATTCAAAAAACTGCCTTGGGAGCAACGGAATCTATTGATTGGGAACACTATGAAAACTTGGTTGATTTGTTAAAACAGTATCAAGCCGATGGATATATCGTTTATGCTGTTGAACAAGCGGAAAAAACGCAAATGTTGCACGAACTAGAGATTAAAACTGAAGAAAAGCACGTTTTGGTATTTGGAAATGAAGTGGATGGTGTGCAGCAGGAAATTATTGACATTGCTGATGTGGTGTTGGAAATTCCACAGTTTGGAACGAAGCATAGTTTGAATGTTTCTGTTTGTGCTGGAGTGGTGCTTTGGGAGTTTGTGAGAACGATAGGGAAGTAAAAAAGAATTACGCGGAGTTTCGCAGAGGAGCAGAGTCCCTTACAACTGTCGGGACGCAGAGAAAAAAGAAGAGTGACGTGGAGATACGCACAGCAGAGATTTGCAAAGAGCGCCTGCGGCACTTAATTTTTACACAGAGATAAAGGCGTTGCACTGAGCCTGCCGAATGTGAGGTTTTTCACAGAGATTCACGGAGAAGAAAAAAAGAGACAAGTGATTTTGGAATTTCAGGTTCAAATTTAGAGTTAGGTGATTAATTCGAAGATAATATCTGTCTCCCTCTTTGGAGAGGAATTAAGGGAGAGGACATTTTATCAGTATAAATGACTCCTTAAAACCTTTACTTCCTTTGCGACTTCTTGGTGTTCATATCGGAATAATAGTTCGGGTTAAGCAATTCTCTAAACTATGTAACGTTAAAAATCTTACTCTATTAATTCGAGTACTAAATTTTAATCAGTTTTGAATGTCCAATCGAGTTTTCTGTAGCTACTTTCACCACATAGTTTCCTTTAGGAAACGAACTGATGTCTATAGTTGTTGTTTTTGAATTAACTTTCTGACTAGAAATTATCTTTCCGTCCATTGAAAATACTACCAACTCACGAATTAATTCACTCGATACAATATTAACTTTATTTTCTGATGGATTAGGGTATAATTCAAATGACAAGTTTGGATTTTCTTCAACTAGATTTGCTGTGATTTGATTGGTTAAAACTTGCGCTCCGTTTACCCCTCCACCATTAGTGGTTTTCCATAAATGCCAGTCATAGGTTATCAAGTTTTGAGAAACTAAAAAACCAACTGAATCATTTACAAACTCCATGAAACGAACATTCTCATTGATATTTCCGTTGAATGCATCGACATCATAAAATGTTTCTCCACCATCACAACTGCGCACATACCTCCCATCCAAAACCATGTGAATACATGAATTTGTAATTGCAATATCTGCAAGATTATACCTCTGAGGAAAATGAATGGCATTTTGTGCTCCAAGTGGCAAAACATCCATATTCAATGATGCGAAGTTACCGTTGTAGGGTGGTCCAAAGTCCTGGCCATTCGAAGCACGCAAAACAGAATACAATATATCGTTATGAAATTCAACTTGATAAACAAAACCATCGCAAAAACGTTCGAAGGGCTGTGATTGCCTATCACCTGAAATTGGGTCGTAAGTATATAAATTTAAACCGTTATGATAAACAAATCGATCATCCAACAAACCAAGACTATTGGGGTAAATGGTATCAACGTGCTGCCAGTTCTGACCGTAATCATTGGTGAAATACATGCCTTGTTGGTAGAAAAACATGCCTGTACTGTCGTTGATAAATGACAGTGACCTCTCTTTATTAAACCCTTGAATTGAATCAATGGTTTTTTCTGTCCAAGTAAGACCATTATCCAAAGACGAATGCAGTACTTTTCTTTGATAGGTTGGTGGATTAGTTGTTGAATACACATTGATTAGTGTGGAAAAGTACAAGTTCCCCCCTTCGGTTACAAAAGCATTATCGCGCATTATAGTTTGATTGAGAAAAAGTGTGGAATCCCAAGATTGTCCAAAATCGGTGCTATTATACACCATTGCGTTAATTGACGACCCTCCGTTGTAGGGTTCAGTAATAATCATCATGTCGCCGTTGTCGTTCATTTCGAAGACCTTTATATCAAACATACTATAATTACTCGGAATTTCAAAAACTGGGGTGAATTGAGCTTCACCCAAAGTTGCGAACAAACAAAAAAGAAATGTTAATCGAATCATATCTTAACTATTTTTGAATGTCCAATTGAGTTTTCTGTAGCTACTTTAATAACATAGTTTCCTTTTGGAAAAGAACTGATGTCTATAGTTGTTGTTTTTAATTGAGCTTTTTTCAGAATAGTAAATGTTTAATTTCGATTAAGTTACGAATAATTTATTAACTTTCAAAGCATTTATTTTAAGGAGAATTTGTGAGGGTTTTAGGAAGGTAACCGCAAAGATAGCGGAGGTTTACGCAAAGGTCGCTAAGAAAAAAGTGAAAAAGATTGAGTATTACAACTTTGCGAACTCCGCGCCTCAGCGGTTAAAACTTGGAAATCTACGTTTAAAATCCTCCAACTTCTTTTCCCGCTCAACTTCAAACTGCTTAGCTGCTTTTGATTCCGGATGCAAGGATTTATGTTCAAACAACATTCTGATTTTCTCGTATTCCTGAGAAATCATATTTGTTTCTGATGTAAAATAAGTTGATTTGAAACGATTCCATATCTCATCAACCGCAATTTCATTAGGATGAACTCCGTCTTTTCCATAAAATCCATAATCGCGCATTTCATCCGTCATCAATTCATACGCTGGGAAATAATCAACATTAGCATATTTGTCATTCAATTCGTGAACGGCATTTAATAATACAGCTTTGCTTCTAGAATTCTCCACTATTCCATCTTTTGTATGACGAACTGGACTTACAGTAAAAATAATTTTCGTTTCACTTTCAGACTTTAACCGCTCAATTACTTCACTCCATTTTTCAGTAATTTCTTCAATGGAAAGCAAACGTTTTTCGAAATCAGTATTCGGGGCTTTATGGCAATTGGCAACTATTTGATGAGTTGAAGTTTTTTCATAAACCCAAGCTGTTCCAAAAGTCACAAATAGAACTTTCGCAGTTGATAGATTCTTTAAGTATTCATTTCTTAAATCAACAAGTTTAGTTTTTAATTCATCTTGATTATAAGCAAAGCAAGTACTATTCGCTAACCATGAAAGTGAAACTCCATCTCTTTCGAAAACTGAATCTTTTAAAAATTCATCATTTTCCAAAAGTATTTCAGCCAAGGAAATTGGATTAAAAACAACTCCAAATGGATTCGCTTGAACATTAAAGCCAGAACCCGTCATTTTTTGAGACAAATGCTCAGAAAAACAACTTCCTAAGAATAGAAAATTAGATTGATAATCAATTAAATGATGCTGCGGAATTTCAACTTTAGTTTTGCGCATAATTTAATCATTGGTAAGCGTTTCTTCTAATACTCTGCTCCAATTTTTCCATTTTCCATAATCTCCAATGGTTTCATTGTGCCAAAGTGCTACAAAGTTTCCTCCATAAATTCGCACCTCTTTTTTGAGTTTTTTGACAGTTTTAATCGCTTCATCTACATTTAATTCCATATACTCATTCAACGTTCCATCCATATATGAGATAGGATGAAGCCTTAACTTTGATGGTCTATTTTCTTTTAAATTATACCAAATAAATGGTCGCGCTATTCCAGCTCTAAATCCTATTTGATCAGCATATCCCAATGAATAATCATCGGTAAAACCAACTTTCTCTAAATCTGCAAAAGTATAAGGTAATCTAACTTTCAAAAAGTGCTGACGTGTATTGGTAACTTCTTTAGTTAGAATTTCTTCTATCCTTGCTTTCTCGTCACGCAAAATAACTTTAGAAGTATTTGATTGATAACTTGGATGCAAGCCAACATCAGCATATTCATTCACTTCATTTATTAATCTGCGGTGATGAAGATTATCATAATCAACATTTCGGTCATAAGTATTGTAATCTCCTAGTAACCAGAAAACCTTTACATCAAATCCTCTTTTGGCTATTCCTTCGATTATATCGTAAGTGTCGTAAGGATCTTTCTTTAATCCAGCCAAAACTTCTTGGCGTTCTTTTAAACGAAATCGGTCATATTTCAGAAGATCTTTGGCAATACTCATGTATTTTCTCCAACCTTTTTTCAATCGATAAGCATATACATTATCAATATCAAAAGATGGAATCACTTCGAAAGGAATTTTATTTGCATTGAGAGAACATCCATTTTGCGACTCAACAAAAGAAATAAACAGCTCAGACCAACGCTCAACAACCAACTTATTAAGCCAATTCATTTTAAACAAAAGTGATTTAGCACCGACATTTCTGTCGTGTTCATCAGTTTCTTCATTCAAATAATCGTCGTATAATGAAATAACATAGAAAATGCTTCCTAAAACATCCGGAACACCATCAATACTGAGTAATTCTTGGTTATTCCATTCAGATTTAAGCACAATATGCTTTAATATCTCCTCTTCAAATAAGATAGTGGAAGGATAAATAGTCGCGTCTTCTTCAAATACTCTGTCCTCAGAATAAGCCAATTTAGGAAAAGGCGCATCCTTAAAGCTTTTGACATCATTCACCAATCGGTATTCGATATTTCTATCATCGAAAATTACCGACAAAGTGTAGGTCAAGCGTCTAGAAATTTGATCTGCATAGATTGTGAGCATCATATTATGCTAATCTACTTATTTTTTGAAATATTTCGGATTTTTGGGTTGATATTTTTTTTGTAGAGGCACAATGCATTGTGCCTCTACAAAAAAAACATCCTATCTATTTCGCTTCATTCAAACTCCAATCATAATCTTGGTAAGTAATTTCAGCACCTGGCTTGATTTTTACTTTCGAATACTTATTGATGTAAGCAATTACTGAAGGAGCATTATTTTTGAAATCTCCTGAGAACCATTTAAACAGAGAAGAAACATCTGCTTTATCTTCTGCAATGGTATTTTTAGTTTTGTCATTGATGAAACTTTTCATTTGTTCATCCATCTGCTCCTCAACTTTATCTCCTGTAAAAGCTCCTTTACGCAAAGCTGGACAAGAAACTGAAGCACAATTTACAACTGCATGAACTCTGGCATCATCCCAATCTTTTCTTAAGATATTGTGTTCGATGTTGTTCAAATCATAAGTCTCATCACCCAAATGAATGAATTTTATGTCCCATGATGTGTTCACACGATAAACAGAACCACCCAAATCTTTAATGGATTTAACTGGATAATTTCGAATAATCAATTGAATGGTAAATGCATTATAAGCGTTAATCCAATAAGCTTTTTTCTGACCAGATGTCCATTTCTCATTAGGATGATTATCAGCCAATTGCTTTAGGTAGGAATTCAATTTTGTAGAATCTTTTGTAAACCCTTTATAGTTTACAAAACCATCATCTGTGACATATTTCTTGGTGAGCTGATCCCACTTTTCATGCTTATGCACTGATTCATCGGTTTGTGCAAAAGATTGCGTTGCGATAGAAAGTAAAAAGAAATAAGGTAAAATTTTCAATATAAACATATAAGTATTTTAAATTTGTACTAATGAAACATTCAATAATCATTCCAACGCTTAACGAAGAAGAGAAGATTTCTCAACTTTTAAGCTTCCTTTCGGCAAATGCCTTATCCAATACAGAAATTGTTGTGGTGGACGGTGGAAGTAAAGATAAAACAATCGAATTGGTAAAAAGGTTTAGCAATGTTAATTTAATAGAAACCAAAAAGGCTTCCAGAGCATTTCAGTTAAATGAAGGCGCACGTCAGGCAAAAGGAGAAATTTTATACTTTGTTCATGCTGATGTGCTTCCTCCTGAGACATTTGAAGAGGATATAAAACATTCTATTACCTCTGGAAATGATTTTGGCTGCTATAGATTTGTTTTTGACAAGAACGCTTTAATGCTGAAATTTAATGCTTGGTGGACACGCTTCGACTTTATGTTTTGCAGAGGCGGAGATCAAACTTTATTCGTAACAAAAGACGTATTTCAAAAGTTGAACGGTTTCGATGAAAACTTCGTTATCATGGAAGACTTTGACTTTATTCTAAGGGCCAGAAAGCAATTTAAATTCCGAATTGTACCCAAAGATGTAGTCGTTTCGGCACGTAAATACAAACTAAACTCCTATTTCAAAGTCAATATGGTTAACTTGTATAGCTATTGGTGTTTTATGTTTGGAAAATCACCTGAAAAAATCAGAGATAATTATAAGAATTGGTTGACTTTTGATTGATTGAATTGGTTGACTTTTCAAATCAAATGATGCTTTGATAATGAAAAGGACGATTTGCAAATCGTCCCTACATTGTATCTTCGTACAATGTGTATCCAATTGAATTCTTGAATTCTTGAATTTCCCAATCTAACACCATTCCAAAATCTCTCCAGCAATAAACTCAGCTGCTTTTCCATCTCCATATAAACTTGGAAACTCTGCTCCTTTTTGACCCATCATACTTTTTACACCTTCAACAATTCTATTTTTATCAGCATCAGTAATCACAGCAACGCCTTGTTCAACGATTTCAACCCATTCTGTTTCTGGACGTAAAATCACACATGGCTTTTTGAAGAAATAAGCTTCCTTTTGTAATCCTCCACTGTCTGTAATAATCAATTGACAATTCTTTTCTAATGAGATTATCGTTAAAAATGAAACTGGAGGTATAATCTTAAATTGCTTACATTCTTTAATTTTCCGATGAAATTCATCTGAGAAATGTGATTCCATACATTTATGAGTACGCGGATGCAAAGGCAAAACAATCAAATGACTTGGATAAGTTTCTATGATTTCTAAAAAAGCTTCAAAAATAGCTTTCAACTTCTTTGGATCATCAGTATTCGCACCTCTGTGAACAGTTGCCAAGAAGTAAGGTTTATGATGTAAATCCAATTCTTGATGAGTCGTCAAATTCTCCGCAGCAATTTCAGAAAAGTACAAGCTGTTGTCATACATGATATCGCCACTGTGATAAACTTTAGGATTATCAGCATTGAACGGCGCAACATTATCTAATTTAAAACCTTCATTCTTTAAATGTGAAACTCCTGTTTTCGTTGGTGAAAACAACAAGGTCGAAACATGGTCACACATAATTCTATTGATTTCCTCAGGCATAGATTTATTGAAACTTCTCAAACCTGCTTCTATATGAACAATTGGAATTCCCATTTTGGAACCTGCAATTGCGCCTGCTAAAGTTGAATTTGTATCACCATAAACAACAATCGCATCTGGTTTTTCTTTAGTGAACAACTCTTCTAAACCGGTAATCATCTCAGCAGTTTGAGCGCCATGAGATCCTGAACCGATATTCAAATTATAGTCAGGTTTTGACAAGCCCAATTCTGCAAAAAACACCTCCGACATTTTTTCATCATAATGCTGACCTGTATGCACTAAAACTTCTGTCAACTGATCTGCATACATAGTTTTAATCGCTCTAGATAAAGCTGCAGATTTGATAATCTGTGGTCGTGCGCCTATAATTGTGATGATTTTTTTCATTCGGTGTCATTTGATTGGCGAAAATAATCATTTTGTTTGGGATTTATGGAAAACATTGTAACGCCACAATGTATTGTGTCGATACATATTTCCATAATACCCTAAACTCGGTATCCCAAAACCAATAAATTTTCAACACTTTTGCACTACAATGGGGAATAAGAAGAAAATTGCATTGGTTGGGAACCCAAATTCGGGAAAAACATCGTTGTTTAATCAATTGACGGGGTTAAATCAAAGAGTTGGGAATTATCCTGGAGTTACTGTTGACAAGCGTTCGGGAACAATTAAGTTACCAAATAATGAAGTTTGTGAATTAATTGACTTACCGGGAACTTATAGTTTGTCGTCAAAAAATGATGACGAAAAAGTTGTTCAAGATATTCTTTTGAATCCAAAATCAGCTGCTTTTCCTGATTTAATCATCATTGTGCTTGATGGAACTAATCTTGCCCGAAATCTATTTTTAGCTTCTCAGGTTTTGGAATTAGGAATTCCTTCGATAATGGCCATTAACATGGTTGACATTGTTGAGAAATCTGGAGATCAATTGAAAATTAGAGAAATTTCAGAATTTTTTGATGTTCCAACGACTGCAATCTCTGCAAGAAAAAATAAAGGGATTAAAGAATTGTTGGAATTAGCTACTGCTGAAATAATACCTTCGACTAAATCCCTTTTCAAAAAAGACAAATACGCGAATTTATTGGCAGATTCAAAACATTTATTTGAATCGACAACGCCCTATATGTTGTATAAGCAAATCAATAATGCCAAAACCTTATTGCCTGAAAAAGGATTAGAAGAATTAAATGAGATTGTTAAAAAGAACAACTTTGAACCATTAAAAGAAGAAATTCTTGAAATTAGTGACCGTGTTTCAGTGGTAAATAATGCAAGCACAACATTTTACATCAAGAAATCTAAAGAGAAGAAAAGAACAATTACCGATAAAATTGATAAGTATGTAACACATCCATTTTGGGGATTCTTTATCTTCTTAGCCGTGTTTTTTGTGCTCTTCCAAGCCATATTTACATTCGCATCTTATCCAATGGATTTAATCAATGATGGAATTGTAGATTTAGGAATTTGGGTTGGTAATCTCCTCCCCGACTCTTGGTTTGCTGACTTTATCGCTGATGGAATTTTCGCAGGATTAGCTGGAGTTCTGGTTTTCGTTCCGCAAATTATGATTCTCTTTGGATTAATCGCGATTTTGGAAGACACTGGATATTTGTCGAGAGTAAGTTTCATGACAGACGGTTTACTAAAACGCTTCGGAATGAATGGAAAATCCGTTATTCCATTGGTTGGAGGATTCGCATGTTCTATTCCTGCAATCATGGCAGCACGTTCTATTGAAAACAAAAGAGAACGTTTTATAACCATTTTCATTATTCCATTGATGGCGTGTTCTGCGCGTTTGCCTGTTTATGTTTTCTTGGTTTCATTCATTGCTCCCGACGAATATGTTTGGGGCTTTATTAGCGTTCAAGGGTTATACATGATGGGACTTTATCTACTTGGATTCGCTGTTGCCTTAATGGTAGCCATGGTGATTAACATTTTCACTAAAAGAGACAGTGACGGAAGTTTTATTTTAGAATTGCCAAATTACAAAATGCCGAGTTTGAGAAACGCATTGAATGCAATGATCAACAAAGGGAAAATCTTTGTTTTACAAGCAGGTAAAGTGATTCTAATTGCTTCGATTATTCTATGGGTACTTTCATATTTTGGTCCAGGAGATCGTTTTGAGAAAATCGAAGATAAATACACAACATTAATTGCAGAAAATGATGTGTATGCGGATTCATTGTACACGAAAATGAGCAGTGAAAAGTTAGAAAATTCTTACTTGGGAATAATGGGAAAAACCATAGAACCAGTTATTCAACCATTAGGCTTTGATTGGAAAATTGGAATTGCAATCGTCGCGTCTTTTGCAGCACGTGAGGTATTTGTTGGAACAATGTCTACGATTTACAGTGTCGAAGGCGGTGAAGAAAATGAGAAAGGTTTAAGAGCCATTAAATTCTCCTACGCTACCGCATTTTCATTATTAATATTCTATGTTTTTGCATTGCAATGTATGAGTACAATCGCTATTGTAAAACAAGAAACGGGGAGCTGGGGAGTTGCAGCAATACAATTTTCAGTGTTCACAGGAATTGCTTATCTTGCTTCATGGTTAACATTTACTTTACTGGGATAAATAGCTTTATGCAATGATAAATTGGTAGATTAATAAGAAATATTGGGGAGGATTTTTTACATATTATTCGTTTTAATTAGCTTAAATAGTTTAAGTCAATCAAAAACAGAAACGAAAAAGAACGAAATCCATACTGACATACAAGTCAAATCATTAGCATCAGAAATCAACAATCCAACTAATGAATCCAATATTTTAAAAGCAAAACATTTCAAAGAAAAGGGAGATATTGCTGTTCGACAAGGAGATATTGATTACGCACATGAATGTTGGGAGAAAAGCAATATTTACCGTTCAAAGGCTTATCCATTAGGAGATTATCATTTGGTTTGGAACACTGCTCAATTGACAATTTATCATCACTTAAATAAGAACTACGCAAAATCTATAGCATTAGCCGATGAGACAGTTGAGCTTATTTCTGGACTAACTGTAGAACAACAGAATGAGATAGAAATTTACAAAATCTGGAACATTCTAGGTCAGACCTATAAACAAGCTAAAAAAGATCTATCGTTTACAGAAACTCAAAAGCTTTACGAAAGAGTTACCGCTTATTATTTAAACTCTGTTCAATTTATTCAAGAACATAAAATAGACGACACAGAACTTGCTGGAACCTATAGATTATTGGGGAATTCTTACACAGATTTAATTTTCAGAGCCTTACAAAATGACAAGGAAATTGCATTGGATTATTACAATAAAGCGACTAATTATTATGACAAATCTATCGCCATAGCGAAATTGCTTTTAGATGATGAACATTATCAATTATCGAAGAATTATTTCGTTCAAGGTTTGCTTAACTATTATGTGAAAGATCAGCTTGATATAAATTCTTCTGAACGTTCAATTCACTATTACGAATTGGCTGTTGAAGCTTACGGAATTGACATTAATAAGCCGTTAAAAAAGGATTTAGAACCGATAGTAAGTAAAAATACTTTCTTAATGCTGCTTAAACATCTAACGCTGGCTTATCTCGTAGAGTTCAAAAAGGATCAATCCTTAACATGGTTAGAAAAGGCTGAAAAAGTCAATCAGATTGCCATAGATGCTTGGTCGGCAATTCATAATCAATACATGAGTAATAACATTAATCAAACCTTATCTGTTTATGAATTAGTTCCTTTTATTGAAACTATTTCTATTGAATTATTCAAGCAAAAATCAAAACTAAATTATGATATAAATGTCATTTTCAAAGCCAATCAAAAGCTAAAATATTATGACCTTTTGAAATTGGATAAAAACAATAAAAGTCTGGTTTCTGATATCAGTATTCACCAACTTCAGGAAAAATTAAAAGAGAATGAAGTATTTTTAGACTTTCATATTTCGGAAGAGGCTAAACGAGTAATTGCGTTGAGATTTACTTCTACAACTGCTGAATTAATAACACTTCCATATCTTAAGAGAGAGATATTTGAAGAAACAATTGAAGGATTTTTAAACGCTATAAAAACTTTTGACTTTAACTCATACACGAGTTCCGCTCATACAATTTATGAATCTTGGATGAAGCCTTGTAAAATAGATGATAGCGATTTAATTCTTTGTTTAGATGGTGTTTTGAATAACCTTCCTTTTGAAGCGTTATTGACCTCAAAAAACAATTGGGACAAGAAAGATTATCGTGAATTGGATTACTTGATCAAAAAGAATCAAGTTCAATATGTGTTGAATCCACAAATGTTTCGAGATAAGCAAAGTGATACTAAGAGCAAGAAACAATTTAATCTACAAGCGTTTATTCCTGAAAACGTAAACTTCAGCTCACTCCCATTTAGTCTGAAACTGGGTGAAAATTTAGAAAGAAATTCAAAAGCGCAATTATTTGCCTCAGATAAGGCTACAAAAAGCAGCTTTATCAAACTGAACAGTTCTATTGTTCACTTAAGCGGTCACGGCGTTATTTCAGATCAAAATGTTATGGATAACCATTTGGTATTTAGTGATTCTTTGCTCTATTTGAACGAGTTAATGAACATTGAAAACATCCCTTCTTTGGTGATTTTAAACACTTGTAATTCAGCAATTGGAAGGATTTATTCAGGTGATGGAATAAATGGATTTGTTAGAATGCTAAGCAGAATGGGGGCTGAATCCGTAATGAGTAACTTATGGGAAGTCGATGATCAAGCATCAAATGCCTTATTGCATGATTTTTACGAAGAATTGATTAAAGGAACGGTAACAACTCATTCATTAACAAAAGCTCAACTAGAACTTATCCAGAATGCAAACAGTTCAAAAAGTGCAGCTCCATACTATTGGGCTGCACATAGATTGGTGGGTAATGAACTTTCTTTTAATAAAATTGAAACAAACCAGAGCTCTAGTTCCACTAGACTCTGGCTTATTTCAGCATCAGTATTACTGATTTCCTTAGGTGTGTTAGGTAAATATTTTTATCGAAAATCGAAAAAATCTACTGCTCATCGCTTTTGATCATTGGATTTCACTAAGTGTTAAATCAACCGCAATTCTCTTCTTAATAAATCTAAAAAGTAAAAGGTAAGTGAGAAAGTGAAATTCTTTTTTAAAAATAAATTTAGGAGAGAAAAATAGATTTTAATATTGATGCATCTTATCAGCAATTAGTAATTATTTCCTGCGGTAGGGACGGTTTGCAAACCGTCCGTACATGAAATTATTTAAATTGAGATAAGATTATTTTGAATAAAGATTTTTAAGAATCCTTTTCTTGGAGATGAAATCGCAATTAAAGACGAGCAGGGGAGAATTTTCTTTGGAGAAAAAAAATACTTTAAAAAGGCTTAAAAATGTTCGCAATCAGTTTTGAGTAAAAACCCTACTTCAACGCTTCCAAAATCAAATTAGCCTCATCAGAAAAAGCACTCTTCACCTCCACTTGATTTTTCAGAATAACTTTAGCCGAAGTCAAGTCCTCTTTTAATATGGAAATCAAAGCCAATCTAAATTGTGCTTCCTCATAGAACGAGGAATTAGTGTCTATTTCATTAAAGTATTCTAACGATGAGGAATAGTCTTTTCGTTCATAATTTACCACTCCCAAATAGTAATGAGCAGTATCTGACTCAATCGGTTTCAATAACTTTTCTGCTTTATCCCATTCTTCGAGTTTGAAAGCATTCATCGCTTCATCATACTTTCTTTTTTCGCTCATTTTCACTGGTAAGCCTGCTTCATAAGGCCAATACTGAGCTACTAGATCTAATGAATTAGTATTGTGATTGTTGAAAACAAATAGTCCGAAAATAATGATCGCTGCAGCTCCAGAAATTAACCACCATTTAATGGAAAGAACTTTACCTTTCATTTTCGAATCATCTAAGCGTTCATCAATTTCTGAAAGTTTAGATTTCATTTCAGCTCTAAAATGTTTTTTCAAACCTGATCTTACAGATTGGTATTGTTCAAACTCAATTTTAAAATTAGCATCACCATTTAATCTTTCTTCAAAAACAGAAAGTTCCTCAGTGGAAAGATTTTCCTTTAGGTAATTTTCAAATAAATCGATATTTTCATTTTCTGGATTCATCACAGATACATTTTCTCTTTTAGTTCATTTAATTTCGAAATCAACTTTTTCATACAAAGTGACTTCTTAGATTTTGCAGTATTAGCGTTTTTATAATTCATCTCTACTGCTATGCTTTCCATATCATATTCGTTAAAGTAGTACAACTTCAACACCTTCTGACAGTCGGCAGCCATTTCCGAAATTATTGATTGAATTTGTTCTTGCGTAAAAGCTGCTTCATCTTCCTCAACAAAACTTTCATACTCCTGCCCTTTAATCAATTGAAGATCCTCTAGGTAAGTGAGTCGCTGTTCTTTTTTTAAGATATTAAGTACTTTGTTCCTTCCAATTTGAAATAAATAGGTTTTTGCTGAGGAAGTTAATTCTACAAGTTTTCCTGTTATGATATTCTGATAAAAGTCCAGTATTGCCTCCTGGAAGGCGTCTTTTGATTGTTCGTTTTGGGTATTGAAATTCTTAGCTGAAAAAGCAATAAACTCATTGCGGTATTGTTCATACAAGCTATTGAGAATATCATCGTTTCCTGACTTTATTTCCTGAATGATATTTTGAAAATTTTCTCCCAACGCAACCTATCTTTAAATCTAAAGTAATCAACTTAATAAATTCCCTACGTATGTGTAGCTAAAAACTATTGAGTCGGTGAAGTCAATAAACAAACCACATAAGCTTTCAATGCTTTCCGCGTTCCAAAGGAATCTACTTTTTCGTGTGTTGTTGCTTTAATTGAAACATTGTCGATATCCGTTTCCAAAAGTTCTGCTATCTTTTTTTGCATTGCTGGAATATGCGGATTCAATTTTGGCTGTTCAAGTATAACAGTAGCATCTAGATTCCCTAAAACGAATCCTTTCTCTTTGACTAATTTATAAGTGTCCTTCAAAAGAATCGATGAATCTATGTTCTTGTATTTTGGGTCTTGATCTGAAAAGTGGAAACCTATATCTCGTAGATTTAAAGCTCCTAACATAGCATCGCAAATAGAGTGTAAAAGTACATCAGCATCAGAATGTCCTAAAGCGCCTAGATCAGAGGGGATTTTAACTCCGCCAACAATTAAATCACGACCAGTAACCAATTGATGTACATCAACTCCAAAACCAATTTTAATTTTCATTATTGAGGTTTTACAGATCCCTTACTTGCAGATTTATTATTATTTGATAAATGCAATCTTAAAGTAAAACGAATTGTATTTTGAAGAGGATTATTTCTTCTCAATGAAGTTAAATAAGAGAAATCAATTCCAAAAAGTTTATATTTCAATCCAACTCCAAATGTCAAGTGCTGACGGGCTCCTTTATTTAAGTTCTCATAAAAATAACCCGCTCTAGCAGCAAATAAGTCATTATACCAATATTCTATACCAGTACCAATCATGATTTCTGTTAATTCCTCTTTAAACTTTGTTCCGTCAACAACTTTATAAGATCCATCAGCATTCTGAATAAACTCACCGTTTTCATCTTCCGCTAAAACTCCTGGCGCATCATAAAATGATTGCAACATTCCTGGAACAACTCCTACATTTGGGTCATAACCTGACATGACATCACCTGTAGCACTGCTTCTAATTGGAGAAGTTGGTACTAATAATTTTGAAACATCAACAGCCCATGTAACACTATTATAAGCATCAAGGTCAAAGGTCATTGCTGATCCTAATTTCAAGTTTGTTGGTAAAAAGTCACGATCGTCATCTATAGTGTACGACACTTTATTACCTACATTATTTAAAGTCACTCCAAATGCCAAAGAACCTGGTGTTCCACCATATCGGATAGCATCATTATAATAAGAGAATGAAACATCAGCTGCACCAGCCAAACCAGCTTTACTTGATGAACCTTCAACAGAAGCTCCAGCAGTTAAGTCAGAAAAAATGAATTTACCGTTTAATCCTAAAGAGAATTTATCGTTTAATTGGAAAGAATAACCAGCCAAAAGCTCAAGTTCTGAAGGTGAATGAACCTGTGTTTTATTTCCGTTGTTGTCAGTAAAAACAATTTCTCCTAAACTGAAGAAACGCAAAGAACCACCAATCACATTTCGGTCATTTAGACGAATAAATCCGGCCAAGTGAGAAAGGTCAATATCATTTGCTATATTTTTTAACCATGGTGAGTAAGACAATGAAATCTCGGAATCTTCCTCTGTAAAAGCAAGCATTGAAGTATTCCAAAAAAATGAATTTGAAGTAGGACTCAAAGCTGTTCCTGCATCTCCCAAAGCTCCTGAACGAGAGTCTGGTGTAATTTGCAAGAACGGAACCGCCGTTGTAATAGTATTTAACTGAAGATCAGAAGCATCTTTAGCTCCATTTCCTGTTTGACCAATTACGGCTGCTGACATTAAGGTAGTTATACCGGCAAAAAAATATTTTTTTATCATTTATAATGTTGTTATTCGACTTTTATTGAACTGATTTTTTAATATTAAAATCAAGAACTAAAACTTTAAACAAATATGAATCTACAAATATACGTAAACAAAGAAAATTTATTGTCTTTTACTATTAAAGTTACTTCAAAAGATAAAGTTTTTGCATTTCCTGAGTTTTTTGTCCATCAGGGTTTTTAATTGTAACACGATAAACATAAACTCCTTTGGCTAACTGATCACCAAAATCATCTCTTCCATCCCATACAATCCCTTCTGTTCTAAATCCTCTTGTTTCAACAGTTTCATTAATTGTTTTTATCAATCTTCCTGTTACTGTAAAGATCTCAATTTGTGTTTCCAAAGCAGCACATACTTGATTGTGCTCAAAGAAAAATTCTGTATGCGTTGTGAATGGATTTGGATAATTAAGTACGTGATCTAAAGCAATATCTTTTTCCTCATGTACAGTAAACTCAACCACTTTTTCACTTGAATTATTATTGACATCCCAAGCCTTGAAAGTTAAAGTATGTAAACCAGACTCTAATTTATCCATTTGAAATTTCAAACTTCCACTTTTATAGGTGTCTAAATCTGACTCATAAAATGAGTTTAATACTTTAGCTTTACTTGTTTCATCATCTAAAATGAGTGTAATGTCATGTCCAATTCCATTTCCTACCGTGTTGATTCCACTTTCATCATAAAGTTTCGCAATTAAAATAGGCGTTTCATTTGAGATTCCACCATTCACAAAACTGTCATCATTTAAGAAAATTTCAATCTCTGGACCTTCTAAGTCATTTAAACCTGTAGTATCGATTCCTCCAATGAAAAAATCTTCTGAATAACCGCCTGCATTAATATCCGCTTTACTCCAAGAATAAAAACTAGCTTTTCCTTTTCCATAAGAATAATTGATGTCTTTTGGAACAATAAACTCAAAATCGAAATATCCATTTGTCACTGTTGCTTTTCCCTTAAATAATATATTTTCTTGTTGTTGAAAGTTCTCAACAGGAGAATCTGCATCCTGTCCTAAGGTAGCTCGATTTGCAGGCTTGTCATAAATAGAGGGCTGAATTACACCATTGAATCCTGTTAATACATTTCCAAATTGATCTTCAATATGTCCAGACAATTTTGCTTTTGATAAAGCGCGCAATGTATCACTTGTTGAGATAATCGACAAATTATTAACGCTGTCCAAAACCACTTTTTCAAAAGGTAAAGCGATTCTTAATGCAGGATCACCCAACAGCATAAAGCTTCTTCTATCAGCTCCTCCTCCAAGTGTATTTTTAGTGTCTATCATTATGTCACCAAAAGTTCTGGGTTCATTATTTGGACCTCGCTTAAAAACATTCTTAAAAAACGCACCTGTTACAGCTGAATTTGTCCCAATGTATACAGCCCTAGTGGTTGTCATTAAGGCGATTGCTCCCCCCACTTCATTCAACGCCATCAATTCACCTATTGAAACCATTCTGTTATCATCTATTCTAGCAAATTCACAAGTTGCAGAAACAAACAAGGTCAGTTTGTCAATGTTTTTATAATCTACTACATCACCAATGGTCATTATCCTCTCTTGTGCCGCACCTTTAGAACCACCATGTCCAACATAACAGGTTACTAAAGATCCTGATTCGATGCTTCTATTTATTTCATTATTCACATCAGGATAACGCTCTCCTCCAGCCGTTGTAATTTGAACATAAGCATCAGAATAAATCTTTTTTACATTCATTTCAGGATGATTATTCTTTACATAAGTTGCGAAATTTTCATGATCTATCACAAATTGTCCGCCATTCTCATCATCAGCAATTGCAATGTACTTCTGTCTCCAATCACCATGCGTAGAAATATAGCCATCTTCACCACAAGCTAAATTGCTTGAAGCATAAAGAGAAGAACCATTTTTCATATAATGTTCTACTTTATTTACCAATGTTTTTGCATGTAAAGGAGTTGTTGCAACAAATCTACCTACAGCAATATCCATAAGATCATTGGTTCCAAACTCTTCAGTATCGTCTAGCAACCCAAAATAATCATCGGTGACTAAAGACCCAGTATAACTTTCAGATTCAACAGTTTCATATACTGGAATCATATAATTGTTATTTTCCAAGCGATCCAAAGGATCATAAGTTCCATCACCAAAAAGCATTAAATATTTAGGTTGTTTACTCAGGTCTCCTTCAGCACGATCGTAAAACATTTTTGCAAAATAACGTATAGCGGTTGGGTCTTGTGTACCTCCTGAAAACTCGTTGTAAACCTGTTCCATTGTAACTACATGTACTGAAAGTCCATTGTTTTTATGAAGATTAGCCAAACGATTTGCTTGGGAGGTAAAAGTTGGGTGAGTAACAATTAAATAATCTGCTTCAGCTAAAGCATGAAGATTTTGATGTTGAACTCTTTTTAAAAAAGTAGGTACTTTATAATTTGATCCTTTAAACGTAACAAACTCTCGTAAACTATCTGCATTAACTTTAAAGTCAAATATTCCGCCACTGTTATTACCTGCTATATTTTTAGGCTGAGTTGGAGAAGTAATTTCCCAAACAACTCCATTACTTGGAAAGCTTGAAATCTGCATTTCAGCGACATTTCCAATACCCACAGAGTTCAAATCACGAAAAGTCATTCCATCAAAATACTTCATTTGACTTCTTGCGTTAACTTCAATAAAATCTAAATAACCGATATTAGCAGGAGAGATTCTATTGAATTTTACGTTAAAAGTTATATTACTAGAAGTAGGATTAAAAACTCCAGGAGCAGTCACAAAGCCTCCACGAGAATAACTATCATCGTTAGACCATCCCATATCTGCAACTCCAACTGTAGAATTATTATAAGTGACTGTAAAATTAGTATTCCCGTTAGTGTCTCCACTCTTACTCCCCATAAATGCACGAACTCTAGCTTCTCCAGAAGGATTAATATTAGGAATAAACATTGAAAATGATTGACTTAGATTTGCATCAAACTGTTCGCCATACCATCTTTGTCCACCTTTCAATAAACTCAATAATTCTTGTTCATGAAAAGTATATGAATCATAATCGGATACAACATGAGTAGTGGGTTGATTTGATAGCGCTGCATTTGAAATTCTCGCTGGCGTTCCTGAAGAATTTATATTAATAAAATAAGCAGTCTCATTAGAGTAAATATTCAGATTTCTATTGAAAACACCATTTACCTCCTCCCACTTATGTGGTCCTTTTCCATAAAACAGAATATAGTCATTTTGATCAAAAGAACCATCTGCTTCACCAACAACCAAAATATCATTCTTTAAAAGGTCATCAGGTCGGTATTCACTATTCAATTCTGGTAAGCGACCAAATGAATTACCATATATATTCAAATCACTGGGATTTAAATTACCAACATCAATACCGGCGTTTTGTAAAAAACTATAATCTAATTTATAAATACCATCTCCCGAAACCGTGATTTTGTACCATTCTCCACTTCCACTTCTTAACACAGACTCCGGAACAAAAGGCATTCCTTTAGTATAGTTAATAGTTTTAGATGTTTGTTGAAAAACTATAGATTCAATTTTCCTTATTTCACCATTAATTCTAACAAAAGGAACTAAAGAAAGGATAGCTCTTGGACTTCCTTTTTCTTTGTTGTTCTTTAAACTAAAAACTGGAACTGTTTCAACTTTAATTTTGTATGTATTGATGAAGTTTTTTGTTACTTGATCAACTGGAGAAGATTGATAACTTAATAAATCAAAATTCCATTCTGAGCTCGCAGAAAGACGCTTAAACTTATGTAAGTAAAGAAACTCTTTTTCATCCACAAAAGAATTTTCAAGTGTTGGAAATTCAAATGATGAACTAGGAAGAGTCATTTCTGAAGGCGTTGTGTCCCAGTTTAAATCGATGGATATTTCATTTTGCCCGACAGTTAAAAATGAGGTCATTAAAACACCCAAACTTAAAACCAATTGATTTATTATTTTGCTCATTTCTTAATTGTAGTTTAAAATCGCCAAGTTCTAAAAAAGATTTAATTGTAGCGCTAATTTTATTAGTAAACGCTAAGTTATTCAACATATTTCAAAAGAACTTTCTTTTATTTGTAACTAAGACCTTTTTTTTTCGTAAAATTGACGTTGTTTATGTTATATGTAAAGTTAAACTATGCTGAAAAATAATTTTATTACAATATTTACACTGACTATACTACTAATTGTCAGTGCACTTAACAGTAAGACATACGCCCAAGATCCACAGTTTTCGCAGTTCTATGCGAATCCTATTTATTTGAATCCTGCATTTGCGGGTAGTCATGGTTGTCCAAGATTTGCTGTAAACTACAGAAATCAATGGCCAGCACTTTCAGGTTCTTTTGTGACTTACTCTGCGTCTTATGACCAATATTTTAAAGGAATCAATGGTGGACTTGGTGTTATAATGACACATGACCAACAAGGAAAAGGAACAATTAACCATACCACCTTGAGTTTAATTTACAATTACCATTTAAAGGTTAACCGTAAATTCACAATGATGTTTGCAGGTAAAGCAACTTGGAATCAGAAATTTTTGGATTGGGACAGACTAACATTTGGCGATATGATTGATCCAAGAAGAGGATTTATTTATGCAACAGGTGATGTTCCAAGAGGAGGTTCACGTGGTTTCTTTGATGTTTCTGCTGGAATGGTAGGATTTACAGAGAAGTTTTTCTTTGGAGTTTCCGCTCATCATTTAAACATGCCTGATGAATCTGTAATTGTTGGAAATAGTCCAATGCCTATTCGTTTAACAGGACATGCAGGAGCAAAACTTGCTTTAGGAGGAAAATCTCAATACAATACTGATATTTCAATTATGCCAAATATGATATACCAATATCAACAAGGCTTTATGGAATTATTATTAGGAACTTATGTTCAATATGGAGCATTTACCGCTGGAGTTTGGTTCCGTTCTAGAGATGCATTTATTTTATCAGCAGGAATAAATACAGGAACAATAAAAGTTGGATACAGTTATGATGTTACGGTATCAAAACTAAACAACGGTGTTACAGGCGGTTCACATGAAATATCATTAGGATTTGATTTGAATTGCAAGACAAAGAAACCAAGTTTTAGAACTATTTCTTGTCCTTCTTTTTAAGAAGTTTGTAACTAAAGATAAAAAAGACGTTATTTGTATATAAGTTGAAGAGTTAAATTATGAAAACAAAGACCAAAAATATGAAAAGACTAACACAGTGGCTAATAGCATTCAGTGCTATCGCAATCGTTTCTTCTTGTTCTAGGGAGACCTCAAACACTACAGGTTGGGATTATAACAATCCAGGATTGGGAGGGTTTCAAAAGGTTCCTTTTATGGATCAAGAAACTGGACCAGGTTTGGTTTTAGTTGAAGGGGGTACTTTCACGATGGGACGTGTTGAAGATGATGTTATGTACGATTGGAATAATAGACCACGTAGATTAACAGTTTCTTCTTTCTACATGGATCAAACGGAAGTTTCGAACTTTCACTGGAATGAATATCTTTATTGGTTAAGTAGAGCCTATGACGGAACTTACCCAATGGTATATAAAAATGCTTTACCTGATACATTGGTATGGCGTTCACAATTAGGATTCAACGAGAAATATGTTGAATATTATTTACGTCACCCTGCATACAGAGATTATCCTGTAGTTGGTGTTTCTTGGTTACAAGCTAATGATTATTGTAAATGGAGAACAGACAGAGTAAATGAATACCTATTAATTCGTGAAGGGGTATTAGATTTCAACATCAACCAGATGGATGAAACTACTTTTAACACAGAAGCATATTTGAATGGAAAAGGTGACGAAAGTGTTCGTCAAAACCTTACTGATTTAAATCCTTCTAAACTAACAGGAAAAAGAGGTAGAACACTTGGTGAACGTCAAGTAAGGATGTCTGATGGAATTTTACTTCCAAGATACCGTCTACCAACTGAAGCTGAATGGGAATTTGCATACTACGGATTGATTGGTAACATGAACGGAGACGATTCAGAAGTTATAAGTAGCAGAAGAATTTATCCATGGGATGGACACTATGTTCGTCAAGATAACGAAGAATTTCAAGGTGAGATCCGTGCCAACTTTAGACGTGGTCGAGGTGATTACATGGGAGTTGCAGGTAACTTAAACGATGGTGCCGATGTAACTGCTCCAGTTGACCACTACTGGCCCAATGACAATGGACTTTACAACATGGCTGGTAACGTTGCAGAATGGGTACTTGATGTTTACAGACCTTTATCTTCTGAAGATGTGGATGATTTCAGACCATTTAGAGGTAACGTTTTCCAAACAAAAGTTTTGAATTACGAAGGAGCTATTGATGAGAAAAACTTCCAGGTTGAATATGATGTTCATGGAATGAAAGAATACCTGAATGAGTTTGAAAGAATTCGTTTCCAAAGAGTATCTGCAGAAAAACACGATCCAGATGATCAAGTAATTACGAAAGGAATTATGAAGACCAATGAATCTAAAAACCCTGTTTCTAGAGGGTATGCTCCAGATCCTTACTATGTTTCTCATAACAGTGAAAAAGATGTTCAAGAACTGCGTATTTTGAAGGAAATCAATGCGATTTTAGACAAAGCTGTTGAATACAAAAACGACAAATTAGATACTGAGGCATCCATGTATGTTCAAGAAAATCTTTTCGAAGGAATATTTGTTGATGAATTTAGAGAAGGTGATCTAGGTGGTGAGTATGCTTACGAAATCATCTCAATTCTTAGAAACGGATTCTCTGATTTTATGATAGAAACACCAGGTAAATTGAAATACAGAAATGTAACTGAAGAAGAAAATATTGGACGTCTGAATTACAGAAGAGCAGATTACATTGACTATGTTGATGGTGATATTGAATCTTCAATTCATTATGACAACACAAAACGTAAGAACGATATTAATCAAGCGAAACGTGATCCAGACTTAGTTATGTACCAAAACAAACATGAAGAGTATGACTTGAAAGGTACTGGAATTCAACCAGGAGGTGATAATCGTACTGCATGGCCTACAACTTTAGTTTCAAATAAATCTAGAGTTTACAAAGGTGGTTCTTGGAAAGATAGAGCTTACTGGATGGTAGGTGGAAACAGAAGATTCCTTGATGAAGACAAAGCAACCGATTACATTGGATTCAGATGTGCAATGGACAGAATTGGTAGTCCAGGTGGAATGAATCAAAAGAAAAATAGAAAATAAAAAATACTTTTTATTATATTTAAGCCCTGACGTTATTGTCAGGGCTTTTTTATTTACGCAATTTTATGGAAGAATTATTTCAATTGTTTTATGCATGTTCTGAAGTATCAACCGATACAAGAAAAATAAGTGAAAATGCTTTATTTATTGCTTTGAAAGGCGATAATTTTGATGGTAATAAATATGCAAAAGCAGCTATAGAAAAAGGAGCTAAATATGCAATTGTTGATGACAAAACAGTTGCTGATGAAAAAACTACTTTCTATGTGAAGGATAGCTTAATCTTCTTACAAAAATTGGCTTCTTACCATAGAAACTCTTTCGACATTCCTGTTATCGCTATTACGGGTACAAATGGAAAAACAACTACCAAAGAGTTAGTCGCTGCGGTATTGATCAAGAAATACAATGTTCTATTTACAAAAGGAAACCTGAACAATCATATTGGTGTGCCACTTACGCTACTCCAATTGAATAAGGAACATGATATGGCAATCATTGAAATGGGTGCAAGCAAACTAGGTGACATCAAAGAACTAACCGACATAGCTCATCCTACTCATGGAATAATTACGAATATTGGTCATGCAC
Source organism: Brumimicrobium glaciale (assembly GCF_004152935.1). GTDB lineage: Bacteria > Bacteroidota > Bacteroidia > Flavobacteriales_D > Crocinitomicaceae > Brumimicrobium > Brumimicrobium glaciale. Next base: position 175,398 of record NZ_SETE01000005.1, read on the forward strand.
ATATTGAAGGGTTTGGTAGTCCTGAAAACATTATCAAGACCAAAACAGAGTTATATAAAGCAATACAAGAAAATAAAGGTCAATTGTTTTACAATGCAGATGATGATGTGCTTAAAAATAAACTACCTCATTCCTGCCCTACTTCAACTTATGGAACGACAGAAGAAGCTGATGTAAGCGGAGAAATTATTGATCTTTCTCCGATGTTGAGTTTCAAATGGAAAAGTAAAGACTATTCTTCCCCTTCAGTGAATACACAAATTATAGGAAAATACAACTTCTATAATATGTTAGCGGCAATCTGCATCGGAAGTCATTTTGAAGTAGATGGAAATGAAATAAATTCCGCTTTGGTAGAATACAAACCAAGTAATAATAGATCGCAATTAGAAAAGACCAGTTACAATACTGTAATTTTAGATGCTTACAATGCGAATCCCACAAGTGTAAAATCAGCATTGGAAAACTTTGCTGAAATTTCATCAGAAAACAAGATGTTTGTATTGGGAGACATGTTAGAATTAGGTGAGAATACAAATCAATATCACCTAGAAGCTATTCAGTTAAGTAAAGGTTTAAAACTCCAAGGAATGTTTGTAGGAAGTATTTTCTCTGGTCTTGCCAAGGAAAACGATATTCTTGCTTTTGAGTCAACAACAAAAGCAATGGAGTTTTTGTCTACGGCACTTCCAAAAGACAACCTTATTTTATTGAAAGGTTCACGAGGAATTGGATTAGAGAAATTGATTGAGATATTGTAAATTATATTTTCAGATTACAAACACTATTAAGGTATACCAATTTGCTCTAAGCTAAATAATCCGTGAATAATCCGCGTCTGAACAATCAGCGTCATTCCGATTAAAATGTGGGACAAGATTAAGCATTCCAATGATTAGCACTCAGCTCCGCGCCAAAGACTTGCGTACTTCTTTAAATTAACGTTAAGGTCAAGCGTAAACATCTATCAACCTACTGCTAGAAAATTAAAATTCTCCTTATAATGGCGACTTAAACTTTTGCAGTCCTGTAGCTTTCGTATAAAATAAGGCTAAAAACCTTAAACATTTATCTTTTCATATTGTTATAAATAGAAACAAAATACAATATGAAAAACTACTTAATCGTTGGCGGATCTTCTGGAATTGGAGCTGCTATAACAGAGCTTCTAGCAGAAAACAACAATACAGTTTTCGCTACTTATAATTCAAACTCATCAAATTCTGATACCGATAAAGTTACTTATCATCATTTAGATGTTTTAGATTCTGAATTTGATTTTGATTACTTACCTGAAACTTTAGATGGATTAGTTTATTGTCCGGGGAGTATAAACCTAAAACCCTTTGCTCGAATTAAGCCAGAAGATTTTTTAGCAGACTTTAACTTACAAGTAAATGGTGCTATTTCAATCATTCAAAAAGTACTGCCTAGACTTAAAAAATCAGAGCTTTCAAGTGTAGTTATGTTCTCCACAGTAGCAGTGCAAAACGGATTCAATTTCCATTCACAAGTCGCTGCATCAAAGGGAGCAATTGAAGGATTAACTAGATCTTTGGCTGCTGAATTTGCTCCAAAAATTAGATTTAATGCAGTTGCACCATCGCTAACAGATACAAACTTGGCAAGTAAGTTATTGAGTTCAGATGAGAAGAAAGAAGCCAATGCACAGCGTCACCCAATGAAAAAAATTGGAAGTGCTAGGGATATTGCTGAAATGGCTGTATTTTTATTATCTGACAAAGCAAATTGGATAACAGGTCAGATTATGCATGTAGATGGAGGAATGTCATCAATAAAAAATTAAATCATGGAAGTACAGAAAATTAATACCCGAGATGTAATTTTAGAAAATTACACGAACTATGTTTTAACCCACAACGAAAAGCCGAAAAGTGTTTATGCATTTGCTGCCGAAAGTAAAATGGAGGAAGCTGAATTCTATGAATATTTCAATTCGTTCAAAGCAATTGATTCAGCAGTATTTGTTGATTTATTTAAAAACACACATACTCTTTTATCTGATAACGAAGAATTTCAAGAAGGAGATGCAAAACATAAGCTATTAAGTTTCTATTTTACATTTTTTGAAATGCTAACAGCAAACAGAAGTTTGGTAATGTACATTTTGAAAGAGAATGAAAACAAGATGAAGACGCTTAAAACCTTAGATGGTTTAAAAGAAGAATACACAAACTTTGTAGAATCCTTGGACATAAAGTCAATTGATATGATCATTGATAATGTTGCCAGCATAGTTGACAAAGGAGTTGCAAAGGTTTCTTATGGTCAGCTATTATTTACCCTGAAATTTTGGATGAATGACACCTCCCCTTCTTTTGAAAAAACAGATGTATTAATTGAAAAATCAATGCATGCAGGATTTGAAGTACTTAACACAAAACCCTTAAATACTTTTGTAAGTTTAGGTAAGTTTTTGTGGAAAGAAAGAATGGGTAAAAACTAAATAAAAAGAAATGAAATCGATTGATAAAATACCAACTTCTAAGATTCAGAGGGCGTCAAAAATGGTGTCAACTGGAGCAAAGATTGGTGTCAATTATTTAAAATATTACGGTGAAAAACTGGTTGGTTCTGAAGAAAAAGCAAAAGCTAAATTGGACGAAAACAATGCAACCGATATTTACGACAGTTTAAAAAGCATGAAAGGAAGTGCCTTAAAAATGGCACAAATGATGAGCATGGATAAAACTATGCTTCCTCAAGCTTATGTTGAAAAGTTTTCTCTATCACAATTCTCTGTTCCTCCTTTATCTGCTCCTTTAGTTAGAAAAACTTTTAAACGTTACTTTGGAAAAGATACCGAAGAATTGTTTGATAAGTTTAATTATGAAGCTATTAATGCCGCCAGTATTGGTCAAGTTCATCAGGCAGAAAAGGATGGTAAGAAACTCGCTGTAAAGATTCAATATCCAGGCGTTGCTGATAGTATTGGAAGTGATTTAGCAATGGTGAAACCAATCGCCTTACGCATGTTAAACATAAAAGGTAAAGACGCAGATCGCTATTTTCAAGAAGTTGAAGAAAAGTTAATGGAAGAAACAGATTATGCTTTGGAATTACAACAAAGTAAAGCCGTTTCAGATGTTTGTCGACACATTCCAAATCTACTTTTCCCTTATTACTATGAAGAGTTGTCTAATGACAAAATCCTAACAATGGATTGGATGGAAGGAATTCAAATTTCTACTTTCGCAAAAGAAAATACTTCTCCTGAAAGAGCGAACAAAGTTGGTCAAGCACTTTGGGATTTTTATATGTACCAAATCCATGTAGTAAGAAAAGTACACGCAGATCCACATCCAGGGAACTTTATGGTCTCAAAAGATGATGAATTAATTGCAATCGATTTTGGTTGTATGAAAGAAATACCAGAAGACTTTTACTTCCCTTATTTCGAATTAACAAAACCTGAGATTCTAAATGATCCAATAGCTTTCGAGAAACAATTATATGCATTAGAGATTTTAAAAGATACAGATACCAAAGAAGAAACAGTTTTCTTTTCTAAAATATTTAAAGAACTGTTAGGCTTATTTGCATTGCCGTTTTATGAAAAAGAGTTTGATTTTTCAAATCCAGCGTTTTTTGATCAAATTGCAAACATGGCTGCGAAATATTCAAAAGATGATTCATTAAGAAAAGCAGATGCTGGAAGAGGTTCCACGCATTTTATATATATCAATAGAGCATTTTTTGGATTGTATAGTTTGATGAATGAACTGCAGTCTGATAAGATTGTGGTGAATAACTATTTGTCAATTGATAATTGATAATTATTTGGTGATATTCGTAAGTTTGGCTTCGGCTTCGCTCAGTCAACCTTTCTGGACACGTTGAAAAATCAATTAATGCGGAAATCAATTTCTCGCTGAATAATATTTAAAGCAAAAAGGCGAAATCAATTGATTTCGCCTTTTTAATTATCCATTGTCAATTGATAATTATCAATTATTTTATCAATCCTATTTCTCGTAATCTTTCCATCAAATATTCACCTCCGGTGATATCTTCATAAGCTTTTGGATTCTCTTCATCGATGCATGAAGGCAAACAATTCAAAGGCATTTCTGATCTTGGGTGCAAGAAGAAAGGCACAGAATATCTGCTAGTTCCTAATTGTTCCTTTGGCGGATTAATAACACGGTGTGTTGTAGATTTCAGTTTGTTGTTTGTCAAACGTTGCAACATATCTCCAACATTCACTACAATATGATCTTGAATTGCTGTTACAGAAATCCATTCATTTTGCTTGTTCAATACTTGTAGTCCATCTGCTGATGCTCCAACTAAAAGTGTAATCAAGTTAATGTCTTCATGTTCTCCTGCACGAACTGCTCCTTCTTCAATTTCTCCAAGAATTGGTGGATAATGAATTGGACGTAAAATGCTATTTCCGTTATGTATATGCTCGTTAAAATAGGTTTCTTCTAATCCCAAATGCAAAGCTATCGCGCGCAACAAATGTCTTCCAGTGTCTTCGAAAGCTTTATATGATTGCTTACCTACTTTTAAAAATTCAGGTTGTTCTTCAACATTTACATTGTCTGGATATTGTTTTTTAATTGGATCATTGTCTTCAACGAACTGACCAAAATGCCAAAATTCTTTTAAATCTCCAGCTGTTTTTCCTTTGGCGTGTTCTGTTCCAAAAGGAGTATAACCTCGCTGACCTCCTATTCCAGCGATATTGTATTTGTTTTTCACTTCCTCTTTTTGTCCAAAAAACTCTTTCATTTGAGCATAAAGATGATCGATAAGTTCTTTTGAAATTCCGTGATTTTTAACGGCTACAAAACCAATATCTTCGTATGCAGAACCAAGTTTATTTATAAAATTCTGTTGCTGTTTTTCATCTCCTGATAAAAACTCAGATAAATCAACAGACGGTATACCTTGTGGATTACTCATAATAACATTGTTTTAAACAAAAATAGCATTAATTATTTAAAATAGTGTAGAGACAAAATATATAGTAGAGACACAATGCATTGTGTCCCTACTATATTTTAACCATTTACATTGTTCACAATTATCAATTGACAATTATCAATTATCAATTATCAATTTTGTACCTTTGAAACGTAAAAATCCGCTCCCATGTATATAGTTTTTGATACTGAAACAACAGGTTTACCAAAGAATTGGAACCTTCCTTACACTGACACAGACAACTGGCCAAGGTGTATTCAAATTGCTTGGCAACTGCACGATGACAAAGGTCAATTGGTTGAATCTAAAGACTTTTTAATTCGTCCAGATGGTTTTGATATTCCTTACGATTCTGAACGTATTCACGGGATTTCTACACTTTTAGCGGAAACAGAAGGTGTTCCTCTCATTGAAATGATGGAGGAATTCAACAAGGACTTGGAGCGTTCTCAGTTTATCGTTGGACAAAACGTTGGATTCGATATCAACGTAATGGGTTCGGAATTTGTGCGTTTAAACATGGAAACACCAATGCACGATATGCCAATTTTGGATACGTGTACCGAAACTACTGCACAATTGTGTCGTATTCCTGGTGGACGTGGAGGAAAATTCAAATTGCCAACTTTAACGGAACTACACAAACATTTATTTGATGTTCCTTTTGGTGAAGCACACAACGCAACTGCCGATGTGGAAGCAACTGCTCGTTCTTTCTTCGAGTTAGTAAGAAGAAGAATTTTCACTGCTGAAGAACTTCATGCGGATGAAAGTTATATCGAGGATTATTTAGATGCCAATCCTGATGTGATTCAACCCGTTGGCTTAACACATTTAAATCTTAAGAAAAAGAGTGAAGAGTTAAAAGCGCAACATGAAACGAAAGAAGAAGTTTCAAAAGAGGAAATTGAAGAAGGTCTTGAAATATTAGCCGAAACTTCATTTGTCCATTTACATAACCATTCACAGTTCTCTGTTTTACAGTCTACGAGTAGCATCAAGGATTTAATTAAAAAAACAGCGCTCTACAATATGCCAGCAGTCGCGTTAACCGACACTGGAAATATGATGGCAGCTTTTCATTTCGAAAAGCACATTACAGCTTTCAATAAAGGAGTTAAAAAAGAGCGCGAAGCAGCTGAAAAAGAAGGGAAATCATATAATCAAAAAGAAATTACTCCAATTATAGGATGTGAATTCAATATTTGTGAAGACCACCTTAATAAAACGGTGAAAGACAATGGTTATCAAGTTGTATTATTAGCGAAAAATAAAAAAGGATACCATAATGTTGCGAAAATGTCATCTATTGCCTTTACAGAAGGTAAATATTACGTTCCGCGAATTGATAAAAAAATAGTTGAAAAGTATAAAGAACACATCATCGTACTTTCTGGAAATATGTATGGAGAGATTCCATCTAAAATTCTGAACGTTGGTGAAAAACAAGCTGAAGAGGCAGTAATTTGGTGGAAAGAACAATTCGGAGATGATTTCTACTTAGAATTGATGCGTCACGACCAGGAAGATGAACGCCGTGTAAATGAAGTTTTATTGCGCTTTGCAAAAACACACAATATTAAACTTGTTGCGACGAATAACACTTACTACCTCAATAAAAATGATGCTTCTGTGCATGATATTTTATTGTGTATTAAGGACGGAGAAATGGTGGAAACACCTAAAGGAAGAGGTCGTGGTTTCCGTTATGGATTACCAAATGACAACTACTACTTCAAGTCTCCAGATGAAATGAAGGAATTGTTTGCGGATCTTCCACAAGCGATTGAAAACACAATGGAAATCGCTAACAAATGTGAGAAATACACATTGGCAAGTGATATTTTACTTCCTGCCTTCGATATCCCAGAAGAGTTTACAGATCCACTAGACAAGGAAGACGGCGGAAAACGCGGTGAAAATAATTACTTGCGTCACCTGACTTACGAGGGAGCAAAAACACGTTATCCAGATTTAAATGATGAAGTACGTGAACGACTCGATTTTGAATTGTCGGTAATTGAAAACACTGGTTATCCTGGATATTTCTTAATTGTTCAGGATTTCTGTCACGCAGCCCGAGGCATGGGAATCATTGTTGGTCCTGGAAGGGGTTCTGCTGCCGGTTCTGCTGTTGCTTATTGTAACGGAATTACCAACGTCGATCCAATTGCTTATGACTTACTTTTTGAGCGTTTCCTAAATCCTGACCGTGTATCGATGCCCGATATTGATATTGACTTTGACGATGAAGGTCGTGGAAGAATTATTCAATGGGTAATTGATAAATACGGAGCCAATCAAGTAGCACAAATTATCACTTACGGTACGATGGCTGCGAAATCATCGATTAGAGATACTTCTCGTGTTTTAAATCTTCCACTTTTCGAAGCGGACAGATTAGCGAAGTTAATTCCTGATATTTCATTGGCTAAGATTTTCGGTTTAGATGCAGCTGATTTATCCGAAAAACTGAAAAACAATCAAGAAAGCATCAACATGGCGAATCAATTGATTGAAATATCAAAAGGTTCAGATTTACCTGCTAGAGTTTTAGGAAATGCCAGACGATTAGAAGGAAATGTTAGAAATACTGGAATTCACGCCTGTGGTGTAATTATTACGCCAAGCGATATTACGGAGTATGTGCCTGTGGCATTGGCGAAAGATTCCGAAATGTATTGTACGCAATACGATAACTCGGTGGTTGAAGAAGCTGGACTTTTGAAGATGGACTTCTTGGGACTGAAAACCTTAACGCTAATTAAAGATGCTGTTGCTTTCGTAAAGGATATTCATGATATAGATTTAGTTCCTGATGATTTTCCATTAGATGATTTGAAAACCTACGAACTTTTCCAGAAAGGAGAAACTGTAGGAGTTTTCCAATATGAATCTCCTGGAATGCAGAAATACATGAGGGAATTAAAACCTTCAGTTTTTGCCGATTTAATTGCCATGAATGCCTTGTATCGTCCGGGACCGTTAGAATATATTCCTGACTTTATTAAACGTAAAAATGGAGAACAAGAAATTGTTTATGACATTGAAGCTTCAAAAGAATTTCTAGAAGAAACCTACGGAATTACAGTCTACCAAGAGCAGGTGATGCTTTTATCTCAAAAGTTAGGTGGATTTACGAAAGGTGAAGCCGATACCTTGCGTAAGGCGATGGGGAAAAAGTCATTTGATTTATTGGCGCAATTGAAGCCGAAATTTTTAAATCAAGGAGCTGAACTTGGACATAATAAAGGAAAGTTAGAAAAAATTTGGCATGACTGGGAGGCCTTTGCGTCTTATGCATTTAACAAATCTCACTCGACTTGTTATGCTTGGATTGCCTACCAAACAGCATACCTTAAAGCCAATTATCCTGCTGAATATATGGCGTCTGTGTTGAGTAATAACATGAATGACATCAAGCAAGTTACTTTCTTTATGGAAGAATGTAAACGCATGGGATTAGATGTTTTAGGGCCAGATGTAAATGAATCTAACTTCAAATTCACCGTTAATAAAAAAGGAGCAGTTCGTTTTGGACTAGGCGCCATAAAAGGTGTTGGAGGTGGTCCAGTTGATGCAATTGTAGAAGAAAGAAAAGAAAACGGACATTTTAGAGATATTTTTGACATTACAAAACGTGTCAATTTAAGAAAATGTAATAAAAAAGCATTCGAAGGTTTAGCCTTATCAGGAGCTTTAGATTCTTTTTCGAATGTTCACAGAGCACAATATTTTGTAGAAGAAAACAACCGTACGTTTTTAGCAAATGCTATTAAATTTGGAAGTAATCACCAAGAAAGTGCTAATTCGAATCAAGTAAGCATGTTTGGTGAAGATTCAGGAGTAGAAACACCGGCTCCAAAAATCCCATTGGTTGCAGAATGGTCTTCTATTCAAAAATTGAATAAGGAGAAAGAAGTTGTTGGAATTTATATTTCTGGTCACCCACTTGATGACTACAGAATCGACATTGATTCTTTCTGTAATGGAAGTGTAGAATTTATAAACAACGTTGATGAATACAAAAACTTAGAGTTTACACTAGCTGCTATAATCACAGAGGTTGAACACCGCCATACTAGAAAAGGAGATCCATTTGGAACAGTTTTGATTGAAGACTATAATGATTCAACAAAGTTATTCTTGTTCCAGGAAGATTATGGAAAATTCAGAGATTATATGGTTGAAGGATCCTTTATATTCATGACAGGAAAAGTAATGCCTAAACGATTTAATCGAAATGAATTCGAATTCAAGATTCAAAAGATTGATTTCCTATCAAATCTAAGAGATCAAAAAGCAAGTGCATTAGAATTATCTATTCCATTAAACGAAGTTAGCCATACATTTATAGAGGATATTGATTCTATTTTCAAAGAAAATGAAGGGAAGTTTCAGGTGAAGTTTAAAATTTTTGACACAGCAAATAAACTTGAAATCGAAATGCCTTCTCGTTCTTTGAAGGTTGACATTAATGATAATGTTTTGAAGACGCTGAATTCGAAGAATATTGAGTATAAATTGATTTGATGTTTTTGGACAGTTTGTGTTTTAATAGATAGGGAATAAAATATACGCAGACCACGAGATAAAACCTCTTGACAACTACCTATTAGGTGTTTAGGTTCAAAAAAGAGATTCCTCAATGCTTAGCATTTTCGGAATGACAATCAATTGGTTGGTTTAGTGGGATAAAGTTGCTGAAGCTTCGCTTCAGCAACTTTATCCCACCCCGAGACACATAACAACTGTCATTTCGATGGAGTAAAACGACTGAGAAATCTCTTTTTTGTGTTACATATTCACAGTTAAAATGATTTAAATTTTATAAGCAATTATTTTAGCTGTATTAATAAAAAGAACCTTTGAATTTAGGATTAAAAAACAGCTACCACTAGATAAAATTTCGCGGTAGCTCTTTATTGGTGGGGGTGTTCAAAAAAGAGCTATAATAACCCTAGGCATTCTCGATATCTAAAGATAAATCTGAGGCGGGATAGTTAAAAATAGAAACACCATACTTACCAAGAATTTCAGCAAACGCTCGTTTAGAAAAACCAGCCAACTCAGCAGCTTGTCCAAGTGATAGTTTACCTTTTTCGTAAAGTGTTGAAGCAACTATCATAGTGATATCGATATCATCAAGATCTACAGAATCTGGTATTTTAAAATTTATTGTTCTCATACTAACAAATATAGTCAATGAAGAAACCCATCACCTCATCAAATACATCTTCCCCCAATTCTTAGTAAAATGTTGATCGGCGCCAGATTCTCGGTGTTTGATATCTTCTCCGTTAATTTTGGCTTTCATTCTGTATAAATAAACTCCATTTGCTAAAGGATCACCAAATTCATCTCTTCCATCCCAGGCATATTCTGTGATGTTTCTTCCAATTCTGATTAGCCCCAATTCGCCTTCAGTAATTTCTCTAACTATTCTTCCAGTTACTGTCATGATTTGAATTATCATATCTTCTGGCACTTCAGATCCTGTTAAAGTAAATACAAACCTGGTTGATGTGGAGAATGGATTTGGGAAATTCATTAAGTGAGTAATTGTAGATTCTAAAACCACCTCGAACTGAATTCGATATTCTTTATTTCCTGATAAATTTCCTGAGTTATCAGAACCTTGAACCATTAATTCATAAATTCCAGATTTCTCAAACTCTGCATTATAGATAATTTCAAATCTTAAATCAGAACCATCTGCTGGAATCCATGTTAAAATTTGATTTCCTTTTCCATCAATAAAAGGAATTCGTTTTTGCTCTCCTGATGGATTTGTTAAGAAAATACCAAAGTTAGTTGTATCAGCATCCTTATCCATAATTAAGAAAGGATTTTCATCTTTTAAGCTTATCACAACTTCAGATCGTGGGTTAACTATATCGCCATTCAAAATGTGCTGTCCATCAAAAGTTACATCTAGAATTGGATTAATATCATCTTGTTTTAAACGAAAAGGAATCTGTAGCAAATTATTGAAATGCGCCAACTCAGGCTGATCCTTAAATTGATTGTTGATTCCTTTATTATAAGGATTCACTTCCATCCATAGCGTATTGTTTCCAGATAAACCTTGCGTTAAAAATTTAACTGTGTCTCTTAAAACTTGTCCCGGTCTTAAAGAATCTTGACGCACATAATCAATAGGATGTTTCACTTGATTTTTATCAGTAATCCAATAATTTACAAGTAAAGAATCCATAGATAAATCACTGATGTTTTTAACATCTATTGCAAATGACATTTCAATTCCTTCTTGCAAAGAATCACCTTGATCGGGTAAAAATGCATAACCATTAGAACCATCAATCGCAGCTTCGGGCAAGGGTTGATATAATACGTGCCACCTGTCAATTTGAGCTGGAGTTAAAGTCGCTTGATCATAATAATTCGCTTGTAATTGCAAGTATGGATAATCACTTGCAGAAAGAATTGAATTGAAATTGATAATCGAATCATTTGATGTAAAAACAGTATCTATTTGAATTTGAAACTGTTTGTTGTGGTCAAAACCTCTTATTACCAAACGAGTTGAATCATTTGTAGGCAATTCCATAGAATTTTGTTTCCAGTAAACAGTATTCCATTCTGCTGCTGGACCAATTAAAGTTGACGTCTCAAAACCACTACCAGCGGAACCTGTTAAAGCATTAGATAAATTGATAAATTCACCAGAGTTTTGAGCGTGCACAATTGCCGCAGAACTAGGATTCCCTTTTTCATAAATCAAAATAAATGCACGTTCAGGTGAAGTTGGACTCATCCCAGTTGCTCCAGCATTCTGAAATGTAGCAAATAAACTCGGGTAAAGCGATTGCCATTGACTATAAAGCGCTCGCATGGTTGTATAAACAACAATATAATGCCCATCTGGCACTTCATTTTCAATCATGTTCTCGAAAGCCTGAAGTTGTGAAGCAGAGTTTTGTCTGAAAATAAAGTAATTTTCTACACGGTTTCTACATCCAGATCCATTGTTCACATTTCCATATTGATGGTTAGCATTAACTCCATTATAAAAAGATCCCCAAGGACTTTGAGTCGCTGGATCAACAACTCCAACATGAAATGAAGGTGTTGTAAAGCATAATCCATATTCTGCATCTTGCCCATTTACGCTCCACAAAGTTGTATTGAACGTATATTGAGAACTAGAATTGTCATGCACCTGAGCAGACAACTCAACAAATAGTGGCTCAAACTCTCGTTCTCTTGAACTTCTCTCATAAGAAACACCGTTGAAATTTCCATTCTTAAATTGAAAGAAATGATCTTGCCCCCAACCCGATTTATTAGGAATATATTGAAATGAATGCTCTGTCCAATTCAAAATACTTGAATCTATGGCCACTCTCCAAAAGTATGCAACACTGTCTTCTAAAACCAAAGGTGAAATTGCATTATTTGATGATCTTTTCCATTCATTTGGAAAGACTTCTTTAACTCCTCCTAGCCCAGTTTTCACAGCATATTTACGGAAAGGACTATTAAACAAATCTGTGGTATCAATTTCAAAACGATAAGAATTGAATGTAGCAATTGGGTTAATTGTAGATGCTTTTAAAACCACGGAATCATTTGGAACTACAGCATAATTATAAGGTAAAACAGGCGCTATTCCATCAATATTTATAAAGTGATCAATCTTAATTTCATTATTATTAAACTCATCATATTGCTCTTGAATAAAAGAGGGTAAATCTGCTTGAATAGAAAACTGGTTTATTCCTGCACCAATATTTGCTTGCAAAGGCATTTTGAAAGTTATAGTATCTCTGTAATTCAATCCTGGCACAGCTAAATTATAAATCGAATCTATAGTTGAATTAGGGAAGTTTCTGGTTATTGTTAAACTAAATGTATCCACTATACTTCTTCCTAAATTTGTTAAAACAACATGAACCGCAATTGAATCTGTTGATAAATTGACTTGAGTTGGTGTAAAATAAACATCTTGAATTGTTAAATCAATTTCTGGCTTGGCGTGCCAATTTAGTTTTACCACTGGATCACCATGTAAAACCATCTGCATTGCCGTAACTTCAGTTAAAAATCCAGGGTTTACATTTTCCAGATTTCCAATGGTCGATTTGATTTGATTTCCTATCGATTCCCCATAGTTATCAGGACTCATTTGGCGATACAATTCAGCTGAATAAATATTCAAATAAGAAGCATAACCCAATTGAGAAGAAGATAAGAATCCTATTGCACCAAGATCTTCTATTAAAACAAAGGACTCTGCTGTAGAGTTATTACCTGGCATATAAATATCACCCGTGTAACAACCATTTCCTATCACCATTGGATACTTTCCAGCATTGTTCCAATTTGAAGGATCATCAATATTTTGGTCAAAACCATCAGCTGTGGCATGTCCAAAGAAAGTCATTAATGAAAGTCCGTTTTCAAGAAACTCGCTTACTTCTGAAGTTTGAACAGGATTAAATGGGTTAGAAGTTTCTTTAAAATAAGAAGTTACCTTTCCGCCATAATCAGGACCTTCAATGGAACTTTTCATGCCATTCAGATAAGATTGTAGAAGCGCTTGTTCTTGTGCAGAACTCCCGCCACCAAAATGTAAAATTTGTTTCTGCCATTCCTTCAGCTCTTTATTATAAACAGCATTTTGGTTTTGTGCAGCATCATAAATTTTAACTTTCTGTAAATACATATTGAGCTCCTGATCATTATTGGCCGCAATTCTACCCGTTGGAATTTCAGGTTTAAAACTGGTTGAACCATTCCATTTCCCTGTAATACATAAATCGCTAGAAGGATAACCGTAACTTGGAACAAGATTTAAAGAATTAATATTAGCATTTTTTCTAGGCGCCCCACCAGATCCAGTATTGGGTTTACTCGCTTCTGAAATTCCCTTTCCTGCAATGAATAAGGCTTTTGGTTTGCTGTTCGACATATCATAAATATGATTTATCGCACGACGACTTCCCATAATATGTTTAGGAACTCCCCCACCATATTGCATCCACAAGTCATTCACCTCACACATTATAACGTTATAAGAACCGCCATTTACTGTGTTACGATAAGCCGCATATTCACTCGCTGAAGCTTGCATCACTTTATTATACAATAATATATAAGCACCTTCGACAATCTTCTGACTATAATCAGTGAAATCACCATTTCCGTTAACAGCTTTTAAAAATGATATCTGTTTAATCTCAGCATCTGATGAAATGATCAACTTTTGGTTTGAGCCATTTACAGAATTAGGAATTAAAGCTTGCCATGTTCCTCCATTGTTAACCATTGGAATTTTACGTGAAATAAAACTTCCAAATACATAGGCTGTCGGATTACTTAAATTATTGGCAGTAATATCTAATCGACTTTTTGCTTGAGATCCAGCACTAGGTATTTCCCAATCAATATAAGGATCATTGCTCGAAATCAAACGGGGATATTCGATAGATAAATAACTTATGGACTGATAATCTGTTGCTGCTCCTTGATCACCTATAATCTTAAAATAGGCATTTGTTGTTCCATTTGAAAGTTCACTTGCAGCAAAACTTTGATCTACAACTGTCTGTCTGTAACCAGAAAAGACCTCATCATGTAAGACAATATTATTTGTACCCAACTCCCATCTTAGGTGATGATTTCCTGCGCCAATAAAACTTGCATTTGAATTGGCATTCGATTTTGCATGGAATTTAGCGTTTGGAGCGCCAGTACCCGTGTAAACCTGTGGAGTAGAAATTGGAATAGTTAAACTAAAATTTGAAGCTCCGTTATGATTTGAACCGCCCCAACCTTCTCCAGGAGAATAATAGGAACTGTAGGAAGAGTAGGCAGAATATCCACCATAATAACTAGAATTGTAATTAATAGCCGATTTATCTAGAACATAAGAAGCTGGAGAATAAACAGAGAAATTTACATCCGTTTCATTTATAAAACGTTTCGTTGGGCCTGTTGTCCATGACAAAAAGTAGTATAAAGTGTCGCTATAAAGTGAATAACCTGGATTACCAATATCAGTGGGCGAATCGTAAAGTGTTGAATCTAGCCAACCGTCATTTTTCTGGGCATAAAACTCAATGTAATCTCCAACATTTATAGCGTTGTCACCATTGTCATTAATATGCAAAGGCAATTCTTTTTGTTTCCCAAAAACTTGGAGTTTATTTGCAGCAATAGTATTGATTGGCACTCCAGCATTGATAAGCGCTTGATAAGAAATTCTATAAATCCCATCTTCAGTAACACCAAACTTGTAGTATTTCTGATTATAGTTTATCCATTCATTTCCGTAAGGTTGAGCCCAAACAACAGAAAATGTCATGAATACCGAAAGTAAGCTTATAAGTATGCGCATGGTGCGATTGAAAGAAGTTTAAAACTGAATTTATTTAAACCCGAATTTAAGAGAAATTACATGAGAAAACAAGGCTTCTGACTGATTTCCAATGTTTGTGAAAGCATAATCCAGTGTAATTCCTTTAAATGTCACTCCTAAACCTATATTTGGCTGAAAAACCATCGACTCGCTATCGTCAAAGTTTTTTACGTATTGAAAGTTGTTTACTCCAGTTCTAACAGCAACAATATCCTTCCAACCGATCTCTAAACCCATAACAGGATCGATACTCACAACTCCTGACTTGATTAAAGTATTTCTTCTACCATCGGTAGTAATCGAAGCATTAATCTCTGGCGAAATAGAAATATCTTGCCAACCAATATCAAATTTTCTTTTTGCAGCTAAAATTAAACGCGGCAACGTTAATTCTAAACCATTTTCTGGAATTTCGTTCCCTGTTTCCAAGAAAACCTCTTCCATATCTGAATCTAAATTAAAAATCCAAGCATTAAAAGTAGAAGTTACATCCCTTGCCATAGCTCCGAAGAACCATTTATCGTTGATATTGTATTGCATTCCAGCATCAATTCCAAATCCCCAACTTCTTGCAAAATCACCAGCACGACGATGCACAACTTTCACTGTTCCACCAAGGCTTAATCCTTCAATACCCGTTTTTCTACCGTATGAAAATAGAAAACCATAGTCTGCCGCTGTAAAAAGCGTTATTCTATCGTAATCAATATTTCCTTCGTTATCAATTAGCTGCGTAGTATTTGGAATATCATCTACCCCGAAACGAATAGCGGCAAAACCAACAGCGCTTCTATCGTCAATTTTATGCGCCAAACCGACATAATCGTATTTGGCAATACCAGCGAAATATTCTGAGTGCATTAAACCAACATCAAATTTGTTTTTCACCCCCGTTAATCCGGCAGGATTCCAATAAACAGAAGTTACATCATCTACTCCAGCAACCATGGCATTTCCCATACCAAGTGAGCGAGCACCAACTCCAATCTGAAGGAATTCGTTAGAATATTTAGGAGCAATTGTTTCATCTTGGGCAAAAATTGAGCTCTGCAGAAGAAGAAAAGATAGCGTTATAAACCAAATGTGTTTTTTCATAGTCAATACAATAGCGCAAAATTGCGTAAAATATTGTGCAAATTTATAACTTTTATTAACAGGGTGAAAAAATAGGCAAAATGTATTGACTTAATTCGATTATCTAGTAATTGAAAAAGGTGGAGCACTCAATTAATGTAATACTAAAATATATTACAGAGGTAAGTATAATTGGGCTACCAATATAGGTCGTTAATCCCTAATTTTAACGATGTGTTTTTTCAATAATACAGCCGATAATCGCATTGATTAATTTTATCTAGAGTTAAACTTTAGCAAAAAGGAAGAAGGGATTCCTCAGTTGTTAAAATCTAAGATTTTCTCAACTATCGGAATGACAGTTCGTAGAGAAGTCTTTGGGGTAAAATTTGCTCAAGCTTCGCTTGAGCAAATTTTACCCCACCCAAGCCAACGAAAACCTGTCATTCCGATACATCGGCAAGCTCAGCACAAGTGGAGTGAAACGACGAGGTTCCGATGCCTATCGGAACTCTTTTTAAATAATTACGACTTAGCTTGGTAACCCAAAAATATAAATCAGCTAAAACTCCTAAGGTCGTCAAAATCATTTATTTGTATTGATAGTTTAAAACCAAGCTTAAGTTTAGAAATATTGTATAGATTTGTGTTAACTAAATACTATAAACTCATGAAATTAAGAAGCATTTTTGCGTCACTTGTTATCTTATCAATTGTTATATCATCTAATAAGACAACGGCACAAGCACCTACTCCATCGATTGAATCTCCTGAATCGATCACCACAGAACCTTCTTTTAAAAAAATTATACTACAGCCATATATTGGTGGTTCAAACATGAAAAAATGGGCTTACGATGCCAACAATTATGAGAATCAATCTTCGAAAGGTAGTTTACACTATGGAGTTTCAGGAGAGTTTATGGTAAACAATCGCATAGGAATCGGATTTGACGCAATTTTCACACCTTTTGAAAGAACTGAATACAATAGTTACTATGACCCTAACACAGGTGGGACAACCTCATTCTCTGATGAAACTGTTATCACTGAAAACAAACTTCGAATTTTACCGAAAATTTATATTCACTTTAATGTAGATGATCCTCAATGGGATTTGTATATATCAGGTGGAATAGGTGCAAACATTATGTTTACAGAACTTCGTGTAAATGGTGTGGAAAAAGATTATGGCTCAATGGCATATAGTGGAGATTTTCCAGTCTTGAACCCATCCTTTCCTTTTGCAGGACGCTTTTCTTTTGGTACTCGTTACTATATCAATGATTTCTTAGGACTTAGCTTCGAATTTGGAGTTGGTGGACCACCATTCTCTTTAGGGATGAATTTCCGATTTTAATAATTCAAACCTCCTTTACAGACTTAATACTAGATAGTTAATTTAAAATAGAAATAGAATTAATTTACTAAATGCCAATTAAAAGTTTTCATTTTAATTGGCATTTATTTTTATTAGCAGTTCAAAAGTTTAATATTTCTCTGAAAGTCAAACCCTCATTAAAACATTATTTGTTTCTTTGTCCACATGTTTACAGTAGCAAATATTATAACTGGCTTCAACTTATTGTGTGGAGTTTCAAGTATCATCTTTACATTTTCAGGAAGATTAGAATTGGCAGTACTGGCTATAATGGCTGGCGCTTTATTTGATTTCTTTGATGGATTCGTAGCACGTTTATTAAAACAACCCAGCGAACTCGGAAAGCAACTAGATTCTTTAGCCGATTTGGTGACATTTGGTGTAGCTCCTGGATTAATTGTATTTGTTTTACTTATCCTTTCAGGAGCTTGGGACATTATTTCAGCATCTGGCGGCGGACTCAATGAACTTTGGCTAGATGGCACAATGGGCTTTAGCGTTCAATTATGGATTTCCGTTTTCATGAATGATTTAGTAGGTAACAACTCCCCTTTTCTTCCAACACATTTCTATGGCTGGTATAAAGTAATGCCATTTTTCGCGTTATTGATTCCTTTCATGAGCATGTTTAGATTGGCAAAATTTAATTTAGATGAAAGACAAGCAACTGGATTTATTGGCTTACCCACTCCCGCAAACAGTTTGTTCTTTGCTTCCTTTGCGTTGATGCTTTGGGATGGTTTCGGACAAGAAAACTGGAAAACGGTTCTATCAATGACTCTAATTAAAGATCAATTGTTGCTTTCATTGGTGGTATTGTTCTCTATTCTATTGGTGACAGAAATTCCATTATTCGCATTAAAATTCACAACTTTCAAATGGAAAGGAAACGAAATTCGCTACTCGTTTTTATTGACTTCACTGATCATCATCTTGTTCTTATGGGCTTGGGCAATTCCGATTATTGTGATTTTATATATTCTGCTTTCATTAATCAGCAATAAAGTAAAAAGAGTAACGATTTCATAATTATGAATAGAGGGATTTTGTATTCAAAGCAAAGAGCCTGTTGAATTAAATTGAACTACAAATTGAATATTATCAATTGTTAATTGTCATCACAATATAGATGATTTTACTCTCACTTCGATAAATTTCGTATAAGATGTCCTTGCGTATTACAATGCACAAAGGCTGCGCTCATCGGCAAAATCCAAGCTAACATTGGTCGCTCGCTATCTTGGGGATTTTAAGGGTGTAAGAATCTATTTGTAGAGCGAAAACTTTAGTAAAGTAGTCCCATGAATTACCAATGTTAAATTGAAATCCGCCTTTTATATCTATAAAATAATTGCAGCAAAAAAAAGGACGCATTAAAATGCGTCCCTTAATATCAATTTATGATTGAATTCTTCTACTTAATCATTTTCTCAATTTCCACATGCAATCCAATTCCTCGTAACGCATTACCTTGCGCAACAATAATCCCATTCCCATCAATTAAAAATGAATGTGGAATTGATCTAACATTGTATTTTTGGGTTACTTCTTTAGATTTATCCCAAACGTGACCGTCCCATTTTAATTTATCTTTAACTATGGCATCCTTCCATGGTTGTTCTGCTCTGTCCAACGATACGCTTAAAACAACAAAACCTTTTCCATTGGCAAATTTTGAGTCTTTGTATTTTCCGTAGGCTTCCACAATATTCGGATTTTCTTTTCTACACGGTCCGCACCATGAAGCCCAAAAGTCAAGTAAGACAACTTTACCTTTATAATCATCCAAAGCCACCATTTCTCCTTCAGGATTCAATAATGTAAATCCAATGGCACGCATTCCATTTTTAGGTTGTGCAAACATTAGGAACGGCAAAAAACCTACGAGGAGTAAAACTATATTCTTCATATCAATATTTTAAATTTAATTTTTGGATTAAAGCAATAATTATACCCTTCGGATATCTGCTCCTAAATTATTCAATCGAATATCGATGTCTTGATATCCTCTGTCGATTTGTTCAATGTTGTGAATTACACTTTTTCCTTCGGCAGATAAAGCAGCAATCAATAACGAAACTCCTGCTCTAATGTCTGGAGAAGTCATTTGAATTCCACGCAATGCATTTTGTCTGTTCATTCCGATTACAGTTGCTCTGTGCGGATCACACAAGATAATTTGAGCACCCATGTCAATCAATTTATCCACAAAGAACAAACGTGATTCGAACATTCTTTGGTGAATTAAAACACTTCCTTTTGCTTGCGTTGCAACAACCAAAACGATACTCAAAAGATCTGGAGTAAATCCTGGCCAAGGTGCATCAGAAACAGTTAAAATTGAACCATCAATAAAAGTATCAATTTCATAAGACTCCTGTGCTGGAACGAAAATATCATCTCCACGGCGCTCTAGTTTTATACCTAATCTTTTGAAGATGGTTGGTATAATTCCAAGGTGCTCGTATCCGACATCTTTAATTGTAATTTCAGATTGAGTCATAGCCGCCAATCCAATAAAACTTCCAATCTCAATCATATCAGGAAGAATTCTGTGGTAACAACCAGCCAATTCTTTTACTCCTTCAATGTGCAATAAATTACTTCCAATTCCTGTGATGTTCGCTCCCATATTGTTGAGCATTTTACACAATTGTTGTAAATAAGGCTCACACGCTGCGTTGTATATTGTTGTTTTACCTTTTGCTAAAGAAGCGGCCATTACAATGTTTGCTGTTCCAGTAACAGAAGCTTCATCCATGTGAATGTAAACTCCTTCTAACTTTTTAGCCTCTACTGTATAGAAGTGTTCTTTAGAATCAAAATTGAAGTTAGCTCCTAATTTAATAAGACCTTCAAAATGCGTATCTAATCTTCTTCTTCCAATTTTATCTCCACCCGGTTTTGGCATAAAAGCTTTACCAAAGCGCGATAATAATGGACCAATAATCATAACAGAACCTCTTAATCCACTTGCGCGTTCTTTAAAATCTTTTGACTTTAAATAATCAAGATTTAAATCTTTCGCTTGAAAAATATAAGTTCCTTTTTCAACTTTCTCAATCTTAACTCCCATTGCTTGGAGCAAACTGATTAGTTTATTGACATCAATAATATCGGGAAGATTTGAAATAGTTACCTTTTCGGGAGTTAATAAAACTGCACAAAGAATTTGCAAAGCTTCGTTTTTTGCCCCTTGTGGAATAACTTCTCCTTTTAGTTTTTTACCTCCATGAATCTCGAATGATGCCATAATAATTATTTTCTACGTTTTTTTTGCTTATGCTTTTTTATTGGTTTCTTAGGCGCAACTCCTACTTGCTTCAAAATTGTATTGGTAGGTTTTAACAAACTAATATCTGTCAATTTTAACTTCCCTCCAGACAACTCTTTCAAATGAGAAGTAATTGCACTGTTTTCCACATTTTGCGTGTGAAAAGTAAGATAATTTTTCTTCAGTAAGTTAGCTAAAAGTTCCGTTAAGTATTCTTGTTCCTCAACATCTTCATTCTCTGAAGCTTCCTCTATCATTTTCTCAGCATAAAAACCAAAATGACCATACTTGCTTTTATTGCGAGGATAGTTCATGATTTTTGGACGCTCAGATAACGATTCAGGTTCTGGAATTTCGTACGGAGAATCCACATCAATTTCAAAATTACTCATGATGTACATGTGCGTCCATAATTTATGAGTATAATCTTCAACATCTCTAAGATGCGGATTTAATTGCCCCATAACGTCAATAATGGCGCGTGCAGCAAGGTTACGTTCTTCTCTAGATTCAATTTTCTTTGCATAATTGATCATGTTCTGAACATTCCTTCCATATTCCTGAATATGTAATTGAGCCCGTTCAGTGTTATACGAAAGGGCATTCATTGTGTATTCTTCCAAATGAATTTGTTTTAAATTAAGATAAAATCTTTAGTAGGTACTGGATTATCCAAAAAACACTATTGCTAAAATAACTCCCATCAAAAAGATAGTATAAAGCGTTCCTAATGCAACGGTAGAATCATCGAAATATTTTCTATTAGACATAATATTATTGTTTTGTTGTAAAAATAGTAAATCTAATTTAAATTCTGTGATGAAAGTCGGACATGTTGGAGTTTTTTTAACGGAAACCAGTTTAGGCGTGAAAATCATGCGTTATCTATTCAATTAAAAAAACAGAATTCCCAACGCTAAAGCTGTGTGACAGAGAAAGCAAAGGTTGAGTCTTGATGATTTTTTTCTTCCGATGACGACTCTTCTTTGTTTTCATGTTTATACCCTTTAAAACGTCTTATCTGGATAAGACGTTTAGTTAATCCGCTAAAAAAATAACATCAGGCTTCGGAGCAATGCTTTTACGAATCAACTTCGCTCCTTTTTTCCACAATTGCCATTCTTCAACAACACCTGTTTCAAGTTGAACGACTAAATTATAATACATTTCTGTTTCTAATTTCACCTCATAACTAGCTTCAATCTTTTGCTTTGGAGAAGTAATCCAGAGCTTTCCGTTATCAAGCAACAACTCATACTCAGCTGCTGGCACAGTAATCGGCGAACCATTCATACTTACTTCATAAGCCTCTTGCACTCCATGGTATGTCCCTAAATATTTTCTAGGAAATAAATTACTTGTACTACAAGAAAATAAGAACATAAAAAGGATTCCGAGAAGTAAGATTTTTTTCATTTGAAGATTTTAGATTGCCAAGTTAAAAATTAAATCTTTAGTTACTTTAAATTGAAGTAGAAAAATGATTGAAGGATTCAAGGATTCAAAAAATAAAAAACTAAAAGATTGATGACTTATAGATTTTCAAATTAACAAATAAGCAAAAACACAAATTAAGTAATTAACGAATTTACAGATTTACAATTCAACGAATCAACAAAATAACAACCATAAAGCAAAGCTACTCAAAGAACTCTCATTCCATGTGGATAATTAAGTCTTAAGTGATAGTCCAATTCAATAAAAAAAGGACTATTTTTACCCTTTAAAATTCACAAATCATGGAGCAATATCATCATCTTTTAAAGCACATACTTGATAACGGAACAGATCGAGGCGATAGAACAGGAACGGGAACAAGATCCGTTTTTGGTCACCAAATGCGTTTTGATTTAAGCAAAGGTTTTCCTGTTATTACAACGAAAAAACTGCATTTAAGATCGATTATCCATGAATTGCTTTGGTTTATTACTGGTGATACCAACATTAAATATTTAAAGGACAATAAAGTTTCTATTTGGGACGAATGGGCAGATGAAAACGGTGATTTAGGTCCTGTTTATGGTCACCAATGGCGTTCTTGGCCAGATGGAAAAGGGGGAACAATTGATCAGATTTCAAATTTGGTGGAGCAATTAAAAACCAATCCAAATTCGAGAAGACATATTGTAAGTGCTTGGAATGTGGCAGATGTTGAAAAGATGGCTTTACCTCCATGTCATTTATTGTTTCAATTTTATGTTGCCGATGGAAAATTAAGTTGTCAATTGTACCAGCGTTCAGCGGATACTTTCTTAGGAGTTCCATTCAATATTGCGAGTTATGCATTATTCACAATGATGATGGCACAAGTTTGTGATTTAGAACCAGGTGAATTCATCCATACTTTTGGTGATACGCATTTGTATTCTAATCACTTCGAACAAGCAGAATTGCAACTTTCAAGAGAGATTTTACCTTTGCCAACAATGAAAATAAATCCTGAGGTAAAAAGTATTTTCGATTTCAAATATGAAGATTTTGAATTGGTAGGTTATGAACCGCATCCACATATTAAAGCTAAAGTTGCAATCTAAAACTGTTCGATTATGAAATGTACGCTGATTGTAGCCATGGGAAAACACCGAGAGATCGGGAAGGACAATGATTTATTGTGGAAATTACCGCGAGACATGAAGTTTTTTAAGGAAACTACTGAAGGTCACACTGTGGTAATGGGCAGAAAAAACTGGGAATCTATTCCAGAAAAATTTCGTCCACTTCCAAACCGTAAGAATATCGTGATATCAAGAAATCCTGATTATAAAGCGGAAGGAGCAGTTCTTATTTCTGATTTAAAAGAAATATCGGAACATTACAATGCTGATTCAGATAAAAAATGCTTTATCATTGGTGGAGCACAAATTTATAAATTGGCTTTAGAAGCTGATTTAATTGATGAAATGCTCATTACTCATGTGGATGAAACTTTTGAAGCTGATACTTATTTTCCTTTTGTAGATTGGGAAGGTTGGGTAGAAGAAGATCTCATCGGATATGAAAAAGATGAAAAGAATCCACACGCGTTTATAGTAACAAAATATACCCGTTAAATCATGAAAGTTTGCATTGCTGAGAAACCGAGTGTCGCAAAAGACATTGCTAATACAATTGGGGCAACCCAGCGTAAAGACGGTTACTATGAAGGCAATGGATATCAAGTCACTTGGACTTATGGACATCTTTGCACATTAAAAGAACCTAGAGATTACGTTGAAGATTGGCGCTATTGGAATTTGAGACATTTGCCGATGGTTCCTTCAAAATTTGGAGTAAAAGTCATCGAAGACGATGGAATTCAACGTCAATTCCATATTGTAAAAAGATTATTATGTGCAGCTTCTGAAATCATAAATTGTGGGGATGCTGGACAAGAAGGAGAAGTAATTCAGCGATGGGTTTTTCTTAAATCGGGAACAAAAGCACCTGTCAAAAGATTATGGATTAGTTCACTGACCGAAGAAGCAATTAAGGAGGGATTTGCCAATTTAAAAGATGGAAAACAATTCGATAACTTATATGCTGCTGGAAGTGCAAGATCGATTGGTGACTGGCTTCTTGGAATAAATGCAACACGCTTATTTACCAAGAAATTCGCTTTACAAAGACAAGTGCTTTCTATTGGAAGAGTTCAAACTCCTACTCTAGCAATGATTGTTAATCGACACTTGGAAATTGAAAACTTTAAATCACAAGACTATTGGGAATTGCGAACTATTTATCGTGAAACCGAATTCAACAGTGTATTAAGTAAGATAAAGAAGCAAGAAAAAGCCGAATATGCTTTGAGTAAAATCAAAGATGAGCCTTTTGAAATCACTTCATTTGAACAAAAAGAAGGAAAAGAAAAGCCACCAAGATTATTTGACTTGACAGCTTTACAAGTAGAAGCCAATAAAAAACAAGGTTATTCTGCGGATCAAACATTGAAGTTAATTCAAAGTTTATACGAGAAGAAATTGGTGACTTATCCGCGTGTTGATACTACGTATTTACCCGATGATGTCTATCCTAAGATTCCAGGGATTTTACAAAATTTGACTTATTATTCTGAATTAACTGCGCCATTATTGCAGAAAAAACTTCCGAAAAGTAAACAAGTATTTGACAATAAAAAAGTGACGGATCACCATGCTATTATTCCAACTGGAGTAAAAGTGAGTGGCGTTACTGCTGAAGAACAAAAAATTTACGATACGATAACACGCCGTTTTATTTCTGTTTTTTATCCGGACTGTATCGTGAGTAACACAACAGTTTTGGGAGAAGTTTTAAAACTAGAATTCAAAGCAACTGGAAAACAGATTTTATCTCCAGGATGGCGAATGGTTTATCAAAAAGACGATTCAAAATCTAAAAATAAGGATGAAAACTTGATGCCTGTTTTTGTGAAAGGTGAAAAAGGTCCACACGAAGCAAGAATAGATCAAAAGCAAACTTCTCCGCCAAAACCATTCACAGAAGCGACTTTGTTGCGTGCAATGGAAACTGCCGGACGACAAGTTGACAATGAGGAAGCGCGTGAATTAATGAAAGACAACGGAATTGGTCGACCTTCTACGCGAGCAAATATTATTGAAACACTTTTCAGAAGACGTTATATTGAACGTTCCAAGAAAAATATTCTCGCAACACATACAGGAATTGATTTAATTCAAGTCATTGATAACGAAACGTTGAAATCCCCAGAATTAACAGGAGATTGGGAACGTAAGTTACGATTAATTGAAAAAGGTGAATATGAACCTGCTCAATTCAAACAAGAGTTGATTGAAATGGTAGTGAATCTGACCAACGAAGTATTGTTCAATACAGGAGAGAAAGCCATTCGAATTTTGGATGATACCAAAAAAGAAGAAAAAGAAGAGAAAAAAGACCAGCCGAAAAAACCTAGAGCCAAGACTGTAAAAGTTGAAATTACCGAACTAGCATGTCCGAGTTGTAAAAAAGAAGGATTTTTAGAAGGAAAAAAAGCTTTCGGCTGCGCACATTATAAAGAAGGTTGTAAATTTGTGATTCCATTTGAATTTATGGGGAAAAAGTTAAGCAACAAACAGTTGAATGACTTGATTACAAAAGGAAAAACAACTAAAATTAAAGGATTTAAAAAATTAGGAAGCGAAGAAGGAATTGATGGAAAACTAGAATTAACCTCAGATTTCAACGTGACTTTAAATTTAGACTAAAAAGACTTTAGATGTTAGAACTTTAGATGTTAGATGTTAGACATTAGACACTAGAGGTTAGATGTTAGACACTAGATGTTAGACTTTAGATGTTATAGCCAGATTTACTAGTGCCGATGGTTTATCGGAGCATAGTTTTAACTAATTTTGAAACCAATAAAATTCGATTAAAAGCAATTTAAACAATATTTAAAATGATTAGAATAGCACTTTCCGTAATAACATTAGCCATATTAATTTTCTTTCATAATTCAATTATTTCTTTTGGATTAAACATTCGTTTGTCTTTCACATTTTCGAAGATTCTGCCTTATATGTTAGAGTTTTTCGCTGTATGTTTAATTATTTTCAATGTTTACCGTCAGTATTTAATGGGAACATCACTTACCATTAGAAGATTAGTAAGTATTCTTATTCTCTTTGGTGGATCAGGAATCGCATTTGCTGTAAACCCAATTTACGAAGGAGATTTTAGTCACCAATACAGAGAAATCTCATTAGCCGGCGAAAATGCAGATACTTTTCAACATGGGCTCACAATGATTGCACTTCCGGGATGTCCTTTTTGCTTTGAGAAATTGGAAGAAATGAAAAGAGTAAAAGCAATTTATCCAACATTGCCAATGTATGTTTTGGTAATAAATGATGATGAATTAGCAGCGGAAAGTTACAGAGAAGCAAGCGAAGGAATGATTGAAGTAGCGTTATTTCCAGAATCAACATTATTGAGAACGATAATTCAAGATGGATATCCGAATTTGATGTATAAGCCTGGTGAAAATGGCTCGCAGTTAATTAATTGGAGTAATAGTGGATTTGGAAGTGCTAGTTGGGATTATATACTTGAAGAGGAAGGGCTTTAAGAAAGAAGAGAAGAATAACGCAGAGTTACGCAAAGGGGCGGAGTTTCGCAGAGAGCGCCTGCGGCACTTTTTTCATGAAAACATAGGATTGCATCCTATGTTGATATACACCACCCCGCTGGGGTTTTCTCTTACTTAGTGAAACCGCTTCTTCTTCTTCTCTGCGAAACTCTGCGTCATTCTTCCTCGTGGCACCGCCACTACCATATAGTCAACTGCTGGCTCGCAATTTCAGAGTCTTCCGCCTCAAATCCACTTATCGAAACACCAATCAATCTCAAAGGCACACCTTCAACAATCGATTCATGTAAAATTTGATCTAATTTTTCACGGATTTCTACTTTGTCTGAAACGTAATTTGGTTCTGTGATGGAACGTGTTATCGTTTCGAATTCGTAGTTTCTGATTTTTAAAGTCACTGAACGGCCTTTTCTACCATGACTTTCGTAGCGTGTCCACCATTTATCAAAAACTTGGGAGAATTTCTCGTTGATGTCGATTTCTCCAATTACGTCTTTAGAGAAGGTCATTTCTGCTCCAACGCTTTTTCTTACTCTCTCGGATTGAACTTCTCGGTGGTCTACTCCTCTTGCAATATCGTAAAGGAATCCTCCAGTTTTCCCGAATAATTGTTGTAATTCCCATTTGGAATAAGGTAACAAATCAACGCCTTTGAAAATGTCATTGGCTTTCATTTTTTCGGCAGTTACTTTTCCTACGCCAAAGAAATCTTCTATTGGAAGTTCTTCCATAAATGCGGCTCCTTGATCTGGAGTAATTACAAAAAGTCCATCGGGTTTGTCTTGATCTGATGCAATCTTCGCTAAGAATTTATTGTAGGAAACTCCGGCAGATGCAATCAAATCCAATTCGTTGCGAATGTCGTTTTTGATTTGCTGAGCAATTAAAGTAGCAGATCGCATTTCATATTTAGAATACGTTACATCTAAAAATGCTTCGTCCAATGAAAGTGGTTCTATTATTGGCGTGTACCGACTAAATATCGCATTGATTTCCTTTGAAACCGCTTGATATTTCTCAAAAGTTGGTTTTACGAAAAGTAATGTTGGACATTTACGCAACGCCACACGTGAAGGCATAGCAGAACGAACACCAAATTTTCGAGCTTCGTAACTTGCTGCGGCAATCACTCCTCTTCCATCTGAACCACCAACTGCCAAAGGTTTTCCACGCAATTCAGGATTATCGCGTTGTTCCACAGAAGCATAAAAAGCATCCATGTCAATATGAATTATTTTACGCGTTTCCTCCTTACTCATTTTCCTCGTCTGGCGCAATTATGCGTTTGATATCCTCTTCGGTTTTGTCTAATTTCTTGCGACAAAAATCAACCAATTCTTTGGCTTCAATGACCGTTTCTGAAAGATTATCGATTTTGATTTCTTTTAATTCTAATGCTCCCACGATTTCCTTCAATCTTTGAAGTGCCTCTTCGTAAGTGGTTTTATCAGTTATTTTCATGTTTTATATCTTTTTTCGACACGACTTTACTCGTGATTAAATAATTTGAAGAAAGCGTTTTCATCTCGTCTCCTATTTTCACTGCTATGTTTTTGACATCTTGATCATCAATCGTTGAAATCGTATAACCTGATTCCAAAATTTTCAGTGGATTCAGTAAAGCCAATAATTCTTCTTGATTCCCAAAAACAATGCGTTCCCTGTCTATAATTTGCTGACTCAATAATTGAACAGAAGACAAAACTTGATTTAAATTCACTTCTTTTTCTCGTTCTATTTTTTGTTGTGCGAAATCTGAAACCCTATCCAACATTCTCTCCAATTGACTTCCCTCCTGCTGAACTAAACGTTGCAACTGAGAAGAAGTTCGGTGACTCAAAATCGCCAAAGCATCTTTTCCTTCATACAACAAAGTTCTACTTTTCTGAACGATTTCGTATTCTTTTTCTTGGAAAGTACTGCGCCAATAATGAATCAATTCTCGACTATAATGTGAAAGATAATTGTTGTAATGTGTAAATTCTTCTTTGCTTTCACTCAACAATTGCAAGGACATTTGAATAGATTTATCATGCAATTCCCTCATGATTTCCTTGAAGGAACTGATCGCATAATGAATGTGTCGGGCAACAGCTGTCGGAGTAATAAAAGTCACCCGAGCCACTAAATCCGCCACAACCTCATCGTTTTCATGTCCAATTCCAGTTAAAACAGGCAATCTCGAATTACAAATTGCTTTAGAAATTTCATAATCATCGAAAAGCGCCAAATCCATTTTACTTCCTCCACCCCGTAAAATCACAATTACATCAGCATCGTGAAGATTCGCATCTTTAATCGCAGCAACAATTTCTTTCACAGCCGCATCTCCTTGAACACGCACTGGAAATTCCTTAATTGTGAATTTATCAAAATCATGATTCACTAATAATTCCTTTTGAAAATCAAGATAACCAGAAGTATTTGGAGAACCAATCAAAGCGATTCGTTTAATGATAGTTGGCAAACGTAATTGTTTCTGCAAATCAAAAATGGCCTCTTTTTTCAATCTCTTGATCACTTCTTGTCGCTTGCGTTCAATCTCTCCGTAAGAATAAGCGGGATCAATTCCTCGAATTTTCAATTTCAATCCGTAAATGGTATGAAACTCAATTTTGACGTTAATCAACACTTTATTCCCCGGTTGAAGAATTCCCAATACTTCATTCAATCCAATCTCTTCAACAATCGTTCGATAAGTAGAAGCCCAAATCGTAGCAAAACTTCGCGCTGTAGTTGAGTCATTGATACTGTCCGCCAGCTCAATATAGAAATGCCCACTTTTCTGATTGATTTTTATCAATTCAGCAGTGATCCAAAAATCACGCTTGGAAAATGTCTCCCAAATGTGCTTTTCGAAGGACTGGTTTAGCTGCGTGAGCGAATATATTTTTCTTTGTTCGGACATGGAATATTAAAGGTAGTAAGAATAATTACGAATTTGGAATTACGAATTATTTAATTTCGGAAAAGGTGAAGATTTTGGCGGTTGGATGGTTAGGATATTGGCAGCTATGAAATTGAAAGATTTAGGTTTGTTGAGCAGATACATTATAAATGAAACACTACATTCAAAGGGGCATAGATAAAAATTTCGTGTATTGCGATATTCGATACTAAATATACGAGAAAAATTAATTTTACCATTATAATGGTTATTTCATTCAAAAAACCCTATATTCACCATTATAATACCAAATATAATGTTTAAAACTACAACAATAAAAGAAGTGAAAATTAGGATTGGTGAAGCTTGTAAGTTGAATCGGACGGCAAATGATTTAACACGGGAGGAACTCGCTAAAGCTTTGGAAGTCTCCAGCACAACCATTCAAAATATAGAAAACGGTAAAAATGCTACCTTAGACAATGTGCTAAAAGTGGCCAATCATTTTGGATTGCTAGAAGACATCCTAAAAGGGATTAATGATAACATTGACAAACAAAATAACATTTCATTTTATTAGAATATGGGAAGAGATAAAATCATAGAAGTTTGGGCTTTTGGCATCGAAATAGGCAAGTTGGGCTACGATTTAGACCAAAAAAAGTCTTATTTCCAATACAATCCTGAGTTTTTAGAATCTGGAAAATATTCTAATATGTTTCCCTTTGTTTTCAAATCAATAAAACCTGTGCAAGTATTTTCAGAATATCAACAGGAAACATTCCTAGGACTCCCTCCTATGATTGCTGATTCTCTACCTGACACTTTTGGAAATATTATATTTCAAGAATGGTTGAACGCCAAAGGGATTCAGAAGGTAACTCCGCTAGAACAATTAGCATACGTTGCAGATCGTGGAATGGGAGCATTGGAGTATAAGCCAGTCAAAATCCTCCCAAAAACCTCTAATCTAAATTTGGATGAAATCATTTCTGTGCTGGAAAAAGTCTTGAATTTAAAAGAAAATACCAAAGGTGATCAGCTGGATGAAATAGCCTTACTGAATGTCTTCAAAATTGGTACTTCGGCTGGAGGTGTGCGACCGAAAATATTAATCTCTGAACATAAGGAAACAAAGGAAATAACTGCAGGAGATAAAGTATCTAGCAATGAATACGATCACTATTTGGTGAAACTTCATTTAGATAATGAAGAAGGTTATAACAAAGAAAAAGTAGAGTACATCTATTATCAACTCGCCCAAGAAATCGGTATTGAAATGATGCCTTCGAAATTAATTGATGATAAACACTTCGCCACCTTGCGTTATGACAGACAAAATGGAGAAAAGCAACATGTACTTACGGTTACAGGATTAACCGGTTGGGATTTTAAAAGTCAACCCGAAAACTCATCTTATGAAAATGTTTTTAAAGTGGCAACGGCATTAAAAGTACCACACAAAGATTTACAGCAATTATTTAAAAGAATGGTGTTCAACCTCGTTTTTAAAAATGTGGACGACCATTTAAAAAACCATAGTTTTATTTACGATAAAGAAAATAACGCTTGGAATTTAAGTCCAGCTTATGACTTAACTTATGCGTTAAATCCTTTGCTAAATTTCAAGACTACATCCCGCGCATTGTCAATCAATAGTAAAAGAACTGACATCACAAAGCAAGATATTCTTGCGATTGCAGAAGAATTTTCGATTAAGAATCCTAATGGTATTATAAAAGAAGTTCAAGAATTAACTTCTAGATGGACGGAGCTTGCCGTAGAGCAGAATATTCCTGAGCTTGTGGTGAAAAGGATTGGTGAGGATATTGGTTAAATTATACCTTGAAAAAGGTTCCTAAACGTGCTTTTCCAGACTAATATATCGCGTATTGCGATATGCAATATTAATTGAGCAAAAGGATGTGTTTTTCTTTCTACAGATATCGATTATTAATACTGCCAGACAATAACAAATTAAAATCCTTCCATTTCTTTTAGACTTGATTCATTTATATTTTGTATCTTCATTTGTAAATTTAACTTAAATCCTAAAATCACCACCATGAAAAATGACAACATTGGAAAATACCTAAACGACTTCGAATCACTTATTGACACTCCATATATGAGTTTGGATAAGATTGAATGGTGGCTATTAAAATATGCTGATTTCCATTCTGAGATCACAACTTATTATAGAGACAACAATATAAGTTATTCGCCTAATTCAGACCTAGAAGCCCATCCTCTTTACCCTATCATCATTAATCTTCATTCATTTTTAGATTTCTATCATTCGCTAAATGAAATTTCTGAATACGTCCGTAGAGAGTCTTATTTCATGGAAGAAATAAAAGAATACCACCGCTTAAAAGATGTACAACATGAATCGAAAGAATGGCTGATCAAAAACTTAAAATTTGGACTTGGACCTTATCCCCAATTTATTGCAGATGCTAATGCCTTTGGAAACGAAGAGATGATTGTCATCAATGAGCAACCTGATGTAATTTTTTATTTGCTTAGGGATGACTTTAGTTTTACACTAGAGTTTATTGAAATTTTTGAAGAATTGTTTTTTGAAAAGGGGTTGTTGCCAGAGGAGTTGGAGGGTTTTTGGGAGAGGGTTGGGAAGTGAGATTACCCAACCGACAATTTCGCACTCTCCTTCCACAAATAATGAGGAATAGCTTCATCTAACTCCCATTTTATTGACATTGGTTTTGCTCCTTCGTGAGATACATATTGGGCAGGTCCGATGAATACATATCCTTGAGTGAAGCCTTCTGCATTTTTCTTACTTTCTCGAACAAATAACATAATCTTCTTTTCATTTTTCTCCTGTAAAATATAAGATTGACCTTTAGGGCTTTCAGGAGAAGCACTGTTTTGTGATTGCCAATGAAATAAGGTTTCACTAATGGCATAATCGTCATACATTGTTGTTGGAGAAAAATCTTCTTCTGATTTCTTTAGGTTGACAAAAAGTGCTTCAACGTTTTTATCTTTGTTTTGCGCTACTCCTTCCCTATTTGAACTCTTCTTGTCAATCGTGCTTAATCCTAAAGCAACTAAGATTTGATCCCTGGTATAGCGCGAATGAATCTTTAAAGGAAATCTATCTTCCATTGATACACAAGGTAGTTCTTCGAAACCAATTTGATCTACTTTTATTGTAATGTAAGAATGTATTTCGCTTACAAAAGCTTTGTTACTTCCTATTTCCTTCAATCCTTTTTCCAAAGTTAAGTCAGCCACTGGACCTTGATAAAAATCATAATAGAGCATTAGTGCCATTAAACTATTCTCTCGACTATTCAATACTTTTCGCACCTCAAAATCAACATCAATAAGCGCCAAAATAAACTTAAAATAACTTATTGATTCAGTGACAATCCATTTCTTTCCAAGCATTGCTTTGTACTGGTCGAAATTCGTATTCTCGAAATGCTCACCTAACGCTTCACTTTTTAAAGAATGAAATGTATGATTTTTATAAATATCCTTCAACTTTAAATTGAAGATGTACAAGAAGTTCTCGAGTGTTAATGGAAGTTCGGTATGACTACTAAAAGTTTGTAATAGATGAATCAATTTAGACTTCCCCATATTCGTTGCTTGTCGAATATTGTCTAGAATATGTTTTTTCGCTTGTTTTTCCAGAACAATAGCACTTCCTAAAGGTAAGTTTGGAAAATCTTTTTCTATCTCGTGTTGAACCGTTGTTTCAGTTTTACCAATTAACGCTCTAAACTTATTTTCAAAATCATATTCTTTTCTTGCGTGACCAACAAAGTCCAGAACCGTCAATACATCTTTCCCGTCCTTAAGTCGTAATCCGCGTCCTAATTGTTGGAGAAAAATGGTTAAACTTTCTGTGGGTCTCAAGAATAAAACTGTATCTATTTCTGGAATATCAACACCTTCATTAAAAATATCAACAACGAACAAATAATTGATCTCTTTTGATTTAAAGCGATGTAAAACATCAATCCTATCCTTTGAATTTTCAGAAGTTAAACATTCTGCTGATAAACCTACTTCTGAGAATTTACTCTTCATAAAAGTAGCATGCTTAATGCTCGCACAAAAACCGATTGCACTCACATTCCGATAATCTTTCGTATAACTAATCAGGTTTTTGAGAATATCATTTACCCTTATGTCATTCGCGGTCAAAATATTCGTCAATTCTTCAACATCATACCTTCCATTATTCCATTTGATTCTTGAATAATCAATAGCATCAGAAAGTCCAAAATATTGAAATGGACAAAGCAGTTTATTATTTAACGCATCCGGCAAACGAATTTCAGCAGCTGTACGGTAATTGAAATCTTGCAAAATATTTTCCCCATCCATACGCTCGGGAGTTGCCGTAAGTCCGAGCAAGATTTTAGGCTGATAATAATCTATAACTTTTTGATAGGTTCTTGCAGAAGCATGGTGAACCTCATCCATTACTATGTAATCGTAATATTCCGGATCAGTAAATGTTTCTGCTTGCGCTGCTAAGGTTTGAATAGTTGCAAAAACAGCATTCTTCGCTGTTGGCTCATATCCATCGCCAAACAACTCTCCAAAATTCTGATCTTTTAGTACATTTCGAAAGGTATGAAGCGATTGTCTTAGAATTTCAATCCTATGCGCTATAAACAGAAACTTCGACTGTGGATTTTCTTGCTTGTAATTCTTATAGTCAAAAGCCGAAATCATCGTTTTTCCTGTTCCAGTAGCTGCAACAACTAAGTTTTTAAATGATCCGTGAACTGTTCGTTCGACTTTTAGTTTTTCAAGAATTTCAGACTGATAATGATATGGTTTTAGGTCAAAAAAATTAACAATCTCTTGGGTAGATTTACCAAATTTATTTTGTTGTAATGTTTTGTCTAAATCTTCTAATTTACTCGAATCATAAAGTTCAAATTCAGAATTATTCCAATAGCTATCAAAGGTCTTTTGAAACTTATCAATTATATGCGGAATCTCTTTTGTCGTCACTTTAACATTCCATTCCAACCCATCAGTAAGTGCAGAACGAGAAAAGTTAGATGAACCTATATACCCTGTATGAAAACCTGTATTTCTATTAAACAAATAAGCTTTAGCGTGAAGGCGCTCGTTAGAAT
Source organism: Brumimicrobium glaciale (assembly GCF_004152935.1). GTDB lineage: Bacteria > Bacteroidota > Bacteroidia > Flavobacteriales_D > Crocinitomicaceae > Brumimicrobium > Brumimicrobium glaciale. Next base: position 210,550 of record NZ_SETE01000005.1, read on the forward strand.
TGTTATATGAAATTTTGATTTGGGTATTTGGCAATTGAAATAATTCTTCAATTGCTTTCGCGTCTGTCGCTCCCATATAAGTCGTCGTGATCACCCTGAGTTTCCCTCCCTTTTGCGTGAATTCTCTAAAAGCTTCCCTTAAAATTACAATGGCTTTCCATTTTATAAAAGAAACTAATAAATCAACTCTATCAGAAGACAGAATTTCTTTCTTTAACTCAGTATCCAAGGACAATCCTTCATTTCCTCCAACAAACAAAGCGCTTTGAACCAGACGGGTTTCGGGCATTATTTCACTCAATCTTAAATCTAAAGATTGATAATCAGAATTTATTTGATCTAAAACCCCTTCCAAAATACGACCGCTAGAAGCTACAAGGTCTTCATTGAAATCATACCCTTCAATTTGGTCAGAAAGATGTGTTAAAAGTTGATTAGTTATTTGAATTTGCTGCTTAACAACTGATCCGTGTTCTCCTTTAATGCTTTTGATTGCATTCAAGGCATTTTGAAAGGCTTTCTGTAAGTGAAGCGATAGAAAGTGAACGGCCTCTGCTTTATCGAGTGGTTTTTTATCTGCAACAAAAAACTGTTCCCTATCTAAACCTTCTAACTTTTGCTTTAGAGTCTCTGTTATTAAGCTTTCATAAACACCGATTTTCATATCTCTCCTATTTCTTCTAGAATTGGAATATCTGCTGCAGCCCAATCATAAGTATGTAAATTCTCTTTCTTTTCCCATCGTATTTCCTTGTGCTCCGTTTTTAAAAACGCTGTAGATTTCACCTCACAAAGAAAAGGATATAATGTAATCGAAAAATTTGGATAATGATGTTCAAATGAAGTCAACGCTTCATTAACTTCAACCTTCATTTTCAACTCTTCATAAATCTCACGTTCTAATGCCTCTTCTTTATTCTCACCTTCCTCAATCTTACCACCTGGAAATTCCCATTTCAGAGGTAAACTCATTGTTTCGCTACGTTGAGCAATCAGGATTTTATCTTCGAATTGAATTATAGCACACACCACTTTTATCATTTTACTAACTTAGTTAAAATATTATGAACAATCACCCCAAAAAACACTCCCTCCGATGCCATCCAAAATTCTCTTGCAAAGGATAAAAACACTTCTTAACCGGCAACAAAATCTTTTTTCCATCAAACTGCTTCAACGAGTAAACCGAATCAACTTCAGTAATGTTCGGAGAAATACGCACCAAATAATCTTCATCAATGGTGATTAATCCACGATCGTAAGCTCGGTGAATAGTTGGAGTTAGACTAAAACCATTTCCTGCAGTGTCATCTTGAGAAATTGAAAACGGGGTAATGTGACAAGCGTCAACCAACTGAGCGTTGATTGTCGATTCTATTCTTAATCCTGAGATTGCACAGGTGTAATTGTAAATCTTTGGAATTTCACGTTTAAAAATCCCACTTCTCACATAAATTTCTTCTTCAAAGTCACTGACTTGCATTTTAATTCTTAATTCTGCTATTCTTTCAGCGTATGTGATGCGGTCATTATTTAAAACTTGAGTCGTAAGCTCATTTACAAAATCATTTTCAGCATTTGTCAACCTGTCTTTTGTGTCGGCAAAATAATGATTCAGCAATTCTGACTTGATTACTTCACGAGAAATTGGGTTTAAAAGAAATGAAAATAGAACTTTATCCATTTCGGCGCATGAAATAGCTTCTCTTAAACCAATAAAAGTTGAAATAATTCTTGGAATAAATGAACCATGTTTAGAATGTAGTTTCCAAAATCCATCCGATTTCAATCGAAAAAATGGCATTGCAAAATTCTGCAAATGATCCGTTACAACAATTTTAGACCAAATACTTTTGAATGAAAGCACCAACTCTGGTGTCACAGAAATACGGTTGGAAATAATATCTCCGTTCTCGACTCCTTCAATTATCGCCAACAACAAAACAACCTTATGCGGAGCATCTCCTCTTTCCTTATTCCTATCCCTCCTCAATTTTTTAAGTTGAAACAGATACTTTGCTAATTGATCTTCGTTTTCCAAATGATTATAAATTTAAGCTGTACTAATAAATCTTTGAACTTGTGAATGTACTTAATTTTCTATTTCAACCACCTACAACCCCATCCCTAAATGCGCTCCACCAATCACCTTCCTCAACCCTTTTTCAACCTTACCCTTCTCAGCATAAACCTCCCAATTGCCCACCACCTCACTAATCTTCTGAATTATCGCCTCACCTTTTTTAATACTATTTGCTTTTGCAATGGTCATTAAATCAGCTTTGGAAATATCCTTGTGCTTTCCATTAATGCTCAAAGTGTGCTGGCTCACCCAAATATTTGATGGATCATAAGAATAACAAAGGTCATAAGCAGGTGCTAACTCCCAAGATTCACCTTGTTTTAATCGAAAAGAGAAATTTTTGGTGTGGTCGTCGTAATTAGTTGCTAAAACATTAAAAACCATTCTTCTAAACATTTCTTCTGCTTGCGGATAGGTTAAACGTAAAACACGCATAGTTTGAAATAATTGTTCGTAAGAATATCCATATAAATTATTGTAATCGTAATGCTGCAAACCGCACCAAGTTTGGATATGATATTTTGTATTCCCCTCTCGATCAAATCTTTTGGTCATAAAGTGTGCTCTGCCATTTTCTTCTAGTAGGCGACTTTCCATCATGTCAATTCCACAATCTTTTGCCATTAAATAATAGGCATATTCTACTCTTCCCCATCCGTGACTTTCTCCAAATTGAGCATCGCTTACACCATCTAATTTTAGCAACCAATGCTCAAAACCTTCAGGGACGTTAGTTTGACCAGATTTTACTTCACCAGTTTTTTCATTATAAGCAATTATAGCTTTAGGACGTGCACCACCAGCAGAAGTTCCAACTTTTAATACATCGGTTAATGCTTTTCGTTCGTCTTCGTTTAGATTCGTTTTTAATTCTGTCTTTTTGGCGAGCATTTGATGTGCAGCACTCACTAAACTACTAATTTCAATGTTGGAAGAAGATTGTTTTGAGATTTTTGATGGTTCAAATTCAAGTGCTCCCATCGATCTTGTTCCAATAAAACACAATTGTTCAACAGGATTCATGCTATCTGCCGGTCGACCATTTTTTACCAACCAAGCATTGATCAATTGATTTCCATACCTATCCGGCAAGGCATCTGCTAAAAGTCCTGGCAATCCTTTGAAAGTATCAACATTGTCATTCTTCCCTTTGCGTAACTCTGGAAAAGTAAAAATTCGAGAACCTTCAGAAATAGACATTTTTATAGGTGAAATATCCCAACCTTTTTTAAGAAATGCTGCACTGAATTCAAAACTTGCCAATTGCGTTTTATTGTTCCATCGAACAGCGCCTACGAGCGTTCCCCAAAGTTTTATTTCAGCGACATCTACCATTCTAAATCTTCCTTAGGTTCATTTACAACATTAGTATTCCCGCTTGCCCTTTCACGTTCTTTTCGTTTTAACTTCGCATAGGCCAGCGGACTAATCTCATCTTCTATTTCGAAAGCATCAAAAACATGCAGAGCATTTAACGACCTTAATAATTGAATTAAACTCGTTAAATTTATGGCTTCTCCATTTTCAATTTGGCTAATCGTCCAACTGTTCAAACCAGCGTCTTCAGCCAACTGTTTCTGTGTTTTATTCAACCCTAAGCGAGTCTTTTTTATAAAATGCCCAATTTTCGAGATTATTGCAGCATCTGCCATCTGAAACCAATCAATATTAGTTTTTCCCATTGTTATAGTTGTTTAAACACATTAATACCAGTATTTACCAACAAATATACGAAAATATTATTAGACAAAAAATAAAAATATATTGGCTTTAACCAATATTAAATAAGTTTTATGGAATTAAAATTGGTTTTTACCAATATAAAAAGATGATGTTTTATCTTTTCCCTCCTTAATCGCTTGCGATTAAGCATAAGAGTGGTACGGACGGTTTGTAAACCGTCCGCTCAAAGCTAGTTGAAGTTTCAGAATTTGAGGAGAAAGGAAATCGCTTTTTAAAAAACGAGAGATTTGGCTTCGCTTTATTGAGTTTTTGCTTTTAGGAATGAGCGTTAGAGGATGGTTTACAAACCATCCGTACCATGCTCAGGGAAATTTAATATATGAAATTTAGGGGAAAAGGAAATCAATTAATCAAAAATGAGAATCATTCTTTGCCTCCTTAATCGCTTGCGAATAAGCATAAGAGTGGTACGGACGGTTTGTAAACCGTCCGCTCCATGCTAGTTGAAATTTTTTAAATTTAAGGAGAAAGGAAAACGCTTTTAAAAAGAGAGATTTGGCTTCGCTTTATTGAGGTTTTGCTTTTAGGAATGAGCATTAGAGGATGGTTTACAAACCATCCGTACCATGTTCGTGAAATTTCATATCTGAAATTTAGGGGAAAAGCGTCTCCTCTCCCTGCGCTTCAGCGCAATCGCTCACTCACCCTGCGAAGTTCACTTCGCTCACTCCGTTGCTTCTTTTCTCAATCATAATTTGCGTCGGAATCCGCTCCTTCAAATTCTCCACGTGCGAAATAATTCCAATCATCTTGCCTTGTGATTGCAGCGTTTCTAAAGTAGAAATCACTGTTTCCAAGGTGTTTTTATCTAGTGTTCCGAAGCCTTCATCAATAAACAGTGAATCAATCTTTACGTTTTTACTCGCCAAATCTGACAATCCGAGTGCTAACGCTAGACTTATGATGAATTTTTCACCACCGCTGGATGTGTCGACTAATCTTGCTTGATCGGTCTGATAGTGGTCGATGAGATTAAAATTGAGTTCTTCTTTTGGCTTGTAGTCCTCTTCCATTTTTAAGGAATAACGCTTGTTCAATTTGTACAAATGCACATTGGCCAAATCCAATAAATGTTTTAGGGTTAGGCGTTGGACGTAGACATTGAAGGCGTCTTTGGAATTTCCGATGATCTTAAACAATTCCCTCCAGACGTTACAAATTGCTTCTTGTGCTTCAATCTGTTTATACACTTCTTGGTTTCTGTCCTTAATTTCTTGGTCTTTTCTAAACGCTTCTTTTACTTCTCCTTTTTCCGCTGAAAAACCATCTCTTTTGACTTTCAATTCTTCGAAAAGTGTCTTGCTTTGCTCTTCTGTGGTTTCGAAATTCTTCGTTTCATTTTGCTTTTCAATGGCTTTGAGATTTGTTTCTTTTAGTGTTTTTAATCTCAACTGTTTTTCCTTTATTCGCTCTTTGTTTTGGGTATATTTCAGTTTATCTTCTCGACTCAACAAGGCTTTTTCGATGGTTTCTTTGGATTCGAATTCACTTTCTGAAATTTGCATATCTAATGCTGATTTCAGTGAATCGTGCTCTGTTTTTAGAACGGATTGCTCTTTCTTGTTCTCCAGTTTTATCGCTTCTTTCTCTCGTTGAAGATCTAACTGCTTTTGTAATTCTTTTTTACTTAAATCTAGTTTGTCAAATAATCCCTTCCGAAGAACCTGCAGACTATTGCGCTTATTTTCTACTGAAATTTCAAGTGGTAAAATGGCAATTCTGTCTGTTTTGAGCTGATTTGACTTCGTTTCACTTTCAGAAATGGATTTCTTGTATTCCGTTTGTGATTTTACCGAAGTTTCAGTTCGCTTTTCAATGTCAATTAAACTGTTTTTAAACACCCTTAAATCACTCTTTAATTTATCTAAATTCTTTTGGGTTAAATTGAATTGCTGAATAGCTTTTTCAATTTCTTGAATGAATGAATTTGTGTTTTCAATGGATGGTAATTCATAATTAAAACGAGCGATTTTAGATTTTAAATCGCTTTCTAAATCGACACATATCTTTGTCAATGATTCAACAGATTTCTGCTTTGACTCAATTTCAGATTGAACATTCTTGATCTTCTCTCCAAGTGTGGCATCTTTGGTTTTTAATGCTTCGATGGATTGATTTTGAGATTTAAAAGATTCAGATAATTTATCTTTATTTAATTGTAATTTCTGAGCAGTTTTAATCTTCTCTCCTAATGAATTTAACTGATTTGAAGATTGATTAATTTCGATTTCAATCTTTGATAAATTAGTCAATTCAACTTCTATTCCCAACTCTTTAGATTTGAATAAAATTGATTTTAAATCATCATTGATTGAATTGATTTGCTTGGTTAGATTTTCAATATCAGTAGAAATCTTGACTTCTTTTTTATCTAATTCAGATTTTGAATCGATTAATGATTTTAATTTATCTTGTCTATTTTTTAATTCTAATTCTGATTGAGAAATCCCTGCAGCCTCTACTTTTTCTGTAAAAGGATGTTCTTTGGAACCACATAATCCACAAGGTTGACCATCAACTAAATTTTGTCTGTCTGCTTCATATTTGGCTATGCTTTTTTCTAAATCCAGAATCTTTTGAGCATCCCCAACAGCAGTTTCTTGTTCTGTTAATTGCTTTTGAATGTCAGCAATCTGCTTTTTCACATTTACCAATTCGGAAGAAAAAGTTTCGTTTTCCGTCTTTAAAACAAGCAACGTTTTTTCATCTTTAGCGTATTCTTCTGAATAGTTTTTCAGCTGTTTCCATTGCGCATTAATTTCAGAAAACCTCTTTTCTTCCGCCAGTAAATCAGTTAAACTTTCCTTCGCTAATTGCGTATTTATATCATTGATTGCTTTCTCAATCTTCTCAATTTCTGAATTTTTAGTTTGAAGAATGTCCTTATTGGAATTGAGTTCAGTAATAGATTTTTCAACTTCTTTCTTTCTCTGTTGAATGCCAGAAATATTTTCATTCAGCGTTTCTTTATTTCCTTTTAAGCTCGTTAATGCTGATGTCCAATTGGAAATTTCTTGACTTACTTCCGCTAAGAATTTGTTTTGCGTCACAAAGTCTTCGTCAATCTTTATCTTCTTTTCTGTTGCTTCGGAAAGTTTAGAAAATTCATTTTTCTCATCACTCAACAATTTTAACGAAGTTTGAACCTCATCGAGGAGTTTTTTAGATTTCTGTTGATTATCAGCTTCATTCTTTAATTGCCCATCCAATTTCGTGACCAAATCAAATTTTGGTTGCCAAGCTTCATAGTTTTTATCCGCTAATTCTAATTCCTCATTTTGGGTCTTAGTCAATGCTGTTAATCGCTCAATTTCTGGTTTTAATTGAGACAATTGTTCTTCTAAAAGCTTGAGTTGATTTGTTTTTTCAAGACTAGTTTTTTCATTTCTATTGAAATTTTGAATGAGCTCTTTGAATGGTTCAGCTTTTTCATTTAAATCCAATAATTCGAATTCAGCTTTATGATTTTCGAACTCAAGATTTACTGCACTAGAATCCAATTCTAATTTTTCAGTTTCAGCAGCTAATTCTTTCGATTTCAAATACCAATTCACAATCGTTTGAATGGAATTCATCTCTTTTTCAGCGGCTAAAATCTGAACATCGAGTTCCTTATCTTTTGTCGTTAATTGAATTTTTGCTTCTTCAGAAAGGACATCATCTGAATTTATTTTCGATTGAATATCGCGTAAGGCATTTTCTTCCTTGGCTTTTCTATCCAAAATAGCTTGACCAATTTTCTTATAAATCTCTTCGCCAGTAATTTGTTCAAGCAATCTACCTTTTTCTGGACCTTTTGCCGTTAGGAAAGAAGCAAATTCTCCTTGGGCGAGCATTACAGAACGCAAAAACTGATCATAATCCAATTGCGTAACACGAATCACATCTTCACTTACCGCTCTTTTTTGAGAAGATAAAATAGTGTCAGAAGTGAGATTTTTCAAACTCACCTCCTCTTGTGGATTAGCAAGTAATTTACCCGTTTTTGAAGCCAATCGCATTCCCCAATATGCTTCGTATGTAACATTTTCATTTTCGAAAGTCACCCGACTAAACGCATCCGTTGCGCCATGACTCACAACATCCAACAAAGTTCCCTTTGAATTATTGAATCGCGGAACACTGTGGTACAAAGCAATGGTAATGGCATCCAAAATCGTCGTTTTCCCAGCTCCTGTTGAACCGGTTATCGCATACAATCCAACATCTCTAAACATCTCATTTTCAAAATCAATAACTATTGGCGTATCCGACTTCAATGAGTTTAAATTCTGTAATTCTATTTTTAATATTTTCATTTCAATCGGGACTTATTGATTTTTAACGGACTGTAAGATTTCATTGAACGCATCTTCAATGGCTGGATTTTCTTCTAAATCATAACCAATTTCCTTGCATTTCAGCTTAAAAACTTCGGTAGGCAAAAGTTCTTTTATCGATTTTGTTTCTTCCAACAATTCTTCAATTCCTCGCAAACGCCTTTGATTTTTCAGCGCTGTTTTAAGAATTTCGAACGGAAAAGGTTCTGCAGCTTTCTTCAATTCATCTGTGTTGATATTGTGCTCTTGCGTCAAGGCAATTTCCACCCATGGAATCAATCCATATTCATTAGAAATCAGATCAGGGAACTTTTCAATACATTCTTGAACTGTTCCCTCGATTTTATAGAAATTTCTAAAACGTGGAACCAAAACATCATTTATCGCAGAAATCTCGTTGTTTTCAATCGTCAGAATAATAATTTTCTTGTCGTATTTTATTTCACTAAAACTGAGAATATTTGGCGAACCAGAATACCTCACTTTTTCATTTCCACCAATGATTTGTGGCCTGTGCAAATGTCCCAAAGCGATATAATCAAAATACGTTGGGAAATCTCCAGCTCCAATATGTCCTAAACTTCCCACATAAATATTCTGTTCACTCTCAGACACTGAACCACCAGTAGCGAATAAATGTCCCATCGCGATAACAGGCGCTTTTGTCGAATTGATCAACTCACATTGGGCTGCAGATTCTTCGTAATGATAAATTAAAGCCTGTTTGTATTTATCGGTCAAATCTTCAAAAGATTCACCTGCAACCGCTTTTCGAATGTCACCATCACGTAAATAAGGAACAGCTCCGACAATTACTTTTTCGTCATTGATATCAATTTCAAAAACCTCATCTTCGATATTTTCCGTTGCTTTTCCCACCACTTTTATATTCAGCGCATTCAGCAAATGTCGCGGCGCATTCAATGTCCCTGGCGAATCGTGATTTCCCCCAGTAATGATAATCGACTGACAAGAAGTATTTTTCAACTTCATCAAAAAATTATAATACATCTCCAAACTTTGATTTGAAGGCGCGTTGGTATCAAATATATCACCCGATATCAGCAAAACATCAATTTTTTCTTCGGCAATGTAATTTTCAATCCACGTCAGAAAAAGTGTTTGTTCTTCAAATTGAGATTGTTCGTGAAGTCGGTGTCCGAGGTGCCAATCGGCGGTGTGAAGTATTTTCATTTGAGGATAATTGAATTTGAGTTAAGGCGAAAAATCAGCTTTATTAATCGAGTTTTAAATATAAGAAAATTGAATTGATTGTGATGATTTGGGTGCTTATGTAATGGAGCGCTGTAATGGCACGCGGATGACGCAGATCTACGAACACGGATGCTCACGGATTTTAAATAATTTTATAAAAGAAAAGAACGTTTACTCCCTTTGGTCATGAGATCGCTTCGTTAAGTTTACAAATCGTCCCTACGTTGTACCTCCGATTAAATGTTTGTCCTTTGAATTTTTGAATTCGTAATTCATAATTCGTAATTCCATCATTACTTCTCCATCATTATTTCCTAACCCAATACTGCGTCCTAAAAAACCAACCCACATATCCACGAACGGCAAGTTTATCGTCATTGATTAACCAAAAAGTGGCATCATATAATTTCCCGTTGTTAGGGTCTAAAAGAGCATCGTCAGCTTTCCAATCGTTTCCAGACTTTTTTAGTCCGGTAATTATTTCCATCCCAATCACATGTTTATCTTTTCGATAATCTGTACAGAGATAACAAAGCGCATCTTTTAATGGGACATCTAAATTGTGTAATTCGATGATTTTACCGTATAATTTACCGTTTTTAATATAGATTTTTACTTCTGATTTTAATTCTCCCGAATCGTCATCATAAGTTTCCCACACACCTTCAATACTTTGAGAGAAGGTAAAAAAACTCATCATACTCAGACATAAAATCAAAAGGAAATTCATCGTTTTCATATTGTAAAAGTACTTTTAATAGATACATTAATATCGTATTTAATTGACTTTTATTTCAATAAACGATGATTTTTTTTCGAATGATTCGGATGTTTTACAAAACGTTTCTGCATAATCTCTTCGATTGATGTTGTTCTGAAAATCATTGAATTTTACAATTTATCGAATTGTTTTTTCGTATGATTCGGACGTTTTCAAAACGTTTCTGCATCATCTCTTCGATTGATATTGTTCTGAAAATCGTTGAATTTTTGAATTTCTCGAATTGTTTTTTTCGAATGATTCGGATGTTTTCAAAACGTTTCTGCATTATCTCTTCGATTGATGTTGTTCTGAAAATCATTGAATTTTTGAATTTCTCGAATTGTTTTTTCGAATGATGAGGACGTTTTCAAAACGTCCCTACATCATCTCTTCGATTGATGGAATTTTAAAAATCCTTGAATTTTCATTTTTCATTTTTCATTTTTCATTTTTTTTTCCAATACTGCGTTCTAAAAAACCAACCAATATATCCTCTAACTGCTAATTTATTATCATTTATCAGCCAAACTTCACCGTCATAGGTCTTTCCGTTTTCAGGATCTAGTAAAGCGCCATCGCCCTCCCACTCACTACCCGACTGTTTTAATCCAGACATAACCAACATTCCTACAATCGGTTTGTCTTTTCTATAATCCGTACAATATTGGCAAGTTGCAACTACATTAAGGTCTTCTACAACGTGCAGTTTAATAACTTTTCCGTAGAGTTTTCCGTCTTTTTTATAAATCTTTACATCAGATTTTAATTCACCTGTTTCATCATCATAAGTTTGCCAAACTCCTTCTATGGATTGAGAAAAGCCTATAAAACTTGTTATGCTCAAAAGGAATATTAAAAAGTATTTTATCGTTTTCATATCACAAAGTTATTTATTTTAGATAATAATTTTTGAATTTAATTGACTTATGCTCTAATAAAAAAGGCTAATATTTTAATGATCTCTCCACAAACGTTGAAACCTTGAATTTTTGAATTCGTAATTAACTCTTTCTCTTCCAATATTTCGTTTCATACAACCAACCCAAATAACCTCTGACAGCCAATTTATTTTCATTTTCCAACCAAACTAAACCGTCGTATTCTTTTCCATTATTGGGGTCAAGCAAAACTGCATCCCCTTCCCATTCATCATCCGATTGAACAAGACCATTCATAAAAACCATTCCAACAATAGGTTGATTTTTGCGATAATCTGTGCACTTTAAACATTTTGCATTTTTTTCAGCTTCCGACATGTTGTAAAACTTTATGATTTTCGCATAGAGTTTTCCGTCTTTTGTGTAGACTTTCACATCTGATTTTATTTTGTCAGTTCCCTCATAATAAGTTTCCCAAATCCCTTCAACGGATTGAGAAAAGCCTATAAAACTAGTTATGCTCAAAAGAAATATTAAAAAGTATTTTATTGTATTCATATTACATAGTTGTTTATATTATTTTTCAAATGGCCAAGGACGTTTTACAAAATGTCGCTACATTATATCTTCGATTCCCGGTTATTTTTGAATTCGTAATTCGTAATTAACAAATTCGTAATTATTTTTTTCTTTTCCAGTATTCTGTTTGGTAAAACCATCCCAAATACCCCCTTACACCAAGTTCATCATCATCGGTTAACCATATTTTCACGTCATATACCTCCCCTTTATTAGGATCAAGAATTAATTTATCACCCGTCCATTCATTTCCTGACTTTTTAAGACCTGAAATAAATACCATTCCTATTATAGGTTGATTTTTTCTGTAATCTGTACACTTAACACATCTCGCATCGCTTTTAGCTACAGCGGCCTTATGCAACTTAATGAGCTTTCCATAAAGTTTCCCGTCTTTGATATAGATTTCAACTTCGGATTTAATCTCACCTGCACTGTTATAAGTATTCCATACCCCTTCAATACTTTGAGAAATACTGAAAAAGCTAAGCACACAAATGCAAATCGCTAAAATATATTTCATTCTATTCTTCTTTTAATTAAAAATAATAAAACATTCAAAAATAAGGTATTTCACAGATTATATTTTTACTTATTTAACATATAAATCAAACGATTTAAACTGGTCAACAAGGTTTCTAATGATAAAAGCTTTACTCATCAAAATATCGACCAAATTCCCTATTTTTGCATAAAAATAGCAATTATGTTACACGCTCCAACAACTCCATTAGCAGAAAGAATGCGTCCGAAAAACTTGGATGAATATGTGGGTCAAGAACATTTGCTAAAAAAAGGGGCGAGTTTGAGAAAATCGCTTGATGCTGGAGTTTTGCCTTCTTTAATTTTATGGGGACCTCCAGGTGTTGGAAAAACAACTTTGGCAACCTTATTGGCTAACCAATTGAAACGCCCTTTTTATACTTTGTCTGCGATTTCTTCTGGAGTGAAAGATGTTCGTGAGGTAATTAAGAAAGCCGAAAATCAAGGAATGTTTGATCGTGCTGGATCGATTTTATTTATTGATGAGATTCACCGATTTTCAAAGGCACAGCAAGATTCACTTTTAGGAGCTGTAGAAAAAGGTGTAGTGACTTTAATTGGAGCTACAACTGAAAATCCATCTTTTGAGGTAATTTCAGCTTTACTTTCTCGTTGTCAAGTCTATACTTTAGAATCTTTGGAGAAAGACAAATTGGAATTGTTACTTAAAAATGCATTGAAACGCGATGAATATTTATCGAAGCTAGATGTTACTTTAAAAGAAACTAATGCACTGATTAGAATTTCTGGTGGAGACGCCAGAAAACTACTAACATTACTCGAAATTGTTGTCAGTACTTTTCCGCAAGATTCGAAAATTGAAATTACGGATGATGAAGTTTTTTCAATTGCACAACAGAATATCGCACGTTATGACAAAGACGGAGAGCAACATTATGACATTATTTCTGCATTTATAAAATCGATTCGGGGAAGTGATCCAAATGCCGCTGTTTATTGGTTAGCAAGAATGATTGAAGGTGGTGAAGATGCAAAATTCATTGCGCGTCGTTTAATTATTTCTGCGAGTGAAGATATTGGTTTAGCGAATCCAACTGCTTTAATTATGGCCAACAATACTTTCCAAGCGATCAACACCATTGGATTCCCAGAAGCGAGAATAATATTAGCACAATGCACAATTTATTTAGCGACTTCTCCAAAAGGAAATGGTTCTTACATGGCGATAAATCAAGCTCAAGAGTTGGTGAAAGCCACTGGAAATCTACCTGTTCCATTGTCATTAAGAAATGCACCAACAAAATTAATGAAGGAATTAGATTACGGAAAAGGCTACAAATATTCTCATGATCATCCTGGAAATTTCGTAGTTCAAGAATTCATGCCAGATGAAGTGAAAGGAGCTTCGTTTTTTAAAGGTGGAAGCAGTAAAAGAGAACAGGAAATTGAAGAAGGAATTAAGAAAATGTGGGGAGGGAAATATTAATTTTTTAATGGTTAATTGTCAATGATTAATTGTTAACGACAAAAAACACCTTTCTGTGATCTCTACTTCGGCAGACGCTGCACAAGTTTGAAAACCCTCTGTATGCTCTGTGTTAACTCTATATGCCACAGGTATTCTTCTTCTTCTTCTTCTTCTTCTTCTTCTCTGCGACCTCCGCGAAAACCTCTCCGCACTTTGCGGTTAAATCTTCAAAAGCATTTTAAACCCTTCTCCTATCTCCTCCAAAAGACTCTCAGCATTCATACCATATTCACTGTGCTTCTCAGCTGCAAATTCTCCAGCTAATCCATGCAAAACGACTCCAAGTTGGGTTGTTTCATCTGAAGATAATCCTTGTGCTAAAAGTCCGGTGAGAATTCCAGTCAATACATCTCCACTTCCTCCTGTTGCCATTCCTGGAGTTCCATTTAAACTGAAAGAACATTTTCCTTGTGGAGAACAAATAATCGTTCTGGCATCTTTTAATACGACATAAACTTTATGTTCTTTGCAGAATTCAACAAGTTTATTCAATCGGTCTAAGCTATTTTCTGTTACTCCAGCTAAACGCTCAAACTCTTTGATATGCGGAGTTAGAATACTATTTTCTGGAATATCATTTAACATCTCTCGGTTTTCCGAAATACAATTTAGCGCATCTGCATCAATGACAATTGGCTGAGTAACTTCTTTTAAGAAATACTTTAAAAACTGAACTGTTGCTGGCGACTTCCCTATTCCTGGACCAATTCCGTAAGTATGCTTTTCATTGATTTCTATCTTTCCTTCGAGGCAGTCAGTTCCATAATTATCATCACACATGGCAACTGGAGCACTCATTTGCATAACATTTAATCCAATCAAAGGAATTGTAGAAGTGACCAATCCAACTCCAGAAAAACTTGCCGCTTTGGATGATAAAACAGCTGCACCTATCTTTCCTCGACTTCCTGCAATGATGTTGGCGTGTCCGTAGGTTCCTTTATGTGAAAAGGTCTTTCTCTTCTTTAAAAATCCACCAACTTTCGAAGGAGTGATATAACTATAATTACTTTCTAATTTTGAAGCGAATGATTTATCTAATCGAATATCTAAAACAATTACTTTTCCTACGGAATTGCCTCCTTCTGGAAAGAAAAATGAAAGTTTGGGAACATGAAAAGTTAAGGTGAAATCTGCTTGAATTATTTGATCTTCTTTTGCGTTTAATTCATCACAATATAATCCAGAAGGTAAATCTATAGCGATTACTTTTTTAGTGCGGCTGCTATTAATTTGTTTTATAATTACAGCAGCTAACCCTTCAGCTGGTCGACTCAATCCAAATCCAAAAATAGCGTCAATAACTATTTTTCCATTGAACTTTATCGATTCTAATTCATTTTCAGATTGAATAGAGCGAATTTTACATTCAGTTTTTTGAAGTTTTGTTAAATTCAACTCATAATCTGGCGAATTCTTATCCGTAAAATTGAGTAAGATACATTCAACATCACAGTTGTTTTCTGAAAGTAATTGCGCGATAACTAATCCATCTCCACCATTATTTCCTGGACCGCAAACGATAGAAAATGAATGATTAAGTCCAAGGTTTTTATTGATCCAATTGAAACATTTACTAGCTGCCCGCTGCATTAAATCAGCACTTGAAATATTCTGACGTTCTGTAGAGAAAGCGTCAAGTTTCTTGAGTTGTTGAGCAGTTAGTATTTTCATAAGATCAATGTATACTTTCTAAAATCAATTTATTTGGCCCTTCAGGATGAATAACATTCAACACTAATCTGTCACTTGTAATTTCTTCGATAAGCAAAATATCTGTTCCTCGACTGTAAATAAAACGCTCTTCATATCTGTAATCGATAAATGTCAAAGTATCTCCTGAAATTGAGAAAAGTCTTTCATGCATCGGCACCACAACTTGACCTTGAGAATCGATATTAAAAACTTGATTATCCTCTGAAAACTTCAATCCATTTTGGAATCTATCAAAAGATTTTTCACTTTCAATTAATCTCCAATTTCCATCATTCAAAATATCCTCAACGTCTTTGTCACGAGATGAATCGGTTCCTTCTTTGCATGAAACAAAAAACAATCCTACTATAATCAAAGTCAAAAATTTCATTCCAATAATTTTTAAATCAATAATAAAAACACGTAAAACCAAAGATAGGCAAAAAGAAAGTATTGGAGCGTTCTAAATGAGCTGAGAGGTGTTACAGAATAGTTATCGGTCTGCTATTCATCATAAATCTTGATTTCTTAGCAATAAACATTTGGAAACTTTAATCGAATAGAAGAATAGACTTTGAAAAAGCGCTTTAAAGAAATTATCTGACTTATAGAAAGATTTTGGCTCTATATGAAATACTGTGGGTAATCAATTTTAATCCTTCTAAAAATTAATAGTTCTACTACGAATTCAACCGTTACCTAAACGAGTTGTATTTTAAAGTATTTATCAAAATTATCATTTCATTTTTATAAGCAAGCATATGGTGACCTGTATTTCAATTGGTTAGTCCGACAGTTGGCGGACGGCATATTAATAGCCAAGGACGTAAGTCCTTGGTTTAAAAAAAATAGATATAATACAAAACCCAACAAAACCGACCTAATTGCATGCAATTAGGTCGATTTTGTTGGGTTTTGTTTCGGTTTGTATCGTTTGGCGGATGGACTTACGTCCATCCCTATTAATATGCCGTCCCTCTGGGACTTAGAACAATAAACACTTAAATAACAGGGATTTATAAAATTAAGCGAAAAGTATTTTAATAGAAAGTTTCCATTTAAATAAAAGTAGAACCAAATTAACAATCGTTTAGCTTCAATTAAAACCATAGATTTTAAATCTACCCACACAAAATCATATAGAACCAAGATTTTACCCAAAACTCACTCAGTATAAATTCACTAAATTAATTAATTGTATTTTTATACTCATTAAATCAATGCAAAAAGACCTCAATTTTTGGGAGGAACAAATGGATTTGTTGGCCCAGCAGGATTACGTTATCATCGATCAGTTTTTTAATTCTGAACGTCTAAAATCAGCACATCATTTTTTCGAACAAAAGCAGGAAGAAGGTGAATTCCAAAAATCTGCTATTGGAGCTGCTGGAACATCTAAAGTTATAAATGAAATTCGTGGTGACTATACGTATTGGCTCGAACGCGAAAGAGACACTGAACTAGCTGCAATCTTTGAAGCTTTAGATGACGTAAAAACTATTTTCAACCGATTACTTTATTTAAGTCTAGCCGATTATGAGTTTCATTTGGCGCATTATCCTCCAGGTTCATTTTATAAAAAACACCTCGACCAATTTGAAGGTCGAAAAAATCGAATGATTTCAGTAATTGTTTATCTCAACAAAGGTTGGAAAGATGGTGATGGTGGAGAATTAAGAATCCATCCTGAAGGTGAAGATGCTATTGATATTACACCGTTAGAAAATCGTTGTGTGATGTTTCGAAGTGATACTTTATTTCATGAAGTGCTGACTTCAAATACTTCAAGGAAAAGTATTACGGGTTGGATGTTGTATCAGCCAGCGGTATTGCCTTTTTTGGCGTTGTAACACAGTATTGAGTATTGAGTAATAAGTAGAGAGTCTTGACTAAAACAAAAAAGTGATAACGAAGCTATTGCTCATTACCACCTTTTATTAAAATCTATTTTTATGTTCAGAGAGAATAATTTTGAGTACATGCCTCAAAACTCCCTACTCTATACTCCTTACTCAATGTTTAAAAATAGTTGCGCAGCAGTTTAACTGCTGCGCAATTATTTTTAAAACTTAAACATTAAAACGGAAGTGCATAATATCACCATCCTTAACGATATATTCTTTTCCTTCTACTCCGAATTTTCCTGCTTCTTTACAAGCTGCTTCAGAACCGTATTTTACGAAATCTTCATACTTCATAACTTCGGCACGGATAAATCCTTTTTCGAAATCCGAGTGAATAACTCCGGCTGCTTGAGGTGCTGTTGAACCTTTTAAAACTGTCCAAGCGCGAACCTCTTTTACTCCAGCTGTGAAATAAGTATCCAATGCTAATAATTTATAAGCTGAACGAATCAAACGTGCTACTCCAGACTCAGTCAAACCAAGCTCTTCCATAAACATTTGACGTTCTTCGAAAGTTTCTAATTCAGTAATATCTGCTTCAATTTGAGCTCCAATTACCAAAACTTCAGCTTCTTCGTCTTTTACTGCTTCTTTTACCATGTCAACGAATTTATTTCCGTCTTTTACAGAACCTTCGTCAACATTACATAAATACAAAACAGGCTTAACAGTAATCAAATGCAATTCATTCACATGTGGCCATTCGTTTTCTTCGAATTCCATTGCACGAACAGATTCTCCTGATTCTAAATGTTTCTTGATGCGTTCTGCTAAATCGTAAGCTCTCTTCGCTTCTTTATCACCATTCTTCGCTGCTCTCGCCAAACCATTCAACTTTTTGTCAATGGTTTCTAAATCTTTTAATTGCAATTCATAATCGATAACTTCTTTATCCCTAATAGGATCAACAGAACCATCAACGTGAATAATATTATCGTCTTCGAAACAACGCAATACGTGAATAATTGCATCCGTTTCACGAATATTTGCCAAGAACTGATTTCCTAAACCTTCTCCTTTGGAAGCTCCTTTTACTAATCCTGCGATGTCCACAATCTCCATAGTCGTTGGTACAACGCGCTCAGGTTTTACAAGTTCTTCTAACTTTTCTAGACGCGGGTCTGGAACAGAAATAGTTCCTACGTTAGGTTCGATTGTACAAAATGGATAGTTTGCCGATTGCGCTTTCGCATTCGATAAACAGTTAAACAATGTAGATTTCCCAACATTAGGTAATCCAACAATTCCACACTTTAATGCCATTTGAAAATATTTTGATGCAAAGATAATGCTTGCGATTGATAAAAGAGTGAAAAGGTGTTGGAATTTGAAATTAGTATATCGGAGAAATAAACCTATTGATATAAAAGCAGCTAACTTAGGTATTATTAACCCGGATGCATTACTCTGCAGCTTTTTCAGAATTCAAATGAACAAAAGGCTTTTTACCGAGTAGTTTATTGATTTTTTTGTGTCTTTTGTCAAACAACCATTCTTCTAGTGAAGCTTTTGTTTCCTTCTCTAACAATTTGTCAATTCTATTTTCTAAACCTTTTAAATCCAACATTGCTTCAACGATTAAATCTTGTTTAATTTACAGCTAATCTCATAATTTGAGACAAAGACACTATGAATTTTACTCAACTGTAGTAATATAAATTTGAGGATAGCTTGCCCCCATGGTTGTACACAGCATTCCTTCTTCATTTTCGGGCGCCCTAAATTCAATATAAACTGTCATTCCATCAATTTTGAATTCGTCAGGCAAATTAAGTTCATAATATCTATTGCTAGCTGAATTCACTGGAAGCCCTGAAACATTATTATTGAATTTAATTACATACGCATCTCCACAATCCAATCCTATTCCCATTACGGTTGCATTGTGAGGATTTTTATTTGGTTCGTTGATTTCGTTTTCTTTCTTTTTACATGAGAAAGAAATGAAAATAAGTCCGAGAAAGATTAAAAATATATTTTTCATGAGTTGTGTTTTTTAATGTGTTTACCAAAAAACCATCAATTAGCAGTTTAGTCGTTGAAAGACCACTATTGAACATGCCTTTAAAACGACCTAACTATCAGATAATTAATCGAATATACAAATATGTATTTTAAATACATATGAAATTGAAAGTTTTACGGTAAAGATTCTGTTATATTTTTTGCTCATTATGTCTTTCCAATAAAACATTCAATAGTTTTATAGAATAATATCTGTCATGTTTAAGAAAGGCTTTAAAAACAGGTTTTAATTCTTTGATTAATCCTTTATCCTTAGCTGTTGACAAAATTCCTAATGTTACACCACATGTTACACCAAAGTTTTCGGCAATTTTTCTTGCTTTTTTGTCATCAATGAGCAGAAAGTCTGCGTTCAATTCTCTGTATAAAATTACCGATTCGGATTCTCCATAATCCATCACGAAAGTAAGTTCGTTGAATCCTTTGATATTAACTATCCTAGATTTAAAAAACAATTCAATTCTTTTGTAAAACTCTGTGCTGGTATCCAAAGTTATTTCTTCCCAAACTGCTTTAGGTATTTTTACTTCATCAAAAATATGGTTTAAAAGTTCTAACTTATCAATGATTGCTAATGAAAAGATTGGCCCAGCATCGGCGATAACAAGTCCGTTTTTCATTATTTCAATTTTTCAATATCACTTAAAACATCTTCTTTGTTTAAGTTTGAAATTGAAATTTTGTTTATAGAAAGTTCTTTTTCAAATTCAAGTCGCGTCAATCCTGAGAGTTGAGAAGCCTTGCCGATTGTCAACTTTTCCAATTTGTAAAGCTGAATTGCAAGTGCAAGTTTAATTCGCTTTTTCAAATCATTTTCTGACTCATTTAGAGCTAAAAGAATATCATTTGGAAAATCTATAGATATGGTTTGAGTACCCATTTTTATTCGCTTTAACTCAAATTTAGTGCTTTTTTTGATCAAGTTCAATTTAACTGCCTTATTCTTTTGCATAAATCTTAGCGTTCTCTCTATACGTTATTGTTAAAATTTACACTTCCCCAGCGAAAGATTACAGGTATGAAGGTCAAAGAAATAAATCTGTTTTGCTAGGACTTTATAAATCGCCTGCCATGTAAAGGAGTCGTTATTGGTTTTACTTTGCACATTCTACCTAAAGGTTTTAATAGAATAAGACATTTTGGAATATTGAGTAGTAGTTGAAAAAAGATTAGACTTTCCGAACTAAGAGATGTTATGGCTTAGAAGTAGTGGAGTCGAAATAGAAGCAGCACAAGTCGTGATAAATATGCGGTTTTTATGAAAATGAACTTTAATCGGCCAAAGCCAATGTGAAATGTGCACACATTTTTAATGCTTTTAACCACTAGATGAATCTTTCAAAACACGGTGTTAAATCGTTTGCCCATAAGGAAAGCCAGATCTCACGATTGAAATGCGGGACAGGCTGTCAATATTGTATTCAGCGGGCTCCATTGAGATTGTAGAAATGATGGACTATCGGGATGTCGGATACTTAGTTATTGTAAGTAGTTTTATATTTCATTTCCCTTTTTGTCAATATAGAATTTACGGCCATTAATTTTAACTCGTGCCTTACCAAATTCAAAAGAGGCAGCCTCGTCAAATTTAAATCCAATAATAGTCTCACCAATTTTGTTTAGAAAACCAAATTTTCTATTTAGTCTAGCCAGACAAAGTCCTTCAGAAAAGCTTTCGGCAAACTCATATTTCAATGGTATTATTTCGTTTCCTTTTTCATCAACAAAACCATAATAGTCAGTCTTCTTTCCTATCAAATATACTGAGGCTAGGCCTTCCGAAAAATCATATGCCATATCATACTTGTATTCTATGATTAGGTTTCCTTGTCTGTCCATATAGCCGTGTTTCCATTCAGAATTCTCAACCGGATTCAAGTCCTTATCTAAGTTCAAAGTTGTCAATTCAGTTTCTGTGGATTTATTGTGATTGTTAAGGAGTTCAATTTGATTTTGGGGTATCATTTTCAAATACTTCCTCTCTAGAAAGTCTAATATTTTTTCAATTGAATTTAAGTCCCCACCATAATTGTTCTCGTTAATAAGAAATGCAAATTCATCTTTACCATCGACTTTAAGAGCTAAAATGTTCGCATCAAAAAAACCGTGTCTAAACAAATAGCTTTCATCCTTTCTTTCAATGAGTAAAGAGTTGTTTCCTAAATATTCCCATTTTCCTTTTTCAACTTTGCCGTTTTTAGAAATTAACAATTCAAAATTGCTTCTGAAGATGTATACTAACTTTGAATTACTTAACTCATCAAGAACAACCCAATGTTGATTTGTTAACAGAGTTAGATTATCAAGTTTTTCACTGTATCTTTTTATTTTGGGAATTATGCCTGCTAAGTATGTTTTCATATGTAATATAAATTTATTGAAAGCGCAATTTCATGTCTCAAATTAAGGCCTATAGCTTAAGGATTTGCAGCAGCGTATAACTTAAATATTTTATCGAAGATATAAACTTTTAGATTTACAACAATGTAAAAATAGAAGGTATTTACAGGCTGACCAAAGGGCTGTGTTACCTACTGTACTTTCTGTTTGTGCATTAAATTTAATAAACACTTCAAATCCCCTTATTACCAGTTAAACTCGAAACCTCCAAGGGTAATACCAAAAAATAGAATAAATGAATTTTGATTAAAATTAATCGGATTACTTTCAATTATTGAATTGCTTGTACTAGCGTCTGTATAGTATGATGAACCATTCGCTTTTAAATATACAAATTCAGTTTTTATTTGAAAAAATGCGCTACTTCGTTTCTTAGGTTTATCACTAAATTTAAAATAACCACGAATGGCGGTGCCAACTTTAAACCCCATTGAACTTGAAATTTCATATTCATATTTTCTTTTGAATGAAATGTTATTTGCCTTATCGAAAAAGTTAACCTCAACAGAAGGAAAATCAGCTTCAATAGTATATAGATAATCAGCATAAGGAATAATTACTGCTTTTTTAAATGGAAAGAAACCTATTAAACCGATTTTAAGCAATCTAAAATTATAACCAGTTTTAAACGGAGAATAACCAGTTTCAGAATTGTTTTTAGCAAATGAAATATCATAATTAGACAAATTGTTTTGAAATTCATTTCTAATTTTTGATTCATTCATAGTTCCACCAACGAAATCAAAACCTGTTTCAAAACCTAGTTTATCTTTGAAAATACCTTGAAAATCAATTTGAAAACCGGTGAATAGATTACTTGTAGTGGAAATAAGAGATTTAGAAGGATCCGGTAAAGGTCCATTCGTTTTGGTATCCCACATACCTACCCCAAATTGGAAGATATTTAATCCTAGTCTAAAATTTGATGTTACAGAATTCTGTGCAATGAAAAAACTTTCCTTATTTTCACTTTTTTGACCATATGTGAAAATTGATATTGACAAAAAAAAGATTATAAATATATTTTCTCTCATGTTATTAAGCGGATACTATAATGGCAGATAACGTTTAGTATAAGGAACGTAGGCCAGTTGATAAATACTATCGTTTCGGTTTAACACTTAGCTAAATATAAATATTTTGCTTTTAACTTTTTATCTGTAAACGCTAAATTTTATATTTAGCGGACTTTGTAAATAAGCCCAGGCTTTCGGTTAAGCCATAAATGCCCTATGTTTTTTAAACACTGTTAGGCAAAGTTTGCTATCCTGCCATATATTCAATAACAGCATTCTTCACTAATTCAATTCGAACATTTTGAATGTATTTCATTCTAATATCATCTTTTTCAGCATCATAAAGTTCTCCAACATTATGGAATTTCACACTTAATCTATCGGTAATTCTTTTTGATAGTTTGATGTTGTCAATATTATGAGACCTTAGTATTTTATATAAAGATATTATTTCTTCTTTTTGAATTTTACTTCCACATTTAGGACAAAATTTGAAAGTATCTTCTACTGTTTTGAAATCACAAGAAGTATTTAAACAATTATATTCATCAAAAGCATTGACGCTACTTAGTAGTTCTTTTATGACAGTTGATGATTCTGTATATGCTTGGTTATTTTCAATAGCTACTGAAGTACTATTTAATTCATTTATTCCTTTTAAGATTAAATCAGTGAATATCAGACTCGGATTGATTGTAATATAGTAGCCATATTTATTATGTCCTAAACTCTTTTTACTATGGTCTGTACTTGTAATGTTTGAATAGTCTAAAACCGAAAAAAGTTTTTCTAAACTATCATATGCTTTTGTGGATATATAGAATCCAATTGATAGTTTTCTCTTATTCGTTCTTTGTTTATCATTCCACAGCCTTAAATTAGGTATTAATGTTTCTTTCATTAAAACTTCTGCTTCTGATATATGCTGAGAATATTTTATTAATCTTTGTTTTAAGGTATCAAACTCTTTCCATTTTGTATTGAAAACAGTTCTGATTGAGTTAATTAGAATTTGATTGCTGATTTTTGATTGAAAAGCTTTACTGTTTTCTAATTCATCAATAATATGGAATGCAAACCTGGGGTTACCATTACTACAAATGCAGATAGTGTCAATTATATCTTTATTTACATTAAGTTTTTCCCAATACTTGGGGTTAAATTCCTGAATTCGTTTCTTTAAAATTTGCTTGATAAAGTCTACATCATTACTATTTAAAGGTTTCCAATTAATTCGAATCTCTTTTGCATCTTGACCTCTTTCGAAATATTTACCATAATTTGTAATACCTGGATATACAGCTGCTTTACAAGCTATTTTTGGGTCTCTTAAAGATTTGAAAAATGTAAAGAATTTTTCTTGTTGTGTGTGCGAAAAAACGTGAGCAGCCTCATCAAAAAGAAATACAATTCTACTTAAGCTAAAATCATTAACGAGTTTTAAAAGAAAATCTTTAAAACTTTGAGGGTTGTCTAATATATTAGCTAATTCAGTTGAAGGGACACATTTTTTCAATTCATCACTATCTTTTATATCTGCTTTCTCAAGAGTCTTGATATATTCATTTAGTAGTTCTGAATATTTAGTACTGTTATCACTTATAGTTAATCCAAAAATATCTGAAAGTCTACTATTAAGTTTGTTTATGCATCCAGGTTTAATTTTCAGAAGCATTTTTAAAGTCTCATCTAGGATTTTGCCCATTGTCCATTGAAGGAATGGGTCTATAGAATTATCAAGAATAACGATTCTTTCCAATCTAATAGATTCTTCAAAACTAATCCAAACAGGTAGTACACTGTTTTTTCCAAAATCTTTAATTGACCTTAACATTGCAGTTTTCATTAGCATAGTCTTACCAACACCTCTGCTGCCTTCAAGTAAATATTGTTCTGAATCTAATAATCTGTTTATTTTATCATCATTTCTTTCAATAAAATAATCGAGAATTAGTTTTTCATCCAAACTCTCCGTTCTATCTAATAAATAATCGCCTAGAGAATTTTTCATAATTTTAATAATTTTAGTCTTTTCGATATTTTAATAATTTCTTTTTCATTAAAATCATTATGTCTTACTATATACATATTTGATATAACGGATGTAATATTTAAAAAATGAGTTTCAAATTTTTTAAAACTTATTTTGTCGTATTTAATTGATAAATCCTTTTTTAACAGAGTTTTATGTCTGCCGTGCACGACATCACACAAAGCAGAGTATTCCATTTTTAAAAAACCACTTATAGAATCTGGTTTATACTCTAACTTTTGAATATCATCATAGAATGTATTGATATATTTACTTGTAAAAAACATATAATCATTAATCAATGCACTTACATATTTATCGGCTTTTATATTCTCATTTATAGATAATTTTAATTCTATTTGATGGTCGTAATAAAAAAAGGAATGACAAACCAATTCAAGTATATTTCTTAAGCCTGTTAATCCTAATTTACTATATCCTGAAATAGCACTATGTATTACAGCTATTAATTCTGTAATGATTTCATTCCAATAAAAATCTGTGGTTTTATCATTTTTAGAAATGCGTTCTGATATTTCAATTACAGCATTAAGTCCTTCCAAAATATCAGTCAAATCATTATCTTCAATTGTTTCTGTTTGAATTTGATTTGACGCTTTAATTAGTTGTTCTATGGTATTTTTAGTAAATGACATTTTTTTTGTAATTTTGCCTAACAATTCGATATACGTATTGCGTATATTTATACTGTACATTTCTACCCAAATTTAACATTTTTTTTAACATCCCTACACTTTTAAGAACCTTATTTCAAAGGCAATAGACCTTCAATAAATATTTACAACCATTTGTAAGCACATAAAAACAACCAAAACCCCAAAAAAAACCAACAAAAAAAAGCGGCTCCCCGAAAGAAACCGCCCTAATAATATAATTACCCTACCCTAAAACCTAAGCCGCCTTCATCTTAGCCATCTTAGAACTAGAAAACTGCTTTTTAGCATACTCCAAAGTAACTCTATACTCCTTAGCTGGATTTTTACTTCCTGGAATTTCATACATCGCTTCTGTAAGAATTGCTTCACAGATAGAACGTAATCCACGTGCACCTAAACCAAATTCTTCTGCTTTATCCACTATAAAGTCAAGAACTTCGCTATCAAACTTCAAATCTATTCCGTCCATCTCAAACAATTTTACGTATTGTTTGAACAATGAATTTTTAGGCTCTGTAAGAATTCTACGCAATGCTGTTTTATCAAGCGGTTCTAAGTAAGTCAATACTGGGAAACGACCAATTAACTCAGGAATTAAACCGTAAGATTTTAAATCTGTTGGATTAACAAATTCCAATAAGTTGTCTTTATCAATACGTTCTTCTTCAACGTTAGCAAAACCAATTGTTTGACGATTTACACGTCTAGCAATCAATTTCTCAATTCCGTCGAAAGCACCACCACAAATAAACAAAATGTTTTTCGTGTTGACTTTCACCATTTTTTGCTCTGGGTGTTTTCTTCCTCCTTGTGGCGGAACATTCACCTCTGCTCCTTCAAGCAATTTAAGCAAAGCTTGCTGAACACCTTCTCCAGAAACGTCACGTGTGATTGATGGATTATCACTTTTACGCGCAATTTTATCAATCTCATCAATGAAAATAATTCCACGTTCTGCCGATTGCACATTGTAATCTGCAGCTTGCAATAAACGCGATAAAATACTTTCAACGTCTTCTCCTACATAACCTGCTTCCGTTAAAACAGTAGCATCAGCGATACAGAAAGGAACGTTTAACATTTTAGCAATAGTCTTCGCCAAAAGTGTTTTCCCTGTTCCTGTTCTTCCAACCATCACAACATTCGACTTATCAATTTCGATATCATCATCTCCAACCTTTTGGTTCAAACGTTTGTAATGATTATAAACAGCAACAGACAACGTCTTTTTAGCAGACAATTGACCAATAACGTATTCGTCTAATTTCGCTTTAATTTCTGTTGGCTTATAAACTGTCAAAGGTGCATTATCTCCACCTTCAATTTCTAATCCTCCGCTTGGGATTTCTTCTTTCACTATTGTTTGCGCTTGGATTATACAGTGGTCACAAATGTGTCCAGATATTCCAGCAATCAATAATCTCACCTGACTCTTTGGTCGGCCACAGAAAGAACAAGTTGTTTCTTTTTTACTCATATATTATGACAAAAAAGGCCAATATCGCTATCGACCTTTTGGTTTATTTTACAAAAATAAGTAATTCTTATAGGCTTCCCAAAAAGGAACACAAAAACTACTTCGTTTTAATTCTATTTGTTTTTTCGAAGTAACACTTCATCCACCATTCCGTACTCCTTCGCTTCCGTTGAAGTCATCCAGTAATCACGGTCAGAATCATCTTGAACTTTGTCAAATGGTTTTCCTGTGTGGTGTGAAATAATGTCATACAATTCTTTTTTCAACTTGATGATTTCACGCGCTGTAATCTCGATATCAGAAGCCTGACCCTGCGCACCACCTAATGGTTGGTGAATCATTACACGTGAATGTTTCAATGCTGTACGTTTTCCTTCTGCACCTGCACACAATAAAACTGCTCCCATTGAAGCTGCCAATCCTGTACAAATCGTTGCTACGTCTGGACTGATGTATTGCATTGTGTCATAAATTCCTAATCCTGCATAAACACTTCCTCCTGGAGAGTTTAAGTAAATTTGGATATCTTTCTTAGGATCTACAGACTCTAAGAACAACAATTGAGCGTTAATGATATTCGCTACCTGATCGTCGATTCCTGTTCCTAAAAATATAATACGGTCCATCATCAAACGAGAAAACACATCCATTTGTGACATATTCAATTGACGTTCTTCAATAATGTAAGGTGTCATCGAAGATTCAATATATTGTCCAACATGCATACTGCTGATGCCTAAATGTTTTGTTGCGTATTTTTTAAACTCCTCTTTATTATACATAGTTATCTCTTTTTTCGTATTCGTAATTATCGTTAAAGATACAATTCCCAATTAAAATTGTTCAACAAATAATTACGAATTGATATTAATGATTGAAAATTCTTAATTCTTCTTTTGGTTATCAAATACCATGCTTTATCTCAACGTCGGTCAAAATTGGATTGAATTCCGTCAAATTTTGAGAATACCGGTATGTTTTTGATAATTCAACGTCATTATGGCAGATGATAAAAATTAATTACGAATTGTTCAATTACGAATTACGAAAACCTCAACGAGGTTAATTACGAATTGAATAAATTCAAAACCCCTTCGATTGTTGCCTTCGACAGGCTCAGTCAACGGATAACTCTTCGGTGACTGAGCTTGTCGAAGGCGACGAAATCAGTTTGCAAAACGCCCCTACGTTATGCCTCCGATTAATATTTCCCCCTGGGAAATCATCAACTTTTATAATTAATCACGAATTTTTCATTTTTCATTTAATTTCATTTAATTACATTTGTCTAACTATGGAATTAAAGGTAAAAGACATCACATCGCTCTTGGAGGGAATTGCTCCTTTGGGAAGTCAAGAAAGCTATGATAATTCGGGATTAATTGTGGGAAATCACGAGTTGAAAGTCACAGAGGTGTTGCTTTCTTTGGATTGCATTGAAGAGACAGTTGAGGAAGCCATTAAAATTGGCGCAAATCTGATCATTGCGCATCATCCCATTGTTTTTGGTGGACTCAAGCAGTTGAATGGAAAGAATTATGTTGAACGAACAGTAATAAAGGCCATCAAAAACGACATTGCTATTTATGCTATTCACACGAATTTAGATAACTATAAATTTGGAGTGAATTATGAAATTGCAAAACGCCTTGGAATATCAAATCCTAAAATCTTAGCTCCAAAGAAAAACGTTTTAAAGAAATTAGTTTTCTTTTGTCCAGAGAATGATTCTGCTAAAGTTACACAAGCAATTTTTGAAGCTGGCGGAGGAAATATTGGCGAATATTCAGAATGTAGTTTTGAAAGTTCAGGAAGCGGATATTTTTTACCTGGAGAAAATTCGAAACCTTCAAGCGGTGAAATTGGAACTAGGGAAAAAGCCAATGAAAAACGCATCGAAGTTTTAATTCCAATTTATAAAGAAAGTCAAATCATTAAAGCAATGAAAACGGCACATCCTTATGAAGAAGTGGCGCATGACCTCTACCCTATTTCCAATGTGAATCAAGATGAAGGTTCAGGAATGATTGGAGATTTGGATAAACCAATGGAAGTTGGAGCATTCTTGAGTCATTTGAAGTCTGCTTTTAATTGCGGAATTATTCGACATACTGAATTAATAAAGAAAGAAATTAAGACCGTTGCATTTTGTGGTGGAGCTGGAAGTTTTTTGTTGAACAAAGCAAAAAGTCAACAAGCTGATATTTATATTACAGGAGATTTCAAGTATCATGAGTTTTTTGATGCTGAAAAATCGATAATCATTGCTGATATTGGACATTTTGAGAGCGAACAATATACTCCAAACTTAATTCTTGCACTATTGCAGAAAAATTTTATTAACTTTGCCTTCCATTTGAGTAAGGTGAATACAAATCCTATTAATTATTTTTAGCATATATGGCAACAAAAGCAAAAGCTAAGTCAAGCACAACTGTCGCTGAGCGCTTAGAAGCATTAGCGAATTTACAGCAAATTGATTCAGAAATCGATCGTCTATTAACAATTCGTGGTGAGCTTCCTTTAGAGGTTGAAGATCTTGAAGCGGACATCGAAGGTCTTGAAAAAAGAGTTGAGAAATTAACTGGTGAATTAAAAGATATAGAAACTGATATTACCGATCGTAAGAACGAGCAAAAAGATGCTCAAACTGCGATTCTACAATATAAAGAGAAACAAAACAACGTTCGTAATAACCGTGAATTTGAGTCTTTAAGTAAGGAAATTGAGTACCAAGAATTGGAAATTCAGTTGCACGAAAAAAGAGCCAAAGAAGCGAAAGCGAAAATTGAGCACAAAAAAGAGGTGATCAACGAAGTTCAAGAAAAATTAACTGGTCGTAAGACTGATTTGAAAGTTAAAAAAGCTGAATTAGAAAACATCATCGCTGAAACTGAGAAAGACGAGGAAAAACTCAAGAAAAAATCAGAAAAAGCAATGAAAATGCTGGATGACCACTTGAAAACGGCATACGAAAGATTACGTACAAGTGCGAAAAACGGTTTAGCTGTTGTTCCTGTTGATCGTGATTCTTGTGGAGGTTGTTTCAACAGAATCCCGCCACAACGTCAATTGGACATCGTTCAAAAGAAAAAGATTATTATCTGTGAGCACTGTGGAAGAATTTTAGTTCCAGGTGAAGAAGAAGTTGTAGAAGATTAATCTCTTTTACTATATTATTGAAAGTCCTAGCAGAAATGTTAGGACTTTTTTTTTGTTGGGGATTGTTTTATGCTAAACAAGTTTAGAATACTGGAAGAAATCCAATTAACTTAATTGAGTAAATAAACAGCGTTCCCACGAGATAAAACCTCGAGGGAACACTTTGCAAAAGGGTTAAAATCAAAAAAGAGGGTTAAAATCAAAAAAGAGGGTTAAAATCAAAAAAGAGGGTTAAAATCAAAAAAGAGGGTTGGGATTAATGGCGCTCCGCGCCATTAATCCCAACCCTCTTTTTTGAACTCAAATCCTAAAAAAAAGTTGCCGCGAGATTTTATCTCGTGGTACTTTTTTTTTATTTATCGGTCTAGTTCCACATCGACAGGCCACAAAAAAAACTACTTCTCACTAAAAGTCGAGCGTAATTTGAAATGCAGTATAGACATAAAAAATATTGACTTGATTTTGCTTTTAATTAACTCGTGGAAATTAGCTAGCTATTGTTTTATAATATTCCATATCCCTACAATTTAATGTGACCCATTATTAAGATGACAGCTTAAAAGGTGACACAATCGAAAATAGAATTATCAGAAAAAACGCTAATTATTTTAGATAGAATTGAATCATTTTCAAGGACTTTTCAATATAGTTAGAATCACAATAGTCAATCAAGTCATGACTTCTGTCTCCATAAAACTCAACATAATCTCCATTAACTTCAAAAGTAAATTGTTTTCCAGTTTTTGAAGTCAAATAGGAAAGATAATCCCCCATTTCGTCTTCTTCCACCTTAAAAGACAAATCGCTATTGATAATAAAGTTTTCAATAGCCTTCAATAATTCAATTTGCTTTTTTGAACCTTGTATCATATTTTAAAACTAAACTAATTTCTATTTATCGTAAAAATTACTCTATAACGATTATTAATCCGATTTTAAAATTCTGAAAAATTGAATAGAATATAAAAAACCAGCATTTAGGTCAATTTTACATTGATTAAAACACCATTACGAATGCATAAGCTCCTTCCTTAACAATAACCTCTTATAGTTAAGCTATCACGCATAAAGCCTAAAGCATACAGCCTAATGCCGCTACCTACCCTTCCTTCCTTTTCAAATTCAAATATTTCTCAATACGCTTCGTCAAAATCTGAAACATCATTTTTGAATCTTTCTCCTCTAATTTTCTACCAAAAGAAATACGTTTTTGAAAAAATTCAAACTGTATTCTGTTCGAACCTCGAACCCATAATGAGTCATCATAAACTTTTTGAAAAGAATTTTCTTTCATTGCAATCAATGAAAATTTCGTGATGTTTTCTATAAAATATTGTTTCGTATTTCCATAAGAACCAATTGATCTTTTTATACGTAAAACGTTTTTATCAAGTTTTATATACTCTCTTCCAAAAAAGAGATACAGCATTGTACGCAAAACCCGAATAGCAAAATAAAGCCAGAAAATCATGAATATAAATAACGCAAGCTTCTCTTGATCGTTATAATCTTTAAACATTTGAGAAGTTACATAACCACCAATAAGCAGCCACAGAAAAAACCAAGTTATTAAGAGTCCTTTTTTGCGTCCCAGTTTAGGAGGATATATTACAAAACTAATACTGTCCTTTTTGTCTAAAAAGCTAATGCGTTCGCCGATCCATTTCATATGTTAACAAAGATAAATATCCTTTTGAAATTAAACCGTATCAAATTGATAAACAATTATAAAAATTAAAATGTAACACCACAGCGTAGGCAATTTGAATAAAAAAATAGATTTATTTCATGTATCCATAAAATATCTATTGAAATATGGATTTCATTTACTACCTTAATACCAATCTATAAACACTAAAAATTATTAACTATGAACTGGAGTATTGAAAATAATAAAATAGAAAGAGACTTCATATTCGAAGATTTCAAACAAGCATTGGAATTTGTAAATATGGTGGGTGGAGTAGCGGAAGATATGGACCATCATCCAACGATTTTAATGCACAGTTATAAGAAAGTAAATATCAAACTCACCACAAGCGAAGAAGGCAATATAGTTACTGAACTTGATCATAAAATGGCGAAAAAGATAGATGAGGGCTTAAAAACATTATAGTTTCACAAAATATTTATCTTTACAGAAAAACAAAATATGGCCAAGGTTGGAATTATAATGGGGAGTAAATCAGATTTACCAATTATGCAAGAAGCTGCAGATATCCTCGATTATTTAGGAGTATCCTACGAGATGGATATTGTTTCTGCACACAGAACACCTGAAAAGATGTTTGATTACGGCAGAAACGCACATAAAAGAGGAATCAAAACAATTATTGCAGGTGCAGGAGGTGCAGCTCACTTACCAGGAATGACCGCCTCACTTACTCCTCTTCCAGTGATTGGAGTTCCAATAAAATCACGAAATTCAATTGATGGATGGGATTCAATTTTATCTATCCTTCAAATGCCAGGTGGAATTCCAGTAGCAACAGTGGCATTAGATGGCGCTAAGAACGCTGGAATCCTTGCTGCAAAGATTGTAGCAGTTGGAGAACCTGAACTAATGGAGAGATTAGTAGAATATATCGATGAACTGAAAGAAGCTGTTCTAAAGACTGCGGAAGAATTGAAATAGAATAATTCACATATAATATGAATGAAAGGAGAAACTAAATGGTTTCTCCTTTTTTTTGTTTGATGAACGGATGATTTTTTTTTGCAAAGACGCACGGCCGTGCGTATCTGCAAAAAGAAACCATTCATTTCCACGTAATAAAACACGAAAATTCACACCATAAAAAAAAGCGTTTCTTTCGAAACGCTTTTAAATAAAATTTATATAAATTCAGATTAACCTCCGAAATCATCAAATGATACATTCTCAGGTGGAACACCCCACTGATCACACATATTCAAAACCGCTTGATTCATCATTGGTGGGCCACAGAAATAAAATTCGATATCTTCTGGTTCATCATGTTTTGTCAAATATTGATCGATAACTACTTGGTGAACGAATCCTACGAATCCATCACCTTCTTCATCATTCATATCTTTCTTCACTTTCCAGTTGTCTTCCTCTAAAGGCTCAGACAATACCATATAGAATTTAAAGTTAGGGAATTCCCTTTCTAATTCACGGAAGTGTTCAATATAGAACAATTCAGCTTTAGATCGACCTCCATACCAGTACGTAACTTTACGGTCAGTTCTCATTGTTTTGAATAACTCATACAAGTGAGAACGCATTGGCGCCATTCCAGCTCCACCTCCGATGTACAACATTTCTGCATCAGATTCCTCGTTGATGAAAAATTCACCATAAGGACCTGAGATAATTGCTGGATCACCTTGTTTAAGGTTGAAGATATAAGAAGAAGCAATTCCAGGATTAACTTTCATCCATCCACCCGCTTTACGGTCAAATGGTGGAGTTGCAATACGTACATTCAACATGATTTTTCTTCCTTCAGCAGGATAAGAAGCCATCGAATAAGCACGAACTGTATCCTCATTGTTCTTCATTTGAAGAGGCCAAAGTTTAAATTTGTCCCAATCTGGCTTAAACTTATCAGGTTGACCTGGGTGGTCTTCCGGATGAGCTGTAACGTCCATTGTTTTGAAATCAACAACACAATTAGGAATACGGATTTGGATATATCCACCCGCTTTGTAATCCATGTCTTCTGGAATCTCAACAATAAACTCCTTAATAAAAGTGGCAACGTTGTAGTTTGAAACTACTTTCGCCTCCCATTCTTTAATTCCAAGAACCTCTTCAGGAACTTCGATTTGCATATTCTCTTTTACCTTAACTTGACAGCTTAGACGAAAGTTTTCTTTGATCTCTTTTCTAGAGAAATGAGGTTCTTCAGTTGGTAGAATACTTCCACCTCCTTCATGCACTTGACAAATACACTGAATACAAGTTCCACCTCCACCACACGCTGATGGTAAAAAGATTTGATTATTACTTAATGTACTTAAAAGTGTATCACCACCATTAACCTCTAATTCCTTCTCTCCGTTTATAGTAATTATTATTTTTCCTGCTGGAGATAATTTTGCTTTTACAAAAAGCAACATTGAAACCAACAATAAAATTACTGCTAAGAAGAATACTACTGTAATTAAAATTGATAAACCCATTACTGTTCTAGTTTTTCGTTAATAACTTGAGAGGTTTCAATAGCACCTCCACTGATAGTATTTGTTGTACTCTCTTTTTCTTTCTTTTTTCCGTACTCAACTCCCATGAAACTCATGAAAGCGATTCCCATTAATCCAGTTACGATAAAAGTAATACCTAAACCTCTTAATGCTGGTGGAACGTTTGAATAGCGAATCTTCTCTCGAATTGCCGCCAAAGAAACGATAGCGATAAACCAACCAATTCCCGAACCTAATGCAAATGATGTTGCATCTAAAATCGTGGAATATTGACGGTCTTGCATAAATAATGCACCCCCAAGAATTGAACAGTTTACAGCGATCAATGGTAAGAAAATTCCCAAAGCTCCATAAAGAGCTGGTGCAAACTTCTCAACCAACATTTCAACTAACTGAACAATCGAAGCCACTACTGCAATAAACATAATGAAAGACAAGAAGCCTAAATCAATAGTATTTGCCCCACTAATTCCATACTCAGGATTTAACCAGTACAAAGCTCCTTCTTTCAATACATAATTCTCTAATAAATAGTTCATCGGTACAGTAACAACCAATACGAAGATGACTGCTAAACCAAGACCTACTCCTGTTTTCACTGTTTTAGAAACAGCTAAATAAGAACACATCCCCAGGAAATAGGCGAAAATCATGTTTTCGGTGAAAATCGCCTTTACGAATATATCTAATGTACTTTCCATAATTAAAAATCTTAACTCTTATTAATTTTCTTCGACAAGTTCCTTGTTCATTGAACGCTGAATCCAGATGATAACTCCTACAACGATCAACGCCATTGGAGGTAAAATCATCATGTTATTGTTCACATATCCTAAAGCATACAATCCACTTTCTTCACCTGGTAAGTTATTTCCAAATATGGAAGCTCCCCAGATTTTTCCAGAACCTAATACTTCACGCACTAATGCAACAACAATAAGAATCCACGCATATCCGATAGAGTTCCCAACAGCATCTAATATAGAAGGCCAAGGTTTGTTTGCCATAGCAAACGCCTCAAATCGTCCCATAATAATACAGTTGGTAATAATCAATCCAACGAATACGGAAAGTTTTTCAGATACATCTGGTACATAAGCTTGCAGCATCTCATTTACGATAATAACAAGAGAAGCAACAATTACCAATTGTACAATAATACGTACACGAGATGGGATCAAGTTTCTCAATAAAGAAACGATTAAGTTTCCAAAAATCATTACGAATACTACCGAAATAGACATCCAGAATGCTTGTTCAACTTGAACTGTAATAGCCAAAGCAGAACAAATACCTAATACTTGAATAGTAATCGGGTTATTATCCGCTAAAGGATCTGTAATTAAACGCTTGTTCTTTTTTGAGAACAACGGCTCTTTTGGCGCTTTTAATTTATCTTCAGTCTGACTCATAGCACTATTTATTTTTACTGAAATATTTATAATACACTTCCATGGTCTCATTTACCATTTTCTCAACACCTTTCGATGTAATTGTCCCTCCTGTAATTCCGTCCACCTTTTGGTCTTCGAATCCAGAACCATTCTGAACAACTTTGATTGGAGTAAAACTACCATTGTTAGCGATTTTCTCACCATTGTAACGATTTTCAAAGAAGCTTTGAGAAATCTCAGCACCTAATCCAGGTGTTTCACCTTTGTGATCAAAAGAAGTACCTACGATAGTTTCATAATCATCAGCCAAAGCAATGAATCCCCAAATTGGTCCCCAAAGTCCTTTTCCAACAACTGGTAAAACAAAAAGTTTCTCTCCATCTTTTTCCGCTTCGAAAATTGGATAAAGTCTGTCGTTTACTTGTACCGTTTTATCTCTGTTTTGCTTTTGAACATCTAAACTAAATGCTTGTTTTTCTTCTGGTAAATTTTCTTGTAATGTTCCATCATGAGAAATTACATAGCTGTCTAAAATAAATTGATCATATTTCTCACTACCATCCTTACGTGTTGACTCAACACCTAAAGCAGAAAGAATGTTCATCTTTTTCTTTACTTCAACATTTGCTTTTTTCAAAGGTCCTAATCCTATAGAAAGGGATGAAAGGATCACTCCTACAACTATAACCAATATAATTGAGAAAGCAAAAGTATAACCGTTTCCGTCTTTATTAACTTTCATATCTAAGCTGTTTTAAATCGTTTTTTACGTCTAGTAATATTTGCTTGCACAACATAATGGTCAATTAATGGAGCCATAATATTCATAAACAAAATTGCCAACATCACTCCCTCAGGATAAGCTGGATTCAGAACACGAATTAAAATCGCTAATCCACCTCCTAAGAAACCATACCATAATTTACCGTATTGGGTTTGAGAAGCTGTAACTGGATCTGTTGCCATAAAAACCGCACCAAATGCAAAACCACCAATTATTAAGTGATAGTATGCTGGCATGTCCATGTATGCGTTAGCTCCAATTAAGTTCATCAATAAAGCAAAAGCAAATCCTCCTGCGAAGAAAGAAAGTATGATT
This sequence comes from Brumimicrobium glaciale, assembly GCF_004152935.1. GTDB lineage: Bacteria > Bacteroidota > Bacteroidia > Flavobacteriales_D > Crocinitomicaceae > Brumimicrobium > Brumimicrobium glaciale. The sequence continues at coordinate 247,213 of NZ_SETE01000005.1, forward strand.
CTCCATGAAGCAACTCCTGTGTACAATAATAATCCAGCTCCTAATAAAATAGCGATAACTGAAGTTTCACCAACAGAACCTGGAATCATTCCAATAATAGCATGTAATGGATCGTAAGCTCCTTCAAATTTCTGAAGCAAATCAGCACTTGACATGCTGGCTGACAGTGCTTCCCCGGCGACCATGGGCGAATCTCCAACAAAGGAAGCCATATCACCTAAAGCAGTAGCACCCGAAGCTCCATCTGGAAGAACACCTCCATTTTGAGCAATTACATCTGATGTACCAGATTTCCACACTTTATCTCCTGACATTGCTGTAGGATAAGCAAAGAATAAGAAGGCACGGGCTGTAAGCGCAATGTTTACAATGTTCATTCCTGTTCCTCCAAAAACTTCTTTACCAATCACAACTGCAAAAGCTGTTGCAACACCTACCATCCACAATGGAACGTCAGCTGGCATAATTAATGGAATCAACATTCCTGATACTAAGAATCCCTCATGAAGACCGTGTCCTCGGACAAAACCAAAGACAAATTCTATGGCTAGACCCACTCCATAAGAGACAATAATAATAGGTAAAACTTGCAGAACTCCGTACAATACTTTATCACCAAATCCTGTCAAATAGTCGCTGTATGCTCCATATTGCTCAGGGTTAAGGTAAGATTGTAATTCGTAATGCCAGTGTCCAGTATTGTATATACCAAACAATAATGCCGGAACCATAGCGATAACAACCATAAACATGGTACGCTTTAAATCGACTCCGTCACGGATATGTGAACCTTGTTCTGTTACGTGTTTTGGCGTAAACAAAAAAGTTGAGAGTGTTTCATAAAGCGGGTACATTTTCTCCCACTTTCCACCCTTCTCAAACTTTGGGTCAAGATTTTGAATGACTTTTTTTAATGCTTTCAATTTCCTAAAATTTATAAATTTAACATCTTACATGCATTCTTCTTCGATTACATCTAAACCTTCACGGATCTTTTCCTGAATAGCTATTTTAGATGTACAAACATATTCACACAATGCGAAGTCCTCTGGTGCGATTTCATAAATCCCCAGTTGCTCCATTGCATCAATATCGTTTACCATAATTGCTTTGATCAACTGCATAGGTAAAATATCAAAAGGCAATACCTTTTCCATTTCTCCTGTTACAACAAAACCACGTTGTTCACCATTTAAATTGGTGTCTAAACGACGTTTTTTGTTTGGCGTTAACCAAGTTGGAAACAATCTGTGACTAGAATACTTATCGAAACCTGGTGCAAGCCATCCTTCTGTTAAGAAGAATTTATGTTCATTTCCTTCTGGAAGAACAGTAATATGAGCATCATAGAATCCTAAGAAACCATCTTTCTCAACTGCTTTACCTGTTAAAGCGTTACCACTAACAACACGAACATTGTCATTTGTTAAACTACCATCTATAATAGTGTCTAATCGAGCACCAATGATAGTTTTATAATATTTCCTTGCACTTGCTTCTACTTCAGATCCTGTTAAAGCAACTATTCGAGAAGCGTCAAACTGACCTTCTGCGAAAAACTTACCGATAGTAACAACATCTTGAGGATTTAAGGTAAATACAAATTCTCCCTTATCGATTGGATCGAAATGGTGAATTTGTGTCCCTACATTTCCTGCTGGATGTTTACCAGAAATCTTATTGATTTCAACGTTCTTAGCATTCTGAAAACATTCATCCGAAGCACCTTTACCGTTTAAAGTAATGTTCACTTTACCATCAGTCAATTTCGCTAAAGCATTTAAACCATGCTGGAAAAATTGATCCTGACCGTGCAGAATAAAATCGTAATCTGGAGCTAATGGAGCTGAATCAAATGCAGAAATGAAAATTGATTTCGGAGTTACTGAAGGATCAGCAATCTTATCCAATGGTCGTTGTTTCACAAATGGCCACAATCCGTTTGCCAACATCGTTGACTTCACCTCTTCTCGACTAATCGATGAAGGATCTACTGGATTTACCTGAACTGCTTCATCTGTTGCGGCAACCGAAATCCGTATCTCTAAAATACGTCTTTTTTCGCCTCTCAATATTTCAGAGATTGTTCCCGTTACCGGAGACACAAACTTTACATCCTTGTTATATTTATCGTAAAACACGACTTCACCGCGCTTTACCTTCTCCCCCTCTTTTAATATGACTTTCGGGATTAATCCGTGAAAATCAGAAGGTTTTAATGCGACCATGGTAGGCTGTTTAGCCTCTACTTTTACCTGGTCGGCTTCACCGAGCAACTTGATATCAAGTCCTTTCTTAAGTCTAACCGCCTTTGACATGTTTATATAGACATTTTATTTAGTGCACAAAAATATAAATTTGTTCGAATTTAGGGGTAGTAAAAGTTGCATTAGAATGACCAATTATCAATTTAGAATCATTCTAAATAACAAATCATAAGCTATAGCCTCCATTCATAATATAATTTTTGTACATTTCAATCGTTTAACTATATTTATAAAATTAATTCTAAAAATTAAATAATGTTTTACAATAAACTTGAAACATGAATGTTGCTATAACAAAAGGAATAAAGATTACGGTTACTGCTTTGTTTCGCTCTGACCTAACGCAACTGGAAAAAAACCTATTTTTCTTCAACTACTCTATTAAAATTGAAAATCTGAGTCACAACAGAGTTCAACTTATTTCTAGGTACTGGAGAATAGTTGATTCCTTAGCACCCACTAGAATAATAGAAGGCAAAGGAGTTATTGGTGAACAACCAACATTAGAACCAGGCGAATCACACATTTATACTTCTGGATGCGACTTGTCTTCTGGACTTGGTTTTATGGAAGGGTATTATAATTTTGACACCATTAATGACCAAGGTGAAATAACAAATAATTTTAAAGTAAATGTTCCGCGTTTCACCTTAGAGTATGCTGGCAAATTAAATTAGAAAATTACTTTTTCTCAAAGTTTAAAGCCGCAGAATTTAAACAATAACGCAACCCTGTAGGTTTTGGACCATCTTTAAATACGTGACCTAAATGCCCATCGCATCGTGTACAAACCACCTCTACTCTAGTCCAACCGCCTGAATTATCAGTAACCTCAGTCACCACCTCTTCATTTAACGGCACATAAAAGCTTGGCCATCCTGTACCTGATTTGAATTTAGTTGAAGAACTAAAAAGTGGTAAGTTACAACCAACACATGTATAAGTCCCTTCTGCCTTATTGTCCCAATATTTTCCGGTAAAAGCGCGTTCTGTTCCAGCTTCACGACTCACATGATATTGTTCCTCTGTCAATTGCTTCTTCCACTCCTCATCTGTCTTGGAAATCTTCTTTATTGTATCGTCTTTTGAAAGGTACTCCGTTGTTCTATCATTAGAGGAAGCTTCAAGAGCGATTACTTCGTTTTCAATATTACCAGCGGAAATAGAAATCTCATCGCTATCACTAGTGCAAGACAAAAATGTAAAAGCAAAAAGTAAGACTGCGATATTTTTCGATATAAATTTCATTTGTTTTTTCATATTAATGTAACAATATTAATCCTTAAAATGTTCATGCAGAATAAGTATTAACTAATTTTACATATTTGAATTTATGACATACAGTAGAAATTTTTGGGCGCTTACTTTAGGAATGTTTTTCTTTATGACTTCCTTTAATCTGATTATCCCAGAATTAAATAGCTTTATTACTTTATTGGGTGGAGAAACTTACAAAGGACTCATTATTGCGCTTTTCACTGTCACAGCAGCTATTTCAAGACCTTTTTCTGGAAAAATGGCAGATACAGTTGGAAGAAAAAGCACCATGTATGTTGGCACTATTGTCAGTATCGTAATTACTTTAATCTATCCTTTTAGTGGGACTATTGCTTTCTTCTTAACACTTCGCTTTTTACATGGATTCTCAACTGGATTTCTTCCAACAGGAGCAACAGCTTTGGTAACAGATATTCTACCTATTGAAAAACGTGGTCAGGGAATGGGCGTTTTTGGAACTGGAATCGCATTAGGACTAGGTGTCGGACAAGCATTAGGAACTCCAATTGCAAACGCTTTAACAATTAATGGCCTATTTGTAGTTTCAAGTTTAACTGCTGTTCTTTCTATGATTTTAATTAAATCGGTGAAAGAAACTTTACCGAATCCTCAACCTTTTACTTTTAAGATCTTCAAAATTAAAGCAAATGATATCCTAGAAAAAAATGTTCTTCCAGCAGCAATGGTAATGTTCCTTACAACAGTTTGTACAGGACTAATTTTAGTTTTAACTCCCGACAAATCTGTTTATTTAGGAATAGATAATAAAGGATGGTATTATGTCTTTTATGTTGTTTCTACTATTGCAGTCAGATTATTTGCAGGAAAAGTTTCTGATAAAATTGGAAGACGTCAAACACTTATCCTAGGAATAGTATTCTTGATTATCGCAATGTTGATGACAGGAAATGCAAAAACAGAATTCTGGTACACCGCAGCATCATTTATATTTGGAATTGCAACGGGAATAAGTTCTCCTACTCTATTTGCCTGGATGGCTGATTTATCTCCAGCCCATAGAAGAGGAGTAGGGTCAGGAACTCTATTTATCGCATTAGAATTAGGAATTCTATTTGGAGCTGCCAGTACACTTTCCATTTATAACAATACTCCTGAAAGTTTGAACTATGCTTTTACATTCGGAGCAATCGTTGCCGGTTTAGCACTTGTTTATGTGATACTGCATTTGCTTTTTAGTAAAACTAATGTCAATTATAAAAAGTAAGCTGTTCGGATTTCATAAGTTTTAGAAAAATAGCTTCAGTAAAATTGCGTGGTCATAATGAAGTTTTAATCCATAAATCTTCTTTCTTGAATTTAATAATTACAATTCATATTACGCAAGCAAATATCTCAGATAGCATAAATGGTAAAGGAGATTAATTCTCAAAACGAAAAAAAGACGACATATAGCCGTCTTTTAATATTTTGAAAAATTTTTATTTGAATAAAAGTTTATTCAAACTCTTCATCAATTTCGTCTTCTTCATATTCTTCTTTAACTTCTTCTTTCAAGAACCCTTCGTCATCATAATCTTCATCGTCTTCGATGATTTCTTGCGCTTGACTAATTGTCATTCGTATGAGATAATAATAATCAGCAGTTTCAAACGGAAGTGCACTAACGGTATTTCCATCTTTATTTTTAAATTTAATCAGATGGTCTTCAAAACCCTCTGGGTAATTCAATTTAATCTGCTGTTTAACCAGCTTTTCTAATTTAGCGTAATCTTTTACAACTCTAGGCTTACTACTACTCATAATTTACAATTTGACAGTTTTAAAATAACATGGTAAAAGTATTAAATTAGTACAATCACCAAACTATTATAGCTAATTTTTATAAAAATTAATCTAAAAAATTTCAAGGTCAGGTGAAAAACTATTTTATAAAAAAGAACTTTAGAAATAAATTTTCTAAGATTACTCATTAAAAGCAGCAGCAATTAAGAAGAAAATGTATTTTTGTAGGAAGTACTATGGATAAATCTGAAAAAATAATTGGTGTTATTGGTGGTGGAAGCTGGGCTACTGCATTGATAAAAATACTTACAGAAAATGTATCGAAAGTACATTGGTGGATGAGAAACGAAGATGCTGTCGAGAATATTTTAAAATATCGACGAAATCTTAAATATCTACAAGCTGTTGAACTAAAGATTGAAAAAATCAATGTAACAACGAATCTTGAAGAGGTTGTAAGATCATCAGACATCATTATTCTCGCTACTCCATCTGCATTTTTATCTTCTCTATTTGAAAACTTCCCTATTGATTTATTCAAGGGGAAAACTGTATTTTCTGCTGTAAAAGGAATTATTCCAGAATATCACGCTATTCCTGCAAGATTTATTCACAAAACTTTTGATATTCCTTATGATAGAATAGGAATCGTTTGTGGACCTTGTCACGCTGAAGAAGTAGCATTAGAACGTTTATCTTACCTAACAATTGTTTGTCAGGATGAAGATATTGCGGAAGACATGGCTGATCTTTTTAAAACGAGATATATCAAAACCACAACTTCCGATGATTTATTCGGAACAGAGCTTTCTGCAATTTTAAAGAACGTTTACGCTATTGCATCTGGAATTTGTGCTGGATTAGGATACGGAGACAATTTCCAAGCTGTTTTAATCTCTAATGCAATTCAAGAAATTGAAAACTTCATCGACGAAGTGAGCCCTATTCACAGAGATGTGAAAAGTAGCGCTTATCTAGGAGATTTATTGGTTACCGCTTATTCTAAATTCTCAAGAAACAGAACTTTCGGATTTATGATCGGAAAAGGTTATTCTGTGAAAATTGCCCAAATGGAAATGGACATGATTGCAGAAGGATATTACGCCGTGAAATCTGTAATGGAGATCAATAAAAAGTTCAATGTTGAAATGCCAATCGTTGAAGCTGTCAACAACATTATCTACGAGCGTATTTCTCCTGTTATCGAAATGAAGATCTTAACGGATCGTTTATCATAAAAAAAAGGGTGATTTGTAGGGGCGATTTGTATGGGTGATTTGGTAAGGGTGATTTGCAAATCACCCCTACCTATTAAAATCACATCATACCTGGCATACCACCTGGCATTCCGCCACCCATTCCACCAGCACTTTCGTCTTCTGGCTCATCAACTATAACACATTCTGTTGTCAACAACATAGATGCGATAGATGCAGCGTTTTCAATTGCGATACGCGTTACTTTCGTTGGATCTAAAACTCCAGCAGCAAGTAAATTTTCGTATTTCTCAGTTCTAGCGTTGTAACCGAAATCGTCTTTTCCTTCAAGAACTTTTTGAACGATTACCGCTCCTTCACTTCCTGCATTTTTAACGATTTGACGTAATGGCTCTTCAACCGCACGTCTCATTATTTCAATTCCAGTTGTTTCGTCATCATTATCTCCTTTAAGGTCAATTAAACCAACCAAAGTTCTTAATAACGCAACTCCACCACCAGGAACAACACCTTCTTCAACCGCTGCACGAGTTGCTGCAAGAGCATCTTCAACACGGTCTTTCTTTTCTTTCATCTCAACTTCAGAAGAAGCTCCAACGTAAAGAACAGCAACTCCACCAGCTAATTTAGCCAAACGTTCTTGCATTTTCTCTTTGTCATAATCAGATGTAGATGTTTCCATCTGCGCTCTAATTTGAGCTACACGTCCATTAATCTCTTCCTTATTACCAGAACCATTAATGATAGTTGTATTGTCTTTGTCGATTTCAACTTTTTCAGCTGAACCTAACATATCTAAAGTTGCAGTTTCAAGTGACAATCCTTTCTCTTCAGAAATAACTTGTCCACCCGTAAGAATTGCAAGGTCTTCCAACATTGATTTTCTACGGTCACCAAATCCTGGTGCTTTAACAGCTGCTACTTTCAAAGAACCTCTGATTCTGTTTACTACAAGCGTAGTTAAAGCCTCACCATCGATATCTTCTGCGATAATCAATAATGGTCTTCCCGATTGTGCCGCTGGCTCTAATACAGGAAGCAATTCTTTCATGCTTGTAATCTTCTTGTCACAGATTAAGATATATGGATTCTCTAAATCCGCAATCATTTTCTCTGCGTTCGTAACGAAGTAAGGTGATAAATAACCTCTGTCGAATTGCATTCCCTCAACAGTTTTTACTTCAGTTTCGATTCCTTTTGCTTCCTCAACAGTGATTACACCATCGTTTCCAACAACTTTCATTGCTTCTGCGATTAATGTTCCAATTGTATCGTCGTTGTTAGCAGAAATAGAAGCGATTTGCTTGATCTTGTCATTATCTGAACCAACTTCCTTAGAAAGTTTTTTAAGCTCTTGAACAATCACCTTAACCGCTTTATCGATTCCTCTTTTCAAATCCATTGGATTTGCTCCAGCAGTTACGTTTTTTAAACCTGCTGTAATAATTGCTTGTGCTAAAACAGTTGCTGTTGTTGTCCCATCTCCTGCGATATCCGCAGTTCTTGAAGCAACTTCTTTTACCATTTGAGCTCCCATGTTTTCAACAGGATCTTTCAACTCAATTTCTTTAGCTACAGAAACCCCATCTTTAGTGATGAGTGGTGAACCAAACTTTTTACCGATAACTACGTTACGTCCTTTTGGTCCTAGCGTTACTTTAACTGCATTCGCTAATTTATCAACACCGTTTTTTAGTTTCTCTCTCGCTTTTTCGTCGAATAATATTTCTTTTGACATTTTGAATTATTTTTTTTTTAAAAGATTGTTTTAAATGTGGAGACTATGCTTGAAATACACCGTAAATATCAGCTTCTTTCATAATCAAATAAGTCTTTCCTTCAATTTTGATTTCTGTTCCAGAATACTGACCAAACAATACTGTGTCTCCTTCTTTTACCGTCATTGGCTCGTCTTTCTTCCCATTTCCCGCAGCGATAACTGTACCTTTTAAAGGCTTTTCTTTTGCTGCATCTGGAATGATAATTCCGCTAGCTGTTTTTTCTTCTGCTGGAATAGGCTCGATTAATACACGATCCGCCAATGGTTTTAATGCTGACATATTTATTATATTTTTAGTTAATTTTTTACTCAGTGGGAACGACCAATTCTGTGCCAATAGATAAACAGACTACATTTGTCAGATAGCTACAATTATGAACAAAAAAAATGTCAGCGTATATGACACACTGACATTTATTAAATGTATTTCTATATAAGACTGACTAAAAAATCAATCCGTGTAAAGCCTTTTCCTACTCACTTACATCGCCTGCTGGCACTGCTGGTTGCTCAGTATCTTGAGGAGCTGCATCATTTGCTGGTACTCCTGAAGGTTCATGATACATCAAAGTCATTGCAATACTCAATATTCCAATAATACCTGCTAAACTCCATGTTGCTTTCTCTATGAAATCATTGGTTTGTTTAACACCTCCTAATTGTTGCGCTGAACCAAAATCAGTTGATAATCCACCACCTTTTGGATTTTGCATTAAAACAAGTAACACAAGCAAAATACTTGCGATAATAATAAGTATAGTTAATAAAGTTCCCATATTTTAATTTAATTTTCTTTTCAAAGTTTCAATTTGAAGTGCAAAGAAACTCTTTTTTTCTGGAAATTTCAACAATAATTTTTCATAAGCTTCAATTGCCTTTGGATAATTGCCCTGAGCACCGTATACTTTAGCCAAGGTCTCACTCACTGGAAGCCTTGATTCATCTAGGCTTTCACGTGCTTTCTTGAGTGGAGAAAAGAACTCAGATTTTCTTTTTTCAGGGGTGAAAATTTCTTTATTTTTTTCTTTTTCTTCTGTTTTTTCTGTCGATTCTTTCACTTTTGGAGACAAATCAACTTTTTTATCTATCGATTTTTCTTTTGCTTCATTAGAAATAGATGAAATCATCCAAGAAGTGAAGGATTTTTTATCTTCATTCAAATCATAAGAAGATTCCCCATCAAATTCAATCTTATTTTTAAAATCAACATTTTCTTCTTCCGAAATATAATCTTCGGCTAGCGTTTCTGAATTTAAAGGTAAGTCAAACTCAATTGATGCAGATTCATACTCTTCCTCTCTCTTTTCTGGACGATCTAACTTTTTAAGCTTTTCAAAATGATAAGTATCAGCCTCTAATTCATCTATTTCTATAAAAATTGAAGAACTTATAGCATGTGCTAAAATATCGCGCTCTAAATCACTTACATTTTTAAGCTTATCCGAGAGATTAGCAAATCTGCTTTTCTCCGCCTTTGACTCCTCTTCAATTTCTTGTTCTGAATCACTACCTGTCTCGTCAACAGAATCAATTAAACTTTTATCAATAGAAACTTTTTCAGCTTCGAGAGACTCTTTATCTACATTCTCATTTGGATTAATTAAATTATCTTCTACACTTACTGAATTATCAGCATTGTAAGTCGAAACTTGGATAACTCCTTCCTCAAGCTCATCCTTTGAAACTTCTTCTGTTATTGAAACATTCTCTTCTACATGGATAATAGTTTCTTGATCTGAGTCTATTTTTGGCGCCTCAACCTCAATTAATTCTTCCTTCAGCTCCTCTTGTGGCTTCTCTACTTCTGGAATATTAACAGTAACTACCTCTTCATATGGAGATTCTTCTAAAACAGCCTCAGTTTCTAATTCCTCATTAATTTCTGCTTGATTCTGATTACCCAAAATAGGTTCAGTTTGACGAATTTCCTCTTCAACTGAATGAACTAAATAGAACAATTGAGATCGATCAGGAACCTTATACGCATGGTTCTTTAATTCAGATTCAAATTGAATAGTTTTGTGAAGCGCTAAACCTTTGAGATACAATTGAGAAAATATCGCAGTAAATGGATACCTTTTCGCCAATTGACGTAACTCTTCCAAATCTTCCAATTTAATCATTGAAGGATTATCAATTCTATGTGATATTTCTACGAAGTTTAGCATTACCAATTCGAAAGTAACTTATTTAAAACATCTTGCACAATTTGTTCATTGATTTCTTCCAATAATTGTTGTTGAATTGCTCCTACATCTTGTGAAGCATCAAAATCTGCAAAACGTGAACTGCTTAACTCCATTACATCTTCTTCTGGTGCTGAAATAAAAATCTGAAAACTTGATCTAATTGTAAGCCTGTTTTTTACCTCTGCTGCATTCTCTTGCAATGACAAAGGTGTAATATCATAGGAATTCACAGATCCCGTTATGGTAATCTGAGGATCATCGGACTCTTCAGAAACCAAAGTTAGCCCTACTCTATTTTGAATTCCATCCTTTATTAACTCTGAAAGCTCAGAAGAATAACTAATTGGAGCATTGGCCGCTTTATTCTCTAAAGTGGTAACCATAAAACGTTTCCATTCAGGTGGAACACTTCCATCTCGAAAAGACAAACTCGTTGGCCAACAAGCAGTAAAAAGTAAAGCTGTTGTTAATAAAAGAAATTTTTTCATAGTGAAGCTTTAGCCTATTTTAAGTTATACTCTTTGATTTTCCTGTACAAAGTTCGCTCTGAGATCCCTAATTCCTTTGCTGCATCTTTTCTTTTTCCATGGTGTTTTTCTAAAGCTTTCTTTACAAACTCCATTTCACGTTCTTCCAAAGACAAAGATTCTTCCACTTCTATGTGGTCTTGATAATCACTGTCAACAATCGTAACTTCTTCTTGCGAAGCATATTCTCGTTCTTCTCGAACTTCATCTCGAACTCCTGCTTCTAACAATTTCTTGCTGTCTTCATTCGAAATATCAGTATAAACACGATTTAAAACATCTTTTTGTGTTCCTGTTAAATCAACGTCTTTATTCCCATTAAGCAATTCAATCACAAGCTTTTTCAACTCGTTCATGTCCCTTTTCATGTCAAACAAAAACTTATAAATCAATTCTCTATCTGAAAAAGAATCATTTTCTTGAGACTTACCCTCAACAAGCGCGGGAACACCAGAAACAACATCTTCTGGTAAATAAAACTTCATTTTCTCTAGCGTAATCTCACGCTCATTCTCAATAACGGAAATTTGCTCCACAATATTTTTCAATTGTCTAATATTTCCGGGCCATGGATAATTGGTCAATGCAATTACTGCATCATCCACTAATTTTATCGTTGGCATTCTATATTTCTCTGCAAAATCTGCAGCGAATTTTCTAAACAATAAATGAATATCTTCTTTTCGTTCCTTTAATGGCGGAAGTTTTATCGGAACTGTGCTTAAACGATACAATAAATCTTCTCTAAATTTATTCTTACGAATAGCTTCAGCCATATTTTCGTTTGTAGCCGCTACAACTCTAACATTTGTCTTAATTACTTTAGAAGAACCTACACGAATAAATTCACCCGTTTCTAAAACACGCAGTAATCGAACTTGGGTTTGCTGAGGTAATTCAGCTACTTCATCCAAGAAGATTGTACCACCGTCTGCTTCTTCAAAATATCCCTTTCGACTTCCGCTAGCACCTGTAAAAGCACCTTTTTCATGTCCAAAAAGCTCTGAATCAATAGTTCCTTCAGGAATTGCACCACAGTTAACGGCAATATAACTCCCGTGTTTTCTAGTACTTAAATGGTGAATAACTTGAGGAATGATTTCCTTTCCTGTTCCACTTTGCCCTGTCACTAAAACCGAAATATCAGTTGGTGCAACTTGAGCTGCAACCTCCAAAGCACGATTTAAACCTGGCGCATTTCCAATTATTCCAAACCTCTGTTTGATTTGCTGAATATTCATATCATCAATAGATTATTAACCTTCAACAATTTCTCCCTTTAAGGAAGCTTTATTACAATCTGTAATGCGAACCATTACATAATCCCCCGTTTTGGAATCTTTGCGATCAAAGATTACTTTTAGATTACGGTCTGTTCTTCCCATCATTTGTTCTTTAGAACGTTTTGATTCAGTCTCAACCAATACCTCTTCGATTTTTCCAATTTGAGCTTTGTTCATCGCTAAACTATGCTCATGTTGAAGAGTAATAATTTCCTCCAACCTTCTTTGCTTCTCCTCTTCTGGAATATTGTCTTCATACTTTCTTTCTGCTAAAGTCTTTGGACGCTCAGAATATTTATACATATAAGCAGTGTCATATTTCACTTCTCGCATAATTGAAAGCGTTTCTTCATGCTGCTCTAAAGTTTCATCACAGAACCCTGTTATGATATCTGTTGTAATTCCACATCCTGGAATAATACGGTTAATAGCTTCAATTCTATTCATATACCATTCACGCGTATAACCTCGATTCATTTTCTTTAAAATATCACTATTCCCAGATTGAACTGGTAAATGAATATAGTTACATATATTTTTGTGCTTTGCAATTGCATACAAAACATCATCGGTCATATCTTTAGGATGAGAAGTAGAAAAACGGATTCTTAAATCTGGATGAACTTCAGCAACCATTTCTAGCAATTGTGCAAAGTTTGTGGTTGGATTTGATTCATCTTTAATTTCACCTTTACTCGTCATATTCCAACGGTAAGAATCTACGTTTTGACCTAATAAGGTTACTTCTCTGTATCCAGAATTAAATAAAGCACCACATTCTTGAACAATTGTATGTGGATCTCTACTTCTTTCTCTTCCTCTAGTAAAGGGAACAACACAGAAAGAACACATATTATCGCAACCACGTGTAATACTCACAAATCCAGTTATTCCGTTTTTATCTAAACGCACTGGACTAATATCTGCATAAGTTTCATCACGAGAAAGCAAAACGTTTACTGCTTTTTGTCCTCCCTCAACTTCTACAATCAAACCTGGTAAATCTCGATAAGAATCTGGACCTGCAACAATATCAACTAATTTTTCTTCTTCAAGCAAATTAGTTTTCAAGCGTTCAGCCATGCAACCCAAGATCCCAATTATTAATCCTGGTCTTTGTTTCTTAGCTTTATTAAATTGTCTTAACCGATTTCTAATTCTTTGTTCTGCATTATCACGAATACTGCAAGTATTAATGAGTATTAAATCTGCTTCCTCCGAATTCTGAGTTGTTGAAAAACCATCATTTACTAATATCGACGCTACGACTTCACTATCAGAAAAATTCATAGCACATCCATAGCTTTCTAGGTATAATTTCCTACCTCCCTCAGCCTTATTCATTGAGATTGCTTCGCCTTGGCGAGCCTCATCCATATCTTTATCTAAAACGATTCCCATTGGTGAATTTCAATTTTATGAAGGACAAAGATATATTTTCTTCTCATGGTGTCAAAATGTCAGTAGTTAATTATTTAATAAATATCAATAAAACAGAACAATTAGAAAAGAATTAAGGGTGAAATATCCATGAAAAACGGCACCTTAAGAAAATACAATTGAAGTAAAAACACAAGAAAGTTTGTATTTCGTATTAATTTGGAGTTATTTTGCACTCAATTTCAGAAAAAGAATTTAACATAATCAATATGGCAAAGAATTTAGTTATCGTTGAGTCCCCCGCTAAAGCAAAAACAATTGAAGGCTATTTAGGAAAAGACTTCAAAGTACTGTCTAGTTACGGTCACGTGAGAGATCTTGCTAAAAAAGGAGTGGCAATTGACATCGAGAATAATTTTAAGCCAAATTATGAAGTTAGTCCAGATAAGAAAGCTATTGTTGCAGAATTAAAGAAGCATGTTAAAGCAGCTGAAACTATTTGGTTAGCAACAGATGAGGACCGTGAGGGTGAGGCGATTTCTTGGCACCTTTATGAAACTTTGAAATTAGACAAAAAGGATACAAAAAGAATAACTTTCAACGAGATTACAAAAGTAGCGGTTCAAAAAGCAATTAAAGAACCACGCGAAATCAATCAAGAGTTGGTAAATGCGCAACAAGCTAGACGTGTATTGGATAGATTGGTAGGATTTGAACTTTCTCCAGTGCTATGGAAAAAAGTTAAACCTAGCTTATCAGCAGGTAGAGTTCAGTCTGTAGCTGTTCGCTTAATCGTTGAACGTGAAAGAGAGATAATGAATTTTACTCCAGAGAGCTACTTTAGAGTAGTTGGAGATTTTGCTGAAGGTAAAGATAAAGTTTCTGCAACTTTAGCACATAATATAGGAACGGATAAAGCAGTAGAAGCTTTTCTTAAGGATTGCGACAAAGCAACTTTTAAAGTAACTGAAGTAACTAAAAAGCCAGGAACGAAAAATCCAAGCGCTCCATTTATAACTTCTACACTTCAACAAGAAGCAAGTTTGAAATTAGGATTTAGTGTTTCGCGTACAATGCGAGTTGCACAGAGTTTATATGAAGCTGGACTGATCACTTACATGAGAACAGACAGTGTAAACTTATCCGAAACTGCAATGGATGCTGCGAAAAGCACAATTATTCAGGACTACGGAAAAGAGTACAGTAACCCTAAGAAATATAAAAGCAAAAGTGCTGGAGCCCAAGAAGCTCACGAGGCGATTCGTCCAAGTGATTTCGGGGTTTCATCAGTTAAAAAAGGAAATGATGAAGACCGTTTGTATGATTTGATTTGGAAAAGATCAATCGCTTCACAAATGAGTCCAGCAAAATTGGAGAGAACTACAATTAAAATTGGAGCTCCTGAAGTTCAAGATATTTTCGTTGCGAAAGGTGAAGTAATCAAATTTGATGGTTTCCTTAAGGTTTACCTTGAATCACAAATGGATGATGACGAAGAAGACGACAAAGCATTAGAAGGATTACTTCCTGATTTAAAAGAAGGAGCTGTACTTTCGACTTTGTCTATCGTTGCACGTGAAAGATTCACAAAAGCTGCTCCACGTTATGTTGAGGCATCTTTAGTGAAAAAATTAGAAGAATTAGGAATCGGTAGACCATCTACTTATGCACCAACAATTTCTACTATCCAAAAAAGAGGATATGTTGAAAAAATGGAGCGTGAAGGAACGGAAAGAAATTACCTTATCTATACACTAGATGATTCTGGAACAAATAAAGAAGAAGCTACGGAAATAACAGGAAGAGATAGAAACAAACTCTCTCCTTCTGATATCGGAATGGTAGTTACTGATTTTCTAGTAGAACATTTTGGTGAAATACTAAACTACAACTTTACTGCTGAAGTAGAACAAGAGTTTGATGAAATCGCAAATGGTTTGAAAGAATGGACAGAAATGATTAAACGTTTCTATGATCCATTCCATAAGACTGTTGAACATACATTAGAACATTCAGATCGCGCTTCTGGGGAACGCCATTTAGGTGAACACCCAAAAACAGGTGAAAAAGTTATCGTTCGTATTGGTCGTTACGGTCCAATGGCACAAATAGGAGATACGGAAGAGGAAGGTGAGAAAAAAGCAAGATTTGCTAGCTTACGTCCAACTCAATCAATTGAAACTATCACTTTTGATGAAGTAATGGATTTATTTAAACTTCCTCGTCAACTAGGAGAGTTTGAAGAAAAAGTTGTGAAAGCAAATATTGGAAGATTCGGTCCATATATTCAACACGATGGGAAATTTGTTTCTATTAAGGAAGATGACCCAATGGATATCGAATTAGACAGAGCTATTGAGTTAATCAAAGAGAAAAGAATTGAAGATGCTAAAAAGCTACTGAAGACTTTCCCTGAAGATGAAACTATGCAATTGTTGATTGGACGTTGGGGACCTTATTTAAAGATTGGTAAAGACAACTTTAAACTTCCTAAAGAAATTAAAGATGAAGAAGACGAAGTAAAGAAATTGACTTACGAAGAATGCATCAAAATTTCTGAAAACCAGCCTAAGAAAACAGGTAGAGGTAAAACAGCAGCTACCAAAAAAGCTCCAGCTAAGAAAGCCGCAGCTAAAAAAACAGCAGCAAAGAAGCCAGCGGCAAAGAAAACTGCTACCAAGAAACCGGCAGCGAAAAAAGCACCGGCAGCGAAAAAGACAGTAGCTAAGAAAAAATAGAATAATTATTAAAATGACTGTGCTCCTTTAATTGGAGTGCAGTCATTTTAAAATGAAATAACATCTACCCTTGATGAGATTAAAATCATGAAAGACATTTCCATTTACTTTCAAAGCATTCCCTTAAATGATTCTTATGAAGAAGAAATGCTCGGCAGTTCGATTCACTCTTATATTGGAGGTGAATTCCCAGTAATCGACAAGAAAGGGACAGCAATCATTTATGTTCCAGAATATAGAAATCATTCAGAAAATTTAAAAAATGATTTCACAAATGACTTCAGGGGTCAATTATACAAATTGTTTCAAGGGGTAAACTGGACACACACAATTTACGATTTAGGAACAATTGTTCCCGGTAGAGAAATAAAGGATACTGCATATGCTATTCAAACAGTTTGTCAAGAACTAATCAAGAAAGAAATTATTCCAATTATTGTTGGGGGTACTCAAGATTTAACAAATGCTATTTATAAAGCTTACGAGCAATTAGAGCAAATGGTAAATCTGACCACCATAGACAATCGATTTGATTTAGGCGATATTGAAAAAGAAATTAACCACGAAGGTTGGTTGAGCCATGTGTTATTACATAAACCATGTTTCTTGTTTAACTACACTAATATTGGTGCTCAAAATCATTACATCTCCAATAAAACGCTTGACTTATTTAACGAACTCTATTTTGATGTCTGTCGTTTAGGTGAAATTAATCAGTCTATACAGTTGGCAGAACCTTTTATGCGTAACACAGATATTTTGAGTTTCGATTTAACCAGTATAAGAGCGAGTGATCTTCAAAACAATAATTATAGCGCCCCGAACGGAATATTTGCCAATGAAGCATGCCAGTTGACAAGATATGCAGGAATCAGCGATAAGCTTTCAAGCTTTGGTATATTTAATTACTACAGTAATAACCATAAAGTAACTGACGAACTTGTTGCACAGCTTATCTGGTATTTTAATGAGGGATATGCACATAGAAAAGGGGACTTTCCTATAGGAAGTAAAAAATCATATACTAAGTTCAGGGTATATCTTGAAGATCTCAATGAAGAGATTGTATTCTATAAGAGTAATAAGTCTGGTCGTTGGTGGATTGAAGTTCCCTACCCAGGCTCTAAAAGATCTAAATTCATGCGTCACCAAATGATTCCATGCAGTTATGAAACTTATCAAGAATCAATGAAAGGAGAAGTTCCAGACTTGTGGTGGAAAACCTATCAGAAATTAGTTTAACTTTTCTCGATTAAAAATAAATACATGAAATATCACAAAAAACATCATTTCCCATTTTATTTATTTCCTAATTACATTTTTTTAACTACTTTAGTCGACTGATGCAGCTATGTATTGCGACATTATATGCATAAACCATTGAAAAAAAGCTATATATGAAAAGACTTTTATTTATTTCAATTTTAATATCCTCCGGTGTATTTTACACATACGGCCAGCAGGATAAGATCTTGACACATTTTATTTTTGACAAAATGAGTATCAATCCTGGGGCAACCGGTGTTGGTATGTCACACGAAGTTTGTGGAACTATGATCTACCGTAATCAGTGGGATAAGTTTAACGGAGCTCCAAACTCTGTGTTAGCGAATGCTGAAGCAAATTTATCGCGCTACTTTCCAAGTGCCGCTGGTATATCATTTTATCATGATGCGATCGGATTCTCGAGACAAAACAATGTAACCTTGAACTACTCTTACCACCTATCTTTAGCGGATGGAACTTTAGGTATAGGAGCAGCTGTAGGATTAAATAGCTTTGGAATGAGTCCAACATGGGTGACACCAGATGGAAATCCATTTGATGAGTCTTTACCACAGGCAAAATCAGCAGCAACATTTGATGCTAACTTCGGGCTGTATTACATGTCATTTACTGGTTGGTATGCAGGAGTATCTTCTACGCACTTACCAGCATTAGAAATTTCGGACTTAAACTTCAATACTTCGCGTCATTACTACGCAATGGGAGGTTACCGAATGGACAATGCATTCACGATGAAAGAACTTAGTGTGGAAGCAAATGGTTTGGTAAGAACAGATCTTAAGTTTCTAAGTGCTGACATTAATTTACGTGCTATATGGGACGACACCTTTTATGCTGGAGTAACTTATAGAACTACAGATGCTATTGGAATAATGGCTGGTTTAAATTGGAATTCATTTACTTTTGGATATTCTTATGATATCACTGTAAATAGAGTTTCTAGTATCTCAGCTGGATCACATGAGTTAATGGTGAAATACTGTTATCCATTGCCTCCAATTCCAATTACGAAGGCTAGAAATCCAAGATATTTATAATACTTAAAAATAATCTGTAACCATTTTGGTAGCTTTTCCGTTATACAGACATAAGTTAAAACGACCTTTAAATTGTTAGTGATAAACAGGAAAGTAAAAACAAGGTAGAATGAAGAAATTATTAATTATAGGTTTAATCAGTTTAATGCTTGCATCTTGTAGTACAAGATCAGGATATTTAACTGGAGTACAAGGTAGAAGTGTCTACTATCCTGAGGTACCATTAGGTATGGTTTATATTCCTCAGGGATCTTACATCATGGGTCAAAATGATGAGGATGTACCTTTCATGCATCAGACCATTTCAAAGACAGTTACAATATCTGCCTTTTATATGGATCAAACAGAGATCACGAATAATGAATACCGTCAATTTGTGTGGTGGGTTAGAGACTCCATAGCACGTAAAATGATCTATGAAAATATCGAAGAGGATAAAGAAGCTGATCGTTTTATAAATTATCAAGACGAGTATTATGATGATGGTATCATGGAATGGGTTGAGTACGAGTCAAGCGACCGTTTTCAAAACATTGACAGATTCTCATTAAATTGGGATCGTGAATTCTCATACTATGATCCTATGTTGGTTCCCCTATTGTCAGAAATGTACTACCCTTCTGCACAACGTTTTTACAAAAGAAAGGAAATTGATGTTAGAAAACTCAACTTCAAATACTATTGGATTGATTTAGTTGAAGCTGCCCGCAAAGGTAAGGTTCATATTAAACCTGATGGATACAACAACCAAGGGATTAAAACAGATATGGATCACCGTACTTTAAGATCTGCAGATCATCCATTTACTGAAGAGAAAAGAGGTTTAGACAAGGATATGGGTGTTATTAACAAATTAGGTCAAAATAATGCAATTCGTGGTCATGAAAATAGGCAACGTTTTGTTATTGATGAAACCATTAATGTTTACCCTGATACTTTAGTTTGGATTAGAGACTTCACCTATGCATTTAATGATCCGATGACTAAAATGTATTTCTGGCATCCATCTTATGACAATTACCCAGTAGTTGGAGTAACTTGGCCACAAGCAAAAGCATTTAATATTTGGAGAACACAATTGTTAAATGGATGGTTAGAGTCAATGGGTGAGATTTACGTTCATGATTTCCGTTTACCTAGTGAAGCTGAATGGGAAAGAGCATCTAGAGGTGATTTAGATTTATCTGCATATCCTTGGGGTGGACCTTACATTCGTAACTCTGCTGGTTGTTTCTTAGGAAACTTTAAACCAATGAGAGGTCGTTATGCTGAAGATGGTGGGAATCAAACTGTGAAAGCATTCTCATACAATCCTAACGGATTTGGACTTTATTGTATGGCTGGTAACGTTGCTGAATGGTGTGAAACAGCTTACGATGAATCTATGTATGAATTATCTCATGACCAAAATCCTGAATACCGTTACAATGCTTTAGACTGGGATCCACCAGCGATGAAGCGTAAAGTAATACGTGGAGGATCATGGAAAGACATAGGTTACTATTTACAAAATGGAACTAGAACTTATGAATACAGAGATACTGCTAAATCATATATAGGATTTAGATCAGTAGCAACTCACCTAGGTAGAGGTGGAAAAGATTTCTCTAAAGAAGGAGGTGAAGAATTAGACCAAGATCTTCAATTGAGATAATCGTTAAATCAAGTAAATAAAACAAATAAATAAATCGTTAAACCTTAAAAATTAAAACTATGAAACCAGGAAGTAAAGGATGGAAAAATTTTATGGCAAAGCTGTATGGAATTGGAGCAGCAGTAGTAATACTTGGTGCCTTATTCAAGATTATGCACTGGCCAGGTGCCGGACCAATGTTAGTTGTAGGTCTAGGAGCTGAAGCCATTATTTTTATATTCTCAGCATTTGAGCCAATTCATGAAGATCCAAATTGGGAGCTTGTGTATCCTGAATTAGCTTTAGGAAATGATGAAAACTTTGATCCTTCTGAATTACAAGTTGGAAGAGGAAGAGGAGGAAATCAAGGATCTGGAATTACAGGAGAACTTGACGCGATGTTAGAGGATGCTAAAATTGATAGCGCACTATTAGAGCGATTAGGTGAAGGTATGAAAGCATTAGGAGACAATGCAGCACAACTGAAGGGCGTTACTTCAGCTGCGGCAGCAACAGATTCTTATGTTGATAGTTTACAATCTGCTTCAAATACAGTATCGAAGTTGTCTGAGTCTTACGAAAGAGCTTCTGTAGCAATTTCAGGAATGACTTCATCTACTGAAGAAGGTCAATCATTCGGTGAGCAAATGCAAAAAGTATCTAAGAATCTTTCTGCTTTAAACAATGTATATGAATTACAATTAAAAGGTTCTTCATCTCACTTAGAAGCAACAGAAAAATTCCAAGGACAAGTAACTGAAATGATGTCAAATCTTTCTGATTCTGTTCAGGACACTAAACTATACAAAGAAAATATGTCAATGTTAGCTAAGAACTTAACGGACTTAAATAATGTTTACGGTAACATGTTAAAAGCAATGACTATTAGTAAATAATAGTGATTTATAACATGGAATTATAAATTAGAAACATTAATTAATAAATTAATTCTTAAAATTTAATTACAAATGGCAGGAGGAAAAGAAACCCCAAGACAGAAGATGATCGGGATGATGTATCTCGTATTGACTGCTCTTCTGGCACTAAACGTGTCAAAAGAGATAATTGCAGCATTTGTTACCATAAATGACAAATTAGAATCCAGTGGTGAAATTATTGATAACGCTACAGGTAATGTTTATGGTACTTTTGAAAGTAAACGTGCAGCTATCTTAACGGATCCCAAAGCGGATACAAAAGTTATTGATTTATGGCAAGGAAAGTCTGACACATTAAATGCTCATACTAAAGAAATCATTCATTACATCTTAAACGAATCTAATGACATGATTAAAAGGGTTGAAGGTGTTGACTGGGTATTAAAACGCCAAGGTGAAGACAGTTTAATAGTTGAACTCAAATCTTTAATGGGTATTCAGGCAATGGATAACTATGATGTTCCAACAGAATTATTCATTGGAGGAAATCCAATGAAACCAAAGGAAAGAGGATTAGCTATTTTAACCAACATTAACCGTTACAGAAATTCTGTAGCAGAATTGATGGGTAACTACACAAGTGGTAAAAATAAATATACTTTTACTGCTCCTGATGATATTTCTGGTTTAAAAGATGCATTAGCAACAGCTAATCCAGATGACACATCTAGAATATCAAATTATTACAAATCAATGACTCTACCAGCAATGATAGAAGTTAAAGATGCAGGAAAAACTAAATTGGTACCATGGCCTTCAGCAATGTTTGACCACGCTCCTATTGTTGCAGCTGCAGCAATGTTTACTGCTCTTAAATTAGATGTATTGAATAGTGAAAGTTCTGCTGCAGAGTTTTTACTTTCTAAAGTTGATGCACCTACATTTAACTTTAATAAAATTGAGCCTTTGGCTTTTGCTAGAACAGGTTATGTTAACGCTGGTGATTCATTGGACTTAAATGTTATGATTGCTGCTTATGATACAACAGACGTTGCTCCATTAAGATATGGAATCAATGATTCTATACCTGAAAATTGGAAAGCTACAACTGGTAGAATTCCTTTGGATGTTAGTTCACCTGGAAATTACCACGTAACTGGAACAATTGGTGTTAAAGAAAAAGGTGAAACAATACCTAAGTCATGGGAATTTAGATATACAGTTGGGAAACCATCTGGAACTGTTTCTCTTCCACAAATGAACGTTCTATACAGAGGTTATGCTAATCAAGTTGAAGGAGCTGCATCTGGATTTCCTCAGTACTCACTTTCTGGAGCAAATAATGTTTCTTTGAGCAAAACAAGCACAGGTTATATAGCAACTCCTGGAAACGGAAGAGAAGCTACTATAAACATTGCGGGTGTTGCGGAAGATGGTTCTAGTAGTAAATTAGGAAGTTTCAAATTCCGTGTTATGAACTTGCCTAAGCCTTCTATTAATTTAGGACGTTTAGAAGACGGAGAAGCAGCTACATCAGCTCAAATTAGAGCATCTAGACAATTGTTTGCAGGTTATCCAGCAGAAATTCCATTAGAAGCTAAGTTCAGTGTTGTATCATGGGAAGTTCAGGCAACTGGAGCACCTAGGCCAGCGCAAGGTACAGGATCTAATCTTTCTGGTGAAGCACTTAGAATTATGGCAAATGCTCAACCTGGAAATATGATTACAGTTGTAGTTAGTTACAGAGAACCAGGCGGTAAAGTATTGCGTCAGAATGCAGTATTTACTGTTAAATAATAGATAAATAAAAAAGTCATGAAGAATTTATTGCTTTCGACATTATTGATTTTTAGTTTGAGCACTTTTGCTCAAATTAATGGTGGACCTATTAATAGCCGTACAGAAACGGGTGTTATTGATGGGGTTTACCTTAAATCTAATATTCCAACCAAACGTCTTATCCCCTATCCATACATTCGTGAAGCGGATGCGATTTGGAGTAAACGTGTATGGAGAGCAATTGATCTTCGTGAGAAAATCAATCGTCCACTCTATTATCCTTTAGATGAAATCACACCTCCAGATCCTTTAACGGGAGAGGTACAATGGATTCGTAATGACAACAGATGGAGTTTGTGGACAATAATTCGTCAACACATATTATCAGGTGATTTAACTGTATATTCTGACTATAATCCAATTAGAACTTCTGTTCATGATGGTGATAAATTCAAATATCCAGTTTTACCAGAACAAGGTAAAAACTTTGCAACTGATCCTGATTATAAAGAGGAGGTAACTGCTTATCTTGCTACATTAGGTGAAATTCCACTTGATCCTCTATTAAATCAATATCGAGAAGATTCAATTGGAGTTAACGGTCAACCTGTTTATCCTCCAAGAGATACACTTTGGTACACTTCTAAAGATATAATTCAATACAGACTGAAAGAAGATTGGATCTTCGATAAACAAAGATCTGTTTTGGATGTACGTATTTTAGGTATTGCACCGGTTGTTCATAATATAGATATTAATAATGGTAATAGCATTTCAGGGACAAAAACCTTATTCTGGTTATACTTCCCAACTGATTGCCGTTATGTTTTTAATAACTATTTTGTTTATAACGAAAATAATGGTTCAAGATGGATGAGTTTTGATGACTACTTCATGAAACGTAGATTTAGTTCTTTCATTTATAAAGAAGAAAACGTTTACGACAGAAGTGTTGAAAAGTACAGAGTTGGTGTTGACGCATTGATGGAATCTCAAAGAATTACTGAAGAGATTAGAAACATCGAACATGATGTTTGGAGTTACTAGTTTTAAGTAAAATCATATTAAAAGCCTCGACATTTATGTTGAGGCTTTTTTATTGGGTATAAATCATATTTTTATTGTTCCTAATGATAGACTAAATCACTACTTTTGTATGAAAATTTTTAAGCATGGAAGAAAATATCACTGTTTTTATTATTGATCGTGAAGGTGAGAAACATGAATTGTTAGCACCAACAGATATGAACATGAATATTATGGAACTTTGTAAATCATACGAACTTCCAGTAGAAGGTACATGTGGTGGTATGGCAATGTGCGCTTCTTGTCAATGTTATTTAGAATCTGACACCGATTTACGCGAGCAAAGTGATGCTGAGTTGGATATGCTTGATCAAGCGTTCTTCGTTGAGGATAACAGCCGATTAGGTTGTCAAATTGATATTACTGAAGACATTGACAATATTGTATTGAGACTGGCTCCTGAATCTATTTAATCCTTATAATTAACATAACTAGTCTTTGCAAGAAAACTCCAAGTATTCGTTGTGAGGAAGGACCGGTCGGCGTTATGCTCACCATGACATGCTCTCCGCAAGTACTCGGGAATCAAATATCCATTTCTTAGCTATGGATCTAATCAATTGAAATTTGTAATTTTCACATTCTTATGCCGTAAGTTTTAGCATCTCAAAACTTTATTGTTAACTAGAATTAATTTAAGGGTTTAGAATTGTATTAAGCAATATATAAATGGTAGATAGTAAAATCGATTTAAGGAAAGCACAGTATTTTAAACTTTTCAACAATAAAAATCAACCTAAAAAACAAATATAACAGACCTCTTCAGTTCTAATAAGAGTTCAATATACTTGTTGAAATGGCAAAACTTGGATACATTATCAGCATAGATAATAATAGTAGTAAAAGTATCCTGTTTTACATGTATTTCTATTAATGTCAACTTATAAGTATATCACTACTTCAAACCTTCTAGACTGCAAACAGGTATTGGAATCATCTTATGTTGATTGATACTGTTTAGTCTTTGATAAATTTCTTGAACTACTTTTTGACGATCTGATAAAGTGTTCTTATCGCCTTTAAAACTCATTGCGAACTCCAACTCATCGTAGGTTGCTCCAATTTGATCTTCATCATTGCGTTCGTCTCCCCAAAGTCCGTCTGTAGGTTTTGCTTCAACGATCTCCTGAATAACACCTAAATGCTTAGCTAAAAGAAATACTTCCGATTTTAATAAATCACCAATAGGATTAAGGTCTACTCCGCCATCTCCGTACTTGGTATAAAAACCAATTCCAAAATCTTCAATCTTGTTACCAGTCCCAGTTATTAATAATTGATTTGTTTGCCCAACAGCATACAAAGTCGTCATCCTTAATCTTGCTCGAGAATTGGCCATTACCAAATGATTTGAATTTACATCCTCCGGCAAAGTTTTCTCCAAACATTCAAAAGAATGGGTTAAATCAATCTTTAAGCCTTCGACATTTGGATATTCATTTTCTAGCTGTTCAATTTGCTTTTGGGCACGTCTATACTCTGATTTAGCTTGACGAATTGGCAAATTCAACAAGATTACTTTTTTATTGGTTCTAGCGCAAAGCGATGCTACAAGTGCAGAATCGACACCGCCAGAGATACCCACGATAAATCCTTTAACAGGAATATCTTTTATATAAACATTAAGCCAGTCAATAATATGACTGGCTATTTTACTACAATTAAATGTACTCATGAATTAAAATAATACGGATACCTTTAACATCAATTGTCCTTGTTTTAAACTTGGCGCATAATATGTTCTTTCTGTTTGTCCTTCTGGAATTTGGTATAAAGACAAATCTTTTTGGTCATCTCCAAAAACAGCTCCTTTTTGTTGAAATACTTCTGAGAAACCATAATAGTAACCCAATTCAGCAACTAAAACAGTGTTTCCTGAGATATTGTATTCTGCTCCACCAGCTATTCCAATAGATCCTTTATAAAAAGACATAGAACCTGGCGACTTCATATCATCCAATTGTGTAACATCAACTAGATCACCCGCAACATCGAAGGCTTGTCCTTTATTATTTGTGCGTGTTGTTAGCATAAAGCTATTTCTAACACCGAATTTCCCATAATATCTCATGTATCCCATAAAATTTGTTTGGAATTTCAGCATGATAGGAAGGCTTAGATAAATACTTT
This sequence comes from Brumimicrobium glaciale, assembly GCF_004152935.1. Taxonomy (GTDB): domain Bacteria; phylum Bacteroidota; class Bacteroidia; order Flavobacteriales_D; family Crocinitomicaceae; genus Brumimicrobium; species Brumimicrobium glaciale. The sequence continues at coordinate 273,445 of NZ_SETE01000005.1, forward strand.
TATGTTGTCTCTCTTTCAATAAAAAATTATTATCTGTATTTTCTACATCATAATCTCTAAATTGTAAAATATCTTTATCTCTATAATCTAAGTAAACTGTTGGTTCATAACTTGTTCTAAAACGATTGAAGTCAAATTCAATACCCGTTGCTAGCCCAATGTTTTTTGAAAAATTCCAATCTAAAGCCATTCCAACGATAAAATCGCCTCCTACTCTAGAATCTATTGTATTCGTTTCAGGATCATTGAAGTTGAGAGCTCCTCCAAGTGTCAATCCTGCCAAAACCTTTTTGTCCGAGGCATCTTGAGCATTAACAGAAAACAACAGTCCTGCTATTAATGATAAAGTCAGTAATTTTTTCATACTTTTGATATTAGTTATTTATTTCAATATTTGTGTTAGTCAGCAAGATATAATAAAAATTCAATCTTCGACTATTGACAAAAATAATCATATTTCATGAACAATAGATTATCATTGTATGCAATTCTTATTTTAATGGCTGTTTTTTATGGCTGTACATCAAATCCTTTGGATGTGAATCTACCTAAAAAAGAAGTTTCTTTGAACTATATAAATGTTGATGACGAACTTTACAAAAAACCTAAAGAAGAGGTAGCATCCAAAGTAAAAAATTTAGAACAACAATTAGGTGATTTATTCATGTATGAATTGAGTCAGAATATTCGTCAAAACATTGACGATTATTCTTATCAAGCAATTTATAATTTTTATAACTCAGATTACATTTCTGATATTGAAGAAGAAAAACAAAAGTTGTACGCAGAACTACCTCAACATGAAAACAAAATAAATAAAGCCTTTACTTATCTAAAATATCATTTTGGCGATTCTATTTTACCGGAAAACATATTTTATATCAATAAATTATTTAGTCAAGTTACTTGTGCTCAGAAAAATATTGCTGTTGGATTGGAAAATTATATTTCTCCTAAAAGCAATGTGATTTCTTCCATACCAAATGCTGAGCTTTACCAATGGCAGCGAGACAGAATGAATATTGATTTTCTTGAAAGAGATGTACTTCTAAATTGGATTCAAGTTCAATTATTCAACGAATTAGACGAAAAGCTTGCAGCACATATCATCCAAGCAGGAAAGATATTGTATATTTTGAATGCCGCATTTCCAAACGCTCATGAAGATTATGTGTTACGTTATGATAAAACACAATACGATTGGGCTGTTAAAAATGAAACTTCTGTTTGGAACTATTTGGTTGAGCAGCAGATGTTATTTAAAACGGACATTAGAGTTAGAACCAACTTCTTAAATGAAGGTCCTACGACAGTTGGATTAGCTGTAGATTCTCCAGATAGAATTGGTCAATTTTTAGGATATAGAATTGTTAAAGGCTATATGACTAAAAACAAAGCATTATCTTTGCAAGCGTTAATTGATACGAAATACAATACGATTTTACAAACATACGAGATTCAATAAGTTATGAATGAAGAAAAGATTACAAAAACGTCTGAGATATCAGTAAATGTTGGTACAAACGAGAACAATGTTCCAGTTAGAATGATTTGGTCAGCCCAAGATGGTGAAATTGAAAAAGCAGAAGCCAGCGCAATGTTTCTTTCCATGTGGGATCCTAAAGAAAAAAACACCATGAAGATTGATCTTTGGACAAAAGAATTATCAATTGAAGAAATGAAGCAATTTTTCCATCAAACTTTGGTAACAATGGCTGATACATTTGAGAAAGCAACTGGAGAAAAGAATATTTCAGAGGACTTAAGAGATTACTGTTATCATTTTGCAGAAAAAATGGAGATTTTACCTGAGAATGATTAGAAATTAAATATCCAAAAACAGTTTTACATTATTTAAAAAGCACGATTCCATATAGAATCGTGCTTTTTAATACCCATTAGTTTATCTAAATTCTCTTTTAAACGGAAGTTCCAAATCGGCGCAGGTATTTCACCAATGTAAGTGTGATCAATAAAAGACTTACAAAAGCAAATGAGCGGCCTATTACATCTCCGTATGTAACGTAAAATGTAGGTTCGCCATTGAGTTGAACTGTTTCACGGAATGCATCTTGTACCCAATATTCGGTAGCTTTTATAATATCACCCCTTTGATTAATTACACAAGAAATTCCAGTATTCGCTGATCTCACCACATATCGTCCTGTTTCAACGGCTCTTAATCTGGCAATACTCGCATGTTGCATGTGACCTGCAGTATTTTCCCACCAGCCGTCATTTGTGATGATAAAAATAACCTCTGCTCCTTTTCGACATTGCTCTGCCACCATTCCGCCATAAAGCGATTCATAGCATATAATTGGAGCGAAAGAGAATCCGTTCGTGTTTAGAACACGCGGCTCCTTTTCCACTCCCAATGTCCCTGATGTTCCACCGTTCTGGATAGATAATTTTTCTAAAAAAGGAAACCATTTTGAAAAAGGAATCTTTTCAACTCCGAGCACTAGTTCCGATTTATGTACAAAAGAAGGTGGTTTATTGTTAGAAATTAAAACAGAAGTATTGTAAGATTCATAAAAGAATTCAGTTCCTGGAATACCTCTAGCCGCCGGACTATTTTTATAATCAAAAACCTTATATGTTGAAGCGCCAGTGAATAAGGCAGTATTCCCCCAACCATCAACGGTCTCTTGAAGATAATTCATTGCCTCACTTTCCTGATATTTCGCTTCATCAAATCCTTGTGCTATTGCCGTTTCAGGACCTAAAACAACAGCGGTATTTGGTGTAATTAATTCATTTGCCTTAATAATAGATTTATCAAGTTGCTGCTTTAATTCTGAATTAAACTTCTCATTATAAGGGTCAACATTAGGCTGAGTTACCACAACCTCAATTGGGTTTTCAGTTTCTTCATAAACTGAGTAACTCCAGAAAGAAAGTAAAGAAGGAATTACAATTAGTGCAATTGAGAGATATACTAACGGTGTTTGAACTTTAAAAGATTCCTTTTTAAAAAGGATATTGCTCGCTATTTTAAACACCAATAAGTTCACCAAAAGAATCCAAAGTGTTCCCCCTAGAATTCCAGTATATGCATACCATTGAACAATTTCGGGTACGATTGCAAAAGTATTTCCAATATTTATCCAAGGCCAACTTAATTCCCAATGATAATGTATATACTCTAGTCCTACCCAGAAAAAAAGTATACCAATATATCCTTCTTTCTGTCCAACGAATTTTTTGGTAAAATGAAAAAGCAAAAAGACCAAAGCCATTATAAATCCATTAAGGAAATAAGCTAAAATTGCTCCTCCTTCACCTCCAATTGAATAATATATCCAATAAGTTGTACCTAAATTATAAATAAAGAAGGTAAGATATGCGTGAATCAATACTTTGGATGAACGATATTTTTCACGATAAATGTTGTGTTCGACTAATAAAAGCGGAACCCACGCAAGAAAAACCAATGGAAAAATACTACCTGTATGTGGAAATGAAATGGTCATTAATAAACCACTCAAAATGCTTAAAAGGTATCTTTGTAAACGTGAAAATTTCATAGCTGAATAATTCGATTCTTGCAAAGATAATATACCTAATAGTTAAAGCGAGAATTCAAATGATTTTAACTACTCTTTGCAAGAAAACGTCAAATACTAGGTTACGCTTACTTCGGCAAGCTTACTTCGAAAGGCTCTGCACAACGCTGCACAACGCTGCACAAGTGTTTATAATTTATGTTCAACTGTCTAGGTCAGACCAATGCATCCCGATGTTCACAGTTGAAATACCTATTAATGAAGAACTTCAAAAGTTTTATCTTAAAAACTCTCTTATCAAAGACTTAGAAACATTGATTTTACTTAATAACGTTTATATGTCCTGTTATTTGCTTGACTTCAATATCATGAACATCGACATACTCAATCGTCCAAATATATGTTCCATCGCGCACTATTTCATTTCTATAGGTACCGTCCCAACTGAAGTCAACGTCATTTCAACTATATAAAAGTTCTCCCCAACGATTGAAAATATTTATACTCAAGGCTTCAATTCCAATAGTACTTGCTCTAAAATAATTATTGTATCGATTCTGTGTTCCGGGAGTGAAAGTATTAGGAATGTATAAATATACTTCCTCTAAAATTGTTATAATTTTAGTAAGTGAATCTATACAGCCTTTGCTATCAGTTGCTATTAACTTCACTTCATAAGTTCCTGGATAGTCATAGGTGTTATTTGGATGAACCATTGTAGAAGTAGAACCATCTCCAAAATCCCAGAAGTAAGTATTTCCATTAACCGTTAAATTTTGAAAAGTTATCGGTAAACCTATAAACTTAGGTTCAGTTATGGCTTTGAAATTAACATCTGGTTTAACGACAACTACTGTAGTTTTCGCTATAACTTGAAAAGTTTGACAATCATCTTTTACGATAACCGTATATTCTGTTGTTCTGTCCGGTTTTACCCAAACTGTTGAAACAGTATCACCTGAATGTGGCCAACTGTAATAGTAATTACCAAAACCACCTGTCGCTGTCACTTTTAATTGAACAGAATCTCCAGGACATAATTCTTGATCCGGTGTTATTTCTAGTAACAAAGGAGGACTTAAAATTGTAATTTTAACAGTTGTTGTATCACTGGTTCCACATTGGTCAGTTACCACAACTGAATAAGTAGACGTTGCCGGAGCTGCTACAGTTATTTCTGCAGAATTTCCAATTAAATTCCAATTGGGATTATACCATTCGTAAGTATATTCACCAGCCCCACCAATAGCTTCAACAATTAAATCATAAGGAACAAAAGGGCATTGTTCAATTATATCATCAGTAGCTTCGATTTCTAACGGATCATAAACAGGTACTACTATAACTAAGGTTGCAGTTGCTGTTTGATTTAAACAATCATCAGTAACATCAACAGTTATCGTTTGTGTGGTCAAAGGGTTTATGACTATGGATTGGGTTGTTGCACCAGTACTCCAAAGATAAGTATATCCTCCACCACCTCCTTGCGCTTGGGCAATCAATTCCACTTCTTCTCCAGGACACAAAATATCCACAGGATCCAAAGTAACCGTAACTGGCTCAACAGGTTTTATGAATAATTCTATGGCTTGAAATTCAGTATTACCGCAAGGATCATCAATTTCAAATTGAATAATCAAATTAGCAATTCCTGTAAGTGCTGTATTATTAAGCGCATCTATAGTAAAAGTAATTGAAGTTTGTCCGGGTGAAAAATTGATACTGTTAGGAACATTCGAATAATCTAAACCTTCAACAGCAGAACCAAAAAGATTAATTGGAATTGTTAATGCTTGATTTATCATTGGTCCAGATCGCGTAATTGTTACATCGGCACTAGTACAATTTTGCGCCATTGTTTGTCCATCTCCATAAGGATCACTTGACAATTCATAGCTTACTTGAACAGGTTGAACACTATTTAAACTATTTTTCTCTAAAAATATTCCAGAATCATAAATTGGATCACCTACATCAGCAACAGCAATTACTAAATGATAAGTTTCTCCACATTGCACTTTTGAAACAGCTTCTAGTGGAACAGTAAAACCATCATATTGAACATAAAAAGAATTTGTGTTTTGTGGAGCTTGAGTTCCATCACCGTTAGATTCAAAATATATTGCATTTTGTCCGGCATTGACATTATTAATTGCAACTGGTTGGTTTGTTCCAGGAATGATTGCCATATTTTGCGTCCCTCCAGGAATTCCAGGGCCAGTTATAAAAAATGCAAAAACATCATTAAATTGAGTCCCAACAAATTCTGGGTATTCTTCAGAAGCAAAAACATATTTAAAACGAACTGTATCTGAATAAGGAATAAAATCAAATTCTAATAAAGTTGCATTGTAAGTATCAGTTCCAACCAGGTTAGTAAGCTGTCCATAACCACTTGCATTATTATCCATTCCTGCATTGGTTTTGTTATTTGGACCATGCGGCCCATCTGGTCCTTGATTTATAGTTCCAGTAGTCATGATAATCCCTTCATCAATTCCTATACTGGCGTTTGTAGCATTGAAAGTACCAATTGCACTTGTTGCCCCGGAATAGCTAATATTAGAAACATCAACCCCAGTTCCCAAAAGTACGTTTTGCACCAATTGCGTTGCTGACAAACCTCCATTAGTCACAAGTTGAGACCATATAGAAGATGTAAGGAAAAGGAATAATATTGATAGCAATAATTTCATCTAATAGTATAACGTTTTAAATATAGAATAGTTGTTGATTTAACAAATAACAAGCCAAATTTAACACACTTAAAAATGAGGTCTATTGAATTTTACTTAATTAACGTTAATATAGCAAAAATTCATCTATATAAATGTATTTTTGCAGACAATTGTCATGAAAAAGCCAGAGAAGAAAAAGAAGAAGAATTGGTTTAAGCGTTCCACAAGAATTGTAGGAATGGATCCAGTAAGCTTTGAAGAATGGTGGAGAGTAAAAATTAATCGTATTCAGTTAATTAGTATTTCTTTAATTTTCATTATTATTTTGTTTTTATTTAATTACCTGATTTTCTCCTACACCCCAATAGGATATTTATTACCTGAGAATATTAAAAACAGAAATAAACAAAAAATTGAATTTACGGCAACACGCGTTGCTAACTTAGAAAAAAGACTTATTGCCCAAGACAATTATATATCCAATTTACAAAAAGTAATTTTAGGAGAAGTTTCAATTGACTCAATTTACGTTACTAATCTTAATGAAAAAACGCAAGGCAACGCCAATTTAGTTGTAGACACAACTATTTCTAATGCTGAAAAACAATTGGATCAAAACATTAGGGAGAATCAAGAAAAACTTAAGGGAACGAATGACCAATTATTTGATCATCTATTCTTATATGACCCTGTTGCAGGTCAGGTGAGTCAAAAATTTAGAATCCCAAATCATCCAGGAGTTGATATAGTTACTAAAAAGGACGAACAGATTAAGGCTTGTTTGAATGGTGTAGTTTTGCACTCTTCTTATGATGATCAAGATGGCCATACGATTATATTGAGTCATGAAAACGAAATCATCTCTGTTTACAAACATGCCCAAAAGGTCTATGTTAATGTAGGTGATAAAGTTACGCGTGGAAAAGCAATTGGTGTGGTAGGAAATACTGGTGAACGCAGTACTGGGCCTCATTTACATTTCGAATTATGGAGTGATATGGGACCGCTAGATCCATTGGATTATTTCTCTTTCGGGAAGTAAATTTTATATCTCTTTTTACTACTTCTTTTCAATTTTCAACTGTAAAAACGACAACTTTTTTCATTTCAATTTTTTCAGTACTTTTGCAATCCCTAATTTAAAAGAAAATTACTCGAAATTACGATATATGAAAGAAGAAGTAGCTAAATTAGCAAAAGCACTTAAACAACGCTTTGTAGCGCACCCATGGCATGGAATCACAATTGGTGAAAAACAACCCGAACTAATTAACGCATTTATTGAGATCGTTCCTTCAGATGCTATTAAGTATGAAGTGGACAAAGAAAGTGGATATTTGATGGTAGATCGTCCTCAAAAATTCTCTAATTACATGCCATGTATGTATGGTTTTGTTCCGCAGACATTATGCGACAAACACGTGGCAGAATATGCAAACACAAAAACAGGAAGAACGAATATTGTTGGAGATAATGATCCATTGGATGTTTGTGTTTTATCTGAACGTGAAGTAAATTGCGGAAATATTATTGCTGAATGTATACCAGTAGGTGGATTTAGAATGATTGATGGTGGAGAAGCAGATGATAAAATTATTGCTGTTTTGAAGGATGACCAAGTTTATGGTGACATGACCTCAATTGATCAAATTCCAGAAAAAGTTTTAGCCCGAGTGAAGCACTTTTTCCTTACTTACAAAGATTTAGGTGGAGATTCTAAAAATGTTGAAATTACTCACGTTTATGGAGCTGAAGAGGCAAAAGAAGTTATTCGCAGAAGTTCTCTAGATTATAAAGAGAATCATGGCGATGCTGATACACTTTTAGCAGAGGCTTTAACAGCAGTTTTAAAAGAAAAGGTTTAAAAGATTAAAATACTTTACGTTAACAAATAGCGTTTATATAGAGGAAGGAGTTAATCTTTCCTCTTTTTTGTTTTCTAAATTCTAGTTATATTTATTTTATGAGAACTACAGTCCTTCTATATTTATTATTTATTTCGATTATTGGTCAGACTCAAGTTATATTCGATAAAACGAGTCATGATTTTGAAGATATCAATGGAAATGATGAGCGATTCGTAGATATTTATATAAAAAACGAAACGAATAAAGAAATATACATTCTCAGTGTGAAAACACCTATGGAAGTTGCTTCACTACAAAAAAATGATAGAATCCAACCAGATAGTTCGGCTGTAATTCGTTTTCACGTTAATAACAGAAAGAAAGGGAGATTTGATTATTCTATCCCTGTATACACGAGTGATAACAATGAAGCAACAACCATTCGATTGAAAGGAAAGATTGTTTCATTGCCAACTTCTAACAGCTTAACTGCTTGTCCAACATTTGGACAAAAACCTGCCCAAGGTAATCCGATGGATTTTATGTTAACTGTTCAAACGATTGATAAACTGACAGGAGAAAATTTAGGACAATCAAAAGTCGCTATTCTGCAAAATGGAAGTGCTTTGGGTAAATGGTCTACTGCAAGAAATGGGGAATTAAAAATTAAATTACCACTGGGAATAACTTATTTTTATGCGACGCATGAGGGATATTATCCAGATGAGCTGGCACAATATGTAAACTTTAAAAATAATTTTGTCACTTTAGCTTTGAGTAAGAAAGAAGAGATTGAAGAAACTCCTGAGCTTATTATTAATGAAGAAAGTGAGCTAATTGTTGAAGAAATGCCTCAAGAAGAAAAAGGGGAGCAAATTCTTGCGGAAGTAGTTGAAGAACCAAAAGAAGAACGCGTTATAATTATTGAAGAAAATCAACCTGAAATAGATTTATCAGATATAATAGAAGAAACACCGGTATTTAAAGAAGTAGTAAAAGAGGAGATTCCTGAATTTGAAAAGCTAGACAAAGAGAATTTTGATCTTAAATATTTCAAACCAATTAATGTTGTTTTTGTATTGGACGTTTCTTCTTCAATGAATAGATATGACCGTGCAGAATTATTAAAATATTCATTGGACCAATTACTTGGAATGTTGAGACCAGAGGATAAAATCGGATTAGTTTCCTATTCGTCAGATGCGCAAGTTTTGTTAGATCCGACCGCTGGAGATCAAAAAGAAATGATTTCAGAAGTTGTACAGAAATTAAAAATATCTGGACAAACGGCTGGCGGTAAAGGAATCAAATTAGGCTATAAACAAGTAAAGAAAAACTCAAAAGCTGGAATTCAAAACCATTTAATTATTATTACTGACGGAGCATTTAATCAAAGCTCTGGAGATTATAAAAAATACATTGAAAAGAATTTAAGTAAAAACAATACTACAATGAGTGTTGTGGGAATTAAAACCAATTCAAAGGCAGAAGAAAGTATGCGAGAAGCTGCGGAATTGGGTAATGGAAGGTTTATCCTTATTGAGAAATTGGCTGATGCTCAGAATAAATTGAAAGAAGAGATTCGTTTGTCAACATTTAAATTCAATTAAAAGATGCTTTAAACACCTTTTAATTGAATTTGAATTTTCACTTTTAATGCAAACGTGCTTGAATCAAGTTAATGAATTCTTTTCTTGTGCTGTCATTTGACATAAACAATCCTTTAAATGCTGAAGTTGTAGTTGATGAATTTTGTTTTTCAACACCACGCATTTGCATACACATGTGACTACATTCTAAAACAACTGCTACACCTTTAGGATCTAACGTTCTTTGAATACAATCACGAATTTCTAATGTTAATCTTTCTTGAACTTGTAATCGACGTGCATACGCATCTACAATTCTTGGAAGTTTACTTAATCCAACTATTTTACCATTAGGAATATATGCAATATGTGCTTTCCCAAAGAAAGGCAACATGTGGTGTTCACATTGAGAATACACTTCAATGTCTTTCACAATTACCATTTCGGAATAGTCTTCATGAAATAAAGCACTTCTTAAAATCTCATCTGGATCTTGTTTGTAACCTTGGGTTAAAAACTGAACAGATTTGGCAACTCTTTCTGGAGTTTTAAGTAAACCTTCTCGATTTGGGTCTTCACCTAAATCAGCTAAAACACCTTTATAAACCTCCGTTAGTCTATCAGTTACCTCTTGATCATATTCAAATTTACTTTCCATTAAAAATTGATGTTATGTAGTTAGAATGGTTCATTACCACCATAATATTCCACGTAATTATTTTCAGTTTCTTCTAGCTTAATTTTTGACAAAACTCCACCAGCTTTTTTAATTGGCCCTTCAATTTCCTCCCAAATCTTCATAACTAAATTTTCTGTTGATGCTAAAACCCCTTTCATGAAAGGAACATCTAAATTTAGATTTTTGTGATCCAAGGCTTCAACAACATAATCTTTCATGATTTGACTTAAATCTTTTAAGTTAATCACAAAACCTGTATCAGTCGAAGGGGTTCCTTTTACTGTAACAAAGATGTTGAAATTATGTCCGTGCCAATTCTTGTTGCTGCATTTTCCAAATACGGCTTCATTTTTCTCATCGCTCCATCCCTCATTCCACAATTTATGTGCGGCGTTGAAATGTTCTCTGCGTGTAATGTAAACTGTTTTCAATTCTAAAAAATTTTAGCCACAAAGATAAGAAACGTTCGAGAAAGAAAATTGTTTATTAGTTTTTATTAGAAAGCAAAAAAAAACGCCTTAAAAAAGCGTTGTAAGATTGTGAATAGAAAATATGATTTAAGTAAAAGTGGTTATATCTGCTAGATTGATTTGATTAGGTTACTTTTAAGAGAATACTACCTTTCGACAATTAAAGTTTTCATTCTAATTTCGCTGTCCGTATTTAATTTTACGTAATACTTCCCTGGTGTTAATTCTGATAAATCAATTTGGAAAGTTTCACTATTGGTTTTTACATAAGCGTAATAAATTGACTTTCCACGTTGATCAATCAGTGCAATACTTGTGAAATTCTCTTCTACACCTTTAACAAGGACGGTTAACACATTGGATTTATTAGATTCAATATCAAATTGAATTTCACTTTTTGAACTGTCTACCAAAATATTTTTTGTCGGTTCTCCTACTCCACTGTAAGACATTGCAATATTTCCTATCAATAATGCAGCAATAATCGTTAATTTTTTCATTCTTTTATTTGTTTTTATATTTATTAGTTGCGACAAATGTACGTCACAAATCTGGTTAAAAACAAAGGTTACTAACGACTTAATAGAATGTTAAAACAGATAACGTTAGGTTAACAATGGAGGACGCTTGGGTCATGTTATGGATATATTGGGATGTTTAATCCGGTAGCTTTCGGATGTTAACTTGATAGGGTTGGTAATGATGAATATTTGTAATGATTTATTTTTTTAAATTGGGTTACCAAGCTAAGTCGTAATTATTTAAAAAGAGATTCCTCGTCGTTTCACTCCATCGGAAAGACAGGTTTTCGTTGGCTTTTGTGGGGTAAAATTTGCTCAAGCTTCGCTTGAGCAAATTTTACCCCAAATACTTCTCTACAAACTGTCATTCCGATAGTTGAGAAAATATTAGATTTTAACAACTTAGGAATCCCTTCTTCCTTTTTGCTAAAGTTTAACTCTATATAAAATTAATTAATGCGATTATCAGCTGTATTATTGAAAAAACACATCGCTAAAATTAGGGATTAACGACCTATATTGGTAGCCCAATTTTGAAATATAAAGCATTGTGGTTTAAAAACTAATTATTCACAGTCCCAGAGGGAAGACATGTTAATAACCTAGCACGCAAGTCCTTGGCTCAAAGAATCAGATGTAAAACAAAACCCCACAAAATCGAAATAATTGCATGCTATTATTTCGATTTTGTGGGGTTTAATAATGGTTTGTATCGATTGACGGATGGGCTAAAGCCCATTCCTATTAATATACAGTCCCGCTGTGACTAGTTGACTAAATTGAAAACGACTAACTACATCGTTTTCTACCAAACAAATATATCATCCAGAATTCTTCCTCCCGAACCTCGGCCTGAAAATAATTCCTTCACTAGTTTACGTATGTCTATACTCGTGTAATAATCTTTAGCTTTTCCTTTGGGCATTTCTTTTTCGATGTTCTTTTTCGATAATGGCTTTACTTCTTTAGCAAAGTAAACCACTCCACCATCTTCTAATGCTAATCCTAGAATTGCACCAGGTAAGCCGTTAAAAGATTCTGGACCAACTGAAGGGATGATTTTTTCTGCGTACCAAGCATAAATATTTGTTGAGTCATTTGCTACCCACAGTGCTTGCTTGGTTTCAAAACCAGCAATTGTTCTTCTGTTTTCTGTTATGATCCACTCTCTTTTCTTTACGGTATCCAATAAATAGATTTCCGCTCCATAATACAAAAACTGACGTTCTAATTTACCTGAATTTAGATTTTGGTACGTCGTGTTTTTCATCGTTGACCATTCTCTATCTTCATCACCAACTTCTGGTAGAATTGGTTTAAAAAGAGAAGTTGAGTCGGTAAAATACAATACATACTCATCCTTTTTTGGTTCTTTCATCCACTCTTTAGAGTTCCCCATCGTTTGAGATCCTTCGTACCTCTTTTCAAGATTTGTTCTTTTTTCAAAAACAATTTCACCTGAACGAATTACTTGTCCAAAAGACAAAGTAGTTATGAGTAAAAAAGCAATTCCTGCTAAAATTTTAGAACCATCTACCTCTGCCTTCATCTGCTTTTGTTTTATTGTTATTGAATCTTAATGTTGCTCCAATCATGAAGTAACGTGCAATAATTCTACTGCGTGTATCTGTAATTATGTTTGTTCCAACGTTTCGAGAAATCCCTATATTCTGATTAAAAATATCATAAACTGATGCATTAATCACAAGATTACCTGTCTTTAGGAAGCGTTTATTCAATTTAGCATTCCAAATAAATGGTGTTGCATTAAATCCTTCAGCTCTTCTTGAATTGATTTCATAAACGGCATCTGTTTCTACGAAAAAGTTGAATGGTAATTCATAAAAAATTGATGCTTTGTAACGCTGAACAGTATATGGCTCATTTAAACCCATTGATAAATTACTACGTGGATCGTTATAACTTAACGCAGCACTTATGCTGATTTCAATAGAGTCTGAACGCATTTCAAGTCCTAATTCACCATCAATATTATAATTTTCAGTGGTGTTTTTTTGGTTATTAATTTCTGAATTAAAGCTCGTATAACCACCTGAAGCCTGAGGTCTTAAACTCAATAGTTTTTTAAAAATTGGGATTCCACCACCAGCATAAAAACCGCTATAAATATTCCCATCAACGTTTATTGCCGTCGAAACAGATTGTCCATTTGGTGTGTAAACAATGGAGTTAGAAAAATCGTTATCAAAATAATTCATGTAAACTCCGCTGTAGACATAGCTCTGTTTTAGAGCATTCCATTTGTTATAATTCACACTTAATTTATGTGAATAATTCGGCTTTAGATTTGGATTACCAATCACCAAACTATTTGGATCTGTGTTATCCCTCACAGGTTGAAGTTGATTTAAACTTGGTTGATCAGAAGTTGTTGAATAGACCAATTGAATTCTGTGTGCATTAGAAAATTTATAACGATATTCTAAATAAGGCAATATATTGTCTACAGTTTGATTAATGTTCGTATTTGTTTCGTTATTGAAATTATCTATAACCACATTTCTAAAACGAGATCCTACATCTAAAGTATGTTTTCTATCAGTGAATAAAATTCCTAATGCACCTCTATTTTCTAATCGTGTATTGCTAAAATCATTGCTGTATAATCCAGCATATTCATCATAACCTGTTGCCGTACGATTAAAGGTAGAAGTCGCTTGTTCTCCATAGAAATAATCCAACCTGTACTGAAACTTCAATCTAAACTTTCGTGTAATTGGCTCCATATAATCTACAATCATACGGTGACCAGTTGTATTATTGGCCATATTTCGTTTTTGATCATAAATAGAATCTGGAATAATGAATTGTCCGAAATATAGATTAGAATTTAATGTGTTATCTCTATCTGTTTCCGTATATCCTAATTGGTAAACGACATCTAATTCTCTAAATCGTTTTTCGAATTTCTTATTTAATTCCAATTCTACATTCCCTTCCAATCCATCAGCTTTAGACTCATTTCTCACATCGGTAGCACTAAATCTTTGTTCGTCCTTAGTAAGGAAATCACTTGCATTAGTTGTCAATGAGGATTCATTTCTAAGAATAATATTAGACTTCAACTTCAATTTAGTTTTATCATTAATATCATATTCCAAATTCAAGTTCACTGTATGTGATTGTTGTAATTGGTCAGTAAATGAAGAGTCTCTTTTTAAATAAGTAGTGTCTGCAAAAAAGTATTCTGAATTTCGAATTTGTTCTGTAGTCAAACGACTGTCATTGTAAGTATAATTTACACCCAGTTTAATTTTTTCAGTTAATTTATTTGAAAAGTAAAATCCGCCTTTATAATTTTCAGGCAAACCATTTAATCTGCTCGTGTTCATGATTGATCCCCAACCACCTGACATTTCATTGGTTAATCCGAAACGAGATGCGTCTCTGTAACTAAATCCAGTATTTGGTGTATTTGAGCCCAATGCAAAAACAGAAACTTTCAAGTCTTTATTGAAGTAATTGGCTAAAACTTCACCTTCGTAAAATCCGCTTCCATTTGGTAGATCTTTAAAATATTCAGAGTTGAAACCTCCACTACCCGCTATTTTACCAAAGTATCCTTTTTTGGCATCATCTTTTAATTTCACATCGAGGACTTGAATCTTATCTTCGGAATTACCCCCAGAAGTTTCATCTTCTGCTTCATAAACTTCAATTTTATCAACTCCTTTAGCTGATAAATTTCTCGTTGCAATTGTTGGGTCAGAGCCAAAAAACTCATCTCCATCGACCAATACTTTGGTTACTTTTCGTCCTTGAGAACTTACATTCCCATCATCGTCAACTTGCAATCCAGGTAAGTTTTTCAATAAATCTTCAACCATTGCATTTTGCTTTGTAGCGAAAGAATCTGCAACATAAACCAATGTATCTCCTCTGAAATAAATGGGTTCTTTATTCGCATAAACAATCACCTCATCTAACTGAGTAGCATGTTCTGGAAGAATAATATTTGGGATATGAATTTCAGTATTCTCTTCTGATCCTATAATGTAAAAACGTTTTTCATCGAAATCATGGTGAGAAACAATCAATTCCATAGTATCAATAGGAACTCCTCGAAGTTTATAACTTCCGTCTGCATTTGAACGTGTATAACCCAATAATAATCCATCAGAAAGTCGCACCGCCATAATGACAGCGTTTTCCAAAGGTTTATTGTTTAAAGTATCATTTACAACTCCTGTGAACTTCATTTCTTGTGCGTAAGAAAGCGAAGTAAACAAGATGAGTAACAAGGCCAGTAATCTTTTCATCTATATATTTTTTTCTGAGTACAAAAATAGTGTATTCATAGTTGTAAGAAGAGTTTAATATGTTAAGATGCTTTTTTTAATGATTAAAGTTTAGTTTTTAATGTTTAAAAAAAATGGAAAATGAGGAGAGATAAATGAAAAATTAAAAATGAAAAGTGAAAAATTAAAAATTCAGTTGAATGTTGAATGTTGAATGTTTGAATTATGAATTATGAATTATGAATTAAAAATTGTGTGTATACTTTGAAGGAATTCCTCGCTGTAGGATTTAAAAAATGATGAGTTATGAGTTATGAATGAAAAGTGAAAAGTGAAAAATTCAGTTGAATGTTGAATTATGAATGAAAAATTAAAAATGAAGAATTAAAAATTGTGTGTATACTTTGAAGGAATTCCTCGCTGTCGGATTTAAAATTTTCAATTGTTAATTATCAATTATAAATTGTCACTTGCCTTTTTTCTTTAAATTTGAACCATACAAAGAAATAGATCAAAATTTGAAAAAAGGAAAAGTACTCAAATCAACAGGGAAATGGTATATCATTGAATTAGAAAATGGTGATATCGTGAACGCTGGAATACGTGGAAAGATTCGATTGAAAGGATTTAAAACCACCAATCCAGTTGCAGCTGGTGATGAAGTGATGATTACAGAAAATGAAGATGGAACTGGTGTAATTGCAGAAATTCTTCCGCGACATAATTATATCGTTCGAAAATCAATAAATCTGTCTAAACAATCGCATATTTTAGCTGCGAATGTTAATAGAGCTTATCTGTTGGTTACGCTTGTTGCACCTGAAACACATTTGGCTTTTATAGATCGTTTTTTGGTTGCAGCTGAGGCTTACCGTATTCCGGTTACTTTACTTTTCAATAAAATTGATGTTTATGAAGGAGAAGAAATTCTTATCGTAGATGAAATCATGGCGATGTATGAAAGAATCGGATATCCATGTCACAAGATTTCGGCTTTGAATAAGACGAATATTGAGTTTTTAAGAAATGACATTAAGGACAAACAAGTTATGATTGCAGGTCACAGTGGAACAGGAAAAAGTACTTTAATTAATGCTTTGGACAGTAATCTAGACATTAAAACTGCTGAAATTTCTATTCACCACATGCAAGGACAGCACACGACTACTTTTGCGGAAATGCATAAATTGCAAACTGGCGGTTATATTATTGACACACCAGGAATTCGTGCTTTCGGAGTCATTGATTTAGACAAAAAAGTAATGAGTCACTATTTCCCAGAAATGCGTGCTTTATTGAATCAGTGTAAATACCACAATTGTCAGCATCTTAATGAACCACAATGCGCTATAAAAGACGCAGTTGAAGAAGGAGAAATAGAAGCTTCTCGCTATAGTACTTACGTTGACTTAATAACAGAAGATCAAAGCTTAAATTACAGATAAATGAAGGTAGTAATTCAGAGAACAACGGAAGCCAGTGTTACAATAGAAAATAAAGTAGCTGGTCAAATTGAAAATGGATTGGTCCTATTGGTGGGTATTGAAGAAAGTGATACCGAGGAAGATATTGAATGGTTGAGTAGAAAACTGAGTTCACTTCGTATTTTTTCTGACGAAGAAGGAAAAATGAATTTAAGCATTCAAGACATAAATGGTGCGTTTTTAGTCATTTCTCAATTTACTTTACATGCCAAAACGAAGAAAGGAAACCGACCAAGTTTTATTCATGCAGCAAAGCCAGAAACTGCTATTCCAATCTATGAGCAGTTCAAAAAAGTTTTAGCAGCCGTGAGTGGTTGTAAAGTGGAAAGTGGAGAATTTGGAGCTGACATGAAAGTTTCTCTAGTGAATGATGGACCAGTAACGATAATCATTGACACCAAAAACAAAGAATAATGAAAATTTCTGACCTACAAACCACTGTTGACAATTGGATTAAAGAACACGGAGTTCGCTATTTTGATGAACTCACTAACACCGCTGTTTTGATGGAAGAAGTGGGTGAAGTCGCTAGAATTATGTCGAGAAGATATGGTGAACAAAGTGAAAAAGAATCCGACAAAAACAAGGATTTAGGCGACGAATTAGCAGATGTTCTTTTTGTGTTGACTTGCATTGCAAATCAGACTGGAGTGGATTTGACTGAAGCTTTAGAAAAGAATTTAGAAAAGAAAACAAAGCGGGATAGTGAGCGGCATAAGGGGAATGAGAAGCTTTTTTAATTGATAATTGATAATTAACAATTGATAATTTTGTAGGGGCTTGAAGTTGATTGTTCTTTTAAAATTTTTGGTTGATCTAAAGTTTTAAGTTTATTGGGGTTTAGGTGTGCTTTTGCGAGGGAAAACGTAAGTTAAGCCTAATTGAACATCAAACATTTGTGAGTTTATGTTTTTAGTTGGTATTGTTTTCAGTTTTTCATAAACGTTCTCATCTTCCTTCCATTCTGCATATTTCACCTTCATAACTCGGAAACCATAGCCTATTGCAAAGTTTAAGTTTAAATTTTGCAGTAGTTTAATATCGAGACCGACAAGACAACTGCTTATTAATGGAGTGGAATTGTAGAAATACGAGTTATAATAATCAAACTCTGGATCTTCTGGATATGGTGGATAAATATAAGAAGCACCTGATTCACTTCTTGGGATAAATCCATTATCAAGTAAAAATCCATACTTGTAATTTGTAGAAATCTCAGTGAAGCCAGACACCTTTAAAAATGGTCTGAAATCGTGCTCATTATTTAAAAAAACGTATTTTAAAGATATGCCTAGGATATGCAAGCGTTGAAGGGAGTTAAAAGATACATATTGTATTCCATTTTCTATTTTAGGAGTATCTGAATAGGCATAAATATTAGATTCAAATTTGTAATTAAATAGGATTAAGAAATTACCTTTATCGAAACCATAATCAGCACCTAAATTCAATCCTAAACTAAAATAACTTTGAGAACCATTGTTACTAATTATACTCAATTCATCTGATAAAGTACTAGAAAATCCAATCGCTAAATTTATCTTTTCTTGCGATAAACTGCTTACGCTTATGTAAATAAATGCAATAAAGAGAATAATATTTTTCATTACTTTACAATTTATAAAGTTTGATTCTGATTTTGTAACCTACCTATAAACAACCCGCTCAAAAGAATTTCAGTTATTCTTGTTTCTCCTTTTCCTACCTTATACTTCCCGATAATGGTTCCACCCAGAGATTGAAGAATAAAAATATCGGTTTGCTGGCTGTTGACCATAAAGTAATCTTCAAAGGGATTTGAAAATGCACTTAAATAATCTTCTTTGAAATCGTTATTTGAGTCCAATTTGTAAATCATACTTAGCCAGTTTCATAAGTAGTTATTTTTAAATTCTTTATCAATCTATAAATAATTTTATGAAATTCAAAGTTTTGTCTAGTAGTCAAGTTAGTTAAGTCACTCATTAATCATGAAACCCAATGGTAAAATCACCTTAATTGAAAAACGAAAATATCATAAAATAATATTTGAATTTTTTAATTGTCAATTATCAATTATTAATTGTCAATTGACATTATCTTTGTAAAATCATGAAAGAAACACGCATCAATAAATATTTAAGTGAAGCTGGACATTGTTCACGCAGAGCAGCTGATAAACTGATTGAACAGGGTCGCGTTACTATTAATGGAGTAGTTCCAGAAATGGGAACTAAAGTTCAACCGGGAGATGTTGTTGCTGTTGATGGAAAAAACGTCAACAATAAAAACAGAGAGAATATTTATATTGCCTTGAACAAACCTGTTGGAATTGTTTGTACGACTGATACCCGTGTTGAACCAGACAACATTATCGAATTCATGAATTATCCTGAACGTATTTTCCCTATTGGAAGATTGGATAAGCCCAGTGAAGGATTGATTCTACTCACAAACGACGGAGATATCGTAAACAAAATCTTACGTGCGAGTAACAATCACGAGAAAGAATATATAGTTACTGTTGACAGACCAATTACCCAAGATTTTATAGATAAAATGGGAAATGGTGTTCCTATTCTGGACACAATGACCAATAAATGTATAGTTGAACAACTCAACAAACGCACATTTAAAATCATTCTAACCCAAGGACTCAACAGACAAATTCGCCGTATGTGTGAATATTTTGATTACAATGTTGTTGCTCTGCAACGCGTTCGAATCATGAATATTTTACTCGAAGACACGCCAGTTGGAGAATGGAGATATTTATCAGAGCAGGAATTTGGGCGTTTGAGCGAATTGATAGGATACTCCAACAAGACAGAGTGAGAAAGAGAGTGAGAGCGGAATCAATTACGAACGGCGAAGCCCTCAACGAAGTTAATTACGAATTTGTACTGCTTAGCGATTTTGACTCGTGATTTGTGCTTTAATGGAACGCGGTTGACGCGGATCTTTGACCCCGGATTCTCACGGATTTAATATTCTTTATATTTATTTGATTTGCTGGATGTAGTAAGGACGATTTGTAAATCGTCCCTACAAGGCAAATCTCCTCAAAAACTCCCTCATCTCTTCTAATTCTTCCCCTCCCTTCTTCTCTTCTCTGTGTATCTCTGTGAAATCACTCCATTTATTTCTGTGTAAAAAACAAGTCCAAAGGCACTCTCACCAAACCTTTGCGAATCTCTGCCCCTCCGCGTATCTCTGCGTAATTCTTCTTTCTTCTCTTCTCTGTGTATCTCTGTGAAATCGCTCCATTTATCTCTGTGTAAAAAACAAGTCCAGAGGCACTCTCACCAAACCTTTGCGAACCTCTGCCCCTCCGCGTATCTCTGCGTAATTCTTCTTTCTTCTCAGCCCAATCCCACTCTTGTTTTTCAGCATTACAATTCTTAAGCAACTTTTATCACTTTTTTTACGAAGAAAAATTCTTAAATTTGGCTTTCTAAAAAATCAATAAGAACATGAGCAAAGTAGAAAATATAGATTGTCTTATCATTGGGTCTGGTCCAGCGGGATATACTGCTGCAATATACGCAGCGCGTGCAGATATGAATCCTGTGATGTATCAAGGACTTCAGCCAGGTGGCCAATTAACAACAACAAATGAAGTAGAGAATTTCCCTGGATATCCTGATGGAGTTACTGGACCTGAAATGATGATTGAATTGCAAAAGCAAGCAGAACGCTTTGACACAGATGTTCGTTCTGGATTCATTAGTAAAGTTGATTTCTCTGGACCAGTTCACAAATGTTGGGCTGAGGATGGAACAGAAATCCATGCCAAAACAGTAATCATTTCTACTGGAGCTGCCGCAATGTACTTAGGACTAGAGTCTGAACAAAAATACCTTAAAATGGGTGGTGGAGTTTCAGCTTGTGCAGTTTGTGATGGTTTTTTCTACAAAAATCAAGAAACTGTAATCGTTGGAGCGGGTGATACTGCTTGTGAAGAAGCACATTACCTTTCTAAGTTATGTTCTAAAGTTACGATGATCGTTCGCCGTGATGAATTCCGTGCATCAAAAATAATGGAAGACCGCGTTAGAAATACACCAAACATCGAAATTCTTGTAAACACAGAAACTGTTGAGGTTTTAGGTGATGATATGGGAGTAACTGGTGCACGTGTGATCAACAACAAGACGAAAGAAACAATGGATATTCCTTGTACAGGATTCTTCGTTGCAATTGGACACAAACCAAATACAGACATCTTTAAAGATTATATTAATCTAGATGAAACGGGTTATATCAAATATGAAAAACCAGGAACATCATTAACAAACGTACCAGGTGTATTTGTTTCAGGAGATGCAGCAGACCATGTGTACCGCCAAGCAGTTACTGCAGCAGGAACAGGCTGTATGGCAGCTTTGGATGCAGAAAGATATTTATCTGCGTTGGAAGGATAGAGCGCAACAGTGCAACTTCAGCGCGGGATAGTATTGGCGATTTTGTAAAACGCCAATACTATGATTAAACAAAATAGGAAAAGGTAGTTCGAAAGAGCTGCCTTTTTTGTTTGGTGGGTTTGGTGGCTGACCGGAGCCGAAGCCAACAAAAAAAACGATAAACATTAAATTATACCCTATTATTTTTTTGTTCCCGAAAAAGGGCGTACTTTTGTACCCCAATTTTTGAGATAATCAAGATATGATAGACGAAGCCCTTTTTGAACCAAAGACCCTGTATCCGTTCCAACAAAGAACAGTGGATCAGATAATTGAGGAACTAAAAGAAAATGGAACCGATTATAATTTACTTTTCCAACTTCCTACGGGAGGTGGTAAAACCGTGATATTTTCTGAAATCACGAAAAATTATATTGAAACGTGGAAGAAAAAGGTGCTAATCCTTACCCACCGTATCGAATTATCTGTTCAAACAGCCAAACAGCTCTCTGCTATAGGCATTAGTAATAAGGTAATCAACAGTGAAGTAAAGACACTCGATGACCAAGACGATTACAATTGCTTTATTGCAATGGTAGAGACTTTGAACAACCGATTACAAGACGATGAGAACTTCATAAAGGACATCGGATTGGTAATTGTCGATGAGGCACATTACAACAGTTTTAGAAAAATATTCCAGTATTATTTACAAGCGAACATTTTAGGTGTTACCGCTACTCCACTCAGTTCAAATAAAGCATTGCCTTTAAATGACCATTATGACAAACTGAAAGTTGGAGAAAGTATTTCTTCTTTAATTGAAAGTGGATATTTAGCAAATGCTGAAACTTTTACTTATGATGTAAATCTTCACGGATTAAAGATTGGATCAAACGGAGACTTTACTGTAAGCAGTTCTGAACAAGTATACGGAAACTATTTCATGCAAGAGAAATTACTTTTTGCTTATGAAGAAGTTGCCATCAATACAAAGACATTGATTTTTAACTCTGGAATTGAAACCAGTGTTAGGGTTCAAGAAACTTTCCATAAGAGAGGATATAAAATTCGCCACCTAGACAGTACTTTCTCTGATAAAGACAGAAAGGATATTTTGAGTTGGTTCAAAACAACACCCAATGCCATTCTTACTTCAGTCGGAATTTTAACTACTGGATTTGATGAGCCAACTGTTGAAACGATTATCTTAAATCGTGCGACGCGCTCGTTGACATTGTATCACCAAATGATTGGACGTGGTTCTAGAAAATTACCTAAAAAAGACATTTTTAGATTAATTGACTTAGGAAATAACGTTCGCCGTTTTGGATTATGGCAGGACTATATCAATTGGGATGATGCCTTTGCATTTCCAGACCGATTCTTAGAAGCACGTTTATCAGAACAAGAAGACATTATGTTTGAGGCAGCTTATATGCTTCCTAAACATGTTAGAGACCGTGTAGATACTTCAGTTTTGGATAAATTCAAGATGAAAGAGGTTTACGAAGACTATATTGATCGAGGAGAAAAAGGAAAATATGCCGTTGATGATTCTTTAGAAAATCATTACCAAGCTATTTTTAGCAAAGCCAATGATTTTTATGATGGTCTAGAAATTCAAGAAGCACTTCAAGAACATATCGAACACCGTTTGAAACAATATACAAAATGTATTGCAAAAAGTACACGTAACTATTTCAAGTATTTGATGGAGACTTATAACCGTCAATTGCGTCAGAAATTACGTGCCACTTTAGAAGACGAGTAAAAAACCTAAATCGTTAATGTTCAATTGTTTTATCCCAAATAGCAAAGTAGGGAATAGAATATTTTTAAAGTACCTTTGCACAAAATTTTGAAAAGCTATGATATCAGTTAATAATTTAACACTTCAGTTTGGAAAGCGCGTTTTATTTGACGAAGTTAACTTAAAGTTTTCACATGGAAACTGTTACGGAGTTATTGGTGCCAATGGTGCTGGTAAATCTACGTTTCTTAAAATATTAACTGGAGATCAAGATCCTACAACAGGACACGTTGTTCTTGAGCCAGGAAAGCGAATGGCTGTTTTAAAACAAGACCACTTTGAGTTTGATGAATACGAAGTTTTACAAACTGTAATGCGTGGTCACAAACGTCTTTTCGAAATCATAGTTGAAAAAGATGCTCTATATGCTAAACCAG
Source organism: Brumimicrobium glaciale (assembly GCF_004152935.1). Classification (GTDB taxonomy): domain Bacteria; phylum Bacteroidota; class Bacteroidia; order Flavobacteriales_D; family Crocinitomicaceae; genus Brumimicrobium; species Brumimicrobium glaciale. Next base: position 297,053 of record NZ_SETE01000005.1, read on the forward strand.
ACTTTTCTGAGGATGATGGAATGAGAGCTTCTGAATTGGAAACTGAATTTGGAGATATGGATGGTTGGAATGCTGAAACAGATGCAGCCACAATGCTTTCAAATCTTGGTATTGATGAGTCAATGCACACAACCTTGATGAAGGACCTTCCAAACATGTTAAAGGTACGTGTTCTTTTAGCACAAGCTTTATTTGGTAATCCAGATTTATTAGTGCTCGATGAGCCAACTAACGATTTAGATTTAAAAACAATTGAGTGGTTAGAAGACTTCCTATTGGATTTTAAAAATACTGTTATCGTTGTATCTCACGACCGTCACTTCTTAGACACAGTGGTTACGCATATTTGTGATATCGATTATTCTAAAATCAACTTATTCACAGGAAACTATACTTTCTGGTACAAGTCTTCACAATTAGCGGCTAGACAACGTGCAGATAAAAACAAGAAAGCAGAAGATAAAAAGAAAGAATTACAAGATTTTATTTCTCGTTTCTCTGCCAATGCTTCTAAATCTAAGCAAGCTACAAGTAGAAGAAAATTAATTGATAAATTAGATTTAAGTGAAATTCAACCATCATCAAGAAAATATCCTGGAATTGTTTTCGAACAAGAAAGAGAAGCTGGTGATCAAGTATTACACATAACGAATCTTTCTTACGAAACAGATGGTCAGACTTTATTCAAAGACATCAATATTAATGTTGGAAAAGATGATAAAATCGCATTTATCTCAAAAAACTCTCAAGCTTTAACATCATTTTTTGAAGTTTTAAGCGGAAATAAAGAACCTAAAACAGGTGAATTCAAATTCGGAACAACAATTACTTCAGCATATTTACCAAATGAGAACCATGAATTTTTCCAAAAGAAAGAAAGTTTGGTGGATTGGTTAAGAACTTATTCAACAACTGATGAAGAGCGCGAGGAAGTTTATATTCGCGGATTCTTGGGTAGAATGTTATTCTCTGGTGAAGAAGCTTTGAAAAGTGCTACTGTACTTTCAGGAGGTGAAAAAGTAAGATGTATGCTTTCAAAATTAATGATGGTGAAAGCCAATTTATTAATGATGGATGAACCTACGAACCACTTGGACCTTGAATCGATTACTGCATTGAACAATGGGATGAATGATTTCCCTGGAATTATCATGTTTACTTCTCATGACCAGGAATTGGTACAAACTGTTGCAACAAGAATAATTGAAATTACACCAAACGGAATGATTGACAAATTAATGCCTTATGATGAGTATTTGAAAGATGAAAAGATTGCGCAGTTGCAAGAAGAACTTTACGCTTAAGTAAAAAATTAAAATCCTAATCAAAGGATTAAATATATTGAATAGCTCCGACGATAATGTTGGAGCTATTTTTATTTAATTTTGCGCTCTAAAATCAATAATATAGAATGGGAATAGATAATTACTTAGCATTTATAGTAACTGGACTGTTTTTGGTGATGACTCCAGGAATGGACACACTGCTAATTCTCAACAAATCACTTGTTAATGGTAAAAAAGCTGGGGTTTACGCTACACTCGGAATTAGCTCTGGAATTCTTGTTCATACTTTTTTAGGAGCAATTGGTTTGTCTATGTTAATTGCCAGATCTCCAATAGCTTTTAGCGTTGTCAAATATTTAGGTGCTGCCTATATTATTTATTTAGGAATTCTAAAATTTAAGGAAAAGAGAAAAGAATTTCATATTGAAGAACAAACTGAAATCAAGTCAAAGTCAGCATTAAAAGCAGAATCAAAAAATGATTATTTATCCGGATTGATCACAAACATCTTAAATCCTAAAGTAGCTATTCTATTTTTGGCTTTTTTTCCTCAATTCATTAATCCAGATCATTTAGAAAGTCCAATTCCTTTTATACTTTTAGGAACAACAATGACCGTAATCGGAATTGTGTGGTTTCTATCGTTAACCTTTTTCTCAAGTTATTTCTATGAGAAGTTTAAAAGACCCAATAAATCTAATTTTTCATTGAATAAAATAAGTGGAATTATTTTTATTATCATGGGAATTACGATTGCTTTGGCGGATGTTGCTGGTTGAAGAAAATCAAAAACTAATATTGCTTCTACTCTAGAAGCTTAATCAAAAATAAAAAAAACAGATTCCTCGTTGTTGCACTCTGTCGGAATGACAATTCTATAAAGAATTAAAATGCCGAGGAATCTCTTTTAAAGTATAGTATTGAATTACCCCATACATCTGTAGTTATAGACGAGCTCTAACTATTCCTTATCTCCTCGTTTATATCTCCTCACGATCAATCGATTTCCTTTGTCATAGGTGAAGTAACTCCAAACCCAATTAATTCCTACAAACAATTTGTTTTTGAAACCACTAATTGACATTAAATGAACGACAGACCAAAGGATCCAGGCGAAATATCCTCCAAATTTAAATTTCCCAATATCTGCAACCGCCTTTCTTTTTCCAACTGTAGCTAAAGAACCTTTATCATGATATTCAAATTTCTTAAGGCCTTTTCCTTCAATTTGATTTAATAAATTCTTAGCAAGCAAATCTCCTTGTTGAATTGCAGTTTGCGCTACCATCGGATGTCCATAAGGATATTCCTTTGTTACCATAGAAGCGATATCTCCAATTGCATAAACATTTGAGTGATCTTTTAATTCTGAATATTCATTTACCATTAATCGATTTCCTCTCGCAAAACAGTTTTCATCTATTCCTTTAGGGATATTTCCCGTTACTCCTGCAGTCCAAATCATACTTTTCGCAATGAATTCCTTATCATTAAACGTTTTAATAATTAATCCATCATAAGAAGTTACTCTTGTATTTAAGTGAACAGTCACGCCCAATTCTTGAAGATACTTTAATGATTTTTCAGAAGACTTTTCTGACATTCCACTTAAGAGTCGATCACTCGACTCAATTAGGTAAATCGACATCAATGAAACATCCAAATCTGGATAATCTTTCGGAAGAATGTATTTCTTGAATTCGGCAATTGCTCCCACGGTCTCCACACCTGCTGGCCCACCTCCAATAACAGCAAAATTAGTCAGTGCATCTCGTGTAGCAAAATCAGAAGTCACGACTGCTTTTTCGAAACGTTGTAAGATCATACTTCTAATATCAAGCGCTTCCTGAATGGTTTTCATTCCTAAACTATTTGCCTGAACATCTTTTAAACCAAAGAAATTGGTATCACTTCCTGTCGCTATTATTAAATAATCATAATGAACATGACCGATGTCCGTTAAAACTTGTTTCTTTTCAGTGTTGATATTCGTCACATCAGCCATTCTAAAGAATACGTTATTGTAATTTTTGAATTGTTTCCTAAATGGAAAGGCAATACTGTCTGGTACAATCCCAGAAGTAGCCACTTGATATAGCAAAGGCTGAAATTGATGAAAATTGTTTTTATCAATCATCACCACTTGGAAATCTTTATTTTTAAGTTTCTTGACAAATGACAAGCCAGCAAAACCACCTCCAATCACTACAACTCTTGGTAAATCTGTTTCGGGTAAACGTATTGTATTGGTACTTTTAATGGACTCCATTTGATTTAATTTCTTATGTTTTCAATGGTAATAAAAGTACTCATTCGCTAAACGGATTGCAATTGAATCTCTGTGAATTATTCATAAAAGACAAATTTATCTTGTATATCGAATGAAAGAAATTGAACAATTTGAATAAAGTAAACTTCTTTCCCTTTTGATCGTTTAAATTTCAAATTTCAGACTTATCAACATAAAAAATATAAGTTTCCAACAATTTATGTAACCAATGTTAATAACTTGCGTAATATTACATATAAACAAGAAAGATATGAATCGATTACTTGCACTTTTAATTTTGGTTTCTCTAAATTTTTCGGCTTTTGGAAATGATTCAAAAATTTCCTTAGAAGAATATATTGAATCTTGGAAAGGCATTGCAATGAATCAAATGTTAACACATGGCATTCCAGCAAGTATTACACTTTCTCAAGGAATTTTAGAAAGTGGTTTTGGAAATTCTTTGCTTGCTGTAAAAGCCAATAATCATTTCGGTATTAAATGTCATGATTGGACAGGAGCGACATTCTTAAAAGACGATGATAAGAAAAATGAGTGTTTCAGGAAATACAAAGATGCTGCTCAATCTTATGAAGATCATAGTAAATTCTTAACTTCTCGTTCACGTTATGCTTCACTATTTGAATTAGAAATTACAGATTATAAATCTTGGGCAAAAGGACTAAAAGATGCTGGATATGCTACAAATCCAAACTATCCAAAAAGATTAATTGATATAATCGAACGTTACGACTTGGATCAGTACGACAATTTAGCAACAAATGACTGGATCGTTGAAAACAAACCTACAAATGAGAACCCAGTTAGAGAAATCACTATTCCATCAGGTTCAGAAGTAAAAACAGTTCAAAATAAAAGACACAAGAAAAACAATAAGTCAGCAAAAAATATTCAAAAAGCACAGCGAAAAGTTTACATTAATGCTAATCGCACTAAATACGTTATCGCTGGAAAACATGACACATTCTATCGAATTTCAAAAGAATTTGGCTACAGTTTACACCAAATGAACCGCTGGAATGATTTCCTACCAAATAAAGATGTATTGTCTGAAGGAGATAAGATTTACATAATGCGTAAGCGCAAAAGAGTAGATTCAGACATCGTTCAACAAGAAGTTAATGAGAACAAAAAACTCTGGGAGATTTCTCAAGAACATGGAGTGCAATTAAAGTCACTTTTGGAAATAAGAACTCAAAGCCCTTCTAATATGGCGATGACAAAAGATGGAGAAATAAATTAATTCTATTCTTTCTGAAAGACATAGTTTTATAAATCGAAAATATTCTTATTTTAGTAGACTGTCATTAACTTGATGGTCTTTTTATTTTTATTAATTAAAACAAATGTTGCTTTTTTTAGTGACTAAAAAATACTAGATTCGTTATGAACGTTTAAACCAGATTCCTATGAAACCAAGCAATGAATTATTTCATTTAATAAAGTCCCTCACCAAATCTGAAAAACGCTTTTTCAAACTTTCTTCATCTATACAAGCTGGAGAAAAAAATTATTTCAAATTATTTGATTTCATAGATAGTCAATCAATTTACGACGAACTAAAACTTAAAGAATATTTTAAAAAAGAACGTTTTATAAATCACCTTCCTTCTGAGAAGAATCACTTGTATAAATTGATTTTAAAAAGCTTACGTCAATTTTATGGCGAACAATCTGCTTCTAACATTTTAAAACAAGAGATTAAAAATATTGAGATTCTTTACAATAAAGCTTTACATAAAGAGGCTATAAAATTTCTTAAACGTGCTAAAAAGCTTGCTACAGAGCATGAAGAGTTTTACTTTTCTATTGAATTAATATCATGGGAAAAAGTACTTACAGAAGAATCTTACGAATCGGGTGATTTCGATGTAGACTTAAACAACATCATTAAAGAAGAAAGTGAGGTTATTGATAAACTAAGAAACTTAGCTGAATACCATATTCTTTATTCCAGAATCAATGCTTTGTTTAGAAGTGATGGATTTACCAAAAATGAAGACGAAAGAAGAACAGTAAACGAAATTGAAAATCATCATTTAATAAAAGGAAAGAATACGGCACTCTCTAAAAGAGCAACTTCGATTTGTTATTACATTCAAGGCCTTTGTGCTGCAACGAATAGAAATTTTGAGTTGAGCTACACAAAATTCAATCGGGTGCGAAACATTCTAGATGATAACCCGAAAATTAAAATTGATTTAGGACAACGTTATGTTTTGACCCTATTTCATTTAATGCAAAGCTATGTCAATGAAAATGACTTTGCCATGGCGCAAGAGATGATTGATCAGATAAAAAACCTAAAAGGTAAAAAGGGATTCAATTCATTACATCTTACAATTCGTATCAACAATATTTTGCTCTCAGATCAAATGAACCTTTACAATAAACAAGGAGAATTTGAAAAATCATTAGAAGTATTTGAAAGCAGTTATCATCAAAATGAAGAATTGATTGAAAGATCAAGTAAAGAACAAAAAATTAAATTCTATTTTAGTGCTGCATATACCTTATTTGCAATGTCTGACTTTAAGAATGCATTGCAATTTTTAAATCTTATCCTCAATGATAACGAACAGCAATTGAGACAGGATATCTATAGTTTTGCTCGTATACTTAACCTATTGTTACATTTTGAGTTGGCCAACTATGACTATTTAGAATACTCTTCTAATTCAGCTATTCGTTACTTAAACAAGACGAAAAGAGATCATCAGATTGAGAAAGTATTTATTAAGCAAATTAAAAAGATTGCCAAAACTGTCACGCAAATTGAAACTATTCCAATTTATAAGGACACATTAAAGCAAATTAATTTGCTCCTAGAAAATGAGAATGAGAATGTAATTCTTGATTATATTGATGTTGTCGCTTGGCTAAAGTCAAAAATAAACGGTGAAGAGTTTTTAGAAATGGTGAAAAAAGGTACTAAAACTTAAGTCGACCAGTCAACACAACATTGTGCATATTGGTTTTAAATTCTGTTCTGTTTTCAATTTTCGTTGGATCAAAAGCATAATATTCACTTGTAATTTGAAGTAACCTATAACTTAAATCGATGGAGAAGTTTTTATTATCCCAGCCAATTCCACCTGAATAAGTCATGTTAGGAGAAGATACATTACCTAAATCCTTATCAAAAGGTTGAGGAAGAATTCCTATTCCACCACGTAAAAACACATCTGTATAAACCATATATTCCATACCAATTCTTGTATTAAGAACAGTACGGTATTGATATTCAACCTCCTCATTCTCGTATTGAAAGCTATAAACATTGCTATAGTTTGAACTCGTATTCGAAGGTCTTAATCTTCCCCCTGGTAGACGTGACATTTCTAAATCAACATTAATAGCGCCACGCATTCCTAAAATATAAGCAAACGAACCTCTCAGTTTCATTGGAGTTTTTATGCGGTATTCAAATCTACCTGTCGGTATAAGTTCAGACGAAACAACTTCAGTTCCGTAATCATGTTCAGCAGTCATGTTAGCAGTCCATTCATCTTCTAGGCTAATAACAGTTGGAGATTCAAATGCTAAACCAATACGAAATTGCTCTGACGGAAGAAAAAGAACACCTAATTTCAAGTTAAATCCTGTCCCTCGGGTTATTTGCTCGTATGAATAATCAAAAGATCTTAAAGTTACCCCTACAGTATCTAAAAGTCTTTCGTTGTGGTTATAACTCTCATCATATTTCACTCTTCTAATTCCTAAACTAGCTCCATAATAAAACCTATTCATATAGTTTTCTGAATAACCAAAATGGAACTCTCCCATTCCACCGTCTGTGTTAATTTCACGGCTATGGTACATATCTCCTGAAGTTAATTCTGAAATGTATTGAAAGTTAGATTCATCATAATTTAAAGCAAAAACTTCATAAGCCAAGGCTGTAGAGAATGGACGGTCACTATTGATATACTCAGGATCAATCCCAAAGCCAGAATTAGCAAAAACATCTAATAAAAAATAATAGTTTTGACCTTCATATCTTATTGAATTGCTAAAGTTTTTAAGTCGTGTATAACCAACAGTAAATTGGCTGTATTTCCTTCCCGAATTAGTAGCACTTAAATCTGTTGTGAATACCGCTCCTCCACTACTAAGTGTAAAGTTATTATCACGTGAATTAGTGGTTTGTCCATTATACGTCGCTTCATTCGTAATTGAAGTGTTGTTGAAACTAAAAGACATATTAGAAGATGAAAACCTTCCCATTCCAGCAGGATTAATTTGAATAGCACTAAAATCTGCACCTAATGCACCAAAAGAACCGGCCATCGCTTCAAATCGAGCAGATCCAAAAACATCTGTAGTACTGTACCGCAAAACATCGTTTTCATTCTGGGCAATCAATTCAGATTTTAAAAATAAACCCAATACAAATACAGCTGAAACACTTATGATTTTCTTCATATCTAAAAACAGTCTTGTCGTTTAATTTTATCTTCTTCTTGAAGGTGATGATGGCGCTGAATTTCTACTTGAACTACCTGAGCTAGGTCTAGTAGAAACTCCTCTCCCACTTGGCTGAGTTGTTTGAATACGAGGAGAAGAAGTTGTAGTTCTTGTAGCACGAGGAGTTGAAGTCCCAGTAGGTCTAGAATTCCCAACATTTCTATTGAACTGAGTATTTACACCTGTTCGTGTAGGCTTTTGAGCCACTCCAGAATTTCTAGCAGAAGAATTAGGGGTATAAGAATTATTAACCACTCTATTTTGTAAAGTTGTTCTACCTATATCTCTATTAACGTTCGTTCTGACTCCTTGATTCGTAGAAACACCAATATTACCAGCTTTTCTGCTGCTATAATCTGTTCCATTTGCGCTTCTTTTCTGCACTTCTTTTCTTGCCATTCCTAAATTCTGATTCGTTGGAGTGTAAGATTTAGAAGTATAAACATTCATGTTAGATTTTGGCTTAGAGTAATAACTTGATCGATTTGAAGATGAAGCCAAAGGTCTTCTTTGTCCATAAAATGAATTTCCGCTAGAAGTAGGGTATCCTGGAATCATGTCTCCATAATATCCATTTCCATAGTAACCGTTTGGATAATAAGACCCTTGATATCCTGGATGTCCGTATCCATATCCGTATCCATAATTATAATATCCACCGTTGTGATATGGACTGTATCCGAAACCATAACCAAACGGAGAATATCCATACTGATAACTGCTTCCGAAACCAATTCCTGAATTAAAGCCTTGGTAAGCATAATGATGTTGAGGATAAAAGCTCATTCCATTATAACCGTAATAGCCATAAGGATTGTATGCTGTCATAATCATTAAAGTATTCATGCGAACACGTTCATTTACACGGGGGTCTTTGTATTCTTGTTCAAAAGCTCCTTTTTGCCTTGCTTTGAACGCATTAAAAGATGTAATATCGTTCTCATCCTCTTCTAGGTTAAGTTCTGTAGGTGTTTGCATATAAACATCGTTTTCAGAAATGTAACCGTAATTTGAACAAGAAGATAATAAAGCACTTGCTCCGAGTAGAATAAATATTTTAATTGTCGTTTCCATAATATAAGGTTCTATTTGATTAAACTTACAACTTATTTGAAGGATTTCCAAATTGAGTTCTTACTTTTGTAAATCTTAAACGTATTTACAGTAAATAACGTTTAAATATTAAGAATAATTTAACAAAAACTGTTCCACAAAATGGCAAAGTACACAAAAAGGTCTGAGGATTATTCCAAATGGTATAATGAAGTTATTGAAAGAGCTGGATTAGCTGAGCACTCAGATGTTCGCGGATGTATGGTAATTAAACCTTATGGTTACGCAATATGGGAGAATATGAAGAGTGTTTTGGATGCAAAGTTTAAAGAAACGGGTCATTCCAATGCTTATTTCCCCTTATTCATTCCTAAGTCTTATTTGAGTAAAGAAGCCCAACATGTGGAAGGTTTTGCTAAAGAATGTGCGGTGGTAACACATTACCGTTTAAAAACCAGCGAAAGTGGAGAATTAATCGTTGATCCTGATGCAAAATTAGAAGAGGAGCTTATTGTTCGTCCTACATCAGAAACTATTATTTGGAACTCATTCAAAAACTGGATTCAATCCTACCGTGATTTACCTTTGAAAATTAATCAATGGGCAAATGTTGTACGTTGGGAAATGAGAACACGTTTATTCCTAAGAACTACAGAATTTCTTTGGCAGGAAGGACATACTGCTCACAGTACAAAAGAAGAAGCCATTGAAGAAGCAGAACAAATGCTTAATGTATATGCTGACTTTGTAGAAGAATACATGGGAATGCCAGTTGTTAAGGGAATAAAAACTGCGGCAGAGCGATTTGCTGGAGCAGACGAAACTTACTGCATTGAGGCAATGATGCAAGATGGAAAAGCACTTCAAGCTGGAACATCACACTTTTTAGGTCAGAACTTTGCGAAAGCTTTTGACGTAAAATACGCAGATAAAGAAGGGAAACTAGAACATGTTTGGGCAACTTCATGGGGAGTTTCGACACGTTTAATTGGTGGATTAATCATGACTCATTCAGATGATGAAGGATTGGTTTTACCTCCAAAACTAGCGCCTATTCAAGTAGCTATAATTCCAATTTATAAAACAGCAGAACAATTAGAAGCAATTTCTGAGAAGGTAGCTGTTTTAAAATCTGAATTGATTAAAAAAGGGATTTCTGTAACATTTGATGATGATGACAACAGACGACCAGGGTGGAAATTTGCAGAATATGAAGCAAAAGGAGTTCCTGTTCGTGTAGCAATTGGTCCAAGAGATTTAGAAAACAATAAAGCGGAAGTAGCAAGAAGAGATACCAAAACAAAAGAAGTTGTTGAATGGGACGGTATTTCAACTTATATTGTTGACTTGTTAGATGAAATTCAAGACAATCTATTAAATAAAGCGAAAGAATTCCGAACAGAGAACACAACACCTGTTGAATCTTATGAAGAATTTAAAAAGGTTTTAGAAGAAAAAGGAGGATTTATTTCAGCACATTGGGACGGAACATCTGAAACAGAAAATAAGATTAAGGAGGAAACAAAAGCGACTATTAGGTGTATACCTTTAGATGCAAAAGAAGAAGCTGGAAAATGTATTTACTCAGGTAATCCATCAACGAAGAGAGTCTTGTTTGCAAAAGCATATTAACCTATAGTAAGAAAAGACATGGAAATTAAAAAACAAGATGTTGTTGAACTATTGAAAGAGCGATCTATACTTAAGCAAGAAGTTTATGCAACTACTCTAGCATGTTATAAAAAGTTCAAAACTGTTGTTGAAGAAGAACTAGCATTATTCAGAATTAAGATTCCTGATGAGAGGGTTCGTTTGAAATTCGATTACAACGGCGATTTCGAAACTCATGCATACGTAGGAAGCGATGTATTGGTGTTTAACATGCACACCAACGTATTTACCTTCCCAGCTGATAATTCGATATGGAAGAACTCTTACATTGAAGAAGACAAACACCTTGGTTACTTCGGAGTAATTAACATCTACAATTTCTTAGCGGAGTCTTTTCTTCAAAAGAGAATGAATGATGCAGGATATTTAATTGGTCGAATTTTCATCAACAAAGAAGGTCATTTCATGATTGAAGGAAAAGGAGAGCTTTCTTATTACTTTAGAAATATAAGGTCAAATATCTTTGATGTTGAAACCATGAAAAATATTTTTGAAGTGGCTGTTAAGCATGCTGCGGAATTCGATTTACATACTCCTCCTTACAATAAAGTGAGTCATGTGAGTGTTCATCAAATAAAAACCTTGTCAACAGCTCAAGAATTAAAAACTGGTAAAAGGTTGGGATTCAAGTTTGAAGCAGAACACAATGAAAATAATTAATTTTTTATCCAAAAAAGCTTTGTTATAAATTAAAATGCATATATATTTGCACTCCGAAATTTATATCAAATAACGGCCCATTCGTCTAGTGGTTAGGACATCAGGTTTTCATCCTGAAAACAGGAGTTCGATTCTCCTATGGGCTACTAAAGTTATTCTAACGAGAATACTTTCAAGGTTAAAAAAAGTACAAATTAAATTATGGCCCATTCGTCTAGTGGTTAGGACATCAGGTTTTCATCCTGAAAACAGGAGTTCGATTCTCCTATGGGCTACTTAATAAACATTATAACAACAGTAAATTATGGCGAATCACAAGTCAGCACTTAAAAGAGTAAGATCAGATAAAGCGAAAACGCTTCGTAATAGATATCAGCATAAAACAACGCGTAATGCGATTCGTGTTTTACGTGGTACAACAGATAAGGCAGAGGCTGAAAAGCTTTTACCAAACATCTCAAGTATGCTTGATAAATTAGCGAAGAAAAACGTTATTCACAAGAAGAAAGCAGCTAACCTTAAATCTGGTTTAGCATTGCACATCTCTAGCTTGTAATTGATTAAAATCATTATATTTAAGGGAGTCTAATCACTAGGCTCCCTTTTTTGCTATGCACTAACTTTTTCTACAATTACTGCAGCTATTATCCATAACGAATGCTTATCTTTGTTTCTATGGATTTTAAAAATGACTTACTCTTAAGAGCGGCACGTGGAGAAAATATCGAAAGATATCCAGTTTGGCTAATGCGCCAAGCAGGAAGGATTCTTCCTGAGTACAGAGCCGTAAGAAATTCTTTAAGTGGATTTAAAGAATTAGTAGAAACCCCAGCTTTAGCAGCAGAGGTAACTATTCAGCCAGTAGACCACCTAGATGTGGATGCGGCAATAATCTTTTCAGACATTCTTGTTATCCCCGAAGCCATGGGATTAGAATACCAACTGATAGAAAAGGTCGGACCTCGTTTCGAAAAAACAATTAAAAGTGAAGCTGACCTTGTTAAACACGGTCAAACAGATTTTGATGTAGAAGACCGTTTAGGCTATGTAAAAGAAGCCATTGAAATCACCAAAAAAGAATTAAATGGAAGAGTCCCATTAATTGGATTTGCTGGGGCACCTTGGACAATCTTTTGCTACATGATTGATGGTGGAGGTTCTAAAACATTTTCTGAATCTAGAAAAATGCTTTACCAAAACCCTACTTTGGCACATGAGTTGCTTAATAGAATCACGGAAGTGACTATTCGTTATTTGAAAATGCAAATTAAAGCAGGTGCCGACCTTGTTCAAGTATTCGATTCTTGGGCAGGTATTTTAGGAAACAACCAGTACAATGAGTTCGGTTTGAAATACATAAATAAAATTGCAGATGCTATTAATGAAGTACCTGTAACGTTATTTGCAAAAGGAGCTTATGCTGCACTTCCAAATTTAGCTAATTCAAATTGCAATACTTTAGGACTAGATTGGAATATGAGCGTTGCTGATGTTAGAAAAATTGTAGGTGAAAATAAAACTTTACAAGGGAATCTTGATCCGTGTGCTTTATATTCTTCACACAGTGAAATCGAGCAGCTAACTAATAATATGTTAGATAGTTTCAAAAGTAAAAGACATATTGTAAATTTGGGTCATGGAGTTTATCCAGATATCGATCCTGAAAAGGTTAAAACATTTATTAAAACTGTAAAAAACTATGAAATCAAAAACTAGAAAATTAAAAGGCTTGCTTTACACGCTGCCTTTAGCCTTACTTTCGTTATCAACGATTGCACAAGAAGCCGAGAACTTGGTCGTAAACCCAAGTTTCGAAGATGCACAAAGCAGAAAGATTCGCAGAATTGGCGATATTGAAAAAGCTGAAGGATGGTCTTCTGCGACAGGAAGTAGAGCAGATTTATTTTCTTCAGAAGCAGGAGCACCTGATGTATTAACTCCAGATAACATTTACGGGAGAGAAGAACCGAAAAGTGGTGTTAACTATGCAGGAGTGATTTCATATTCTTATCGTGAAAAAGAGAACAGAAGTTATTTAACATCTCAACTTTCAACTTCTTTGAAAAAGGGAATGCGTTATAAAGTTCAATTTTATGCTTCTTTAGCAGAGCTTTCTAAATACTCATCAAACAGATTAGGTGCTCATATTTCTAAAAAAGGATTAGGAACAGATGATAAAATTCCAGCGATTATTGCTGAAACTCATATTGAACATCCGAAAAGAGAAGCATTTGATGGAATGTATGGATGGGATTTAGTTTGCGGAGAATATGTTGCAACTGGAAAAGAAAAATATATTACAATAGGTAATTTTTCTGAAGATGCTGACATTAAAGGTGACCGTGCAAGAAAACCAAGAGACATGAGTGGAAAGCAGATAATTGCTGCTTACTATTATATTGATGATGTTTCTGTACAATTATTAGGTCCAAATGAAACATGTGAATGTGATTATGGAGATGAATCTCAACAAGTTGCTTCAACAGTTTACCAACGTTCTCCAGAGATTACAAAAGACATGGATTTAAGTGCAATGGTAAATCAATATAATATTTACTATGCAGGTGGAAGATATGACGTAAAAATAGATGGAGAAAAAACTTTGGATAAACTTGCGTCAATGATGGAAGAGAATCCAAAGATGAAACTTCAATTAACAGGTCACTCCGATGCAACAGAAGCTGCAAGTGCAACAGACAATGTTCTTTCGATGCGAAGAGCAGAATATGTTAAAAAACTTCTAGAAGAAAAAGGAGTTGCTGGAGACAGATTGATTATTGAAGACGCTAAAGATGGAATAGATTCTGAGTATATTACTGAAAGTGATGATGACACTTTGAGAGATGCTAAAAACAGAAGAGTAACATTTAGAGTTCTCTAAGAACCAAAAACTATAAATTTATTAAATACGCTTCAATCTTGGAGCGTATTTTTTTTTTTGCGATGATTTTTTTACATTTTGCTAAGTTTGACTTTTTGCAGCAAAAAACAACAAGTAAAATTTTTCATCGTAATTAATGACTATGCCAGATGTAAAAGTAATTGTGTTATGAAAATGTCTGAAAAATGCAATAATTTAAAGAACAACAATACATCTATCAAGCTAAAATCATGTTCAAAAAACCGTACGAATTCTTTCTAGCCATTGACTTTAGTCCATGGCTAATACACTAACAATCACTAGAGCTATTAAAACTAAACTCCAACCTTTAAAAATTCCGAAAATTCAACATTCATAATTCATAATTACCCACCCCATTCTTCATAAAACTGATCTAAAAACTCCTCCATAAAAAGTGTTCGCTTTTCGGCAATTACTTTTCCCGAATGGGTATGCATTCTGTCTTTTAGAATCAGAAGCTTTTCGTAGAAGTGATTTACAGTATGCGTTCTCTCCTTAATGTAACTTTCTTTAGATTGTTTAATTTTTGGAGGAATCGCTGGATCATAAATTGGTTGTCCAATTGAACCACCGTAGGCGAAAGTCCTGGCAACTCCAATTGCTCCAATGGCATCAATTCTATCGGCATCTTGAACAATTTTTCCTTCTAGGGAATCCATGGTATCTTTCTCACCACTTCCTTTGAAAGAAACATACTTTACAATTAATGCCACAGCTAATTTTGTTTCAATATTTACATTTAAATGATCTAATATCTGACTTGCCACTTCAGCTCCTTTTTCAAAATCTCCGCCATTGAATTTATGATCTGATATATCATGTAATAATGCTGCTAATTCAATTACCTCTCTATTCCCACCTTCTTTTTCTTGAATTTTTAAGGCGATATTTCTTACTCGGTCTATATGAAACCAATCATGTCCAGTACCTTCATTTTCAAATAGTTTTTTCACCTGTTGTTCAACTGCTTGTATAACTTCTTTCATATTTTCTTTTATAATTATAATCAAAACCTCCGTAAATGAAATTAATCTCAAACAATATTAGTAAATTTAACTTCCATCTTAAAAATAATGAGCCATGAAATATATAGTTAAAAATCTTCCAGAATATTTTAAGTATCAAGAAAAAGCTCTTCAAGATCCCGAAAAATTTTGGAGTGAAATAGCTGAAAGTTTCAAATGGAAGAAAAGATGGTCCAGTGTTCTAAATGCCGACATGCACAAAGCAGATATAAAATGGTTTGAAGGCGGTCAATTAAACATTACTGAAAATTGTATAGATAGACATTTAGAGGAAAAAGGAGATCAAACAGCAATTATTTTTGAACCTAATTCAACTGATGAAAAAGCAGAGCACATTACCTTTAACAAATTATCTGAAGAGGTAAATAAAATCGCCAATGTTCTCAAGCAAAAAGGTATTCAAAAAGGAGATCGAATTTGTATTTACTTACCAATGATTCCAGAATTAGCTTATTCAATGCTCGCTTGTGCAAGAATTGGAGCAATTCATTCTGTTGTATTCGCAGGATATTCATCAACAGCCATTTCATCTCGTGTAAATGATGCAAGCTGTAAAATGCTGATTACCGCAGATGGTTCTTATCGTGGAGCGAAAGAAATTAACCTAAAGAACATTGTTGACAAAGCACTGGTTGACTGTCCAACAGTAGAAAGCGTTCTTGTAGTTAAACGTACCCACTGCGAAATTAAAATGGAAGCAGAAAGAGATTTTTATTTAGCTGACTTAACAAAAAGCGCAAGTACAGACTGTCCAGCGGAAACGATGGAAGCAGAAGATCCATTATTCATTCTTTACACTTCTGGTTCTACCGGAAAACCTAAAGGAATGGTTCACACAACTGGAGGATATATGGTTTATACAGCGCATACATTCAAAAATGTTTTCCAATATGAAAATGGAGAAATTTATTGGTGTACAGCTGATATTGGTTGGATCACGGGACATTCATACATACTTTACGGTCCATTATTGAATGGAGCAACAACTATTATATTTGAAGGTGTTCCTTCTTATCCAGATCATAATCGATTTTGGGAAGTTATTGAAAAACATAAAGTCAATCAATTTTATACAGCACCAACAGCTATTCGTTCATTGGCAAAACAAGATATTTCACATGTTGAAAAACACGATTTATCTTCATTAAAAGTTTTGGGTTCAGTTGGAGAACCTATAAATGTCGAAGCTTGGAATTGGTATGATCATCACATTGGTCAACAACGCTGTCCGATAGTTGATACGTGGTGGCAGACAGAAACTGGAGGGATTTTAATTTCACCTATTCCATTCTCTACACCTACGAAAGCAACATTTGCTACTTTTCCACTTTTAGGAATTCAACCTGTTTTGATGAGTGAAGAAGGAAAAGAATTAGAAGGAAATCTTGTGAATGGTAATTTATGTATCAAAACACCATGGCCAGGAATAGCGCGAACCATTTGGAACGATCACAAGCGCTATCACGAAACTTATTTCTCCGCTTATCCAGGATATTACTTTTCTGGCGATGCAGCATTGAGAGATCCGGTAGGATATTATAGAATTACTGGTCGCGTTGATGATGTCGTAATTGTTTCAGGTCATAATTTAGGAACTGCGCCAATTGAAAACACGATCAACGAGCATCAAATAGTTGCTGAATCGGCTATTGTTGGCTATCCTCATGACGTAAAAGGAAATGCTTTATTTGGATTTGTGACATTAAAACGACCAATCAGCGATGAAGAAAAAGAAGCATTAAAAATCGCAATAAACGAATCAATTTCAGATCAAATTGGTCCGATAGCAAAACTATCTAAGATTCAATTTACATTTAGCTTACCTAAAACAAGATCTGGAAAAATTATGCGTCGTATTTTAAGAAAAATCGCGTCTAATGAATTCACAGATTTAGGTGATACTTCTACCCTATTAAATCCAGAAGCAGTTGATGAAATAATCAAAAATAGAGAAAAATGAAAATCACTTTAAAAGTCTTATTTGTAATGAAAGGCTTCGTAATTGCAGGGCTAGTTATTTGGGGAGTATTTCTTGCAAAAAGCAAAACAGAATTACAATTAGAAAATTATGAATTAACAGAGAGATATAATTATTTAGAAGCTTTTAATGAAATTTTACAATACGATTTAGAAACTTCTAGAGATAGTGTTAGAATATTGGAGAAGAGAATTGATGATTACTAATTGTTAATGTTTAATTGTTAATGTTTAACGAATTGATATCGAAACGATAACACATGGAAATCGAGGTGATATTTGTCAGTATACACGCAACGCAATTGATTTAATTCGCAATTGATCAATAAGTGATTTGTCCGTTCATAAATACTTTAATTTCATTTTGAAATTGAACAATTAGTTCTCCTGAATCGGTGGTCGTTTGAATTTCACCTTCGGTAATCTGATCATTAATTGTAAATGGATGAGGCATATTTAATTTCCAGAGTTGCTTATTATATTCATTATGCATCCATTTTTCTCCTTTTTCATGATATAAGTTAATGAAATGATTAAATGCGTCGATTACTTCATAAATTAATTCTTTTGGGTTATAGTTTTTTCCTGTTTCCAAACTTAAAGAAGTAGCTCTTGGTGCGTCAAAATTTTGTTGATTGATATTCACACCAAAGCCAATAACAGAATTCCTTTGATTTGAAGTAATAAAAGATTCAATTAAAATTCCAACGGCTTTTTTATCATTAATCATAATATCGTTGGGCCATTTTATTTTAACATTATCTATGTGTTTGAGCAAAAATGATTGCAAAGCTAAAGCAGTAACATGATTAAGGGAAATCATATTGTTAATTTTCCACATATTAATGTCGGCAGCAATGCTCACTATCAAATTAGAAAATGCGTCAGATTGCCACTCTTTTCCACGCTGCCCTCTGCCATTTGTTTGAATGTCTGTCAGAATTACCGAGCCTGAATCAATAGCACCTGATTTGAACACCTTGGCAGTATAGTTGTTAGTACTGTCAGTGCGATCAAGATAAATTATTTTCTGACCTACAAACACATTTTGTATATCCATGAAACAGTTTAAAAGTAAGGGCGCAAAATTAAAATTTAATTAGCTTTGTAAGCAATTATTATAGAATGATAAAAATAGTAAAAGAAATTAGTGCAGAAAAACTTTGCGAGGTAATCGTTGAAGGGATGCAAGACAACAAAGCAGAGGATATTGTTGTAATAGATTTAAGAGACGTAGAAAGTGCAGTAACAGACTTTTTTGTAATCGGAAGCGGCGATTCAACTACCCAAGTTGATGGAATTGCAAACGCGATTGTACGTGCTACTCGAAAAACTTTAAAAGAAAAACCTTGGCACCAAGAAGGTAAAAACAGCTCACAATGGGTTTTATTGGATTATGTAAACGTTGTTGCGCATATTTTCCACAAAGATGTTCGTGAATATTATGAATTAGAAGATTTATGGGCTGATGGTAAGAAACGTCAGATTGAAAATCTATAAATATTAGAAATGGCAAAAGAAAACAAAGAGAATCAAAACAAGAATAAGCCCACTAAGAAGAATCCTTATTCTATTTATTGGATTTATGCAGCAATTGGAATTGCGATAATTGGGATCCAGTTATTCATGAGTTCCTCAACAACAAAGGAATTACAATCCAAACAAACTTTCTTAACCTTAATGGAAGAAGGTTTTGTTGAAAACACTATCCTCTGGAGAAATGTAGGAAGAGTAGATTTTAAAATCAACGAATCTGGAATTACAGCTGTAAATCAGGGTGATTTTTCAGGATCAGATTTCGAAGTTATGAGACGTGCGATGAACAATTCAGGGAAAACCTTGGGTACTGCTTCACCGCAATTTTCATTTGATATCGCGTCAACCGAAGCTTTTATAAAGGAATTTGAAACCGTCAATGACAAGCGAAAAGCAGATGGATTTGATGTTATTTCTTATCGTGTGGATGAAGAGCACAATTATATAGGACAAATATTCAGTTTCTTATTGCCAATCATTATCATTATAGCCATTTGGATGTTCATCATGAAGAGAATGTCTGGCGGAGGTGCTGGTGGTGCTGGAGGTCAAATCTTCAACATTGGTAAATCGAAAGCTAAAGTTTTTGAGAAAGGAAAAGGAACAGACGTTACATTTAAAGATGTAGCAGGACTTGAAGGAGCAAAAGAAGAAGTCGAGGAAATCGTGAACTTCTTGAAGAATCCTTCAAAATACACAGAATTAGGAGCTAAAATTCCAAAAGGAGCAATTTTAGTTGGCCCTCCAGGAACAGGTAAAACTTTATTAGCGAAAGCTGTAGCAGGTGAAGCAGATGTCCCATTCTTCTCGTTATCAGGATCTGATTTCGTAGAGATGTTTGTTGGTGTTGGAGCGTCTCGTGTTAGAGATTTATTCAAGCAAGCAAAAGAGAAAGCACCTTCAATTATCTTTATTGATGAGATTGATGCAATTGGTAGAGCGCGTGGTAAGAACAACAACATGGGTTCTAACGACGAACGTGAAAATACATTGAACCAACTACTGACAGAAATGGATGGATTTGGAACAAACTCTGGTGTTATTATTCTTGCAGCAACTAACCGTGCAGATGTATTGGATAAAGCATTGATGCGTGCAGGGCGTTTTGACCGTCAGATTTATGTTGACATGCCAGATTTAAACGAAAGAAGAGCAATCTTTAAAGTTCATTTAAAGCCTATTAAAACGGACAAAGAAATGGATGTTGAATTCTTGGCAAAACAAACACCAGGATTCTCAGGAGCAGATATTGCAAACCTTTGTAATGAAGCAGCATTAATTGCAGCCCGTAAAGACAAAAAGGCAGTTGAGAAACAAGATTTCTTAGACGCTGTAGACAGAATCGTTGGTGGATTAGAGAAGAAAAACAAGATTATTACTAAAGATGAGAAACGATCTATTGCATTCCACGAAGCTGGACACGCAGCTGTTTCTTGGTTAGCTGAACACGCTCACCCATTAGTAAAAGTTACAATTGTACCCCGTGGTCAATCACTAGGTGCTGCTTGGTATTTACCAGAAGAAAGAAGCATAACCACAACTGAGCAATTATTAGATGAGATGTGTGCTGCTTTAGGTGGACGTGCTGCTGAGGAAATTACATTTGGTAAGATTTCTACTGGAGCATTAAGCGATTTAGAGAAAGTAACTAAACAAGCTTATGCAATGGTTTCTGTTTATGGACTGAACAAAGTAGTAGGAAATATTTCTTTCTATGACTCACAAGGTCAGAACCAGTTTACAAAGCCATATTCTGAAGAAACTGCTCGAATTATTGACCAAGAGGTGAGTAAATTAATTGAGGAGCAATACCAAAGAGCGAAAGATATTCTTACAGCAAATCAAGATAAACTTAATCTTTTAGCAAGTAAGCTATTAGAAAAAGAAGTTATCTTCAAAGAAGATTTAATTGCTATATTTGGTGAGCGTCCTTGGGATAAACTTTCTGATATTGAGAAAATCAAATTAGCAGGAGAACATGCTGAGGTTTCTGCAGATGATGCAAATGTAATTGAAGATGATGCTGAAAAGCCAGCTTCCACAAATGGATCTGTAAATACTGAAAACAGCGATAAAAACTCAAATGAAGATGTGGAAGAGGATAAAAAAATGGATTCGTAAGATCCTTCCTGAAGAAACTGAATTTGAGAAAAATAAATTAGTCTACCGTACTTCACAAGTACACATGGCTAATATCATGAAATTAAAACTTGAAGAAGAAGGTGTCCATGTTATTGTAATAAATAAGATGGACACTTCTTATAACAACTTTGGTCAGATAGAAATCTATGTTAACCAAAATGATGTTATTCGAGCAAAATACATCATAGAAAAACCCTATGAATAACATTATTACGCGTGCCGTTTGGGGAGCTTTGTTTGTGGTTATCACCATCAGCTCTTTTATTGTTGGAGCCTATGCAGCAGCCACTGTGTTAGGCTTTTTTATGTGTATAGGTGTTTTTGAATTTTATCGATTCTTCGAAAAATCCAACATCGTCCAACCTAAGTCTTACAGTGGGATTTTGGGTGCACTCCTTCTCTATATTCTACTTACCTTAAAACAAATAGGTATAATTCAATTCCCGATTGAATTGGTATTGATTCCTATTGTTTTCCTACCCTTCTTATTCGTTATTTTCAGTAAGCAAAAAAATCCGCTACTTGATTTAACAGTTACCTTTTTCCCCTGGATTTATGTGATGTTTCCGTTCTATTTGATGTTCTCAATATATAACTTTGAAACAAGTACAGAACCTCAATGGACTTACATTATAGGTCTCTTTATCTTGGTTTGGACCAATGATACTTTTGCCTACTTGGCAGGCCGATCATTTGGAAAGCATAAACTTTTTGAACGTATTTCTCCAAAGAAAACTTGGGAAGGAACGATTGGAGGATTTGTATTTACCATTCTAGCAGGATGGATTTATGCTTTCTTAATGGATGGAGATATGATCTTCTGGATAGTAGCAGCTGTAATAATCTCTCCAACAAGTGTTTTGGGAGACTTGATAGAATCAAAATTCAAAAGAATTGTAAATGTAAAAGACTCCGGAACTATACTGCCAGGACATGGTGGAATTTTGGACCGTTTTGACGCTGTTATTTATGCTACGCCATTTTTCTATTTGTTGTTGACTACGTTTGGGTAATTAATTCATTGAACGTTTGAATAATAGGACGTTTTGCATATTAGGACGTTTGCAAAACGTCCCTTCATACAAAACGTTTTTCACGAAAGGTGTTTAAACCGAATAATACATTAAATTTACACCTTTTAAAATAAAATTACATAAATGAAATTACACAGAGAGGGATATCTCATCATAACAATCGGATTAATAATATTGATCGCTATACAAGTACTAAATTATTATTTATGGACAATAATTGGATATTGGTGGCTATATGCTTTACTTACATTGGGAGTTATTGTGATGGCTTACTTGATTATTCAATTCTTTCGTGTTCCTAAAATTACTTACGTTGAAAAAACGAATGAAATTATTTGCCCGGCAGATGGAAAAGTTGTGGTAATTGAAGAAGTTGAAGAAACGGAATATTTTAAAGACAAAAGAATTCAAATTTCTATTTTCATGTCGCCTTTAAACGTGCATGCGAACTTTAATCCTATTTCTGGATTGATGAAATATGCGAAATACCACAAAGGATTATTTTTAGTAGCATGGCATCCAAAGAGCTCAACGGACAATGAAAGAACTACTTTTGTTATAGAGCACGAAGGCGGAAAAGAAGTGCTTTTTAGACAAATTGCTGGAGCAGTGGCAAGAAGAATTTGCTATTATGTTCAACCCGGAGATAAAGTAAAAGCAGCTGAAGAATTTGGATTTATTAAATTCGGATCAAGAATCGATTTATTGTTACCACTTGACACAAAGATTGATGTGAAAATTGGAGATGTAGTAAAAGGAAGAATCACAAAAATTGGTGAATTAAAATAATTAAGCTATTTTTGGTTAGATTATAAAACTATAGACAATGAAAAAAGGATTAATGGTATTGACAATGGGATTGTTTTTTGGAACAATCGGATACACTTCTACAGCAACTGCAGGTGAACCTGTAAAAACTGAAAAGAAAGATTGTAAAGAAGATTGTAAGAAAGACTGTTGTAAAGACAAAAAATCAGAAGCTAAAACTGAAGGAAAAACAACAGAAGCAAAATCTTGTGCAAGCAAGGAAGGTAAAAAAGCTTGTTGTAGTAAAGGAAAAACTGAGAAAAAAGACTAGTCTTTTCTTAATAGATATTAAAAACGGAATCATTTATTTGATTCCGTTTTTTGTTTGAATACGTTTTGTTAGTCAAAGAAAATAGCACTTGGAAATCTCAATGGATAGATCATAGAGATGATTTCTCCAGCATATTTGTTGGCTGATGTTTACTTATAAAGCTTTTCAAAACTCCCTATTTTTTTTTTAATAGACCATTAAAAACAAAGTCATAAAATTAAGTCAGTTTTTTTACTCTCCATTTGTAACTATTAATTTTTCATTTTAAACTTACTCATCTTCCACCGCACGAATTCCATTCTCAGGATGCTTTCCTCTAAATTGACTCAATTGCTTTTTGATAAATGCGATATCCTTAATGACATCCCCAGTTGGAGTAAACAACTCTAAGAATCCACCTGTTTTTGTTGGGTAATCCATGTATCCAATATAAATTGGAACTTTTGCTCTTAACGCGATATAATAAAAACCTTTTTTCCAATTTGGATTATAACTTCTCGTTCCTTCAGGTGTAAAAACCATATACATTGATTCATTTTCGTTGAAGTGTTTTACCGCTTGGTCTGTAAATTTGTTGTTTTTATTGCGGTGAACTGGAATTCCACCAATTCCTTTTAAAAACCAACCTAATGGAGGGAAAAACAATTCGCTTTTGATCAAATAACGCCCCCTCACACCGTAGTGCATAAAGGCTAATTTACCAACAATAAAATCCCAATTGCTCGTATGTGGTCCCATAACAATAACTGCTTTATCAACCCCTTCTGGACTATCTTGAATATTCCATCCCATCATTTTCAATATCCACAATGCAAATTTCCCCATAATTATCTAATGAAATATCAATAATACTATTCTACTCCTTAATTTTGTGCTGGTTATTGATTAAATTTACCAACACAGTAATTCAATTACAAAGATAATTTTTTCAAACGAATACCCTTCGCAAGTGCAGAAATATAAACGTGTATTTAGCTTCTCAATTGTTCTACTCTTCTTAATTGGATTTTGGATTATTATTGGATTTGTAAATTTCACAACAGCAAAGGAAAGTACTTCGAATAGTAGTCTACTGCCTAGCGATATTGACATGGTAATGAGTGTGAATACCCAAGAACTTATTCATACATTCCTATTTGATCTATTATTCCAAGCAGATATAGATGAGAAAACTGCTCAACTCTTCATGCCAGAGGAAAGCCAAGAGATTAGTAAATTAGGAGCAGACTTAAGTGCTGAGGTTGTGGTTTTTTACGACAATTGGAACAATAGCTCAGCAAAAGGAGTTGTATTGAACATTTCAAATGAAGGAGATTTTAAAAGATATCAAATAGATGGCGAAAACACTATAAAATTTAGCAATTCAAAATATGGAGTTTTGATTTATTTAGATGACAAAGCATCTTCTGAAACGGTAACTCATTATACTCAATTGGCAGAGAAGATTGTAAATTCTAAAAAAATAGAAAATGGAAAATTCAATTCAAGAGGGTTAATCAATTTAGCTTATCAAGGAAACGATGGAACTTATCTCAAAGCCTTGAATCTTGATTTAAACATTAAAAACCAAACAATATCTATTAAGGGTAAAGGAAAACTTATTGATAATGCTGTTTCTAGTTCTTCAAAACAAAACATACTAAATCTGCCTACTTCTCAAAAATATTTTCAGATTCAAACAAGCGAGGTCCCTGAGGACGCAATGAATTACTTGGCTACTTCGTTTAATAAATTAGGAATTGAAGTTCCCGCAGTAAAGTCTATGCAGTTATTGATTTATGGTGTCGCAATAGATGAATATAAAGGGTCGATGGCCGTTTTGCCTAACTTAGATTGGATTTTAAGATTCAAAGAACCCTTTCAAATTGATTCTGTTGTTAAGAATCTCCATCCTAATTATAAATCGTTAATTGATTTTGAAAATAGAAGAATCACTATTGGAAATGTAAAATATAATTACAAACAAATATCAGAAAATGAAATTTACATTGGCTTAACTGAAATGCCTGATTATGTTGAAACAGAAATAAAACCCTACTATTCAGCGAGTGGTTATCCATCTGCTGTTTTAGAAATCGATGGACAAGGATTTGTTGCTGGCTTTATTAAAATGATGCCGCCAGTGAAGCTTTCAAAACAGTTTTTGGAAGATGTTAGCTATTTTGATATTCGCGCAGAGCAAGTTGGAGATTCATTAGAAATTAAAGGAGAGATTAGCGTCAAGGAAGGAAAGTTGATGACTGTGGAAATGGCAAAATATGTGATGTTGTTATTATAATTTTTAATGCTTATCGGCATTGTTTACCTGTAAAGTAATAATTTCAGAACTATCCCCCACACAATTGTTTCACGCTGTAATGGCACGCGGATGAAACGGATGCAAGCAACGCGGATACTCGCGGATTTTTCACATCAGGTGAATGCGGATTATAGCGGATTTCTTACGATTACTGCTGTAACTGAATTCTCATCTTTTAATTAAACAAACATCACATCTAATTAATTAGGAAAATCTAAGGTCTTGATGCTGGATGGTATTTTAACTCTATATTTACTGGTAGAGTATCCGATAGGCATTTAATTTTTATTTTGTAGAATCGTAAGACAGCGCTATTCTACGAAATAACAATCATCAATTGTCAATTGTTAATTGTTAATTATCCTTTCCATCAACCCTTTCAGATATTTCGGAGCATTAATTAATCGTGAACCATACCAAGTAAAATACTCTCCATCCACCAACATAATTTTAGCATTCGGAAAGTACTTTTGTAATTCTGAAAAATGCTTTTCTTTAAAAGGATAAGGTTCTGTGCTCAGAAAAAGATAATCCAACTCTGGCAGATTCTCAATGTCTAATTCAGGATAACGCACTTGATTTCCAAGAACATTTTCCATTCCCATGTGGTCTGTTAAAACAGTGTCAATAAAAGTAGCTGAACCCACACCCATAAATGGATCTTTCCATATCAAATAGGCAACTTTTGGTTGATCTGTGAATGGAATAATGGTTTTGAAATTGGTTTGAATTTGCTCAACGATTGCTGCACCTCGCTTTCCGACATTACAAATTTCAGCAACTTGAGCAATCATTTCTAGACTATCCGCTAAATTAAAAATATCACTCATATATACAGGAGCAATTTTCCTTAAGGCTTCAATATCTTCTTTGGTGTTTTCTTCTTTGTTCCCAATGATTAAATCAGGTTTTAATCGGGTGATTTTTTCAATATCAGCATCTTTTGTTCCTCCAATTCTTTCTTTGGAACGGAACCATTCGTTGGGATGAATGCAAAATTTTGTGATGCCTACTACTCTATCACCTAAACCTAAATCATAGAGCAATTCTGTTTGAGAAGGAACCAATGAGACAATTCTCATCGGTTCCTTTTCTAAATGTATTGTATTTCCTAATTGGTCAATCACTTTTAAAAACTAAGCCATTGCACCAATTACATCGTGTCTTGTAATAATGTGGTATTTATTGTCTCCAAGGTCAACCAAAACTGCTGGCACATCCTTATTGATCAACTTAGACAATTCTTTAATCGTTGCGTTTGGCTTAACAACAGGAAGTTTAGGTCCCATGATTTTACCAATCGCTTCATCTTTTATTTGTTCATTTCCAACAATCTGATTAATCAAAGCAGTCTCGTCAATCAATCCAACAAATTCTCCATCTTTCGTTACCGGAATTTGAGAAATTTTATATTGTCTCATCTTTGCAACAGCGTGAGAAACCAATTCCTCTACACCGATAGTTACCAAAGGATGATCTTTGTGATTTTCTAATAAATCATCAGCAGATTTGTGACCTTCTTCCAAGAAACCTCTTTCTCTCATCCATTCATCGTTGAACATTTTTCCAACATAACGACTTCCATGGTCATGAAATAATACCACAACAACATCGTCTTTCTTGAACATATCCTTCATTTGAAGAATCCCTTTGATTGCAGAACCAGCAGAGTTTCCAACAAATATTCCTTCTTCAAGCGCTAATTTACGTGTGTAAATTGCAGCATCTTTATCCGTTACTTTTTCGAAATGATCAATTACATCAAAATCAACGTTTTTTGGTAGAATATCTTCTCCAATTCCTTCTGTGATGTAAGGATAAATTTCGTTCTCATCAAAAAATCCAGTTTCGTGGTATTTCTTAAATACAGAACCATAAGTATCAATTCCGATAATTTTAACATCAGGATTCTTTTCTTTCAAGTATTTCCCAACACCAGAAATTGTTCCTCCAGTACCAACACCTACAACAAAATGCGTGATTTTACCATCGGTTTGTTCCCAAATTTCTGGTCCAGTAGATTCGTAATGTGCATCACGATTTGCTAAATTATCATATTGATTTACATACCAAGAATTTGGTGTTTCGGTAGCCAATCTTTTTGAAACAGAATAATAAGAACGAGGATCATCTGGTTCAACATTCGTTGGACAAACAACAACTTCAGCACCAACAGCACGAAGAATATCCATTTTCTCTTTACTTTGCTTATCGCTCAACACACAAATCAATTTGTATCCTCTAATGATAGCAACTAAAGCAAGTCCCATTCCAGTGTTTCCAGAAGTTCCTTCAATGATTGTTCCACCGGGTTGAATCAAGCCTTTCTTTTCCGCTTCATCAACCATTTTCACAGCCATTCTGTCCTTAGCTGAATTCCCTGGGTTTGTCGTTTCTACTTTAGCTAAAACGGTCGCATCTATGGATTTCGTTAGTTTATTAATCCTAACCAAAGGCGTATTTCCAATCGTCTCTAATATGTTGTTGTATACTTTCATTCAATTTGTTTTTTGCAAAGATAAGAAGTAGTTGGGGAAGAATTAATTATTAATGGTTAATTATTAATTGTTAACGGAAAAAAGACGAATGTTGTGAATTATGAACAATACCTTTATAACTTGAATCGAGTTTTCTTTATTTGAAGTAAATATTTTTGGGGATTACCTTCACCATTCCATTGAACCAATAGAGTTAGGAGCCTATACGACTAATTTAGCTGATATTAAAATCACTGCACACCACTTTTAGCGGTAATAAAGTATCGTGAGATGTCAGTTTTTTACATCCCATTTCGACAAGCTCAATGCAGCGCATTGAGAACTCTAGACTAAGTGTTTTTTTCTTTCAAATGAATTTTTTCTCACTATTAATAAGTTGGGATTATTCACCCTATATTTGTTTAGCAAAGCATTAGTAGGGTTTTATACAAAAAAGCAATTATTGAAGAAATAACATCATGAAAGAAATTACATTAAAAGTTCCCGAAACTAAATTAAGCTTCTTTATGGAGCTCGTTAATCAGCTTGGTTTAGATGTTAAGGATGATTAAATAAATATTCCTTTAGAACAGCAACAAGAAGCTCAAAGCCGATTAGAACTTGTACAAGAAGGCAAAATGAAAACAAGAAGTTGGAGTGAAGCCAAACAAGATGTTTTTAATCAATAATGGAATATTCTTTATCTATTTCAGAAGCTGCCGAGCTTGATACCAGAAATGCATTTCTTTGGTATGAAGATCAAAAAGACGATTTAGGTCTCAGGTTTGAAAACATATCTCCAGAACCATCCAAAATATTCAGAAAAACCCCCTGAAGATTCAAATTCGGTACAATCAAACTAGAGTGGCATTTTTACAGAAATTTCCCTACGGTGTGCATTTTAATGTTCGTGAAAATGAAATAATTATTGTTGCTGTTTTTCATACTTCTAGAAGTCCACAGAAGTGGGAGTAAAAGGTAAAACGCATTAGTACAACTGCAGCGCAGTGGGGTATTGGTCAAGAAGAAATGCACTCCTTTGAAGTGGATCTAGTGCGCAAGAAAACCTAAGAAAAGCCTACGAATTAAGACCTAAAGTAGACCCTAAAAAGAAAAAATAACCGCAGCAATGAAAACTACTAAACCTTTCGAAGTAATCTATATAACTGGTATTGTTACGCCAACAGCTGAGGATGGAGATGTTTTAACCTTTCTTGCTTTAGATGATTATTCCAAATTCCTGTTTCCTCCTCAAATGAAAAAAACAGAGAGTACCGACACCGAGTTTATTGATCTACTTGTAAAGTTCTTTAATGGAATAAATGAAACGTATGATAGAAAAATTCATGCGTAAAGTACGATCTACTACACCGACCTAACCAAGCCTTTTCAGCCCTTCATGTCTAGTGTGATCATGAAAGATGATAAGCTTTTATTTAAACCTGAGCTTGTAGAAAAAGTCTTTTCAACCTATTATTAAAGATTTTGGTTTTAAAAAATGAATAAAAAAACACACCGCGAACGAGATTGAATCTCGTAACAGCGGGGGAGATTATTTGGAGTATACAAAGTTACTCTAAAGTAGCATTACCATTTATCAAATAAATTCATATAAACTAAATAAATCGCCCAAATTATGCAAGCAAGACCTCCTACTATTGAAGACATTAATGGTTGAAATGGTGAATTTCTGTTTCTAATTTGCTCAGTCTTAAAAATTGCAGTGTACAGTAGATATATACCAATTAAAAAAGTTAAAAAATTTCCCCAATAGTTATAAATAAAAAAATCTTTCATATTTTGAAATATAATAGTTTAAGGCTCTTCACCAGTAGAAATAGTTTCAGCTTCAATAACATCACCACCCTTTCTTAAGGTTTGATTTGTAATATATTCTAATGATTTCGAATCTGTGGAGCCTTTGGTAACGAGACCGACTATTGGGTCGTGCATTCTATACTTGTAATTAATTGAGTTTCCCTCGCCTTTAACGTTATCATCTTTCTCCATTCCATTGAAGCCATATCGATAAGCGCCTATTTCCCATCACATTACTTCGAAACAACAATCTTCTCCACTCTCATAAAACTCTCTTTCCCTATCCTCACCAAATAAACTCCATTGGATAAACCGGTTTTGTCAAATGATGCTGACATTTTACCTTCTATTGTTTCCTTGGTTTGTCTTTCAATTAATTTTCCACTGATGTCAAATAAATCTATGTACATCTCTTTTGAATTGGGTAAGTAACTTCCTTCAATCAAAATGCTTTCGTCGTTTTGCATTAGAATCAGTGTTGGATCGTTGTCCATTGATTCATCTTTTACACCAACCTGACTTTGAAGATTGAAAGAGAATATCCTAGTTTTTCTTGATCCTCCAGAACCAATATACTCACCAGTGTACCAAAATTCTTGTCCGTTTGGTGATAGAGACATGTGTGAATAATCACCATAACGATTGGCTTGTGATTGAAAAGTCACTCCTTTTTTGGCCCAAGTTTCAGTAAAAGTAAATTTCCCTAATTCATCTCCGGCGAAACGACCTGTTGCAGCTAATCCAGGAAATTCAGTAGGACCAGAAACAGAATAACCCATTCCAATATGTCCATTGTAGTCCATTGATATACTTCCTAAAAAACGACTATTTCCATCAGCAATAGAATAAGTTCCTTGCTGATAAATTGCCCAATCGTCATTATCTGTATCTTGTCTTAATTCATACCAACGAATACCTGCTGTATTGGTATTGTCGATGTCTACAACATTACATAACAAGACCGTATTATATGTTGGCCATTTTAAATATTGCGCTCTGTAATTGAATATAGAAGCAATTGCATCTAATTTTTGATTTGTTCCTTTTTGCTTAATATCGTCCCAAGAATTAGTAAAAGTTGAATTAAAAGGAGCTGTACTAATTTCTTGATCTATTACAATCGTTGTATTGCTGGGCGTAATCCAATCAACATTCATTTTTAGCACTTTAATATGATCTTCGGTTACTGAAGCGCTCCAAGAATCATCTTGAAATAAAAACATACTGATTGGTGTTCCGTAAGGTGGTAAATCTCCATCAGCATCAGCAGGTAGTACACTTTTGAATCCATATTGTGATGCAAAAACAGGAATATCTAAAGCTATCATTGAAGCAGTTGCATCACCAACTAACATTTTATCGCGCTCAAAAGCAACAATATCATCACCTTGCGTGTTTGAAGTCATATAATAACCATCAGACCAAACAGAATATTTCGGATAATCTGGAAAATCGTTGAATTGAAAAGAATACGTATAATAAGCTCCAGTAGGATCAGAAGTTTCTGAAACAGCAATTAAAATTTCGTTTGAACCTGTTTGGAATTGGGTAACGAAAAATCTTTCTGCATGTCTGTCCCAAAGCACAATTGGGTCTCCAGAATTAGTTGATCCTAGCCATAAATCTTTCAATTGAATAATTCCTGTTGCTGGTGTACCATCCAAATTATAAACTCTATAAGCAACATTTACTGCTTGCACATAATAATCTTCACTCACTGCCCCTGAAGGATCTGGTGGAAAAGCACCATTCATTCCGTTAAAATTTTGAATAAGATTTACTTCTCCTCGTGATTTTTCAGCGGAACCAGAAGCCTTTGTTACAAAATTTTGAACAAGCGGATCGTATTTCTTAGGTAAAGCAGTAGAATCCATATAAACAGGACGCACTCTATTCTTGCGCACTTTTGCTTCATCGTTATAGTAAACCATTGAACTTTCATCATGAATTTGAGGCATGTCTCTTAATGGTTTCGAAAGTCCAAGATAAGTACCTTGTTTTTTAATAACATTTGACTCTCCAGCTACTTGTCCAAAAGAAAAGGATGAACCTGCTAAAAATAAAATCGTGATAAATAAATATAAATTCTTCATGTTATAAAAATAACGAAAAATTATAAATGAAAAATGAAAAATTTAAGGATTCATTGATTTAAAGACATAAGTTCCTTTGGAATAGAGATTTTTATTTTTATTTAATGTTATGATTTGAACTGAGGTGGGCGATTTACTTTTAATAATTAAAGGTAGTGCTTTAGACTGTGGTGGATGATTTGCTTTTAATAATTAAAGGTAGTGCTTTAGACTGAGGAGGATGATTTGCTTTTAATAATTAAAGGTAGTGCTTTAAACTGTGGTGGACGATTTGCTTTTAGTAATTAAAGGTAGTGCTTTAAACTGTGGTGGACGATTTGCAAATCGTCCGTACTGGGATATGGCTTTTGCCGGTGGCAAAAGAAGGAAAAAGAAAAAAGCCATCCTCAAAGAGAATGGCTTTTTAAAATATGAAAATTTAGAAATTCGTAACCCGATAACTATCGGGTCGCAATTAAATATTTCGTAATTATCTATTTCGCGTAATTCACAGATCTTCTTTCACGAATCAAAGTCACTTTTACTTGACCTGGATACGTCATTTCAGTTTGAATTTTTTGTGAGATGGCAAAAGAAAGTTCATCAGCTTTTAAATCTGATACTTTCTCACTTTCTACCATAACGCGTAATTCTCTACCTGCTTGAATAGCGTAGGCTTTAATTACACCATCATACGAAAGTGCATGGTTCTCTAATTCTTTAATTCTGTTGATGTACGATTCTACAACTTCGCGACGTGCTCCTGGACGTGCTCCAGAAATAGCATCCGCTATCTGAACAAGTGGAGAAATCATTGTTGTCATTTCAATTTCATCGTGGTGAGCTCCAATTGCATTACAAACATCTGGTTTTTCACCAAATTTTTCTGCAATTTTCATCCCCAAAATAGCGTGTGGCAATTCTGGTTCGTCCTCTGGAACTTTTCCAATATCGTGAAGCAATCCAGCACGTTTCGCCAATTTCACGTTCAATCCTAACTCTGCAGCCATGATTGCACAAATATTTGCTACTTCTCTACTGTGTTGCAATAGGTTTTGTCCATAAGAAGAACGGTATTTCATTCGACCTACCATTTTCAATAACTCAGGATGTAAACCATGAATTCCTAAATCGATACAAGTACGGCGACCTGTTTCAGCGATTTCATCATCTAAAGATTTTCTTGTTTTAGCAACAACTTCTTCAATTCTTGCTGGGTGAATACGTCCATCAGAAACCAATTGGTGCATTGCTAATCTCGCGATTTCTCTTCTCACTGGGTCAAAGCATGAAAGTAAAATTGCTTCTGGTGTATCATCTACAACGATTTCAACTCCTGTAGCAGCTTCTAAGGCACGGATATTTCTACCTTCACGACCAATAATTCTACCTTTTACCTCATCTGAGTCAATGTTAAAGACAGAAACGGCATTTTCAACTGCTTGCTCATGTGCAACCCTTTGAATTGCTTGAATAATAATTTTCTTCGCCTCTTTGTTGGCGTTCAATTTAGCTTCATCAACGATGTCTTTAATATGAGACATTGCGCCTGTTCGGGCTTCGTCTTTCAATGCTTCCATCAATTGTTTCTTCGCTTCTTCAACATCCATTCCTGAAATACGCGACAATTCTAAAACACGCTTGTCTTGCATTTTCTCAAGCTCATCATGCTTTGCTTGCGTCAATTGAATTTTCTCTTCTAATGTTGCATCCTTCGAATCGACTGACTTTTCCTTGCGGTTTATTTCTTCAATCTTTTTAGATAAATTTTTCTCTTTCGCTTTCGCTCTGTCCTCTGCTGATTGAAGTTTGCGTTCACGATCTTTCATTGTGTTCTCGTGGTCCTCTTTCAAGTTTAAAAACTTCTCTTTGGCTTGAATAATCTTATCTTTTCTGATAGATTCCCCTTCGATTTCAGCCTCTTTTATGATTTGTTCTTTTCTTTTCTTCAATAATACATTCTGTACTATCACGGCAAGTATGACTCCTATTATCAGTCCTATACTTACTCCTATTATTATTTCCATAGTTCTTAAAAATTAAAAATCCCACATCTTTTAAGAGCAGTATTGCTCTTAAAAAAAATGGGAAACGTTTATAACAAAAAATGCAAGTTTATTACTCTACTTCTATATTTTGAGACAATACTTTCAAGGCATCTAGCATTTCAGTTTTCAATACACGCTCTTTTCCATCTGAAGGAGCTGTATTTGCACGTGTTGCCAATTGCAATGAAGTCATCGCTAATAAATCTTGCATATCTTTTACTGCATAACTCTCTTGTAGCTTTTGAACATTGGTATTGATATCTTCCACAGCTTTACGAACCAATTCCTCTTCACCTTCATTAATGGTGAGCGGATAATTGCGTCCGGCAATAACTATTTTAATTGATACTTTACTCATATATATTTATGCTTTCAATCGACCTATACAGTCATCTATTTCCCTTACTAGTGCGTCAATCTGAACTTCGTTCCCTTTTTTGCTTTGATTTTCAAGCGAAAGGCGTTCCTCATGTTGACGCATTAAATCATCGTACTTGTCTCTGAAATCTTTAACTTCTTCAGCGCGTTGACTCAATTTCTCATTAAGCAACTGCACTTCTGATGTCAATTCATTATTTTCAGATTTAACATCAACAAGCGAAGTCCGCATTTTTGCGACCTTTGACTCTATTTCTGCTATGACTTTTTGAATTTCTTCCATTTTTGTACGAATAACACAAAGATAATACTTGCATGGATATAAAGCAATTATTTTTTGGAATGATTTTCATCAATGTTTTGTGCAATGTGACCAATGGTTTTACCGAATGGTAATACGCGATGGTTATACCCAATAGTTATACGCGATGGTTTTTTTAATGTGGTGGCGCAAATGCCCAACTGTGGTGGCGCAATGTTCAATTGTGGTGGTGCAATGTCCAATTGTGGTGGCGCAAATATCCAACTGTGGAGGCGCAATGCATTGCGCCTCTACAGTTGGGAATATTACATATTTCTCCTATACTGCCCTCCAACATTAAACAAAGCATTTGTAATTTGTCCTAATGAACAGAACTTACTTGCTTCCATTAATTTTTCGAACATATTCTCGTTGTTGATTGCTGCTTCTTGAAGAATTGCTAACCATTTTTCGGATTCGTCTTTGCGTGCTACTTTTAATTCAGTAAGCATTTCAATTTGATATTGCTTTTCTTCTTCTGTTGCACGAATTACTTCTTTCGGAATAATTGTTGGCGAACCTGCTGCACTCTTGAAGGTATTTACTCCAATAATTGGAAATTCACCAGTGTGTTTCAATGTCTCGTAATGCAACGATTCTTCTTGAATTTTAGAACGCTGATACATTGTTTCCATTGCACCAAGCACTCCACCTCTTTCTGTAATTCTATCGAATTCTGTTAAAACAGCTGCTTCAACTAAATCGGTTAATTCTTCAATGATGAATGAACCTTGAATTGGATTTTCGTTTTTCGCTAAACCTAACTCTTTGTTAATGATCAACTGAATTGCCATTGCTCTACGTACAGAATCTTCTGTAGGTGTTGTAATTGCTTCATCATAAGCGTTTGTATGCAATGAGTTACAGTTGTCATATATTGCGTAAAGCGCTTGAAGCGTCGTACGAATATCGTTGAAGTTAATTTCTTGTGCATGTAATGAACGCCCAGATGTTTGAATGTGGTATTTCAACATTTGAGCACGTTTGTTCGCTCCGTATTTCTCACGCATTGCTTTCGCCCAAATTCTTCTTGCAACTCTACCAATAACGGCATATTCTGGATCAACTCCATTAGAAAAGAAGAAAGAAAGGTTTGGACCAAACTCGTTGATGTCCATTCCACGGCTTAAGTAATATTCAACATACGTAAATCCGTTAGAAAGTGTCAATGCCAATTGTGTAATTGGATTTGCTCCTGCTTCCGAAATATGGTATCCTGAAATTGATACGGAATAGAAGTTACGTACTTTTTCTTTGATGAAATATTCTTGAACATCTCCCATTAAACGCAATGCAAATTCTGTGGAGAAAATACATGTGTTTTGTGCTTGATCTTCTTTTAAAATATCTGCTTGAACTGTTCCACGAACTACTGAAAGTGTATCTTTCTTAATTTGAGCGTAAACATCTGCTGGTAAAACTTGATCTCCTGTTATTCCTAATAACATCAAACCTAAACCATCATTTCCTTGAGGAAGTTCACCTTGATAAACAGGCTGTTTCGTTCCTAAAGCATCAAAAATTGACTTTATTTTTTCACGAACTTCGTCTTCTAATTCATTTGCAACAATGTATTTCTCACATGCTTGATCAATCGCCGTATTCATGAAATAACCTAGCAACATAGGCGCTGGACCATTAATGGTCATAGAAACCGATGTTTTAGGATCACTTAAATCGAAACCAGAATATAATTTCTTAGCATCATCTAAACAACAGATAGAAACACCTGAATTACCGATTTTACCATAAATATCTGGACGATCAGCAGGATCGTTTCCGTATAATGTTACCGAGTCAAACGCTGTTGAAAGACGTTTTGCTGGCATTCCTAAACTTACATAATGGAAACGCTTATTTGTACGTTCCGGTCCTCCTTCACCTGCAAACATTCTTGTTGGATCTTCTCCTTCACGTTTGAATGGGAATAATCCCGCAGTGTAAGGAAATTCTCCCGGTACATTTTCTTGCAATAACCATCTTAAAATATCTCCCCAAGAAGAATATTTTGGTAAAGCTATTTTAGGAATCTGTAAATGAGAAAGTGATTCAGTATGTGTTTGAATTTTTAATTCTTTATCACGCACTTTGAAAGTAAACTCTGGGTCTTTGTACTTCTGTACTTTATCTCCCCAAGTTTCAATTGCCTCCATATTGTGAGGATTCAAGTCCATTTTTAAAGTCTCAAAAGTCTCCGTTAATCTTTTTACCAAACGGTCTTTGTCTTCTAATTCACTTTCTGAAATCGTATCAATTGTTCCTTGAATATTGTACAATTTATCTGCAACGATAACTTGCGCATCTACCCAACGGTCATACGCACGGTTGCTTTCAGATATTTCAGATAAGTAACGTGTTCTTTCTGGTGGAATAACAAATATCTTCTCAGACATTTCGTCTGTAATCTCAAAAGTAGAAACTAATTTTGTATCCGTTTTATCCTGTAAAGTTTGTAAAATCACTTTGTATAATTGATTCATTCCTGGATCGTTAAACTGCGATGCAATTGTTCCAAAAACAGGCATTGAATCTACTGGCTTATCAAAAAGCACATGATTTCTTTGGTATTGCTTACGTACATCTCTCAATGCATCTAAAGCTCCACGTTTGTCAAATTTATTAAGCGCTATAACATCAGCGAAGTCCAACATGTCAATTTTCTCTAATTGAGTTGCTGCTCCGTATTCTGGCGTCATTACATATAAACTCACATCGGAGTGGTCCATAATTTCAGTATCCGATTGACCGATTCCAGAAGTTTCCAAAATAATCAAATCAAATTCTGCTGCTTTCAACACCAATAATGTCTCCCCAACATACTTTGACAATGCCAAGTTGGATTGTCTAGTCGCCAAAGAACGCATGTAAACCCTATCGTCTGAAATTGAATTCATACGAATTCTATCTCCCAATAAAGCTCCTCCAGTTTTTCTTTTGGAAGGATCTACAGAAACAACTGCAATTCTTTTGTCATCGAAATCTATAAGAAAACGACGCACCAATTCATCCACCAAAGAAGATTTTCCAGAACCACCCGTTCCAGTAATTCCTAAAACAGGAACATTTGCTTTTTCGGCTAAAATGTGCATTTCGTCCAATAAAGCTTTTGACTCTTCAGGATAATTTTCAGCTGCTGAAATCACTTTTGCGATATCTGCATCTTTCTTATTCTTTAAAATCTTTGGATCAATATTAACGTTTTGTCCAACTGGAAAGTCAGATTTCTCGATTAAATCATTGATCATTCCTTGCAAGCCCATCTCACGACCATCATCTGGATGATAAATTCGTGTGATACCGTAAGCTTGTAATTCTTCAATTTCAGAAGGTAGAATTGTTCCTCCACCTCCTGCAAAGATTTTAATTTGTGGCGCTCCTCTTTCCTGAAGCAAATCGTACATGTATTTTAAATATTCTGTATGTCCTCCTTGGTAAGAAGTCATTGCGATTGCCTGAACATCTTCTTGAATTGCACAGTTCACCACCTCATCAACACTTCTATCGTGTCCAAGGTGAATCACTTCACAACCGGAAGCTTGAATGATTCTACGCATTACGTTAATAGCCGCATCGTGGCCATCAAAAAGTGATGCTGCAGTAACTATTCTAACTTTATTCTTCGTTTTATAAGGTAATATTTTCTCCATAATTTCAAAATGCTGAATACCCGCAAATATAATGAGTTTATGTTGAAAAGTGGTGGGTTTGGTTGGGTAATTTTAAAATTTGGTGGAAGGAGACGGATATTGATTAAATAGTAAAGCTTGAAGCTAAATAGGTGTATTTCCATTTGTTAAAACGTCAACAATTAAAACCTTAGTAGTTGAGAAGTTGAACAAGTTAGCTAGGTTTATTTTGTCATTTGAATTAATAAACTGTAAATTCATATTTTAAACAAACCTACATTATGAAAAATCTACTCTTTATCTTACTCATTGCTTTCCTTGCATTGGGTTGTAAGAAAGAAAAGAAAATCGAAAAGAACTTATGGAAACAAGGAGGTGAATGGGAAATTAAGTCATTTGAAGAATCCTACTATAAAATTCCCGCCTCACAATTTGATTATTCTAGTACAATAAATAATGGTGGTTCTATTCAATTTAATAAAGATGGCACTGGAAAATTCAACTACTCTGCAGAATTAGCGGAATATTTGGAGAATGTTATTTATGAAGAGCAAATCAACGCTGAATTTACGTATCACTTTACTGAAAATTCGATTTTCTTTATTTTCACAGATGTTGAAGGTGCAGCATTTGATTTAGAATGGGAAAAAGACAAAATGACTTACAGCTACAATGAATCGAAAGTTCATTATGATCTGGATCAAAATAATGACACGATTCCAGGATCAAAAGAAACAACTGTTTATGCATTGAAATTTAATTGTGAGAAAAAGTAATACTCAAACACTAAAATCATTAAACATGAAACGTTTATTATTTATACTCCTTGCGCTATTCGTATTATTCTCGTGTAGCAAAGAAAAGAAAATTGAAAGAAACCTTTGGAAGAATGGAGGTAAATGGGACATCGTAAAATATGAAGAAATTGTAACTTCAACTTGGCCTGCAAATGAGAAGAATGAAGTAAACGAAAATATTGGAATCCTACAATTTGAAAAAGATGGAACAGGATGGATGTTAGACTCAGACGGATATGATGCCCAAAAATTAAATTTTAAATACACAAATTCTGAAACAGAGTTAATATTAGATTTCTATGAATTTGAATCAACACGCACTTATGACTTAGATTGGGAGGAAAATTCATTTACGCTTACTCAAAGTGGCACACATACCTATACACCTGGAGGTTCTACAGAAGAAATTACTGACCATCGATTATATAGACATACTTGTAAGAAAGAGTGATTTTGTGAAATGGATAAAATAAAGATATTGAAATTCAAGAAAATTTCGTCTTATGAGAATATTTGGATATTTGGATATTAGAGGTTAGATGTTAGACAAAAAGACATTAGACTTTTTGTCAATGCCTGAAATCTAAAATCTATTGTTTGATATGAAACTTTTTATAAGCTAAAACTAGATGTACTAAAGTACATAGTTCTAACTATTTCTGAGACCAATAAATACTCCCCAACGGGAAACCCAATTGTGTCCAAAAACAACCAGTTGACGACATAAATTCCACTTTCAAGTTGCAAAAGTCTCAATTGGGTTCTTTATTCTTTATTTTAACGGAAAATTATACTATTCGTTATGAAGAAACTTTCGTCTGTACTTTTTGCACTTTTATTTTGTTTTTCAATCTTAGCTCAAGATTCACCTCGAAATCACATTATTCATTTGGGAGAAAAGCCTTTTCAAATTGAGGGTTCTATTGCTCAAAATTGGGAGAATATTCAAAATACTAATAATGAATTTGAAGGAGAATTAATTGTTTTGGTTCAGTTCAATGCTATTCCATCAGAAGAAAATAAAGCTACATTGTTATCGAATGGAATAGAATTGTTAAAATACATTCCTAATTTTAGTTGGGTCGCTCGTGTAAAACCGACAGCAACAGCTGAAATTCTGATGGCGAATAACGTTCGTAATATTTCTGAAATTAAATCTGAATGGAAAATCTCTTCTGCTATACAAGCTGGAAACATTCCTTCCTACTCAGGTACAAATGATAATGCACAAGTGAGAATCCTATTTTTTGCTACTCCTAAAAATGCTTCCTTCACATCTATTTTAGGTGAATATGAAGTAACAATTGGTCAAGTCGATAATACATTGAATAGTGTTAAACTAAGTGCATCTGCAACAGAATTGATTAAATTATCGGCGCATCCATTGGTTCAATACATTGAATTTATTGAACCGCCGATTGAGAATGAAACTATTCTTCAAGAATCGGAGCGCATTATGAGTACTTATATTTCAAATAATCCGGCTAAGAATTACTTCTTCAATGGTTCAGGAGCGAATATAGCAGTTGATGAAAGTGGAACATTCGATCCAATAGAAAATCCTAATTTACGAGGTCGAATTGACAGAACGTTTGAAACCCCTGGAGCTCCAAGTGGACACAAAACCAATGTTGGAATGCGAATGGCAAAAGCAGGCAACATTGATCCAACGCAACAAGGAACAGCTTTTGGAGCAACTTTATATTCAGGTGGATTTAGTACGCAAGATGCTGCATCAAATGGAATAAACATCGTGAATCGATCTTATGGTTGGGGATGTCCAACAGGTCCAGAGACTTATAACGGAACTTCTGCCAATTATGATTTTTATGTGCGTACAAATCCTACATTTATAA
Organism: Brumimicrobium glaciale; assembly: GCF_004152935.1. Lineage (GTDB taxonomy): Bacteria > Bacteroidota > Bacteroidia > Flavobacteriales_D > Crocinitomicaceae > Brumimicrobium > Brumimicrobium glaciale. The sequence goes on from NZ_SETE01000005.1 coordinate 337,846, forward strand.
TTACACATTCAGCAGGAAATATTGGTGAAAGCACATGTTATGCTGGATCACCAGGCTGGGGAAACATTACAGGAATGCCTAAAATGGCAAAAAACATATTCAACGTTGGCTCTTCTGGTGATAATGGAGAATTAACCGATTTTAGTAGCAGAGGACCAGCCAAAGACGGTAGATTATTGCCGCATATTGTTTCTCCTGGTCAAGGTGGAACATCTTATGCATCACCCAATTTGGCAGGTGTATTTGCCCAATTGATTGAAGCGTATCGCTTTCATAACAATAACATTACTCCTGATGCTGGACTTTTAAAAGCGATAATTATGAATACCGCTGACGATATGCTCAATCCAGGACCAGATTTTCAAACTGGATTTGGACATGTAAATGCAAGACGCGCTTATGAAGTAGTGAATGAAGGAAACCATCTTGAAGCATCAATAACAAATGGCGCAAATAACAACCACAATATTTCTGTTCCAGCAAATGTGAAAGAATTGAAAGTGATGGTTTATTGGGTAGATTGGGAAGCTTCAGCAGGGATTTCAACGAGAACACTTGTCAACGATTTAGACATTACGTTAACAGATCCAAGTTCAGCTAGTTTTCAACCTTGGGTTTTGAATCCAACTTTCAATGCTATTGCATTAGATGAAATTGCAGTGCGGGCCACAGACACCTTAAACAATAATGAGCAAATAACAATTGATAATCCACAATCGGGATCATATCAATTAAACGTTCAAGGAACAATGGTACCGCAAGGTCCACAAACTTACTATATGACTTACGAGTTTGTTTTTGATGAAGTCATAGTAACTCATCCACATGGAGGAGAAAAATTTGTTCCTGGTGATTTAGAGCGTATTCGTTGGGATGCAACAAGCACTGGGCAGAGTTTTGCCATTTCTTACAGTCAGAATAACGGAACTTCTTGGAGCAGCATAGCCACTGGAGTTGGATCAAATGACCGCTATTATGATTGGAATGTACCACAAGATTTAACAAACGATGCACTTATTAGAATTGAGAGAGGAAATTTGGAAGGACAAAGCGATGCTACTTTCATTATTTCTCAACAACCAGATGATTTCTCACTGGCGTGGTCTTGTGCTGATTCTTCCTTGTTTTCATGGGATGCGCTGCCAAATGCAGATGGCTATATTGTTTATCGAATTGTTGGAGACTATATGGATTCTGTAGATTACACGACTACAAATGCAGTAATTCTTAATGGACTTTCATTAACAGCAACTGAATATGTTTCCATCTCAGCGGTTGTGAATGGTGTAAAAAGCAGAAGAGTTACAGCAGTTGAGAGAGCACCTTCAGATTTGAATTGTAACGAAAATGATATTGGATCGATACAAATTTTAACACCAGGCGTTGCGAACCTTCCGAGCTGTATGAGTTCTAATTTATCTGTCAAAATAAAATTACGGAATTGGGGCGTAAACTCAGTAGACACTCTGCCCGTTAGTTACCGCTTAAATGGAGGAATTATAAATATTGATACTGTTTTTGTAAACGTTCCATCGGCTAGTGAATATGATTTTACCTTCACTCCTGTTTTCAATCTTCTAACTGGAAGCAACACAATTGAAGTCTGGACTAGTTTAAACGGAGATTTGATCACGATGAATGATTCTATCATAAGCAATATAATGGTTTATCAGAGTGTGGGCGCAGGTGCGAATCTAATGCAAGATTTCGATAACTTTTCTAATTGCAGTAACGCTAATAATTGTGAACTAACGAATTGTAGTTTACAAGATGGTTGGTACAATATTCCGAATGGATCAGGAGATGATATCGACTGGAGAACGAACAACGGATCGACCTTATCATCAGGAACAGGACCTTCATCAGACCACACTTCTGGATCAGGTAAATATTTATACATTGAAGGTTCGGGGCCTTGTAATAACAGTTCTGCGCGTCTTTATTCTCCATGCATAGATTTAACGGGAATAAACAATGCTCAGCTTTCATTTTGGTATCACGCACTTGGTAGTTCGATTGGAGAATTACATGTTGATGCTATAGCAAATGGAGAGTTTTATGAAGATATAATGACTCCTATTGTTGGAGAGAAAGGCGATCAGTGGATAAATCAGGTTGTAGATCTTTCGCAATTTAGTAATCAAAATATTGTATTGATTATTCGAGGTTCGAATGGACCAAATAGTTGGTATTCTGATTTAGCTATTGACGATATTAATATTACGACATTGCCTATTGCTGATTTCTCGGTGAATGAAACTGAATTATGCGCTGATGAGATTATAACGATTTCAAATACATCGGCTAATGCTGATACTTACGAATGGAATTTCCTACCAAACACAGTAAATTATGAGGCAGGAACGAATAACAATTCGATTAATCCACAAGTAAGTTTCAATGCTCCAGGTTTTTATTCTATTGAACTTATTGCTTCAAATGCTAATGGAGATGATGCATTAAGCTTTACAGACTTTATTTATGTTTGGGAAGAACAGCCTCAACTTTCTGGCAATCCTTTTTGTAGTAGCGATTCTATAATTATTCAGGCAAATAACAGAGGTACGTTCGTTGAATATTATTTGAATGGAAGTGTTGTTTATTCTGGAACAGACTCTTCTTTCTTTTTCGAAAATGCTGTAGAATCAGATGAAATATTCATCACTTATTCTATTAATAGCAATTGTAAAATTTATTCTGACACCTTGACCATTACTTATGTTGATGTAGAAGTTGGAATTACCCAAATTGAAGATCAAGTTAATGCTGTGGCGATTGATGCTCAATATCAATGGATAAATTGCTTCAATGATTCTCTGCCTATAATTGGAGATACCAATAATATTTTCACTCCTTCAGAAAATGGAGCGTATGCTTTGGAAGTTACTGAAAATGGTTGTACTGAAAGGTCTGAATGCTTTGAGTTTATTCTTCCGCCGTATATCAATTATGCCAGCGACAGCATTAATATTTTTCCAAATCCAACTAAGAATAATGTGACACTTCAGTTTGGAGTTGAAAAAGAATTTATTGATATTCAGATTTATACCGTTTTGGGTCAACTGATTTCAAAAATGACTGCACAAAACACGAGTATGGTTGAGATTGATTTGCCTGAAACATCAACGGTTTATATGATTCATGTTGAATCGGAGGATGTAAATCGTGTTTTTAGGATTGTAAAGGATTAGGGCGAATATAAAATCGCTACGACGAGATAAGTACAACCGTTACCACGAGATACAATCTCGCTGTAACGGTTTTGCAAAAGAGTTAAAATTCTAATTTTAAAATTTTGAACTATTCGATTAATTTAAAACTAGAATTCGTAATTATCAATTGTTAATTATCAATTATCTTTCGGGATTCATCACCTTCGTCTGATGACGAATAGATTCTTGGTGAATGGCATCTAAAATACTTCTTAAAAAGTCAATGCTCAATTCAAGCTCTTTGGCTTTTGCTAAGCGTTGATCTATCATTTTCTTCCAATGTTCAGATTGTAGAATGGTGATGTTATTTTCCTTTTTGTAGACACCAATATCTCTTACAATTTGCATTCTTTCTTTCAGCAAGTCAAACATTTGATTATCGATTTCAGCAATTTTTCCACGCTGAATTCCAATAAAATCTACTCCTTCTAATTGAATATTTGCTTTTCTAAGCACCAATTGATTTAATAATTCTTTTAATTGAATTGGCGTAATTTGCTGTTCAGCATCCGACCAAGCTTTATCAGGATTATTATGTGTTTCAATCATTAATCCGGCAAAGTTTAAATCCATTGCTTTTTGGGCAACATTTAGCAATCCATCTCTTCTTCCTGAAATATGACTTGGATCGCAAATCACTGGAATATCTGGCATTTCTTCTGTTAAACCAATAGGAATTTCCCAATTGGGTACATTTCTATAACGTGGATGCTTATAAACTGAGAAACCTCTGTGAATGGCAACTAAATCATTAATTCCCGCTTTTTGCAAACGTTCAAAAGCACCAATCCACAACATTAAATCTGGATTAATTGGATTCTTTACCATTACGGTAATTTCCGTTCCTTTTATAGCATCCGCAATTTCTTGAACAGCAAAAGGATTTACGGTAGTCCTCGCTCCTACCCACAAAACATCAACTCCAGCTTTCAATGCGGCTTCAACATGTTTTGCATTGGCCACTTCTGTTGTTACAGGAACACCGATTTCTTTTCCGGCATTCACCAACCAAGGCAAACCAATCGCTCCTACTCCTTCAAAAGAATCTGGTCTTGTTCTTGGCTTCCATATTCCACCACGAATTAAAGCAGGTTTAGTTTCCGCAGCAATAGCTTTTGCAACATTCATTACTTGCTCCTCACTTTCAACACTGCAAGGTCCAGCAATCAGAAATGGTCGCTTGTATTTTTTAAGATTGTTTTGTAGATCCAATTTCATAGGTTTTCTTTCAGCTTATTATCATTATTGCTTGGTCTTAACCACAACAACTTTAAAATAGATTTGTTTTGGATCAATTCTTATAAATAAAGAGGAGTTATTTAGACCTTGTTTTTATTCAAGGCCATGAAAATTGCAAGGGCTGCAATTCCTAGAAAGATGGCATGTTTAAAATGAAATCCAGCTACGATAATATCATAAACTGTAATAGCCACTAAACCTAATCCTAATATAACGCGAAAATTCAATTTCATTTTTTCTACCAATTAATTTTTGAAAACTGTGCATCTGTAACCGCTAAAGTATCAATTACACTTCCATTTTTATTAAAATTTAAAGTAAAAAATCCTGATAAGTAGTTTTCTGTATTGTCTATTTCAGCCAAAACGACTGTTCCATTCTGTAAATCAGGATAATTCACTCCATTGATCGTTCCAAAAGAATAATTCGAAATAATTGGTCGACCTCCCAAAGAATCTCCGTCACCAAAATTCACATTAAAATATAAACTGTCATTTTGGAAAGTTAAAATCCATTCTGGAGCTTTTGACAAACTGTAATCAGAAAATGAAATTAGTTCACCGTTTATCTTGGCAGATAAATAAGTATCAACAACTGTTGGCACAAAATCGCATGGCGGACAAACGCCACCACAATCTGTTTTCACTTCTTTTTCGGGTGTAAAAATACCATCGGAACAAGATTGCTCTTCTTTCTTACAGGAGAAAATCAATAATGTAAATACTAGAAACATCGTTAATCTGGTCTTCATAAATTCAGCGATTACTTTATTATATTTGCATAAAAATCAAAAATACTGAAAATACCCACAACATACAAAACATTAAAAGGCACTTCTGAAGGTCAATATAAGGAGAAGGGATCCAAATTTATTGGAATCGCTATCAATTGTGAGGACGAAGAAGAAGCAAAGCAACTTTTGGCTAAGTGGAAAAATGACCACCATCAAGCCAGGCATTTGTGTTATGCATATCGTTTTGGTATAAATAAGGATGTTTATCGCGCAAATGACGACGGAGAACCGAGTAATTCTGCTGGTGCACCTATTTTAGGACAAATTCAATCTTTTGATTTAACGAATGTTTTAATTGGAGTTGTACGTTATTATGGCGGAACGAAATTGGGAGTCGGTGGACTAATTAACGCTTACCGAACTGCTGCAAAAGAAGCGGTCGAAAACGGAAGAATCATTGAAGAAGTTGTAAAAGACCGATTTGAATTGTTCTTTAGCTATCAAGATATGGCTTTGATTATGGATGTTGTAAAAGACAGCGATGCGTTTATCAATAAACAAATTTTTGAAAACGATTGTTATTTAAAAATAGCGATTAAAATAGAATCTACAGAATTATTATTATCAAAATTAGAATCATTTGATTCACTAAAAATTGAAAAAATTGGCACATTTTAAACCAGAATTATTAGAACAACTGATTGAAGTACGTGGTGCTTCAGGAAACGAAGAAAACATCAGAGATTTTATTCTTGATTACATTGAGAAAAACAAAAAATCGTGGAAAAGCGAAGTTACCATTCATTCTGGAGAAGGATTTCAGGATGCAATTGTCTTGATTTTCGGAAAACCAAAAACGGCTGTTTTCGCACATATTGACACCATAGGATTCACAACAGCTTATGATTTCAATCTCATTAAAATTGGTGGTCCAAAAACCATTGACGGAATGAAACTCGTGGGTAGCGATAGTCAAGGAGAAATCGAAACTGAATTGATGATTATCGAAGACGATGAAGGCCATAAAAGTTTGAAATACGTTTTCGATAGAGAAATTGACAGAGGGACAGATTTAACATTCAAACCCAATTTTAATTTAACTGAGCAATATGTTCAAACGCCTTATTTAGATAATCGTTTGGGTGTTTTAAATGCTTTAACTATTGCTGAAGATTTAGAAAATGGAGCAATTGTTTTTTCCACTTATGAAGAACATGGCGGAGGATCAGTTGGATTCTTAGGTCGCTTTTTATATGACAAATACAATGTTCATCAAGCTTTAATTTCTGATATTACTTGGGTAACAGAAGGAGTTCAACACGGCGGAGGAGTTGCGATTTCAATGCGTGATAAAGCTGTTCCAAGAAAGAGTTTTTTAAATAGAATTATTGCTATTGCAAAAGAAAATGACATTCAGTTTCAGTTGGAAGTTGAGTCGGCTGGAGGAAGTGATGGATCGATGTTACAAGACACAGACTTACCGTTTGATTGGTGTTTTATTGGAGCGCCAGAAGATAATGTTCACTCTCCAACTGAGAAGGTTTTCTTGAGTGATATTGAAGCAATGATGGAGTTGTATGGAGTTTTGATGAAAGAGTTGAATTAATTATTAATGGTAAATTATTAATGTTTAACGCCCGTGGATATTGAATTTCTACACATTAGAAATTATGGTTAATTTTCCGAAAGTAGTGTACAGCGCAAACCCGTTAACCATTAAACCTTAAACATTAATAATTAAAAACGTCCAGCGCAATTCACGTTAACCATTAAACCTTAAACATTAATAATTATAACAGCGCAAACCACGTTAAACATTAAACAATAATAATTAATCATTAGAAACCCTTTCAATACTCTCAAATTCTGTATATTTGATACAATTAGAACAATAAACTTATAATAAACTATGAAAAATAGAAATTTCGCATTCCTAATTATGGGTGCTTTATTTACTCTTGCTTCTTGTGCTCCCGTTTATAAATGTGGAGAACCAAGACCAGAAGGTGGAATAGCAGGAAGTAGCCGATTGAACGATGTGGTAATTGAGCGTGATGAACTTTGCGAAAACTTAGGTATCAAAACTGAAGAAAATGAATTCTTGATTAAGAACAATCAAAAATTGGGCTTTGTTAATGATAGTTTATCTACTACAAATAAAAAACTGAATGAGGAAAATGCTATTTCTAGCAAGAAATTGAAAAATCTTGAAGTTGAGCATTTAGAATTGAGTGAGCGTTTTTCAAAAGCAATTACAGAAAAACTAAATCAAGGTCATTTATATGATGAAAGATTAAAAGAAAAAGAGCGTCACTTGGCTGGAAAAGAAAATGATTTAGCGGAGAGAGAAAGAGAAATCAAAAAATTGGAGGACGAAATTGCTCGTCAGGATTCAATTGCGAACAGATTAAATTCTTTATTGCGTGAGGCTTTACTTGGATTTGATGGAGATGAATTGACAACCGAAATCAAAAACGGGAAGATTTATGTTTCGATGTCAGACAAATTGATGTTCCAATCAGGAAAAGCAAATGTTCAAGAAAAGGGACAAGAAGCTTTAAGAGCATTAGCTAGCGTTTTAACAAAAAACAAAGAATTTCAAATTTTGATTGAAGGTCACACAGATAATGTTCCGATTAAAACGGCACAATACAAAGACAATTGGGATTTAAGTGTTGCACGTGCAACCTCGATGGTAAGAATTTTACAAGATGAGCACAAACTTCACCCGGATAGACTGACTGCATCAGGTCGTGGAGAATATGATCCAAAAGCGAGCAATGATTCTGCGGATGGAAGAGCAAAAAACAGAAGAACTGAAATTATTTTATCTCCAGATTTAACGGAGGTAATGAAGTTTTTAGGAAAATAAAAGTATGCTTTTAACCACGAGTGAAAACTCGCGGCAGCATACTTTTAAATATAAAATTAGAATTGTTTAGAATTAAGGAGCAACAGAAATGTTGCTCTTTTTTTATAAGCTTATGTTGAAATTTAATTTAATTCTTCAGATAATAACTCAATTCAAGACTCTCTGCCCAAAAATCCCTACTGAATTTCACTCATCTGAGTAAATCCTGGAATTTCTTCAAAATATTGAATTGCTCCTGTTGATTGATTTACAAAAGCGACAATGGTTTGTAAACCGTTAGTAAGAATTAACCAATTAACACGTAACTTGAAATTGTATTGCGCTATTTGGTGCAGAACAGCTTCTGAGAGTTTTATTTGTGGTGCTTTGCATTCTATGATTGCGATTGCTTTTCCTTCTCGGTTAAAAATCACGCCATCACATCTGCGTACCATTTTATTGACTTCGATTGGATATTCTGCAGCGATTAAGGGTGCTGGAACTTCCTTGTTGTTAATCAAGAAATGCAATACATGTTGTCTAACCCACTCTTCTGGTGTGAGTAAAAGTTTCCTTTTTCTAAAAATATCCCATACGTAAATTTCCTCTCCTTTTTTAGAAAGTTTTAATGGTGTTTTGGGGAAATTTAAAGGCGTTAACATCGGGTAAAAATAGTATTAAAAAAGGAATTTTATGGTTTGTTTATGTAGGCTTGTCCTAATAGGCAAAGCCTAGATGTGCAACAAACCATTTAAATTCACCAATCACTTGGCAGAACAAATCATTTCAACTACCTTACAAATACATTTTTAAGACAATTCGTCAGAGTAAATAAACGCCACGCGCCATATTGTCATTGAGATGCAGCGATTTCACCATTGGATAGTTATTTGATACTATCTCATCAAAACAAGATAAAAATATGGATACTAATAAATGGACAACTAAAACGCAGATGGCTGTACAAAAAGGGCAAGAAATTGCGCTAGAAGGTGGTCAACAAGCGATTGAAACTGGACATGTTTTGCGCGGCATGATTCAGGTCGATGATAGTGTTCTTCCCTTTATATTTAAAGAATTAAATAGTGATTTAGCCATATTCACAAGTGCTTTGGATAGCATAATAAAAAACTATCCGAAAGTTCAAGGTGGAGGCGCACCCTATTTAAGTAACACGCTACAACGTGTTTTCAATTACGGGATGAACGAGATGCGCAACTTTAAGGACGAGTTTCTTTCACTGGAAGTTTTACTTTATGCATTGATGGACGGAAACGATTCAGTGGCGAGTTTGATGAAAGACAACAAGTTCAAAAAATCAACTTTAAAAGACGCAATTATGAAATTAAGAGATGGAGAATCTGTGGATTCACAAGGTAAGGATGGAACTTATAAATCCTTGGATAAATTTGCCAATAACTTAAATGAAATGGCGAAAAACGGGAAGTTAGACCCGATTATTGGTCGTGATGAAGAGATTCGTCGTGTACTGCAAATTCTAACGCGAAGAACGAAGAACAATCCAATTATGATTGGTGAACCTGGTGTGGGTAAAACAGCAATTGCTGAAGGAATAGCACAAAGAATTGTTTCGGAGGATGTTCCTGAAAATCTAAAATCTAAAATTGTTTATGCTTTAGATATGGGAGCTTTAATTGCCGGAGCGAAATACAAAGGAGAATTTGAAGAGCGTTTAAAAGCTGTGGTTAACGAGGTGATAAAATCGGATGGAGAAATTATTCTTTTCATTGATGAGATTCACACGCTTGTTGGTGCTGGTGCTGGAGAAGGCGCAATGGATGCAGCGAATATTCTAAAACCTGCTTTGGCACGTGGAGAATTGAGAGCTGTTGGAGCAACAACTTTGGATGAATACCAAAAACACTTTGAAAAAGACAAAGCTTTGGTTCGCCGTTTCCAAACGGTTTTAATTGACGAGCCAACAGCGGATGATGCAATTTCTATTCTTCGTGGAATTAAAGGAAAATATGAAAATCACCACAAGGTTTTAATCAAAGATGAAGCGATAATTGCTGCGGTGGAACTTTCACAACGCTATATTACCGACAGACAATTGCCAGATAAAGCGATTGACTTAATTGATGAAGCAGCTTCAAAATTGAGAATGGAAATCAACTCAAAACCAGCAGAACTGGATGAGATTGAAAGAAAAATCATGCAACTAGAAATTGAGCGTGAAGCAATAAAACGTGAAGATGATCATCAAAAACTAGCAGGTTTAAAAGCTGAGTTAGCAAATCTTTCAGAAAAACGCGATGAATTCATGGCGAAATGGAAAGCAGAGAAAGATGTAATTGATGTTATTCAAAATGCTAAAGAAGAAATTGAACAAGTTAAACTGAAAGCAGATCAAGCAGAACGTGCTGGAGATTATGGAAAAGTAGCGGAATTACGTTATGGAAAGATCAAAGAACTAGAGGCGGAAGTAGAAAAAGGAAAAGAGGACCTTTCTAAACTTCAAGCCAATAGTAAAATGATTAAGGAAGAAGTGGACGCTGAGGAAATTGCAGATGTAGTTTCTAAATGGACAGGAATTCCAGTTAATAAAATGTTGGAAAGTGAACGTGCGAAACTCTTGCGATTAGAAGATGAATTGCGATTAAGAGTCGTGGGTCAGGAAGAAGCAATTGAAGCAGTTTCAGATGCTGTTAGAAGAAACAAAGCTGGATTACAAAACCCTAGCAGACCAATTGGTTCGTTCCTTTTCATGGGAACAACTGGAGTTGGGAAAACTGAGTTAGCCAAAACATTAGCGGCCTATTTATTCAACGATGAAAACGCTATGACGCGTATTGACATGAGTGAATACCAAGAAAAGCACAGTGTGAGCAGGTTGGTTGGAGCACCTCCGGGATATGTTGGTTACGACGAAGGCGGACAATTGACGGAAGCTGTTCGAAGACGTCCCTACTCTATTATTTTGTTAGACGAAATCGAGAAAGCACATCCAGATGTGTTCAACGTATTACTGCAAGTTTTAGATGATGGAAGATTAACAGACAATAAAGGTCGATTGGTGAATTTCAAAAATACGATCATAATCATGACAACAAATATGGGTGCTGAAATCATTCAAAACAACTTTGAAGGAGCAACTGAAGCGGAACTTCCAAGAATAAAAGAGAAAACAAAGATGGAAATGAGTGAGTTCTTAAAACAACACATTCGTCCAGAGTTCTTGAATAGAATTGATGAACAAATCTTGTTTACTCCTTTGACAAAAGAAGATACACGTCAAATTGTAGAAATTCAGTTGAACAACTTGAAAAAGCAATTAGAGCAGCACGATATCAGATTGGTCGTAAAAGAAGAAGCTGTAAATTGGATTGCCGAAACAGGTTATGATCCGCACTTTGGTGCTAGACCAGTGAAAAGGGTAATTCAGAAAAGCATTTTGAATGAGTTATCGAAAGATTTACTTGCACAGAAAATTGACAAAACGCAGAATGTAGTTGTTGATTTGCTAGGTGATAAAATTGTGTTTAGAAAACCGATAACTGAAGAAGAGGAAGAAGAAGCTGCGATTTAAATAGTGGAATAATAATGTAGGAAATCCCTTGTACTGAAAAGTATGAGGGATTTTTATTTGGAAAAAAGATTACAAATTAAACCCGCTTTAAGACAGAAAACTAACTTATAATGAATCGTTTTGCATTTATCCTCCCTCTGTATCTCCCTCCAAAGGGAGAAACGCTTTGAACTATGCTGAAAGCTATGCCTAACTATCTTCTCTTAAATTAGAAAAGATAATCTACTTTGATATCGCCTCAAACCTCTCACACTCCCTCGAAACTGAAATATATAAATCGGAGATTTATATATTTCTCATTGCTTCTACAATTCTACTTGCAGCAGGACAGATTTCAGCATTTGTTAAAGTAAGCGGGATAATTTGAAACATCTTTTTTCTATCGGTGTGCGGATATTCACTACAGGCTCTTGGTCTATCTTCATAAACGCTACATGAATTATCATCGAAAAGGAAAGGACAAGGTTCAGCTAATTTCAAAACATAATCTTCGTCTTCATCTACTCTAAGATATTGATCGATAAATTGAATTGGCTTTACTCTGAATCGCTTAGCTAATTTTTTAATGTCAACATCTCTAAATATCGGACTGGTTGTTTTGCAGCAATTTGCACATTCTAAGCAATCAATATCTTGAAATGCTTTTTCGTGTTCTGCATGGAAAATTTCATCGAGCTTCCTTTCTGGAGTTCGTCTCATTTGTTTTCCCAACCTTTTATTGTCAGCTTTATTCTCCTGGGCAATGTCTAAATCCTCTTGATATTTCATTACTGCAAAGTTAGGGGAATAATATTTAGTTGTTAGAAAAAATATTGTTTTATCACTATCTCAAAATATCCTTTAAAAAATGAGAAAGCTATTCTAAAACAAATATGCTACCTCTATTTAACAACAAAGACTTTATCTTTGGCTTCAGACTTGTAACAAAAAGAAAAACTAAAATAATGAAAAACATACTCTTATTTACTTTCATTCTTTTTTCATTTGTGCTTTCAGCACAAACTAAAGTTTACAAAGGAAATTCTACGAGTCATTTTGATTGTCTTTACACAATTGAGAACGAAAAAGTTTATCGCGGGAATTCAACAAGTTTTACTGATATTATTTTTACGATTTCTGAAAACAAAGTCTACCAAGGAAATTCGACAAGTTTTACCGATTGCCGTTACACAATAAAAGACAATAAAGTATATTTAGGGAGGTCTACGAATTTTACAGACTGTATCTACACTTTAAAAGACGGAAAGGTTTACCTCGGAAATTCATCAAGTTTTACCGCTTGTTTACTTACCATTTCGGGAGGAGAAATATATCATGGAAACTCAACAAGCTTCACAGATTGTATTGCAAAAGTTGAAAAATCACTTGATTTAGCTTTAATTGCGGTTTTGTTTGGTCCTTATTAGTTTAGGGCATCTCTAAAAACTCTACCTTGGTTGCTAACTTGTTATTTTTTCCAACAGAGTTATTAGAGATGCCCTTTACAAATTCATTAAATATTTCACAATATCTTCGCTAGAATCCAATTGAATTTTCTTTCTAACTCTTCCTTTAATTCCTTGAACGGCTCTATGAGAAATTGCTATTTCATTAGAAGTTAAATTCATTCTAATTTAAGCACAAAAACGAATATCTTTTGGTGTTAAACCTGGAGATAAGGCATTGAATTTATCAAAGAAACCTTGGTCTTTGAACAGAGATTTTTATTTTTAAACTAATATTTTCCACTTTCACTCCTCTTCTATTTTGTTCTTAAAGCCTTTTCTAACTTAGAATATTCACTTTAATCAATTTTTTGATTTAAATTTTACTCACAATTATTCCTTTAACTAACTTTAAATCAAGGCACTTATACAAATCATTTAGAATCGAAACTAAAATCTGTTCTATTAACCATAAAACTTGGCAACCTTTTTGAACATTCACAAATCATTAACTATGCATACATACAAATATGCAGTTAAAGAAAAGTCATGAAATCTCTAATTTTAATACTATTTACAACATTTGGATTAAGCAACCAATCTACATTATTCGCTCAAGAAACATTCGACGTCAAAGTTATTGTGACAAATATTAACTCACAAAAAGGAAAGGTTCGTTTAGGCATTTTCAACAGTTCTAAAACGTTTTTAGATCAAGGAAAAGAATACAAAACCTATTCTGAAAGTCCAGATGGAAAAACTTTGACATTTTATCTTAATGACTTCACGAAAGGTGAATATGCAATTTCACTTTATCATGATATCAACTCAGACAACAAGTGTAATTTGAGTTTCCTTTTAAGACCTTCAGAGCCTTATGGATTTTCAAATAATGTGAAGCTGAAACTTTTTAAACCTGATTTTGAAGATTGTAAGGTTTTAGTTGATGGAGATAAGACGGTTAGGATTGAATTGGTGGAGTAGGTATTTAATTGTTAATGGTAAATTATTAATGGTAAACGTCGTGGATGGCTTTAATTATTAATATGGGCTACCCATTTGAAACACAGGATTAAATTCAAATTTTATGTAAATATCCTCACCGGAATAAGTAGCTATTAATTAGTAGGTTAAAAAAGAATATTCAATCCAAAAATCAATATTTTATGGATTTTACGAAGGATCTATTTTACTTATGGAATACTAAATCCTTAGAGCATCAACTACCTTATTAATAGATTTCATATCTTCAACCTAGGTAAGGAAACTAAGGAAAAATACTGATATTTAAATAGTTAACCCTATTTTTAATTATTACTTAGTTGTTGATCAAGTTGATTGATTATTTATATCAATTTTGTTACATTTAGATGAATTACTATTTTATTAACTAATGGAAAAACAAAACACCGAAGAACAACTTAAAGAGGTTATTGAGAAAGCTACTCATAAAGAATTAATAAAATTCATTGAAGTTCAATGTGGGGTGAATGAACAATTTAAAAACTTATTCCTTTCAAGTTTCGCTCATTTGAATGATAATCAATCTAAAGAATTTTACAATCAACAAATAAGATTGGTATTAGAATCTGTTATGGATCGACACGATTTTATAGGCTGGTATCAAATGAAATATCTTTTAAGAGGAATAGACCCAATAGTTGCCATTTCAGAAAACCAATTCAAAAATGAAAATTATAAAGTTGCCATCAATATATGTTCAGCACTTTTAGAAGAGATGACTGAAGCTATCCAATTCAGCGATGATAGCGGAGGAGACATTGGAGGTATTATTGAAAATGCATATCAAATGCTTCTCGATATTTCAACGAAAAACATATCAGCTGATTTAAAAAAGGAGCTTTTTGATTATTGCATCTTTACTTTTAATAAAGGATTATTCAAAGGCTGGAGCTGGCATATTGGAATGCTTACCATAGCCTACAATCTAATAGATTCAATAACCGATATTGATATAATCCTTAATTGTTTAGACACTATGCAGGATAAATATGAAAGGAAAAATGCTCAAAATTTTAAACTTGAAATATTAGAAAAGCACAAAGGGAAAGAAGAAGTTCAAAATTTCATTGAACTGCATATTGATAACCCTACAATCAGAAAAGATGAGATTGAAAAAGCAGTAGAAAACCAAGATTTTAACCGCGCAAAACAACTTTTATTGGATGGAATTAAGTTTGATCAAGAAGATCGTCCAGGTTTAGTAAATGAATGGTACGACTTGCTTTTAAAAATCGCTCAATTTCAAAATGATAAATCTAAACTTATAGAATATGCTCGATATTTATTCATAAATTCTTTCAAACCGAAAGTTGATTATTATGAAATTTTGAAACAGAATGTAGCCAAAAAGGAATGGAAAGAATTATTAGAAGACTTAATTTCAGAAATTTCCCCTAAAAAAAGCTGGAACTACAGTGAAAAAGTTAGAAGCATATTTATCAAGGAACAATGGTGGGACAGACTGTTTTTAATGTTGAAAGAAAATCTTTCTTTAGAAAACATTGCTAACAACGAAGAGTATTTATCAAAAGATTATAATGAAGAACTAATAAAACTTTATAAGGAGAGAATATCAAGTTATTTGGAGAGATTTGAAGGTAGAAACAATTACAAAACCGCTTGCTCCTATTTAAAAAGAATGAAAAAATTAAGCGACCTTGAAGGTTTTATTGCCTTTGTGAACTCAATAAAAACAACCTATCCTAAACGCAAAGCATTATTGGATGAATTAAATAAGTTGGTTTGAATTGAACAAATTTCTTTATGATATTTTGAATACTAATTTTTAACACCCAAATTAGTGGAAATTAACAGCATACAGAACAAACCAAAACACTAAACAATGAAGCTCTATTTAACAATATTCCTACTTTCTACTTTATTGATATTTATAAGCT
Source organism: Brumimicrobium glaciale (assembly GCF_004152935.1). Lineage (GTDB taxonomy): Bacteria > Bacteroidota > Bacteroidia > Flavobacteriales_D > Crocinitomicaceae > Brumimicrobium > Brumimicrobium glaciale. The sequence continues at coordinate 353,776 of NZ_SETE01000005.1, forward strand.
GCAACAAAGTAAAAGAAGATAGTCATATAAAAAACTATTTCAATGAAATTACCCAAAGCTGTATTAAGATTCAACTGGGTTATTTCGACTTAAATGCTTTTAAAGGAGACACAAACATAAATTGGGTAAGACCTCGGAAAATTACACCTCAAAATAACGATTCACCGCGAATGTATTTGGATGATGTTGGTTCTGAAATTATCTCTTTCCATAATGGTATGATAAAATAATAATGCAACTTTAAAGAAATATTTGATAAACAAAAACTTAAAACAATGAAAAATTCAGCAAAGATTATAGTATTATCCCTATCTATCTTGTTATCAATTAATTTAAACGCACAATCTGAGAAAAACGGAATTGGTATTGGATTCCATGTGAATCAAATTCAAAATGATTTTGGGATTGGAATAGATATCATCAGTCCATATTTTGCGAATTCGATAGTTGCAATAAAAATAGGTGGTAGTTTAAAGTGGCTGCAGCACTCAACATTAACTTCAACTACTTGGACCCCCTATCAAAATGTTCAATTAGGAATTAGAAGTCGTAATTTTATTATTGATGACAAATTTTTCATCTACGGAGAAGGTGGTGGAATAGTACTTATCCCAAATTCAATATTTTCTTCCGAAGAATTTAGAGGTGGAGGTTACGGACTTTTTGGTTTTGAGTTTAGAACCAGTTCTAAAATTGGATTCTATTTTGAACTTGGTGGAGTTGGAACAGGAGCAAGAGCAGATAAAATAGTTAAAAGTCCAATTTACTCCAATGGATTTTTAACGAATGTAGGGTTTAGAATTACCCTATAATACTTTAATTTATATTGTACTTTTTAATATTTAATCCAACATTTAGCAAGAATCGGGTTTTAAATAATTAAAAACCTTTCTATTTTTGAGGTAATCAAATTTCTCATAAATGAATGAACAGCAAATTCTAAATTACCAGCGCATAGCAGAAGCAATTGAATTCATTCAACAGAATTATAAAGACCAACCTACACTTGACGAAATTGCTGATAAAGTTAATTTAAGTCCATTTCATTTTCAACGTTTATTTACTGATTGGGCTGGTGTGAGTCCAAAGAAATTCTTGCAATTCATCAGTGTTCAACATGCCAAACAAATGCTAGGAAATAATCAAGCTACATTATTTGACACTGCATCAGAAGCTAGACTTTCTGGTACTGGCAGACTACATGATTTATTCGTAAAAATTGAGGGAATGACTCCGGGAGAATATAAAAACAAAGGAGAAAACCTCATCATTAACTATAGTTTTTCGGACAGTCATTTTGGAAGAATATTGGTTGCTTCAACGAATAAAGGAATTTGTTATATGGGTTTTTCAGATGATGATGAAATTGCTTTTTCAGAATTAAAAACCCGTTTTCCGAATGCAAAGTTCAAAGAGCAATCTGATACTATTCAAGAAAATGCATTGAAGATCTATTCCGAAGATTGGACAGAAATAGATAAAATCAAACTGCATTTAAAAGGAACTGATTTTCAGCTTAAAGTTTGGGAAGCACTTTTAAAGATTCCAACAGGAAGGCTTTCAACTTACGGAGAAATAGCAACAAAAATAGAAAAACCAAAAGCAGCTAGAGCAGTTGGAACAGCGATTGGTAGTAATCCGATAGCATTTTTGATTCCTTGTCACAGGGTAATTCAAGCGACTGGTGCTTTTGGTGGATATATGTGGGGAACGACTCGGAAAACGGCAATTATTGGATGGGAAATGGCAATTGATAGTTGATAATTGATAATTGAAAACTAATGATTAATGTTAAATTATTAATGATTAACGTCAGCAAAGAGGAATTTTGAATGATGAATGTTGAATTGTGTTTAGTGAGAAATTTATGGTTTGGGTAGTTATGAATGAAAAAAAAACTTAAAAGGCGGTTATTGTTGGTTGATAAGCGGCAAGAGTTAATGAATTTACTTTTTTAATATCTAGACACAAAATATTTGTTCACAATACCATAAATTGGTATTTTAATAAATAAATTTACAAAAATGGCTAAAAACACTTCATTTACAATTGGGAATCACTTCAATGAGTTTATTTCAAATCAAGTGAAATCTGGGCGATTTTCTTCAACAAGCGAAGTTATTAAAGCTGCTTTAAAACTTCTAGAATATGAAGAAACCCATAAAGAAAAACTATTAAGCGCATTGGAGCAAGGAGAGAAGTCAGGCTTTATTGAAGATTTTGATCGAACAACTTACATGAAAAAACTTCATGAAAAATATGACAAGTAATGAAGTACAAAATATCGGTAAGAGGTTTAATTGACCTTGACGAAATTTGGCTTTATACATTCGAAGAATGGTCTATTGAACAAGCTGACATTTATATAAATTCAATTTTAGATAAAATAGATTTTTTAAGTAAAACCCTTTTCAAGGAGATGATTATAGTAATATTAAAAATGGATATTATAGATCAAAAATAAATTCACACTATATTTTCTACAAAGTAAATAGTATTGGAAATAAAATTGAAGTAATTAGAGTTCTTCATGAAGTTAGGGATATTAAAAGCCATTTACGAAAATATTAAGCCAAAATAGAATGAGATATCTGATAAAATTTGAATATTAAAATGAGACAGCGATTCATAAGTACTTTTATTATTCTTTTTGTAATCTGCACTGCTGGTTTTTCACAAATAGTAGGAATCGATTACATTCTAAATCAAGAAATTGAGAAAATTGAAGATTTTAATAAAGAGAAACTTAAATTTTACCAAACCTCTTTAGAAACAGGTTTTAATGAATTTAAAATTCAGGATACAGCAACGATTAAAAAATTAGAGGATAAAACAATTTACAAAGTTGAACTCTACTACTCTAGTTACAAAGAATCTGATGGTTTTTCTCAAAGAGAATTGAACGAGAAAAGATTAGCTTATTTAAGACAAGTTTTACCTTTTGTGTTTGAAAACAATGCAATTGAATGGAAACTAATGAATCAAATCGAGAATGAAGACAAATCTAAAGCTCAAAATTTATTTCACGGATTCGTTTTTTATTCCAGAGAGCCGGTTATAGAATTAAAAGATGGAACACTGATCACGATTACAACCAAAGATGAAATTAACATCATAAAAAGTGGATTAGGCGAAATGATACCTAGAGATTCCTCAACCGCTTTATCAAAATTATGCATGAATATTTGTGATTCCATTGGTGTGGATACATTGATAAACTACAGAGGACAGACAGTTTATTCAGGTAAATACTGGCCAAACAATGCAAGAAGAAAAGCAAAAGGGAAGTTATTAAACAAAGAAAGCATTTGGAGGAGAGAAGCTGAATACAAGATAATTAAAGACCGCGCTATTACGATTAGAATCAAATCCGAGTGCTACGGTGATGCACTCAAAGATATTCTAAGAGATTATAGAACTTATTTTGGTCCAGCATCAAGAGATTCTAAAGCTTCAGATACTGTTGTTAAACAAACATTGAACAATAATTTTTGGGAAAATGCATTGGTAGTTGAAGATGTTACGGGAAGTATGTATCCATATATAACGCAAACATTGCAATGGAGAAGATTAAAAATCGCCAGCACGAATTTAGATAATTTTGCTTTTTTTAATGACGGCGACAACAAACCAGATGGAAAAATTGGGAAATCTGGTGGCGTGTATGAAGTTTATTCTGACAGTATTAAAGAAGTAGAAGAAACTGCTTTTTCCACAATGCGCAAGGGAAATGGCGGTCGTGGTCCTGAAAATGATATTGAAGCCATGATTCGAGGAGTAGATCAAACTGAAATGAAAGTTGAAAATATAGTTTTGATAGCAGATAACTTTGCATCGGTCAGAGACATGGCAATTCTAGATATATTAATTGAAAAGAATATTCCTATTTCGGTGATTGTATGTGGTTCACTTCGTGGCAGAATAAGTTATCAATATATTGATATTGCTAGAATTTCAGGTGGTAAATTATTTACAATTGAGGAGGATATTGACTTTACAATTCCCTTGGCAGAAGGAGCGAAAATCAAAATTGGTATGCAAACATTTCTTATAAGAAAAGGAGAATTAGTTTTGATAAAATGATTAAACTTGCCAACTAAGCACATTAAGAAAAAATGAAATTAAGCAAAGCAACCACACTTTTAATATCTGGACTATTTCTAACGTTTTTGAGTTTAAGTGATTTAGATAATTTTAGTATTCTATTACATGGCTTTTTTCTATTAATTGGACTCACAGCAATTGTCATGTCAGTAATTGTGCATGTTAAATCTAGAAACGAAACAGATAATTGACAATTCACAATTGATAATTTTAAATGAAGACTCCTGAAATAGAACTCATCGATTCACAGCTTTTTAAACCACAAGGAAGAAAGCTAAGCAATATTAAAATAGAACCAGAAAGCAAAGAATATTTGGCACATACTTTTCATTTGGACGGACAAAAAGTAGTCTTCCGAAAAGCTAAAATCACTCCAACAAAAACGGGTCAATTCGTTACCATTTGGAAGCGCAACCAAAAGGGAATTACTGCTCCTTTTAGCATTACAGATGATTTTGAGTCTATGATTATCTTAACTCAAAAACAAGATTCTATCGGCGTTTTTATATTTCCAAAAGCTGTTTTACATCAGAATAAAATAATTTCAGACGATAAAAAAGACGGAAAACGTGGAATCAGGGTTTATCCTCCTTGGGATATTCCAACAAGCAAGCAAGCCTTAAAAACTCAGGAATGGCAGACTAAATACTTTTTTGAATTGATAATTGATAATTGATAATTTAAAAAACCTAAACCATACCAACTAATTATTTGGAAATGATAACAGGATTTATTCTAACATAAAAACGCTGGTGTTCACTCAGCCAAGAGTTTAGTTCTAAACTGAATGAACGACACGTTAATAATTAACCATTATTTATTTATCCTTATCGTAAAAGTTCGTCTTATAAGTTTCATAATCAACTTGCTGAATAGAAACCTTTTTGGCATGTTCAGACGGACGAATTGGTCTTCCTTTGTAGATCATTATTGCTCTAGTTATTTCGGCGCCAATCAGAATTACTACGGTTGAATAATAAACCCAAATCAATAAAACTACGATTGACCCGGCAGCTTGGTATGTTTCGGCAAAATTACTTGTTGACAAATAATATTGAATTGCATATTTACCAAAAATGAACAATCCTGAAGTAATTAAAGCCGCCAAACCAACATCTTTCCATCTTAATTGTACATCTGGTAAGAATTTGAATATCATTCCTATGATTACAAATACAATTGCGAAGGACACAACACTGCTTGTTATATTTAAAAGCAAACTTGGTTCGCTTCCAATTATACTTTGAATTTTCCCAAAGAATAGCTCAAGTAGGGTATCACTAATCAAAGAAACAATTAAAATAAAACCCATTCCTACTATCATTCCTAGTGATAAAACTCTATTTATAAGAAATTTGACAAATCCTCTTTTAGGTTGAGCAACAACATCCCAGATTTTATTCAAACCTTCTTGTAAACTCATGAAAATAGTCGTTGCAGAGAAAACCAATGTTCCAACACCAAATATTGTTTGAAAGGTATTATCGTCCGACATATCAACTTGAATGATAATTTCAGAAATAGAATTGGCTATATCTGGTCCTATAAATTCGCTTAATTGCATAGTTAATTCACCAGTTGCCGCCTCTCTCCCAAGAAAAACTCCTGCCACAACAATAATCGTCACAATTAGTCCAGGAAGTGAAAAAATAGTATAAAATGCAATAGCTGCTGCAAAGGTCATTAAGCTGTGTGATCCAATTCCTGCAATAATCGTTTTTATAACTTCAATAACTGGATTTAGGAATTTCTTTATTTTTTCGAACATATAGTGTTATTAATTAGAGTTTATGTTAAAAATTAATCTGCTAGTAAATATAAAATATTTCCAATACGCTTCTTAGTAATGTTATACAAAAAAATATAAAACCATGACATTTTGTATCAGAAAAACATATCCACGAGTGTTTTACTAACTATTATGGAGAAATCAATAAAAATAAGTAAAACCATATCTAAACACTATACACTCATATCTAATTTCAAAACTAAACAAAAAAAGCTCCGACGATTATGTCGGAGCTCCCAATACTAAACAATTCCAATAATTTGTAAATCTTAATTAAAAGTCATCCAAATAATTATCAATTGTTAATTATCAATTGTTAATTATCAATTTTCAATTAACCAAAACCGCATCTTCAACCTTAACCTTAGTTAAAGCGATATCCAAAACTTCTCTCATGTTACTCACATAATGAAAAGTTAATCCAGTCAAATATTCTTGTTTAATTTCATCTATATCTTGCTTGTTCTTATCACAAAGAATGATCTCTTTAATATCCGCACGTTTTGCAGCTAAGATTTTTTCTTTCAATCCTCCAACTGGTAAAACATCTCCACGTAAAGTAATTTCACCTGTCATGGCAAGGTTTTTCTTTACTTTTCTTTGCGTAAACAATGAAGCCAAAGAAGTCAACATTGTGATACCAGCTGATGGTCCATCTTTTGGCGTTGCTCCTTCCGGAACGTGCATGTGAACATCGTAGTTATTGAATACATCTGCTTCAACTCCTATCCATTGTGGATGCGCTTTTAAGAATTGTAACGCAATCGTTGCTGATTCTTTCATTACATCTCCTAAATTTCCAGTCAACGTTAATTTACCTTTTCCTTTAGATAAAGAAGATTCAATAAATAAAATATCTCCTCCCATTGAAGTCCAAGCAAGACCAGTTACCACTCCAGCAACGTTATTGTTAGCATACTTGGTTTTTGGTCTCCCAGGCCCCATAATGTCCACTAAATCATCTGCAGTTATCGTTTTCTTGAACTCTTCCTCCATTGCAATTTGACGCGCACGGTTCCTTACCAGTTTCGCAACGGCTTTGTCCAAACCACGAACACCAGATTCGTGCGTATATTCTTCAATCAATTTTTCTAAAGCAACTTTTCCAATAGAAATATCTGATTTCTTAATTCCATGTTCCTTAATTTGGTCTGGAAGCAAGTGTCTTTTTGCAATTTCAATTTTCTCTTCAACAGTATAACCAGAAACTTCAATCAATTCCATACGGTCGCGCAATGGACCTTGAATTGTCGATAAATCATTTGCTGTTGCAATAAATAACACCTTCGATAAATCGTATTCTGTTTCTATATAGTTATCGTAAAATTCATTATTTTGTTCTGGATCTAGCACCTCAAGCATTGCACTTGATGGATCTCCATGATTTGAACGTGAAATTTTATCAATCTCATCCAATACAAAAACAGGATTTGACGTTCCCGCCTTTTTAATGTTTTGCATCACACGTCCTGGCATTGCACCAATGTATGTTTTACGGTGACCACGAATTTCACTTTCATCATGAATTCCACCCAATGACATTCTCACATATTTTCTACCCAATGCTTCTGCAACAGATTTTCCTAAAGAAGTTTTCCCCACTCCTGGAGGTCCATAAAAACAAAGAATAGGCGATTTCATATCTTTCTTCAACTTCAATACCGCCAAGTATTCAAGAATACGTTTCTTCACTTTTTCTAATCCGTAATGATCACGTTCCAAAATCTTTTCAGCACGTTTCAAGTCAAGATTGTCCTTTGTATAATCATCCCAAGGTAAATCCAATAACAAGTCTAAATAGTTCAATTGAACAGTATATTCAGCGCCTTGGGGATTCGAACGTTGTAAACGATTCAATTCTTTGTGGAACATTTCCTCCACTTTCTTTGACCATTTTTTCTTTGAAGCACGTTCACGCATTTTCTCCACATCTTGTTCTTGTGGATTTCCGCCTAACTCTTCCTGAATGGTCTTGATTTGTTGATTCAAGAAATATTCACGTTGTTGTTTGTCTAAATCAACCTTAACACGTGTTTGAATTTCGTTACGCATTTCCAATTGTTGTGCTTCAACAGTTAAATGTTGAAGTACAGACATTGCACGTTTCTTCAAATCCATTTCATCCAGCATCTTTTGCTTTGTCGCAACGTCAGCATTCATATTAGAAGAAATGAAGTTGATTAAGAAACTTGGACTATCAATATTCTTGATCGCAAATTGTGCTTCAGAAGGAATATTTGGTGATTCTTTAATAATCTTCAACGACAATTCTTTCATTGATTGAATAATCGCTGTAAATTCCTTACTCTTTTTAGGAGCCTTTGCTTCTTTACACAATTTTATTTTCCCACGTAAAAATGGTTTCTCTTGTGTAATTTCTTCCAGTTCAAATCTTCTTTTCCCTTGAATAATAACAGTAGAAGTTCCATCAGGCATTTTCAGCAAACGAAGAATCGTTGCTACAGTACCAATTTTATGCAGGTCTTTTCCCTCTGGATCCTCAATTTCAGGATTCATTTGTGAAACTACTCCCACAACTTTATCACTTCCGTTGGCGTGCTTGATTAAATCAATTGATTTATCTCGTCCAACAGTAATTGGAATCACAACTCCAGGAAATAAAACATTATTTCTCAGTGGTAAAATCGGAATATCCGAAGGGAATTTTGCGTTGTGCATATCATCTTCCTCCTCTTGTGTAATTAGCGGGATGAATTCTGCATCTGAATCATCTGGTGATCCCATTGTAATTATGCCTTTATCGAAAATATCATTCATATCTTATGTGCGCTTTTGCGTCAATGTGTCAGTTAGTACTTATAATTAAGTTAAGGATATTAATTAAATGTCCTACTATAATTGTGGAAAGTAATTGTTCAAGACTTATGCCATAATAAAAAACTGTCAAATTTGACAGTTTTTCACAGTATCGAGGAAGAGTTTTGAGTATTGAGGCACTTCGCATTAAAATTTACGTAAATGAAAACCCCAGCGGGATGGTGTATTTCCGCATTGGGATTTATCCCAATGACCAATGATTATTTGATTTTTTGTTTTTTGTTTTTTTTAAAATTTTCTATTTCCCTGGAAATAAATAATTCAAAATTTTCAAATCACTTTCTGTGATTTGCTTCCCTCTTCTCACCATCATCTGGTTTGCTGCATCTACTGCTCTGTCCAATTCATAAACCGGGGAATCTTTCTCACCTCCCCAAGAGAAATTCGGGACGAACTTCGGCGGGAAACCTGATGTAAATAAATTTGCACAAACTCCAATTACTGTGGCAGTATTGAGCATTGTATTGATACTTGTTTTGGAATGATCACCCATGGAAACTCCCATAAACATCAACTCTGTTTGTTCCATTCCTTTCGTTAAATAACTGTAGGTTTTCACATTTCCGTAGTTATTCTTAAGGTTAGAACTGTTCGTATCTGCTCCGAGATTACACCATTCTCCTATCACTGAGTTCCCTAAAAATCCGTCGTGTCCTTTGTTAGAATACGCTTGGAAAATTACGTTATTCACTTCTCCACCAACTTTACAATGTGGCCCTAGTGAAACTGCTCCGTAAACTTTTGTTGATAGCTTTAAAGCACTACTTTCTGCCATTGCCAAAGCTCCTCGAACAACACTTCCTTCCATTATTTCGGCATTTTTACCGACGTAAATTGGGCCAGACTTCACATTCAGAATCGCACATTCTACAGTGGCTCCTTCTTCAAGAAAAAGTTGACTAGCATCTCCAATTAATGTATTCGTCTCTGAAAGTGGAGCACTTTTCTTTCCTTTGGTATAAGCTATAAAATCGGCAGTTAAAATAACATCATTCAATTGATATAAATCCCAACGGTTTTCTAAAATCACTAAATCTTTTATCGTTTCTGAAATACTGTTTTTTGGTTCAAATTGTTCTCCTCTATGCGCCATAAAAACACCTTTCATATACAAAGTTTGATTCATCTCCAATTGCTGAACCAACTCTACCAATCGTGCATTTGGAATTACAGAAGCATTTATCCAAAAATTATCTTTCGTTTGCTTTACTGGAAATTTATCCGACAAATACGCTTCCGTTTTAAACGAAATTTCAGCTTCTGGAATATAAAATTGCCAACGTTCATCATTAGTCCAAATTCCTGTTCGAAGATTCCCAACCGGACGTGTGAGTGACAAAGGTGCAAATGTTAAATGATTCGATAAATCGTGTAGGATGATGTTCATGATTTTGGTTTTTACATTCTATTCGGAACGTTAATTCCTAACAAACGCATTGCTGTATGGATTACTTTCCCTGTATTTTGACTGATTAATATTCGTGCATTTTTCAATGCTATATTTTCTTCTTTCATCACACTAAATGCCTGATAAAATGAATTGTAATTTTTAACTAATTCGAAAGTATAATTCGCAATTAATGCTGGACTGTAATTCTGTCCTGCCTCTTTAATTACCACTGGAAATTCACTCAATTGTTTAATTAATTCCTTTTCTGCATGATCAATTGCCATTTCCTTTTCAGGATTTACCAATTCAACTTTCGTCATTAATGAATTAATTCTTGCGTAAGCATACTGAATAAATGGTCCAGTATTTCCGTTTAATTCAATTGATTCATCTGGATTAAACTTCATGCGTTTTTGTGGATCAACTTTCAGTAAATAATACTTCAACCCACCCATTCCAATCATTTCGTAAAGACTTTCACGCTCGGCATCCGTCATTCCATCAAGGTGACCACGTTCCTTCGTGCTTTCTTTCGCCATTGAAACAACTTCTTCCATCAAATCATCAGCATCCACTACTCTACCTTCACGAGATTTCATTTTACCATCTGGCAAATCTACCATTCCATAAGATAAATGGAAACAGTTTTTTGCCCAGTCGTAACCGAGTTTCTTGAGAATTAAAAACAATACTTGAAAGTGATAATCTTGTTCGTTTCCAACCGTATAGATTACTCCATTCAAATTTGGAAAATCTTTGAAACGATCAATTGCAGTCCCAATATCTTGGGTCATATAAACTGCTGTTCCGTCGGCACGTAAAACTAATTTTTCATCTAAACCTTCGTCTGTTAAGTCAACCCAAACAGAGCCATCGTCTTTTTTAAAGAAAACACCTTTTTCTAAACCTTCTGTTACATGATCTTTTCCAATCAAGAATGTTTCAGATTCATAATAGATCTTATCGAAATCAACTTCCATTCGGTTATAGGTCTTATCAAAACCAACATAAACCCAATTATTCATTGTTTCCCAAAGTTTTCTTGCTGCTGGTTCGTTGGCTTCCCATTTCAACAACATTTCACTTGCATCTTTGGTCAATTGAGCAAACGGAACAGCAAAAGCTGCAATTTTTCGATAAATCCCTTCTTTCTTTTTGTCGTCTTCTGAAGCTTCGTAAGCTGTAAACAAACCTGGTAATTTTTCTTTTGCTTCTTCTGGAATTGTAGAATTCGAATAATTATTCTCTTTCCATTGAGAAGTCATTTCGAATCCTTGAAGCGTAACTTGCTTATCAAATTCGATATAATATTTCCCTACAAAATGATCACCTTTCATTCCATTTGTTTCAGGAGTTTCTCTTTTACCACTTGCATCTTTCGTTGCAAATTGCTCCCAAGCCACCATACTTTTACAAATATGAATTCCACGGTCGTTAATAATTTGTGTTTTAACCACCTCGTGACCATTTGCTTTTAAAATCTCAGAAACACTATATCCTAAAAAGATATTACGCATGTGACCCAAATGCAATGGTTTGTTTGTATTTGGCGAAGAATATTCTACCATAAACATCTTACCAGAAAGCGCTGCTGCACAACCGAAGTTTTTGTCCTCTGTCATTTTAAAAAGTTCATTCTTCCAAAATGCATTGGTCAAATTAAGGTTCAAAAATCCACTTACGACATTATAACTTTCAACTTCTTCTAATTCTTCTTTCAGAAAACGTCCGATATCTTCACCAACTATTGCAGGAGAAGATTTCAATATTTTCACAAATGGAAAAACAACCAAAGTCATATCTCCATCTACATCTTTTCTTGTCTTTTGAAATTGAATTAATTTCTCGTCAATTTTTACTCCAAAAACCGACAGACTATTCTCAAGCAATAATGCTTTAATTTTGTTTTCCATTTTCAATTAATCTATGCTTTTTTTTCAGCAACTTCTAAAACTTCTTTCATTAAATGATAAGCTACCTCGGCCATGTGATTTGTTTTTTCATCCAAACAAGGGTTCACTTCAACAAATTCAATACACTTCACTTTTGGATGAGCAGCATAATACCTTAATAATGCACTTGCTTCTTCGGGTGTTAAACCATGAGGAACAGGAGTTCCAGTTCCGTGAGATACGATATCTGGATCCATAGAGTCTACATCAAAAGAAATATAAATCTCATCGCATGCAGCATACTTCAATTCCAGACGATCAATGACTTTCTGGACACCTACTGTTCTTAGTTCATCAACAGAAATATTCTTAATTCCTTTGCGCTCCATTAGTTCAACCTCTGGAGTTTCAAGGTCACGCAAACCTATAAAACCAAGATCCTCTGCTAATATTTTCGGAGCAATGCCACCTGTGTTTTTTAATTCATTCCAAAATTTAATAGTATCTGGAAGTGGATCATTTTGTTTTGATTCTAAATTATCTTCATTTAAAGCTGTTGCCAAAGGCATTCCGTGCATATTTCCAGAAGGAGTTGTGTATGGTGTATGCAAATCTCCATGCGCATCAATCCATAAAGCACCCAATCTATTTTGAGGATTTGCTACTTTCAACCCAGCAATTGTTCCACCTGCAGAACCATGATCTCCAGCAATTACAATTATAAAATCGTTCTTTTTTCGTTCTCTACTAACAACCTCAGCCACATTTTTATATACAGTGGCCAATCCGTCTGCTCTTTTCCCCCATTTTAAAATAGTTGGTTGATCCAACAAATGATTCATCGTTTTCACGTAATGAATAGGATATTTGGAAAATAAAAAATTTCCTGAATTATCGTCTGCAACACGTATCGCACCAGGACCTAAACTTGCTCCACGTGTTCCTGCTGAAATTTCTGAATCGTTGATGATATATGCTATTGATTTTGCCATGACAATATGTTTTCTTTGAGTTTGAATTAATGCAAAGATAAAAAAATCATAGTTAATTTCTTCATAAAGTGAGACGCGAATAACTTCTCCGTGAAGATTTGAAACTTAGGCGAAAATTTGTTTTAAATTTGTCAAGAAATATTCATCTTTAATTCTTCATGATAAAAGCACTTTCATACATAGTTTTACTTTTTATTTTCATCGCTTGTTCTACTCCTAAGCCAAGTATTGAAAACTTTGAAGGGAAATTGGTTTACACTATTTCTTCGGACCTAAATAATCCAGACATAACAGACAGCATCAACTACCAAGTGATTTATGCAAAGGATTCTATGCTAAGAATTGATAATTTCACTCCTATCGGAAAACAAGTTTACATTAAACATATCCCGAAAAACAAAGCTTATATTTTAATGGATATAGGAATGAAAAAAGTGGCCATTCAAACCATAGCTGATACTTTAGAAAACGATAATAGATATTTATTTAAGAAAGCTTTTGGAAAAGATAAATTTGCTGGCAGGAAGGCTAAGAATATTCACGTTACCGATACGATGTATGACACTACAATGACTATGAACTATTTGGAGGGAATTCCTGCTAAATATTCAACAGCAATAGATGGAATGCCTGGTTTACCAGTAAACTATTCAATTAACTCTAGTGGAATGTGGATCAATTACCAACTTAAAACTATTGAAGAACGCGCTATAGACATTGATATTTTTGGAATTCCATCGGAATATGAAATCATCACATTGGATGAGTTCATCAACTTAATAAAGGACTAACAGCAAATTGTGAATAGCCTTAGGGGAACTTCTATAAACTAACGAATTCATTCCTTATATTCGCAAAATAAATCTGCAGCAAATCGAATGGCAAAAGGAAACGTATTAAAACAAAAAGACAAGAAAAAGATAAAAGAGACTACTGCTAAATCTAAAAATAGCAGATCTTTCTCTTCTCTTTACGCTAAAGTTGACCGCAGAAAAGCAAAATCAATAAGTGGTGCTATCCTTCTTTTGCTCTCAATTTATCTATTTATCGCGTTCACTTCTTACTTATTTAGTTGGAAAGAAGATCAAGATTTAATTATTTCTACAACATTTTTTAATTTTATTTTTAGTAGCCCAGATATCGAAGTAACCAACTGGCTAGGTAAATTTGGTGCGTGGACAGCTCATCTTTTCATGTTCAAATGGTTTGGAATAGCATCGTTTGCATTTAGCTTTTTATTATTAATTACAGGAGTTAGACTTTTACTTAACATCAGAATATTACCTCTTCGCAAAACGTACCTTGTAACTTTCATCGGAATCATTTGGTTTTCTACCTTTTTAGGATTGATGACTTCTCGTGTTAATTATTTAGGTGGATCATTTGGTTATGCAATAAAGGAATGGTTAACCTCTGCTCTGGGACTTTTCGGAGCTATCCTATTAATTCTTGTTTTATTGTTTGTAGCTGTTGTAGCGCTTTTCAATCCTGATTTTAAAGCAATATTCCAAAAGTACTTTCCTAAAAAAGAAAACTCAACTTCCGCAGACAAAAATAATAATGCATTTGCTCATAGTGAAGAAGAAGACGATTTAGACGAAGAGGAAATCGATGAGGAAGATCTAGAAGAAGATGAAGAGTATGAAGTCTCTTTTAAAGACGACAATATTGACCAAGACGAGCAGGAAGACGACGAGGAAGATATAGAAGAAAATGAGGAGGAGAACATTGAAATTGATGAAGAAGCTGAAAGTGACGATGACTTTGAGGTTATAACAAAGAAAGAAGAACAAGAATCTCCGATTGTTAAGCCACAAAGTGAAATTGAAGAAAATGAGGCCGATGAAAACGAATTTTCTGTTGAAGTTCCTAAAAACGAAAAAGAGCTTACTGATAAAGATTTAAACAAAATGGTTGAAGATTTTGGACCGTATGATCCAAAACTTGACCTAGCTAGCTACACTCCGCCAACAATAGATCTATTAAGAAAATTTGAAAGTAATCAAGGAGGTGTAACGAAAGAAGAACTAGAACAGAATAAGGACAACATTGTAAATACTTTAGCGAATTATAAAATTGATATCGCGAAGATTAAGGCGACAATTGGTCCTACAGTGACATTATATGAAATTGTTCCAGCACCAGGGGTTAGAATTTCTAAAATAAAGAATCTTGAAGATGATATTGCCTTGAGTTTAGCTGCTCTTGGAATTCGTATTATTGCTCCTATTCCTGGGAAAGGAACAATTGGAATTGAGGTTCCAAACAGTAATCCGGAAATTGTGAGTATGCGTTCTTTAATCGCCTCTGAGAAATTCCAAAGCTCAAAAGCTGAACTACCTATTGTATTAGGAAAGACAATAACAAACGAAACATTCACCTTTGATTTGGCTAAAATGCCTCACCTGTTAGTAGCTGGAGCAACTGGTCAAGGTAAATCTGTTGGATTAAATGCTATTCTTGTTTCCTTACTATATAAGAAACACCCATCTCAAGTAAAATTCGTTTTAATTGACCCGAAGAAAGTAGAGTTAACCCTATTTAATAAAATTGAGCGTCATTTCTTAGCCAAATTACCTGGAGAAGAAGAAGCTATAATAACGGATACTTCAAAAGTAGTGAATACCTTAAATTCATTATGTATTGAAATGGATGAACGTTATGATTTATTGAAACTTGCGCAAACGAGAAACATAAAAGAATACAACGATAAATTTGTTCAACGAAAATTAAATCCTGAAAATGGTCACCGCTATATGCCTTATATAGTAGTACTCATTGATGAGTTTGCAGATTTGATCATGACAGCAGGAAAAGAAGTTGAACATCCAATAGCTCGTTTAGCACAACTTGCTCGTGCAATTGGAATTCACTTAATCGTTGCAACTCAACGTCCGTCTGTAAACGTAATTACGGGTATGATTAAAGCTAACTTCCCAGCCAGAATTGCTTTCCGTGTACTATCTAAAATTGATTCTCGAACTATTTTGGATACCTCTGGAGCAGATCAATTAATTGGAAAAGGGGATATGTTAATCTCTACAGGAAATGAAGTTATTCGTTTACAATGTGGATTTGTTGACACACCTGAGGTAGAAGCAATTTGTGATTTCATAGGAAACCAAAGAGGTTATCCAGAAGCAATGATGCTACCTGAGTATGTTGGAGAAGGTGCTGAAGGAACCACTTTAGATGTTGATGACGAACTTGACGAAAAATTCTTTGATGCTGCTCAAATTATTGTAACACACCAGCAAGGTTCGGCAAGTTTACTTCAGCGAAAATTAAAGTTGGGATACAATCGTGCTGGAAGAATTGTTGATCAATTGGAAGCACATGGAATAATTGGACCATTCCAAGGAAGTAAAGCCAGAGACGTACTTATACCGACAGATGAAGCACTAAATCAACACCTTAACGAGAAAGGTTTGCGTTAATTGATGTTAATGTCATTTATTTAGGAAATATTACCATTAAATTTGGCATAGTTTATGTCATAACCATTTCAAAATTATAAAATATGAAACACTTATTAATTGCAGTTTTGTTTATCACAAGTTCAATATTTGCGCAATCAGATCAAAAATCTGAGCAAATTCTTAGCGAAATGTCTTCTGAGATCAAGAAGATGAATTCGTTTTATATTGAATTTACAATGAACGTCAAAAACCCAGCAACGGGAGAAGATTCAAATCAAAAAGGAATAGGTTATGTGAAAGGTAATAAATACTACGCTTCACTAGGTCAAAACACTTTGGTTTCTAATGCTGTAAAAAACTGGACCATTGTTAAGGAAGAGAAAGTAACATATCAAAGTGATGTTGATTTAGACAATGACGAATCGATGAATCCTAAAAAACTAATGACTATTTGGGAAGAAGGTTTTAAAAACAAGTACGATCAAGAAACTACGATGAACGGTAAAAAGGTTCACCAAATAAGTCTCTACCCTCTTAAACCAAGTGAGGTAAACTATCATACAATTGTTTTATACGTTGAAGCAAGCAATAACCAATTGCTAAAAGCAATTATGAAAACAAAGGATGGAAGTACAATGACCTACTCAATCGACGTATTTGAAAAAAACAAATCGGTTCCTGATAGCAAATTTGTTTACAATCCACAAAACTTCCCAGGATACCAACTGATTAGAGATTGATAGATATTTAACAAGACCATTTCCCTAATAAAAATGGTCTTGTTATCCTTCAAAAACCTTTTCATTCTAGGTAAAAGTCTAAATCTTCTAATTTTAGATAATTGATCATTACATTAAGTAAACTTATCACACCCTTTAATAACTAAGCAGAACATATTGACAACATTTTCAACTTATTGAGAAACTGAGGAGTTCAAATAAATTCTTATAAAGTAAAATTGTTTATATTTGCCATCTTGAAATAACTTTTATGTACAAATCAATTACTCTTTCTATTCTCCTAATCAATCTTATATTGCTTAGCTCTTGCGGTACACATAAAAGAATGGTGTATTTCCAAACACATCAAGAAGACAGCACTGAAGTTCAAAACTCACAATATACACCAACATTTAAGCCCGATGACTTTATATCAGTTGTCGTGACAGCTAACGATTTACAAAGTGTTGTTCCATTTAACTTCCCTGCTACTGGAGGTACTCAAACTACGCAATCAGGATATTCATCAGGTTCACCAGCGAAACTGGGTTACTTAATTGATCCAGAAGGAATAGTTAATCTTCCAATATTGGGAAAAGTTAAACTAGGTGGTTTAAGTAGAACAGAAGCAACTGACCTTATTGAAAATAGACTTAGTAGTTTCTTAAAAAGTCCGGTTGTCAATATTCAGATTCAAAATTATAAAATAACGGTTTTAGGAGATGTTACCAAACCAGGTACCTACACTATACCCAATGAAAGAATTACTATTCTTGAAGCTATTGGACTGTCTGGTGATCTCGGTATTACTGGTGTAAGGAATAACATACTTGTTATTCGAGATGAAAATGGAGAAAAAAAACAATACAGAGTAGATTTAACTACAGATGAAGTGCTTACTTCACCGGTTTATTATCTTGAACAAAATGATGTTGTATACGTTGAGCCAAATAGCGCCAAAAGAACTGAAGGAACGTTTTGGAGATCCTCTGGAGGAATAATAATATCTTTGACCTCGTTAGTAATTACAACCATTACCCTAATCGTTAAATAGCCAAAATGCAACAGCAAATGTTTGAACAACAACCTGAAGAAAATATAAATATTCAGGAAATTATTTGGAAATACTTACAGCATTGGAAGTGGATTTTACTTTTTACGTTTGTGTTCTGTGGTATTGCATATTTATATTTAAAAGGACAACCTTCAATTTATAAAAGTACTTCCACAGTCCTAGTGAAAGACGAGAAAAACGGGAGTTTAGGTGCGGAATTAGATATATTTTCAGATTTAGGCTTATCAAAAGGGAATTCTAATTTACACAATGAAATAGAAGTTTTTAAATCTAGAGACCTGGTAATGAAGGTAGTTAAAAAACTAGAACTGAACACTCAACTCACGCAACAAAACAATACACTTAGTCCAGATAGATATTACTACAGCGACAACGCTCCATTTACTTTCAAATTTAAAGATACTACCGACGAACATTATAACATAACATTCGCTTTAGAATTGACGAAAGTAAAAGAAGATAAGTTTTTAGTTCATCAAACGTACAATGATAACCAAAGCGAAAACAATGATTTATTAGGAGAGTTTAAGTATGATCAAGTTTTTGAAACACTTGGTGGTAAAGTGAGTATTTCAAAAACTGATTTCTTTAACGAAAATCACATAAATAGTAAATTCACGTATAACTTTTACTCACTTTCTTGCGCTACCAATAAATGGAAGTCGAGTTTTGAAGTGAATACAGTAAATAAAGATGCCTCTGTATTGGTATTATCTGCAACAGGATTAATAAAACAAGCAAATAACGATTTTATAAATCAGTTAATAATTGAACATGAAGAAAATGCTATTTCAGATAAAAACGAAATAACGAAGAACACCAGTGCATTTATTGCTGAAAGAATGGACGTTATTCAAGATGAGTTATCTGAAGTTGAAAGTATTAACGAGAAATTTAAAACGGACAGAAAATTAGTTGATGTTGAAAAGAATGCTGAAATGTTTCTTGAGCAAGAAGGATCAATTGAAACCATTATTATTGAAACAAACATTCAGTTAAGTTTAGCACAATATATGGTTGAGTACCTTGACAAGTATGATGATGTTAACACATTACTACCAGCTAATTTAGGGTTTACTGACCAAAATATTAATACGGTTACTCAAGAGTACAATAAGTTAGTAATGGAACGCAACAAATTGATTGAAGGTTCAAGTCAAACAAATCCATTAGCTATTCAGATTGAAAACCAACTAAATGGTTTAAAAAAGAGTGTTAAAAGAAGTCTCAAAAATGCCCAAGAAAGCATGGAGATGAAAATGAAAGAACTTCAAAGACAATCTTCTAAATACAAAAAGAGAATTGCTGATATTCCAGAATTTGAAAGACGTTACAGAGAAATTCAACGTCAGCAACAAATTAAAGAAACACTTTATTTATACCTTCTTCAAAAAAGAGAGGAAAATGAAATCGCAATGGCTTCTACTATAGGTAATGTTAAAATCATTGATATTGCATACCCTCTTAGTTCACCTGTAGGTCCAAAGAAAAACATCGTATTTTTAGCCGCTTTTATATTAGGAATTGCTATTCCAATAGCCTTTATATATCTAAAAGACTTATTGGATAATAAAATTCGTTCAGTCGAAGAACTTGAAGCAACCGATATTTCTGTAGTTGCAGATATCCCAATGGATAAATCAAAAGAAACTTTAGTTACCAAAAAAGGGGAAAGAACAGTTATTTCAGAGGCTTATCGAATGTTAAGAACAAATATGAAGTTTTTACTCGAGAAGAAAGATGAAGGTCAACTGATTTACTTAAGCTCAACTTTACCTAGCGAGGGAAAAACCTTTACCTCCATAAATCTAGCTAATTCTTTAGCACTCACAGATAAAAAAGTAGTCTTAGTTGGTTTAGATCTTAGAGCGCCGAAACTATCTCAATATTTGAATCACGAAGAAAGTTTACTTGGAGCATCCAATTATCTAGCGAATCCTGATATTACATTAGAATCAATAATTTATCAATCAAATGATGATATAAGTTTTGATTATATTTTCTCAGGTGATATTCCTCCGAACCCAAGTGAACAATTAACAAGACCCAGAATGGTTGAGTTTTTTGAAGATCTTAAACAAAAATATGATTACGTAATTGTTGATACCTCACCAATGGCTTTAGTAGTTGATACAGTTTCAATATTAGAACACGCTGATCTTCTACTCTATGTAGTTAAAGCAAACTTTGCTCATAAAAAATCTTTGAATATTCCATTGAAAATTCTAAATGAAAAGAAAGTGAAAAATATTGCTTTTATTTTAAATGGAAGTGAAAGAAAGAAGGTGGGTTATGGATACGGTAATTATGGGTATGGCTATGGAGACACATACGAATCTGCTGAAAGAAAGAAAAGTAGGTTTTCTTTTTTAAAGAAAAGTTAAAATTATTTTTGAATATAATTAACAAATTTCTTTTGAATTACACAATATTTATATTTAATTTTGCAATTATTACACAATTTTAAAATTTGTGTGTAAATAAATAAAAATAATTAATCTTAAAATATTTGATTAACTATTTATAATTCATACATTTGTATCAAATTAACACAACAATTAATAATAATTTATATAACCATGAAAAGAATCTTTATAATTTTACTCATTACCCTTTTTAGTACAGCAGCCTTCTCTCAGATGAGATCTGGAAGGTCTATGGGGAGCTTGAAAATCAACTGGCACAAAACAGGATGGTTCATAGATGGTAATGCTGGAATTCGTCTTCTTGGTCAGACATCAAATTTGGCAACTACTGATCTTGCATGGTCTGGTAATGCAGGACTAGGATATTTTTTCAATAAGAAAATAGCAATTAAAGGAAGACTAGATTATAATCAGTTTAACGCTTCTTATGGTGCTTCAAATGTTGTGGACAGATCAGGTTCTGCAGCTGCTTCATTAGAAGTTATGGTTAGATTATTGGAATTGATTTCACCTAACAACTATAGAAAATTCGAATTGAACATTCATGCTGGTTCTGGTTTAACTGCAATATACAATCCTTCTTTGAAACGCGAAATCGAAGCTAATGGAGGTGAATATAAAGGAAAACTCTTTAATGCTGATAATTTAGGACATATTATTGTTGGACTTACTCCACAATATCATTTAAACTCTAGATTATCTCTTAATTTAGATGTTAGTCAATTTACTCAGTTTAAACAATTCAACACTTATGACAGTCACAACGGTGTGAAGTCAAAAGACGTTACAGGATTTGTTGCAATTTCTGCAGGATTAACTTTTAGATTTCTGTAATAGGTAATTTTAAAAAATAAAATATTTAAAAACGAAATTCATTCTATGAATTTCGTTTTTTCATTTATAATAGATTGTGATCTCTAAAGAACCAATTTCTAAATTGAATGATCTATTTTTTTTGGTTCTACACGAATTTAATGAGTATTTGAGAAACTTAGAACATTTGCTAAAAGGAAACTTTACCGTGATAAAATCATGAGTATATGATCAAACCGGGGCTGGTTGAGGTGAAATCAGACCACCCGTATAAATGCGAGACTGGCTAAGATAAAATCAGATCACGAATAGCTCTGCGTAGATATTCTTAAATATCGAAAATAAGATAATTGAGTAGAAAAAATATAAATGCAAAACAATCACAACCAAATTCAACACATTAAGAACTTAAATCTACAGAATATTTTCACTCCCAATAAAACCATTGGAAATAGCTAATGAAATTTCGTTAGAATAAGGGTTTTGCGTTTTTAGAAACGTGGATCATTCAAGCTTATATGTTCAAGCTTACTCACCAGCTCCATTCAACCAATCAACATCTTTCTTTAACCACTTTAAGGTCTCCTCTTCTTTAGAGCTTTCCTGGGCTTTAAAATCATAAAACCAAGATGCGTTTTTAGGCAGACTCATTAAAATCGATTCAATTCTTCCTCCGGTTTTAAGTCCGAACTTTGTTCCTCTGTCGTTGACTAAATTGAATTCTACATATCTTCCTCTTCTCAAATTTCTCCACTCTTCATTATCAACTGAAAATTTGGGTGAACGATCAGAATTGATTTGATCTGCGTAGACTTTTGGAAATAGCTCTCCTAAATCAATCGCAAAATTCAATAACTCATCTTTTGGTAGACCATCTTTTTCTGATAAATGATCGTAAAAGATACCGCCTACTCCCCTAGTTTCATTTCTGTGAGGTATATAGAAGTAATCATCAGCCCAATTTTTGAATCTAGAATAGAAATCTGGATTGTATTGATCACAAACTCCTTTCAAGTCTGTATGAAATATTCGGGCTTTATCAAAATCTATGTAGTGAGGCGTCATGTCGATCCCTCCGCCAAACCAATATGCTCCTGTATCCATTTCAAAATAACGGACATTCATGTGCATAATTGGATGAAAAGGATTTTTTGGATGAATAACAATTGATACACCCGTAGCTAAGAATTCATTTCCATCAAGACCTAACTGTTTCTTCATTACATCAGAAACAGGTCCATGAACTGCAGAGAAGTTTACTCCTCCTTTTTCAATGATTGCTCCATCAGATAAGATTCGGGTTCTTCCCCCACCACCTTCCTCACGAATCCAATTGTCTTCATGGAATTTGGCTTGGCCATCCAAAGATTCTAGCTTTTCGCAAATATAATCTTGAACCGACTTTAATCTATCAATTACCTCCTCTTTGGTTAACATCAAACTGATTGTTATTTGAAATGATTTCTAAAAACTGAATTTCAAAATCTTTCTGTTTTGAAATAAATACGCTGGAATTTTCACTTCCATGGTTTGGCCCTAATGGATGAACACTGAAGTAATCCATTAAACCTATATTTCTCTCATAACCCAACAAAAGAGATGCTCCTTGAGATAAAACTACATCAAAACCATGGAAAGCATATTTTGAAGGATCAGATCCATATTTTGCTCTGTACTCAATTTGAAATTCTTTAACATCTTCTTTTTCGTAATCTAAAAAATTGGAAGCTGCAAAATGAAATTCAAAACGATTTCTATAATAGCTGTTCAAAGCAGGTATATCTAACCAGTTTTGTAAACCAACCATGTTTATAGCTGCTCTACCATAAGTAGCACTATAATTCTTAGCTGCATTTAGAGCGTTCACAAACTTCATTATCTGTTGAACATCATTTGATAAACAAATTATGAAATTGTTTCCATCAGTATTGATCTGATTCATCAAACTTCTCCCCGAAGCATCACCGACACCAGTAATTTTCGCAGTTGTTCTGTTTGCAATCGGTTGACTCTTTTCAAAAATATCTTTAAAATACTGAACTCTTTCCTTTACTTCTGCATTTTCTCCTTCAATTATTACAATATTATCTGCAGCATGCTCTTTAGCTAAATACCTTGCCATAGCACTAATCATTGTAAGCTCGGAAGGAACCATAGACAGCAAATACGGATTATTTTCCAATAGTTTTGTTGGGATTTTAGTAACAGCAATAACCGGAACTTTATTGTTCAAGCCCCATTGAGCAGCATATTCTAACAATTGAGGATAGAATGGACCAATCAACATATCCAAATTATTCTTATTACTTAAATCTAATTTTTCTTTTAATCTACTTAAATCTCCACCTGTATCAAAAAACTCAACATCAGCATTTAATCCAAGTTTCTCAAGTGAGTCTAAAGCCATTTGAGCTCCCATTAAAAATTCTACTGAAAGGTCTGTCAACTTATTTAAAGAAGTCGTTTCAGTATACATTCCTGAAAGTGCTTTAGGATTATCACCAAGCTTCATTGGTAAAACGACTAGCACTTTATACTTTTCTTTCTTCTTAACCAGATTAACATTAGACTTGCTAATAGGTGCTATTGTTACCAGTTCACGTACTTCAACTTCTTTGATTCTCTCTTTCTTTAAGGTAATAGTTAGATTTTGCCCCGGTTTAATAGAGCTTCCTTGCAAATCATTTTGCTCGATTAAATCCTCTACAGGAACCATAAATCGTCTAGAAATTGAATATAATGTTTCTCCTTTTTGAACTTCGTATTTTACGATGCTATCTTTAAATTCAACTTTATAATCTTTAACGGTTACAGAATCTTCTTTAAAAGGATTATAAGGCTCAAATTCTTTTTTCACCTCTTCCTCAACTTTTTCCTTTTTATCAAGTGGTTTTTTATCATCAACAACTAAAGGTTTCTCTATTTTTTTAGGTATTAAAGGAATCTTTAGCTCTTGTTTAATATCCAACCCTTTATCAGAACCTGGATTTAATCTTATAATATCTGCCACAGAAACATCATACTCGCGAGAAATTCCATAAAGTGTTTCCTTTCTTTTTACAAAGTGGATAATGAACTTCTCCTCAGCAGGTTTTTGAGCTGTAGTTTCGTTCGTAGGAATATAAAGAATTTGTCCTACTTGCAAACCATCTTTTGCAGTAGGGTTCGCTTTAATAATCGATTCAATGGTTACTGCATATTTCACATGCAAACCATATAAAGTATTCCCCGCCTCAACAGCATGAATCTTAAACAATTTACCACCTCTGGTTTCTTGTCCGATTTCTTGTGACAAAGCAGCGAAAGAGCTACTCAAAAATATAATTAAAGCTATTAAAATTCTCATTATTCCCATTCTATTGTTGCAGGCGGTTTAGAACTGATATCGTAAGTAACACGATTAATTCCTTTCACCTGATTAATTATTTTGTTCGATATTTTTCCTAAAACTTCATAAGGTAAATGACACCAATCAGCAGTCATTCCATCAGTTGACGTAACCGCTCTTAATGCAACTGCATTTTCGTAAGTTCTTTCGTCCCCCATAACACCGACAGTGTTTACAGGCAAGAATATAGCTCCAGCTTGCCAAACCTCATCATATAATCCGGCTGATTTTAACTCACCGATAAACACAGCATCTACCTCTTGAAGTATTGCCACTTTATCTGGTGTAACTTCACCTAGAATTCTAATCCCTAATCCAGGGCCAGGGAAAGGATGTCTACCTAAAATTGCAGGAGAAATTCCTAAAGATTTTCCAACGCGTCTTACCTCATCTTTAAACAAAGATTTCAAAGGTTCAACAACTTTTAGTTTCATATAATCTGGTAATCCACCAACATTGTGATGAGATTTTATTGTTTGTGATGGTCCTCCTGTGACACTAACAGACTCTATCACGTCGGGATAAATTGTTCCTTGTCCTAACCATTTTGCGTTTTCCACGAGTTTAGATTCTTCGTCGAAGACATCTACAAACACCTTGCCGATAGCTTTTCTTTTTTCTTCTGGATCAGTTAATCCTTTTAAAGCTGAATAAAAAAGTTCTGATGCATCAACGCCTTTCACGTTAAGCCCCATTCCTTTATAACTTTCAAGAACTTCAGCATATTCATTTTTACGCAACAATCCGTTGTTTACAAAAATACAATGTAAGTTACTTCCAATTGCATGATGTAATAAAGTCGCGGCAACAGTAGAATCTACTCCTCCTGACAATCCAAGAATTACTCTATCATCACCTAATTGCTCTTTTAATGCATCTACTGTAGAATCAACAAAAGCATCAGGTGTCCAATCTTGGAGACAACCCGCAATGCTCACTACAAAATTAAATATGATTGTTGCTCCATCAGTTGAATGATATACTTCTGGATGGAATTGAATTCCGTAAGTTTTTTCTTCTTGAACTGAATATGCTGCATTTTTAACGTCAGCCGTGCTAGCAATAACATCAAAATTTGAAGGCAGCGTTTTTATTGAATCTCCATGAGACATCCACACTTGTGACTGTTCTCCAATTCCTTTCAAAAGGTCGTTCTCACTATTATGAGAAACGATATTTGCTCTTCCATACTCTCTGGTATCAGAAGCTGCAACCTCTCCACCAAAGTTGTGCGCCATGTATTGTGCACCAAAACAAACTCCTAGAAGTGGCACTTTACCTTTAATTTTAGATAAATCGATTTTTGGTGCTTTCTCGTCTCTCACAGAGAAAGGACTCCCTGAAAGTATTACACCTTTTATATTACTTGTGATTTCAGGGCATTTATCCCATGGGTGAATTTCACTATAAACATTCAGTTCTCTTACTCTTCTTGCGATAAGTTGTGTGTATTGAGATCCAAAATCCAGAATTAAAATCGTGTCTTGCATAGCGCAAAGATAATAAACCGTTCAATCGACACCTAAGTAATTTTTAATTTTTAACTACTAATAAATC
Source organism: Brumimicrobium glaciale (assembly GCF_004152935.1). Classification (GTDB taxonomy): domain Bacteria; phylum Bacteroidota; class Bacteroidia; order Flavobacteriales_D; family Crocinitomicaceae; genus Brumimicrobium; species Brumimicrobium glaciale. Next base: position 380,178 of record NZ_SETE01000005.1, read on the forward strand.
AAAAAGCAGATTTAATAACGATTGTAGTTCTAAACATCCAATAAACACATAATTAAATATAGAAATTAAGTCAAAAAAATCACTCATTCTCAATTAAGAAAAGGAGTGATTTTAAAATCTATAGTTGAATAGTTGTCTACATTTTTGTTGTAGAATCTTCCTATTTAGTTTTCTTGCAAAGCTTATTTAATAATCTTTTTAGCCTTCAATGATTCAACAGTATTCTTCATAATACGTTCTTCGATATTAGAAGTATCCGCTTGAACAAAACCGTTTCCAGTAATCTTTTCAAAAAGCTCAATATATCTTTCCGTAATCAAAGCAATAAAGTCTTCAGGAATAATTGGCATTTTTTGACCTTCCAGCCCTTGAAAATCATTTTCAATTAACCATTGACGCACAAACTCTTTACTTAACTGACGTTGTTGCTCTTTGTTTGCTTGTCTCTCTTCATATCCTTCTGTATAAAAATAGCGGGATGAATCTGGTGTATGAATTTCATCCATTAGCATTACCGCCCCGCCCTTCATTCCGAATTCGTACTTTGTATCCACTAAAATCAGCCCTCTCTCGGCAGCCATTTCGGTACCTCTTTGATATAATAAATGAGTATACTTTTCTAATTGAACATAGATTTCTTCAGTGGCAAACCCTTGTTTCAAAATTTCCTCACGAGAAATATCTTCATCATGACCTTCAACAGCTTTTGTGGATGGAGTTATGATTGGCGTTGGAAATTTATCATTTTCACTCATCCCATCTGGCATTTCAACACCACATAACATTCTCTTCCCAGCATTGTATTCTCTCCAAGCATGTCCTGTTAAATATCCGCGAATTACCATCTCAATACGAATAGGATCACAACGGTAACCCACAGCAACATTAGGATCTGGAACATCGATTAACCAGTTTGGCAAGATATCTTCGGTGGCTTTCAGGAAATGAGTCGCCACTTGGTTTAACACTTGTCCTTTAAAAGGAATACCAGCTGGTAAAATGTGATCGAATGCAGAAATCCTATCAGAAGCAATCATTACTAAATAATCATCACCGATAAAATAAACATCTCTCACCTTACCTTTGTAAACTTTCTCTTGTTCTGGAAAGTTAAAATCAGTTTTTGTTAGACTCTTCATCATTATTTTTTTCTTGTTCGAAAGCTTCGATAATTTGTTTTACTAATTTATGTCGAATTACGTCATTCTTATTTAATCGAACAACACCGATATCTTCAATATGGTTTAATGTATCTAATGCGTAGATCAATCCCGACTTTTGTTTTGACGGTAAATCAATTTGCGATGCATCTCCAGCAATCACATAACTTGCACTTGCTCCCATTCGGGTTAAGAACATTTTCATTTGATTAACCGTAGTATTTTGAGCTTCATCCAAAATTACAAAAGCTTTATCTAAAGTTCGACCACGCATAAAAGCCAAAGGTGCTATTTCTATAATACCAAATTCCATATATTCCAGCAATTTCTCTGGTGGAATCATGTCACGCAATGCATCATACAATGGCATCATGTAAGGATCTAATTTATCCTTCAAATCACCAGGTAAGAATCCGAGATTTTCACCAGCTTCAACAGCAGGTCGCGTTAAAACAATTCTTTTAACTTGTTTGTTTTTCAATGCTCTTACTGCACAAGCAACTGCGGTGTAAGTTTTACCCGTTCCAGCAGGACCAACTGCAAAAACCATAGATTTTTGGTTGATGGCTTCAACAAGCTTTCTTTGATTGAAAGTTCTCGCTTTTATTTTATTCCCACCAACACCATGAATAATGATTTCAGAACCATCTCCAGATAACATTTCCGCGGGATCTTCAACCATCACATTGTCGATATTACTTTCTGTTAGTCCACCATATTTAGCAATATGTTGAATTAACTGATCTAATTTCGATTCAAAAGTATCTACTACAGCTTCCTCTCCTTCAACAATCAGCACATTTCCACGTGCTGCGATTTTTAAATCTGAAAAGTATTTTCTAATCAGTTTTAGCTTTGAATTATTAACTCCTAATAGCTCTAAAGGATTAATATCTTCAATTTCTATTTTTCGTTCTAGCAATATATTTTGGTTTTAATATGATTCCAAATTTAATGGAATTTTTCATGTTTTAAAGTAAAAATGAAACTCTGAAATATAAAAGTTTATAAATCAAGAATTATTCTAATTTAAAGATAGTTTTTACTTAACAAAATTCAAACCTATTTGTTTAATTAATAGAAACTTAACCACTATGGACTAAAAGTACCATAGGTTCAAATGAGAATAAAATTCTGTAATTATCAAAATATTTAGATATTAGTGATTAGACTTTTTGTCTTTTATCTAAAGTTTAATTTAAAACTTTTTAGAAGCTAAAAACAAATGAACTAAAGTGCATAGTTTTAACTATTTCTAAGACCAATAAAAATATGATTTTAGAAAAGAAAATTACGCTAAAAAACTATTTACTGATTTGCCACTTTAAAACCACAAAAGATGAATTTATTTTCTAGATACAAATTCCAAGAATATCTCATCAATATTCTCGAAATTAAAGCTAATTTTGGATTTAATTATATCAGTAAAATGCGTTTAAATTAAAATGAGCATAATCACGCTTACAACAGACATGGGATTAAGCGACTACTACGTTGCTTCATTGAAAGGGAGACTTTTGAGTTTATCACCAAAGGTCCAAATAATTGACATTTCTCATTTCGTAAGTCCATTTAAGATTACTCAAGCAGCACATTTACTAAAAAGCTGTATTAATGACTTTCCAGAAAATACAGTTCATATTATTGGTGTTGATGCTGAACCATTGATTAACTTCAATCAGCCGGAGGAAAGTATTTACCCTACTATTATCAAGCACAATGGGCAGTACTTTCTAGGTGCAGACAATGGTTTCTTTAGTTTACTTTTAGGGAATAAAAAACCAGAAGGCATGTGGCGATTAGAAGATGTACTTTCTCGTCCTGAACTAATGAATTTTCCAACTAAAAACATTCTTGTTCCTGCGGCATGCAAAATCGTGGACGGTGTTCCTTTTGAAACTTTTTGTAGTCCTGTAGAAAGTATTCGGAAAGCTTTTCCATTGTCCCCTGTTATTGATGGTGACACATTAAAAGGAGCGGTTTCTTACATTGATCATTATGGAAATATCATCACCAATATCACAAAGAAAGATTTTCTACGTGTTGGAAAAAATATTCCATTCGTTATTTATTTCCGCCAGAAAGAATACTATATAGACACTATTTCATTAGGATATAATGAAGTACCTGCTGGAGAAAAACTAGCTCTATTTAATGACAGTGGATATTTAGAGATTGCTATTAATAAAGGAACACCCGAAAATGGTGGAGGCGCCAATTCATTGTTTGGCTTGCGACTTGGAGATATTATCAGAATTGAATTTACACCACGAGGATCTCGCACCACAATTGATTCACTTTTCTAAAATACAAAAATGACCAGATTAGTTAAATTAACATTAAAGGAAAAACACATCAACGATTTCATCACACATTTTGACACTGTAAAGGATAAAATAAATGCATTTCCGGGCTGTAAGGGAATGAAGTTATTAAGAGATGAAAATACACCAGGAATTGTTTTTACATACAGTGAATGGGAATCAGATGATGATTTAGAAAAATACAGAACCTCAGAGTTATTTGCTTCAATTTGGCCAACAGTAAAACAATGGTTTGACCAAAAAGCTGAAGCTTGGTCGACAGAAATCTATTTCGATGGCTTTTCAATCAAATAAACAAGCCGTTCAATCAAAAGAAGTTCATTAACATTGCAATTTTGACAATCTTTAGCAGTTATAAACCAAAATGAGCTAGAGAAGCATTATTTTTGACACAAATTTCATAAAATGGGAGCATTATATTTAAAGGAAATACGCAGTTTTTTGAGTTCAATTATAGGCTACGTGTTTATTCTTATTTTCATCGTTACCTGTTGGCTATTTTTATGGATAATCAATGACGATTTCAATCTTTTAAATGGAGGCGTTTCTGATTTAATTCCTTTCTACAATCTAGCGCCTCTAATTTTACTAATTCTTATTCCAGCTATAACGATGCGCTCCTTTGCAGATGAAAGAAAAACGGGAACCATTGAATTGCTTTATACCCGACCAATTTCAGATTTATCTATTCTAATGGCCAAATATTTAGCAGGTGTTACATTGGTAGTAATTTCACTCGTTCCAACACTTACTTTTTATTTTTCAATGCATTATTTAGGTGATCCAGTTGGTGTAATGGACCATGGAGCAGCAATCACTTCATTCATAGGACTAATTCTTTTAGGCGCTTCCTTTGTTGCTATTGGAATATTCGCAAGTTCAATTACCAACAACCAAATAGTGGCATTTATATTTGCAATGTTTCTGTGTTGGTTTTTATTTAGCGGATTATCATTACTAGGATCTTACGCAACATTTGCTGGATTCGATAGTATTATTCGTTATGCGAGTTTAGATTATCATTATGATTCCATCAAAAAAGGAGTTTTAATCTTAAGTGACATTGTATATTTCTTTAGTGTCATTGTTTTCTTCTTATTTGCTTCTCACAATATTTTAACTGCAATACGTAAATAGATATGGCTAAAATAAAATTAAAAAGAGCTTCAAATAGAGCGTATTATGGAATTATTACTGCAATTGCTTTAGCAGTTTTAATTTTGATAAACATCATTATTTCATTTGTTAATTTCCGAGTTGATTTCACTAGTGATCAGCGTTACTCGCTTACCGATTCAAGTATTGACTTTTTAAAATCGGATACTATATTGACAGATAAAATTCTATTTAAAATCTATTTAGAAGGTGAATTTCCAGCAGAAATTAAAAGATTACAAACAGCAGTTAGAGATAAACTTGATGAATTCAAGTACTACGCAGGAGCAAATATTCAATACGAATTTATTAATCCAAATAAAGGTTCACTTGAAGATCAAGAAGCTTTAAAGGAACAGTTATTTAATAAAGGACAAGGGATTCGACCAATTGACATTACTTATAGAAGTCAAGGAGCTTCAAATATAATTGAGGTTTTCCCAGGAGCAATTGTAGAATACAGAGGGACAACAGTAGATCATATTCGTTTTCTTGAAGGTGGACAATATCGTCTGGATTCTCGATTAAATGATTTAGTTCAAAAAGGAATTAACAGTTTGGAATATAAATTCATGCGTGTATTAGCGAAAGCAACACGTTCTGAAAAAAAGAAACTGGCATTTGTTCATGGACATGGAGAATTAGGGATTCCATATACGCAAGGAGCAAGAAGAAATATTGAAGACTCATACAATATTGATGATGTAATAATCGACGGTAAATTGAATGCACTTGATCCTTATGACGGAATAATCATTGCGGAACCAACAGAAAAATTTAGCGGAAAAGATAAGTTCATCATTGACCAATACTTGATGCAAGGTGGAAATGTAATGATTTTTAACAACCCATTAGAAATCAGCAATGACACTATCCGAAGAACAGGGAAAACTCATAGTGTTAGAAAAAGAACAGGAATTGGAGATTTACTATTTGATTACGGAATAAAAGTGAATGAAGATTTAGTAATTGATGCCAACTATGACGCTTTTGCCATGCCTGGAATTCCGAAAGGATTTGTGAATTGGTATTTTTATGTTCGTGCTTCTGGAACAGATCATCCTATTTCTAGCATGGTGAATCCAGTGAAATTACCGTATGCTTCTAGTTTACAATTTGTAGAAACAAAGAATAAAACAAAGCCTTCTGTAATTTTAACGAGTTCTTCTAATTCTAAATCATTTGGAAATGCTCCCCTCCTCTCCATTGCTATGGAAAGTCAGTTTGGTGAAAACCCAGTCTTTCAAGAAGATCCAAACAATGAAAATAATCGATTAATGTTGGGGGGAATAATCGAAGGAGAGTTTGAATCCGCATTTAAAAACAGAATCGTTTCAACTTATTCTGACAGTCCAGATTCAAAAATTTTGGATAAATCAACAGCACCAGGTAAGATAATGGTGATTGGAAATGGAACATTCTTCAAAAACACTTATTATGACTCAATAGCTGTACCGGAGGAAAATCGATATCGTTATGTTCCAAGATTGCCACGCGAAAGAGAAATTGATGAACTTTTTGCAGGTAGAGCATTCGGTAATTTTGAGTTTTTCGAGAATTGCATTGATTATATGTTGGGTGAAAGCACCTTATTATCAATCAGAAGCCGAACTATAGATTTACATCCAACGGATAAATTAAAAATTGAAAAGCATGGTGCATTTTATAAATTTATAAATATTGCAATCCCTTTACTGTTTATTATCGTCTTGGCTGTGGTTGTATTTGCAATCCGCAGATATAAATACGTGAAAAAATAAAAAAAATATGAAAAAGTTAATCGTTATTGTTTTAGGAGTTGGACTAATTATCGCACTTTCATACATGGCAATAAATCTAAAATCAGGATCTAAAATCACTGATAATAGTCTTATTGCGTTTGCAATTGAAGATACTTCAACAGTTGATAGGATTGATATTTATGATTCTTTTGCTGATCAAAGTTATACTATTTCAAGAAATAAAGAAGGTATTTGGGTAGGTGAAAAAGGTGAGTGTGTACAGCAAAACATTGTTCAAATGATGCTAGAAACGATGAATAAGGTGACCTTGAAAGGATATGTTCCCAAATCTGCGATGTACAACATGAAGAAAATCTTAATGGCCAATCACAAGTCGGTTAAAATTTATCAAAATGGAAGTTGGTCAAAAACTTGGTATGTTGGACATTCTACGCAAGACCATATGGGAACGCACATGCTATTGGAAACTCCGGACATCAAAAGTGATAATCCTGTAATTATGGGAATGAAAGGTTTTTATGGTATTTTAGAACCACGTTTCTTTGCTGACCCTCGTCGTTTTGCATGTGTTAATCTATTTTCTTACAAAAGTTTGGATTTAAAACAAGTTGAAGTTATCAATCGTGTCATTCCTGAAAGCAGTTATTTAATTAAAATTAATGGTCCTGATAATATTCAGGTAACTTCTAATGGGAATAGCGTTTCAAATATTAACAAGGACAACTTAACGTTCTATTTGAACGGTTTTGAGAACATTAATTTCAACCAACCCAACTTTACTTTATCAAACAAGCAAATTGACAGTATAAAGGCGAGTACACCAGATTATGAGCTCAATGTTACAGCAAAACAATCTTCTTACAAATTGGACTTATACAGAAGACTTGATGCGACATTCGACGCAAAAGACACCTTGGCTTATGATCAAGATTACTTGTGGGCGGTAAAACCAGATGGAATATTAGTTAGGATGCAATACTATACTGTTGGACCACTTCTTCAAGGGAAGACTGTTTTTGTGAATGATCAATTAAAATTGGAGTGATTTTTCTTAACTGACATCATGTGAAACTAAATAATTAGCTGATTATATACGAATTGAAGTTAATTATAAAGATTCTTCTACAACCAAAAACAATCGCGCTTTAGCACTAATCATTAGTACATTTGGGCGGACAATATGGATCACAGTGTTTAGTTTAGAAATTAATAATGAGCACATAAAATGCTCTGATAGAAAATCGTTTTTAATGCTTTCAAATTGAGAGTAAAAAACTATATTTGTCGTTATAAATTTTAAGAAAGAAAAAATGAATTTTGTAGTTTCAAGCTCAAGCTTATTAAAACACCTTCAAACAATCAGTGGTGTATTGACAACAAGTAATACTTTGCCTATTTTGGACAATTTCTTATTTGAAATCAATGATAAAACATTAAGAGTTTCGGCTTCTGATATTGAAACTACAATGAAAACCACTTTTGAGGTGGATGCCAATGAATCAGGGAAAATTTGTATTCCTGCGAAATTACTATTGGATGTTCTTAAAAACTTATCAGATCAACCTTTGACTTTCACGATTAACGAAGAAGGTTACGGAATTGAAATCACATATACAAACGGGAAGTCTAAAATGGTAGGCTACAACGGAGATGATTTTCCAAAGGTTAGAGAAATCGAAAATACAAATAGCACGACTATTAAAGGAGAAGTTTTAGCTGATGCTATAAACAAAACATTATTCGCTACTGGAACAGATGATTTGCGTCCAGTAATGAGTGGAGTTTTTTGTCAGTTCACAACTGAAGACATGACTTTCGTTGCAACAGACGCTCACAAATTAGTGAGATACAAACGCACAGATTCTAAAGCATCAGGGAATTCTTCATTTATTCTTCCGAAGAAAGCACTAAACATGTTGAAGAACAACTTGGGAAGTCAAGCAGATGCTGAGGTTAAAATCGAATTTAACGATTCTAACGCAGTGTTTACATTTAAGGACATCGAGTTAACTTGTCGATTGATTGATGGTAAATACCCAAATTACGAAGCTGTTATTCCACAAGAGAATCCAAATGTATTGACAGTAGATCGTGAGTCATTACTGAGATCTATAAAGCGTGTTTCTATTTTTGCTAACAAGACAACGCACCAAGTTCAATTGAAGATTTCAGGGTCAGAATTGGCAATTTCTGCTGAGGATATAGATTTCTCAAATGAAGCGAAAGAGCGTTTAACTTGTAGCTATGACGGAACAGACATGGAGATTGGATTCAATTCACGTTTCATTATTGAAATGTTAGGAAATATTTCTTCAGATGAAATCAAATTAATGATGAGTCAACCAAATAGAGCTGGATTGATTGTTCCTGCAGTTCAGGAAAACGAGCACGAAGACATCTTAATGTTGGTGATGCCAGTTATGGTAAATTCATAAACTCCATTTGAGTTCTTCTTTTCTTCTTGATTTATGAATCAATTTTACTATCTTTAATACCTATTATCTTTTTAATGGTCTAATTTTAGTTTGGTCGATCCTATGAATAAGTTTTCAATTGTTTTTCTTTTAGTAATCGGAATTGTTATTACTTCTAGCTGCGGAAATGTGGTAAACACTCCTGTTAAAACCATTAATGATCAAAAAGAGTCTTTGCATAAAACCATTGAAAACCATACGAAAGACAAACATATTTTAGACAGCTATCAATCTCTGTCTTTTGGTCAAATGAAAGTATTTAAACCAGATGCTTTTATTCGTTTAGATTCTGTTTATTCTGTTAAAGAGGCGTATCTTCGAAATAATGACTACAGAGGTTTAAGACGCTCTGGAATAGAAGACTTAATCCCTGGGTATCGTGCAGAAGCCCTACAAGAAATTCATGAAGTTCAATATGAGATTGAACATATATATCAAACTGTTACAACAGCTGACTCTATAAAAATCCATAGTGCATTCTATTTGTTCAACTACAAAGATAGTTTACTGCTTGTTACTCCGTTTTATAATTTTAATATTGACAAGAAGTTCAAGGATCTCTATTACGCATATCAATTCGATTATCACTTTGTCACCAATAGAGAACTCTACATATCTGAAGCGGAATGGGATTTCTTACACTTTTTTAAAAACAAGCAAATTGAACTAATTGGTAGTGATGAATTAGCGCCTTTCATGAATCATACAATGAGCATCATGGAAGCTGCTAAAAAAGCATCAACTGTTGACTTCAGAAATGTGAGTAAAATATTAGCAATGAATTATTTGAACAGCTTACAAACGAAAATAGCTGTTGAAAAATTTGGAAAGCTCATGGCATTGGAAGAAAACAAAACACTAATTGGTTACGAATTTAAAGTAGAATGGATCGATGAAACGTTTGGCGCTTTAAGAAAATCCACCACTTTTAGTTTTAGTCCTTATTTAGAAATTGAATCGATAAACACCGAGGTTTTGTAAATCAAATACTTTGATTGTTTAAATTTAATTCGCGCAAATAGTCTTTTAATTACGGTCAAATTCAAATTAGAAATCAACTTTAAAGCCTAATTCCTAAACCTTAGGATATTCATGCACAAATCCTCATTATAAGATTAGGACCATTACTTAATACTTCTGATCGTAAAGGATCGTTTTACAGCATATTTGAAGCCTACATAAGGAAGAATATCCAATAGATTACATGTGTATTTTATAACGCTTAAAGAAAGCTTCCCAATTCCAAAGAAAGTTCTTCATAATCTCATCCATTCTTTTTAAGAACAAAGGATTTGGAGAGTCCATACTTTTGAAATAGTCATCTTGGAAATCGTTTAGCTTATACTTATAGAACATTGCTTTTGACATGCTGTACAAAGTAACTTTTGAAGGATGATTTACACGGTTCATAAATGAGGTGTAATCTTTATGGTGCTCTTCTAATTCATGCTTAGTCATTTCAAAAGCATCGGCCAATTTCTCAAAAATCAATGGCTCAAGAGTTTGAAGCTTTTTAGATGAAAAAGAATTATTTAGCGCATTAATGTTTCCAACTATTACAATCATTGCAAAGTGACCATCAGAAGAATTTCCTAGTTGAGGCCTGCTCAAAAATGCAGGATCTTCTTCCATTATAAATCTCACTTCTTTAAAACCTTTATCAATGACGTCTAAGACGCCATTCACGAAAACGTTGGCTAGTTGTTCGTCAGAAACTTTCTTCTTAAAGATTGTACTTAGCATATTGCATATTTTGGTTTACTCTGTTCACAAAGGTAAAGAGTAATAAAGCGCTCTCAACTCAATAAAAACAATGCTTTTCAACATATTTATTAACAAGTAGCGCTAGAATAGGTTATTTAAAACAGATTTATGTTAATTTCCATCAATTAAAAGAAAATCTCAATTTAAAACTTTTTCAAGATATCTTAAAACAATTACGAAATCAAAAAAGCCCATATACCTGAGTAATTACGCTACTTTTGATTAAAATACAAGTAAATGAATCCTCAACAAAAATTAAATCTCGTTTTTTCATTCATCATAATAGGTCTTATATCTACTGTTTTATTTATTTCTCTTTCTGGAAATAAGACAGTTAATAAACATTCAGATATTCATAACATAAAAGAATTTCAACTTATGGAGGTTAATCAGCAGAAAGACCTTTTTATTGATGGACTGATTACAGCAACAACCATTGAAGAAGTTCAAATGAAAGTCAGTGGGAAAATCGATAAAAACAATCGTTCATTATCAGTCGGCTCAAGATTCAAGAAAAACGAAATCCTTATTAAAGTAGAAAGACTAGATGCTCTTTATGATTTACTTGCTGCCCGATCAGCTTACAAAACTTTGATTCAAGAACTAATTCCTCAAATAAAAGAGAAGATCCCAAAAGAAGAAGAGAAATGGAAACTATTTGAAAGTAAAATTCAAAGAACTGTTCCTCTACCCGAATTACCAGCACTAAAATCTAAAAACGAAGAAGAGTTAGTTTATAGCCTAAATGTAATAAGCCAATATTACAAAACGAAGAAAGTAGAAAAAAGAGCTGAAGAATATTTCTATCTAGCACCATTTGACGGAACAATAATTGAAAGTAATATTGGTAAAGGATTATCAATTCAATCAGGTAAGACTGTTTTAAAATTAGCTAAAAACAATTCTTATCAGGTTATTGCGCAAGTTCACCTAAACGATTTAAAAAGAATAAAATCCAAAGATACAATTCAATTTCATTCGGTGAATAAGGAGATTATATCAGAAGGAATGTTTTCCAAAACGGGTTATGCGCTATCAGATTCATCGATTGTAGAAGTTTATCTTTCAATCTTCTCGCAAGATCCAAGTTTACTCAACCAAGTTGTACAAATAACTTATCCAGCAAAAAAAGTTGCAGTCCCTTTAAGTGCGATTAAAAATGACTCTGTGAGTTTATTTTCAAGTGAGAGAATATACAAACTATCCATTAAAACAATTCAAAAAGACAAAGACTCTGCACTTGTTGATGGACTCCCTGAACATTCTCATGTAATTATAAATCCATAAAAAAAACCACAGCACAAATGCTGCAGTTTTAGCTTGGCTTATACATAACTTAATATTCTATTGCGATAGCGGTGTAAGTATATTATGCTTTTCAATCAATTTTCTAATATTAATTAATGCATATCTCATCCTTCCTAACGCTGTATTGATACTCACATTTTCTTTCCTTGCGATATCCTTAAAAGACATTTCTTTAAAAATCCTCATGTTTAAGATATCACGCTGTGAGTCTGGCAAATGATCAATTAATTCAACCATTTGACTTACAAGCTCATTGTGGATCATTTCATCCTCAACATTATTATCTTGTAATTCAAGCATATCAAAGATGTTATAATCTTCAGATCTTGAACTTGATTCTGAAATCATTCTCACCTTATTGGTTTTACGGAAATGATCGATCATCAAGTTGTGCGCAATTCGCATGGCCCAAGGCAAAAATTTACCTTCTTCGTTATAAGCACCTTTCTTTAAGGTCTTAATTACTTTTATAAATGTTTCCTGGAAAATATCTTGAGACAAGGCTTCGTCTCGAATTTTCATAAAAATATAATTATAGATTTTATTTTTATGTCTGTTCAAAAGAACTTCGAAAGCTTTTTCTTGTCCTTCAATATATAAAGATACCAGTTGTTTATCTTCTTGTTTAGATAAGTTCATTGTTACTCAGTTTAGAGATTAACTATTAAAATGTAATTCTGTGTTTTAGAGTAAAAATGTTCCTATAAGCAACTAGTTTTAAAAAATTAATAAATTCAAATATAATCTTATTTGTGTAAATAGCAAAAATCAATCCAAGGAAAAATTTTCACTACAGCTGTTAGACGTAACTAAGTTAGGAAAGGTTGGAAAATAAATCACTTTTTTTTCACTACACCTTCTTAACTATGATTTTCATTGATTCTTAGGTTGTTTTTATTGTTCGTATAAAACAACCCAAGACATACATTTAATACAATTTAGGATAATCTTTCCAAAAAATCATTTAAAATCAAAAGGTCTTGGTTATTTTTGAAGGAAATAAAACTGAAAGAAAATATGCCAGAATTATCATTGAAAGCTATCAGCATGCCTTCTTCACCAATTAGAAAGTTGGTACCATTTGCTGAGGCAGCAAAATCACAAGGAAAACACGTTATACATCTTAACATAGGTCAACCGGATATTGAAACTCCTGTATCGGCAAGAAATGCTGTAAAAAATGCAGACATTAAAGTATTGGAATATTCTCACTCTGCAGGATTTGAATCGTACAGAATAGGATTGGCTGAATATTATTCAAAGAATGATATTCATGTAACAAAAGATGAGATCATTATCACAACAGGAGGTTCTGAAGCATTATTATTCGGAATGTCAGTATGTTTAAATCCTGGTGACGAAATAATTATTCCAGAACCATTTTATGCAAACTATAATGGTTTTGCTACAGCAGCTGGAATTAATATCATTCCCGTAACATCTACCATTGATGATGGATTTGCACTGCCTTCAATTGAAGAATTTGAGAAGAAAATCACTTCAAAAACGAAAGCGATTTTAATTTGTAACCCAGGAAATCCAACTGGATATTTATATACGCAAGAAGAACTAGAGAAGTTAAGTGAATTAGTAAAGAAGAAAGACCTTTTCTTATTTGCTGACGAAGTTTACAGAGAATTTTGTTACGATGGAGCAAAGCCTTTTTCTGTGATGAACTTAAAAGGAATGGAAGAAAACGTAATCTTAATTGATTCGGTTTCTAAAAGATATTCAATGTGTGGAGCAAGAATTGGTGCTTTAATTTCAAAGAATGACAAATTCATGAATGCCGCAATGAAATTTGCACAAGCAAGACTTTCCCCACCAACTTATGCACAAATCGCTGCAGAAGGAGCTTTGGCTACACCACAATCTTATTTTGATGAAGTAACTATCGAATATGTTGCACGTCGTGACATTATGGTAGATGGTTTAAACAAAATAAAAGGGGTGAATTGTCCAAAACCAAAAGGAGCATTTTACGCGGTTGCAGAATTCCCAGTAGAAGACACAGAGCATTTCTGTCAATGGCTATTGGAAGATTTCGAATATGAAGGAAACACCGTAATGATGGCGCCATTAAGCGGATTCTATGCTACTCCAGGGTTAGGAAAAAAAGAAGCACGTATTGCTTATGTTTTAGAGAAAAAAGAACTTCAAAAAGCACTCGTTTGTTTAGAAAAAGCTTTAGAGATCTATCCTTATACATCTTATTAATTCAAGATTTTGAGTATTCAACAAAACATAAAAGTTGCCGCAGACGCTATTGTTTTCGGTTACGACGAAACAGGTCTTTACCTTTTGTTAATCGAACGTAAGAAAGTAACCAATGGAAAAAGCTGGGCGGTTCCTGGAGGATTTATCGAAGATAAGGAAACTCCGGAAGCAGCTACTGTCCGTGAATTGAAAGAAGAAACAGGTGTTTCAGTGAAATTCATGAAGCAATTCGGAACTTATGGAGAAGTGAAAAGAGATCCTAGATTTCGAGTAATTTCTATTGCGCACTATACTCTTATGAAAAAGAATGGTGTTCAACCTAAAGGAAACGACGATGCAAAGTCAGCACAATGGGTTTCAATGAAAGAATTACCAGAATTGGCTTTCGACCACATTGAAATGGTGAAAATGGCGTTCTCTCAATTACAAAGGAGTATCTCCTCACTTTCAGTTGACTGTATAGCAGATGAACCGACTTTGGAAGATGTGAGGTTGATTTCAAAACTATTGAGTAAGACGAAGATTAGATAAAAAATTAAGCATAAAAAAATGGCAGCAATTAAATTAATTGCTGCCATTTTTTGTTTAATCTAAGCCCTATTACTTGTTGTTATCAATAATATAATCTAAAACCTTTCTCATTAAATGAATTCGGTCTTTTCCTCCTACATTGTGCTCATGCATTGGATAAGGAAAAAAGTCAACCTGAATTCCTAGGTCAACAAGTTTCTTCACCAATGACAAATTGTGTTGCATTACAACCACAGGATCAGAAGTTCCATGAATCAATAATAAATCGCCTTTTAGGTTTTCCGCTTGATTCAATAAACTTGTCTTTTCATAACCTTCTTTGTTTTCTTCTGGCGTATCCATGTAACGTTCACCATACATTGCTTCGTAATATTTCCAATCTGTTACAGGACCTCCAGCAACACCTACTTTAAAAATATTTGGAGATTTCATCATCATTGTCCCTGTCATATACCCTCCATAACTCCAACCATGAACTGCAATTCTACTGGTATCAATAAAATCAAATCCGCTCAGATAGTCAACACCATCCAATTGATCTTGGTGTTCAATTACTCCCAAATTACGGTGAATAATGTGTTCAAACTCCACTCCTCTATTTCCAGAACCACGATTATCTAATGTAAATATAACATAACCTTGATTAGCCATCCAGTGCATCCATAAACTAGCTCCATCATACCAACTGTTAGTTATCATTTGTGCGTGTGGTCCACCATAAACATATATCAAAACTGGATACTTTTTAGAAGCATCAAAGTTTTTCGGCTTAATCATACGTGTATATAAATCAACACCATCTCTAGATTTAATAGATTTGATTTCAGCTTCTGATAGTTTGTAATCAGCTAATTTATTTTCAGCTTCTAACATTCTCTTTACCTCCTTACCACTCGCTTTACGAATTACAGCAATGTTTGGAATATCATGAGCTGAATATTGGTCAAAAATATATTCACCTGTACAATTAACATCTACACTATGCGTTCCTTCCTCTTTAGTAAGTAAAACTTGTTTACCTTTTGTATTTACCTTGTACAACAGCGTATTTAATGGACTTTCTCCAGTAGCTGTGAAAAATACTTCGCCATGATGAGCCGCAACGATGTCTTTCAACATGAACTTATTCGTTGTCAATTGGGATTTCAATTCACCATCAATAGAATAATAATAAAGATTATCAAAACCATCACGTTCACTTACCCAAACAAAATCGTTACTATTTTTAGATGGGAAATGAGCTGGTTTTTCAGGTTCAACCCAAGTGTCTTTTTTCTCCTCGAAAAGTGTTTTCGCTAAAGTTCCATCAGTCTTGTATTTCTGAACCCAAATGTGTTTTTGAGAACGCGCTACTTCAGCCAATAAAATAAATTGCTCATCTGGAGTCCAACTCACATTTGTCAAATAATTTTCTGCTCCATTTTTCGCAGCAATGAAAGCTGTAGTATTATTCTTTAAAGAAAAAATCCCCAATTTCGCTTTTTCACTTGGCTGACCAGTCATTGGATATTTAATAGAATTCAACTTCCCAGGAGTTTGAGTAATATCTAGAAGTGGATAATCATGAACTTTAGATTCATCCTTTTGATAGAAAGCTAAACTATTCCCAGTTGGAGACCAGAAAATTCCTTGGGTAATTCCCATTTCACTTCTTGCAATCTCTTGACCTGACACAATGTTTTTATCCTCATTTTCTGTTACTGCAAATTGATTGTATTGCGCGACAGAAGTGTAATACAAGTTATTATCAATAGTGTAAGCAATATTATTGTATTGATGATCGAAAGTTGTTCTTTCAGCATTTTCTGGCAATTCAATTTTGGTTCCCTTCTTTGTTTTTAGGTTATAAGTAACAACAGTATTTTGAAGTTTCAAAACGATTGTGTTTTCATCCTTCCATTTTATTCCAGCGAAATAATTGAATTTTACATCAAGTGCTTCATTTACCTCACTAATTTTCAACACTTCTTTTTCTTCACCACCTACTTCACCAATCACTAATGTTTGATATTGTTTGAGGTAAGAATATTTATTAAGGTTTTCTATCCATCCAAAACCAAAAACATGATCAGGATAAAATTGCTGGTATTGCCCAGATACGGCCTCTTCTAAAGTTAAATCTTTTTGAGCGCTTGCTTGTGTGGTAAAAAACACAGAAAGCATTAAGATGATAAAAAGTTTATTCATTTTCTAACAGTTATGATTTGTAAGATTCCAAAGATAAAACAAATTAAGAAAGCGCTATTTAGAGATAACAAATAAAAGGATTAAATGAAATTAAATGCATCTAAGAGACAATGTTGGAAGCTAAATCCATTAAAATAATAACTTCAACAAAAAAGTAATAGAATTATATAATCGAGCCGGAGATATTGATTATATTTGTTCGAAATGCAAACAATTAAAACAAAGCCCAAAACATTTTTGCAAATCTTTTCAATGGGCATTTGTTATTCAAATCTTTAAGTTATATATTTGCATCCCCAAATTTTGGGATTATTGTCTTATTTTTAAAATTAACAACGTGGATACATTAAGTTACAAAACTGTCTCTATCAATAAAGAAAACGCTGAAAAGAAGTGGTTATTGGTGGACGCAGAAGGCGAAACGCTAGGGCGTATGGCAAGCAAGGTAGCGCAATTAATCCGTGGAAAGCACAAGCCGAATTTTACTCCTCACGTAGACTGTGGTGACAATGTCATCGTAATCAACGCAGAGAAAGTTACAATGTCGGGTAATAAGTGGGAGACGAAAACATACATTCGTCACACAGGTTTTCCAGGAGGACAGCGTTCATTAACTGCAGCGCAGTTATTAGAGAAGCGTCCAGAGCGCATAGTAGAAATGGCTATAAAACGCATGTTACCTAAGAACAAATTAGGTAGTAAGTTATACAAGAACCTAAAGGTTATTGTAGGAACTGAGCATGAATTTGCTGCACAAAAGCCAGAAACGATTAATCTTGAATCAATCAAATAATGAGTATGGAAATTATTAACACATTAGGAAGAAGAAAAACTTCTGTAGCTCGTGTTTACATGAAGCCTGGTAAAGGTAACGTTACTGTAAACAAACGTGATTACAAAGTATTTTTTCCAGTTGCGACTTTACAAACTAAAGTTCAACAATCTTTTGCTGTTACAGAAACTTTAGGTCAATATGACGTAACAGTGAACGTACACGGTGGAGGAATCAATGGTCAAGCAGAGGCAATTCGTCTAGGAATCGCTCGTGCATTGGTAAAAGTAAATGAAGAGCACAAGCCTTTATTGAAAGAGCATGGTTTAATGACACGTGATCCAAGAATGGTAGAGCGTAAAAAACCAGGTCAACCAAAAGCACGTAAGAAGTTTCAATTCTCGAAACGTTAGACTTACAATTACTTTATTTGGCGCTTGTTTAGTATCCAAGTGGTGGAGCACCCTTCGAAAGAACCCTCTGTCATTGATTACTAAAGGAACGTAAACACGAAACAAAAAATTAAAATGTCAAAAAAAGCAGATTTTAAAGAACTTTTAGATGCAGGTGTTCACTTCGGTCACCTCAAAAGAAAGTGGAACCCAGCAATGGCTCCATACATATTTGATGAGCAAAAGGGTATTCACGTTATTGATTTAAATAAGACAATAGCTCATTTAGAGCAAGCTTGTTTAGCTATGAAACAAATCGCAAAATCTGGAAAAAAGATTTTATTTGTTGCTACTAAGAAACAAGCAAAACAAATTGTTGCAGACAAAGTTAAAGCAATCAACATGCCTTACGTTACTGAACGTTGGACAGGTGGAATGTTAACAAACTTCGCTACAACTAGAAAGTCTGTCCGTAAGATGGCGACTATCGACAAAATGCAATCTGACGGTACATGGGATACTTTATCTAAACGTGAGAAATTATTTATTACAAGACAACGTGAGAAATTAGAAAAGAACTTTGGTTCTATCGCTGACATGACTCGTCAACCAGCTGCTATTTTCATTGTTGATGTAATGAAAGAAAACATTGCTTTGAAAGAAGCAGTTCGTTTGGGAATTACAACTTTTGCGATGATTGATACAAACTCTAATCCAAAATTAGTTGACTTTCCTATTCCAGCGAACGATGATGCATCTAAATCAGTTGCAATCATTATGGACCATGTTATCGCTGCAATCGAAGAAGGTTTAGAAGAACGCAAAACAGCTAAGTCTAAACAAGAAGAGGACAAAAAAGCAGAAGAAGCAAAGAAAAAAGAAGACAAAAAGAAAGCTGACGAAGAAAAAGCAGCCAAAAAAGAAGCTTCTAAAAAAGAAGAAACAAAAGTAGAAGAGAAATCTGAGGCTAAAACTGAGGTGAAAGCTGAGGAAAAACCAGAAGATAAATCAGAATAATAATTTTTGTAATTTAATATATTATGGCAATTACAGCTAGTCAAGTAAATGACTTAAGAAAACAGACAGGTGCAGGAATGATGGACTGCAAGAAAGCTTTAGTTGAAGCTGACGGTAACATGGAAGCAGCAGTTGACTTTTTACGTAAAAAAGGTCAAAAAGTTGCTGCTAAACGTGGAGACAACGAAGCTAAAGAAGGTCTTATATTTGCAGAGTCAAAAGGTGATGTAGGATATATGATCCAACTTAACTGCGAAACTGACTTTGTTGCTAAAAATGAAGATTTCCAAATGTTTATTAAATCAATCTTAGAGGTTGGTATTAAAAACGACGTTGCATCAGCAGATGAATTAAAAAATCTTAAATACAACGAGAAATTAACAGTTGATGAAAAGCTTATTGAGCAAATTGGTGTTATTGGAGAGAAGTTAGAGATTTCAAACTTCACAAAAGTATCTGCAACTTCAGTTGTAGCTTACAACCACCCAGGAAACCAATTGGCTGCTTTAGTTGGTCTTAGTAAATCAGGTGAAGAAAGCGAAGACGCTGGAAAACAAGTTGCAATGCAAGTTGCTGCTATGAATCCTATTTCTTTGAAAAAAGAAGGTATTGCGCAAGATGTTATCGACCGTGAACTTCAAGTTGGAAAAGATCAAGCAATTGAGGAAGGGAAACCAGCTGATTTAGCAGACAAGATCGCACAAGGAAGATTAAACAAGTTCTTTAAAGAGAACACATTGTTGAGTCAAGACTTCGTTCGTGACAACAAAATGACTGTTGAGAAATTCTTAAACTCAGTTGAACCTGGTTTAACTGTTACTGAATTTAAACGCTTTTCATTAAGCTAATCAATATTTAAAGTAAAAAAAGAGAGAACATTGTTTCTCTCTTTTTTTTGTCTTATTTTGTAGAAATTTTATAAACGTATAACGATTCTTGACCATGAAATATAAAAGAGTTCTGTTAAAATTAAGTGGTGAGTCACTTATGGGAGATAAACAATTCGGAATAGACAATGCCAGATTAACCAAGTATGCAGAGCAAATCAAAGAAATCACCGATTTAGGTGTTGAATTAGGAATCGTAATTGGGGGCGGAAATATCTTTAGAGGTGTGCAAGCCGAAGAAGGTGGAATGGACAGAACGCATGGCGATTACATGGGAATGCTAGCCACTATGATTAACGCAATGGCACTTCAATCAGCACTAGAAACTGCTGGAATTGATTCAAGACTTTTATCAGCAATAGAGATGAAAGAAATTGCAGAACCTTATGTTAGAAGACGAGCAGTTCGTCATTTAGAAAAAGGAAGAGTTGTAATTTTTGGAGCTGGAACAGGAAATCCATATTTCACAACAGATTCAGCTGCTTCATTAAGAGCAATTGAAATCAATGCTGATGTGATTATTAAAGGAACAAGAGTTGATGGTATTTACACCAAGGATCCAGAAAAAGATCCAACAGCAGAAAAGTACGATTCTATTTCGTTTGATGATGTTTATTCAAATGGATTAAACGTTATGGACATGACCGCTTTTACATTATGCAAAGAGAATGATCTGCCTATTATTGTATTCAATATCAATATAGAAGGTAATTTGAAACGCATTATAATGGGAGAACCAGTAGGTACTATTGTAGCTTAATGGATTCTTTATTAAATTTGTATATTATATTTAAAGGTTTTAAATAACTAAAAGTGATGACAGAGGAAACAAATGAGACTATAAGTGAGTTTAAATCAGCTAACAACAAGAGTTTAACTTTCTTAGATTCCGAATTACGTAAAATTAGAACAGGAAAAGCAACTCCAGACATGTTAGATACTGTAATGGTAGATTACTATGGTAGTATGACTAACATCACTAAAGTTGCCAATGTTGGTACTTTAGATGGAAGAACATTAACTGTTCAACCGTGGGAGAAAAGTATTTTGAGTGATTGCGCAAAAGCAATCATTAATGCGAATTTAGGATTAGCTCCACAAGATAATGGTGAAATGCTAATTATCAACATTCCGATGCTTACAGAGGAAAGAAGAAAGGATTTGTGTAAAGTTGCTCGATCTGAAGGAGAACATGCCAAAGTGAGTATCCGAAACAACCGTAAGGATGCAATGGACTACATCAAGGAATTAAAAAACGAAGGACTTTCTGAAGACGATGCCAAAACAGCTGAAGCAGAAATCCAAGAAGTGACGAATGCTTTTGTTAAAAAAATAGATGCACTTATCGACGCTAAAGAAATCGATGTGATGAAAATATAGTTTTAGAACAAGACCCTATAAACTGAAAGCCCTAACGATATCGTTGGGGCTTTTTTTGGTTTTGGAACGGGTTGAGGATGGGATGGGTTTGATGTTGGGACGTTGGATGTTGGGACGGGTTGGATGTTGGGACGGTTGATGTTGCGACGTTGGATGTTGGGACGGGTTTGATGTTGGGACGGTTGCAAACCGTCCGTACCAAAACCGTCCATGTCCTGCCGTCCCTATTGAATTTAATTTCCTAAAGCGTTTTAAAACATCCCAATCATTGTAATAAGTTCTATTTAAATTTTAAACAAAAACTCATCTCAATTATATATCTATGAAAACACTGTCAACTTGCTTTATAAAGCATTAGTAGTGTATACTAGATGTAGGGTTCCCATTTAAATCGTAGGAATTAAACCAACTATTATACATTCTATTTAAACCGACAATAACAGCTAAAAATCAACAATTTAAAATAAGTTTTATCGATTTTCAGGATGACAATTTAATGGGCTGTACTAATATAAAATGGATTACCCTAAAGTATTAACCAACAAAAAAGCCCTGACATAATTGTCAGGGCTTTAAATATTTTGGAATGTATGTGACTACATTTTCACGAATTTCGTATTCTCAACTTGGTTACCACTTTGTACTCTTAAGATGTAAGTACCTTGAGGTAATTCAGAAGCACTGAATCCAATTTCATTACGTCCAACATGAGCGTCTGTTTTTTGAATTCTTTTCACCAAACGTCCTGAGATATTGTAGAACTGAATGTCTAACAAATTACTCTCTTTCAAATCAACAACTAATGTTGAATTGTAACGAGCAGGATTTGGATAAAGCTCCAATTTGAATGGTTTGTCTTTTTTCACATCTTTGATTGGGTCATTTGATGACACATTCAAAACAGCGTTAGAAGACCAGATACCACGACCGAAAGTTCCTAAAAATACCTTACCTGGTACTCTGTTACCTTCAGCAAAAGTTCTCCAAGCTTGACGAACTTCATAAGATGGAACACCAGCAAAACGAGGGTCAGAAACATCTGTCCATGTAGAACCACCATTTTCTGACATTGAAGCACCTGCAAAAGTAGCTGCAAACAATATGTTACTATCATCTCTGTCGATAATCACGTCATAGAAGGCCATCCCATTTTGTGATCCTACTTGCGTCATTGTTGGCGCAGCAGAAGTTGCATTTGAAGAACGATAAACTGAACCATTAAATCCTTGAACAGCTACTACATCATCTGCATTATTTGGATTAACTCCTACTCCTGTAAAAGAACCTGAACGCATTAACACTTTAGTTGTTGCAGATGAACTTTGGTCTATACTTAATTTGTCTTTAAAATCTGCATCCGAAGTATAAACTTCACCTAAACCTTGCAGTCTATAAACTGCACTTCCAGCAGTTACATACATGTTATTTAAGTCTCTACTGAATGCAACATCTAAATTACCAGCATTTCCAATTCCATCCATCAAACGAACCCATTTTACTGTAGTTGCTGACAACCTTAAAGCATCACGTGTTCCCCAGATTTCTCCATTGTTTTTGTTCGTACTAAACACAAACCATGATTGGTATGGATCCTGAACTGTAAGTGTATCCCATGCAACTCCTAAACGAAGTGTATCTTTCCCAAAAGGTGTAACCCCTGGTCCAGATGCATTTGATCCGAAGTAAAAATTATATGGAGTTACCGCAGCAACAACAACTGTATCTGGTCCATTAGGAACAAAGACTTCTATCTTGTCGTTAACCACTGGAGGAGTACTCCCTGATGAAGAAGGTAAATGAGCATAATTATAAACACCTAAATCATAAATAATTCCTGATGTATCTTCCACTTCATATTCCACAACAGTTAAACTTGGATCGTATAACAACGTATCATCATACTGAACAATCGTTGGAGTTACGTATTCAATAGTATCACCTGAAGCTCTACTTGGAACCAAAATTGTTTCACCAACCGAATAACTTGCACGAGGGATAAAGATTACTGAATCTTCAGAATCTGTATCGTAGTACTCTCCTAAATGAAATTGTGTGTGAAAAGGGTGATCCGTAGAAGTCAGTCCACCAACAACATCATAGCCTGGCAATATCGGAGCGAAATTATTTACGGTATTTCCTCCGTCTCCACTGCGATAAAAAGCATTATAGTAAATACTTGTAATAAGTACTTTTGGGTTGAAGAAAGAAATTTCAGCTGTAAAACCGTCACCTCCTGAAACCTGTCTAAATTCTTGATAAGTTGCGTTATTAAGGTTGTTATATAAACTACCATTATCTTGAGTACCACCAATTACACCACCATTTTTATCATATGCAAAAGCATAGAACTGAGTAATGTTGTAACCACGGTTTGCTGGATAAAATGTTTGTCCTTTATCTAAAGAAACACCTATTCCACCATCATTACCAATAAATAATCTATTACTACCATCCCATTTTAATTCATGATTATCAGCATGAACATAAAGATCACTTGTTGGGCTTGTAAACCATAATGATATTTTATTCCATCCTCCAGAAGGCGGGTTATTAATTTGTTTTTTCCACTCATGTAAGTCAATACCACCCACAATTACACGATCAACATCTGTAGGGTCAAAACTTACAACACTATTGTAAGTACCTTGATTACGATAATCGATCACACCATTACTGATATCAGCTGGAGTTGCTGCAGTATGTTTATGCCATGTGTTACCATCATCTAATGAAATCCATTGTCCTTGATTGTTAGAAGAAGTAGTTGCTGCATAAATAGAGTATGTACCATTTGATTTTTTAGTTGAAATAGCATATTCAATTCTACCAAATCCAGATTGTGTGATTTTACCATTAACATTTCCTAATGCTGAAACCTTTTGAAAATCTTGTCCCCAATTTGTAGAAACCCATGTTTCTGAATTAATAGATGCTACAACAATCGCTTTACCATCTATAGAATAAGCTAAAGTTTTAGACCCGTTACCTCCATAAGAAGTAACATCTTCAACAGTACCGCCAAAAGTATATTTTTTCAAACCTGCAGAGTTAGTAAAGTATACGACAGGACTACTTTTAGTCGCTGCTACTCTATTAATTCTTGAAAAGTTTGCTGTTCCAGGAACAAGTTGCCATGTTGCTCCATCATCTGGAGAAACAAATAAACCTTGTCCGTCCCAAGCTTCGTCATTTGAACCTGTTGCAACATAAATATTTCCTCCTGCATCTTGTGCAATAGAAGAAATAAACGGTCCACCAGGGAAAGTCTCAACACGTGACCAATTATTAGCGCGATTTTCAGATTTAAATAAACCACCTGAAACACCTCCCGCCCATACAGTATTTGTATTTACATGATCTGTTAAAATAGCACGCGTACGACCACCAATATTATCTGGTCCTAATTCTAACCATTCAACACTTAAAGCCTTTGTTTGGTTAGCAACTTGGTGCTGTTTTAGAATTTGGTTTAATTTACTGCTTTCAATAGCTTCGCCTGTTTCGACGTCTATCATTGTTGTTTTGACCCACTCTCTGAATCCATTACTCCCGGCAACAGTCGCCAAAGAGCCTCTATCTTGAGAGTACCTCATACCCTCATCATTTCCTAAAATACTTGGAGTCACCATGGCTGCCGCTGCAATAGCTACAACCCCTAATCCTCCCAGAATCAATTTATTTCGCTTCATATTCATAATAATACTTTCGGTTTCACATCTATTCCAAGGCGCCAATTTAAGTAAAAAATTCAAATATTTTATAACTTTTTAACGCCTATTTATTCATTTGTAAAATTATAGCCTTTTGACTATGTAATAAACACACTTAATTCAATATTGTTTATTTAATATACAACTCTATACTTTTTGAGCTTCCGGCATATCAAATATATGTCTTTCAGCGTGGTAAGAGGATCTCACCAAAGGACCAGACTCAACATATCTAAAGCCCATCTCTATTCCTTTGCGTTTATATTCTTCAAAACGTTCTGGTGTCACAAACTCTGCAACAGGAATATGTTTTTGAGTTGGTTGCAAATACTGTCCTAAAGTAACTATATCGGTTCCAACGCTTCTTAAATCCTGCATAGATTCAAGAACTTCTTCATGTGTTTCACCAAGTCCCAACATAATTCCAGATTTGGTTCTCATTCCAGCTTTTTTTATTCTAAACAAAGCTTCTAGGCTTCGGTCATATTTTGCTTGAATTCGAACTTCTTTCGTTAGGCGACGAACTGTTTCAATATTGTGTGATACAATTTCAGGTGCTACATCAGTAACAATTTTTAGGTTTTCCCATTTCCCAGCAAAGTCAGGCAATAAAGTTTCTAAAGTTGTTTCCGGCGATTGCTTTCTAATGGCACGAATGGTTTGAGCCCAAATATTAGCGCCACCATCTTTTAAATCGTCACGATCAACTGAAGTAATCACAGCATGCTTCACGCCCATCAATTTCACAGAATTCGCTACTCGACCGGGTTCAAAAAGATCTACTTCTTCTGGTCGACCCGTTTGGACTGCACAAAAACCACAAGATCGCGTACAGATGTTTCCAAGAATCATAAACGTCGCCGTTCCTTCCCCCCAACATTCACCCATATTTGGACAGCTTCCACTTTCGCAAATGGTATGCAATTTGTGCTCATCTACAAGTTTTCTAACATTTCTGTATGACTCACCTGTTGGCAATTTTACACGCAACCATTTTGGCTTTTTAATCTTTGTTTTCTTTGGCTCTTCTACTATCGACATTGTGTCTAATTTATTGAAGTTTTTACATTGACATAATGAAATGAATTATTCCATTTACACCGTCAAAGAAAATACTATTTTTGTAATATAAATTTCACTTGCAAAAGTACGTAATATAAAGGACTATGAAAAAAATAAGCGCTTCCTATTTAGGAGATTTACGAATTTCGACACTTCATCAAAAATCGGGGACAAAAATTGAAACTGATGCACCTGTTGATAACAATGGAAAAGGAACACGCTTTTCTCCTACAGATCTTTTGGCAGCAGGTTACCTTAACTGTATGATCACAATAATTGGAATATATTGTGATCAAAACGGCCTCACTTTTGCTGGATGCGAAGGAGAAGTAGAAAAGATAATGATTGACAATCCAAGAAGAGTTGGAGGTTTAAATATTGTTCTTAACCTTACAGGTAATGATTGGAATGTTAAAGAGAAAAGACGAGTAGAGAACGCAGCAAAGAACTGTCCAGTTGCTAAAAGTGTTTCTCCGGAGATCAAAATCAATATTGAATTTAATTACTAATGTTAAAATTATTACAAATGCGCATTTTTCAAATTACAGCTTTAATATTAATTGCTTTTTCTGCATCAATAAATGCTCAAGAATCAAAATTTAACCTAACGGATTTTCATACTTACAATTTAGAATTGAATGAAAAAGTTTTAAAACATTTTGATGCTTTAACAGATGGTGAAAAAGTAGCTCAATTAATTATGCCCGCAATTGGTCCATATGGTCAAACAGAAGCTACAATAAATCAATTGGTGATTGATAAAAAAATAGGTGGTTTGTTATTACTGAATGGAACGAAGTCAGAATTTACCACTTGGGTAAAAAAATACAACGACTGGAATCTTGAAATGGGAACTTTACCATTTTTATATAGCGCAGATGCTGAGGCGAGTTTGGTGAACAGAAAAATCAAAAACTCTACCCCTGTCGCTAAAGCGAATACTTTAAAGACACTAAAAGAGGTTACAGAGGTGGCTAAGATTATTTCGAAAGACTTAAATGAGATTGGAATTAATTACAATTTCGCACCGGTTGTTGATATGTCACCAAACAAAACTGTTGGTTGGAGAAGTTTCGGACACGAGCCAGATAGTGTAATACCATGGTCTGATGCATTTATTCAAGAAACGCAGAGACATAATATTATCGCCACTGCGAAACACTTTCCTGGTCACGGATATGTTGAGGGAGACACGCACAAAAAACTGGTATATATTAAAGGTGAAATGAAGGAAGTGAAAAATTATCCTCCATTAATTGAAAATGGAGTTGTAAGTATTATGATTGCCCATATCGCCGTTGATAATGAGACTCCTTTCAATACTAAAGGAATGCCTGCTTCTATTTCAAAAGAAATTGTTACTGATTTATTGAGAGATAGTCTTCAATTTGAAGGATTAATTGTAACCGATGCTATGAATATGTTGGGTGTTTCAACTATTGCTGGTTCAAATGTAAAAGCAATTGATGCTGGAATTGATATTCTATTAATGCCATTAAACGCGGCAAAAGCACATGAAGAAATACTAGCAAAGTATATGACTGATAGCGTTTTTAAAGCAAAAGTTGATTTAGCTTGTAAACGTATTATTCGTGCGAAACTTTGTACTGAAGGTGATTTATTTCCACATTAATAATTTCTCGAATTTAAATCTATTCGCTTCACAGAAAATAAATTATTTTTAAAATAATTGAAATAAAATGTATCTTTTTTGGCATTGGACAGTCTTCTTTATGAACGATAAAATATAAAGAAATGAATAATTGTAAATGCAGAAATTGTGAATGTCCGAATTGTAATTGTAAAAACTGCGCAGAAAACAACTGTGCTTGTACAAAGTGTGAATGCAGCAAATGCAACTAAATTTATAAAAGGTTAGTTTTTCGACTAACCTTTTATTTTTATTTTTGAATATGGAGACTCAATATATATACAACCACTTCAATGAGGAATTATATTTTTTCATTCTCAAGAAAGTTAAAAACAAGAATATCGCAAATGATGTTTTCCAGAATATATTTTTAAAAATCCATAAGAACCTAGCTCAACTTAAAAGTGAAGAAAAGATAAGGTCATGGATCTTCAGGATAGCTAGAAATGAAATTACAAACTATTATAATAAGGAATCTAAATATTTGTCTACAACAGATCAAGAATCCATTAATCCAAACTATCAGGATATATGTTGTTTTGATAAATTTATAAATGACCTACCTCTGATCTACAAAGAAGTAATTGAACTTATTTATATTGATGGACAAAAACAAAAGGTAATTGCAAAGTTTTTAGATATAAGTCTAGAAAATGTGAAAGCCAGAACAAGCAGAGCTAAAGATATTTTAAAGAAAAAATTCATGCTATGCTGTAAGTACGAACTTGACAAAAATGGGAATTTGAATGGAGAATCTAACTGTTCTGCCTGTGAACTTTAACAAATCTCATCTTTACTATTTAAATAGCGAAAATAGCTAAGCCAACTCCAATGAGCAGACTAATGAGTTTTATAAAATTGAATTTATGGTTTTCACTCGATTCAAAAATGATTGTAGTTGATATGTGCAAGAACATTCCGACTACTACGGCAAGAATTATTTCTAAATTGAACAATGCATTTTGAGCACCAAAATGTCCAACTAACATTCCTAAAGGAGCCATCAAAGCGAAAGCAATCAAAACTAGCCATGCTTTTGCCATTTTAAAACCAGAAGCCAACAATAAGGTCATTAATGCAATTGCTACAGGGATTTTGTGTAAGATTATTCCCAAAAGTAAACCTTGAACCCCTTCCCCTTTTGAATGAGCATGCGCATGGCCGACATGTTCAACATGATCTAAAACCTGTCCTCCTGCTTCTCTCACAAATTGAGCTTCTAAGGGCATTCCCTCGAAGAAAGAATGAAAACTAAGGGCTATGAATAAAGACCACGGAACTGTACCTTTTGTATCTTTTGCATGAATATGACCATGTTCTATTCCTCCAGAAAAATATTCAAGAAACAATTGAATAAGAAAACCAAGTAGAATATAATACCCTACTCCTTCAGACCCGTGCGCATATATTTCTGGAATAAAATGAATGAATGCGATTGCCAAGAGGAATCCTCCACTTAGAGAAAGCAAAATTTTAATTATTTTCCCTTTGTTTAAGTTCTGTAAAAACACAACTAAACCTCCTCCTAATAATACGGATCCTACTAAAAGGATAGTTCCCCAAACTAAACTCATTTCTTCTTAGCGATAATGATCAAACGATCTGATTCTTTTTTATTAAATGGCGCTAAAGAAAAATCACCATAAATATTTTGAATTTCAAAACCTGTTTTTTCTAATAAAGTTTCAAATTCTTCTTTTTTAATTGCTTGTACTTTTTCTTGAAAATGGAATTCCTTTCCTTGATCCGTGAAATCAATATTCTTAAAAATATGTTTTCCATCATAAGACTTTGTGATATTAAAATCTATTCCGTCCAAGGTTTTCACTTCTTTCTCTACAAGGTGATCTAAAGTATAATCAGCATTCATAAAATCAATTACAACAAGCCCCTCTGAAACAAGCATCTTATTAACAGAGTTGAGCACTTTTAAATTGTCATCATAATCGTCGAAATAACCAAAGCTTGTAAATAAATTGAAAACAACATCAAAAGTATTTTCTTTATACACCTCTCTCATATCATGCGTATCAAAAGAAAGCGTTTCATTTTCAAATGGTTTTGCTTCTTTTATACTGTTAGAAGATAAATCTACTCCAGTAACTTGGAATCCTTTCTTATTTATAAATACAGAGTGTCTTCCTTTTCCACATGCAAGGTCTAAGCAATTTACATTTTTCGGTAAATCTAAATAGCCCAGCAAGTTATTGATAAATCTCTCAGCTTCAGTGAAATCTCTATTTTGATACAAAATATGGTAATAAGAAGTATCAAACCAAGTCTCAAACCATTCACCTTTTAGCTCATCCATTTCAATAATCTTTTGTTAAAAAAGTAGACAAATGTATTCAATTTAAACCACTCATGCAATAATGTTGCATTATAAAAACGAAATCAAAGAAACATTTTTGAGATATTGCACATATGGAACAAAACCATATATTTGCGATTCATTACTATGAAACTAAAGCTCAATGTCAATTAACTCTATATTTGATCTCTATAAAACCATGGAACGCAATCATGCGATGCTTTCATTTAAAGGTTTGGTCACTGCTGATTTATTAGACTCTGTACTTAGAATCACAGAATCTAAGCTTGACCATATTGAGAAATCGACAAAAAGGCGTAAAAAGGTATATAATATACTTGTAGAATGTCTTCAAAACTTATATCACCACAATGAAAGTGTGATAAAACATGGAGATAATTCAAAAGAGATAATGAGCAATTCTTCCATTCTTTGCATTTCTAATCCAGAAGATTATTATGAAATCAAAACGGGGAATTATATAAGTAAAGAGAAAGCCGAAGACTTAGAGTTAAAGATTAAGAATATCAACAAACTAGACAAGGAAGAGTTAAGAGAATTATATAAGTCTGTTTTAAGTAAAGGACAATTCTCAAGTAAAGGGACAGCTGGTTTAGGTTTGATAGATATTGCAAGAAAGTCGGGAAATAAGTTAGAGTATAGTTTTATGCCTATTGATAAGAATTATAGTTTCTTTTGTTTAAATGTAAAAATCAAGTAAAAAGATGGAAAATATTAACTTAGATGGAACACCTAAAACACCAAGTGTTACTTTCAATTTTGAAAATGGGACTTTAGAAATTCGCGGAAGATCTATTCCTGAGAATTCTGTTGAGTTTTACAAACCTTTAAACGACTGGATTGAGCAATATGGAGAATCTCCACAACCTGCTACAGTGTTTGATGTTAAGCTAGAATACTTTAACACATCATCTTCTAAATGTCTACTTGATCTTTTTAAATTATTAGAAAACATTAATAAAAAAGATACTGACGTAAAAGTGAATTGGTATTTCGAAAAAGATGATGGAGACATAGAAGAAGCAGGAGAGGATTATCAAGCAATAATTCCACTTCCATTTACAATGATTGAAGTAGAAGAGATTTAAGAAACGTGAAAAAAATAGGATTAACAGGAGGAATTGGCTCAGGAAAGTCAATAATTTGCAATATTCTTAAAATCATGGGCTACCCTGTTTTTAATTCTGACGATCAAGCAAAACTTCTTATGACGACTAATAATGCTGTTATTCAACAGATAAAAAACCTATTTGGAGAAGAAGCTTACATTGAAAACACCTTAAATCGTCCTTACTTAGCGAGTAAAGTTTTTTATGACGAAAAATTGAAATTAGCATTAAATAAAATTGTTCATCCAGCGGTTAGAGCAGCATTTGACGAATGGGCAATTTTACAAAAGAAACCTTTAGTATTTAATGAAGCGGCTATTCTCTATGAAACTGGCGCATACAAAACATTTGATTACACTGTTCTTGTTACTGCACCTGAAGAAATTAGAATTGCACGTGTAACGAGCCGAGACAAAACAACCATTGAAGAAGTTGAACAAAGAATGAAAAACCAATGGAAAGATGAAGTCAAAATTGAGATGGCTTCTTATGTGATCAATAACGATGATACCACTTTAGTTACTCCACAAGTTATTGCAATGCTTAAATATTTCGAAAGCGCTATTTGATTTCGGTATAATCATCAAAATGATCATCGTTTTTATCATCACGTTTTTCATCTGGATATTCGTTATTACTTTTTGTTCTACCAATAAGAATAGTCATAATTGCGTTTACCACCTTCATAATGACTGATATCATAAAGAAGAATCCAACAATTTTAAATATAAAGCCAAACACTGGAGTATCTTCAATATTCAGAATACTTTCTAAGAACCAATTCGATATTGCATTTGATGCTAAATAAGGAGCAAAGTAAAATCCTCCAAAAACAACCAAAGCTAAAACCACCACTGCTATTTCGAAGCGAATATCAAAAGCAGGTTTTATTCTATTCAAAATATCTCCAATTCCAGGAAGATTTGCTTTTCCACGAACAGAGAATAATGATTGACGGTTTTGTTTAGATTGGATTTTTCCAGTGAAGTAAATAAGTAAAATTAATCCTGCTAGAAGTAGGTCATTCACAAGAACTAATCCACCAGCTTGTTGGACACAAAAGAGGAAAATAACATCCGCTAGAAAAACATAGCGAATCGTTTTAATGAAGTAAACTTCAAACAATAGTCTAGGTCGACCACCTCTTAAAAGATTAATCCCCGTCATTATTAGCCACCACAAAAAATTGTATACGGCTAAAATAACACCTATTCGAAAAATAAAATTCAGTAAATCCACGTTACAAAGTTGTAAAAATAAAATCTTTATATTGATAAGAATACAAAAAATTCTATACACTTCTTATCTTTACCGCTTATTAAAACAGAAGATGATGAAAAAAGTTAGTTTCCTATTCATGTTTATGCTTTTAAATGTTTTTTCTCGCGCAGAGGAAGGCATGATTATTCCAACGCTTCTTGGTGCTTTTGAATCCGACATGAAGGCCATGGGAATGAAGATTAGTGCACAAGATATTTACGATGCTAATAATGCCAGTATCAAAGATGCAATCATCCATTTTGGTGGCGGTTGTACAGCTGAAATTATTTCTGACCAAGGACTTTTATTAACGAATCACCATTGTGGTTTTTCTCAAATTTATTCGCACACAACAGTTGACAACAACATTGCGAAATACGGGTTTTGGGCAAAGAATTTACAAGAAGAATTAACTAATCCAGGCTTGACTGCTGCAAGAATGGTGAGAATCGAAGATGTAACAGCTAAAGTTTTAGCAGGTACTGAAGATTTAGAAGGAGCAGAAGTAAATCAAAAAATTATAGCAAATATTGCTTTATTAAAAGCAGAAGCGCTTGACGGAACACATTACGAAGCAGAAATTAAACCATTTGACTTTGGAAATAGTTACTTCCTTTTGGTTAAAGAAACATTTACAGATATTCGATTGGTAGGAACACCTCCTAAAACTGTTGGTAAATTTGGTGGAGATACAGATAACTGGGTTTGGCCAAGACACACTGGTGACTTTTCTGTTTTTAGAATTTATGCTAATGCTGACAATCAACCAGCTGAATACAACGAAAACAATCAACCTTACTCTCCTATTCACCACCTTCCTATTTCTTTAAAATCAAGAGAAGTGGATGAGTTTACAATGGTTTTCGGATTCCCAGGAACTACAAACCAGCACACAATTAGTACGGAATTAGATTTTATCATCAATACTATGCGTCCTGCTCAAATTCAAATGAGAGATCTTTCTTTATCTGTTATTAATGCGGCAATGAAAAAATCTGAAGCAACAGAAATTATGTATGCTTCAAAACAAGCTAGAATTGCAAATGCATGGAAAAAATGGATTGGTCAAATTGATGGATTAAAAAGAGGTGACGCAATTAAAAAGAAAGTTGATTACGAAGACAGCTATACAAATGAAGCCAACACTAAAGAAGAATGGAATGCTGAATACGCTGGAATTGTTAGTGATTTAAGAGAACTATCTACTCAATTTAACATGAGTGACTTCACCTATAACATGTACATTGAGTATATCTATGTTGGTGCTGAAATGTTCAAAAGAGCACGTGCAATTAACGATTTAATGTCATTATATAACGATGGAAAAACAGAAGAATTGAATGCAGCGATTGAGGAACAAAAGGAATCACTTGGCGGTTTTTATGAGCAATACGATATCAATATAGACAAAGAGATTTTCTTATTGCAAAGTGAGTACTATAAAAAGATGGTAGATTCTTCTTTTCTTCCTGAATCTTTATTGAAAAATGATTTAGCAGACTTACAAAGTGATATTTTCGAGAAATCGTTTTTAGTGGATCAAGAGCGATACTTGAAAGTTTTAAACAACTTCAATAAATACGCTAAGAAGAAAATCAAAAAAGACGCAGGATATCAATTATATAGTGAACTAGATTACATATTTAACGAGCATTTATTGGATGATTTAAGAACATATTATGGAACAAGAAATCAGTTAATGAAACCTTATGTGAAAGGAAAATATGAAATGTATCCAGAAGCAAAACATTGGGCAAACGCTAACAGTACGCTTCGTGTCACTTATGGTAAATTAGAAGGTTCAACGCCACAAGACGGAATGAAATATACTCCACATACAACTTTGGATGGTGTAATTGAAAAATACAATACGGGTCATGAAGACTTTGATTTACTGCCAAGAATGGTAGAGCTTTACGAAGCTAAAAACTATGGAGATTATGCTCAAGATGGTGAGCTGTGGGTTTGTTTCACAGGCTCTAATCACACAACAGGAGGAAATTCAGGTTCACCAGTAATAAATGGAGAAGGTCATTTAATAGGAATTAACTTTGACAGAAGTTGGGAAAGTACAATGAGCGATTATATGTTTGATGCATCACGTTGTAGAAATATTTCTGTTGACATTCGCTATGTTTTATGGATGATTGATATTTATGGTGAAGCACCTCATTTGGTGAAAGAAATGACAATAGTTAGATAAGAAGCAATATATTTTATTCAAAAAAGTTAGTTAGGAAAAGAATTAAGGATGGAAAAGACGAAATCTGATCAAAATACCAATGAGTTATTGGTGTTCACATATAAAAATAGAAAAATACTATTTTTTACAGGGATAATTGCTGGAATAATTTCAATAATAGTCTCGCTCATACTTCCTGTTTTGTATGAATCAAATGCCATTGTATTCCCTACGGCTACGAGTACAGTTTCTTTTAACGCACAAAGTAATGCCAAGGCCAGTTCAATGGATTTTGGAGAAGAGGAAAATGCTGAGCAATTAATTCAGATTTTACAATCTTCACCTTTGCGCAATAGAATTATCAACAAATTTGATTTGGCTAAAGTGTATGATATTGATCCAAAAGAGGATGGTTATCATCATAAATTAGGGAAAGCATATGAAGGTCATATTCACTTTGAAAGAACACGTTTTGGCTCTATCAATATTTCAGTTTTGGATGAATCACCACAACTTGCAGCAGACATTGCGAATAAAATTGTTCAGTTAATAGATACTGTAAAAAACGATTTAATTAAGGAGCGTACTGTTCCTGCATTTGAGATCAACCGACGTAAGTTAGACCAATTGAAGGCGTCACAAGAACAATTAAACACTGAAATGGATAGCCTTTCCCAGTTAGGAGTAATAGACGCATTGTCGAGATCAAGCTTATTTGCGGCATTAAACGAATCTAAAACAGCAGAGGATAAAGCATTTTTCAAAAATCAAATTGATGTAAATTTAAAATACGGTTCAAGATACGATGCCCTATCAGATTTACGTGAGTTCAGAATTGAAAAAATGACCGATCAAGAGGTTTCCTACGAACAAGCAGAATCTGATGCAGTAGAAAATTTTAATCATAAATTTATTGTTGAGTCGGCTGTTGCATCTGATAAAAAAGCTAAACCGAAGAGAATGATTATTGTTCTGGTTTTCACTCTAGCTTCAATAATCCTAATGTTTATTGCATTGTTGATCAGAGACAGAATAAGAACAGTTAAATATTCAGTTTAGACTGTGAAGTTCATTAAAAACAATAGCTTATTGATAAGTATTGCACTGCTGTTTATGGGAGTGAATGCATACCTTGTTTTTAATGATAATTATTTTTTAAATGCGTTACCTTTGGTTTTGGTCATTGCATATATTGCAATTTTCCACACCTCTTCAGCATTTTTACTTACTGTATTCTTAACACCTTTATCTGTTAATCTCGAGGAATTCACAGATGGTAAATTTGGTTTATATCTCCCCACTGAACCGATTCTTTTTGGATTGATGCTTTGGATCATTCTGAAGGAATTGAAATCTCCAATTATGAATAAGGAGTTCTGGAGTCATCCAATAACTCTATCGATTGGATTCTATCTTCTATGGGTTTTCATGACATCAATTACTAGTGCACAACCATTAGTTTCCTTTAAATTTCTATTAATGAAGCTTTGGTTCATAATTCCGATTTTAATGATTGGTTTTAATATATTCAAAAACAAATCCAACATTGTTAAATTCTTATGGTGCTACACTGCAGGAATGACCATCGTAATTGTTTATACTATTATTCATCATTGGGGATTTAATTTCAGAGAGAAAGAAAGCCATTGGGTTATGTCACCTTTCTTTAAAGACCACACCATTTATGGAGCAAGTGTTGCCATGAGTATTGTTTTTGTTTTAGGACTGTATTTTTACAAAAAGCACTCTTTACAAGCAAAAGTACTTCTAGTAATAATGTTTATCATCACCTTGTTGGGACTCTACTTTAGTTACACCAGAGGTGCCTGGTTGAGTATAGTATTCGCTATATCCGTTTGGGCTTTTATAAAATACAAAGTGAAATTCAAATATTTACTTTCCATTGGTATTATTGTGTTGTCAGTTATCCTATTCTCTTGGAGTAAAATTGAAATGGAATTGGCTAAAAACAAGCAAGAACACACCACTACTAATTTTGATGAACGACTACAATCAGCAGCAAATATTACTTCTGATGCATCAAATTTAGAACGCTTAAACAGATGGAGTGCAGCATGGAATATGTTTAAAGAACGTCCTGTTTTTGGATTTGGTCCTGCAACTTATGCTTTTGAATATGCACCATATCAGGATCCAGGAAAGCTTACTGTTATTTCTACAAATTTTGGAAATCAAGGGAATGCTCATTCAGAATACCTTGGTGCATTGGCAGAAATGGGCCTTATAGGAATGCTTTCTGTATTGGTTTTTGTAGCCGCGTTATTTTACAGTGGAATTATGCTTTTAATTAATATTAAACGCTACACCCCTGAGGATACAGAATTGTATATATTACTCCTTTGTATTATTTTGGCGATGTCAACGTATTTCTTCCATGGTTTACTCAATAATTATCTCGACACGGATAAAGCTTCGATTCCAGTATATGGAGCTGCTGCTGTTTTTATAGCTCAAGGCGTTATGATGAGGAGAAGAAAAAGCACACTATAAACAATATCAACAACATCTAAAAAACGGTTACAATTATTGCTAGACAGTTTTAAATGGTCTTGAAATAATTCTACGAATTAATGTAATTCTCTAAATCACTTTAACCAATTATGACATTCGAAATATGTTAGATCTTATCCATCATGGAAAACTAATCTTCAATGCTTTGATAATATCTTAATGATAAAGTATCTTAAATTATTCAATTTAGATTTGCCTTTTTAATTTCACACAATAAGAAAGACCCGAACACCATGATCAAATCACGCTATATCGGGTCTTTAAAATCCTAAATATTTAAAAATTATCTCTTAAAGATATTTTCCATCCATCAAGTAATTCTCAACATAGTCTTCAACACCTTGCTCGAGTGTATGGAATCCTTCTGTGTAACCAGCAGAAATAAGTTTGTTGATTTTTGCTTCAGTAAAATATTGGTATTTATCTCTAATATCTGCTGGAGTATCGATATATGAGATCTCAACTTCACGGTTCATAGCGTGAAAAGTATTTACTGCTAAAGATTTGAAAGTTCTCGCTCTTCCAGATCCAACGTTATATAATCCACTTTCTGGACGTTTTTCCATCAAGAAAATACAGATATTTAAAACATCTTTAATGTAAATAAAGTCTCTTTTTTGTTCACCGTCATCATACTTTTCATTGTGAGATCTGAATAATTTCAATTCACCTGTACGTGTGATTTGGCGGTAAGCATGTAAAACAACAGATGCCATTCTACCTTTGTGGTATTCATTTGGTCCGTATACATTAAAGAACTTCAAACCAGCCCAAAAAGGAGGTTTAATTGGTTGTGTCAATACCCATTTATCGAAATCATTTTTAGAATCTCCATAAGCATTTAATGGTTTTAGCTCATTAACTAATCTGTGATTATCGTCGTAACCGTGCTCACCTAAACCATAAGTGGCAGCTGAACTAGCGTATACTAAAGGAATACCATATTGTGTAGCATATCTCCAAATATCTTTTGAATAATTTAGATTTAAACGATCAAATATTTCTTTATCAAATTCAGTTGTATCTGTTCTTGCACCTATGTGGTAAATGAATTTAACTTCTTCACCATGTTCTTTGAACCAATCAATAAACTCCGTTCGATCAATTCTCTTTATGTATTTTTTACCAACAAGATTGTGTTCTTTTTCATCATTTGAAAAATCATCAACAATAATAATGCGTTTAATACCTATATCGTTTAGTTTGCTTACTAAACCACTTCCTACAAATCCTGCAGCTCCTGTTACAACTATCATAATTAATTAAATTTATAAAGGTAAATATACAAAAATGACACCTTCAAGGTCAAAATTAAACATAAAAAAACCTCATGTCTTTGCATGAGGTTCCTAAAATTAATAAATTTAATTTAATGGCTTTCCAACTTCCACTGCACAATCGTGTCCTGGTTCTCCATGTGGAGGATTCAAATTCCCTGATTTAGTGCTCTGCGGATTGATAATTTCTGGTGAAGCGATTCTTGGATTAGGTGATAAAGGCGCACCAACTGCAATTGCGCAATCATGACCTGGCTCCCCATGTGGAGGATTTGTACCAACTCCTACTCCACCGGAGACATTGTTGTTTAAAGGTGTATTTTCATTTCCAAATGTAACATTTTCATCTGGAGATTGACTTTTTGAAGCATCAGCATCAGTTCGAGTTCTTGGTGTATCATTTACAGTTTCGGTTGCTGTGTTCTCTGCATCAATACTTTCAGTTTCTTCTCCATTACAAGAAGAGAAAACTAACATTGCTCCTGCACAAAGTAAAAAGGGTGTTTTTTTAATAATTTGTAATATCATACTTGTGTTTTTTTTGTTTTATATAGTTAATAGGCTAAGTTATAACAAAAACATGTAACGTCAATAATTTAACAATTTTAAGTAAAAGAATAGTAATGGAACAGACAAAGTAAATCATCGAGAAATATTATTCAAAAGACAATTAGTCTTTGCAAGAAAATTCCAAATACTGCTTTATGCTTACTATGGCAAGCTCAGCACAAGTGTTTTTAATTGCAGTTCCTTCGACAGGCCTACTTAGACAAGCTCTGCCTTTGAAACTTTCTTATCAAAGCCTTAAAAATATTTAGTTTTCTTGCGGACACTAATTACAGCACTATTCATTTTTATCTCCAAGTATCATAAGGATTATCGACTCTGTTTTTATGCTAATGAAAAAGCCTCATGCAGTTGCATGAGGCTTTTTTCTAAATATATTTAATGCAGTACGCTAAAAATTTAAATTTTATGCGTTACTGTCTTGTGCGATTTTAACATACTCATCATAATCAACTTCTTTTTCATCCAACTTAACTGTTTCCTTAAAGAACTTAGTTAATTTTTCTTCAGCTAACATATCATAGATTTGTTGTGCTTCCTTTTGATTAGACAAAACTTGTTGTGCCGATTTAGTTAATTCAGCATCCTCAGGAGTTGGCATTCCGTATTGCGCATATTGGTTAACCAATAAGCTTTTCGTATAATTCATTGCCTCTTCTTGATCAACTTTCATATCGTTGTTTTTGAAGATGCTATTTTGAATCAATTGCCATTTCAAACTACGTGCATAGTTTCCGAAATCAGCATCAACCTGCTCCATTGTAGTAGGTTCCTTTTGAGATGCTATAATCCATCTTTTCAAGAATCCCTCTGGCAATTGGATATCCGCTTTCTCTATTAGATCGTTAGAAATTCTTCGTGTTAAGATTTTCTCACTGTCTTTTTCAAACATTTGAACTAAGTCCGCTTTCACTTTCTCAATCATTTGTTTTTCTGAAGTTACTTCTCCTTCACCAAACAATTTATCGAACAATTCTTGGTTCAATTCTGCTGGCTCCATGATTTTAACCTCATTGATTGTCAATTGGAATTTCTCAGAGATATTACCCAATTCACTTTCTTCGATTCCTAACATTGAAGCTGTGTCTTTACCACCTCTAGAAACGCTGAATGGATTTACAGTGACTTTATCGCCAGCTTTCTTTCCAATCATTTCTTTCTTCAGTTGCTCATCTTCGATGAATTCCATAGAAATTGTAGAACTATTCATAATTCCACCTTCCAAGATTTCACCTTCTTCGTTTAGTTCAACGAATTGACCTAAAACCATATCTTTTTCACCAATTTCTTTACCTGAAATGAGTTTACCATAACGGCGAGTAAGATCTTCTAATTGTTTATCAATTAACTTTTTATCAACCTTAACTTTAGTGTATTCGTAATTGTTTTTTCCGGTAATTTTAACATCTACTTTTGGAGAAATTCCGATTTCATAAGTAAATACGAATGTATCAGGTTTATCAAAATCTCCTTGTACTTCGATGTCATTTTTAGGAAGTGGGTTACCAAGAATTTCAAATTCTTGTTCAGCAACATATTTGTAAAGTCCTTCACTAACAAGTCTATTTAACTCATCTCCAAGAACTGTTCTACCATGCTGTTTTTTAATGATTCCCATTGGCACCATTCCTTTTCTAAATCCAGGAGTAGTCGCTTTTTTTCTGTAGTCACTTAAAGCTTTATCAACTTTTACTTGGTAATCGCTCTTTTCAACTGTAACCTTTAATAATGCGTTGAGATCATCAACGTTTTCTTTTATAATATTCATATTGATTGAAATAAACTTTTATTTAATACTAAAACCAAACAATCTAAAACAAAAAATGGCATAAGTTTTAAACTCATACCACTTTTAATTGTGTGCGGATAGAGGGACTCGAACCCACACGCCTCGCGGCACTAGATCCTAAGTCTAGCATGTCTACCAATTTCACCATATCCGCATTTAAAAAATTTCACCAAAACGTTATTTGGTATTTTGTCAACTTTCATAACTAAAAGCGAGTGCAAATTTACGTAAATTTTCTTTATATAAAAGAACAATTTAGGATTTATTTAAAAGAATTTTAAAATCCACTTTTAAAAGAGTTAATTGATTGGATAAACGTGGACGATTTCCTAATCTTTTAAACATTATTTACAATAATACCGTTAGTCGTTAAACTCCAAAATATCTTTTGAATTGAATCCAATAGTGATGGTGTCAGCAACGTTTTTATCTTGTGTCATTACTGTTAACTGCTCTCCTGTTTCAAGCTTTAAAAGCAATTGAATGGAATCTCCCAAAACTATTTTCTTAATCACAGTGGCATTCGTGATGTATTCACAATCTGAATCGACTGCTGTTGGGTTCACTTTTATTTTTTCATTCCTAATGGCATGACAACAATCTTCTTTTAAAGGACATCGAAATGCAGTTTGCAGATTCTTATTGATTTGAATTGTATTTCCAAATAAAGAAGCTACATATAAGGTATTCGGTTTAACGTATAAATTTGCTGCGGCATCTTTCTGAACGACTTTTCCATTTTGAAGAATCAAAATTTCATCAGCTACAGAAAGTGCGTCTTGGGTATCATGCGTTACGAACAAAACTGTTACTCCAGTTTTCTTAATGATGTCGAAAATTTCATTTCTCAATTGCATTCTTAACATTGCATCGAGATTACTGAATGGCTCGTCTAAAATGAGCAGTGTTGGTTCTGGCGCTAAAGCTCTTGCTAAGGCTACACGTTGTTGCTGTCCACCCGAAAGTTGGTGTGGATAACGTTTTCCCATTTCACTTAAACCTACTAAATCGAGCATTTCTTGCGCTCTTATTTTCTTGTTTTTCAGTTTAGAAATACCGTACAATACGTTTTCAAGAATAGTTAAATGAGGGAAAAGCGCATATTCTTGAAAAACTAAACCAATTTTTCGTTTCTCTGGTTGAACAAACTTATCTAGTGATGCAATAATATTTCCATCTAAAGCAATACTTCCATGATCAGGACGCTCAAGTCCAGCAATCAATCTCACCAAGGTTGTTTTCCCACTTCCACTTTCGCCTACAATGGCGCATACATCTCCCTCTTTCAAATCGAAAGTCACATTTTCTAAGGCGTAATTCTTGCCTTTGTCAAAGCTTTTAGAAAGAGAATGAATTGCTAACATTATTATTTTTTAATCAGTAATTTATTTAAAAATATCACAGGTATCATTGCAGTAAAGATAATGAAAAGTGATGGAATTGCAGCTTCCATAACCATTTCATCACTTGCATATTCGTAAGCTTTCACTGCTAATGTGTCAATATGATAAGGTTTTAAGATTAATGTTAAAGGTAATTCTTTCATAACATCAATAAAAACCAATATCACAGCACTAAATACTCCTGTTTTTATGAGTGGAAATTCAATTTTAAAAAATGTTTTGAGATTCCCAACACCTAAAACTTTTGAAGAGTCAGGAATAGAATTGTCCACTTTTAAAGCGGTTGAATCAATAGGATTATAGGCTACAGCTAAGAAACGAACAGCATAAGCATAAAACAACGCAATCAATGTTCCGTTGATAATAAAACCAGAATCTATTCCGAAATTAGCGAGTACATTAATTAACCATTTATCCAATGCTAAAGTCGGAATCATTATACCAATAGCAATTACAGCTCCTGGTATTGCATAACCTAGAACTCCAACCCGTGACACATTCTTAATGAAACGAAGTGCGCTCCATTTTGAAAAGAAAATCAATAAAAGTGCAAAGAAAACGGTTATAATTGCTGAAGTAATAGCAATTCCAAAGCTTTGTAAAGAAATCAATAAAAACTGCACATCAAAAACTGTTGATGCCGTTAATGTTGCCCAATAGATTAATTGAAGAACTGGTAAAATAAATCCTAAAAGTACAGGAAGAAACACAACTAAAAAGATGAGCCACTTTAATGACTTTGTTGTTGTTTTACGCTGTATTTGCGTGCTATTCGATTTGGAAGAAGTAAACTTAATTTTTCTCACTTGCCATTTCTCAAACAGAATCAATGCAAAGATAATTATGATTAATAATGCAGATAAATACACTGCTGTTTCAGGTTCTTCCAATGAAAACCAGGATCTAAAAATACCGGTTGTAAAAGTGTTTACCCCATAATATTTAGCTGCACCATAATCGTTAAGCACTTCCATTAAAACCAAAACTAATCCAGCAACAATAGCTGGTCGAGCAAGTGGTAACATTAATTTGAAAAATGTTTTACGTTCGCCAACACCTAACATTTTAGAAGCTTCAAGTAAATTATTGGCCTGATTCAAGAAAAATGCTCTCGCACTAACGTATACATAAGGAAATAGAGAAATACTCAAAACGAATGCAAGTCCAGCACGATTCATAATATCTATTCTAATAAAATCCAAATTGAGCTGACGAAATATTAGATCGAGACTTCCTCCATAATCGAAGATTCCTGCATATGCATAACCAACAATATATGACGGAATTGCTAATGGCAGAATAAGTAGCCATTCCAATTGTTTCCGCATTGGGAAATTAAAGCGGGAAACAAACCATGCCGAAGAAACACCTAAAACTAAAACGAGAATACTACAGAATAACACCAAATAAAGTGAGTTCCAAATATATTCTGGTAAAAGATATTTTACAATATGACTCCATGTTTCACCCGGACCAGAAAACAACTCTACGCCAATAAAGATAATTGGGAGCGCTAAGAAAATAACGATGGCCAGCGTAAATACTGACCATCTGTTACTGTCTCTTTTAAATCTCTTTAGCCTTGATTTTAAGGAAAAGGTTTCTCTATTACTTCCAGCCTGCTTCATCAAAAATCAATACTGCTTTTTTATTATTTTCTCCTAATTTGTTTAATCCTAAAGTATCTTCTTTAAAATCTCCCCAAGCTTTAATGTCATTTGTTGGTGCCACACTTTCCAAAATTGGATATTCATAATTCGCATCAGTAAAGATTTGTTGTGCATCTTGACTCACTAAAAACTCGATAAAACGAATAGCGTTTTCTTTATTCGGTGCGTATTTTGCAACTCCTGCACCACTTACATTAATGTGCGTTCCTCTACCCTCTTGATTAGGAAAAAACAATCCGATTTTCTTCGCTGTTGCAACTTCTTCAGCATCAGGAGAGTTTAACATTTTACCAATGTAATATGAATTCACGATTGCCAAATCACCTTCTCCAGCGACTACGGCTTTTACTTGATCCCTATCAGAACCCTTTGGAGAACGTGCCATATTAGCAACGATTCCTTTAGCCCATTTCTTAGCTATTTCTTCACCATCATTAGCGATAATCGAAGCCATTAAGGATTGATTATAAATATTAGAAGAAGATCTTACTAATATCTTTCCTTTCCATTTATTTGACACAAGCTCCTCATAAGTTGATAGCTCTTCTGGCTTTACCCTGTCTAATGAATAAGCAATAATTCTTGCTCTTTTTGTTAAACCAAACCATTGATTGTCGACATCTTGCAAATGGGACGGAACAGTTTTTTCTAATATCTCTGACTGAATACTTTGCAACAAACCTTGGTCTTTAGCACGGCTTAATCTACCTGCATCAACAGTGATTAAAACATCAGCTGGAGATTGTTTTCCCTCCATTTTCATCTTCTGAATTAACTCATCTGCACTTGCATTTATCACCTTCACCTTAATC
This sequence comes from Brumimicrobium glaciale, assembly GCF_004152935.1. Classification (GTDB taxonomy): domain Bacteria; phylum Bacteroidota; class Bacteroidia; order Flavobacteriales_D; family Crocinitomicaceae; genus Brumimicrobium; species Brumimicrobium glaciale. The sequence continues at coordinate 424,844 of NZ_SETE01000005.1, forward strand.
CCAGTTTGCTCCTCAAACATTTTGAAGATATCTTGGTCTGGTTCGTAATGACGATGCGTGTATACATTAACGACTTGTTCTTTTTGAGTTTCTTGTACGTTACTGTTGTCCTTTTCTTCATTGTTACTTCCACAAGCTGTAAGTAAGGAAAAAGTAACTACGGCAATTAATATTTTTTTCATCTCGTCTCTTTTTAAAAGACAAATATAGTAATTTAGAATGGATATGAATAGGGAGATATTGTGAATTGTGAATTGAATTGTAAACATTTAAAAACAAAAATTAAAGCAGGAACAGCTTATGAATATAATTTAGTAATTCACAAGACAATATTTCTAAAGTCTCGTGATTACAATAAAAATAAGCGGTTGCATCATTATGTAATATTAGCTTATTCAATTAAACAAAATTTAGAACCACTATCAGTCAAATTAAGTCCCCACTTTTTTAACAACGGTTCTTCCAGCTCTTTTTGTCTATACTCATCAGGTGTCATAATTGGAATACCATAAATTATGGGATAATACCTTTTACACTCTGGACATGTAAATAATCCTTCTATTATTTCTTCGTCTTTTTGCTTGAATATTTGCAATTCGAGGTGACTCTTATCTTGAGGACAGCAAAGTTTTTCTAAAAATGATGTTTTCATTGTATAATTTTATTTAATGTTTGAATATATTTTTGACTTGCTAGCTTTGGTGAAGGTGAATCTAGTACTCCTGAAATAACAGCCACACCTGAAATACCTAAATTTTGAAGCTGTAACAGATTATCAGATGTTATTCCACCAGAAACAAATAGAGGAATTCTTGTAATTCTACGTGCTTTTAGAATTGTTTCATGAGTTACGATTTCACACAATCCGGCAGACTTCGATGGGAAAAGTGAACAAAAGGAAATATAATCTAATTTGTTTTCTTGGGCCCATTCAATAATTTCAAGAGAATTACTGCATGTTACTCCAATAATCAATTCTCTGTCAATTTCTGATTTTAGAAGTTCTAGACTACTTGGAACAATGTCAAAATGAATTCCAGATAGTTCCGTTTCTATAACCAATTCCCATTCTTCATTAATAAGTACCGGAACATTATATTGTTTTGCAATATCAACAACTAGATTTATGAGATTAATTTTAGCAATTTTTCGGAATGTATTAGGCCAATTATTCCAAATCTGTAAGATATCGACACCTCCTTCAATGGCACTTTTAAGTTTAGTCAATAAAGTTACTTGTTCAATCGAAGGATCTAAAACCAAATATAATCCACCGATATTTTTTGTATTCTTATTTGATTCCATCTTTCACTGCTTTAAAATAAGCTTGCCAATAAGGATCAATTCCATCAAAAACAAATTCCTTATCAATTCCATTTTCAATTATTCTATGTTCATTGATTGTAAATTCTCCAACTACAGTTGCTTTAATTGAATTACTTTCAAGGTGATTAATCAAACATTTTTCATTTCCTTTCTTCACTGACATGATCATTGCCCCTGCACCGATACAAAAACGATGATCAATTTCGAATAAGTCCATTATCTTGGTTTGACTATCACCAGTTGGAATGCTATTATTGTAAACTTCAAAACCACAATTGGAAGCATAAGCCATTTCATAAATAGCTCCTAGAACTCCACCTTCAGTAACATCATGCATCGCATTTAATTCAAAATTACTTTCTAATAGTTCAGCAGCCAATAAAGCTTCTTTAAGAGATGATGTGTGATAGAAATTCTCACAGGCTTGTTGATAAACTTTTAATCCTAAGTTCTTTTTTATAGTTTCTGGAAAGCTCATAGCTAAAATAGATGATGAATTTAAAGCTGATTCTTTAGTTACTATAATTACGTCCCCTGGTTTAGCTCCATTACTTGTAATTATTCTATCCAAAGGAGCAGTTAGAAACATGGTTCCACCACCCGAAATTACGGAATTTTGACCTTCCAATCTTCCAGTATGTCCACCAGTTATGGAAACACCAATTTCTTTGCAGTAAAAATGGATATAATTCCAATATTCTTTAAAAGTAGATAAAGAAATATTTGAAGGGAGATTCAAAACAAATTGAGCATACATTGGAGAGAATCCTGTTGTTGCCATATCGTTGGCTAAAAGATGAACTGACATCCATGCCGATGCTTTCGTACCAATTGTTGGAATCAGTGAAAGTGGATCACTTGATATAGCCATTCCTAGATTATTTCCCAAATCGATTACAGAGTTATCAACTCCGAAATTCGGTCCCACAAGAACTTCATCTCTTTGGTGACCAGTTTTTGGAAGTAATAATTCTTTGAATGCAGACGAAGTTATTTTACCAGACAAATTATTAAATGCTGTCATGATTAATCGTTTAACCTAACATAAAGACCAAAAAAATCTCCATAAGGTTGATTCCATTCTTGTACTGGAAACCATTTTGGCAAACCAGTAGTTGTCCATTCTATTTTATAGGAACGGCCTTTAAGTGCTTTTTCAATAACAGCTATTAATGTTTTTGGGGAATAAAAGTTGGCTGTTAAATAAAATGGATTCTTACCAAACACTTCTTGAACTCTTCTTCTTACAACTTTAGGTGAATTACGATTCATCATTCCAAAGACGATTCCGTTCTTTCCAACACGAGCAGCTTCTTGAATAACTTTAACAGGATCCTTATAATATTCAAAAGTTGTTACAAATGCTAATGCATCGAAGGTATTATCTTTGAAAGGCATATAATGAGAATCTGCAAGAACAAGTTCACCTGTAAACAAATGAACACCTTGACCGAGCATAAAAGGAGAAATATCCGCACCACTAGAATCAATTCCTATCTCATGCCACCATCGTGTAAAACGAGTAGTTCCACATCCAAACTCTAAAAGTGTTTTTACTCTTTCATCTTTCTTAACTAGACGACCGATGATTTTTTTCTGCCAGACTTCGGCTCGTTTATACCTACCTTCATACCATTGTTCATAGGTGTCTGTATGCTCTCTATTAAAGAACCACTCTTCTCTGCCTTGCCATTTCTTCAGATCTTGTGTAACAAGATCGAACTTAGCTTCATTAAATTTAATTGGATTCATAGCCATTTGATTAAAACAGTCCTAGACTTTATAATTAATAAAATAATATAAAGGGGATGCTTTCAATCAAATTGAAAAGCTATTTACTATCTACGCTGGCATTATCCAGATCAGATTGGGTATAATCTCAGCCTAAAATTAATTAAGCACCCCTTATATTGTAAATCAAATATAGAAATTTAATTTACATTGATAGATAAACATTAAGTTAAATGAAAAAACTAAATTTTCTTAATATTAATCAAAACAACTGCTGATAGAATAATTAATATACCTATCCATTGCAAAACAGATACATCTTCACCTAAAATAATAGCAGCACTCATTACAGAAAATGGTATTTCTATACTTGAAACAATACTTCCGAGTCCCGTTCCAATTACTGGCATTCCTTGAGAAAAGAAAATAGGTGGAATCATAGAACCAAAAATAGCTAAGAAAATTCCATATTTTACCATATAAAAAATGTCAAATGTGTTTATGATGTCAATATTCCAAAATAAAAGGACTACAATAAAACCACCATAAACTAAGTATTTACTTTTTATTATTACATGTGTCTGGTGACCGAGTAAATTAGAAAAGTACATAAACGAAGTAAAACTAACAGCTGCAAGCATACCAAAAGTGATTCCTAAAGGATGTAAAATAAAACTAGCTTCAAAAACGTTAGCAGCAAGGAGAGTCCCAGTGATTGCGACAAGAGCACCTATTATTTTTATTTTACTGTTCTTACCTTTTGTGGATATTAGGTCTACAACAACTCCCATCCAAATTGCTTGCATTAATAGAATAATTCCAACAGAGACAGGTACATATTGAATGGTGAGGTAATAAAAACAGCTAGAAAATCCTAAAGTTGTTCCAAAGAGGATCATTTTTAGCTTCAAATTTCTAGAAGGAACAGTATAATTTGAACCTAGTGTTTTTGATTTACTCACTTTCCAAGCAAGAAAAGCTAAGAATATACTGGCGAAGAAATACTGAGAAAAGGCCAAAAGCGCTGTTCCTGCACCTAATTCATTCGCATATTTAACAACAGTTGCAAGAATTCCGTAGCTTAAGGATCCAAACCCAACATATAAAAGACCTGTTTTTTTCGTCATGATTTAATAATAAAAATATTGTTGTATAAATTTCATATTAACTTTTAGGAAGGATGGCTTCGACACACTAAACTACCGATGACATACCAAGGCGTCTGCCATTTATACAAAATGGTTTTAACTTAAAGACATCTCAATACATGAGATTTATAAATTTCATCATCTTACTCTCCCATCCGTCACCTGACGGACAGAACAATATACTCAAGATTAAAAAAACTTTTAACCAAAAAAAAACCTCACACAAGTTAATGTATGAGGTTTTTTATTAAAAGTGGCGTCGTCTTACTCTCCCACCCTTAAAAGGGCAGTACCATCAGCGCAAGCAGTCTTAACTTCTCTGTTCGGAATGGGAAGAGGTGGACCCTGCTGCAATAGACACCGAAAATCATTGGAGATTTTAGACTTATAAGACAAAAGACATTAGACAAGCGAGGCTTGTTTTATCTTTTGTTGTTAGTCTATCTCCTTAATTTCTTAAGTCTATAAACTAGAGTATAGCTTTTAGAACATTGATAATAGATCAAAAACATTTACGTTTTTTGTCTAATATCTAATGTCTAGAAGTCTAACATCTAGAAAGAAAATATTGGGTGATTGAAATAGTAACAGTAGATAACTATAAGTTTACGGGTTATTAGTACTACTTGGCTTTGACATTACTGTCTTTACACCTATAGCCTATCAACGTGGTAGTCTTCCACGGCC
>NZ_SETE01000006.1 GCF_004152935.1 Brumimicrobium glaciale
TGGAATGTTGGAACTTCATTTGTCGTTTAATCCACCAAGATACGAACCGCCGTATACGAGACCCGTACGTACGGTGGTGTGAGAGGCGCACTCCGTCAGTTTATCTGGCGGAGCCGTCTACTCGATTAGGCAGCGTTTTTAATTATTCCTTTAATAGATTCAATCATTGAGTTTTCGTTAATGTAGTAAATCGGTCCATGAGGTATCTCAAATAGGTTATGCTTTTTGAGATTCGTTTTTAATATTATTCTATATCGATAATGAATTATTTGTCCTTTCGCCCGATATCTTTTGAGTTTTTTATCAAAAGATATTATTTCAGAAAATGGAATAAACTTTTTACCACCTAAATGTCTTCCAAGCCAATGGTCGCTTTCAATGATTAGATTTTTATTACTACAGTCAAGAGTTATTTTATTGGTAATACTCCAAAATTTGGCGTATACAATAGAAATGGATAGAATCACCAATGGCAATAGGAGATAAATCGGTTCTTCAATATTTATAGTTGCAACTGCAACGAAAAACCCGAGAAACATTATGAACAAGCTTCCGAATAGCCAATTCCACTTTCCGAATTTAAGAATCAAAACGGGTAAATTACCGCTCACAGAGAACCCAGAAGCAGTACGCTCTGACAATTCAATTAATTTTTCACGATAAAACGTTGAGTTTTCGTCTGAACTCATCATTTCTCCCGAATGTTCGTCACTTGCTATTACTTCACTCAGTTCCTTTGAAAGTAGATTTCTCATTTTATTTAATGCTGCCTAACGATTGGGTATATGAAAAGTAGCGCAGAAAGATACAGATTAACTTCCAAGTTCCCACTGAGCCAAAGCGTTGTATTTTGTTTTTATTTTTTATTCAAAAGCCAAATCAACGATTTGGCGGTGTTGGTTAAAGGTAATGAACTTTCGGAAACCATGAAGTGCCCTATTTGCTATATATCATGTTATAGTCTTTGTTTCATTTTAGCATTTATAATCTTCATTTTTAGTTTATTGCAAAATCCAGATTCATATAGAAGTGATGTGATTATTTCTTGAAGAAGTTCTTTATCAATCCTATTGTCAGCAACGTCAACAGCGATATTTTCAATTTCAGATAAAAAATAATTAATTTTAAATCCAAAACCATTAATCTCCATAAAATACGCACACAACGCTATTGATGATCGTTTATTACCATCTGTAAAAGCATGGTTTTTATTTATAGAATAAAAAAGATGATTTGCTTTAGATTCGAAAGTAGGATAATAGATGTCGTTTTGAATGTGAGCTAAAGTGCTTTCTAAAAGACCAATATTTATAGTCCCCATATTCCCGCCAGATTTCTGTATAATTTTGTCATGAACAGAAATTGCATGATTGACATCGAAATAAAGTATTTTCAACATACTATCTATCTTTAAGACGTTTGAATATTTCTATATTATCATTTATTCTTTCCTGAAGACTCTGACTCTTGTCGCCTAGAAATCTTTGATAATCTGACAAGTCAATACTGGTAATATAATTCTCTAAATTATCATGAAGAACTTTTCTAAAGCCATAATCTCTAGTTGCCATTTTTGTTCGAGCATTTTCTATATGTGGCTTATGTAGAGGATGATTTGCAAAAGAGACCAATAATTCATCCATTTCGTGTTTCGATAACTTTCTACCAAGTGCAGTAAATTTCGCTTGCATCTCATGGGCTATGCCTGTTTCAAATGATGCAATTAGATTCAATACCTCAGAATACATTGTATCTCTGACGTTTTCATTGTCTTTTAAATTAAGAATATGCTTATATTCCTTAGCGTTCTCTTTAAATATAAATCGATAAATTTCATCAGTGTAATAACCATACTTATAAGGGCCTAGCTCTAAGCAATCATGAAGTGCAGTAGTGAATTCTTTTCTATAATGAGGCTCTTTTAACATAGAATGGAAAAAATCTTCATCCCTTTGATTAATATATTTAGTTGAGCCACCTAATTGGTCATTTAATGTATCTATTACAATATCTAGCATTTTACTTCGAACAGCCTTGGCCATTTCACTTTCGACCAAAAGCATACCTAGGTTAAGAAAAGCTCTGAAATTAAAAACACCTAATTGAGTAGTTTTACTTTGAATATTTATAATCCCTCCGAATTCTTCTTTAAATGATTTAAGTAATTTTCCTTTTAAAAGTTCATACCCATTGTGCTTAAGCTCCTTATCGTAGTTAGAAAGATAAGAATCTATTGTACTGATATCAATATTATAAAATTCCGATATTTGGTCCTTTGTAAATCGATATTCATTCTTAAACAACATACCTGTTACCCCGAGGTATGATTGAATGTTATTAATGGCCTCTAGGTTATTTAATATGTTTTGCCTATCAATTGCCGATATAGTTAAATCTTTCATATTTTACAAATATTGTTGATAACTTTTATTTGCTCACCTTGCGAATCAGGTGAGCAAATCATAACTACATGATTTTCTTATAGTTATCTATGGGTCGAAAAGTAAAAAGCTATCATTAATTAATTAATTACAAAAATACGGTATATTTTTGTGAACCATTCTCATAAGTTGACTATAACAGGTCGATATACGCAATTGCCCACATCCAATCGACATTTCCAATCCAAATATAATGCTAATTATCAACCATTCTATCTTCAAAACATTGAAAATGTGATTAGTTATAAACTTTAACCTCAAAAAGGTTCCATGAAACAAATAATAATTACCATCTGTAAACGCATGACCTCGAATCAACGGCGAAGCCCTCAAAGAAGTTAATTATCAATTATCAATCCGATAGCTATCGGATGTGAATTACCAATTCCCCTCCAACAAACTCCGCCAATTCCTTAATGTTCTTCTTAGAAAAATCAAATGTAATATTCGCTTCTTCGTAAACACCAGGAATTGATTTTGTATAACCCAAAGCAAGCGCTTTTTTGTAATCTTGAATTGTCTTTTCGAAATCTTCCTTGCTGTTTTTCCAAATGGCTAAAGCTCCTAATTGCGCCATTCCATATTCGATGTAGTAGAATGGAACTTCGAATAAGTGCAATTGTCTTTGCCAAGAATAGGCTCTTACATCTTCGTATCCTGTCCAATCGGTTGTTCCTGTCCCGTATTCATCCAATAATGAAATCCATTTTGTTTTGCGCTCTTCTTTTGAGTGCGTAGGATTTTCATAAATCCAATGTTGGAATTCGTCAATTGTTGCAACCCAAGGAAGAACTTCGAGCACTGTTTCCAGTTGTTCGATTTTGGCTCTTGTTAAATCTTCTTCATTATCGTAGAATTCATCCCAATAATCCATGGTTAAAAGTTCCATGCTCATTGATGCCAATTCAGCAACTTCTGAGGGGAAGCTTTTGAATGAAGTCAATGCTAAATCTCTCGTTAAAAACGATTGAATTGCGTGTCCTCCTTCATGAATCATCGTGATTAAATCTCTTTGAGATCCAACAGAATTCATAAAGATAAATGGAACTCCGATTTCATACAATGGATAATTATATCCTCCTGGAGATTTCCCATCTTTGGAATCTAAATCCAAATAACCCATGGCATCCATTGTTCTTAGACAATCGCCAAAATAAGTATCGATTTTATCAAAAATAACAATCGTTTTGTCCAATAATTCTTTTCCATCCTTGAATGGTTTCAAAGGTGCTCTTCCCAAAGGATCAACTTGGCTGTCCCAAGGTTTTAGTTGCTCTTTGCCCATCAATTCAGCCTTTTTCTGACTGATTTGCTTAACCAAAGGCACGATTTCTTCTTTTATAGACTGATGAAAATCAAAACAATCTTCTTTCGTGTAATCGAATCGACCTAATTCGTCGAACATATAATCACGGAAATTATCATATCCAGCATTGGTCGCCACTTTGTGGCGCAATTGAATCAATTCAGTAAATAAATCATCCAATTGTTCAGTATCTTCTGCTCTTCGTGTTGCCATTTTATCAAAAATGGATTTACGCAAAGCTTCGTCATTTTCCTTTAATAATGAACTCGCTTTTTGCATTGTGATTTTCTCACCACCGTGTTCGATAGATTGCGCACCACTTACAGCACCATGAATTTGACTTTTCTCAGCCAACTCCATATTCAAAGGAATATTTTCTTCACGGAATAATTTGATTGCTGTATCTACTCCTCTAAAGTAAATTTTATACGCTTCGTCCTTAAATTCAGATTTGAATGGAGAGGCAGACAATTTTTTATTTAAACGAAAAGAATAAGGCTCAAGATGAGGTTGAATTTCCTTTACGAAAAAAGCATAAGCATCCGCCAGTTCCTTGTCCTTTGTATCGATTGTCATTTTAATATAACGCCAAGCCAAATCTTCAGAAACTACAGCTTCCAATTCACTTTGATCACTGATCCATTTTTCAAATTCCGCTTTCGTATCGATAGAGCGATTTTCTAAATCAATAAAAAATGGTTCTACATTTTTCCATTGATCAATTATAAAATTATCAGGTAAAAATGTTCTTTTTGGACGTGTAACTTTCATTGTGATGTATTTTTCTGAGGGTGATGTGCTAAATTATTCCTGCTGGGGTTTTACAATAATTCTTGTGATTACGTTATTCCTGGTGACTGAGCTTACCGAAGGCACCGCAGGATTAAAATTTCGAATTCATTCAATGTATGAGGGCGTTTTACAAAACGCCCCTACATTGTAATTTCCAATTATTGAATCAATGAATTTTTACAATTCGTATTCCGATAGATATCGGAACGTAATTTTCAAATTCGTAATTGATTTATTTCTTCTCTTTTTTAGGAGCAGACTTCTTTACAGTTTCTTTTTTTGCTTCTGTTTTCTTTGCCGCTGGCTTTTTAGCTGCAGGCTTTTTGTCTTCCGCTTTTTTAGTTTCCTTTTCAGCTACTTCTTCTTTCGCTTCAACCTCTTTAGTTTCCTCTTTTTTCTCTTCTTCTAAAGAAATTAAACCTGCTTTTTGAAGAATGTTATACCATTGGAATAACTTTTTAATGTCAGAAGGATAAACGCGATCTTGATCATAGTCAGGAAGAATTTCTTCTAAATAACTAGTCAAAGTATTCAAACTTTCTTTGTGAGAAGGTCCTGCTTTGCAATCTTCTTTTTTAGCCAATTTGATATATACTTCTTTCAAAGGAACATCTTCTTCGTAAGTATAAATACTGATATCCTCCAATGCCGAAATACGGTCAGTAGAATATGCGGGTATGCGTTTGTTATCGATTAGCGATTCAACAATAATATTGTTTTTTGATTGCGCTACTACTTTAAATAATCCAGGTTTTCCTGAAATCGAAATTACTCCTGATAAATCCATATATAATTTATTGTTTTTTAGATTGTCAAAAATAGAAAGAATATAATAATAAGTCGCTTTACTATTCTTTAAAAAATGGTAAGACTTTACTTCCTGAGCTGGTTTCTATTTTTATAAGGTATGCACCACTCGATAAACTGCTGATATCTACTTTTATTTTATCTGAGTTAGTTTTCTGATTGTTAATGATTTGACCAGTTGTTGATGTGATTTCAAAGCGTTTGATCATTGTTCCTTCCACTTCAATAAAGAATGAGTTTTGAGCCGGATTAGGATATAATGTAATTACAGATTTGTCCTCCTCCTTTAAATTAAGTGTCCATTGAATCGCGTTTGAAAAACTTTTACAATTGTCAGCACCTTGAATGGCAACACTGTAATATCCAATCCCTAATGGTGTATACGTCTGTTCTGTTGCACCATTAATTGGACTGTCATTTAAGTACCATTGATAATTTGGTGCGTTACTCGAAACTAATGAATTCCCCAATTTTTGAATCGTAGGATTTTGTAGTGGACTGCCTTGCACAACACTTACGGTGTCAGAATAAATTTTACAACCTTGCAGATCTCTTCCAAATAATGAAATAGTTGCGGGTTGAGGAACAGTGATTTCTTGAGAAAAAGAACCAGTTGACCATTCATAACTTATCATTGGAATGTTCGCAGCGAGTTGAACGGGTGTTTGACAAATTGCGGTATCTCCTAAAATTTGAAGATTTCCATTCTTACTCGTTAGTAAGTCAAAGGCATTTACTTTACCATATCCAAATCTATTGTTTGGTGTTGTTCCTGTAGCTGCATCGCTTTCCGCTGTACCAAATAGATCAGCCATAAATTCAGCAGATGAACTGTTTTTGCAACGTTCTAAATACAGGGCCGCAATTCCAGCAACCACTGGAGAAGCCATTGAAGTTCCTCCGTTTCTCAGATGAAAACCACCAATTCCGAGTTGTGTATCATAAGACGAATTACCGACCATAAACAATGGTGCACTTCCCAGCGTAACATCACCGGCTGCACTAATATCGGGTTTAATTACGCCAGCACGTGAAGGACCACGACTAGATGTTGGAGAAATATTTCCTGGTGGTGTCATGTCGCTTCCCGGGTAATATTGTGTTCCAGCATTCGTAATGTGTCCTAATCTTCCTCTGAGATTCGCTACAGAAATCACATTCGGAGAACAATTCCATGAAGAGACAATACTTTGTGCATTATCTGGTAAAACGTAATTCACAATGGGTGGATAATCTACCACTGTTGGGATGGTTTTTACTATCTTGTTTAACCCAATCCATGCGCCACTCCAAAGATCATATTTCCCTAATCCTGTTGTGCTAAAACGCATAAGATAATCGGTGGAATCCACTTTGGAAAAGAGACCTTGAAGATGATAATTCCCTGCAACATATTCTGTATAAATTTCTAAAGTCGCTATTCTTTCTCCGTTATCATTAAATAAAGTATCAAATATAGGGGTTCCTACATTTAATTGTGCAAAACGGAAAACTGTTTCAGCTGCATCACCGTAGGAAGGGCTTGGTCGATTCGCTCCAAAAGAATATTTAAATTGCGCATCGTTTACATCTGACCATAAATCGAAGAAAACACTATTGTTTCCCAAAGATCCACTTGGATTATTTTCAAACCAAATAAAGTTGGTGTCTGCAACTGTCATGGTTTGTTGTGCATGATAATCTTCTGTATTTCCAGAATTTCCTGCTGCACAAATAATTATTCTTCCATTTTTTTCGCTCAATAATAAATCCATCAATTCAGCTGCTGGATCTTCACCGTCGTGACTCCCTAAATAACTTCCAACACTCAAGTTAATCACTGCTGGTTTATTCAAACTATCTGCAACACTAAAAATATAATCACAAGCATCAGCCACAGTCAATGTCCAATTGGGTAAATTAAAATTTGTTTCTACGAAAATGATTTGAGTTTCTGGCGCCATTCCTTTATTTCTTCCATTGGCCAAACCATTTCCAGCACAAATTCCAGTTACAGAAGAACCGTGTCCACCAGATTCTTCATTACTTGTAATCGTTCCGTTTTGAATTTGATTTGCATACCAAATCTGTCCGTAATTATAAGGCGCAGGAGAAGCTGTTGGATTGGTAACAGAATGATCCCAGTAACGAATTACGCGATTGTTTCCATAAATATCCGTAAAATCAGGGTGTCTATGATCTAAGCCAGCATCAACAATACCTATAATTACTCCTTTTCCAGTATAACTTTCCAATAATGGGAAGTCACCGCTGTGAACAGGATCAACATCGTGCATCACACGAGCAGAATCGTCCAATAAACTCGGTGGCGCATACTCGAAATAAAAATCATTGATTTTCTTGTCAGCAATATTTTTTGAAATCCATTGAGGTGATTCCGTGATGTACAACCAATTGTCTGTTTCCCTTTTAATTATGATTCCTTCTTTCTCTAAGAATGATTTATTAAGATCATTATTTTGTAGTGAAAAAGGAATTTTTAAATCAGGATTTTTCTCTACAACTTCCTTAAAACCTAACTTTTGAGAGAGGATGGTTAAGGGTGTACAAAATAATAAAAGGCAGAAAATGAATTTTTGGAATACCATTTGTTTAAGTATTTAACCTATTAAGAGACGAAAATCGTCTTACAAACAATAAATATCGTAAAATTGTGGATTAATTTCAACATTTGCGTTAATTTCAACGTGTAAATAAAAACGGATATGAGAAAAATATTTTTAAGGATAATGCTTCCTGCTCTTTTAGGAGCTTACTTTTCTACAGCAACAGCTCAAGTAGATAAAAAAGTATTAAATTGGTACAACTCTAGTAAAACAGGGATGTCAACAGAAAAAGCTTACAAGAAGCTTAAAAACATTACCCCAGAAACAGTTATCGTAGCAATTATCGATTCAGGAATTGACATCGAGCATGAAGATTTGCAAGGTAAAATCTGGACTAATACAGGTGAAATTCCAGGAAACGGAATTGATGATGACAAAAATGGTTACATCGACGATATTCACGGATGGAACTTTCTAGGTAACAAAAATGGTGAAAACGTTAATCAAGCACGATTAAACGTAACAAGAATTTACGCTGATTTGAAGCCTAAGTATGATGCAATTGACTCGGCAGATGTTAAAAGTGAAGATGCTAAAGAATATGCACTTTATTTAGAAACAAAAGAAGAAGTTGAATCTAATCGTGCAAAATACGAAGGTATTATAGCGCAAACAATTCAATTTAAAGAGCAGATGCTTCCTATGCTACCAGGAATGATAGCAAACATGATGGAAGTTGAAGAGTATGACGAGAAGTCATTGAAAAAATGGAAAGCTGAGGGTGCGCAACAAGAACAGATGAAACAAATGGGCTTGGCTTTATTGTCAGGAGATTTGAGTGAAGAAGCAATAGACAAGCAAATCACACAAATTCAGGGAATGATCGATGGTCATTATAATCCTGATTTGAACGAAAGAGCAATAATTGGTGATGATGTGTATGACATAACTGATACTGATTATGGTAACAATGACTATGAAGGTCCTGATGCATTGCACGGAACTCACGTTGGTGGTATTGTTGCTGCAACACGTGGAAACGGTTTAGGTGGAGACGGTGTTGCTGACAACGTTGTTTTAATGTCTTTGAGAGCAGTTCCAGATGGAGATGAGTTTGATAAAGATATCGCTTTAGCAATTCGTTATGCGGTTGACAATGGTGCAAAAGTAATTAATGGATCTTTCGGAAAATCTTATTCTAGTCTACAAAAAGAAGTTTACGAAGCAATCATATATGCACAAGAAAACGATGTTCTTTTTGTTCACGCAGCAGGAAACTCAGCGAATGATTTAGCAATAAACAGTAATTTTCCAGCAGTAAGATATGACTTTCAAGAGTTGCCTTTTACTCATTTATTGACAATTGGAGCATCTACTCGTGTTCACGAAAAAGAATTGGCTGCAAGATTCTCTAACTATGGAAAAAATGAGGTTGATATCTTCGCTCCAGGTTATGAAATTTACAACACTTTCCCAGACAATAAGTATGAAGCAATCGCAGGAACTTCTATGGCATCGCCAATGGTTGCTGGAGTAGCTGCATTATTGAAAGGATACTTTCCATCTTTAACAATGGCTGAGGTTCGTCAAATTATTCTTGATTCTGGTGATTATTTTGGTGATACATACCAAAAGGTTCCAGGTTCTGAAGAGCTAGTTAAATTTGACAACTTATCAAGATATGGTAAAGTTGTAAACGTAAAAGCTGCTGTTGAACTTGCAAAGGAAAGAACAGAAGCTAAATAGTCTGATTATAAAGTCCAATATCTGCGTTTCACTTAATTTTGAAAGCAAAGATAGTGGTGAACTAAATATTTAAAGGGTGTTCACTAAAGAACACCCTTTTTTATACCCAAATAATTATGATTCAAAAAGGCAGTTTATTAATTCTTATTCTAATTTCTTTTCAATTGAATGCCCAAAGGGTTTTTCCATTGTTGGATAATAGGGATTATTTTAAAAGTTTTCATGAAGGTCAAACCAGACAATTGGACTATTTAAAACCTATTGATTATAAATATTCAGAAGAAATTATTGCCTTCATCGATAATAAAAGTGATTTGAATGTTTACGATGGAAGAGAAAAAGAAAAACTGACTGGACTGGCAAATGATTATAAATTAGGAATGAATATGGTGGCTTGGAATACCGGGCCAATTGTTTCTGTTTGGGACAATGGAAGAACAGTTACTTTAACTCGATTTGGTCGAGATTATGAAGTTTCAGATAGTTTAGTTGTTTTTGAAGACCGCCGAGATAACGCAGTCCGTGTTTATTACAAAGGCGAAATTCACGATTTATATTATAGTATTTCGGATGTTTATTTACCCCAATATATAGGAAGTAATACCGTTGCTTTCCGTGGAAATGGAGATGTACATTATGCATTTATCGGAGGAAAAATTGTTGAATTAGGTGTTTTTAATGATCAAATAGAATTCGCTGCTGGAGCAAATTTGGTGGCCTTTAATGACCCTTTTAATCAATCTTTTGCTGTTGCCTTTCGTAACCAAGTGCTAGATGTGGAACCAACAATGGTGAAGAGTTACAAAGCCGGATACGATCAATTTGTTTATACGGATAGAAATGGCAACCTAAAAGCATACATTGATGGAGGGTTAACCACATTAAGTTCATTCCCGAATTTTTATGAAGTTTTCCGCGATATGGTGGTGTGGGGAGAAAATGGTGTGTTATACACTTACAATAATGGAACACGTTATGAAATTGCGAACTACATTCCAGATGAATACAAAATCAGAGCAGGAATTGTAGCGTTTAGGAATCTGAATGGAGGCGTTTCAGTATTTCATAACAATCAAGTAGAAATCGTTAGTAATTTAACTGGTGCACCATTTGAAGTCAATGGAAACACCGTAAGAGTGCAGGTGAGTAGAGGGAATTATGTTTTCTTTAAAAATGGATTTACTTATCAGGAGTAAGTGTTTTTTTAAGATTGAGTTGGTGCCAAAAAGTGATTTAAAATCTAGTTTTGGCATAATCTCAAAACTATTTTTATTTCCAAAATACTTTTCTAATTATGAAAATCACGATTAATTTGACCCTAATGAATTGATTTTCCCCCAAAATTATTTAAGTTAGATCACTTAGTAGATTTAAGACATACACCAACTTAAATCAATCTTCAACTGATGTTTTCCATTTTTTATTCTATTATTGTAAGAGCGCAACATTTCGCTAAGCAGTAAAAAATATAAACTATGGAACATGTCGTAATTATTGGGAATGGAATAGCGGGTGTAACTGCAGCAAGGCACATTCGCAAAAAATCAGACAAGAGAATTACGATTATTTCCTCAGAATCAAAATATTTTTTTTCCAGAACCGCGCTTATGTATGTTTACATGGGACACATGCGATTTGAAGATATTCAACCGTATGAAAATCATTTTTGGAAAAAGAACCGTATTGATTTAATTGAAGATTATGTTGATGAGGTAGATTTTCAATCCAAGACTTTAAAATTATTGCAAACGCCACCAATTCATTATGACCAATTGATTTTGGCTACAGGCTCAAAGTCCAATAAGTTTGGATGGAAGGGACAAGATTACCATGGTGTTCAAGGACTTTATTCCAAAAAAGATTTGGATTTAATGGAGCAGAATACCCGTGGAATTAAAGAAGCTGTTCTAATTGGTGGTGGATTAATTGGTGTGGAAATGGCTGAAATGCTGCTTTCACGAGATATTAATGTTACTTTTTTAATTCGTGAAAAAACCTTTTGGGGAAATGCTCTTCCAGAAACTGATAGCAATTTCGTAACGCAACATTTAAAGAGACATCATGGATTAACGTTACTTTTTGAAGAGGAGTTAGATGAAATTATTCCAGATGATTCCAAAAGAGTAAAAGAAATCAAAACTAAAAAAGGAAAAATAATTCCATGTCAATTTGTTGGTTTGGCCGCTGGTGTGAGTCCAAATGTGGATTTCCTAAAAGAAAGCGAACTCGAAATAGATAAAGGAATTTTAGTTAACCCTGATTTATCCACCAATCAAAAAGACGTTTATGCTATTGGAGATTGTGCACAGTTCAAAACTCCAATTAACGATCGAGCTCCTTTAGAGCAAGTTTGGTACACTGGAAGAATGATGGGAGAAACTGTTGCGCAAACAATTGTGGGCAATCAAATGAATTACAAACCGAGTCATTGGTTTAATTCCGCTAAGTTTTTTGATTTAGAATATCAAACTTACGGAAGAGTTTGGTCAGAATTAAAAGAAAATGAAAGCAGTTTTGTTTGGAAACATGACAAAGATGAAGTTTCTCTCAATTTTGTTTTTGATAAAAACTCAAAAGAATTTAAGGGAGTAAATACTTTTGGTTTGCGTTTGAGACACGAATTGTTTGAAAAATGGCTCACTGAAAAAGCGAGTATTCAAGAGGTGTTGCAAAATCTGAAAACCGCCAACTTCGATCCTGAATTTTTTAAATCCTTTGAAAAAGATGTCGTTGATGCTTTTAATCATCAATTTGGTGAATCTGTAAAACTTGCACCAAAAAAATGGTGGAGAAAATTAATGCTTGATAAGGTATAAAATTATGGGAACTACAATTAATTATTCTATCGCTGGTGATAAAACCCAAAACCTAAACGTAACCCAAAAGTTAGGTTTAACATTGGCTTCGATTTCCTTATTTATACTGCTGTTAACGTGGTTGACAGGATTAACCTTAACCCCAAATTGGTTATTTCTAGGAATTCTTTTATTTGGATTTTCAGCTGGACCAGTGCTTTATGCAATAGGAACATACAAGGGTTTACCTGCTGGAATAAAGAACAATGGAGTATATTTTAATTCGCTTACAAATCGCGGTGCTTTAGGTTGGATTGGAGCAATAATTCTAACCTTATTTTATGTCTGCTTATATTGGTATGGCGATTGGTTTGGAGATGGAACAGGAGCAAAAGGAGCCAATGAAGGAACGGTCGCATTGTTTGATCCATTGAGTCAGATTTTGCGAGGAAAACCAGCAGATAAATGGTTTTTATACGGAACATTTTATACTATTGCCATCGTGTTTTTGGGCGTAAAATTCATGTATAAATACCGCAAAAATAGATATCATTTTATCAGAACTGTTGTGGTTATGTTCTCTCAATTGGTCTTGGCTTATATGTTGCCTTATATTTTAGAAGGACTAAATGCAAACTCAGGTGGATACTACTCTTTAAATCCAGTAAATTCTTGGCCATTAAATTCTGACTTTTTAACTGGATCTAGAATCGATGCTCGAATTGCTCCAGAAAATCAACCATTAGGAGTAGGGTATATGGTTTGGGGAATCATTCTGTTTTTAGTCGTAACACCATTTGTAACGTATTTAGTTGGAAAACGCTGGTATTGTTCGTGGTTTTGTGGGTGCGGTGGATTAGCCGAAACTGCTGGAGATAGTTTTAGACATCTTTCTGATAAATCCATTAAAGCGTGGAAAATTGAACGTTGGTTAGTGCATTCAGTGATGGTTTTCGTAATGTTAATGACCGTTGCGGTTATGTATTCTTATTTCGCTAAATCAGAATTCAAACTCATGATGTACTTCCCAGCTTGGGTGGGTTATAGTTTACTTTTCGGATTATTAGGATTAGCTGTTTTGTTATTCCTATTTCTTTACATCAAAGGGAAAGGAAAATCAAGAAACTTTATGTTGGTTGCCGCAGTAATTTCAATGGTAATGATTGTTTCCATGTTATTGAGTTACCTTGGAAATAATTCACAAGCTTTTGGAGTTAGCAGTAACACAATCAAAAAAGGGTACGGATTCTTCATCGGAGCAATTTTCTCTGGAATCGTAGGAGTAGGATTTTATCCATTACTTGGAAACCGTGTTTGGTGTCGCTTCGGGTGTCCAATGGCTGGCTATATGGGAATTATCCAACGTTTCAAATCAAGATTCAGAATTACAACCAACGGTGGACAATGTATTTCTTGTGGAAACTGTTCTACTTATTGCGAACAAGGAATTGACGTTAGAGCTTATGCTCAAAAAGGTCAGAATATCGTTCGTGCTGCTTGTGTAGGCTGTGGAGTTTGTACTTCAGTTTGTCCACGTGGTGTACTGAAACTAGAAAACGGACCTGAAGAAGGTCGTGTGAATGATAATCCAATTATTATTGGTCATAATGGTCATCCTACTTTGAGAATGTGATAATACTTTATTAATCTTAAGTTTTTAGTAATTTTGGTTTTTAATAAATTAAACTCAATCAGTTTAATAATTTCACCCCATTAAAAAAATGACACAAATCAAGGAGATTGATTACACAAAAGTTTTTGTAGTTATTCCAGCTTTCAATGAAGAGCAATCTATAGGAAAGGTAATTAATGATATTCCGCACGTTCCGCGACAAAATATAATTGTAGTCAACAACGGTTCAACAGATGCTACTCAAAAAGTAGTAGAAGAAACTGGTGCAACAGCTTTGTTTGAATCTCGAAAAGGGTATGGATGGGCATGTTTAAAGGGTTGTGAGCTTGTGGAGGAGCTAAAAGGTGAAACTATTGTTTTTTTGGATGGTGACTATTCTGATTATCCAGAACAACTTCCTCGAGTAATTGCTCCTATCTATCAGGAAAATATGGATTTAGTGATTGGTTCTCGTGCTTTAGGGAACCGAGAAAAAGGTTCAATGACAGTTCCTCAACATTTTGGGAATTGGCTTGCATCAAAATTGTTGAAAATATTTTATGGGGTAAATTACACCGACTTAGGACCCTTCCGAGCAATCCGTTTTGAGCGTTATAAATCTCTCGGGATGAGCGATAAAACCTACGGTTGGACGATTGAAATGCAAATAAAAGCAGCCCAAAAAAAGATGAATTATTGTGAAGTTCCAGTCGATTATAAAGCCCGAATTGGAGTATCAAAAGTAAGTGGAACGATAAAAGGTGCGGTAATGGCAGGAATTAAAATTATATTTGCAGTTTTTAAGTATAAATTTACTGAATGAACTTGGTAATAATTCTTGATAGCGCTTTAGGCGACCCTACTTGGATGTTCAATTGGGGGGATGCTTTTGGCTTCGAACATTACTTTGCACACTTGATTGCAAAGATAATCCTTATTATATACGGACTTAGTCTTGTCTTGATCTTAATTTATAGTATCCTACAACTTTCGTTGGCTATAAATTATAAAAAAAGCAAGCTCCTGAAAAAGAAGGAACTTCCAACATTTGATCCTGAAAACACTCCTTATGTGACTATTCAGTTGCCAATGTATAACGAATACTACGTTGCAGAACGAGTTATCGAACGTGTTGCGCAAATGGATTATCCGTTGGATAAAATGGAAATTCAAGTACTTGACGATTCAACCGATGAAACTGTAGAAGTAATCGCTAGAAAAGTTAAAGAAGTACGTGAAAAATATGGTGTAGATATTAAACATATCCACAGAACAAATAGAGTGGGTTACAAAGCCGGTGCTTTAGATAGCGCTCTTCCTGATGCAAAAGGGGAGTTTGTTGCCATTTTTGACGTGGATTTCCTACCCGATGTTGATTTCCTTCAAAAAACAATGCCACAATTCCGTGATTCAAAAATTGGAGTTGTGCAAACACGTTGGGGACACATTAATAAAGATTATTCTTTGTTGACAGAATTACAAGCTTTCGGTTTGAACGGTCACTTTGCAATTGAGCAAGGTGGAAGAAGCGCTGCTGGACACTTTATTAATTTCAACGGAACTGGTGGTGTTTGGAGAATCAAATGCATCGAAGAAGCTGGTGGTTGGGAACACGATACTTTAACAGAAGATTTGGATTTAAGCTACAGAGCTCAAATCAAAGGATGGAAATTTAGTTATTTAGAAGATGTTATCGCTCCAGCAGAATTACCAATTACAATGAGTGCGTTGAAAGGTCAACAACACCGTTGGATGAAAGGTGGAGCTGAGTGTTTCAGAAAAATGGCACTTCGTCTAATTACTGCTAAAAATGTGAGATTAAGTGATAGAATCCACGGATTATCGCACTTATTTAACTCTACCGTTTTTGTATTCATTTTACTCATGAGTTTATTGAGTCTTCCAGTTTTACATATTAAAGACAGTTTCTCAGACTTAAATTACTTTATTCAATTTGGAAGTATATTTATTATGTCAACTTTATTCTTGATGTTCTATTATTGGAATGCATACAGAGATAAAACGGATGATAAGAAGCAAACGATACTTCAATTTACAAAACGTTTTTTCCAATTCCTTACTATTTCAATGGGATTATCATTAAGTAATGCTGTTGCAGTTATTGAAGGATATATGGGAATTAAAAGTTCTTTCGTTAGAACTCCAAAATTTAACGTTGGTGCTAAAGACGAAGGTAAAATTGAAAATAAATACGACAAGAAATCAATTTCTCTAGTTACAATTGGAGAAGGAATCTTGTTTTTAGTATTCGGATTCACAGCTTTAAATAGATTGGTTTATGGAGATTTAGGAATGGTTCCTTTCCACTTAATGTTAGCCATCGGTTATGGTACTGTTTTCTTCTACAGCATTGCAGAAGTTAGACCAGCGCTTTTCGCTTTCGTACCAAAATTCAATACAAGCACAAGTAACGTTAACGCGTAATTAGATATTTTTTTAGAATGCAATCAAATTGGAGAGGTTTATTTGGAGCACTAGTGCTTTACGTAATACCTCTCTTTTTGATTTCTTATGTTGCAGAACAAGCTGATTTCATACTCAGTTTTACCGCTTATTCAGTTGCTTTTCTTGCCTTTCTCTATTTCATTAGAATAAGAAATGATTTTTCAATTCAAACTTGGAAAAATATTGCGTTTGTAGTGTTTCTGATTCCTTTATTTTCAATTCCCTCATTATCTCCTGATGTTTATCGCTTTTTGTGGGATGGTGAATTAGTCACGCTTGGAATTCATCCTTATGCATCCATTCCAAATGACTTGATGCAAATTGATTCTAGAGTGTATGATTCGGAATACATGAATTTCCTTTACTCACAAATCACCGAACTTTCTCAGAAAAACTATTCTATTTATCCTTCTGTCAATCAATTTTATTTTTTGATCACTGCTTTAGTTAGTGATAATCTATTTATCTCTTTAGTAGTTTTGAGAATCCTCATGTTACTGACACTTTTAGTAGGCGTAAAGTATTTCTTTAAGATTCTTGAAATCCTTTCTATTCCAGTTAACAATAGTATTTTGCTCTTACTCAATCCCATTCTAATCGTTGAAGTAATGGGAAACTTTCATTTCGAAGGAATCATGCTTTCTTGGTTAATGATTGGAATCTATTTCATGTTAAAACACAAATGGCTAAAAAGTGCTTTGTTTTGGGCAATCGCAATAAATATAAAACTTACTCCGCTTATTCTGTTGCCGTTTTTACTTCGTTTCCGCAGTTTTAAAGTGAGTGTGAAATTCTATATTTTCACTTTTATTTTTTCAGGCGGATTATTATTGATTTACCTCTGGCCAAGTCTCTTTTGGAACTTTATGCAAAGCATAGAGTTGTACTTTGATAATTTTGAATTTAATGCCGGAGTGTTTTATCTAATTAAATGGATTACTTCATTCTTTGTTGAAGGAAACCCAACGTTGATTGTTGGTCCAGCTTTGTCTATAATTGCATTTTTAGCTATTCTATTCATTGCATTATACAAACCCATCAATTCTAATAAAGAGTGGTTAAACAGAATGATGTGGGGTTATGTGGTTTATTTATTATTAGCCACAACGGTTCATCCTTGGTATGTAATCTTACCACTTGGATTAGCAATTTTTTCCGCCAATTTAGGAGTGCTATTTTGGTCTTTCCTCATTATGCTGTCTTATGGATTCTATGCTTTTGGACAATCGAGTTTCGGATTTGTTTTGATAGCAGTGGAGTATTTAATTTTGTTTTACTTTTTGTTGTTTCCAAAAAGCTTTGTTTTGAATAAATTCAGGGCTGTTTTGCGGTTGGAATGAGTGGTTTCTGTAAACTATACTTAAATTTTCATTTTGAGCTATTCCATAAAACAATGAATCTCGACTATTTGAATTGTCACCATAGTTCTATAGATTAAGTATTTATGAAAATTAATTTGTGATTAAACTTTTTTAACAGATATTTGTTTTCATTATACCAACACACTGTTATGAAAAAATCTATACTTAAAACCGCGATACTAACACTACAATTTTTGTTCATTTTTCAAGTGGCTAGAGCGCAAGATTTTATTACGACTTGGGAAATAACCCAAAATCAAATTCTTTTTGGAGCAAATACCACAGGTACAGTCTCCTATACTTGGCAGACGCTTCCCCCATCCGCTCCGGCTTCAGGTTCGGGTACTTTTTCAAGTACAATTCTAGCGCCTTTTGTAGTTATCTCTGGTTTACCTAATGGGGGAATTGAGTTGTCTATATCACCTCAAAACTTCAATAGAATTATTACATCCAGTTCCTATGCTGGCGTTAGTCTCAGGGGTGTTAGTCAGTGGGGTAGCACGTCATGGAGCAGTATGGAAAATACTTTTCAAAGATCATCATTCGGTGGTAGTAATGCAGTTATTACAATAACAGCCACAGACATTCCTAATTTGACCAATGTTACTAGTATGGCTGGAATGTTTGAACGTACTCAAGTTGTTGGGCCTTTCAATATTAATTCTTGGGATGTATCGAACGTTACGGATATGTCAAGAATGTTTCAACAATGCACCTTTAATGAAGGGATTAGTTTATGGAACACTTCCAATGTAACTAATATGTCAAGTATGTTTGAGGACTGCTTCTTCTTTAATCAGAATATTGGGTTGTGGAATACTTCAAGCGTAACTAATATGTCTAAAATGTTTAAAAGGAACTACGCTTTCAACCAGGATATCGGAAATTGGAACACATCTAATGTCACGGATATGTCTGAGATGTTTGCTGGTGCAAGTATTGGTCAAATTCATCCCTTCAATCAAGATATAGGGAATTGGAATACAAGTTCTGTAACAAATATGTCAAGCATGTTTTTTCGTGCTGATAGTTTCAATCAAGACATTGGAAATTGGAATACTAGTAATGTGACCAATATGTCAAATATGTTTAATTTAGCTTATAATTTTGATCAAAATATTGGGAATTGGAATACAATAAATGTGACAGACATGAGCTTAATGTTTGCCGGTTATAATAGCCTTATTTCACCTAGTTCATTCAACAATGGAGGTAGTCCTGCGATTCAGAATTGGAATACTACCAATGTCACGGATATGTCCAATATGTTTAGAAAGGCCGTGAGCTTTAATCAAAAGATTGGAAGCTGGACACTGAATCCTAACGTCAATTTATTAAACATGCTTACCAATTCGGGTTTAGACTGCGAAAATTATTCACTTACTTTAATTGATTGGAATAACAATCCAAACACTCCTAGTAATTTAATATTAGGTGCTGGAAATATGAAGTATGGAACTTCCGCAATTAATGTTGTCAATAATTTATTATCGAATAAAGGCTGGCTGATTTCAGGTCATGATTTTTTCAATGTTGTTCCAACTTTTTCTATTCAAACAGCGTTTTGTCCAACTGCTACAATTCCTCCTTTACCACTTATTTCTGATAATGGTGTAGAAGGAACTTGGTCACCTGCTTTAAATAATTCTTCAACAACTATCTATACTTTTACACCAAATTTAGGTCAATGCGCTTCTATTACAACTTTAACAATAACCATAGGAACAACGATTTCTCCATCTTTTGTTGCTCTAACACCTATTTGCTTTGGACAATCGATTACCGCACTTCCAACAACTTCTCAAAATGGAGTGATTGGAACATGGTCGCCCGCTTTAAACAACACCGCAACAACAACTTATACTTTTACGCCTAATGCAGGTCAATGCGCAACGTCTCAAACTTTAATATTAACGGTTAATCCTGGAACGTCACCCACTTTTCCTGCAATAGCTGCTATTTGTCCTGGAGATCCTGTCGCTACTTTACCCACTACTTCAAATAATGGAATCAATGGTTATTGGTCGCCTGCCTTGAATAATGTGGCAACGACAACTTATACTTTTACGCCTTTTTCAGGTCAGTGTGCAACCACGCAAACATTAACCATTACGGTAAATCCGGGAACAATCCCAAGCTTTACTCCAGTTGCTCCAATTTGTATCGGTGAAACTCTGGCAGCTTTACCTACAACTTCAAATAACGGAATTACAGGAACATGGTTTCCAGCTTTAAATAATACAGCAACAACTACTTATACATTTACACCTAGTTTAGGTGTCTGTGTATCTACACAAACATTAACCATTACGGTAAATCCAATTGCGACACCATTTTTTGCATCTGTTCCTCCAGTTTGTGTGGGTGGAACCATAGCGGCTTTACCAACAACATCACAAAATGGTGTTTCTGGAACTTGGGCTCCCGCTTTAAATAATAACACAACTACAACATATACATTTACTCCAAATACTGGAGTATGCGCAAATACGCAAACGTTGACCGTTATAGTAAATCCGATTGAAGTGCCTGTATTTAGTCCTGTTGCAGCAATTTGTGCTGGAGGAACATTAAGTCCATTGCCAACAACTTCTAACAATGGTATTTCTGGAACTTGGTCGCCTGCTTTAAATAATTTTGCGACTACAACTTATACTTTTACTCCAAATGCCGGAGAATGCGCGTCAACTCAAACTTTAACAATTCCGATTACTCAGAATATAGTGCCCAATTTTACAGCTCTTGCTCCAATTTGTTCGGGTGGAAATTTAACAGCTTTACCGACAACATCTCAAAATGGAATTTCAGGAACTTGGTCACCCGCTTTGAATAATTTAGCAACAACAACTTATACTTTTACGCCATCGGGAAATCAATGTGCAACGAATCAAGTTTTAACCATAACCGTAAACCCGAACATAATACCTGCTTTCACAACTGTTGCTCCAATATGCTCTGGTGAAATTTTGTCGCCATTACCAACAACTTCAAATAATGGAATTTCAGGAACTTGGTCGCCAGCATTGAACAATACCGCAACAACAACTTATACATTCACACCTAATGTTGGAGAATGTGCTATAAGTCAAATATTAACAATTACGGTTAATCCTTTAATAACTCCGAATTTTGCTTCTGTTTCAGCAATTTGTGCTGGTGGAACCCTAGTTCCTTTACCAACAAATTCCACCAATGGAATTTCAGGAACATGGTCGCCAGCTTTGAATAATTCGGCTACAACGACATATACATTTACACCAAGTTCGGGTCAATGCGCAACAAATCAAACTTTAACCATTACAGTAAATCCGATTTTAACACCGAGTTTTGCCGCAATCGCTCCAATCTGTAATGGTGGAACTTTAAACCCACTGCCAACAGTTTCTTCAAATGGAATTTCTGGAACTTGGTCGCCAGCTTTGGATAATTCCACAACTACGACCTACACATTTACACCAAATACTGGAGAATGTGCTACAAATAAAACATTAACAATTACAGTTAATCCGATTGTAACACCTAATTTTGCTGCTATTGCAACAATTTGTGAAAATGAAACTTTAAGTCCATTACCAACAACTTCCACCAACGGAATTTCAGGAACATGGTCGCCCGCTTTGAACAATATCGCAACAACAACTTACACATTTACGCCTAATATTGGAGAATGTGCTACAAGTCAAAACTTAACGATAAATGTTACACCAAATATAGTTCCCGCCTTTGCAGCTGTTTCTCCAATTTGTGGTGGAGAAGCGTTAACTCCTTTACCAATAAATTCAACAAATGGAATTTCAGGAACATGGTCGCCTGCTTTGAATAATTCGGCAACCACGACTTATACATTTACACCAAGTTCAGGTCAATGTGCAACCAATCAAACTTTAACGATTACAGTAAACCCAGTTTTAACACCGAGTTTTACTGTTGCAACTTCAATTTGTTTGGGAGAAATAATAAGTCCATTACCCACAACTTCTACCAATGGAATTACAGGAACTTGGTCGCCAGCTTTGGATAATTCTACAACAACGACTTATACTTTTACGCCTAATGCAGGAGAATGTGCAACAAATCAAACATTTACAATTACAGTAAATCCAATTGTAACTCCTGCTTTCGCAGCAGTTGCAGCAATATGTTCAGGTGAAACTTTAAGTCCATTACCCACAACTTCCACCAATGGAATTTCAGGAACTTGGTCGCCAGCTTTGAACAATTCCGTAACTACAACTTATACATTTACCCCAGACCCATCAGAGTGCGCAACAAGTCAAACTTTAACAATTACAGTGAATCCAACTGTAGTTCCTAATTTTGATTCTGTTGCTCCAATTTGTGAAGGCGAAATGTTGAATCCTTTGCCAACAACTTCTATCAATGGAATTTCAGGAACATGGTCGCCAGCGATGAATAATTCAGCAACCACGACTTATACATTTACACCAAACGGAGGTCAATGTGTTGCTAACCAAACATTAATCATTGTTGTGAGCCAACAACTTGCGAGTCCAACGGGAAATCAAAATCAGACTTTAATTCCCAATGCAACCATCGCAGATATTGTAATAAGTCCTGCTAATGTAATTTGGTATGGTTCGATGGCAGATGCTTTGGCTGGAGTTAATCCGCTGACTTCCAATTTTAGTTTAGTTGAAGGTGCAGTCTATTATGCAGTAAATGAAAACGGACCTTGTAAAAGCGAACCTTTTGCAGTAAAGGTTTCATTAACATTGAGTTTAGATGATTTAGAAAGTTCTTTACTGAAATTCTATCCAAATCCACTGTCGTCAGTTTTAAATATTGAACACAGCAGTCCGATAGAATGGGTTGAGATTTATACACCTTTGGGTAAACTTATGAAGCGAGAAAAATACAATGCAGCGAAGGTTTTGATTGATTTATCGGATTTACCAACTTCGGTTTATTTTGTGAAGATAAAATCTGGTGAATTGGTAAAGGATTTTAGAGTTGTGAAACGATAGGTTTTTTTTAAAATGAAAAGTTAAAAATGAAGAATGAAAAATGGGGGATTGGCTTTAGATATTGGCTTAGCTCATTCTACAAAAGAAGGTCAGATATATTAAATATTACGAATACTTAAGATCATGAAAAATACAATACTTAAAACCGCATTACTCACATTACAGTTTTTGTTTTTGTTTCAAGTGGCTAAAGCACAAGATTTTATAACTACTTGGGAAGTAAGAAACACAAGTACTATTAAATTTGATGCCGTTACCACAGGCACGGTTTCCTACACGTGGCAAACTGTTCCACCATCTGCGCCGGCAACTGGTTCAGGAACTTTTATAGGGTCAACTGTGACTTTAACTGGGTTTCCAACAGGTACTTTTCTTAACCCCACATCTGTTAAACTTTCTATTCAACCAACAAATTTTGAAAGCTGTAAATTAAATCCAAGTGGATCTTCTTTTGGACAAGAACTGATTAGTGTAAATCAATGGGGAAGTAATGTATGGGGGACTATGGAAGCTATGTTTAAGAATATTGGATATGGAAATCAAAATCCAAATGTTTTATTTACGGCAACAGATATACCTAATTTATCAAATGTGACAAATATGTCTGAAATGTTTTTTTTCTCTGGCGCTGACGGCCCTTACAACATTAATTCATGGGATGTTTCCAATGTCACAAATATGTTTAGATTGTTTAGTAATTCAAATTTTAATCAATCTATTGGTTCTTGGAACACAGCTAATGTAACTGATATGACTCAGATGTTTTCAGGTTGTCCATTTGACAGTGATATTGGAAACTGGAATACAAGTTCAGTGATTAACATGGCTCAAATGTTTGCATTTAATAATTTTTTTAATCAAGACATTGGGAACTGGGACACAGGAAATGTGACAGATATGTCAAATATGTTTGTAACCTCATCCGGCCAAGGTATTCCAAATACTACGAGTTTTAATCAAGATATCGGAGGTTGGAATACATCTTCTGTTACAAATATGTCTGGAATGTTTCAAAGATCAGAAACTTTTAATCAAGATATAGGGAGTTGGAATACCGGAAACGTTACCAATATGTCTGTAATGTTTCAAAATGCCAGCGCTTTTAATCAAAACATTGGCGGATGGAATACCTCTAATGTGACAGATATGAGCGGCATGTTTTCCTCGGGATCATTCTCATTAGGGTATGCCTCTTCCTTCACAAATGGCGGTAGTCCATCAATTCAAAACTGGAATGTTTCTAACGTTATTGATATGTCTGAAATGTTTCAAGATGCAGTTGTTTTCAATCAAAGCTTAGGGAATTGGTTGTTAAATCCAGCAGCAAATATGCTTAATATGTTGGACGACTCAGGATTAGATTGTGAAAAATATTCCTCAACCTTAAACGGCTGGAGTAACAATCCAAATACGCCGAGTAATAAAATTCTTGGTTCAGGTAATATGAAGTATGGAATTTCAGCTTTAGGAGCAGTAGCTAATTTAACTTTAAGTAAAAATTGGATCTTCGCAGGTCATCAGTTTTTTACTATTGTACCCACTTTTTCTATCCAAACGGTTTTTTGTCCAACATCAACAATTCCACCGTTACCTTTGGTTTCAGCCAATGGAGTGGAAGGTACGTGGTCGCCGGCATTGAATACTTCTGCAACGACAACTTATACTTTTACACCAAATTTAGGTCAATGTGCAGATCCAGTGAACTTAACAATTACGATAGATCCACTTACGACACCTATTTTTAATTCAGTAGCGCCAGTTTGTGCCGGACAGCCTATTTCCGCTTTGCCAACTACTTCCGTAAATGGGGTGATTGGAACATGGTCACCAGCGATCAATAACACAGCGACCACAACTTACACTTTTACGCCCGATTTAGGTCAATGTGCGACTGCTGAAACTTTGACAATAACGGTTAATCCAGCCTCAATACCCGTTTTTAATGCAGTAGCTCCTATTTGTCCCGGTGATCCGATAGCGCCCTTACCTACAACCTCAATTAATGGGATTAGTGGTTTTTGGTCGCCGTCCTTAAATAATGTTTCTACTACAACTTATACCTTTACGCCATTTGCTGGTCAATGTGCAACTAATCAAACTTTAACAATAACAGTAAATGCTGGAGCAGTTCCTAATTTTGCTGCGGTGCCTTCCATTTGTTTTGGTCAAACGATAGCTCCTTTACCAACTACCTCTACCAATGGTATCAATGGAGCTTGGTTTCCAGCTATAAACAACAATGCTACTACAACTTATTTTTTCTTTCCAAGTCCAGGACAGTGTGCTTCCAATCAATCGATGACTATTGTTGTAAAACCGATTCTAGCACCAACTTTTTCAGGTGTTTCAACAGTTTGTTCAGGTGGAATTTTAAATCCATTACCAATAATTTCAAATAATGGAATTTCTGGAACTTGGTCACCTGCATTGAATAATTTAGCGACAACAACTTATACATTCACACCAAATACAGGAGAATGTGCAACATCACAAACGCTAACAATTCCTGTGAATCCTATTTTAACACCCAATTTTACTCCAGTAGCTCCAATTTGTGCAGGAGGAACTTTAAATCCTTTGCCAACGATTTCAAATAATGGAATTTCAGGAGCCTGGTCGCCAGCTTTGAATAATACAGCTACAACGACTTACACATTTACCCCAAATGCTGGAGAATGTGGTACAACCCAGACCTTAACAATTGCAGTTAATAGCAATATTGTTCCCAGTTTTGTAGTTGTTCCACCAATTTGCACAGGTGGTACATTAGCACCTTTGCCAACGACCTCTACCAATGGTATTTCTGGAACTTGGTCACCAGCGTTGAATAATTTAACAACCACAACTTATACATTTACACCAAGTGGTGGAGCTTGTTATGCTCAGCAAACATTAACAATTACTGTTAATCCGATTATAACGCCCAGCTTTACTCCAATTGCGCCAATTTGTTCAGGTGGAACTTTAGCTGCTTTACCAACAACATCAAACAATGGCGTTTCAGGAACATGGTCGCCAGTTTTGAATAATTCCGCAACAACAACTTATACATTTACGCCTAATTCTGGAGAATGTGCAACACCACAAGCTTTAACAATTACAGTAAATCCTGTTTTAACACCTAATTTTACTGCTGTTGCTCCAATTTGTGCAGGGGGAATTTTAAATCCATTACCAACAGTTTCCACGAATGGAATTAATGGAACATGGTCGCCTGCTTTGAATAATTCTACTACAACGACTTATACATTCACGCCAACTTCGGGACCGTGTGCAACAAATCAAACTTTAACAATTACGGTAAATCCAATTCTAACACCTAGTTTTGCTACTGTAGCCCCAATTTGTAATGGTGGAGCTTTAAACCCACTGCCAACAGTTTCTTCAAATGGAATTTCAGGAACATGGTCGCCAGCTTTGAATAATACAGCAACTACAACTTATACATTTACACCCAATGCAGGTCAATGTGCAAACAATAAAACATTAATGATTGTAGTAAATCCAATTGTGACACCGAATTTTGTAGCTGTTGCTACAATTTGCTCTGGTGGTACTTTATCGCCATTACCAACAACTTCTACCAATGGAATTTCAGGAACATGGTCGCCAGCTTTAAACAATACAACGACTACAACTTATACATTTACGCCTGATGCAGGAGAATGTGCAACAAGTCAAACTTTAACAATTACGGTTACACCGAATGTTGTGCCTAGTTTTACAGCTGTAGCTCCAATTTGTTCTGGGGGAACTTTATCTCCTTTACCAACAACTTCCACGAATGGAATTTCAGGAACTTGGTCGCCTGCTTTGAATAATTCGGCTACAACGACTTATACATTTACGCCAGTTGGAGGTCAATGCGTAACCCCACAAACATTAACAATTACAGTAAACCCGATTGTTACACCTAGTTTTAATGTTGCAACTTCAATTTGTTTGGGAGAAATAATAAGTCCATTACCAACAACTTCCTCTAATGGAATTACAGGAACATGGTCGCCTGCGTTGAATGAAACAGCAACCACGACTTATGCATTTACGCCAAATACGGGTCAGTGTGCAACAAATCAAACATTAACAATTGCTGTTAATCCGATAACAACTCCAACATTTGCTGCTGTTGCAACAATATGTTCAGGTGAAACTTTAAGTGCACTACCCACAACTTCTACTAATGGGATTTCAGGAACTTGGTCGCCAGCTTTGAACAATACAGCTACAACGACTTATACATTTACCCCAGACGCAGGACAATGTGGAACAAGTGAAACTTTAACAATTACGGTTATTCCAAGTGTGGTTCCTACTTTTGATCCTGTCGCTCCGATTTGTGAAGATGAAACTTTAGCGCCATTGCCAACGACTTCCACAAACGGAATTTCAGGAACATGGTCACCAGCTATAGATAATACCACAACAACGACTTACACATTTACTCCAGGTGCAGGACAATGTGTAACAATTCAAACTTTAACTATTGTCGTGAATCAACAACTTGCGAGTCCAACAGGAAATCAAAATCAGATTTTTACTACCAATGCAACCATCGCAGATATTGTAATAAGTCCTGCAAATGTGGTTTGGTATGCTTCGATGGCAGATGCTTTGGCTGGTGTTAATCCGCTGACTTCCAATTTTAGTTTAGTTGAAGGTGCAGTCTATTATGCAGTAAATGAAAACGGACCTTGTAAAAGCGAACCTTTTGCAGTAAAAGTTTCGTTAACATTGAGTTTAGATGATTTAGAAAGTTCTTTACTGAAATTCTATCCAAATCCACTGTCGTCAGTTTTAAATATTGAACACAGCAGTCCGATTGATTGGGTTGAGGTTTATACGCCGATGGGGCAGCTTTTGAAAAGAGAAAAATACAATGCAGCGAAGGTTTTGATTGATTTATCAGGTTTACCAACTTCGGTTTATTTTGTGAAGATAAAATCTGGTGATTTGATAAAGGATTTTAGAGTAGTGAAAAGGTGAAGGTTGTCACTGGAGCGTTTTATTTAATGGATTTTAATTATTGCTTTATTGGGATCAACAGCGCCCATGAGTCATTCCATTCATTTCAATATTTTTTTAAACTCTTCATTTTCACAGAAATCAGAAGCCTTTTGTCCTTTCTTGTTCTTTAATTGTGGATTAGCATCGTTGGATAATAAATACTTTATCAGTTTTTTATTTTGCATTTCACAGGCATACATTAGTGGCGATTTATCATAAAAATCAAAATGATTAATGTAGCTTTCTTCTGAATACCCATCAGGGAGAAAGTAAATGTCTATTAAGTTTTTTAAGGTTTTTCGTTTTATGTCATGTCCATCCTCTTGAAGAAGCTGAACGTAATAAAAAATATAATTCCTCATTTCAAGGCAAGGATCACCTGTAAAAAAGAATGGATCTTGAAGTTTTTGGTCTTGTTCAATTAAAAACTCCACAATAGGCAATTCGGTTGTATCGCAATGAAAACCAAAATCCCATATAAAATCTTGATAATAATAAGATCCGTATTCTTCCTGTTTGTTCAAGTCTCCACCATTTTGGAGGTATTCTTTAATGCTATTGATTTTAGCATCTATTTCATTGTCTTGTCCATGGATGAATGGACATATCAGAATGTAAATCAAAGCTGTAAATAGTACATTTTTCATATTTGAATTAAGTGGATTTATTTTGTAAGATAGTAAATAACATGGGCTTGTTTCTTGAATAAGGAATTTATAATTTATTCAATTTTAAATGGCTCTTCTATGCTATTTTAAATCCTTTATTTTTTATTGAAATAAACAGATTCTAAAATATACCCAGTTATTCCTCCCAATGTATAACATACTAAATCACTCCATAAAAAACCACTTCCAAATATTAGTGCACCAAGTTTATTATTTCTGATAGTATGAATCCAATCGGCATCATACAACTGAAATATTTCTATAAGGTAACACACCAGAATACTTACAATTGCAACTTTTAAAGATTTCATCTTATTAAACAAAAAACCGATAATCAAAAAGAATAGTATTGCATATAGATAATCGCCCAAATAAGGATAGATTATTTCGGGAACTATTTCTGTTCTTGATATTAAGCCAATTGTTATTGTAATAATTATTAAGGTAAAATATGCTAATCTATTTCTCTTCAATTTGATTTTTTGATATTGATTATAACCCGAATTAATCACCAAGATACTTGATTTTTTTTGCCTAGTCAGAGTTCTTTCCGTTTCAAAAACATTTATTTTAACCTTCACTTCTAAACATAAGCATTAATCGAAGAGACGATTAAACAACTTGCATTCATTTTTTGTAGGAAGCCTTTTTACTTTTTCTTTTCATCAATCAATCCTCTTAAACTAGTAATTGGATTTAGATTTTCAATATTTGATTCATCAAGTTTAACCCATTCAATCCAGTCCAATCCCATTGTAATGTCATATTCTCCCATAAGACCGTCTAACAAAATATAAATCGCATTTTGAGTTTGTGCACTTTCGTCAAAGCCTCGGATATTTAATTCAATTCCAATTTCACCATATTTTCCGTCTTGGTATCTGAAATAAATGTCGGAATAACCTATGTTAAAATCACCGAATTTAATTTGAAGATCATCTCCTGGAATTCTTTGTCGGAAAGCGTTGAATTTCCAATTCATAATTTCAGGAGCTTTATCAACTAAATTCTCTACAAAAGGAAAAAGTTCTTTTACTCCTTCTGCTGAAATCGTGAATTCTCGTATTCCATTTTCGTGAATTGGACTAAACTCAAAAACGAGATTTTGATGCACTTTACTTAATTCATTTGATAAATCATTGAATATTTCTTCTCGTACATCAAGGTTTTCTATCTCATGGTAGAAAGTTTGTTGGGATTTAGAAAACCAATTCCAAAATTTCTCTTCTTTTGACTGTTTATTGAATAGTGAAAAACTCATGGCGGTAAATTTATGATTGAGAATAAAGATAGGAATTATTTATTTGGTGAAACGTAATAATTTTTTGGTTCCATATGGAATACTATGGGTAAGTATATATCTCTGGTAAATAATTATTAATTTGTTTAAGCTCTTATTAAGTGTAGCAAGCTCAAAAGCTATATATTTAAATAGATGAGCCTCTATGATAAAAGCCTTTATCAACTATGTTGAGCCTTGATCTACATTTGCTTATATTTTAAAAGTCCTAGCAGGACTACATGTTAGTAGCCAAGGACGTAAGTCCTTGGTTTAAAAGGTACGACAAAACAAAACCCCATAAAATCGAAATAATTGTATGCAATTATTTCGATTTTATGGGGTTTTGTAATGGTTTTCACCGTTTTTCGGATGGACTAGTGTCCATCCCTATTAATATATCGTTTTGCTGGAGCTAATGATTTTAAGTAAGTGGAATAAATAATTAATTAATTCTTTATTCTAAATTTTAAAATTGGCTAATCACAGAATATATCACTCATTATAATGCCTTTGTTGATCAAACTATATTTTGCATTGCTACTATTTGATTGCTATGGGCTTCATTTTTACCGATTCACCTCAAAGACTTATAATTATTAATCCAAGCAGGATCAAGCACATCTCTTAACAACTTAAAAAAACTAGAATCAACAAAATAATCTTGATCATAGCCTCTCACGCCATATCTTTCCATAATATAGGTTTGTTGTTTCAGTGAGGGTCTCATTTCTCCTTGGCTCCAACCATTTCCTAGTTCATGTTTGAAGGGGTGCGCCTCAAATCTAATTTTCCATAAAGAATCGAAAGCTGAATTGTAATCAATTATTTGACCATCTGCAAGGGTTACATCTATAATTCCATTGTCTTCAAATATTTTTTTGAAAACGTTTGATCTTGGAATCGGCCATTGTCCTGTACCTATTTTTATTATTTGATTCAAATCAACAGGTTGATTGCCCATCAAACGTTCATTTTTGAAATAAAAAAGAGAGTATTGTGTGAGTCCACCAGTTGGGAGAAGACCAATCTTTACACCAAATGAAACACGATCTGGCCCATTATAAGCTGACTTGTCTTCTTTCTCAAGACTAAGCAAGCCCACCAAAAACATGGCGGAAATAATATAATTGATACTGCGTTTCATAAACTTCACCTCTAAAGTACAAAAAGTGAAGCTGTAAATCACAAAAAACTATAATTGTTCGATGTGTGATTTATTTAGTAAGTCCAATACCGTTTTTACAGGGGTGAAAGTTTCTGAAGGTACTTCAACGAAAATGCTTAACCAGTCGGACATGCTGCCGTTCCATAATCCTGGACGTTCAATAAATCGAATGTCTTTTTCTTGGTATGTTTTTTCTACAATAAAGTATTTATCAGGGTCAGCAAAATCATCTAAATTTAATTTTTTCCCGTCAATATCTTTGGTAGAAACAGCCATTAATACAGGGTTGAAATACTGACTTTGAACCATTAATCGGTATTGGTTTCCATTCTTTCCAATTTGTGATTTCTCAACAATTTGCTTAGATTGTTTTCCATTTTCCTCAACCCAGAATGGCCCACCACCCGGCTGACCTTCGTTGCGCACCATTCCACAAATACGAATAGGACGATAAATAAGTTTGTGCAATTCTTCAGAAGACAATTTCTCGAAATCAAGACTTGGATTAGTGAAGTGATATTGAAGATTCAAAGCAGCCAATTGACCTCTTGGATTATCGCTGTTTAAAGCTTCTTTTAATTCTGTTTTCACCACATCAATCATTCCGCCCAAATATTTGAAATTTTCAATAGAAGCTTGTGAATGTGCTTCATGTTGAATATTGTCAATGTTTTTGATAAAAATTATATCACTTTCGATTGCATTAAGATTTTTAAGTAAAGCGCCATGTCCAGAAGGACGCGTCAATACTTCACCATCTTCATCCAAAACGACATTTTGATCTTTGTCAAATGCTATCGAATTTGTGGAAGGATCTTGCTCACTCCATTCAATATTACATTGTCTTCCCGTCAATTGACGAATCGAATCGAGTGCTTCTTTTATTTCGTTTTCGTGTGATTTGTTAATCGTGAAATGAAAATTTATGCAATCTTCTTTTATTCTTAATCCTTGTAATAATTGCTCTTGAAATGCATTTAAAATAAAACTTCTAGAACGATGAAAAGGAACTAATCCTTTCGGAATTACTCCTAATGCTAATCCGTCTGGTTTCAATAAGTACGACACGAAATCATCTAAAGTAATATCATATTCACGGACTTTCTTTTTCAATGAAAATGGCAATAGTTCAAAGAAAGCAAATGACTCAATTGAATTTAAAAAGCGTTCTGTTTTACTTCGTGTTTCTTCATTAGGTTCGGCTAAAAACTCATATAAGAACTTAAACATACGCGATCCTGTTCCAGAAGCAGGAATAAAAAAGTGAATAGTTTGACTGCCATTATTGAACTTAACCTTGAATCTATTTTTTTCAAAATCAGAATGACGAATAATTCCATCATTTAATCTACATGGACTAATAAGGTTTATTTCTGGCTGTTTTTTAAAAACCAATTTTTTATGTTCCTTAATTATTGACATGTTGTTTTTTGAATCCATGAGATTTGAATGTTAAGTTTATGTACCTTTAACGAAGAATTAAGGTGTTTATGATTTATTTAGTTCGTGAATATATAAAATATTGTTTGATTGCGAAAAATAGGCATGGAATTCACTCTCCTTTTGTCTATGATTTCAATGATCGCTGCCTTTTCTTGCCAATTCCAGATTTTGAATATCAAGTTTTTCAACAACTGAAGAAGTCTTATTTGAAAAACAAAGATGAGATTGAAGTAACAGACCTTGGAGCTGGGTCTCGAAAATTAAATAAAAAACGAACTGTTTCTCAAATTGCTAAAGTATCTGGCAGTAATAACAAATATGGAAAACTCCTCTATCGATTAGTTGCGCATTATCAACCAAAAGAAGTTTTGGAATTGGGTACTTCACTCGGACTAGGAACATACATGATGGCTGCAGCTTCAGAAAAGATTCACATCACTACTGTCGAAGGGTGCAAAAATACTTATGAAATCGCCCGGAGAAGTTTTCCAGCAGCACAACATGAAAAAGTAGATTTTGTAAATAATGACTTTTTTACTTTTCTAGAAAATCTTAAAGATCAGCCACCATTTGACATGATTTTTATCGATGGAGATCATAAAAGTGAAAGTTTATTTAAACAATTGAAATTATTAGCTCCATTTATTCATGACGAAACAATAATTGTTCTGGATGATATTCGTTGGTCAAAAGATATGCTAGGAGCTTGGAATGATTTGGTTTTAAGTTCTGAATATCAATTAACTATTGATTTATTTAAAATGGGAATCATCATGAAAAGATCACATCAACAAAAAGAATCTTTCATTATCCGTTACTAAAATTATTTTTTTTTGATAGAAAAACTTGCAATTGTTAAAAAGTATTAAATATTTTTCTATATATTGTATGTTAAAACACCTACCAATGATGAATCGATATTTAGAACAATTGATCGAAGACATGGATATTACCATAGCCGGTCAGATCGCCATAAGAAGTCACCTCGATATTTTAGGGGAGAGCGAAGTATGCGAAACAGAAGAAGAAATACCTCATGCTGAAAAAACAGCTCCTTTGTCTTCTATAATAGGTTTTGACAAGTGTTATTTCCCTCCAGAAGACAAGCTTACAGATGATCAAGTCGTTGTCGTTTACACGCACCTTTTGTGTGTTTTAGATAACTATAATTTCTTTTTAGATTTTCCAGATAACGTTGATGTTAGAACAAAGTACATCATGCTGCTAGACGTTCTTGATGAAGAAACAACCTATTCAAATGCCAAAGTAACGATCATTGAATTCTGTGATTATGATCACGAAACATGTCCGTTCGGTGCTGAGTTATGTCAATGTAAGATGTATGAAGAGATGTCTTAAATGAATTTTGAAAGAAAACGTCAAATACGGCTTTATGCTTTCATCGACAAGCTCACTTTGACAGATTTTGTTCAACGCAGTGCGTCGTAATTTTAAATGTAATTCCTTCGGTAGACTGGGGACACCGCATTTATAAAGATAACTTCCTAACAATTATAAACTTTACAAGCCTTGTCTCTACCATTTTCGATTATACCTTTTAATAGGTAAACCATTCGCCTTAATCTTTTTGTCTAATGTCTAACATCTAACATCTAATATCTTTGATAGTCGTAGAATTTTATCTTCATTTAATCCTATCGTTATTTCAGTCCATATTGGTTCAGTTTATTCCAAGGATTAGCGCTCTTGGCTATTAATTTGTGGCTCCTTTGTCGTTTATTCTTTAAAAATGAAAATTATATTGATAAATATTTTAGAGATAAATTTGAATTAATTTCCATTAAAAAATCGGTATCACCTTGTTTTCTTGTCAAAGACATAAAGATTTGGTTTTTTCTTTTGGAATAATAAAATGGCTAATTCCATTGAGTTTAATTGCGCGTTAATTAAAGTTAATGTTTCCTTAACATTGAACCCGTCGATGCTATTGAATTGCCTATTATTTTTGTCCCAGAATTTAATAATGTTTAATGAAAAATAAACTCGTTTTATCGTTTGCACTTTTGCTTGTATCATTTTTCACATTCAATGCGAATGCACAAAATGAAAATAATCTAGAGGCTGCCCCTAAAGAATTAATGTCCAACATTAATTCAGGTTCAATTGAAAATATTTCATCAACTTCCCAAATTGAAGGTTTTACCACTTCATGGAATTTAGATTATGAAGTTTTTCAAGATTTAAAAGAACAAGGCTATACTGTTTCCATACAGTACAATACTAAAATTGGAGCAAAACGTTATGAAAAAGGGTACAGCAATTCTGATTGGATTGTAATAAATGGAATCGATTTACACACTACGAGTTATTCTATTGACAGTTTAGCAGGTGAAGAATCATATTTATTCAAGATTGGAATTTCCAATGGTGAAAATACATTCTGGTCAGATAAAAATACGGCTGATACTGAAAGAGGTTGGGGGATTTTTAGATTCTTAGTATTAATTGGAGCACTTGGAATGTTCATTTATGGTATGAAAATCATGAGTGAAGGTTTGCAACAAGCCGCTGGATCAAGGTTGAGATATTTATTGGGTTCCATAACTTCTAACAGGGTAAAAGGAGTCTTAACAGGATTCGGAATTACTTCTATTGTTCAGTCATCTTCTGTGACAACAGTAATGACAGTCTCCTTTGTAAACGCTGGATTGATGACCTTGGTTCAATCTGCCGGTGTAATGATGGGAGCGAATATTGGTACAACAATCACAGGTTGGATCATCAATATTTTCGGATTTAAAGTAAGTATCGGATCTTATGCATTGGTGTTAATCGCTATTGGAGCGCCGATGATGTTCTTTGGTAAACAAAAAATCAAAGCTTGGTCAAGTGCAATTATAGGATTCTCTTTATTATTTATGGGATTAGGTTTCCTAAAAGATGCAGTTCCTGAATTAGGACCAGATTCTTGGTTAGTTCAGTTCTTTATTGATTTTAAAGATATTCCAGTAATAAGTACATTGTTATTCGTGCTTTTAGGAACATTAGTAACGGTAATTGTTCAATCATCATCTGCTGCGATGGCATTAACAATGACGCTAGTTGCAGGGGGAATTGTTCCTTTTGAAGTGGCAGCAGCAATGATTTTAGGAGAGAACATTGGAACAACAATTACTGCGGAATTGGCTTCTACAATTGGAAATGTTCACGCAAAACGTTCAGCTCGTATTCACTCCTTATTTAACGTTATTGGTGTAACATGGGCAGTCTTACTTTTCCCATTCATATTGCAAGGAATTGAGTATTTCATGGTTTCGATTGGAGCAGGAAATCCATTTGAAAATCCAAAAGAATATGCAAATACAGGAATCGCTATTTTCCACACTGCGTTTAACTTAGCCAACGTATTTATCTTGATTTGGTTTGTGCCTAACTTGGTGCGTATTGCAGAAAGAACAGTTAAATCGAAAGGTGGACATGACGAAGAATTCCACTTGGATTATATTGGAGCTGGATATATGTCTACGCCAGATTTATCATTGCTTGAAGCGAAAAAGGAAATCGCTAAGTTTGGTGAATTAACAGGTAGAATGTCTAAATTCTCCCGTGATTTATTATTCGAGAAAAGCCGTAAAAAACAAAAGTTACTGATAGATCGTATTGCTAAATATGAGGAAATCACAGATAGAGTAGAGGTCGAAGTAGCCAATTATTTAAGTAAAATTTCTGAGGGAGAGTTGAGTATCGATACTGCGATTCGTATTCGAGGAATGAACAGTATCGTAAACGACTTAGAGCGTATTGGAGATATTTTCTACCAAGTTTCAAAAGGATTAGAGCGCAAGTCTGAAGCCAAAATATGGTTTACGCCACACCAACGTGAGCGCTTAGCTGAAATGTTTGATTTAGTTGATGAAGCATTCGTAATCATGAGTGAAAACTTGAAAAAACACTCTGCTGAAGTAAATCTTATAGCAGCAAACGAAGTGGAAGAACGCATCAACAATAAACGAGATGAAATCCGTAGCGAGTATCTTGACGCACTTTCGAAAGACGATGAAGTTCACATGAAAGGTGGAATTATCTATAACGATATCTTTGCTTCTCTAGAAAAAGTAGGAGATCACATTATCAACGTTTCTGAAGGAATTGTTGGGAAGGTTTAGTGAGCTAATTAATATTTTTGAAAAGGCTGTTTCGAATTATCGGAG
The DNA here is from genome assembly GCF_004152935.1 of Brumimicrobium glaciale. Taxonomy (GTDB): domain Bacteria; phylum Bacteroidota; class Bacteroidia; order Flavobacteriales_D; family Crocinitomicaceae; genus Brumimicrobium; species Brumimicrobium glaciale. The sequence goes on from NZ_SETE01000006.1 coordinate 36,592, forward strand.
CAGCCTTTTTAATTTTTAGGGTGGTAGGTAGAGGAGGGGAATGAAAAATTAATAATTAAAAATTGCTTCAAAATAATTTTTCAATTGAAGGATCTATTTGAATATGTTTAATAACAGAGGCCTATATGGGCTTGGTTTTTTTGTGTTGAAGGTTTTATAAATTCTTTGAATTTAGGATAGTTCTAATTTATTATCAATTTTCAATGGTTATTACCGCCACAGAGTTGCAGGTGTTAATGAAAACCACAATTAATCCTTCTCTACAAGCCACAGGAGTGGCGAAACATGGATATAATTCAAGTAAATAAGTGTTGGCCTTTGCAGTTCAAAAAAAAGAGCAAGGTTCGATTAATCAGTTAGTATTGATGAAGGCTTCATGTCATCTGTCAGCTGAAGGGCTTAATAAAAAACGCAAGACGTTTTTATTAACACATCACCCACTCCATGGGCTTGAGGGTAGTGCATAGTAAAGATATACTTCAGTTACGACCTATCTTGGTAACCCAGATTTTTTAAAAAAAAATAACGACTTCTTTTGATAGTCCAAACGTCCGAAGCTAAACACTTATGCTGTTTAAGAATCCCATAATTCCAAAAAAAAGCCATACATCAAATGTATCGCTTTCCATAATATTTTAAGGTCGGAAAAATCAAAATCCAATCTCTATTTGCACTCTCCAGGTCAAACCATCATCGAAATATCTATCCTGAATATATCCAACATCAGTTTGCACTTTCAAGCTATGATTTTTAATATATTTTGATGCTCCCAAAGTATAATATGTCCTAGAAGGCGCAGAGTAAACGTCAGACGATGACGATGTCTGCGTATATCTAGCTGCTATTTCGTAATTGTTTTTAAATAAATATCCAGCTTGCAAATTGATTGCTGAACCAAATTCATAGAATCCTGTAGGAATTCCCATTTGATCAATAACGTTTCGGTTATTGTCTCTTGTTCTTCTTAATGCATATTCTCCCATCACTGAAATTCCTTTGTATTTAAACATGAAATCAACGAAGCCAGTATATAAATCTTTAAACTGGGCATCTAGAGGTAAAAAGTTCCCTCTGTTTCCTCTCGTTCTCGAAGCTTTCCCGTTTTTATCTATTGCCACAGCAAAAGCAAGTTTCGGTTTCTGTTCTCGGTAAACATCACCTCCAACATACGCTCCTTTTTTCATGAATTCACCAAAAGGCATAATTTCAGCCTTTAAAGTTGTTTGATATCCTCCTCTATTTCCAGTAATTAAATTTCTCCCGTCGCCTTGTGTTAATGAAGCGGTTAAATACAAACCAAATTGTTTTCCTAAGACTTTGTCGTAATGTAAACTTGCTCCTATGTCTCTATCTAAAGTGAATATACTATTCAAAGCAGAACGGTCAACAAACTGCATATTGGCAGAAGAAACCAATCTTTCTCTGTTTCCAGCGAGTTTAAACTGACCCGCTTTTATCGAGAATCCTTTGTAGAAGTTCCATTTTAAATAAGCATCAAGCACTAAATTCCCTCCTTCTCCATAATAAGTCGCTCCACCATGGTCAAGATCTCGATTTGAAAGACCTAATTCTACTTTATAGGTTAGTTTCGGAGAATAAGCAAATCCATTGAACTTTAAACGCGCTCTTCTGATTAGAAAGTTAGATTGAAATTGTCCTATATCATAAAAGTCATCATTACCTACTCTCCAGTTTCCAGCAAACAATGTTTGAAATCGGAATGATGCTTTAATTCCAAATGTTGAATCTTTTGCTGTGTAGCGAAGTCCATCACCAAAGCTATAATCTTGCATTTGTGCTTTGGTGGATAATCCAATAAGTATGACGAAAGCAAAAAGTAGAAAATGTTTCATATTAAGTATAAAATAAATTATTATTAACATTCAAATATATGATAAATCCCTTTATTAATAGGGTTTTTAAGGTTTTAGAATGTTTAATTACACCTCAAAGATAAGGTTTGAAGCCTTAAAGGATAGTTTTTTAATCACGATTTAATAATGAGTTAACATTGTTGACTTTTTGTTAACCTAAGAGTAAAACTTACATCATACAAGAACGACTTTTCTGGAGTAACTTTGTTGACATAATGAATATGAATACCTATGAATAATAAAGCAACAATACTTTTCGCAGATGATGATCCAGATATCTTAGAAATGATTTCTTACAATTTGGAAAAGGAAGGGTATACGGTTTTTACCGCCGTAAATGGTGAGGAAGCAGTAGAATTAAGTGAGAAAGTGAAGCCAGATTTAATTTTGTTGGATGTAATGATGCCAAAAATGGATGGCGTTCAAGTCTGTGAAGCAATTCGCAGTAAAGATTTAGAAGTTCAACCATTGATCGCTTTTTTAACCTCTCGTGCAGAAGATTATTCTCAAATTGCTGGCTTTAATGCTGGTGGAGATGATTACATCAATAAACCAATCAGACCAAAAGTTTTGTTGAGTCGTATTGAAGCACTTTTAAGAAGAGCAGGTGGAAATACGCAACCAGAAGTAAATCAAGATTTAGTTCTAGATACCAATCGTTATCTCTTACTTTTCAAAGGAGAAGAATTATATTTACCCAAAAAAGAGTTCGAATTGTTATCCTTCTTGATGAAAAAACCTGGAATCGTTGCCAATAGAGATCAAATTTTGGCGGAAGTTTGGGGAGACGATACCATTGTTGGAGAAAGAACAGTGGATGTTCATATTCGTAAATTACGCGAGAAAATAGGCGACACTTACATTAGAACGATTAAAGGAGTAGGTTATACATTTAATGCTTAATGAAGAATATAAAACCCATACAAATTGTTTTTATTGGTGCTTTAACACAAGTTGTTTTGCTCCTCATTTTGTTGTTTTTATACCGCAATTTTGTTGATTTTATTCCACTATTAAATATCCTCATTATTGCATCTTTAAGTGGAGCATTTTCTTTTGGGATTAGCTTTTTCTTATTAAAGAAATTCATTCAAGAACGTTTGGATTTGATTTTCCGCATTATTGATCATGGCGTAAATGTAAATATTGATCAGCCAAAAATCGAAATGAAAAACGACGTTATTGGCGCTGCTGCGAATGCCTCAGTAGATTGGGCAAGTGCTCGGAAAATCGAGATTGCTAAATTGAAAGAACAAGCAGCTTTTAGAAGAGAGTTTTTAGGGAATTTAGCGCATGAATTGAAAACCCCAGTTTTTAGTATTCAAGGGTATATACTGACTTTATTAGAAGGTGGATTAGAAGACGAAAAAGTGAACCGTAAGTTCTTGGAAAGAGCTGCTTTTTCAGCTGAAAGAATGACTGATATTCTTGAAGATTTAGATCAAATCATGAAATTGGAAGTCAATAAAGTTGACATTAAAAAAGAAGCTTTTGATATTGTTAGCTTAACGAAGGACATTATCATTTCCTTTGAAGAGAAATGTCAGGAGGACGGAGTGGAAGTTAAACTAGCAGAAAAGTATGAACCCATTTATGTGAATGCAGATAAAGCGAAAATAGCACAGGTTTTTACCAATTTAATAGCTAATTCAATCAATTATGCTGGTGAAAATGGCAAAACTATAATTCGCTTTTATTCGATAAATCAAACTTTAATGACAGAGGTTTCAGACAATGGAATCGGAATTGAAGAAAAGAATATTCCACGATTATTTGAAAGATTTTATCGTGTAGAACAAAGTAGAAATAGAAACGAAGGAGGTTCCGGATTAGGTTTGGCAATTTGTAAGCACATCATCGAATCACACAACGAGACCATTGCCGTGAAAAGTAAACTTGGAGTGGGAAGTACTTTCACTTTTTCATTGAAGAAAAGTAGTAAACATAATTAATTACAATTAATGTTTAATTGTTAATTATTAATGGTTAACGGGTTGTTTATGAGTTTGTTATTTGTGTGTTTGGTACCTTCGATAGGCTCAGTCACCGAAGTGTAATCCGTTGACAGAGCCTGTCGAAGGCAATGTAGGCAAATGGAAAAACGTTTTGAAAAAATGAAAATAACATCAAAACAATTAGGTTGTATCTTAGCATGCTCAGTCACCGAGGTAACTGGAGTCAGCAATGAAATGCAATCACCGGAGTAGATATATATATGATTAATTCAAGAATCCTTGAATTCGTTAATCCTTCAATCCTTGATTCCTTGAATTTTTTAATTCCTGAATAATTCGTAATTCGTAATTGAATCATTCGTAATTATTTTTTTATTAACTTGTCAAAAACGACTTCATGCTCTATCGCATTTTAAAATTTATCATCGGTGTTGGAATTCGACTGTATTACAAAGAAATACGGGTGAATAACAGAGGCAATCTGTCTAATGGAAAAAAGCCAATGATTATTATCGCCAATCATCCGAATACTTTGATGGATGCTTGGGTGGTGGGAATGGTTTGTAATCAGCCCATATATTACATGGCGAAAGCGACCTTGTTTGATTCGAAATTCAAGCTCAAATTGTTGCGCAGTCTAAAAATGATTCCTATTAATCGCAGAGGAGAAGGAAAAGTTGAGGGAGTTGACAATAATGATTCTTTAAGCGAATGTTATAAAGTTTTAAGCGAAGGAAAAACATTGGTTATATTTCCTGAAGGAACATCTTACAAAGAGAAAGTTCTTCGTGAATTGAAAACGGGAACGGCCAGAATTGCATTAGAAACAGAGAAGTTAAACGGTGGAAAACTAGATTTACAAGTTGTCGCTGTCGGAATAAATTATTCTCAACCAGAAAAATTCAGAAGTAATATTCTAATTGATATTGACCAACCGAGAGGAGTTATGGATCACTATGAACTTTATCTCACCGAGAAGAAGAAAGCTGTTAATAATTTGACAAATCAATTTCGTGAACGACTAGAAAAAGTTTTAGTGACCACAGAAACCAAAGATGAAGAAGAATTATTAGATGATATTTACAAAGTATTAAACACAAAATATATTCATTCAGATGATAAAGGTGTGCAACGCCAAGTAAATGAGCTTAAGGATATCAAGAATAAATTAGATGAATTGAAATTAGTTCAACCTTGGCGAATTGATGAAATCAAGCAAAGCATAAAATCCATGGATTGGAAGTTGGAGAAAATGAGAATCCGTGCTGACTTTTTGGATAGAAAATTCAGATCTCGTCTTTTCTTGAGACAGATGTTAACTTCAGTAATTTTTATTTTAGTGGCAATGCCACTGGCAATTTTCGGATTAATTCATAACTATTTACAATATCTATTTACGGATTGGCTGGTTCCTAAACTCTCAAAAGATATTGAATATTATGCACCGCTTGCTATTCTGGTTGGAATAGTTCTGTATCCGTTAACATACTCTGGACTTGGGTTTTTAGCGCATTATTTATTCGCTTTTTCATGGTTAGGAATGATCGCTTATGTTTTGTTAATGCCGCTAACAGGAATGTTCACTTACTGGTTTTTTAAATACCTAAAACACATCAGCTATAAGTGGCGTTATATGTTTTTGATGGTGGATTCAAAAGATACTCTTCAAGATCTTCAAGAAGAAAAGAGGAGATTGAAAGAGTTGTTGTTTGAAGATTGAAGGATCTTGTTGGAGAGCGAAGCCAAATACTAGATGTTTGTTCTTTGGAATCTCTTTTTTTAATTTTCGTTAAGCAAAGCGTTCTTCCCCTCCACATTTCATTTCATTCATTCAATAAATAACGTATTTTTGTTCAATAATAATTTGAAACAGTAAAATGATGAAAAAGTATTTATTCTTGGTGTTGATTTTAATGGTTTTTACGGCTTGTTCTGAAGAAGAAAAACCGAAGAGACCAGAAGTGAAAATGGAATATAGACCATTGGTTACTGAGGACGATAATGGGAAATACATGGAATGGTATCCTGGTCACAAGCAATTGAAAATGACAGGAAGAAATAACAAAAATGGCGAACGCGTTGGGATTTGGAAATATTATTCTGAACGCGGTGTTGAGTTGTCCATCACTGTTTACAATAATGGTTTAAGAGATGGTCACACCGTTGTAAAATATCCGAATGGCGCAGTTCATTATTCTGGAGAATACTTAAATGATGAGCCAATTGGAGTTTGGAAATTTTATAACGAAGAAGGTCAATTAATTGATACAAAAGATTATTCAAATTTATAATGTCTAGAATTCCTTCACATATCATTGATGAAATCATGAACACTGCTCGTATTGAGGAGGTGATTGGTGAGTATGTGCAATTGAAAAAATCTGGATCAAATTATAAAGGATTAAGTCCATTTACCGAAGAGCGAACGCCTTCTTTTATGGTCAGTCCAGCGAAACAAATTTTTAAATGTTTTTCAACTGGAAAAGGAGGGACAGCTGTTTCATTCTTGATGGAATTGGAGCAATTTAGCTATCCTGAGGCTTTGCGATGGTTGGCGGAAAGGTACAATATTCAACTGCCAGAGGAAAAACCTTTAACTCAAGAAGAGCAGGAAGAACTTTCTGAAAGAGAAAGTTTGCAAATTATTAATTCCTATGCGAGGGATTTTTTTGCAGACACAATAAAGACTTCTTCTGAAGGAAAAACGATTGGCTTTTCTTATTTCAAAGAACGTGGTTTTACAGAAGCTACGATTGATAAATTTCAATTGGGTTATTGTCCTAGAAGCGAAAAGTCTTTTACGGAAACAGCAATTGAAAAAGGATACAAACAAAAATATTTAGAACAACTTGGCTTAACAAAAACCAGTAACGATAGAAGATTTGATTTTTTCAGTGGGAGGGTAATGTTTCCCATTCATTCCGTATCTGGAAAAGTGCTTGGTTTTGGAGGAAGAACACTTCAAACGGACAAGAAAGTAGCCAAATATTTCAACTCTCCAGAAAGTGTTCTTTACGATAAAAGTAAAGTGCTTTATGGAATTTATTATGCCAAAAGTGAAGTCATAAAACAAGATAATTGTTTTTTGGTGGAAGGATATACTGATGTGATCAGTATGGCACAAGCGGGAGTTGAAAACGTGGTGTCGAGTAGTGGAACTTCTCTTACGAAAGGTCAAATAAAATTGATTCAAAGGTACACCCAAAACATTACTGTTCTTTATGATAGTGATGCTGCGGGAATTAAGGCTTCTTTCCGAGGAATTGACTTATTGCTAGAAGAAGGAATGTCTGTGAAAGTTTGTCTTTTCCCAGAAGGAGAAGATCCAGATTCTTTCGCGAAAAGTGTAAGCACAGATGAATTAAAGAAATATTTAGACAAGAATCAAAAGGATTTCGTTGGTTTTAAAACCGACGTATTGTTGAAGGGAACAGAAAATGATCCTATTCAACGTGCTAGTCTAATTAAGGAAATCGTTGGTTCAATTGCGCTAATTCCTGATGCTATTACGCGTTCAGTTTACATTAAGCAAACGGCCACTCAATTTGATTTAACGGAACAAACGCTGTTAACTGAGCTGAATAAAGTTCGCCGTAAACATCAAAATGACACCAGAGGAATTCCTAATCCAAGTGTGGAGGAGGAGATGGATTTTACTCCAAAGAAATCAGCACCTCAACCTGGCGAACATAAGAAACGAGATTTCTATGATCAAGAATTAGATTTGATTCGCATTTTAGTGTTGTATGGAAGTAGAGCAATTGAAATAGAAGTCGAAAACCCAGATGAAAACCCAGATGAAGACCCAGTTGATGAGAGTGCTGCAGAACTAATAATCTCTCAATTAGAGCGCGATGATCTTGCGTTTCATAATCCGCTTTTCCAAAAGATCTATGAACTTTGTCAACAAGGATTAAAAGATAATATTTTTTATGAGGCAGCTCGCTTTTTAAGAAATGAAGATCCTGAAATTGTGAATTTCGTAACGGATATTTTATCTCCTCGCCATGAATTGAGTAGACAATGGTTAAACACCTATAAAATTGAAACTACAGAGGAAATTCATAAATTGGCTCAGGCGGTAAAAGAATCTCTTTATGCCTTTAAAAATTCAGTAATCATGCGCAGAATTCAGGAAATTCAGGAGGAATTGAAGGAAATTGGAAATGATGAAAGTGAAAAATTAGTTGGATTAATTAAGGAACAAATGTCACTTGAGAAAATAAAAAGCGCATTTGCACATCAATTAGGCAGAATAATCGTTTAATTTAGTACCTATGTTATTATTTTTTGAATTTCAAATCGGACCCTATACTGCGACATTCTGGATTTTATTAATCTGGATAGCTACGATTATTCTTACAATTATTTTGAATAAGTTCATCAAGCGGATGCTGAAAAGGCATTTGAAAAAGCCGAACATTAAAATAAAAGGGACTAGAATCACCATTTTAAAAGTTTTAAATCAATTGTTGATTGTCGGTGCTTTTGTTGCAGGTTTCCAAGCTTTCAGAATAAGTAATAAAATTATTTCTATCCGAGAATTTTTGAGCTACGATATTATACCGAAAGTGGCTGATGGAAAGTTCCACATAAGTATGATGGATGTGCTTACAATTTTCTTCGTTTTTGCTATTTCTCGTTTTTTAATCAATATTTTTAGGCTTTATATCGATCGTCGATTCAAAGATAATGACGACTTTGATGAAGGTACCCGATTCGTTTATATCCAATTTGCAAAGTATATCATTTACGTTTTTGCAGTTATTTTTTCTCTTCAAATTGTATTCACTGATTTAAGTGGTTTAGTGGTCGGGTCCGCTGCTATTTTTGCCGCACTCGCTTTAGGTTTGCAAGGAATGTTTCGAGATATGGTTTCTGGGATTGTTTTACTTTTTGAAGGAACAATTAAGGTAGGAGATATCGTAAGATTATTCAGTCCAGTTACAGGAGAAGAGATTATTGGACGTGTTTTAAAAATCAATGTGAGAACAGCAAAGGTTGAAACACGAGACGGAAATACTTTAGTAATTCCAAACTCTTTGTTAACCCAAGATCAAATTGAAAACTGGACATTTAGTCCCGGTCATACACGTTTTCATATCACATTGAGGATTGCTTATGGAACAGATACAGAATTGGTTAAAAAACTATTAAAACAAGCCGCCTTAAGTCATCCAGAAGTAAGTAAAAAGAAACCTGTTACGGTAAGAATCTTGAATTTTGGAGAATATGCACTCGAAATGGAATTACTTTTCTGGGCCAATCAAAAATGGTTTGCTGAGTATTACAAGTCTGAAATTCGCTTCGAAATCGATCGTTTGTTCAAACAAAATGGAATCAAAATTCCTTTCCCTCAAAGAACAATCCATATGGCTAATGAAAACAGGCCGGAATACGATAACGTGAAGAATCCTGAGGTTGAGAAATAGGTTTAGGAATTCAAAAAGAAAAACATTGTTCGAAGATACAATGTAGGGACGATTTGTAAATCGTCCTTTTTATTATCAAGGTATTATTCAATTGATGAGATTATTTTTCTTGTTAGTTTAAAACAGTTCAACTAACAGAATTTCACTATTAGATTCATGACTTTTTACCGCATTCTAAATAGTTACACAACATATTCTTGAGTGAATATAATATCAATAGTATCTTTGTTTTTAGTTCGAAAAATAGACGCAATAAATAAAGATTCAAAGCATGACTGATATCCAAATAGCACAAAAAGTTAAAGCGAAACACATTAGAGAAGTTGCTAAAAAACTTCAAATAACCGAAGATCAATTGGAATATTATGGTAATGAAAAAGCCAAGTTACCTTTGAGTCTAATTGATGAAGAAAAGGTAGATCAAAGTAATTTGATATTAGTGACTGCAATTACTCCAACTCCTGCAGGAGAAGGAAAAACGACTAATGTTATTGGTTTAAGCGATGGACTGAATCTTATCGGTGAAAAATCGGTAGTTGTAATTAGAGAGCCAAGTTTAGGTCCTGTTTTTGGAATGAAAGGTGGAGCTGCAGGTGGTGGATGGAGTCAGGTTATTCCTATGGTGGATATCAACTTGCATTTTACTGGAGATTTTCACGCTATTGCAATGGCTAATAATCTTTTGGCAGCATTAATTGACAATAATTTACAGAGTAAGACTAAAAACTTAGGGATTGATCCAAGAACAGTGATTTGGAAGCGATGCATGGATATGAACGATCGTGCTTTAAGGAATATCGTTTCAGGTTTAAGCGGAAAAACAGGTGGAATTCCTCGTGAAACAGGATTTAATATTACAGCTGCTTCTGAAATCATGGCTATTTTATGTCTGTGTACTAATTTAGAAGATCTTCAAGAAATGTGCGGTAACATTTACATCGGAGATACCTTTGAAGGTCGCGCAGTTTATGCCAGAGAATTAAATTCATCAGGTGCAATTGCCGTTTTGTTGAAAGACGCTATCAAACCTAACTTAGTGCAAACTTTAGAAGGGAATCCGGCAATTATTCACGGTGGACCATTTGCAAATATCGCACAAGGAACGAATTCGATTATTGCCACGAAAATGGGAATGAGTTTAGGCGATTATGTAATTACAGAAGCTGGTTTTGCAGCAGATTTAGGAGCTGAAAAGTTTTTAAATATCAAATGCCGCAAAGGAGGATTATCTCCAAAAGCGGTAGTTGTAGTTGCGACAATTAGAGCGCTGAAATACCACGGTGGAAAATCTTTAGATAGTTTGACGGAAGAAGATGTGGATGCTTTGAAAAAAGGAATGCCTAATCTTGAAAAACACATTGAAAGTATTCAGAGTTTCGGACTTCCAGTTGTCGTTTCAGTAAATGCTTTTACTAGCGATACGGATGCAGAAAAAGAATTTATTTACGCACATTGTGAAAAGCTAGGAGTTGCTGTAGCCATCAGTAATGGTTGGGCAGAAGGAGGTAAAGGATGTGTTGAATTGGCTGAAAAAGTGGTTCTGGCGGCAGAGTCTTGTAACGCTAAATTTACTCCAACTTACAATTTAGAGGATTTACCTTTGAACAAAATAGAGAAGATTTGCAAAACTATTTATGGAGCTAAAGGAGTGGTTCTTTCAGATAAAGCGAAAAACCAATTAAGACGTTTTGAAGGTTTAGGATTTGGTAACTTACCTATCTGCATGGCGAAAACTCAAAAAAGCCTGAGCGATAATGAAAAATTACTCGGTCGACCAGAGAATTTTGAAATCCATATTCGTGAATTTGAAATCGCTGCTGGAGCAGGTTTTATAATTCCAATTGCAGGAAATATGTTAAGAATGCCTGGTTTGCCAGCAACACCATCTTCGGAGCATATTAAAATGGAAGCAGATGGCTCTATTGTAGGGTTGTTTTAATAAATCATTTTCCAATAATTGAACAAGAATCTTATATTGTTTGTTCTTATTGTAGAGAAAATATAAAATATTATGAGCAATACAAAGAAAGTATATATAGCAGGAGGTTGTTTCTGGGGAATGGAAGATTTATTCAGGGTTAGAAAAGGAATTTTGGAAACTGAAGTAGGATATATTGGAGGAGAAAATGAGAATCCAACCTACAAAAACCACCCTGGACACGCAGAAGGAATTGAAATTACTTTTGACAATAGTCAAACATCATTTAAAGAAATTCTGGATTATTTTTTCCGAATTCATAATCCAACAACGGTTGATCGACAAGGAAATGATATGGGAACAAGTTATCGTTCTGCAATTTTTTATCAAAATGATGAAGAGAAAGCTGTAGCGCAAGAAATGATTGAAATTGTAAATGCATCCAATAAGTGGAAAGCTAAAGCAGCAACTACTTTAGAAGCTTACACGACTTTTTGGCCCGCAGAACCAGAGCATCAAGATTACCTTCAGAAACATCCAAATGGGTATACTTGTCATTTTGAGAGATTTGAGGAGGGGTTTGTGTAGTCAGTAGTGAGTAATTAGTATTGAGTTGATACTCCAATAGGCTTTCTTGTTTGGAAAAACATGAAATAGATAATCAATTCTGAATTTCGAGAGGTCAAGTTTAACTTGCACTCTCGTTTTCTTTTTGTCTGAATTGATTTTTGTGGTTATGATTTGTTGTAATTTAGCGTGTATACAATTTAGGCCTCATAGTATTAGTTAGAAAAAGTGATGCTTTGAAAGCATAACTGTTTCAAAAAGGCTAAATGAAGTAGATAATTTGAATACTGATGGTGTTGTTTAATTAAGCACGAATCTGATATATAGAAAATGTAATGTTCTTGAAAAAACTTAAAATGAAGTAAATTATCGATAAGATTGAAGTTTCCGAATCTGGATTTCGAATAGTATTTAATGGCGAAGTCACAGAATTCGAATGGTCAGAGATTGAAAAATTAACTGGATTTAAGGTCGACAGGTTTACAATGGATGATATATCTTTAAAAATTGAATCTAAGTATAAAACATCTTATGTAACAGAGGAATTCGATGGTTGGCAAGTTTTTATTAATCAAATGCTATCGGAATTTCCACAAATAGATAAGGATTGGAATACGGTCATTACAAAACCTGCTTTTAAAAGGAACAAAACTGAATTGTATAGTAGAAGTGGAAAAGTTAGTCTTTAAAGGTCAGTCTGCAAAAACCTTCAATTTATAAGTTCATGTAAATCTAAATCTAAATCTAAATGTTTGCATCTTCGATAAAACAACAATGAAACACACCCCATCCCAATGAAATTCTACCAAAAACTATTTGCTTCAAAATATGATTCGTTTATGACGAACATAGAAAAGACATTACAACCTATTCGAAAAGAATTAATAGGAAATTTAGAAGGTAATATATTAGAAGTAGGATCTGGAACAGGTACTAATTTCGAACATTATAACGCAAAAGCAAAAGTTATTGCAATTGAACCTTCTTCTTTCATGTTGGATAAATCAAAAGCTAAACTTCCAAAACACACCCAAATTACCACGTACAATCTGGGAGTTGTTGATCAACGATTAGATTCAATTATAAAAAACAATTCGCTAGATTATATAATTTGCACCTTAGTTTTATGTACAATCTCGGATCAAAACTTAGCATTTAATAATTTCAAAAAATGGCTAAAACCTACAGGTAAGCTAATTGTTTTAGAACATATCCACGCCCAAAAGAAACCCACTAGACTATTATATAACCTAGTAAATCCATTTTGGAAAATTGTTGGTGATGGTTGTAATTTAAATAGAGACACAAATCTTTCAATAAAAAAAGCAGGCTTTAAAGTAGAAAGTGAGCACTACTTTAAACATTCATTAGATTTTTATCAAGCAGTTTTTACAGTTTGAATTTTTAAATATTTCTGATAATGTAGACCTTTTTTGATCTCAGTGCTTAGGTTATTGTTGTTGCTCTCCAGTTTCTACTCTCTCATTCCCGATAATTCTTATATCCTTCAACAATGACTGTGTACAAACTGCCTTTAAATTGATTTTCTCCTTTACGGAGAAGGGTATTAAATACGCATTATATTATCTACTTTATTTTGAACGTTATCAATACTTTCAAAAAAAGGAACCAAATCCGGTTCAATCCATTTTATTAACTCATAGAGCTTAATTCTAATAATTAGTGTTTCAGAGCAATCGATGTTATTGCCGCTAAAACATAATGGTTCACAATGGTTTACTCTATTTCTGAAATTACGAATGGAATCTAGTTTCGAATAAATACTAGCTCTATCTTCTCTTGAGGGTTTATATCTAAAAATATGAATTGGTTGTCCTCCAATTAATGAATAGTGATGAGAGAGAAATAGTGCTATCCAAAAACCGAAGTTTTGGTCTGAGATAATCTTCCCGCTAGATATTGGAACGCCTTTTCTATTTAAATTATTTTCTGTTTTTATAACTGACTTTCTTAAAAAGTAATGAGAGTGCGACAATGATCGATTTCTCATAAATCCATTTTTTTGATTTATGATCCATTCATTATCTGTGAAATAAGTTGATAGTTGTGAATTTAGGCTATTTCTTAAAACAACTTCGAATTGTGTTAAAATGGGGTGTATTGCTTGAGCTAAGCGAATATTTGCATTATATAGTCTTCTGGCCTTGTCCTTATCGTTAGCAGTAGCGCTAAGATATCTGTCCAATCTTGGCTCCGATAAATATTTATTTCTTAATTCATTTCTCATCTGTTTCGTTATTTGAAAAATCAGTCGTATATTTGTATCATACAGATTTAGTCAAGCCTCTTTCTTTATTGAAACGTAACTAAATAGAAGATATAAAAAAGGAATTCTTAATTGAGTTCCTTTTTTGTTTTCTCTCACACTCCTGTCCTGCATTTATCGTAATTACTCACACGCTCCCTTTTTCCATCATAGATTCTTCACTTTTAATTTTTCACCATACATTCTTCACTTTTCATTCTTCATTTTTAATTTTTCATTCATCCCCGATGAGAACGAATATCTTTCACCATCAACTGCGGAGTCGTCCTTCCTCTAAACTGATTCACCTCCAAAGTAAAAACCATATCAAAAGGACCGTTTTGCACAATTTGCAATGCTTCTGGACTTTTAAAGTAAATGGCTTCAATGTGTTTCTGAAATTGTGGCTGATACACTTTCATTTTTAAATGAACATCTTTCAACAATTTTGCATCATGGGCATAAACGTTCTTTGCCAAGAAAAGCGGCTTCATATTATCTGGACCGTGTGGTTCAAACTGACTCAAAACACGCATTAACCTTGGAACTTCATGCACAGATTCTCCCATGTTGAATAAACTATCAAATGAAAGTTCTTTTTCAATAATTTGTTCTGGAATCAAAGTTTCACTTCCAATAATTTTTCTTACTTCATCATCAAAGCAGTTTATAAAATCTTGTAATTGCTCATTTTTCAGAGTCATTCCGGCAGCAAAATAATGTCCACCAAAACGACCTAAATGTGCACTGCAATTTTCTAAAACATCATAAATATTTACCCCTTTTATGCTCCTAGCAGAACCCGTCCAAGTTTCTCCATCTTCAGATTGCGTTAAAACAATTGTTGGACGATAATAATTTTCAATCAAGCGAGAAGCAACAATTCCAATGACTCCTTTGTGCCAAGATTCGTGATAAACAACAGTAGTACATTTGTCTTTAAAACTTGAATCTCCTTCAACAATAGACAAAGCATGATCAGTGATTTCTTTATCTAAAGTTCTTCTTTCATCGTTGAAATCATGAATGGTTTTGGCAATTTCTCTTAATTCAGTTTCATCATTTGAAGTCATTAAGACTACAGCTTTCTTTGCATCATCAATTCTTCCAGCTGCGTTAATTCTTGGAGCAATTGTAAAAACGATATCCGTTAAAGTAAGTGGCTTTTCTCTTTTTGCCAAGTTCAACATGATGTCAATTCCGGGTCTTGTATTTTCATTCAATTGCTTTAATCCATATTGCGCCAATAATCTATTTTCTCCCGTTACAGGAACAATATCTGCCGCAATACTGATCGCTAATAAATCAAGATTTTGAAACAAATCCTCTTGATCCCAATCATTTGTAATCGCTAAAGCTTGCATTAATTTAAATCCAACTCCACAACCAGACAATTCTTTATAAGGATAATTGCAATCTGCTCTTTTTGGGTCTAAAACAATACAATCTGGCAATTCTTTTCCGGGTGTATGGTGATCACAAATAATCATATCCATTCCCAAAGAATTAGCTAAATCAACCTTTTCATTGGCTTTTATTCCACAATCTAAAGTGATGATCAAAGAAAATCCATTTTCATGTGCACTGCGAATTCCTTTTTCGCTGACACCATATCCTTCTTCATAACGATCAGGAATATAGTAAGCAATTGAGTCAGTCATTTTAGAAAGATATCCGTAAACTACCGAAATTGCTGTTGTTCCATCGACATCATAATCTCCGTAAATCAAGATTTTCTGACCTTCTTCCAAAGCAATATTCACGCGTTCAACTGCACGTTCCATGTCTTTCATCAAAAATGGATCATGTAATTCTTTTAGTGAAGCTCGAAAAAATGACTTAGCATCATCAAATTCTGTTATTCCGCGTTGAACGAGCATATACGCTACAACTTCAGAAACATTCATTTCGTTTTTCAAGTTTTCTACCTGAAGCGCATTTGGAGCGTCTTTAATAAGCCATTTTGTATTCATTTGATATTGATTTTATGAGTGGTCTTATTTAAGTTAGGAATAATATTGGGATAATCAATTAAAAATGAAAAATTAAAAATGAAGAATGTGAGTCTTGTGTGATTTTTCGTTTTGAAAAGTGAATTTTGCAGCTCCTTGCCTTCGACAAGCTCAGTCGGCGGGATTGTAGCTTGTTGACTAGCCTGTCGAAGGCAACAGTCGATAGCAACCCGTTAAACATTAATAATTAAACATTAATTTTTCACTTTTCATTTATAATTTTTCATTTAATACTATTCTCATACCCCTCATCAATCAAAAGATTCTTCCCATCCGCTGCATTAAAAGCTAAAACATCACATCTTTCATTTTCAGCATGACCAGCGTGGCCTTTTACCCAAACGAATTTTGGTTTGTAAATCGGGTGAAGTTTTAAATAGCGTTTCCACAGATCCACATTCTTTTTGTCTTTAAAACCTTTCTTTTCCCAATTGAAAACCCAACCTTTTTCTACAGAATCCACAACATATTTGGAATCTGAGTAAACAATTACTTTATGTTCAGCGGTTTTTATGGTTTCTAACGCCACAATAATTGCTAGAAGTTCCATTCGATTATTCGTAGTTAAGCGATAACCTTGGGATAACTCTTTTTCAAATCCTTTAAATTTGAGAATAGCTCCATAACCTCCATTTCCGGGGTTTCCTTTTGCTGATCCGTCTGTGTAAATTTCAATTGCCATGAAAACAAAGCTAAGTTTTTGCCTACAATATTGATAGGGTTTCCTAATTTTTATTTTTCTACTCCATTATTTAACAAGTGACAAGTGCTGTACTTTTGTATTTAAATGGTTGTTTTCTAGTGATAAGCGATTAAATGTGATAATTCATTCTACTCTTTAAATTAATAATTGTTAAATGATGGAAACTTTTAACGTGTAAATAGTTTCCATCGTTTTTATTTTAGTACTTTTGCGCTCCAATGGATAAGAAACGAAATGAAATAATTGATAAATCAGCAATGATTTTTTTGCGTCACGGAATTAGATCTGTGACAATGGACGACTTAGCCAGAGAGTTAGGGGTTTCAAAGAAAACATTTTACAACTATTTTAAAGATAAAGATGATTTAGTTACGCGCATTGTCAGCACCTTAATTGAACGCAACCAGGTTGCTTGCGAGATTGGAAGACTGAGATCGGAAACTGCAATAGATGCTTTGATGAATATTAGTGAGTCTTCTTCAAGATTATTTACTGAAATACATACTTCTGTTTTTTATGATTTGCAAAAATATTATCCAGAAGCATGGGGCATTATTAAACAACACAGGTTAGAATTTGTTAGTAATCAGATTACTCAAAATATAATTAGAGGACAAGAAGAAGGACTTTATATAGCGGAGTTAGATCCGAAAATAATGGCTGGAATTCACCTTTCAATTGTAAGTATGATGATAGACAGTGATATTTTTGAGGTTGAAGCGAATGAATTTGGATATTTATTAGAACAAGTGGTCCTGTTTCAATTGCGTGGACTAGTGAATGATAAAGGAAGAGAATTAATGGTTAAAAACATGAAAAATAAAGTAAAGTAATGAATGGTTTAAAAACACTTATGATTACTGTGGTTTTGATGGTTACACAATCAACAATAGCACAGAATTTCTCATTATTTGAGGCCCAATCGTATGCCTTAGAAAATGCAGAACAAATCAAGCGATCTGAATTAGATTTAGAATCGGCTAAAAAGCAAGTTGTGGAAACGCGAGCATTAGGATTGCCACAAATTAATGCGGAATCCACAATTCAACAGTTTCTTAATATTCCAACGCAAGTTGTTGATGGTGCTATAATGGGGCAGCCAGGAACAGTTGTTGAGTTTAGAGCAGGTCAAAAGTACAATGCAAGTGCAGGAGCTTCGGTAAATCAATTGATTTTTAACGGATCGTACATCATTGCATTGAAAGTTTCAAGATTTTATACTGAGTTCGTTGCAACGAGTATTAAAAAGTCACAACAAGATGTCTTGTCCAATGTAACGCAAGCTTATCAAATGGCTTTAGTAAGTGCAAGAAACAAAGCTTTCGTTGATACTCTGGTTGAATTAACAGAACAATTAATTAACAAGCAAAGAGAATTATATGATGTTGGATTTATAACGCAGGAGGAAGTAGATCAAACCGAATTTTCATTGTTATCTGCTCAAGCAAATTTAGTAATTGCTCAAACGACCTATGATAATGCATTAATTATGTTGAAGATGACAATGGCTTATCCGATAGATGGAGACATTACTTTGACAGAAAATTTAGATAATTTATTATTAGAAAAAGAGGTTGATTTATCAGGTTCTTATGAAAATAACTTGGAGTTAGATGTTTTAAGAAAACAAAGAACTATTTCAGAATATGATTTAAAAAACATCAAAATGGGGAACTATCCTCAACTAGGTGCTTTCTTTAATCACCAATACAATGCTTTTAGAAGTGAATTCAACCTTTTTGATTTCAACGAAAAATGGTATCCGCAAACTGTAGTTGGAATTAAGTTAACTATTCCAATTTTTGCTGGTGGAGAAAGATGGGCGAAAATTCAAAAAGCTAAAATTGTTGTAAAGCAAGATGAATTAAATATTCAAGAATTCCAACGTTCATTGGCTGCGCAAGAAATTCAAATTAAAAATGAACTAAGAAGCGCAAGAACTAATTTGCAATTGCAAAAAAAGAACATAGACTTAGCCCGTAAAATTCATGACAACTCTATGATCATGGCGGAAATAGGTAAAGAAAATAGTATTATAGTAACGCAAAAATACAATCAACTTGTACAAGCGCAAACGGGCTACGTTAATGCTATGGTAGAAGTCTTCAATAAGAAATTGGAGCTGGACAAATTATACAATCAATTAATTAGAAAATAACAGTAACAAGACCGATGAAAAAATACTTTAAAATACTGGTAGTATTAGGAATAATATCAACAGTAGCTGCATGTAGTCCAAATTCAAAATTGGATAAGTTAAAAGAAAAAAGAGCTTCTTTAAAAGTTGAATTGGTAGATATTGAGGGAAAAATCAAAGCCATGGATACCGCTAAGGTAGTAATGCTTCCTTTTGTTGAGAGCATGGCTGCTGAAGTTGGGGTTTTCAAGCACAAAATTACTGTCCAAGGTGATATTGAAACTGATAAACAAGCAATGATTGTTGCAGAAGCAAGTGGATTGATTAAATCTATTCTTGTAAAAGAAGGTCAGAAAGTTTCAAAAGGTCAGGTTCTAGCAAGAATTGATACAGAAATTTTAGCAAGTAACATCAAAGAGCTGCAAACGCAGTTAGATTTTGCAGAATACAATTTAGAGAAACAAAATCAATTGGTTTCTCGTGGTGTAGGAACAGAATTTGAATTGAAATCAGCGAAAAATCAGGTAGCTGGTTTGCGTTCACAATTGAATACTGTACAAACACAATCAGCTAAAACAATTGTAAGAGCTCCTTACAGTGGTGTTGTTGATGAAATTGTAACACACGAAGGAGAGATGGCAACAGCACAATCTCCAATATTAAGATTGGTAAACAATCAGGAAATGCGTGTTACAGGAAATATCTCAGAACATTATTTCAGAACGGTAAAGGAAGGAACAAATGTTGAAGTTTTTGTACCTACTTTAAAAGATACTTTCTTACTTCAAATTTCTTCTGTAGGAAATTATATCAATCCTACAAATAGAACTTTTAGAGTGAAAGCAGACATTAAAGACAATAATATGTTATTGCCAAATATGTTAGCAGAAATGCACATTACCGATTTAGTTTTAGACAGCGCGATTATCGTTCCTTCGGTAGCATTATTGAAGACACAGCAGAATGAGAGTTACATCTTTGTTTTGAAAAAAGACGGTGACAATTATAAAGCGAGTCAAGTGATGGTGGACTTAATTAGTCAGTACCAAGGTAAAGCAGCAGTTTCAGTATTGTCTAAAGAAATTAAAGCAGGTGACTTAATTGTTTCTGCTGGTGGACGTGGTATTTCTGATGGCGATGTTGTTAGAATAGAGAAAAGATAGGATAATGGAAGAGAAAAATAAAACAAAGATTTTTGGGATCTCAGAATGGTCGGTAAATAACTCCAAAACGGTTTTCTTAATTATTGCTATCCTATTTATTGGCGGGATGTTTTCCTACCAATCAATGCCAAAAGAAAACTTTCCGGAGTTACAGATTCCTGAAATTTATATAGGAATTGCAAAGCCTGGTTCGTCTCCAAAATACATGTCTGAAAAGATTGCAGAAGCAATTGAGAAAAAAGTTAAGACAATTAAAAAGGTAGATGAAATTACTTCAGATTCTCAACATGGTTATACAACCATTCGTGTGAAGTTTGATTTCGGGATTGATGTCAATGATGGATTAAATAAGGTAAAGGATGCAGTAGATCAAGCGAGAGCAGAAACTGATTTCCCTGAATTACCTGTTGAGCCAAATATCTTTGAAATCAACCCAAGTGATTTTCCTATTATGAATATCAACTTGAGTGGAGCGAGTCCGAAAGTATTGAAAGATATTGCCGAGGATCTGAAAGACTTAGTTGAAGATTTATCTGAAATTAATGAAGTAAATATTCGTGGAGTTCAAGAGGAGGAAATGCGTATCGATGTGGACAGATTGAAGGCGGAAGCAGTTCAGGTTTCATTACAAAATATCGAAGATGCAGTTTCTTCAGAGCACGCTACTATTTCAGGTGGAGAAATCTTAATGAATGGAATGCGTAAAACCATTATGATTGATGGTGAATTCCAAAACGCAAGAGAATTAGGTGAAATCATTGTCAAGCAAACAGATTATATGCCTGTTAAGTTGAAAGATATCGCTGATGTTTATTTTGGTGATGGTGATACAACATCTTTTGCTCGTGAGTTTGGTTCTCCTGTAGTAATGCTTGACATTATTAAACAAGGAGGAGAAAACTTATTGGACGCTGCAGATAAAATTAATGAACTTGTTCAAAAAGCAAAAGATGATAACGTAATTCCTAAAGGAGTAAACGTTTCAATCACAAACGACCAGTCAGATCAAACACGTGACATGGTTTCCAACCTTGAAAACTCAATTATTTTTGGGGTAATTTTGGTAACTTTGGTATTGTTGTTCTTCTTAGGTGCAAGAAACGCAATGTTCGTTGGGGTTGCAATTCCACTTTCTATGCTGATGTCATTTATGATTCTGCAAGTGATGGGAGTAACTTTAAATACAATCGTATTGTTTGCTTTGGTTCTCGCACTGGGAATGTTAGTGGATAATGGTATTGTGGTTGTGGAAAACATTTATCGTTTCATGGACGAGGAAGGTTATCCGCCATTCAAAGCTGCAATTCATGGTGTAAGTGAAGTGGCTTGGCCAATTATCGCTTCAACAGCAACAACTTTAGCAGCCTTTGTTCCCTTGGCAATTTGGCCAGGAATATTTGGTGAGTTTATGAAGTACCTGCCCATAACTCTAATTATCGTTCTAGGTTCTTCTTTGTTCGTTGCATTGGTGATTAATCCAGTGTTAACAGCGCTTTATATGACTGTAGAGCAAAAGAAACCTAAGAAAGTAAAATCACTTATTATTGGTGTTTCATTTATTGGAGTAGGATTTTTAATTGTGATGTTGGGTTCTGTTCTTTTTGGAAATATCCTTATGCTGATTGGGATTATAATGTTGCTGAATACTTTTGTGTTCTTCCCTGGTACAGTGGTGTTTCAAGGAAAGATTCTGCCTGTTCTTGAAGGGTGGTACAAAAACTTCTTGACATTTGCGTTAAAAGGTGCAAGACCCATTTACTTTATCATCGGGACGGTTGTAATGTTAATTGGTTCAATAGCTTTGTTTTATGTGAATCAACCAAAAGTTGAGTTTTTCCCTTCAAACCAAGCTAAAATGGCGAATGTTTTCATAACGCATCCAATTGGTACGGATATCATGGAAACGAACAAGTCTGCATTGATAATTGAAGCGAAAATCAATGAAATTCTAGCTCCATACATGGAAGGAGTTGATCCTAACAATGTGCAGAAAGCAGACCTTGTTCAATCGATTATTGCACAAGTTGGAAAAGGTACAAGTGAGCAAGGAATGGACATGGGGAATACACCGCACAAAGCGAGAATCACCATTGACTTTACTGAGTTCCAATACCGAGATTCTATTAATACAACGGGTTATGTCCTTAAAAAACTACAAGACGAATTAAAAGGGATTCTTCCTGCGGATGTTCAGATTTCGATTAAGAAAAATGAGATGGGGCCACCTCAAGAATCACCAATTAATATTGAATTAACCAACCTTGCTAAAGGAGATTACAAAGCGTTAATTTTAGTAGCAACTGACGTAAAGAAATATTTGGATCGTCAAAATGTTGAAGGTGTTGATGAGCTAAAATTGAATGTTGAAGCAACTAGACCAGAGATTCCAATTATTGTGGATAGAGATCAGGTTAGAAAACTGAATTCTTCTACCACACAAGTAGGTATGGCGATTAGAAAGGCACTTTTAGGTCAAGACATTGCAACGTATACGAAAGATGAAGAGAACTACGACATGGTCATGAGGTTTAAACAAGACTCTCGTTATGACTTAGACGCGTTGTTGGATCAAAAGTTAATGTTCAGAAATAACACAGGAGATATTTTAAATATTCCTATTCGAAGTGTGATTGAAGATCCTGAAGAGAACATTTCTTACACAGGTGTTGCAAGAGAAGATCAAACTTCAAAAGTGATTATTTCTTCTGATGTTACAGAAGGATTTAATGGTAATGAGGTTGTAGCAGTCCTGAAAGAAAAAATGTTGGATTACGCTAATGATGGAAATCTTCCAAAAGACGTAAGCTTTAGTTTTACTGGTGCGCAAGATGAACAAGCTGCTGAAATGGCGTTTTTAACAAATGCTTTATTGATTGCTGTATTCTTGATTTTGCTGATTATTGTAGCGCAGTTCAACTCGTTCTCTACTCCAGCAATTATACTTTTCTCAGTTCTACTTTCCTTCATTGGAGTATTCTTAGGATTGGCATTGAGCGGTCAAACATTCGTAATTATGATGACGATGATTGGAATTATATCACTCGCCGGTGTCGTGGTAAACAACTCCATTGTATTGATTGATTACACGAATCTGCTAAGAAGAGAAGGCCGCGATAAAGCAGGTCTTGAAGAAACAGATTTAGAATCTGACGAAGAAGTTGTAGCTGCGACAATCAAAGGTGGAGAAGTACGTTTGCGTCCTGTTTTATTAACAGCGATTACAACAGTACTTGGTTTACTACCATTAGCAATCGGATTAAACATCGATTTCGTTGGATTATTAAACGAATACAAACCAAATATTTTCATTGGTGGAGACAACAACATGTTCTTCTCACCAATGGCATGGACAATCATATACGGATTAACATTCGCAACGTTCTTAACCTTGGTTATCGTTCCGGCAATGTATTTAAGTTTGTACAGATTTAAAGTTTGGATTTACAAGAAAATGAAATGGACGTTGAAAACCAACGTGTAGTTCAAGAGTTTAAGTTTATAGGTTAAAAGTTATACTCAAAAATGCGGTGCTTCGATTCGGAGTGCCGCATTTTTTTTGAAAATTATCAATTATCAATTATCAATTGTCAATTACCATTTACCAACTACTATCTCGCATAAACCATGCTGATGAAGGCAATCGAAACCTTTTGAAATCCTACTTTTTGTCCGCTTTCTCAAAACCAGTAAAATAATCTAGTTTTTTGTTTGTCATATACCATTAATTGGGTATTTTTGCACAAGAAATATTGTTATTTAGATTTAATATAAATAACTAGAAAGGAAGTTTCAACTATGATAAAAGTAACAGAATCTGCTAAAAAACAAGCCATTCGATTAATGGAAGATTCGGGTGAACCGAACAGTTTCATTCGTGTTGGTGTACAGGGTGGAGGATGCTCAGGGTTAATGTATGAGCTGAATTTCGATACCGTAGCACAAGAAGATGATAAATCATTTGAAGATAATGGTGTTCGAATTGTCGTAAATAAAAAGAGCTTTTTATACCTCGTGGGTACAACCTTAGATTATTCTGGAGGATTGAACGGGAAAGGATTTATTTTCGTAAACCCTAATGCAGACAGAACTTGTGGTTGTGGAGAAAGTTTCTCTATTTAACAATTAAAAATTTCAATGATGAGTAATACTTATACAGAAGAAGATTTAGCAAAGAATCTTGAAGAACAAGATTATAAATACGGATTTACTTCAGATTTTAAATCAGATACAATTCCTGTTGGATTAAATGAAGATGTCATTCGTTTAATTTCTTCAAAAAAAGAGGAGCCACTTTGGTTGCTTGAAAAACGTTTGCAAGCCTATCGTGCTTGGACTACAATGGTGGAGCCAGATTGGGCTCACGTAAATTATAAAAAACCAGATTTTCAAGCTATTTCATATTATTCTGCACCAGGACAGACAAAGAAATACGAAAGTTGGGATGATGTTGATCCAGAAATGAAAGAAACCATGAAAAAATTGGGGATTTCAATGGATGAACAACAACGTTTAACTGGAACTGCAGTTGATTTTGTTGTCGATTCAGTTTCTGTGGCTACTTCGTTTAAGAAGAAATTGGGTGAATTAGGAATTATTTTCTGTTCATTCTCAGAAGCGGTAGAAAATCACCCGGAATTAGTTAAGAAATACATGGGAACAGTTGTTCCGCATACCGATAATTTTTATGCTGCTTTAAATAGTGCAGTATTTACAGATGGTTCATTCTGTTATATTCCAAAAGGCGTGCGTTGCCCAATGGAACTTTCTACATACTTCAGAATTAATGAAGGTGGAACAGGTCAGTTTGAACGTACTTTAGTTATTGCAGACGAAGGTTCTTATGTTTCTTATTTAGAGGGTTGTACAGCGCCAATGCGTGATGAAAATCAATTGCACGCTGCAGTTGTTGAGTTGATTTCACTTGATGATGCTGAAATTAAATATTCAACAGTTCAAAACTGGTATCCTGGAAACAAAGAAGGGGTTGGTGGAGTTTTTAACTTCGTAACAAAACGTGGATTGTGTGAAAAGAATGCTAAAATTTCTTGGACACAAGTTGAAACGGGTTCTGCAGTAACATGGAAATATCCTTCTTGTATATTAAAAGGAGATAATTCAATTGGAGAATTTTATTCAGTAGCCGTTACAAATCACTTTCAACAAGCTGATACAGGATCAAAAATGATTCACCTAGGAAAGAATACAAGCAGTACAATTATTTCGAAAGGAATTTCTGCTGGACAATCTCAAAATACGTACAGAGGTTTAGTTCAAATTCATCCAGGAGCTGATAACGCAAGAAATCGTTCAGAATGTGATTCTTTATTATTGTCTGATAGATCGGGTGCACATACTTTCCCATATATCGAATGTAAAAACAGCACAGCGAAAATAGAGCATGAAGCAACAACTTCAAAAATTGGTGAAGACCAAATCTTCTATTGTCAGCAGAGAGGAATTAATGAGGAAAAGGCAATTGGGCTAATTGTGAACGGATACTGTAAAGAAGTATTGAACAATATGCCAATGGAATTTGCTGTTGAAGCTCAAAAACTATTGGAAATTTCATTAGAAAATTCAGTAGGATAATACAATTAGTAAAAACGTTTAATTAGAAAATTACAGTATATGTTAACAATAAAAAATCTTCAAGCTTCAGTAGAAGACGGAGCAGAAATATTAAAAGGATTAAACCTTGAGGTTAAAGCAGGAGAAGTTCATGCGATTATGGGGCCAAACGGTTCAGGGAAATCAACTTTAGCTTCAGTTTTAACGGGTAGAAACGGTTATGAAGTAACTGGAGGTTCTGTAGATTTTGATGGAGTTGATTTATTAGATCTTGATCCAGAAGACAGAGCCAAAGAAGGTTTGTTCTTGGCGTTTCAATATCCTGTTGAAATTCCTGGCGTATCGAATGTTAACTTCTTGCGTACTGCAATGAATGAAATTCGTGAATACCGCAAAGAAGATAGACTTTCAGCAAAAGATTTCTTAGCAAAAGTAAAAGTTGCAGGTAATCTTGTTGAATTAAGCGATAAACTTTCTGGAAGATCAGTTAATGTTGATTTCTCAGGAGGAGAAAAGAAAAGAAATGAGATCTTCCAAATGGCGATGCTTGAACCAAAGTTAGCTATCCTTGATGAAACAGATTCAGGATTGGATATCGATGCTTTGCGTATTGTTTCTGAAGGTGTAAATAAATTACGTACGAAAGACAATGCAATCATTTTGATTACGCATTACCAAAGATTATTAGAATATATCAAGCCAGACTTTGTTCACGTTTTAAGTGATGGAAAAATCATTAAAACAGGAGGTGCAGAATTAGCCTTAGAATTAGAAGAAAAAGGTTACGATTGGATTAATGAAGAAATTGCTCAATAATTATGGAGGTAGTTGTAGATAATAAAGTACTAGCGTTTGTTGCTGATTTTAAGAAACCGGAAACGATTTCTGATGTTAGAAAACAAGCAATGGATGCTTTAAGTGGGATGGATTTCCCTACGACACGGGTAGAAGAATGGAAGTACACACGTGTAGCGAAATACGTAAAGAAAAAATATAAGCAAGTTCAAGCTTCAGCAAATGTTGGAGAATATACAATTGCTGATTTGAATGCACATCAATTGGTATTCGTAAACGGATATTATGATGAAAGTTTATCGACAATTTTAGAGGACGACGCTGTTTCAATTCATAAAATTGATGATTTGAATGAAGAATATTACGCTGATATCGTAGATGGTACTTCAGAAAATGTTTTTTCATTGATCAATAAAGCATATCAAACTGGAGGTGTTTTTATTCAAATTAAAAAGAATAAGAAAGCAAATCACCCAATTCATTTGATGCATATTTTGGATGGAGAAGAAGTGATTGCTAATGCACGTCATTTCATTCAATCAGAAACAGGATCTAAGGCTGAAGTTGTAGCGACATATCATTCAAAAAACTCTGAAAATAGTTTTACGAATATTGTGCTTGAAGGTCATATTGAAGCCAATGCAAGTTTGACAATCAATAAATTTCAAACAGAAGCAAAGAATGTTTTACATATTTCTAATGAATTATTTATTCAGGACGAATCAAGTAATTTCTTAATCAATACGATTACAACTGGAGCTCTTTTAACGAGAAACGGATTAGATGTAATTGTTGAAGGAGAAAACTGTCATACAGAAATGAATGGCGCTTATCTTGGAACAGAAAAACAACATATCGATAACCATACGATTATTGACCAGTTATATTCTCATTGTACTTCAAGTGAAGCATACAAAGGAGTGATGGATGATAAATCTGTTGGAGTATTCAACGGAAAAGTTATCGTTCGTCAAGACGCTCAAAAAATTGCAGCTTATCAGTCCAACAAAAACATCTTGCTTTCAAAAACAGCAAGTGTGAATTCAAAACCAGAATTAGAAATTTATGCAGATGACGTTCGTTGTTCGCATGGTTCTACCATTGGTGAATTGGATGAAGAAGCGATGTTCTACTTGCAATCACGTGGTATTTCTGCGGCAAGTGCAAGACAATTGCTAATTGCAGCATTTATTGGTGACATCTTGGATAAAGTTCAGAACGAAGCGCTAAGAGCAAACATTGATAAGTTGTTTTTAGAAGATTTTGGTTGGAAGTTTTAATCCATCCATTCGAATTTGAGCAATTAATTGAAATTGTAACAAGATTTAGGATTTTTTAAATCTCTTGACTGTACAAGCTGACTTTAATTCTTTATATTTGAGTAAACAGATTTATTAACTTAAAAACACAAAACAATGGCATTTGAATTACCAAAATTACCTTACGCATTTGATGCATTAGAACCAAATATTGACGCTAAGACAATGGAAATCCACCATGGTAAACACCACCAAGGATATACAAACAACCTTAACGCTGCAATTGCAGGAACTGATTTAGAAGGTAAATCAATCGAAGAGATATTAGTTAAAGGAAAAGATAAGCCAGCAGTTAGAAATAACGGTGGTGGATTCTATAATCATAACTTGTTCTGGACAGTAATGTCTCCAAACGGAGGAGGAAATCCAACAGGTGATATTAAAGGAGCAATTGATTCTGCTTTTGGTTCATTCGAATCATTTAAAGATGAATTTGCTAAAGCTGCAGCAACAAGATTCGGTTCTGGTTGGGCATGGCTTTGTGTAAAAGATGGAAAGTTAGAAGTATGTTCTACACCAAATCAAGACAATCCAGTAATGGGAGAAGGATGTGGAGGAACTCCAGTTCTTGCACTTGACGTTTGGGAGCACGCATACTACTTGAACTACCAAAACAGAAGACCAGATTATATCAATGCATTCTTTAATGTAATTAACTGGGACGAAGTAAACAAAAGATTCAACGCAGCGAAATAATTTAGGTTTTTTGGTTTGTAGGATTGCCCTAATAGGGCATCCTAAAAAAAACCAAAAACATAATACTAAAATCCTCAATAGACTTTTCTATTGGGGATTTTTCTTTGCTTTATTTCTTCCTCTTCACCTAAATTGCACTTGTGCAATTTTCAAGCGCATTGGATGTGCTAAGTTGGCTGGGTGGAGTCGAAGCCAACTTAGTTAAAAGGCTCAATAGGAATTCCTGTTGAGCCTTTTTCTTTTCTTTTTTCTTGTTCACCTAAATTGCACTTGTGCAATTTTCAAGCGCATGGTACGGACGGTTTGCAACCGTCCACATGACTAGCGCGTCCATAAATCCAAAAACCCCAGCAGATGTATCTGCTGGGGTTTTTGTTCGTATAACCTATAACTAACTACTAAAAAAAACTTTTTTACTCTTCCAATCCTGAGCATTCAGAATGAGAAATCAACCTCACCTATTGAAACAACTGCGTCACATTCGAAGCGAACAATTTCACTGCAATTGCCAATAATATAATACCAAATACTTTCTTTAAAATTGCAACTCCTCCAGGACCAAGTAGTCTCTCGATTCTTCTGGTCAACTTCAATGTGACAAAAACAATAATCATATTGATTAATATGGCAATAAAGATATTGATCATTTCATATTCTGCACGCAGGGAGATCAATGTTGTCATAGAACCAGCACCAGCGATGATTGGAAATGCCAAAGGAACAATTCCTACACTTTTACCTTTAATTGGAGTTTCCTTAAATAACTCAATACCCATGATCATTTCTAATGCCATTGCGAAAAGAATAAATGCACCGGCAACAGCAAATGATTCTACGTTCACTCCGAAAAGCATAAGAATACTTTCTCCAGTAATTAAAAATGCAATCATGATTACCAAAGAAACCAGTGTAATACGATTTGCATGAATATCTCCAGAAGTTTCTTTAATTTTAATGATGATCGGAATTGAGCCGATTATATCAATAACCGCGAACAAAACCATCGTTGCTTTAAATATCTCTGTGAAATTAAATGCTGCGAAAAACTCGTTCATAATCAATCGTTTTTATTGTATTTTCCCTTAAAAAGTGTGCAAAGATAATGGCTTTTTATGGCATACAATAAGATTTGTATTTAATTATGAAATATATTCTTGGATGTGTTTTGAAACACCCAATAGGCTTGATGTTAATCGAATAATAGTGTTTTAAGATCAGGACTTAAAATCGCATGGTCTTGTTTTATTATAAAAATATTGGCTATTCAACTTACTCCTCATAAAACCTCAATCGATTGCGCAACTCTAAAACTTCTTCTTTCAATTGTAATTCTTTCTGTAGTAAATTAAATACTACATCTATTCCTTCGATATTTACATTGAGTTCATGGTGCAAACGAATCATTTTTTCTAAATCGCCAATTCTCGTTTCATGAATGAATTCGTCATCTTCAAGTTGTTCAATTTCTATCAAACCAACATTGTCTAATTCCTTAATGAAAGAGACTTCAACTTTATAATGAATACAAAGCGTTTTAATCAATATATAATTTTGCTTTTCCATCTTATCTTAATTTTTGAAGTTCTTTAAATAAGTCTTTTTCTTTATCACTCAATTTTGTTGGAATTTCGATTTGATAAGTAACAATTAAGTCTCCAAATTTTCCTTCTTTCTTATATATCGGAAATCCTTTTCCTTTCAATTTAACCTTTGTGTCATTTGCTGTTTCAGGAGCGATTTTTAGTTTTACTTTTCCATCAAATGTATCTACAGTGATTTCTCCACCTAAAAGTGCGGTATATAAATCAAGGCTTACTGTCGCATACAAGTTTTCTTTATCTCTCTTAAAAGATGTGTTGTTTAAAATGCTGAACCTAATGAGTAAATCTCCATTTGGACCGCCACTTGCACCTTTTGCACCTTTTCCTTTGATCCTAATGACTTGACCATTTTCAATTCCAGCTGGAATAGTTAATCTTATTTTTGAGCCATTAACAGTCAGGACTTGTTTGTGTGATTCATAAACATCTTTTAGATTCAATTCTAAATCAGCATTAAAATCTTGACCTTTAAATTGAGCTGAACTTTGTCGAGAAGAACCTCTAGCACCTCCAAACATAGATTCAAAAAAGTCCGAGAAATCTCCTTCTGAAAAACCTTGCTGAGCACCACCTTGTTGTCCTTGATATTGTCTTTGTGAAGATTGCTGCTGTCTGGCTTTTTCATATTCTTCGCCATGCATCCAGTCTTTACCATATTTATCGTACTTCTTACGATTCTCAGGATGACTCAATACTTCATTTGCTTCATTGATTTCCTTGAATTTCTTTTCAGCATCTTTATTATCAGGATTCAAATCAGGATGATATTTTCTTGCCAACTTACGATAGGCTTTCTTAATTTCCTTTTCGTTGGCTCCTTTATTTACGCCTAAAACTTTATAATAATCTACAAATTCCATTTATAGTATTTTTAATAGGATGTTCATTTAATTGATAATTACACTCCAGTATAATATCCTAAGTTAAGGTTTTAAAAGAGAATAAAAATAGATTTTCTAGTTAAATTGTTACTTCGATAGGAGATGTTGGTAAGTTTTTGATTCAAAATAATTTATGGGCTAAACAGTTGATTGTCGATGTATTTATTCGTTTCGTAAAAAGTTGAGAATATGCTCCCGATAAGCCATCGGGATTAGTGCATCTAGCTTTAGCTTCTAAAAAGTTTATGTCAATCAATAGATATTAGACAAAATGTCAAAAGTCAAAAGTCTAACATCTAATGTCTAACATCTAACATCTAAATATTTTATTCTCATTTGAACCTATAGTACTTTCAGCCCATAGTGGTTCAGTTATGATTTTTTAAGAAATGCTTTAATTTTTTTTAACATCACATTCTTTTATTGAATTGGCTTTGTCCTTACCTTAGTATCAACAAACAATTATTAATTTAAAACAAACAGACATGAGCTCAACAGAAGACAAAATTAAAGGAAATTGGAATGAATTAAAAGGTAAAGTGAAGCAGAAATATGCTAACCTTACTGATGACGATTTAAAATACCAAGAAGGGAAAGAAGACGAACTTCTAGGTAGACTTCAGAAGAAAACTGGGGAAGCGAAAGACACAATCAAAAAATATATTGATGAACTGTAGTTTTTCGATTTAATAAAAAGATTAAAGGTGAACAGAAGAGTTCACCTTTTTTTTGTGATTAAAGCTTATTTCTAAAATAAATTGGGCAGTAAATTTATTGGTCGATCCTCATTTAGGAATACAATAATGATGGTCTTAAAAGTCTGTTAATTCCTATGATGTTTCCACTTTAAAACAACTTAAGCGTAATTTTGTGGATTGAAATTAATAACCAATAATATAAAATGATATGAAAAAAACATTACTTTTTTTAAGTTTTTTAATGATTGCAACGGGTAGTATTTTTGCTCAACCAACTACTTCTTGGGATGATAATGCAGATGTGCTTTGGTACAATGCCCAAGCTTCAGATTTCACACTAACGACTGAAGCTGAATTAGCTGGTTTGTCAGTTTTAGTAGCTGGCGGAAATGATTTCTTAGGATCTACCATCTCTATTGATGGAGCTATGGATTTAAGCACTCACCTTTGGTCACCGATTGGTGTAGATGCTACAAATCCTTTTTCTGGAACTTTTGATGGAAATAATCACCCTATCAACGGAGTTTATGTTGATTTGCCAACAACTTCAATGGTTGGTTTCTTCGGTCGTGCTATTAATGCAACGATTTTGAATGTGAAATTGGAAAATCCTACAATTAAAGGAGACGACAGTGTTGGTTCATTGGCTGGAAATGTTTGGCAAAATGGAATTATTGATAATTGTCACTCAACTGGGGTAATTATTGAAGCAACTGGAGATAATGTTGGTGGATTAGTTGGAGATCTAGTTGAAAATGGATCAATATTTCAATCATCCGCTCAAGGTTCTGTAACTGGTGGTAGCCAAGTTGGTGGATTGTTAGGTTCGCCTTACAACAACAATACAATTTCAAAATCTTTTGCTACTGGAACTGTTCATGCAAATCACTTAGCTGGTGGTTTAGTTGGAGCCTCTGTAATTGGTTTCCCAGGAACACTTGAAAATGTATTTGACAATTGCTATTCACGTTCAAACGTAACCGTTGTAAATGGTTATGCTGGTGGATTTGTAGGTAGTGCAGCTGCTTTGTTGTCAATCAATAACTCTTATTCAACAGGAACTGCAATTGGACCTGAATATGATGGTGGATTTGTTGGCGGAGGAGGAAATTTCCAAACAGCTAACAATTACTGGGATACTGAATCTTCACAACATGCAAACGCTGTTGGTGATTGGCAAGGCGCTCCAGGTACGCCTGATATTACTGCTAAAACAACAACAGAAATGAAAACAGCAGCAATGGTTTCTCTTTTGAATGCTGGTGACGTAAACGGACCATGGAAGATGGATGCTAACATAAATGACGGTTATCCTTCATTTGAACAAGGGACTTCTTCTGTAACTCAATTCAGTAAGTCAAATGTTTCAATGAATGTTTATCCAAACCTATTTAACGGAAAGATAAACATCGATGCAGATGCAGACTTGAATAGCTATGTTATTTATGAAATTTCAGGAAAAGTAATCCAAGAAGGAACTTTAAAAGGAAAACAAACAACAATAAATACGCAATCAATTAATTCTGGTATTTATTTATTGATGGTAAATACATCAGAAGGAATGATTTCAAAGAAAATTGTGAAGTAATATCCATAACCAATTTAGATTTAAAAGGGTTCTTCAATCGAAGAACCCTTTTTTAATGTCCTATTTTTATGTTTTCGATGTGGTTAAGCATCAAGTATTTTTTAGAGTAACTGATTATTAAATTGATGGAGTTGCAATAATACTTCGGAACTTATAATTACAGATGAATAGGAGAAAAACTATGGATTCATCTAGAATTGCCATTCGCTAGCTGAAATTGTATGTTCGTCCTTGTAGAGTAGACGCTTGATAAGTAACTAAAAATGGGGAAATTCAATTGCTACCTTTGTAGAAACTAAAAACAATTATTTATGAAAAACTTGTTATTACTTGCTTTAAGCAGTTTATTATTTACTTCATGTTATCACAGAATTGGTGACTTAACTTTGGTGTCTAATCAGAATTATGATTCTAGTGAGGAATATGTTATGATTGCACAAAATGTTGAAGGAAAAGCAAAATCAAAAAAAGGCGATCCTTTAGAAACTGCTATTGACAATGTGGTAATAGAAAACAATGGTAACCATTTGAGGAATGCTAAAATATTTGTAAAGAAAAACGGACAAGTTATTAAGGTTGTTGGTGATGTTTATGGTGATAAAAGATACCTTGTAGATGTGGTTACTAGCGTAGTGAAAGATGTTAAGCTTGAAATAGGTGATACTGTTAGTTTTAAAAGTCATGGACGAATATTGGAAGGCAAAATATTAGGTCTTAATTCAGAAGCGGCAATAGTTGAGTTTACAAACTCTATGAAAAAGACCGTCAAAAAGGAAATTAAGTTTGCTGATTTGACCAAATTAGGAAAGTAGCGTCTCCGAGTAACCCTCATACAGTTGCCCTATACTCTTGTATGGGGCTTTTTCTTTTTAGTTCTACCCTGTTTTTAGTGAAGAATTATTTTTCGTATTGATTTTGAAGGCATTTTCCGATAAAAGTGATGCATTAATTTGATTTACTGGCGCATATTAAAACAAAAAAAAATCCAGTAATCTGATGAACAGTTTACTGGATTTTTCTGGTGGTGATGGAGGGAATCGAACCCCCGACACAAGGATTTTCAGTCCTTTGCTCTACCAACTGAGCTACATCACCATTGTTTTTACAAACAAGTTATTTGATTAGGTGGGTGCAAAGATATAAACTAATTTTATTCCGATGTCATCATTTTGAATTATTTTTTCAAAATCTTCTATTAACTTTGTAATGTGAAGGAAGAAAAGGAAAAATACTGTGTGGTTGATGCGGGGAATACACGTGTCAAAGTTGTTGATTTTGAGAATGGTGATGTAATCAGTCAAACCTCTTTTTCTATCAATGACAAGGAAAAAATAAAATCAATTATTTTTTTGAAAAAAGATACAATTAGCATTTTATCTTCGGTTTTAGAGGAGAAACAGCGTGATTGGATAGTGGAAATACTGAAACCAAATGTTGTTTTGAGTAATAAAACACCATTACCCATTAAACTTGACTCTTATAAAACTCCTGAAACGTTAGGGGCGGATAGAATAGCAAATGCCGTTGCAGCAAATCATTATTCAAAAACACCAAGCAGTTTGGTTATCGATATAGGAACTTGCATTAAGTTTGACTTTGTACACAACGGAAACTTTAAAGGAGGATCAATTTCGCCAGGCTATGCTATGCGATTAAAAGCGATGCATGAATTTACAGGCGCTTTACCCATGCTAGATTTAGAAGATAATTCTCCATTAGTTGGAGATTCTACAAAATATGCGATGCTATCTGGCGTTATTAATGGAATTCACGCAGAGATAGAAGGTTTTATCAATCAATATACTCAACAATATCAACCATTAACAATTTTTTTGACAGGTGGTGACCTCAAAAGATTTGATAAGGAATTAAAAAATAGCATCTTTGCGGATTGTAATTTGACCGTTAAAGGTTTGTATTTAATACTAAAGCACAATGTTTAGAAGTTTATTAGTTGCACTATTTATCGTTATAAGTGGAAATGCACTAGTACAAATTAACACCAATAGTCCTTACTCTTCAAGAGGACTTGGAGATGTTGGTTTCTACGGTAATGCTTATATCTCGGCGTTAGGAGGGGCAGCAACGGCTTTAACAGATTCTAGTCAAACGAATTTGTTTAACCCATCTACCTATTCGCTAACAGCAAAACAATTGCCTCTTTTCTCTATGGGGATAACTCATTTTGAAAAACGTTTTACCAATAACGGCATGGAATCAAGTGGACGTTATTCTGGAATCACGCACATGGCTTTAGTTATTCCTTTTGCAAATAGATTGGGGATTGCTGCAGGATTAAAGCCTTTAAGTAGAAGAGGATATGAAATTAATGACCACGAAGTTGTAGGCGGAGACAGTATTTTCTATGATTACACTGGAGATGGTGATATTCAAGAATTCTTGTTGGGGTTTTCAGCAAACCTTATAGATGCTAGAAAACAAAGCCTTTCAGTTGGTGTTAACGGTAAATATTATTTTGGTAAACTAAATAATATGCGCCGAACTTTTACAAAAAGCAATCTAATTGAGTCAGGTGGAATGGATATTCAATCGCTACGGGCTAACGATTTCGGAGTTGAGTTTGGATTGAATTATGATTTCCGTCCTACTTTAACACATAGTTTTCGCGTTGCAGGAGTTTTTCGTCCTAGCAAAGCAATGAACTTTGAGAAATCACAAACACGTATTCAATTCTCAAATTACCTTAACAAAGGAATTTATGATACTTTGATCAAAACAGGTGATGTGAGTGGAGATGTTTTTCTTCCTGCAAAAACAAGTTTCGGATTGACTTATACCTTTACACCTCAAAACGACTCTTCATCTAGAAGTTCTAAACTTCCTTCATTAATGGTGACAATGGAATATTCGATGGAAAATTGGTCAGATTATAAAGAAACATTTAATTCTTTAGCCCAAACTGGACAATATGTAAATTCAAATTCTTTCCGTGTTGGAGTTGAATTTGTTCGTCACAGAATTTCAGCTGACCGCTCTGCATACATCAACGTTTTTGATAAATTGAGATACAGGGTAGGAGCTTATAGTGTAAACACACCTTACGAAGTAAATGGAGAGCAATTAGTTGATCAAGGATTTACTGCTGGAATAGGTTTTCCAATTATAATGAATAGAGCAACTTCAACTTTGAACATATCAGGAAGTTACGGTGCGATGGGTCGAAATGGTGGTCCAACAGTAGTGAAAGATAGCTATTACGGATTTAATCTCGGCATAAATATTGCTCCCGGGTATGACAGGTGGTTTAGAAAATACAAACTTGATTAATATATATAAAAATGAAAATAGGAAAATTAATTTTAGGAGCTCTGTTTACTTTGAGTTTTGGGCTTGTTAACTATGCACAAGAAGGAGGTAATGAGCCGGACGAGTGTACAAGATACAAAGCAATTGCTGGGAATGCATACAAAGCAAAGGAATACGAGAAAGTAACAAGATCATACGTTAGAGCGCAGAAAGAATGTGGTACTTTAGAAATGATTTTCTACAACCCTTTTATTTATTCTGTTCAAAAATCTATGAATGATGCAACTAACGATACAACGAAAGCTGCGTATTTAGATACTTTAATCATGGTTTATGAGTCAGCACAAGAAACGCACGGGATGCAAAAAGACTGGCAAGCTTATCTTGGGTATTACTATATGATGCAAGGTACACCAGGAAACATGAAGAAAGCTGATGCTGCTTACCAAATAGGAATTCACCATGAAGCTGAAAAAGTAAACAAAGGATTTTTACAACAATATTATGTAAACCTTTATAACCTTTGGGTACAAGAGCAAGACGAAAAAGAGAAAGCGAAGTATAAGAAGAGAATTATTACTGAGTATTTCAAATTGTCTGATTACGCAAACAAAGGTGAAATGGGTGCTGAAATAATTGATTTCGTTTCTGTTTACATGAATAGAGCAGTCACTGATTGTGAGTCTATCTTACCTGAGATTACTAGCTTTATGAAAGAATTGCCACAAGAAATTGAAGCAAAGAAATCTACAGTAAAGAACTTTATGGCCTTACTTGAAAAGCAAGAATGTACAAAAAGTAAAGTTTACGCACAGTTAGTAGATACGATCATTGCAATTGATCCTTCAGTTGATGCAGTTTTAGCAAAAGCGAAATTGCAAATTAGCCAAGGAAATACAAGTGGAGCAATAACTACATTTAGAAATGCTTTAGGTATGGCTGAAAATGCAAATCAGAAAAGTGATATTGAATTTGAAATAGCAAGTGCGTATTTCCGTACTAACAATTATAATTCTGCTTATACTGCAGGTTTAGCAATTACTGGGAAAAACTCAGGAAAAGGATATGAAATAGCTGCTCAAAGTGTGAGTGCAACTTCAAATGATTGTGGAGTTTCTACTTTCGATCGTAAAGCGAATTATTACTACGCTGTTGAATTAGCAGAGAAGTCTGGAAACGGAGCTTTAATTGCTGCTATGAAAAGCAAATGTCCTTCTAAAAGTGATATCTTTAACGAAGATAAAGCAGAAGGCGAAACTGTAGAGTTAAGCTGTTGGGGGAACAGAACCTTTACAATAAAAACATACTAAAACATTGAGCAACATAACGCGCAATATAATTTTGATTCCTGTCATGATCTTCATGACGGGAATCTTTTTTTCATGTGTAAACGATTTGGATAAGGTGAAGAAGATTACCACACATCCAGAGAATCCTGACGAAACAGCTGAAATGTTGCACGTTATTATTACAGATTCAGGATATGCACAAATTGAAATTTTCGCCACTATTGCTGAAACTTATGCTGCTCCACAAAACGTTAGAAAGTTTAAAGATGGTTTGAAAGTGAATTTCTACAAAGATGATGGAACAATTGGTTCTGTATTAACTTCTTTATTTGGTGAAATTGATGATGAAACCGGAAACATTACTGTTCGTGACAGTGTGAAACTGGTTAACTTAGAACAACAGAAAATATTAGAAACTGAAGTGTTGTACTTTAATAAAAAAGGAGATTCTATTCATACCAAAAAACCTGTTGTGATTACTTCACCAGATATGATTTTAACAGGAATTGGTGCGTGGACAACACCTTTATTCGATACCGCACAATTTTATAAGCCAACGGCAAAAATATTTATTAAAGATTAGAAGATGGGAACGTACAATAAAGTAATGCAGATGTTTTGGTTGGTTGTTGGTGTTGTAACCATTATTGCTGTAACATTTTTAGGATTCAGAGATGGATTTGAAAGATGGTCTTCCTACTATATTTTTGGTTTTTTCGCAATTCTTTTGTACTTCGTTCGTCGTTATATGATGAAAAGAATGGAGAAACACCAGCAGTTTTTGAATGAGAAAAACAAAGGAAAGAGATAATTACGAATTGAAAATTATGAATTCGTGGAGGTTTGGAATGTACTACTCTCACGATTTTCATTGCGATGGTTGGCACAAAGGGAGAATTAATCAGTAGTGAGTGTGAGTAGGGAGTCTTAAGGCAAAAATATAATGTTTTGGTTTCAGACCTTTATTGGTGCTTTTATTTAGGGGGAAATAGTTTTTCTTTAGAACCAAAATTAGGACAAAGACTAATTCATACCGATTATCCGTATAACTGTCTTTTTAATTGTCGTTTATTCCTTTAAGCCTTTTTCTTTTGTTGCTTCATTCAATTCCACTTATATTTGACAAGTATTTGTATAAATAATCTTTGCTTACTTACTTTCATTCAATACTATGAATAAACTTCATGTTTAAATTCCTCCAATACTTTGTTCTTACTGCGTGTTTCCTTTTTGGAAGCAATGCCTTTGGACAATATGTTTTAAAAGGAAAAGTACTTGATGAAAGTAATCTTGGAATTCCGTATGCCGATGTCTATGTGAAGAACAATGCTGATTTACGCACCAGGGCAGATATTGAGGGGAATTATCTAATGCGCCTTGAAGTGGGAGAGTATTACATGGTTTTTTCAGCTTTGGGCTATGAAACCAGGGAACATTACATGATTGTTCGTGAGACTGAAAACATTCAAAACATTCAGCTTTTTCCAATAAAAATAAAAGATCTCGAAGAATATGATTTTTCTGTGAAAAGAAGGAATGTTGGTCGCGATATAGTGTTGCGAACAGTTGAAAAGAAAAACCAATTCGATTACAATCAATTTCCTTACACAAGTGATGTTTATATTCGAGCGAAAGATGAAAGAACACTCACTTCGAAAGGAGAAGACACCAGCGAAAAAGATCAAGAAAAACAAGAAGAAGATGCCCGATTCGATGATGTCGAAGAAATGAAAAGGAAGAAAATGCAGCAACTCAATAACCTTAATATGGTAGAAGTTGAGATGCAAAGAAGTTATGCTCCTCCCAATAAAATTAAGGAAATTAGAACAGGTTATGAAAAGAGAGGAAATGATAGAAATCTGTATTTTACCACCACAGCCAAGTCAAATTTTAATTTCTTTCAAAACACTTTATACCTCGATGATTTAAGTAAGTCGCCAATCCAATCTCCTATCTCTACCGCTGGAATCTTGTCCTATAAATATCAACTCGTTGAGAAAATTGAACGAGAATCTTTACCAACCCTGAATAAAATTCAAATTTCATCCCGAAGTAGTTCTATTTCTACATTAGAAGGATTTATCTATATCCAAGACAGCACGTGGTTGGTTGAGAAAATTGACTTCACCATTGTTAAAGGAAATCTCTATATCTATGATAATTTTTCCATTGTCCAAGATTTTGAAATTTTAGGAGATACAATGTGTGTATTGAAAAACCAATACATGAATTACAATGTAGAATATCGAAAAGAAAAATTTGTAGGAAGTACAGTTGTCAATTATAAAAACTACGATTTTAAACCAGATTTTGAAAAAGGATTCTTTGGAAATGAATTGGCTGTAACAACCCAACAGGCCTACGAAAGAGATTCTAGTTATTGGTCAAGCACACGATTAACGCCCTTAACATTAGAAGAGCAAAAATTTATTCAGCAAAGAGACAGTATTGAAAACTTATTTTCTAAATCTACTTACTTAGATTCTGTCGATTCGGTTTTCAATAAAGTGACCTTTTGGAAAGTGGCTTGGTTTGGAATTGATCATAGAAATAGAGTAAAGAAAACGCAATGGACAATTAGTTCTGTGGCTGCAATGGTAAGACCAATTTATATTGCAGGACCAAGAGTAGGGCCAGATTTTGATTTCTTTAAAAAGTGGGATAATGAGAAAACAGTGGATGTATATATGCGTGCAGATGTTGGGCTTTTGAATGGTGACGTTAAAGGATATGCCAACATCAAATATCTATACAATCCGTTCAAACAATCACGAATCGGAATTAATTTCACGCACAATTATGATTTAATTCGCTCTTTTGATGCCATAACGCAAGTATTTCTCCGTGATAACTTTATAGAACGTACTTCGACTACATTATATCATGATTTCGAAATTTTCAATGGATTGTATTTAGAATCGAATTTCACCTATATAAATCGCCGTCCTTTACCAGATGATACTAAATTTATTCGATGGTTCGACAAAGCATTAGAGAATACTGAACCACCAAAGTTCAATGCCTATAATGCGTTAATTGCTGATTTTACACTGCGTTATACTCCATTTCAAAAGTACATGAGAGAACCCAACCGAAAAGTGATTTTGGGTTCGAAATGGCCAACAATTTATGCCTATTATGAGAAAGGTGTTCCAAGTTTAATAGGAAGCGAAGTCAATCATGATTATATCCGTTTTGGATTAATGCAAACTTTCAAAGTTTTAACTTTAGGAACTTCAAAATATCACATTACCTCAGGGAAATTCTTGAATCAAAAAATTCTGCGTCCGGAAGACATGAAATATCACCGCCGAGCAGATCCTATTTGGTTCTCCAATCCGATGTATTCTTATCAAGATTTAGACTCTACTTTACCCACTATGGATTGGTATTTTGAATCGCATTATATTCATCACTTTAATGGTGCATTGATCAACAAAATTCCATTCATGAAGAAAACAAGAATCTCAACCGTTGTTGGAGGAGGTTATCTTTGGGTTCCAGAACACAAATGGACACATTATGAAATGTTTGGTGGATTAGAACGCGTATTCAAATTTTCCCGAAGAAGATTGAGAATCGGAGTTTATGCTGCATTCTCAGACGGAAATCAAATCAAACCGAGAAGTACATTTAAAATTAGTTTCGCCATTCTGGATGAACGAAGTATGAAGTTTTCTTTTTAGAATTCATCATAATATTTAGGGCGTGCCCCTGTTTATTCTTTCCCCAATG
This sequence comes from Brumimicrobium glaciale, assembly GCF_004152935.1. Lineage (GTDB taxonomy): Bacteria > Bacteroidota > Bacteroidia > Flavobacteriales_D > Crocinitomicaceae > Brumimicrobium > Brumimicrobium glaciale. The sequence goes on from NZ_SETE01000006.1 coordinate 78,056, forward strand.
AATTTGGAAAGAATAAACAGCGTCAGGCTATCCACTGTATCTTTTTATTACCGCGAGTTTTTACTCGTGGCAATAAAAAGGATGCCGTTGCTATCCTTCACGCAAGAGGGGATTAGGATTTAAAATGAAATTAGGTAATTTTTTCGGATAAGTTCTTATTTTTGAAGTCACTAAAAAACCGATTTCTTATGAATAAAACAATTATTGCATCTGTAATGATGCTGAGTATAGGATTATTTGCCTTTGCTCAAGACCTAACTCCGAACTCTGTAAAGCTGAAAGTAAAAAGCTCAAATGGACTTTTCCAATATAGTTACTTACCTGTGTATCCTGAATATTCAGAGTACGAGGATTATTCTGTGACTTTGAAAGACGTAGATGGAAAAGAGTACACCACAAGAACAAATATTGGGGAAAAGCGTGATGTGCCTTTCTCAATGTACTATCTCGAAAATCTAACTCATGTCGTTTCTGACGGAGATTTTCATATCAATATAACTAGACTAGATACACGTATTGAGAAGCTCACTAAAAAAGAGTATTCTTCAGGTGGAGATAATGCAACTAAACGTTTTGGCTATACCATAGAGCATAAAGATAAATACGCAATTTCAATAATTGATGCTAAAGGCGATAAAGGAGTGATCTATGATACAACGCTAACGATTTTAGGCAAATCTGTATTTCCTAAAGATTATAGCGAAAAAATACATTTTAGTAATGCGGGCTTAGCTTTGAAAGGCTTAGATCAATTTATTTATAACTCACCCACGAAGGATGTCAATATTAAAAAAACCAGCAATGTGATTAAAAAGCATAATTCGGGTAAAAGACAATCCCCGCAATTTGCTAAAAAGACTTTGTACATATTAATTAATGGTGGAGTAAAAAACAAACTTAGGGGGACAATTTCGCAAGGATGGTATCTCAAAAGAATTGATGTTTTTGAAGTGAAAACCAAGGAAAAAGCCTACGAAGAAATTAACGAGGCTGCCAGTCTTGTTAATGAAGCGATTAAAATAATGAAGCAGAATTATAAAGATGAGGTTGTAACCAATTTTCACGATGAAAAAGTTTTCTTAATGATGGACCAAGCTTATATGATGCTTGAAAAATATAGAGACGAGAAGTACATTAATGCACTAACGGAAGATGTTCAAGATTTGTTTGAGATAGGAATGAACATAAACATCTTTTTCACTGCAATTGCTACGAGTAGATTCGATGAGGCCAATAATATCTTAAAAGATATAAAGGCATTTATGGAGGGAGTTTCAGATACGAGCTTGAAACGTACTGAACTTAGGGATGTAAATCATTCTATTGATGTTATGGTTTTTATTCTTGAAAGAGAAGAAAGGTTGTTTGAAAAACATAAAGACATATATAACTTCTATAAATAGAGGGTTTTATTATTGATTTTAAGAGGATAGAACTTAAGAGTTCTATCCTTTTTAAGTTTTTACGAATAAGCAAGTTCATCTATATGAATATCCCATTCTTTTAGTGCCTTCATGAAGTAGAGTTCTAAATCTTCAAAGTCATCTTTGTAGTCGTATCTATAAACAGATAAGGCAATTATTAAAGTGGATTTTTTCAAGTTAGCGCTTTCTAATTGTGATTTAATCAAGGCAATAAAAGAGTCATTTAAAATTCTTTCTGGAGCATTCTGAAAAATATGAATCAAAGTTCGTCCAATTGCAATCTCAATATTTCTTTTCTGTCTTTTGGAATAATTCCCTTTCTCTATTTCGAAATCGGCACAATTCATTACTTTAATTATCGTATCGAAATTTTTATGAAAATCTTTTTCTCTGATTTCTGGTTGGTCAATGTTTGAAGCGTCTGTTTTATTAATGTGTTTAAATAAAGAAATCACTTCTCTTTCCGTGTAATTACAATCATTTTGACTAAGGCCAATAGAACTGGAAATGAGGAAAATCGCAAGTAACAATCTCATAAGTATTATTTTAATATTGAACAAGATAATATGTTTTAGTCATTTTCCACCACCTCAACCAAGTCAAATTCTATTCGAACTCCGCTTTTAAATTTATAATGCATTTTAATAAAACCGTATTCCATGCAGAAAAGTGCTTCAAGGGTTGAAGAGTAAAAATCAACCTCTTCTAAAACATACTTCTTTTTTGAAATTAAATCGGATGAAACTTTAACTTGATAAATAGTTATTGAGTCTCCTAAAAATTTATCATTTCCAATACTTTCATATATGTATTCCTGTTTGAAATATCCTTTCCCATAAACCTTTTGGTTGGTAACAGATAGCGTATCATTTTTATTTTCTAATGCAGAATAAACAAATATCGGGTGAGCTGCATTAAATAACATGCTATACTGATTCTGTCTAGGTGGATGCATATAAAAATACCCATTTCGTTTACTTACCAAACCGCCAGATGTTGATTTTTGGACTAACCGAAATTCTCCATGCTTTTTAAAATAATCTTCATTCATTTCCTGATAAATGGCATTTGGATCAATGTAGTTTTTATATCCTTTTATATCAGTTTCGTATATATAAATCAAAGATTTTTGTTTCCAAGGTTGAAAAATCCATCTTTTATCAGGAATCCTAATTATCAATGTTTCATTCGTAATCGTATCTCCAATACTGTCAATATACAAAGCATTATAAATGTAATCTCGCTTGGTTTCGAAGTATTTGAAATTTTGCGAAAAAGCAGTAAATATTGTCAGGATAAATCCTAACCCGATTATGAATTTTGTCATTTATATTTTTAATTTTTATTCTACCCTCTATTTCTCCATCATCAAAACAACAGAAGTTTCATCAGTAAAAAAATATGCCATTTTGGTAAACCCTAACTTTGAATTAAACTCAAACTCTACATTACAAATCTTATTCTCGCTGATTTCTTTTCCCCAATTAGAACTTCCGCTGATTTTAGCTACAAAAGACGAATCAGCATTGTAAATAACATCCTCAATAATAAGTTCTCTGAATACCTCATTCATATTGTGCTCGCCATATCCAGCAACAATATTGTTTATTGTACTCCATTTATACCCTTTTATAACGGGTAAATTAATTTCTGGAAATGGTGCTATTTCTAATTTTGTAAGGGTGTAAGATCGTGGTGGATGTAAATGGAATTCAGCTGTGTTTTCATGAGCACTCGTTATGTCCCATTTGTAGAATTTAACTGTATCGACAAAAAGCTTCTTCTCTTCTTCCGTTAAAAATGCTTCACTATAATAGTGTTTGTATTTTATTTTCGTTCCGAAACTGTAGTTTCCTGGAATCACTTTTAAAGCTAAATCGAAATTGAGCGTTCTGTCCTTGTCTTTCTGAACAACCTTGTATGAAAATTCTTTTCCAGTAATAAGAATGATGTTATCGTCGTTGTATTTTGACTTTACATCAGTTCTGTTTTCAGTATTAAGTCTTTTAGCATGATTCTTTCTGATTGGTGCGCAGGAAGTGGCAGTTAGAACTATGACGAGTAAAGCGATGAGGTTATATTTCATAATTATGATTTGTCTGTTTTGAAGTAAATATTTTGCTAATTTATTTATATAATTGACTGTTGTTTGGTGGGTTTGGTTTTTTTGTGATTTTAGGAATAGGTGTTTTTCGGGTTTTGCTAGACTATTTATAACTCCCCAATCCTCAGTGCCTTCAAAACTCATTCATTATAAACCGCACAATATTCTGCTGCTTTCTAATTTCATCCATCATTGAACCACCTTTGTGGCCAGAATTCATTTCTAAATTCATTAGAATTATTGAATTAGATGAATTGTTCTCACGATATGCAGCTGCGCTTTTTACGATTTGCCAATATGGAATTTGATCATCATGAAAACCTCCTAAAAACAGCATGTTTGGATAGTTTTGTTTTCCGATATTCTGATAAGGAGAATAAGACTTGATGTTTTTGTACGCTTCTATTTCTGCAGGATTTCCCCATTCATTATATTCTACTTCTGTTAAAACATTTGAAGCATCACTCATCATAATTAGTGGATCTAAAAATGGTCGGTCAAAAATTAGCGTCCCGAAGAGTTCTGGATGATTATTTGCTACAAATCCCATGATTAAACCTCCCGCGCTGGCACCAATTCCTATCATTTGATTTCTCTCTGCATTGTATTTCGATTTTAGAAACTCAGCGCAAGCCACATAATCTGTAAAAGTATTTCTTTTTTGCAGTTCTTTTCCTTGCTTGTGCCAAGGATAGCCCAATTCTCCGCCACCTCTCACATAAGCGAAAGCCACAACATATCCCATTTTTGCAAAAGTCTGATCAAAGTCGTCAATACTTGGTTCTGTTGGGTAGCCATAAGCTCCATAAGATTTCAAAATAATTCCCTTGATGCTGTCTTTATGAACGGTTGGATTTGATAAAACCATCAAAGTGATTTCTGTTCCATCTTCAGCTTTTACTTTAAACATTTCCAGTTGTGGAGTTTCACTTCTAAAAACAACATGATGCAATAATTTTAAACTTTTGTTAGCCAAATCAACTTCATACTCTTTGAATGGCAGAAGGGGAGACGTTATAATTGTTTTAATTATGTCCTCTTCATAAATCGTTTCAGAAATTCCAACTTGTTGAATTGAATCATTCATAAAGTAATGACTAACTTCTTTTGTAGTTTTATTAATTGCTGTAATTGAATATTTATTCAACCAATATTCAGTAAAAATCAGGAAGTTTTTGGTGAGTTCGGCATCTCCAATGTTCCGCTTTGTGGTATAAATTGGTTTAGATTTTTTAGCTGTATTATTTTCATAGATTTCACTTGCTCCATTTGGAAGATTGAGAATCACATAAGATTCACCGTTATTATCAGTAACGAAATTTACGTATTGACCTTCAATTGATTCTCTAATCAATTTTGGAGTTGGAAAAGCCCTTTGTTTCGATAGAATTTGAATTTTATTATCAGATAAGCCAAACGATTCAACGATAATGCTTTGTGCTGATTTATCTTCCGAAATTTGTAAGATATACCAATGATTGTCTTCTTGATAAATCAATGAATCAATTCCAGAATTTATGTTTCGAATGCGAATTTGATAACTTCTTAATCGGTCGTTTTGCTTTGCATAAATTATGGTTGAGTCACTAAACCAATAAAAGCCATCTGTGGAATCAATTTTCGCTAATGTTTCTTGTCCTTTGGCATCGAAAATTTGAGTAGCTTGTGAATAACCTCCTTTTTCGGAATAGGCTACACCCAATAATTCTTTGTTGCTAAATTTAATATCTTCAAGCACAAAGTTGGTTTTTCCTTCTGCTAATTTGGCTACGTTTAGCAAAGTATCTTCTTTCAGATATCCGGTTTTCTTCATCATTAATAAACCCAAATCGTAATCTGTGAAGAACCTGTATTCAACCCCGTTATTTTCGAAGTAATCCTTTTTATTCTCTTGTTGAACTATCGTTGAATCTTCATAAATTTCATTGTATAAAGTATTGTTTATATAATTATAACGTCGATTGTATTTCTTGTCAATTTTATTGAGAACACTCTCCGAATACTTGTTTTCTAATTCAATATAGTTTTCCACTAGCGAGTCAGATTTATTCTCTAACCAGCTGTAATTATCCCAAAGCGTATCCTTGTGCATGATTTTAAAAGAAGTTTCAATTTTAGCAATTGGTTTTTCAAAATCCTGAATCGTTTGATTTACCAAATTATATTGTTCTTCTAAAGAAACCGTTTTTTCAAATTCAATTTTTATGTCTTTTGCTAGCGGAATATAAGTTGATGACAGCTCAATATTTCTCCATTGTTCTGGATTATAAGTTGGTGAAAACTGATAAATATGAAAAGACTTGGTTAAGTAACTCAAACTGTCTTCAGGGAAATCTTTTTTTATGTGAGCGAAATTATCCAGCTTCAAATATCTATGACATTCATATTCGCTTATTTCCTTCAAGTTGTCATAGTAGGAATGCTCCCTGGCTTGATATGTTTCAACGAAATCTAAAATGTACTTTTCTTCAAATTCAGTATATTTAACTTTCACTCGAATATCTTTTGGTGGGCCCATTAAAGGTGAAAAACCGGAGTATCTCGAGTAATCTATCTTTTCTACAAATTCATATTCAAAATTTAAAACAGTAAAGTTTCCACCTGAAATGAAGACAGTACCAACGTAATATGCCGAATTAGTTTCATCACCATAATTTGAATTGTATCTTATTTCTTCATCACTCTTAGGATGAAACTTTATAACATAGCATCTTTTACCATCAATCATTATTTGACCGTAGTTAATATAAGTGTATTCTTGGATTAATTTAGGGTCTAGAAAATCTCTTTTGTATTTTACTTTGTCTAGAGCAATAAGGTCGAAGTGGGCACCAACAGGAGAGATAAATTTTTCATATTTACTTTTATCTAAGGAACTCCTAGTTGATACGATTTTTACTTCGTCCTTCTTTGGATGTATGTAACTAGGGAAATAGACCAAATGTTTAAATACTGACATCTTTCTAAGATTCCAAGGTAAATAATCTTTATCATAGTAAAACCTCATGCCTTTTCTAGCAATATAGTTTTGAGGATATTTCGCGTAATTCATTTCAAAAATTGCCTCATTCATTAAGATCCATTCTTTGTCTTCTTTCATGATTTCACGATAGAATCCTTTCATAAAAGTGCTCTCTCTTTGATAATTCTTGTCGATATTTTTAATCGCCATTTTTACTATTTCCTCTGCTTCATAATTTTTCAACGCTTGAACAGTTACTTCTTCAAACTCGGTAACTTTTTCAGTTAAAACTATTTTTAACGGTTTTGTCAGAGACTTAGAATTTATTGATTTTCTATAAGTTTCATAGCCAATTAAAGAAATAATAATGACTTCATTAATTGATTTATCCGAAATTCTAATCTTGAATTCTCCATTTAAGTTGGTACGAGTCCGTTGTTTTTCGTTTTGTAATTGTACCATAGCAAACGGCACAGGTTCGCCATTCGTTGAATAAACTTTCCCAATAATATCTTGTCCAAAAAGTGAATTAAGGAATGTAATTTGAAATAGAAAACTGAGAAAGAATATTTTGCTTGATTTCATAGTTGGGTTACAAATAAACGAGTTCTCTAATATAAGTGAGTTATGGGATTTAGTTACTGGATTTTGGAGATTTAAAAATTATTGTTTTACAAATGGAGGTGCGTTTCAAATTGTACTGGATATTATATTTTCACTAAAAAATGGTTGTGATTTTATTGGAATTCGAATTCCATTTCCCCGCATTGTAGAGACGCACAGCAGTGTGTCTCTACAATACGGGGAAACGATTCCATGATTAAAAATAGACCAGTCCAACGAAATTTAATAACGGTTCTAAACGCTAAAAAAAAACGAATCCCACAAAAAATATTCAGTTTACCCTTTTACAATTAGAGTCAGAAATGATTTTTTTCTATGGAATTTTTTTTACTATAAATGCGAACTGTCCGAAAATAGCGGACATTTGAAATATTCTTTTAATTTTTAATGTTCTGATTTTCAACACCAATAACAAAATCTATCTCCCAAGCTTCTCCATAAAATCACAATACTCCTCAGTTGAAACCTTCAAATATCTAGGATTTCCATACAGCAAACTCACATCACTAAAGAAAAGATGATTTCTAAGCTTGTTAATTTCCTCTTCCGAAAATAAATGATGAATTGGCGGCAAAATAGTCGCTTGTCTTTCTGAATCTCTCAGGCCACCATAGCCAACGAAAATATTGGAATAATAAGTGTCATTGCACAGTCTAGATTCTAGATTTTGTCGTGCAGCGATTTTTTGATTTACAGAATCAATGGTAAAAATATATCCATCATACAATGCACTTCTTTCTATTATGCTTCCAAAAACATCTCGGTGAATTAAACCTTTTTTTGTTAAGCTGTAAATTTTATCCTGAACTGATTCTAGGTTTTTCCATCCGGAATGAATCATCAAAATACCAATCATTTCAGAACTGTAGTAGTTAGTTTCAAATCGATTAAAGAGATGAGGTTTCTTGACCATCCATTTTTTAAGTTTTACTCCTGTAATACTATCTGCTTTAGAGATATCCCCGTTCTTTTTAGATCGTGAGCGTTGATCTCTTATCATAGCGAAATGAACAGGTAAAGCACTTTTTTTCTTTTTTAGCTTATTTTTTCTGTAGATTTTCTTTAATTTTCTTTTCGAATAAGGAACATTATATTGTTCTAATGAATATTTTAAATCTCTATACAATAGGCCATTGCTGAATCCTGATTTTATTAAATAGAAATTCAATTTATTATGGAGTACGTAATTGTTTAAGATTGCTTTATCATAGTCATTTGGAAAACCACTGTATGAATTAAGTCCTTCTTGATAATAGTAATCACCCTTAACATAATCTTCATTGGCGATAAAGTATTTAGCGGAATCTATTAGTTGATAATAACGTGTGTAATCTTGGGCAAACGAAGTTTGATATATGAGAAATAAGGAGAAAATAAAAATGTTATGTTTCATAAATGAGCCTTGCTAAAATTGGTTGTTCATTATAATTAAAAACTCTTATTTGGTTACTTTTTTTTGTTGAAAATAAATTGAATCGGTTTCAAATTATAACCGTTTGGATATATTAATTCGGTTTTGTTGGTAATGTAGAGACGCACGGCCGTGCGTCTCTACATTACCAACAAAACGGTTTCCACAATGAACAAAACGATTTCCACGATAAACAAAACCGTTATCGCGTTGAAAAATTTTTAATCACAACAAACAACATATTTAACCCAAATAGAATCACGGTTCTAACGTTTACAATTTTTAATCCCACAAAAGAATCCATACCACATAAACCACATCCAAAATTAGTCAAACCCATTTCATCTCAAACCAATACCCAAAAAAAAAAGGAACGCCTTTTGGCATTCCTTTTCATTAAATATATTCTAAATCCTGATTTTGTGGAGTAGAATTTTTGTTAGCAAGGCGCTAGTTGTTTCTTTACAACTGTAAGTTGACTTTTGTCAATGTCAGTTTAAAAAACATCTAGCAACGCCGATAACGGAAATTATAATCCCAACAAAATTTCGTATGGATCTTTCCCTCCAAATATCATTCTCTCCGGATTCTCCAACATCTCTTTAACTTTCACCAAGAAACTTACAGATTCCTTACCATCGATAATTCTATGGTCATAAGAAAGTGCTAAATACATCATTGGACGAATTTCAACTTTTCCATCAATTGCAACTGGACGCTCAATAATGTTGTGCATTCCAAGAATCGCAGATTGTGGTGGGTTGATAATTGGTGTCGACATCATCGAACCAAATACACCTCCGTTGGTGATTGTAAATGTACCACCAGTCATTTCGTCTGGAGTGATTTTACCGTCACGTGCTTTAATTGCTAATCTTTTGATTTCAGCTTCTATTTCAGCTAAAGTCATTTGCTCTGCGTTACGCACAACAGGAACCATTAATCCTTTTGGAGAAGAAACTGCAATTCCGATATCTGCATAATCGTGCAAGATCATGTCTTTACCGTCGATTTGTGCATTCACAGATGGGAATAAGTTTAACGCTTCCGTTACCGCCTTAGTAAAGAAAGACATAAACCCTAAATTCACTTCATGGTGATCAGCAAATGCTTTTTTGTATTTCGTTCTCAAGTCCATGATTGGCTTCATGTCCACCTCGTTGAAAGTCGTTAACATTGCTGTTTCGCTTTTTACAGCTACTAAACGCTCTGCAACCTTACGACGCAACATTGACATTTTCTGTGGTGTCTTGTTACGCGTTCCACCCCAACCAGAAGTAGATTCAGCATCAAAACCAGCAGCCATTGCATCAACAACATCTTGTTTAGTTATGCGACCATCTTTTCCAGTTCCAGAAACTTGTTTAGAAGAAACATTGTTCTCCTTCATTATTTTTGAAGCAGCAGGAGAAGAAGTTCCTTTAGCGTAAGAATCTTTCGACTCTGCAACAGGTGTTTCTTTCTTTTCCTCTTTCTTCTCTTCTTTTTTGTCTTCTTTTACCTCTTTCGCAGGCGCTTCTTTTTTATCTTCATTTGGAGTTTCCTTTTTTGCAGGAGCTTCAGCAGAAGTATCAATTAAACATACTACTTGTCCAACAGCAACAGTTTCACCTTCTTCAGCCTTTAGGGTGATTATCCCTGCCGCTTCAGCTGGTAATTCTAAAGTCGCTTTGTCAGAATCAACTTCTGCAATAGTCTGATCTTTTTCAACGTAATCTCCATCTGCAACAAGCCACTCAGCGATCTCAACTTCTGAAATCGATTCTCCTGGGCTTGGTACTTTCATTTCTAGCATTGCCATCTGTTCTCTATAATTTTATTTAGCAGCTACTGCCGCGTATTCAAATAAGGTATCGTATAATCTTTTTAATCTTCTCAAATGGATTTCTTTTGCTCCAGCTGCTGGTGCTGCAGAAGCTAAACGTGAAACGCATTTTAAGTCAATATGTCGCAAATTCATTGCCATGAAAACCCATGCTCCCATATTTTCTGGTTCCTCTTGTCCCCAAATAATATTTTTAGCATTTTTATATTTTGCTAAAACTTCATCGATTTGTTTTTTAGGCAAAGGATAGAGTTGCTCAACACGAACGAAAGCCATGTCTTCAATTCCGCGTTCTTCTGCTTCTGCAATAAAGTCGTAATAAACTTTACCAGAACACAACACAACGTTTGTTGCAGTTTCATGAATGTTTCTTGGATCGTCATACACTTCTTTGAAGCTTCCTGACGCCAAATCTTCCAATGTAGAAACAGCTTTCGGGTAACGCAACAACATTTTCGGTGAAAACACAATTAAAGGTTTTCTGAAATTACGCTTCAATTGTCTACGCAATGCATGGTAATTATTTGCAGGCGTTGTCGGGTTGATCAATTGCATGTTCAAATCTCCACAACTTTGTAAATAACGTTCCATTCTCGCTGAAGAATGTTCTGCTCCCTGACCTTCATAGCCATGAGGCAATAACATCACCAATCCTGTTTGCACATTCCATTTATCTTCCCCAGCTGAAATAAACTGGTCAATAATAATTTGTGCACCATTCATGAAATCTCCAAATTGCGCTTCCCAAACCGTTAAACCATTTGGTTGTGCAATTGAATATCCATATTCATATCCTAAAACTCCATACTCAGAAAGTAGAGAGTTATAAATTGTCATTTCTGCTTGGTCTTTTTCTAAATGATTAAGCGTAATAATCTCCTCTTCTTCGTCTTCAGTTTTAACCACTGCATGACGGTGAGAGAAAGTTCCACGTTCAACATCTTGACCAGAAACACGAACAGGATGACCTTCTACCAATAAAGTTGCATAGGCTAACATTTCTGCCATTCCCCAATCCAATTTATCGTTTTCAATCATTTTTAATCGGTCTTTAAACAGCTTTAAAACCTTTCTGAAAATCTGTTTTCCATCTGGTAATGTTGCTATTTTCTTCCCGAGTACGATTAATTTATCCTTTGGAAATTTTGTATCGATGATTTTATCGAAATCTTCTTCCTCAGCATAATCAAAGTCTTTCCAAATTTCGTCCAAGAAGTTAGTAACGACTACCTTGTCTTCATTTTTTGAAGTTTCAAATTTAGAATCTAACTTACTTTCTAACTCCTCTTTCATAGATTCATCGAAAGCTTCATCAATTATACCTTCCTTAATCAATTGAGACTTATAAATCTCTCTTGGATTTGGATGATTTGCGATTTTTTCATACAATTTTGGCTGCGTGAACTTAGGCTCATCACCTTCGTTATGACCATATTTCCTGTATGAAAGTAAATCTATAAATATATCTTTATTAAATTTCTGTCTGTATTCTAAAGCAATGATAAAAGTTTGAGCTACTGCTTCAACATCGTCACCATTTACGTGGAATACTGGACTTAATGTTGTTTTTGCAATATCTGTACAATAAGTACTTGAACGACCATCTTTATAATTCGTCGTAAAACCAACTTGGTTATTTACAACAATATGAATTGTACCTCCGGTTTTGTAACCATCCAATTCAGACATTTGAATTACTTCATAAACTACTCCTTGAGCAGCAATTGCAGCATCTCCATGAATGATAATTGGAACAATTTCGTTTTCTGATTTTAAATAATCATCGATTTTCGCTCTTGTGATTCCTTCTACAACTGGACCAACTGCTTCTAAGTGAGAAGGGTTTGGAGCCAATGTTAATTGAAGATTTTTATCTCCAATCTCTATGCTTCTAGTTAATCCTAAGTGATATTTAACATCACCATCAAAAGTATCGTCATCATCGAATTCTTTCCCTTCGATTTCTCCGAAAAGTTCTGTAAGGTCTTTATCAAAGATATTCACTAATGTGTTCAAACGACCTCTGTGTGCCATTCCAACAACAAATTCTTTAATGTTAAGATCTGCTCCACGACGAACCATTTGATCCAATCCAGAAATCAATGACTCACCACCTTCAATAGAAAAACGTTTTTGACCAACGTATTTTTTCTGTAAAAACTGTTCGAAAAGCGTTGCTTCACTTAGTTTTCTGAAAATAGCTTTTTTGTCATCACTTGTGAATTTAGGACGGTTGTCTAACTCCAATTCATCCAAAAACCATTGCCTACGCTTTGGATTTCTGATGTAATGGAATTCTAAACCAATACTCTCACAGTATGCACTTTCCATGTGAGCCACAATGTCTTTCAATGTCGCTGGACCTAAGCCAATGCGGCTTCCAGCTTGAAAAACTGTGTTTAAATCACTTTCTGAAAGTTCGAAGTTTTCAATAGAAAGATTCGGCGCATAATGTCTCCTTTCTCTCACAGGATTAGTGTGAGTGAATAGGTGGCCTCTTCTGCGATAACCTTCTATTAGATTTATTACTTTAAATTCTTTCTGGAAATTCTCTGGAACTTCGCCACTATCTTCATAGTTGGTTTGTCCAAATTCGAATCCTTCGAAAAATTTTCTCCACCCTTCGTCTACACTGCTTGGGTCGTTTTTGTACGTGTTGTACAAGTCGTCAATTGCATTAACGTCGGCGTTACCTATATATGATACTTTGTCCATGTCATTTTTTAACATTATCCGGATTAGCAAATTTACAATATTATTAGACTTTAAACAGTAAAATCATCGAAATTGTTCAATTTATCGATGATTAGAAATTATAATAAACCCATTTTATACTGCCTTCTAAAATTCACTTTTTGAGCTGTACGCATTAAAAGCATTTTTGATAATTCAGCAACAGGATTCTCATTTTCGCTGAAGACCGCTTTCACTTTACCTTCTGGTAAGTCAGTGACATACAAAAGTTGATCTATACGATTTGGAGAAGATCTCATAATGAGTTCAATTTCATCAGATAATCTATTTCTAAAAGATTCAAATGATATCAATTCTTCTTCCTTAAATTCGATTAGGACTCCAACCTTAGCGAATTCTTTGCTTAATTGTGAAAACACCTCTGTTGCAAAATCGTTTTCGATGAACGCTTCTATTAATTCTGAATTCTCTACTTTCTTTAAGTCTTTCATCCTTAATTTTTTAGTCTTTCGTTTGAATTTTTCACTAAATGAATCATTCATCTAATGTACCAATAAGAAACGTTTATTGTGAAATATTTTGAGAAAATGTATTTGGTGGATTTGTATTTTTTCAATTTAGATTTTGTTTTAATAATGGAGAAGGGACGATTTACAAAGCATGCCAACGTTTATGTTTTTCCGATTTGCATTTATGAATGATTTTCACGCGTGGTACGGACGATTTGCAAATCGTCCCTGCGTTATGCTCATCGAAAAATGTTTAACCATTTGATTTCTTCAATCATTGGATTTTTTGATTTTTAAATTTTCACGAATTGCATTTTCGAATGATTTGGGCGATTTGCCAATCGCCCCTACATCCATCGAAAAATGATTATTCCATTTAAATAATTCGTATTTCGTAATTTCATCATTCGTAATTGACTATTTACCGAATCAAATTCACGCTCCCAACAATCTCCGCATTCTCATCATCCCTCAAAATCTTATAACTAATTTTCCAAACATAAACGCCCTCTGGGGCGAAAATCACATTGCTCGAACCATAACTCCCATCCCAACCATAATATGCATCATTACTTTCAAAAATCATTTCTCCCCAACGATTAAAAATTTCTAATTTATAATCCAACGGATCAAATCCTGTTGTGAAAATTGGTCTAAATGTTTCGTTGAATTTATTTCCATCTGGCGTAAATGTATTTGGAATAAAATAAACCAATTCTTCAAAAAACGGCAAATCTAAATTGAATGTATCTTTACAACCCAAATTGCTCGTTGCGATTAATTCTAGATCAAAAATTGCTTTTTCTTTGATAGAATTTACTGAATATTCATGCGTTGGATTGATTTCATTTGAGAAACTTTCATCACCAAAATCCCATTCGTAATTCGTTGCTCCAGTAGATTCGTTTATGAAATCTACTTTGTTGTAAATGTTGGTAATTTCTTCTGGATTTACCTTGAAATCAGCAATTGGATAATCGTCTATGCAAATGTAATCTGAAACGGTGAAATCGTCGATGCAGCCATTTGTTAATTCAACTTGCAGCGTAACATCGAAACAACCTGCATCTTTGAAAATGTAATTTACGTTGCATCCTGAAACTTGATCTACACCATTAATAGTATAAAGACACTGATTTCCAATGCCCGACGAAGTACTTATTAAATTGATTTCTTGAGGCGAGCAACCAACAGTTTGGTTTGCTGTAAACGAAATATCTGGTGAAATGATTACTTCAACATCAACTTGATCTGTGTTTACGCAGCCAAAAACAGACGTTCCAACAACGATGTAAGTTGTAAGTCCCAAACTTGGCGTAAATGGAACATTATCAATTACGCCATTATCCCATAAATAAGTATCTGCTCCGCTTCCAGAAAGTGTAGTTTCATCGCCATCACAAACTGTGTAGTCTGGACCAGCATCTACATTTGGCAAAGGATTTATCGTTACTTGAACTTGATCCGTTGTAAAACAATTCACTCTTTCTGCAGTAACAGTATAAGTTGATATTCCAACAGGTGGAGAGAAAATGAAACCATCAATTACTCCATTATTCCAAGAAATATTTGCGTTTTCAGGATTAAACGCTGTTAATGTAATTAAATCATTTTCACATGCTGCAATGTCAATTCCAGCGTTTACAATTGGTGGAATTGGATCAGTCAGCGTTATCGTGATGTTTTCGTTTGTGCTGCACGTTAAACATGTTCCTTCGATAATTGTAAAATCAGTATAATTTCCTTGCACAAGTCCCGTGATTGTAAATTCTCCAACGGCATCAGTCGTAATTGAAAATGGAGTTCCGCTGTCATAAGTTAATTCATAATTGAAATTAGGCGCCAATCCTGAAATTGTAATTGTTCCCTCATTTCCATCGCAGGTTGTTGGATTTGTGCTTGACACAGTAAAAACTGGATTAAACAATTCAATTTTTATAATTTGCGAAACATTTATCGTGTTTCCACAATCATCCGCAATGCTGTAAATTCGTGTGATTTCTTCGCCATTACACGTATTTCCGTCGGAATTATCTGAAACAAATGCGACCGTTGGGTTTGCAGTGCAGTTGTCTGCTTCGTTAGTTACCACTGCAATATCTGGAAGTGGAACATCAGCCAAACAAGCTACAAAAATCGTATCAGGATTACTCGCTGTTGGCAAAATATCGTCGTTAATTGTAATTGTTTGAATAACATCAATATTATTTCCGCATTTATCTTCAATGTTGTAAGTTCTTGTAATACTTTCTGGACAAGTATTTCCATCAGAAACATCGCTTACGTGCGTCACAATAGGAATTGCAGAACAATTGTCGGCTTCGTCAGTTATTGATAAAACATCCACAATCGGAACATCACCAATACATTGAACTGTTGTGTCGTTCGGTGGTGTTGCTGTTGGGAGGATAATTTCGCTGATTACAATTTGCTGGGTACAACTTAGAGATACCCCACAAGTATCTGCAATTTGATAAGTTCTTGTAATGGTTTCTGGACAAATAATTCCATCAGAAACTTCGCTCAACAAAGTAAAAGAAGCAGAATCAATTACTCCTCCAACTGGAATTGTTGCAGAACCTCCAGCGGAAATAAATGCATTAAAATCAGCATAAGGCGCTTGTTCTGAAATTTCGCACAAAGCTGTTAAATCTCCCGGACAAGTTATTCCTGTTATCGCCGGAGAAACTGTGATACTCATTTGATCTGAAGAAAAACAGTTTACTCTTTCAGCGGTAATGGTGTAAAAAGTTGTTCCCACTGGTTGAATAAATCCAACTCCATCAGTAATTCCGTTATTCCAAGTAATGTTGGCATTTTCAGGATTAATTGCATTTAAAATGATGGTTTCACCTTCGCAATATTGTTCATCTGGACCAGCATTAATAATGGCAGCAGTTGGGTCATTTATGTTAATTGAAACATTTTCTGTTGTGGTGCAGGCTGAACAATCAGCATCTGAAACCGTGTAGTTTGTGTAAGAGCCCGCTGGAAGTCCTGTTATTACGTAATTTCCTGCTGCGTTTGTTGTGATAGCATTTGTTACTCCAAAATCATAACTCATTTCATAATTTGTATTTGGCGATAATCCTGAAAGTGTTATTTCTCCATCCGTTCCATTACAAGAATTTGTTCCTTGTCCTGAAACAGTGAAATTGGGCGTGTAAGAATCTACAAGAATCGTATGATTCACATTTATGCTATTTCCACAATCGTCAGTAACGCTGTAAATCCTCGTAATGATTTCTCCGTTACATGAATTTCCGTCAGTACTTTCTGAAACAAAAGCAACAATTGGAATTGCAGTGCAATTGTCTGCTTCGTCTGAAACTACAGAAATATCAACCGCAGGAACATCAGTTAAACATTGAACTGTCGTTGTGACGGGATTACTTGCAGTTGGGTTTATATCATCGTTAATTGTAATGGTTTGAATAAGGTTAATATTATTTCCACAGTCATCAGCAATATTGTAAGTTCTTGTGATGATTTCTGGACAAGTATTTCCATCTGAAACTTCTCCAACAAAAGTAACCGCGGGAATTGCTGTACAGTTATCTGCTTCATCAGTTATTAAATTAATATTGGCCGGCGGAAGATCCCCAATACATTGAATTGTTAAGTCTGCAGGCGCAGTTCCTGTTGGATTTATGTCATCATTAATTGTAATGGTTTGGGTAACATCAATATTATTTCCACAGTCATCAGCAATATTATAAGTTCTGGTAATGATTTCTGGACAAGTATTTCCATCTGAAACATCGCCAACAAAAGAAACAACTGGATTAACTGTACAATTATCAGCTGCGTTGGTAATTGACGTAATATCTGCAGCAGGGAAATCACCAATACATTGAATTGTAGCATCAGCAGGTGCTGTTCCAGTCGGAGGAATATTATCATTGATTGTAATTGTTTGAGTTACATCAATATTATTTCCACAATCATCGGCAATATTGTAAGTTCTTGTAATTATTTCTGGACAAGTATTCCCATCCGAAACATCACTAACAAAAGAAACTATTGGATTTACTGTGTTATTATCAGCTTCATCGGTAATTAGAGCAATATTTGCAGGAGGAAGATTACCTATGCATTGAATAGTAATATTAGTTGGTGCTGAACCAGTTGGGTCAATATTGTCAGCTATATTGAAAATTTGCGAACAAGTTTCATTTACACCGCAACCATCTGTTACTTGGTATGTTCTCGTTATTGTTTCTTGACAACCATTCACCGTTGTAACATCACTTAAGAAAGTGAAAGAATTTATCACTGCAGCAGTTCCAAATCCAAAAGATATTGTTCCCCCTCCAGAAATAAAGGCGTTAAAATTGGCGAAAGGGGGAGGCAATAGACTAGAGCCACTAAGACTTGTTGCCGGTGGACAATTTAAAACAGTAGAGGAAACACCAATAGTTATGTTAAACGAATTTTGAACTTCACAAGATAGGCCTGTTGAGAAGCTATCATAAATATACATTAAGGTTGAAGCTGTAATTGCATCACCCGCATTAAATTGAGTTCCTGTTCCATTAATTCCCGTGTAATATGCTTGATTTCCGCTTAAACTAGAACCTGTAATCACAGGAAGGATATAGGGTACACATTGTGTAATATCAGGTAATGCATCAATACTGAGTGATTGGACATTTATGCAATATGTTGTATCATAGACACAACCAAAATTATCTGTTGCTTCATAAGTATAACAGGCGTTTCCACTTGTAGCTGGCACAACAGTAATAGGATTTGTTCCAGAAATTATTGTTGGATCTGGCTGCCAGCTTTCGGAAATAATGGTTGGTGTAAAGGTTGTGGAAGGAGGAATAATCGATGGGTCAAAATCAATAGACCAATCAAAAAAGTGTCCATTGTCAATAGTTGTGTTATCGGTAATTGTGAAGGTCCATAGTCCATTTAAATCACAACCGACCAGTGCACTCATTGGATTGTCTGATTCGTATACACCCGAAGGCAGAATTGAAGTTCCATTAGTATTACTAGCCCAAGTTCCACCTGTTGCATTGGGAGTCCAGCAGTAGTTAAACCCAATTCCTTGAGGGTATCCTGGGGCATAAGTAACACCTAAATTACTCGTACTTCCACCAAGAAATTCTTTCAAAATAACACTCTGTCCGGAGGGACATTCAATTCCAATTTCTAAATCACCAATTGTTGAATGATTCATATTCACGCAAATTGAACCTAGTTCACTAATATTTGTGAACGTTTGACCAGTAATAAAGCATTCTAAATTTACTGAGTTGACAATCGATTGGCCATTCCCGCCATTTATAAAGATTGGGGAGAAGTTAGGCTGAACACATGATTTGTCAAAGGTTACAGGAGAAACCACTCCGTTTAAAGTAGCTTGATCACCCAAGCAAATTGAATTTGGGGTTCCAACAGTACCGCTAAAATCTGGAGTTGTTGAAACATGTATTTCTTGTGTAAAGGGAGCATCATTGGCACAACCTGTTAAATCTTCAATTTCGAGATCAACAAAAAATACTCCTTCATTGCTAAAAGTATGTGATGCGATTTTACCAACTGGATTACTTCCGTCCTGAGTGTTCCAAGTAAAGATTGATGTAGCATCAGACTGTGCATAACTGTTGTTGTTTTGAGGATATGTTCCACTTCCATTAAAGTTTACAGTATTTCCTTGACAAATTCGAATAATTCCATCAGGGTCTGGACTTGGCGAGAAAGTAGCATTGGCTATAATTTGCTGACAGGAATTGACACAACCAATTGTCGCTGCCCAGCCTTGTTGCGGTGCAATAGGGTTTGATATAAATACAAATGTAAGACATCCAGAAATATTTGTTGAAGAGGCCACGATAAAATTAGGTGCAGTTGCACCTCCGTATATTCCAATTACGGGGGCAGATGTGCTATTTCCATCATATATTGTTAGATTATCCCAAATAATAAAATCTATATCAAAAAATGTAAAATCAACAGTAGCTGAACTTCCATTACCGGGACATATTGTAAAAGTAATATTTTCATTATTGGAATAATCTCCGGTAGGACCGCCAGAATCATAGAATGTTCCTGTGCAAGTAGTAACTGTTGCCCCATTAGTCATAATGAAATTTTGAGAATGAGATCTATTGATTCCAAAAATTATTACAAAAAGAAGTATAGAAAAAAAGGTTTTCATAAACTAAAATTAAAATATTTATTTGAAAAACAGTTATTTATCTTTGTTTATAAACGCTTAGTGTCCAAAATACAACATAGGAAATCTGATTGATGAGTTTGAATTAATTCAAACTGAACGCTAATAATTAAACTTCATTAGTTTTAGATTATGGTGATATTTAAACTGCTGCAACTATATCCCAGAAGCAGAATCTTTTTGATTTCTATGCTTTAGATTTTTGCCATCGTCGCCTTCGACAGGATCAGTCACCGCACTCAACGGATTACTATCTGGAAATGAAGATTTCGTTGGTGACTGAGTCCGTCGAAATCACTGCAGGTGAATAAATCCACGATTATCCAATCCAATCCAATCTAATCCAATCCAAACCCAACAAAAAATCCGCGATTTTCCGCGCTGCTTGCATCCGTGTCATCCGCGTTCCATTACAGCGCAACCCAAATCTCACTCAAATTACATAAACCTTAATTTAAAAACATTAAATTCGCAATGAAAATCTGGGAGAATGAAAGTGTTTAAATTTGGTGGTGCTTCAGTGAAAACAGCAAGTGCAGTGAAGAATGTAAAATCGATTTTAGATCAGTATAAAAACGACGATTTATTTGTTGTGGTTTCCGCAATGGGGAAAACTACAAATGCAATGGAAGGAATTGTAAAAGCACTTTACGAAAAAAACACCGATGATTTTTGTGCTCTAGTAGAAGACAGAAAAGATTTCCACTTAGATATCATGAATGGACTTTTCGATGATAATTCTCACCTGATTTTCGATGAAGTAGAAGAGATTTTTACAGAGTTAATTGCTCAAAAAGACGAACGCTTAGTTGAAAACTACAATTATCAATACGATCAAATTGTTTCGCTAGGAGAGGTGCTTTCAACCAAAATTATCGCAGCGTATTTAACTCTTTATGAAAATGATGCGTGTTGGAAAGATGCAAGAACTTTCATCAGAACAAACAATGCCTACAGAAAAGCTGAAGTGGATTGGGAGAGAACCCAAAAACTTATGGATTCTGAATTGAAATCTAAAAAATGTAGAATTTCTGTTACTCAGGGTTTCATTGGACACACCAAAGAAGGATTCACCACAACTTTAGGAAGAGAAGGATCAGATTTTACTGCTGGAATTATCGCTTATTGCACCAACGCAGAAAGTGTAACGATTTGGAAAGACGTTCCTGGAATGTTGAACGCTGATCCAAAATGGTTCGAAAACACAGTAAAACTGGATAAAATTTCATTTCGAGAAGCAATTGAATTGGCGTATTATGGCGCCTCTGTTATTCACCCAAAAACAATAAAACCGCTTCAAAATAAGAATATACCTTTATATATAAAATCATTTTTGGATCCTGAAGCGTCTGGAACCATTATCCAAACTTCAACAGAAAATGATGATTTGGTTCCCTCTTTTATATTTAAAGTAGACCAAGTATTGCTTTCCATTACACCCAAGGATTTTTCGTTTGTAGTTGAAGAAAATTTGAGCGATATTTTTAAAAAGCTAGCCTTATCGGGCGGACATATTAACGTAATGCAAAATTCTGCCGTAAGTTTTTCTGTGTGTTTGGACATCAACAAAGATGAATTGAATCATCTAGTAGAAATGTTGAGCGATGAATACGAAGTGCGCTACAACGATAATTTGGAATTGGTAACGATTCGTCATTATGATCAGCACACGATTGATAGAGTAACGAAGAATCGAGAGATTTTGATGGAGCAGAAGACGAGACAAACGGTTAGGATTGTGATGCGGAATATGGGAGTGGAAGTCGAAGGTGACGCAGATATACGCTGAGTTTTCGCAAAGTTTCGCAGAGAAAGAAAAGTAGGATTATGCCGGGATTCGCAAGAGTCTCGCCTCACCACTCACTACTCAAATCTCTCTTATTACTGCTGATAAGCCCTGCAATTTGAAAAACTCCAACACCTTATCAGCCAATACATCACTCAATTTAAAATAACTTTCAACAGTCCAACCTCCAACATGTGGAGAAAATAAAACCTTATCAGAAGCTAAAAGTGCATTGAACTCAAGATTCTCATCTCCAGAGATTGTTTTTTCAAACGAAGCACTTTCATATTCTAAAACATCTAAACAAGCTCCTTTTATTTTTCCTAAGTTTAGTCCTTTGAGTAGGGCAGAAGTGCTTACAATTTTTCCTCTAGCTAAATTGATGACATAAATTGGATTAACAAAAGTATTGAAGAAGGCCTCATCCGCCAAGAACATTGTTTCTTCGTTTTGTGGAATGTGAAATGAAATTACATCTGCTTCCATAAAGATACTTTCCATGGTTGCCGCTTGTGCATATTGATTTCCGTAATCTTTTTTGTATTTATCGTAAGCCAAAACTTTCACATCAAATCCAGCTAGTTTCTTGGCGAATGCTCCACCGTTATTTCCGTAACCGATAATTCCAACAGTTTTTCCATCGAGTTCAATTCCACGATTTCCTTCTCTGTCCCAAATTCCCTGACGAACTTCCTTATCTCCTTTTTTTAGATTATTGAATAAAGAAAGTAACATTCCTAAAGCATGTTCACCAACAGCATTTCTATTTCCTTCCGGCGCATTAAAACATTGGATGTTGTGTTTTTCGGTGTAATCTAAATCGATGTTTTCCATTCCCGCTCCACTTCTTGCAATGAATTTTAATTGCGTTCCGTGTTTCAAAAAATCTTTATTCATCGGAAAACGTGAACGAATCACAACACCATCCATTTTTGGGATTTCTGAAATGCATTTTTCACGCGTCCAAGATGTTCCATCAATACATTTGAATCCTTTTTCTGTTAAACGTTCTTCTAAAATTGGGTGAACTGTGTCTATGAATAGTACTTGCATGATGATGTTTTATTGTTCTTTTTTCGCTTCAAAAAAGAAGGTTGTTTTGCCCGAAATTTAATGATTTATATTCAATTTTAGAGCTTCACTTAATGAAAAGTCAGTTGGTGTTTTTAGGTTAGAAAATCTATTGGATTATTTATTTCTGAAACAAAAAAAAGTTGGCCAGAATTTCTTCCGACCAACTTTAATTCAAATATGATATTAATTTGAGTTATTTCTATTTATTTTTTCTCATTATAGAAAATACCTTTACTTGCTGGTTGGTCATAAAGTCCAGGCATAAAATACTTTCCTTTTTGACTGTCTTTTTTATCCAATTCAACTTCACGATTTTGCGGATGCTTTTGCAAGAATTTGTCATTTCTTTCTGCGTAAACTGTCCAAGATACTTTCAACCCTGATGTTCCTCCAGCGATAACGAAAACACCGTTGTTTAACTCTTCTTTAATATAAAGTTGAGCATATCCACCAACAGGAGTTAAGTTGTAGCTTGGGTTTTTATTAATCGCTTCATAGTAGTCAGGCATTGTGATAATCGCTTCACCATTTGCGTCAAAAACAGCGTTTCCTCTGTAAATATTTAACACTTCATTTGATTCTGTAGAGAAGTGACGTAACACTTTGTTTTCAGGATCTGTTGGGTGATCTATTTGGAAAGTTTTTGTTCCAGATGCACCAAGGTTTCCATTTGCGAAAACACCGAATGTATTAGGATCTGCGCCTAAATCATGATCTTGACCAACTACACCATTGTCTCCAATACCTAAAAGTCCTTGACCACCAACAGTTCTTAGGTTTTCACCATAAATAGCTGCATCAGAACTGCTTCCAGTACTTGCTTGGCCATGGATAGCATAAGCTGCTCCAGTTGTTTTTCCAGCTATTGCAGATCCAGTTGCAGCTGTTGAATTTGTAGTTACTTCAAATGCTCCAGCGTCTGCGGTAATAATTCTACCACTTCCCGCTCCGCCAAAATCATAAGCTTGGTCTAAAGTTCCAACTGGAGGTAGTGTAACAGTGTTACCACCTGTGATTGTTAAATTATTTCCAGTCACAGATAAAGTCTGTGCATCGGGTCCAGCTATTCCTTGTTGTCCCATAGGTCCTTGAATTCCTTGTGGTCCTTGTGATCCATTAGATCCCGAAGGTCCTTGTGGTCCTGTCATTCCTGTTGCTCCAATAGGTCCAGAGGTACCTTGAGATCCTTGTGGTCCCTGAACACCTTGTGGTCCCATATTTCCTTGAGGACCTTGTGGGCCTTGGGGTCCAGTAGCGCCAGTTGCACCATCGTTTCCATTAACACCAGGCATTCCTTGAGCACCTGTATTTCCTGTTAAACCGATTGGTCCTTGTATTCCTTGTGATCCAGTAGTACCGTTATTTCCATCTTGAGCAACTATCTGCCAAGCAGTATTGTTCCAAACATAAGAAATTCCGTTTGTGCTGTTATAATATCCGTCATTTAGTGCTGGATTGTTAGGAGCAGTTGCAAGAGTACCAATCCAGTTGATGCTGATTCCATTTGTGCCGTTTATTCCATTTGTGCCATTGATTCCTGGAGTTCCTTGGGCACCAGTATTTCCTGTTAAACCGATTGGCCCTTGAGGTCCTTGTGCACCAGTTGCTCCTGTTGCACCGTCGTTTCCGTCAGCGCCATCAAATCCTGGTATTCCTTGCGCGCCAGTATTTCCTGTTAATCCAATTGGTCCTTGCGGTCCTTGTGAACCAGTTGCTCCTGTTGCACCGTCGTTTCCATCAGCACCTGGTATTCCTTGAGCACCCGTATTTCCTGTTAAACCGATTGGTCCTTGCGGTCCTTGTGAACCAGTTGCGCCTGTTGCGCCGTCATTTCCATCAGCTCCTGGTATTCCTTGAGCACCAGTATTTCCTGTTAAACCAATTTGTCCTTGCGGTCCTTGTGAACCAGTTGCGCCTGTTGCACCGTCATTACCATCAGCACCCGGTATTCCTTGCGCGCCAGTGTTTCCTGTTAAACCGATTGGTCCTTGCGGTCCTTGCGAACCAGTTGCTCCTGTTGCACCATCGTTTCCGTCTTGCGCAATTATTTGCCAAGCAGTATTGTTCCAAACATAAGAGACTCCGTTTGTGCTGTTATAATATCCGTCATTTAAAGCAGGATTAGTAGGAGCGGTTATAAAACCACCAAGCCAATTTATTCCAACTCCATTTGTTCCATCAATTCCATTTGTACCATTTGTCCCCGAATTTCCTTGTGCACCAGTGTTTCCTGTTAAACCAATTGGTCCTTGCGGTCCTTGTGAACCAGTTGCACCAGTTGCTCCGTCGTTTCCGTTTGTACCATTTGTTCCCGGATTTCCTTGCGCACCAGTATTTCCTGTTAATCCAATCTGTCCTTGAGGTCCTTGTGAACCCGTCGCACCAGTAGCACCGTCGTTTCCATCTTGCGCAATTATTTGCCAGGCAGTTCCGTTCCACACATAAGAAACTCCGTTTGTGCTGTTATAATATCCGTCATTTAAAGCAGGATTAGTAGGAGCGGTTATAAAACCACCAAGCCAATTGATTCCAACTCCATTTATTCCATTTGTTCCATTTATTCCATCAATTCCATTTGTACCATTTGTACCATTTGTTCCCGGATTTCCTTGTGCACCAGTGTTTCCTGTTAATCCAATTGTTCCTTGAGGTCCTTGTGAACCAGTCGCACCAGTTGCTCCGTCGTTTCCGTCTTGAGCAATTATTTGCCAAGCAGTATTGTTCCAAACGTAAGAAACCCCGTTTGTGCTGTTATAATATCCGTCATTCAAAGCAGGGTTAGCAGGAGCAGTTATAAAACCACCTAGCCAATTGATTCCAACACCATTTGTTCCGTTTGTACCATTTGTTCCCGGATTTCCTTGCGCACCAGTATTTCCTGTTAATCCAATCTGTCCTTGAGGTCCTTGTGAACCAGTTGCACCAGTAGCACCGTCATTTCCATCTTGAGCAATTATTTGCCAGGCAGTATTGTTCCAAACATAAGAGACTCCGTTTGTGCTGTTATAATATCCGTCATTCAAAGCAGGGTTAGCAGGAGCAGTTATAAAACCACCTAGCCAATTGATTCCAACACCATTTGTTCCGTTTGTACCATTTGTTCCCGGATTTCCTTGTGCACCAGTGTTTCCTGTTAATCCAATTTGTCCTTGGGGTCCTTGTGAACCAGTTGCGCCAGTTGCGCCGTCATTTCCGTTCGTACCATTTGTTCCCGGATTTCCTTGCGCACCAGTGTTTCCTGTTAATCCAATTTGTCCTTGGGGTCCTTGTGGTCCTGTAGCACCAGTTGCACCGTCGTTTCCGTCAGCGCCATCAATTCCTGGTATTCCTTGAGCACCAGTATTTCCTGTTAAACCAATTTGTCCTTGAGGTCCTTGTGCGCCAGTTGCTCCTGTTGCACCATTATTTCCATTTGTACCATTTATACCGGGAATTCCTTGCGAACCTGTGTTTCCTGTTAAACCAATTGGCCCTTGATTTCCTTGAGGTCCAGTAGCGCCTGTAGCGCCGTCATTTCCGTCTGTACCATCAACACCAGCAATTCCTTGCGAACCTGTGTTTCCTGTTAAACCAATTGGTCCTTGAATCCCCTGTGGTCCAGTATTACCAGTAGCACCATCGTTTCCATCTTGAGCAACTATTTGCCAAGCAGTTCCATTCCACACATAGGAAATTCCATTTGTGCTGTTATAATATCCATCATTCAATGTTGGGGTAGCGGGAGCAGTTGTAAAACCACCAAGCCAGTTGATGCTTACTCCATTTGTACCATTAACACCCGGAGTTCCTTGAGAGCCTGTGTTTCCTGTTAAACCGATTTGACCTTGAACTCCTTGAGGTCCAGTAGCACCAGTCGCCCCATCGTTTCCATCTTGAGCAACTATTTGCCAAGCTGTTCCATTCCACACATAGGAAATTCCATTTGTGCTGTTATAATATCCGTTATTGAATGCAGGATTAGCAGGGGCAGTTGTAAGATCACCAAGCCAGTTGATGCTTATTCCATCTAAACCGTCAACCCCATCTTCACCACCTGTAGGTACTGTGTAGGTTTCACCATTTTCTAAATTAAATGTAATAGAAGCTCCTTCATTATTAATTATTTCCTTTACACCATTACCAGCTTTTTCAGAATATAAAGCATAAGGAACACTCCATATTTGTTGGGTTCCCATAGTATTGTAATTCCCACTAATATCAAGATCTACTTTTAAGAAATGTAGTCCAGTATTCCAATCAATAGAAGGGAAGTCAGCAGCACTTAGTTGAAAACCGTTTCCAATAATTAGATTAAATAATCCATTCTCATCAGTATCCGTGGTGTGTTCTTCACTGTAAATTACATTTCCGTTGGCTTGATCTTTAACAATCGTAAATCGTACCTTGATGGTTTGATTTGCTAGAGGAAGAGAAGATATATCTGATCCAGGAACCTCTATACTTGTTGTGTTATAAGCAACTGCTTGATAATTCACCCCTTGTGGTGGGGCTTGTGCAAGCGTCATTGTGGCAAATAAAAACGCTGTTAGTCCTGTTAATATTAATTTTTTCATAGTAATAAATATTATAGTGAAATTCCTAGGCTCAGCATTACACCGTGGTATAGATTTCTAGTTTTTTGATTATTTGCATCATTTTCAATATGGTTTAGTCCTATCCCGTAACGGTATTCAAGTCCAATATATAAGGTGCTTGAAATTTTTACCGTACCATTTAATATTCCCATTCCACTAAATTCATATGGAATCATTGAAGCTTCTTCTTTAATGTCTAAACGGACGTTTCCGTATTCCTGTTCACCATTTAGCATATATCCAACACCAAAAGCAATTCCTGACTGAAGTTTGAAGTCTTCGATATCGATAATGGAATACAGATAACCAATATTGAAATTCATATAATTCATTTTCCAATTCATCTGATTTCCATTGAATATTGTTTTTGCTCCAGCTTGACGGAATATAGCCTCAAGTCGAATATTGTGACGTCCATTTTCTAAGGCACCATTTATTCCAAATGCATTTAACATTACATATTTTAATGTCTCATCTTTTTGATTTTCAGAATTTTTGAAAGTAAAAGTGCTAAATTGCTTTCCTCCGATTAAATTAACAGTGTACATGTTGAAGTCTTGAGCTATAGCTGTATAGCTTAGAAGGAAGGCGAAAATTATGAATAGTTTTCTCATAAGTTAAAGTATAATTATTTTTGTTGTTCCAGTTTTACCTATTGAATCCTTTAGTTGAAGAATGTAACTTCCTGCAGGGAGATTGAAGTTAAATAGATGTGTTCCTGCAGTTGAAAGTTTGTTTTCAGAATAGATTCGACCCTGATTATCAAATAATCGGTATTTTATCTCGCCATAAATTCGTTCATCAAATTGAATAGAAAAAGATCCGTGGTTTGGATTTGGATACAAAATGAATTGCAAGCCTTTTTTGTCGTGAATAAGGTGGTTATTGGTTTGCTGAAACCCTTGACGTAACTCAATGGATAGCTCTGTAGAGTTGAAAACAGAATAGTTACTCGACTGTCCAGCAGTTTGAGTTAATCTAATTCCATTCTTCTGAACCGAGTTCCCAAAGGAGTTTAAGCTACTTCGGGCAATGCTTTGAGCGTAAGATGTTGATGCAAAGCAGAATATTGTTATTAATGATAGTAGTTTAAATCCCATGGTAGTAATATTGTAGACTAAAGTATGAATTTTTTCTAAAATGGAACAATAAAAAAACAGTAGGTTTTAAAATACTTAACTACCCTGTGAATATAGGTAAGTGAAGTGTGTTTTGTTAATTCTTGTTAACTAGGTAATTGCTCTTTACTGTTGAAATGATTTAGCAATATTTTAGCTTTTGAGTTTCCAATAATGGCTGTTAATTCTTTTTCACTCGCCGCTTTAATTTTTGAAACAGTCTTAAAATGTTTCATTAAATCTTCTTGGGTTTTGTCTCCTATTCCTTTAATTTGAATAAGCTCAGAAACCAATGCTCCTTTACTGCGGCGATTTCTGTGGTGTTCAATTCCGAATCTGTGCGCTTCGTTTCGCATGTGCTGAATCACTTTTAGACTCTCACTTTTCTTGTCAATATACAGAGGGATGTTATCTCCTGGGAAAAATATTTCTTCTAGTCTTTTCGCAATTCCTACAATTGGAATTTTTCCACGCAAACCTAGTTTTTCAAGAGCATCTAATCCTGCACTTAATTGACCTTTTCCACCATCCACAATTACAAGTTGCGGTAAATCTTGACCTTCTTCAACCATTCTTTTGTATCGGCGATAAAGTGCTTCACGCATGGATTCATAATCATCTGGACCTTCAACGGTTTTGATGTTGAAATGACGATAATCTTTTTTGCTTGGTCTTCCATTTCGAAAAACTACACATGCCGAAACTGGATTCGTTCCTTGAATATTTGAGTTATCAAAGCATTCCATGTGAACAGGCAATTCTTTCAATCTAAAATCAGATTGTATCGTTTTAAGTAGTCTTTCAACCTTTATTTCTGGGTTTTTAAGTGCTTCTTGTTTCTTTTGCTGTAACTTGAAATATTTTGCATTTCGCTGAGAAAGATCCAACAAATGTTTTTTATCTCCTCGTTGCGGAGTGAAAAATGTTAATCCATCCAATTTGAAATCCTCTGCATTTTCAATCAATATTTCTGTCGACTGACTATGGAATTTCTCACGCATATCTAACAACGCGAAAATCAATATTTCTTCGTCTGTCTCATCTAATTTCGTCTTGACTTCAACCGTAAAACCATTAATGATTGTTCCATTATTAATTACCAAGTAATTGACGAAAGCTTTGTTCTCCGATCTTTCTATGGTAATCACATCTACTTGATGAATGGTAGGAGAAACAACGGTAGATTTCGCTCTGTATTTTTCTAATGCTAGAATTTTCTGTTTCGTTTCTTGGGCCTCCTCAAAAGCAAATCGCTCAGCTGAATCTTGCATTTTGTCTTTCAACATGCGGATAACAGAAGAAATATTTCCTTTTACAATGTGTTCGATTTGATCAATATATTCATTGTAATCGGATTCTTTTTCCTTTCCAACGCAAGGAGCTTTACAATTTCCGATATGATATTCTAAACAAACTTTATATTTTCCATCATCGATTTTGCTTTGACTTAAATCATAATTGCAATTGCGCAAAGGATAAAGTTCACGCATCAATTCCAATAAAGTATTCACCACATAAACCGAAGGATAAGGTCCAAAATATTTAGAACCATCTTTAATTACTCTTCGCGTAGTAAAAACCCTTGGAAATCGTTCGTTTTTGATACAAATCCAAGGATAAGTTTTGTCGTCTTTAAGTGCAATATTGTACTTGGGTAAATACTTTTTTATGAGGTTGTTTTCCAATAACAAAGCATCCGTTTCGTTATCCACAACAATGTAATGCATGTCGTGAATCTTACGAACTAAAATTCTTGTTTTGGCTGTGTCGTGATTTTTAGTAAAATATGAATTCACCCTTTTTTTAAGGTTCTTCGCTTTCCCAATATAAATGATTTTTCCAGTATCATCAAAATACTGATATACACCAGGCTTTTCTGGTAATGTTTTAATCTTCTCGTTGAGTTTGTTTAACCTTTCTGACACTTTGTAAAGATATTGATTATATGAGAATGGGTTGTGAATTAGATTGGGACATTTTTAATTTTTTGGTATTTGAACTATTGTAGAGACCCACGGCCGTGCGTCTCTACAATAGTTCAAATTTTCGTTAGTTTTTCTTTCTTTTATATACCGGTACCGTAGAACAAGGCTCACCATACATTATACTTTTCGAAACTGGCTGTAAGTGTTTTACCAATTCAGACATCGCAAAAGCAGGATGCGCAACATCAGAACAACCTTTAATAATTAATCTTCCATCGGTATATTCTTCCAAATCTAACTTTGAGATATTTTGAAGTATTAATTGCTTCTCCACTTCAGATTTATCACCAACAAAAGCAGTAACGCCATGTTCTTGAAGTTTTGAAATTACCAACATAAAAGCCCAAGTTGGAATAATTGCATCAGCAGAGCAAAAAACACCAATCATCTTTCCTTCGTATTGATTCCAATCATTTTCCTTGACAAATTCACGAAAGTCTTTTTCTTTCAAAGCCAAGCCTTGCCATAAATTTTCTTTCAAGTCGATAGTTTCGATAGTTTCTTTTGGCTTGAAACTCGCTAAATCAAGCTGTATCAAACCACTTTGCTGAATCTTATTTACAATCTCTGCCATTTTATTTTTGTTATCTGTGCTTTCTGTGAATATAGACAAAATTAGGAGAAGTTTGTTTAAAAGAGAGTGAATCACATGGTAAGTTTTAGGAGTTAGAAAAGTTGTTTGTCTCCCGCAGATTTTCGCAGATTCCGCAGATCATTTTTTTGGTAGGGTTGGCAGGGCTGGTAGGTTTCCCGCAGAATTTCTTGTATAAATTATTCTTTTCTTGCTGGCTATCAGCACTCTTCTCACTAAACCTCTTTTTCTTCTTCTTCTACTTCTTTCTTTTTCCCTGCGAATCTCTGCACCTCTGCGTATCTCCGCGTAACTTTTCTATACCACCGGCATTCCTCTCTCCTAAAACTTTAAACCCTTTATCTTCCTTTCTTTAATTTAAATTGTGATTTTTGTATCATGGAAATAAAAAGTTGGATTCACGCAGCTCGATTAAGAACTTTGCCGCTGTCACTTTCTGGAATTATAGTAGGGAGTTTTGTTGCATACAAACAGGGCTTTTGGGATACGCGTATTTTTACTTTGGCTATATTAACTACCTTATTCCTTCAAATACTTTCCAACTTCGCCAACGATTTAGGGGATAGCTATAAAGGAGCAGACAATGAAGGACGTGTTGGACCAATGCGAGCAATTCAATCAGGAAAAATAACACAAAAAGGAATGATAATCGGCTCGGTTATAATGTCGTTACTTTCCTTGGTAACCGCAATTCCATTGATCATTATTGGTACAACAGAAATGCCATCTTCCGTACTTTGGGTTTATGTTGTACTGGCATTATTGAGCGTTCTCGCTGCTATCACTTACACGGTAGGTAAAAAAGCTTACGGCTACAGCGGAATGGGTGATGTGATGGTTTTCATCTTTTTCGGATTGGTTAGCGTGCTAGGAGTTTACACTTTATTTGCTAAAGATTTCGACTGGAGTTTACTCGGATTAGCTTACGGAATAGGGTTCTTAAGCATAGCCGTTTTGAATTTAAACAACATGCGAGATCACGAAAACGATAAATTGGTTAATAAAAGAACCATCGTTGTTGCCATGGGATTCGAGAAAGCAAAAATCTATCAAACGACATTAATTATAGGTTCATTTGTTGGAATTTTGACCTTTATATTGGTCAATCAATGGTGGTTAAGTTTAATCGCTTTATTGCCTTATATTATTCTCATAAAACACCTGACTAAAGTTTGGAAAACAAACATTCCTCAAACACTAGATCCTGAATTAAAGAAAGTGGCCTTATCTACTTTTGCGATTTCTATTCTCTTTTTAATTTCCACAGTAATATGAGTTTAAAAGCCAGTTTTGAAAAAAAAGTATTTGAATTTAAACGTCCAAGCGGAACAAGCAGAGGAGTTTTAACCAAAAAAAAAGCATGGTTCATTACTGTTTGGAATCAAGATAATCCTGATGTCAAAGGAGTAGGAGAGTGCAGCATTATCCCTGGACTTTCACCAGATTATGAAAACGATGAAGCTTACGAGAAAGTCATAAAAGCTGTCGCAGAAGATGCCGATAGTTTCTCATTAAATATTGAAGAACTCAAAGATTTTCCATCTATCTACTTCGGATTAGAAATGGCGCTCTTAGATTTAAAAAACGGAGGAAAAGGAATCTATTTCGACACACCTTTCACCCAAGGAAAACAAGCGTTGCCAATCAACGGATTAATTTGGATGGGAGATGAGGAGTTTATGCAATCTCAAATCACCCAAAAACTAGAAGAAGGATTCTCCTGCATCAAAATGAAAATTGGAGCAATAGATTTCGAAAAAGAATTAGAAATTCTAGCTGGAATCCGAAAACAAGTATCTGCAAAAGAAATAACATTAAGAGTCGATGCCAACGGAGCATTCACCCCAGAAGATGCACCAGGAAAACTAGAAAGATTAAACAAATTTGAATTACATTCAATAGAACAACCAATAAAACAAGGTCAGGTAGAAGAAATGCAAAAACTCTGCGCTAAAAACATTCTACCAATAGCATTAGATGAAGAATTAATAGGAATGAATGATTTAGAAGAAAAAAAACAGCTCCTAGACAAAGTCCAACCTCAATACATAATCCTAAAACCAAGCCTAATAGGAGGGTTCAAAGGATCAAAAGAATGGATCAAACTAGCCGAAGAAAGAAATATTCCATGGTGGATAACTAGCGCCCTAGAATCAAATGTAGGACTAGATGCAATTGCACAATTCACCAGCACATATAAAATAACTCTACCCCAAGGACTAGGAACCGGAGCACTTTACACCAACAACACACCAAGCCCATTAAAAGTAGAAAACGGAGAACTAAGAAGAGGTCGGAGGCGAGAGTGAGAGTAAGGAAGAGGAAGAGAAAGAGAGCGAAGGATTCAACAATACAGAAACAATTTATTCAACTAACCAACTAACCCAAACCAACCCAAACCAACATCCCCCCCCCCAAAAAAAAATAAAAATCTGCGAAATCCGCGAAAATCTGCGTGAACCCAGAGCCACAGGCTCCTAATAATACCTATCCAACAACCACAACAGCCCACTCAAACTCCCAGCCCCCAATTCCAACTCCCTCTTATTCACATTCTCAAAAACATCATTCGCATTATGATGAAAATCAAAATAACGCTGACTATCCGGAACAAAACCAATCAAACCAATCCCTTCAAATTCATTCTTCAACGGCCCAATATCAACCCCACCATATCCAAATTCAAAATGATGAATCAAATAAGGCTTAAACAACTTCTCAAACGAACGAATCAAATCCAAATGCTTTTGTTTTCCATCAACAGAAAATCCACGAGGCGAAAAACCACCACGATCACTTTCAATTGCCAAAATATGATGCTCTCCACTCGCTTTTACCTTCTTGGCATAAGTTTTTCCACCCATGTTTCCATTTTCCTCATTCATAAAGAAAACAACACGTAAAGTATTTTTAGGCTTATAATTTAACTCTTTTAAAATCCTTAACGCCTCCATCGAATGAACAATTCCAGCACCATCATCATGTGCGCCTTCGCCAATATCCCATGAATCCAAATGTCCACCAATTGTGATAATATTATTCGGATTTTCTGATCCTTTCAATTCTGCAATCACATTATGAGATTTTTTATCAGGTAAAACTTTGCAATCCATTTCAAAATAAAAAGTCAATTTACCTTTACTTTCATTTAATAGATTCTCTAAAGCAGTTGCATCATTTGTGGATAAAGCCGCCGCAGGAATCTTCTTCAAGCCCTCTTCATACTGCATCGTTCCCGTGTGTGGATGATCATGTTCGCTTAAACTCAAAGATCTGATGATAACAGCTTTTGCACCTAATTTTGCCGCATCAATTGCACCTAAACCTCTAATTGGATAACAAGCTCCATAAGCACTAAAAGTGGTAATCATTTTTTGATCCATCGGTTGAGAAATAAAGACGATTTTTCCTTCTACATCCTTTTTATTGGCTTTCAATAATGCGTCTCTATTTTTAAACATTACTATTTCACCTTCCATGATTCCATTTGTTGGAACAGATCCACCCAAAGCAAGAATATTAACTTTCGTGATTTTACCATCCTTAGACTGATAATAACCATTTTCCTTCGTTCCTCGCTCCCAATGTGGAACCATAACTTCTTGAAAATATACGGTATCAAAATCATATTTTTTCAGTCGGTGATATCCCCATTGAACAGCCATTTCTGCACTTACAGAGCCAGAAAGTCTTGCGCCAATGTCTTTACATAAACTGCGTAAATCTTCATAAGCATGACCATTTTCTAATGCTTCTGAATAAATCTTGCGCAGCATAACGCTATCTTCCGCATGATTATTTTCTTGCGCATTGTGAACTGTGAAAAAACTCAAAGTTATAAATAAAGTAAGGACTATTTTGAATTGCATTTTATGTGTTTTTTAGATGCTGAAATTAACAATAAAAAATACAAGGTCGTTTGTCTGATCAATGTGTAAATAACGTTTTTCTAACTAATTATTTTTTAATACATTCGTTATTAAATACTTGTGCTCTTTTTGGTTTTCTATTCGGTTATAGTATCTTGTTAATCGAATCCTTTTGATTTCATGCAGATTCACTTAACTTTGTAACGTAATTAAATTCTAGAATTGTGAAGAATAAATTGAATAAAGGACTGCATTATTTATTATTGGTTGTGCTTATGGCCTCAGCATTATATGTGTTTGTTTATTACATGTTAGCAGATGAAATTCTTGATTTACGTACTTTGCCAACAGGATTTTTAATTGCTGTAATTGTTTACATTTTAGCTCAGTTGATCAAACGTTTTCTTCAAAAGAAAATGCCTTGGTACAACTGGTTATATTACCTAGGGTTAATTGCAGTTATTGTTCCGCTACCACTTTTTTCAGTGCAAGGAAATTGGGTTTTTTCTGTAACAAGATGGGGCTCTTTGTTTTTACTCATTCCACCTCTAATTGAGTTTTTAATTTTGGTTAAATCTAAACCCTCTGTGATAAGATAAACTTATTTTCACCTACTATTTTCTATAATTACTTAAGAATTTCCTTTGTTGAATTGGACTGATTCTCGGCTTGATTTATAACGTGAACAGGGTTATTAAAACACATTTTCGTTATATAAACTGTTGTACAAATCTATACATAAAAGTGTACAGAACGAAGAAAAAGTATAGTTGGTCGAATTTATTCGTATTATCATAGTTTTTGATGCGGTTAAATTTTAGTAATTTCTTACATTGCCGCTTATTCTGAACTATTTATGGTTGACGGACTCTTAAAAAATATGAAAAAAAAGGCTTTAGTGAATCAAGTAAACTTGTCACTACTTATAGACGTAATTCATAAATTTAGTCAGGATATTATATCTGCGAAAACAGAAGAAGAAGTATTTAAGATACTTGCGAATGAAGTATCCCAACAGATGGATTTTTTAGATTGTGTTATTTATAAAGTAGACAATCACAAAAATATACTTAGACAA
Organism: Brumimicrobium glaciale; assembly: GCF_004152935.1. Lineage (GTDB taxonomy): Bacteria > Bacteroidota > Bacteroidia > Flavobacteriales_D > Crocinitomicaceae > Brumimicrobium > Brumimicrobium glaciale. Next base: position 113,875 of record NZ_SETE01000006.1, read on the forward strand.
GTTGCGGCATACGGACCTTCAAAAATTACCAATTCAGGATTCGAAAACCCATTAGAATTGAAATTTGGTCAAGGTCATGCTGGAAAAGTCGCTCAAACCGGACAAACTCTTTTAGTTGATGATGTTACAACAAGTAAGGATTATTTTCTTGATGTTGTTCAAGCGGGTTCTGAGCTAATTGTGCCTGTAAAGATTGACAATGTTGTATATGCTGTCATAACAAGTGAACATCCTGATAAATATTTTTATAAAGAAAATCATAAAAAATTACTCGAAGTTATCACTTCCATAGCCGTTGGTGCATTGGTTAAAATTCATGAAGCCGAGGAGTTAGGAATGGTTAAAGAAAAACTTGAAGTTGTTTTAGAGAGGAAAAGTTCTGATTTAGACATGGCTATTGAAACTTTATCAACTCAATATTCCAAGCTTAAATATCAACATGATAAACAAGAATCTTTATTTCAGGAGGTTCACCATCGTGTAACTAATAATCTTCAAATTATTTCAAGTATACTTCGTTTGTACATGAATCAAGATGATCCAAAATCGATAAATTCGCTTCAAGAAGTACATAATAGAGTACAAGCAATGGCTCTTATTTATCAAAACATCTATAAATCTATGGAGGTGAATATGGTAAATATCAACTCTTATCTTTATGATTTGATTAATTATCTAAAAAGTTCATCTTCTGGTAAAACGGTTTTCATCGAAGTAGATGTTGAATTTGATCATTTCGGGTTAGACGTATTAGTGCCCTTAGGACTTTATATCACCGAAGTATATTATTATTGGTTAAAACAACTTGGTGAAACAAATGAAATTAATCTTCGAATAAAATTATTAAAAGATAAAGGTGATTTCTCTTTCTGTTTTATAATTGAAGATGATGAAGCCAAACCATTTAAAGAGAAATTAGATTTAATGGAAGCAGAGGATGTTAGTTCAACTCTAATATCAGCATTAATTGAACAATTAGAAGGGAAGTTTACACAAGGTTTTCAAGATGGAAACTTCATGAGGCTTAGGTTTAATGCATAACAATTAGCAGATAAATTAAATCAGCTGATTTTCTATTTCCTTTTTCTCAACATATGTTTTATAGAAGTATTTTAATCGCCTTTTCATAAAAACCCTACAATTGTAACTTCGATCAGTGGTTATCTCAATTGGTAAAACCATTTTCCTTTTCCTTTTTTTTATTTGTTCATATTCTAAAAAGTTTAATTTTGCAACTCATTTTACTGTTAAATAATAAACTATGAGGGTACTGTACTTTCTAATGAGTTACATTTTGAAAATCACCATTTGGGTTTATTATCCAAGGTTTAAAAATGTCAACAAACCAAAAAAACGATTTTCAAGAACAATATTCATGAGTAATCATGCTGCTTCATTTATGGACCCTTTAACTATCGTGGGGAGTCAACCACCCATTATATTTTTCATGACAAGATCTGATATTTTCAAGCCTTATCTAAAACCAATACTTTGGGCTTCGCATATGTTGCCCATCTATAGAAAGCTTGATGGTGAGGATACTAAAAAGAAAAATGAAGAGGTTTTTATAAAATGTGCTAAGATTTTAAGAGGTGGCCGTAGTTTGATTGTTTTTGCCGAAGGCTTTACGGATAATGAGTTTATACGCCGTTTAAAACCTATTAAAAAAGGGGCGGTAAGAATTGGCTTTTTATCTCTAGAAAAAATCAATTGGAAGAAGAAAATTTACCTTCAAGCTACAGGAGCAAACTATTCTGATCCTAATAAATTAGGAAGTGATTGTGTTGTCTCAAATGGAGATCCCGTTTGTTTAAACGATTACAGAAAAGCTTATGAGAAGGATCCTAATAAAACTATTTTAGATTTAACATTGCGCATGGAAGTAGAAATGCGCAATCAAATTACTGATGTTAGGAATGAGAAAATGGCGCCATTTCATGAGAATATAATGCGCATTACGAGAAAAGGAATGAATGCTGTAGATTCAGATTTTAGAATTCCGTTATTAGAAAGATGGGAATACTCTAAAAATCTTGCGAATTGGTTCAATGAACAACATGTAGAGAAAAACGAAATGCTCTTGGCGCTAAAAAAACGATTAGAAAATTATTTTTTATCCCAGAAACAAGAGAATATTGAAGAAACTCCATTATATAATGTGCTCTCAAATAATAGAAGAGAAGGAAGAGATCGTTTGTTTTTGATAACCATTTTTCCTTTCATGCTATTAGGAATGATTCACTGTTTTCTTCCTTACTATTATATTAAATCATTCGTAGAAAAATCGTTCAAGAGAAAAGTGTTTTGGAGTAGCGTGAAAATGCTGCTTGGCTTAGTTGCAATTGCTTTGTTTAATGTTCCGATAATTATTTTAATAGTAATGTCGTTTCAAATCCCTACTGTAATAGGTGTTCTTTATTTCGTTACTGTCTTGCCTATTTGTGGGTTGTTGGCTTACCGGTGGTTTGAAGTAAACAAGAAGCATAAGAAAATGAAAGTCTTGTCAAAAATGAATGTTTCTGAACTTGGTTTAGAAAGAAGCCGTATTCATGACGAAATTATAAGATTGATTCCCGTTGCTTAATAGGAGTAGAGGGGTGAGTGTAGCCTGCCAAATGAAGTCAAATTTTTAATAAACTATTGCATTTTACCACTATTTTAATGGAGACATTAAATAATTCAGCCAATCAAAATATTTAGTTGTTTTATGGGTTTGAATCTTTGTAATGAATATACTTAGGTCCATCCTTAGGGCATGTCGTCCTCTTGGTCCTAGAGTTATAGGTACCTAAATAACAGTAGTTTTTGTGGTATTATTGAAAATGGTTTGAAATTTATTTTGACTTGAAACAAGTTCACTCGTTCTATCGATTAGTTTATCTCGATTTGAAAAACAAATATTTAATTCTAATATCTTCCATTAAACAATGGTCGAACTAACTATGATAACCAATAAGGTAATAGTATTTGTGCTTCCAAGAATTTCTGTTTTGCAAAAATAGATTATACAGTCTTTAAAATCGTCTTTCTATATATCCAATGGAACAATAACGCAATTCCTGATCCCCATAATGCTCCGCCTATTATATCCGTAGGATAATGAACGCCAAGATACATTCTGCTGTAACAAACGATTAACGCCCAGAATAATAATATAGGAGTAATGAATTTTATTTTAGGTTTCAATTGCTGAATAAACATTACGGCAATTACAAATGAATTTGTTGCATGACCAGATATAAATCCATATTGACCGCCTTTGTAAAATTCACTAGGTTTCATTTCATAGAAGCGCAGTTTTTCTCCCAACGTTAAATGATGCGAAGGTCGATAACGCATAAAAGTGTGCTTAAAACCAAAATTAGCTGTAAAATCAGCAAGTCCGACCGCCGCGAAGCCAAATACAGTAAACCACAAAGCATGTTTTAGTGAGTATTTCAAATAAACAAGAACGAAAAGTAGAAGGTAAAAAGGAAACCAAATGAATTTATCACTAATCCACCACATTAACCAATCTAAAAAAGGAGAATGTGTACTGTTAATACTTATAAGTATTGTTTGCTCAATTTCCTTTAACCATTCAATCATGATCCAATGTATTCCAAATTAAATCTTTTAATTCATTCAGGTTTTGTCTTGCAACTGAAGAAATAAATATTGTTTTTAAATCAGGAAGTTGTTTTTTAATTTCTTCCATTAATTCTTCATCCAACATGTCTGATTTTGAAATAGCTAAAATTCTTTCTTTATCTAATAATTGTGGATTATATTGTCTTAGTTCATTCGATAATATTTCATATTCCTTAGCGATATCATCACTGTCTGCTGGAACAAGAAATAACAATAGAGAATTACGTTCAATGTGTCTCAAGAATCTTAATCCTAGACCTTTCCCTTCGTGAGCACCTTCGATAATTCCTGGGATATCCGCCATTACAAATGAGCGATTTCCACGGTAATCAACAATTCCTAAATTAGGTCGAAGTGTTGTAAATGGATAGTTAGCAATTTCTGGTTTTGCAGCAGAAAGAACAGAAAGTAAAGTACTTTTTCCAGCATTAGGGAAACCTACAAGACCAACGTCTGCAAGCACCTTTAATTCTAAAATTGTCCAGCCTTCTACTTCGTCTTCTCCTGGTTGTGCATAGTCAGGAGATCTATTGGTAGAACTTTTGAAATGCGTGTTTCCACGTCCACCTTTACCCCCTTTTCTTACAATTTCTTCTTGTCCATGTTCATCAATTTCAAAAAGAATTTCGTTGGTTTCCGAATCTCTAACGATAGTACCAACTGGCACATCAATATAAGCATCGTCTCCCTCTCCTCCAGTTCTTTGTTGACCTCCACCACCTTTACCGTGATCGGCTTTGGTGTGCTTCTGAAATTTCAGGTGCAGTAAGGTCCACATTTGTTTGTTTCCTCGAATGATAACATGCCCACCGCGACCACCATCACCACCATCAGGACCTCCTTTTGGGATGTGACGTTCTCTTCTCATGTGACGAGAACCTGCACCTCCTTTTCCTGAGCGGCAAAATATTTTTACGTAATCTACAAAGTTATCTGAGGCCATTCAATTAATCTTTAAGGGATTCTATTGTTTTTATAATTTCATTCGTAATCTCGTCAATTCCACCTAATCCATTGATTTTATGAAATTTATTTTGCTTACTATAGAAAACCTTTACAGGTGCAGTTTCATTATTATAAACTGAAATTCTATTTGCAATAATTTCTGGGTTGGCGTCGTCTGTTCGACCAGAATCGATTGCTCTTTTACGCAATCTTTCTTTTAATTCGTTTTCTGGAACTTCCAATGCAATCATTCCAGCGATTCTTTCTCCTTTATCTGCTAAAAATGCATCTAAAGCTTCTGCTTGTGGCTTAGTTCTTGGGAAGCCATCAAAAATAAAACCTTTTGGGCTTACATGTTTGTTGACTTCAGACTTTAGCATGTTGATCGTTACTTCATCAGGAACCAATTGTCCTTTGTCAATATATGATTTAGCTAATGTTCCTAATTCTGTTTTATTTCCAATATTAAATCTGAAAATATCGCCTGTTGAAAGGTGAATTAATCCGTATTTACTAATAATATTTGCTGACTGTGTACCCTTTCCAGCTCCTGGAGGTCCAAATAATACTAAATTTAACATATTGTCTTTATTCTTTTATCTGATAAATGTCTCTTGTATTCCTGCCTAACTCTAAATAGTCTAAACCATATCCAACAATAAATTTGTTTGGAATCTCTAAACCAACATATTTTGGAGGGTATTTCCCCTTAAATGCATCGGGCTTATATAAAAGTGTAGCAACCTCAACTGATTTAGGCGAGTTGTGGTCTATCATCGAATATAATTTACTTAAAGTAAGTCCTGAATCTACTATATCCTCTAAAATAACCACGTGTTTGTCTTTGATGTCTGTGGTCAATCCAATTAATTCATGAACTTTCCCAGTACTTGAAGTGCCTTTATAAGACGTCACTTTAACAAATGATATTTCACATTCTAAATTAATGTCCTTCATAAGGTCAGCAGCAAACATAAATGCACCATTTAAAACACCCACGAAAATTATCTCCTCGCCTTTGTAATCAGTGTTTATTCGCGCTGCTACTTTTTGTATAGACTTTTGAATTTCATTTTCAGAAATGTATAGTTCGAACTTCTTATCTTTTATTTGCACCTTTTCTAAATTTGTACTTTCCACAAAGATAATATTTTTAAAACATTTTTATTGTTCCTAAAGTTTTTTATGAAACAAGTATTATTCTCCAAAAGGCTTCTGTATCTTCGCATTGATTTTGAAAACTAGATTATGATGAAAAAACAGTGGTACGGAGAAGCATTTAAATTAGGTGTTTTAGGTGGTGGTCAGCTAGGTAGAATGATGATTCAATCAGCGATGGACTATGATGTTCATATCTATGCAATGGATTCTTCAAAGTCAGCGCCATGTGGGACTTTGGCCTATGAATTTACTGAAGGGAACATCCAATCTTATGCAGATGTTATGGCTTTTGGGAAAGATAAAGATGTGCTAACAGTAGAAATTGAACACATTAATGTTGAAGCGCTCGAAGATTTAGAAAAACAAGGCGTTAAAGTTTTTCCTCAATCACGCGTTTTAAAATTAATTCAAGATAAAGGACTGCAAAAAGATTTTTATAAAGAAAATGGAATTCCAACAGCTCCTTATCATCTAATCAATGATAAATCAGAATTAAAAAATTACACCAATCGTTTACCTTTCATTCAAAAAATGAGAAAAGGTGGCTATGACGGTAAAGGTGTGACTTCAATAAAATCTATTTCTGATTTTGAAAATGCTTTTGATGTTCCTTCATTAATAGAAGAAAAAATAAATTTCACAAAGGAACTATCTGTTTTAGTTGCTAGAAATGAAAGTGGAGAGGTGAAAACTTTTCCAGTTGTAGAATGTGAATTCAGTGAAGAATTAAATTTAGTTGAATTTCTTTTTAGTCCAGCGAATATTTTACCGGAAATTGAAAATAAAGCAACTGAATTAGCAAAAGATGTTATCGAAAAACTCGATATGGTAGGACTTTTAGCTGTAGAATTGTTCTTGACTGAAGAAGGACTTTTATTGGTGAATGAAGTAGCGCCTAGGACTCACAATAGCGGTCATCATACTATTGAATGTAATTATGTTTCTCAATTTGAACAACATCTGCGTGCTATTTTGGGACTTCCATTGGGAGATACAGCAATCAAAACAGCTGGTGTTATGATTAATTTACTGGGAGATGAAAATCATGAAGGTCCTGCCAAGTATGAAGGTATGGAAGAACTCATGAAAATGCAAGGAGTTTATGTCCATTTATATGGTAAACCTACAACAAAGCCCAATCGTAAAATGGGGCATGTTACAATCACAGGAAAAGATATTGAGGAGACAAAAGTAAAAGCGCGAAATGTTCAAAACTCAATCAAAGTTGTAACGTTTTAGGTAATTATATCACTTTTCACAGTATTTTTAGTAGATTTAGGAGTTCGACTCTTTAAAGTGTATGAAACTACAAAGATTGTTGCTTCTTATATTTGTAATTGCTACCAGTTCGTTTGTATCTGTAGCTCAGTTATACACGTTTAAAAACTTCAATTATGAGGAAGGACTAAACCTAATCTCAATTCTCACAGTTGAAGAGTCTGATGATGGCTATTTGTGGTTTGGAACAGATGGTGCTGGTTTGATCCGGTATGATGGACAAGCATTTGATTATTTAGAAGATATCCAAGGTCGGAATAACCGACATGTAAATGATATTTTCTTTCATGAAAATAGAATCTTGTTTTCGACATTGTACAGAGGAGTATTCTCATTAGAAAATAATTCCATAAATCGACTTTCTTATATTGCGCGCTTAGGAAAATGTCATGCTATATTTCAACACAATAACATTCAAATTGTTCTTCAGAATAGCGGATTAAGGACTTTTAAAGATAGTTCATTGGTTCGAGAGAAATTATTCTCTCCTGTGATTCCAGATTTGCAATACTACGGAAGTTGTAGGTTAGATGAAAAATTATTGATTTTTACCTCAGGTTTAAATTATTGGGTAAAAGAAGGTGGTATTCAGGAAATGCATGATTGGCTTGGAGTGAGTAAAGATCAATTAAAAGATTTTGTAGTTGGCTATGAAGCCACTGATAGTTTACTTTTGATTGATAAGTATTTGACAAAAATATTATCCGTTCCTTTAAAAAAAGGAGCTACAGTAAATTTAGATATAACGAATATCTCTGAGCCACTACTTTTGGCTGGTGAAGAAATAGTAAAATGGGATAAAAGAAAAGAGATAATTGCTTTTATAACAAATAAAGGACGAATTGTAACTTATGATATCAACACTTCTCAATTCCACCTAATAGAGAATAATTCTAAACTTCAAATAGTTAAACCTACCAATATTTTAATTGATAGAAATAATGATATATGGGTAACGACTTCCTCAAGTGGTGCTTATCGAGTTTCTCTTGAGCCATTCACCAAACTTAGCAGTAACAAGTTATTCGCTCAACCAGAAATTTCTTTTATTGGTAAAACATTGAACAATGATTTTATAATCACAGTAAATGGAAAAGGAACTTTTATTGGCAAAGGTCCTGTTGAAACTGATTTTGTTGAAAATGCAGACATCTATTTAACTTCTAAAGATTATATAGGAGACACACTTTTAGTATCAACTAACAAAGGTGTTTACCAAATAAGAGACAAGAAACTAGAATTATATCCACCTCTTAATTTTCTAAAAGAGGAAAGAGTAAGCTTGATAAAGAATGCCTTTGGATATCTGTGGTTTTCTGTTATTAGTCAAGGACTTTTTAGGAAGGATTTAATATCAGGGAAAGTGGACAGTTTTACTACTGCTCCAGCCTATTACTATAATGGAATTATAAATAAGGATTCTACAGCACTGTATTTTGGTACCAACTTTGGCGTAATGAAATACGACCATGCAAAAGAACAACTGCTTCCTGTTCAAAGCAAAGTTAATGGGAAGACTATGGGTGCTTATGTAGGGAATTCAATAATGGACTCCTACGGAACAATTTGGTTTAGCTTTGATGAAGGTTTAATGGGGATAACAGCAGAAAAAAAGTTTGTAGCCATTACTGAAGAGCAGTTTTTACCTTCTCTACTTATTTATACTCTTAACTCCGACAAGTTTGGTCACCTTATCATCGGAAGTAATAAAGGAATAACAGTTATAAATGTCGATAAAAACGGAAAAGCCCTTTCGAGCAAAACATACAATAAGGAGAGTGGATTTTATGGACACGAAACCCACATGCGATCCTCTTTTCAATCTGCAGATGGCTCTATTCTTTTAGGAACTCTTGGCGGAGCAGTTTTAGTTCGGCCTGAATATCTTGACAGAAGGAGTAGGTTGAGTAAACCAATTATTCACTCTCTGAAAAATAAAAACATTGAGAACTTAATTGACAATAAGAATCCAGTTACAATAAATACGGAGGATAATAACTTATTAATAGAGTTTGAGAGTGTAAATACCAAATCTACTTTTGTTACGTACAGTTACAAATTAGAAGGAGCCGATGAAGAAGAGTGGGTAAATTGGTCCAATTGGTCTCCAAAGCAAGAAGCTATTTTTAATAACCTTAAAGCGGGTAGCTACATTCTGAAAGTGAAATCTTCTATTGATGGAGCAAATGAAAGTGAAGAAAGTACGATCAGTTTTGACGTTATTATTCCATTTTACAAAAACAAATGGTTCATTATAGGTGTAATCAGCATAATTGTACTGATCAATATTAGTTTTTTAGACAGTACAAAAAATTTCAATCGTGAAAATATTATCATTTCAAGAGATGTTGTGGCAAATAAGTCAACCGCTAAAAGTTTATTGGCTTTTGGTGCTGTTGCAAATACGTTAGGTCATTTATTTGCACCTCGTGTAGATGATAGTTTACAACTTCATGATTTCAGTGCAATCGTCACTGGTGCTTTGTTAATGATGCTGTTTTTAGTCGTCACTTTTGTGAAAAGTAGCTCACGGAAAGCGGGGACTTATCTTGTTATAGGGTTTCTTATTTTATTAGCTTACAATTTGATGTTTACCTATATCTCGGATATCCATCCATTTTATTTCACATCTGCATTGTTAGTCACTTTTGTTGCTCCTTATACATTGAGAAGACTGCGTTCTGCGGTAGTTGTGAGCCTGGCCATGGGAGCAGCTTCTGTTGCCATAATTTTTTTAGTTGAAGATGCAAAATTCAATCAATATCTATTTCTTATGGGAATTGCCATTGCCTGTTTCTTGATGATTTTTAAAACATATATGCGTAATAATTCCCTTGAACAATTGATTTTCGCCTCTGGAATAGTGAATAAAGGAAATGCGCTAGTAGTTGCTTTTGATAAGAATGGGAAAATATCATTTGTTAGTGAAAATATGGAATCACTTCTTGGTGTTGATGAAACGCTGAAAGGAGAGAGTATTCTACTTTTAAATGAATATCAGCCTTCCTATAATGAAATGCATAATTTTAGTGATGATCATTTAATAAGTGAGTTCAAAGAAGGCGCAATATTCGTTACTCCTTTAATTACAGAAAAAGATGAGGTTGTTTACTATCAATGGTCTTGTAAAAAGTTTTCAGAAGAACTGCGTATTATTTTAGGTCAAGATGTTACTGAAAAAATAAACCTAGAAAACTACTATGAACTTATTGTAAAAAACGCAGATGATTTAATTTTCCAAACTGATACCAATGGAAATTTCACTTTTGTAAATGAGAAATGCTGTGAAGTTTTTGAAAGATCAAAAAGTGAATTATTAGACCTTTCAATCTTGAATGTTGTAGAACCAGCCTATCAAAAAAGAGTAAGATACTTTATTGATGCTACTTTGAAAGAACGCCAAAAAGGAAAATATAAAGAGTTTCCTATTCTAACTCCAAATGGAGAAACTAAATGGTTGGGACAAAATCTATCAACTATGACCACTCCAGGTGCGGAAAATGTTGTTAAAGGATTTTTGGGATTGGCGCGAGACATAACCAGTAAAAAGAAAGCAAACTCATTAATCAAGGAGCAGAATAAAGCCATAATGGATTCGATTAATTATGCGCGTAGAATTCAATTCAATATGCTGCCCCGTTCCTCTGAATTCGCTGATTCATTTGATGAGCATTTTATATTATATAGACCAAAAGACATCGTTTCAGGAGATTTTTTCTGGCTTAAAGAAATAGGCGATAAAACAATTCTAATTCTTTCAGATTGCACAGGTCATGGAGTTCCTGGCTCATTTATGACGCTTTTAGGAATCAATATTTTAAAACAAATAGTTGAAGAAGCTAAAATTATTGATCCTGGTGAAATTTTAAATCAACTCGATGAACATTTGTCTGAATTACTTCCAAGAGATGGTCAAAATCGAATCCAAGATGGGATGGAAGTAGTCGTTTGTTCGTTCGATAAAAATAGCGAAAAAGTAGAATACGCTTTAGCGGGAGGTCGATTCTTGATAAAAGACAACAAAGAAGGAACGATGAAAGTGGTTAAAGGTCAAATTAAGCATATTGGTGATGAGCCAGTAATAAATGATTTCATCTACGATACAGAAAGTGTTACGCTCAATGAAAATCAAATTCTGTATCTCTTTACTGATGGATTCCCAGATCAATTTGGAGGAACGAAAAATAAAAAGATAACAATCAAGAAATTCCTTGCCTTGATTGATGCGATTTCGTATCAACCTATGAACGAACAAAACTCCATTCTTCAAGAATATCACAAAGAGTGGATGGGTGATTTTGAACAAACAGATGACATGACCGTAATTGGTGTACGTGGTAGAAAATGATATTTTTCTTCCTTTTAATTTGGTGATTACTCTAAATTTTCACTAACTTAATTTAGTAACCAATAAATCACCAAATCATGCAAGAAGAATATTTGCATTATCTCTGGCGTATGAAACGCCTAAATTTCAACCAATTAAAACTCACTAACGGAGCACCAGTAAGCGTTCATGAAGTCGGATGGTATAATCTCGATGCTGGACCAGATTTTTTCAATGGAACAGTTTCTATCGATGGAATTAAATGGTCTGGTAATATCGAATTACATATAAAATCCTCAGATTGGTATGCACACAAACACCATTTAGATGAGGCTTATAATAATGTTGTTTTACATGTTGTGTTCGAACATGACAAGGAAGTATTTGTTAAAGGAATCCAACTGCCAACTATTGAACTCAAAAATCAAATTGATTTAGCACACTTAAGAAATTATGAGAAAATCATTTCAAATTCTTATAAAGTTCCTTGTTCAAATGTGGTAATGGATTATAAATTGTCCTTACTTCAGCAAATAGATGTTTCCTTTCTTCACCGCATAGAAAGAAAAGGAATTGAGCTTTTGGATTTAGTGAAAATTGAGCAACGAGATAAATATTCGATTTTATTGGCAGCCATTTTACAAGCCACTGGCGGGAGAGTGAATAAATTACCAATGCAAGAATTGGCGAGTATTTTACCTTATAAGTTAATTGCAAAAGAACAATGGGACAAAACCCGATTAGAAGCACTGGTTTTTGGCTCTGCAGGCTTCCTAAATGATGAAGTTGAGGATGAATATTATCAAGAACTAAAACAAACTTGGCGTTTTCTAAAGCACAAACACCATTTGTTAGAAATGAATAAGAGCTCATGGAAGTTTAGTGGTATCCGTCCATATAGTTTTCCTACCTTAATTTTGGCCCAAATAAATGGGTTCCTTTTACAATTTGATCTTCAAAACTTATCAGATTTGAAGGCAGAACAAATTATTTCAAAAATCAATAAACTTTCAGCAACTTATATTGATGGGTATTGGGAGAATCATTTTGTATTTGGAAAACTAAGTAAAAAACGAAAGCTAAACTTCTCAAAGTTGTTCAAACAGAATTTAATCATCAATGGTTTAGTGCCTTATTTAATTTCATTAAAACATTTGTACAGTGATTTTTCATTTAGTGATATGGCAGTTGAGTTAATGGAAAAACTTCCGTCGGAGAGCAATAATGTGATCAATTATTGGAAAGAAATAGGTTTTTCACCTCAAAATGCATTAGAAAGTCAAGGATTGTTAGAATTAAACAATGAATTTTGTAATTTTAAGAAATGTTTGTCCTGTAAAGTAGGTACAGAAAATTTAGAAAAGTAATTATGCGAAAGTTTATTCAAAAAATCGTTTTTTTCTTTGAAATGCGCTCATTTGGTGTGAGTGAATGGTGGGCGAAAAAATTAGGCGTGAGAACAACTAAAGTTCGACTTTTTTTTATCTATAGTTCCTTTATTGCTTTAGGATCTCCCTTAATCATCTATTTAGGAATGGGATGGATATTAGAAAACAAACATTTTTTTGGATTACGTAAAAAAAGAAAGTCAATTTGGGAATTATGAGTAAATCAACGGAAAAAGTTTTAATAACTGGAAGTAATGGTCTGTTAGGACAGAAATTAGTAAAATATTTTCAAGAGCACAACATCGAATTCTTAGCCACTGCACCAAACGAAAATAAATTGTCTTTCTGTCCAAATAAAAATTTTGCTATTCTGGACATTACGAACATGGTGAAAATTGAAGAGGTAATCCAATCTTTTAATCCAACACATATTATTAACACTGCTGCCATGACCAACGTGGACGCTTGTGAAGAACAAGAAACGGAATGTTTTAATGTGAATGCAATAGGTGTAGCCAATATTATTGAAGAAATCGAAGGAACAGATATTCATTTAATCCAAATATCTACAGATTTCATCTTCGATGGAAAAAAGAAATTGTATGCTGAAGAAGATACGCCAAATCCATTAAGTAATTACGGTAAATCTAAATGGAGAGGTGAAGAAGTCATTTTTGAAAGCGGATACAATAATTTCACAATTCTTAGAACATCCATCGTTTATGGAGTGGGTGAAAAATTAAATAAAGGAAATATTTTTAGTTGGGCAATTAATGAATTACGAGCAGGAAAAGATTTGAATATAGTAAATGACCAATTCAGAACTCCAACTTTTGTAGATGATCTTGTTCAAGCTTGCGCAAAAGTTGTTGATTCAAACGAGTTTGGAGTTTATAATATCGCTGGAGGTGAGTTGCTTTCAATGCATGAATACATTGTCAAAGTAGCTAATTATGTAGGTGCCGATGTTAAAAAAGTTCATGCTATCACATCAGAAAAGCTCAATCAAAAGGCACAACGTCCTATTTCATCTGGGTTAGATATTGATAAAGCCAAGACTGAATTAGATTATATTCCTACTGAATTTGTTTTAAGCTTATCTAAGATAGACCTCGACAATTAAAATAATATTTTTAAATTAGCGAATCTGACCCTTAAAAAGGTGAGGTATTCGAAAGGTTATTAATTTGAACACAAAAAAATATATTTATGAGATTAGCTAAAATTTTGGCTACCCTATTTCTGTTTTCTAGTTTTGTTTATGGACAGGATGTACCATTATCAGCAGAACTAACAACCAAAGATAAATCGCAAGCAATTGATGATGTTTCAGTTCAAATAGATGTTAAAGGGGGTAAGAAACCTTATAAATATGTTTGGAATAATGAAAACATATCAATCTATAATAAAAAATTTGACGGTTGGTCTGAAGGAGATTCCGTAATCGTTACTGTAATTGATGCAAATTTTGATTCAATTGTAGTAAAAGGATATGTGAAACCAAATAGCTTCTCTGAACATGTTAATAATGGTATGAAACCAGCTGTTTCAATATTAGATAAGATTTTATTCGCTAATGTTTGGTCAGATACCGTTAAAGTAAATGAGTTTGTATTAAAGGCTCCATTTGCGTTAGCACCAGAATCTGAAAACTATACAATAAAAGAGTGGTTAAGAAAGGATGGAGAGGTAGTGAAACACCTTGATATGATTGCCATTTTAAAAGATGGAGATAAAGAATTTCCGTTTTTCGCAATGGGTGATGGTACACTTATTTACGGTGAGCATAAAGGACAGAAGGTTGGTGCAGGAGACAAGGTTTCATTCATTAATAAAAGAGGAAATAAATCCGAAAAGATTTTAGGAAAGATAGACTATTCATCTCCTCAACCATTTTACTTTAAAAACCTCACCAATAAATCTCAAGGCATCCCATTAATTGTAGTTTGGCTTGTAGCCGGAGCGTTTTTCTTTACTTTTAAGATGGGGTTCATCCAATTTAGAGGTGTTAGACATGCAATTGATTTAGTACGCGGAAGATACGATGATCCTTCTAAAGAGGATGGAGAGGTCACACATTTTCAAGCACTTGTTACTGCACTTTCAGCAACTGTTGGACTAGGAAATATAGCCGGTGTTGCAATCGCAATTAGTATGGGAGGTCCAGGAGCAACATTCTGGATGATTCTTGCTGGACTAATTGGAATGGCTTCGAAATTCGTAGAGTGTACGCTTGGTGTTAAATATCGTATTTTAAAGGAAGACGGAGAAGTTTCAGGTGGACCTATGTATTATTTGAGTCGCGGTTTAGCAAAACGAGGTCCTGGATTTAAACAATTAGGAAAGGTTTTAGCAATTATCTTTGCAATACTTTGTGTTGGTGGATCTCTTGGTGGTGGAAACATGTTCCAAGTGAATCAAGCATTTAATCAATTGTCAGAAATTCCTGGTTGGGAAGGGTTCTCCGCTTATGGACTGTACTTCGGAATCGGAATGGCAATTCTAGTAGGAATCGTAATTGTTGGTGGAATTAAAAAAATTGCTAGCGTAACAGATAAAATTGTACCAACAATGGTTGGTATTTATGTGATTTCAGCATTGGTAATTATAGGTTTTAATTATGATAATTTAGGTCATGGTTTTAATACAATTATAACTGGAGCATTTAGTCCAGATGCAATGTATGGAGGTTTTATTGGAGTACTGATTTTAGGATTTCAACGTGCTGCATTCTCAAATGAAGCCGGAGTAGGTTCTGCACCAATTGCACACGCTGCTGCCAAAACTGATGAACCAGTGAGTGAAGGAATCGTCGCGATTTTAGAACCATTTATTGATACAGTGGTGGTTTGTACAATGACCGCTTTAGTAATTATATTTACTGGTTATGCTCAAGATCCTGAAGGTCTAGAAGGTGCCGCTTTAACTTCTGCAGCATTCTCATCTTCTTTGGGTGATTGGTCTTTATATGTCCTTTCTTTCGCTGTGGTATTGTTTGCATTCTCAACTATGATTTCTTGGTCTTATTACGGATTGAAAGCCTGGACTTATGTTTTTGGAGAAACAAAAATATCTGGATTAATCTATAAATTCATCTTCTTAGTATTTATTGTAATTGGGGCATCTGTAGGATTAGGAGAAGTAATTAAATTCTCAGACTTAATGATTCTTGGTATGGCATTCCCAAATATCCTTGGACTTTTGATTATGTCAGGAGAAGTAAAAAGAGATCTGAAAGATTATTTTGTACGTGTAAAATCAGGAGCAATTAAAAGATTTAAATAGAAATATTGACGAAAAAAAGTTGGGACAGTGATTGGATTCATTTTTCTAAACGAGCCCGTAGAGGAATTATCGTTTTGTTAATTCTATTCATCGCTATTGCAGTAGCTCCACGTTTATATTACAACTATTTCTATTCTCCTCCTCACTATGATGTTGAAGTTCGATCATTATTAGCTTCAACTAATAAGGCTGATTCAATTGAAGCGAAAGTTGCGAAAGTAACCAGTCGTTATACTCAACCTTCTGCTCTGTTCAATCCAAACGAGTATTCTTTGGAAGAATGGATGGCAATTGGATTGTCTGAAAAACAAGCGGCTTCTATTCTGAAATATTTGAAGAGTGGAGCAGTTCTCAAGATAAAATCAGATCTTAAAAAACTCTATGTTATAGACGAAGATTTGTACGTTTTATTAGAACCAAAAGTGGCTTTGCCTGATTCAATTGAAAAGCCATCCTATATTGCGTCATCAAAATATTCATCTACTAAGAATGAAAAGTCATTTGAACAAAACCAAAAAGAAACTGTAAAAGAAGAGCTCGCTCCGATTTCAATTAATACCGCCACAGCTTGGGATTTAAAGAAAATCCCAGGAATAGGACCTTACTTTGCTAAAGAAATCATCAAAGTTCGTGAGGCTTATGGCGGAATAATTTCTTACGATCAACTTTTTGATGTGTACTTAATGGATGAAGAGAAAATAGAAGCGATGAAACCTTTTCTAATTCTTGACGCAACTGATATAAAGAGATTAAATATTAATACAGCGTCAGAGAAAGAATTAAGAGATCATCCTCTGATTAGTTATGATATGGCAAAATCTATTGTTTTCTTCCGAGAAAATCACCGACCATATAAAAGAATCGATGAGGTGATTTTATCTCCCTATATTGATCATGAAAAATTTAAAGCTTTAAAACCTTATTTAAAGGTGGAATGAGAATAGAGTACTGAAGCAAATAAAAAATATACTATATTTGCAAATTGCGATTACGAAAACAAAACATAAGAACTTAAATTATATAAAAATGAACTTTGATCTAAACGAGAATCAATTAATGATTCAACAAATGGTGAGAGATTTTGCTGAGAAGGAAATTAAACCACATTTATTAGAATGGGATGAAAAAGAGCACTTTCCTGTTGATGTAATGAAAAAACTAGGTGACTTAGGTTTACTTGGAATTTATGTTCCTGAAGAGTATGGAGGAAGTGGTTTTTCCTATGATGAATACGTTACTGCACTTATTGAATTAGGAAAAGTTTGTGGTGGAATTGGTCTTTCAGTAGCAGCTCACAATTCATTGTGTACAGGTCATATTTATTATCACGGATCAGAAGAGCAGAAGAAAAGGTTTTTACCAAAATTAGCATCTGGTGAATTTATTGGAGCATGGGGTTTAACTGAGCCAAACACAGGTTCTGATGCCATGAGAATGAAAACAACTGCAGTTAAAGATGGTGACGATTGGATCATTAATGGTGCAAAAAACTGGATTACTCACGGACTTTCTGGAGATGTATCTGTAGTTTTAGTGCGTACAGGAGAATTGTTAGACAGTAAGGGAATCTCTGCATTTATCGTAGAAAAAGGAACTCCTGGTTTCTCTGCAGTGCAAATCAAAGGAAAATTAGGTGTTAGAGCAAGTGAAACAGCTGAACTTATTTTTGATAATGTTCGTGTTCCAAATGCAAATCTAATTGGTGAAGTCGGAATGGGCTTTGTTCAAGCAATGCAAATTCTTGATGGTGGACGTATTTCTATCGCAGCATTAAGTTGTGGTGTTGCTCGTGGTGCTTATGAAGCTTCAGTAAAGTACGCTAAAGAACGTGAACAATTCGGAAAACCTATCGCACAATTTCAAGGCATTAGCTTTAAATTAGCTGATATGGCAACAAACGTAAAAGCATCTGAATTATTGACATTTAATGCTGCAGCTTTGAAGAATAAAGGAGCTAAAATGACAGAGGAAGGAGCTTATGCAAAGTATTTTGCGAGTGAAACTGCTGTGATGTGTGGTAACGAAGCTGTGCAAATTATGGGTGGTTATGGTTACACAAGAGAGTATCCAGCTGAGAAGTTTTTACGTGATGCAAAGTTGATGACCATTGGTGAAGGTACCTCTGAAATTCAAAAAGTAGTTATTTCAAGAGAAATTTTGAAATAAGTATTGTTCATAAGATTTATCTTATTATCTTTGCCAACCTGTTTATAGAATTAGAAAACGAAATTAAATATAGAATATGTTAGTAGTACCTGTAAAAGAAGGAGAGAACATAGAAAGAGCTCTCAAGAAATATAAGAAGAAGTTTGAAAAAACTGGACGTATGCGCGAAATCCGTAGACGTAAAGAATTCGTTAAACCATCTATCTTAGGACGTCAAGCACGTATCAAAGCGGCTTACAAACAACGTTTACAGTCTAAAGAAATATAAAATATTCTTTAAAAGAATACGTTAAGGAGTCTAGTAATAGGCTCCTTTTTTCATTTTATATGGTTGAACAATTCATTATATATCTCAATACAGAGAAAAGAGTATCGGAACATACCAGTACTGCATACGAAAAAGATGTTAAGTCTTTTTTAGAATTTGTTGCCGTGGATAATGAAGAAGATTTAAAAGAACTGACCTACCAAAACATTAGAGCTTGGATTGTTGAATTAATAAATAACAATCATTCCAATAGAACAGTTAATAGAAAATTATCTTCTTTGCGTACGTTTTTTAAATGGGCCCAAAAGAATCATATCATTGAGGTTGATCCAATGTTAAAGGTTAGAGGTCCGAAACAAGAAAAACGATTACCTGAATTCGTAAAACAAGAAGAAATTGAAACCGAAGATCTTAATAAATTATTTCCTGATGGATTCTCGGGATTACGTGATCGTTTAATTATTGAAGTATTTTACCAAACAGGAATTCGTCTTTCAGAATTGATCAATTTAAAACAAGTTGATTTCGATAACGAAAAAATAAAAGTCCTTGGTAAAAGAAATAAAGAACGGATCATTCCTATAACCACAGCTCTTTCTGATCAAATCAAAGACTATTTAATATCTCCAGTGTATCAAGGGGCGAATATTGAATATATTTTCATTACTGACAAAGGGAATAAGTTGTATCCTAAGTTCGTTTATAGAAAAGTGAACTACTATCTTTCTTTGCTTACTAATCTATCCAAAAGAAGTCCGCATGTGTTGAGGCATACCTTTGCAACACACATGTTGAATAACGGCGCAGGACTAGAAACGCTAAAAGAGATTTTAGGACATGCCAATTTAAGTGCTACACAAGTGTATACCCACAATTCTTTTGATCAAATTTCTAAAATTTACAAACAATCACATCCAAGGGGAGGGGAAGAGTAAGTATGTTAATGGTGACGAGTAAAGTTGAAGGCATTATTCGCCTTCCAAATTCCAACTATTCAATCAGAAATTAATTACATCTCAATAGCAAGATCCCAAAAACGATATAATGTCCATTCATATTTTATAGATCTAAACCGTGGTTATTAATATTTCGCATCGTTTTTTATCTCTAATTTAAAAATAGTTCATTTTTTTTTAAAATATTTTCATGTTGCGTTTTTAGTGAAATCCTTTGTTTCACAATAGGTTAACAGTAGGTAAGGAAGAGCTTGTTAAACAAAAGAGAAAATAAATTAAAAATATTTCAAAAAAACGCTTGTCAGAGTTTATTTATTTAATACATTTGCAACCCCGAACGAGTTCAATAAGCTAGTTAGGGAGTTCTTTAAAAGGTTATAATTTACCAACAAAAGTGCCGATGTAGCTCAGCTGGCTAGAGCAGCTGATTTGTAATCAGCAGGTCGGGGGTTCGAGTCCCTCCATCGGCTCACAAACTTTATATTGGGGGGATACTCAAGCGGCCAACGAGGGCAGACTGTAAATCTGCTGATTTTATCTTCGAAGGTTCGAATCCTTCTCCCCCCACACTAAGGTTTAACTTTTATATTTTAAGCGGGAGTAGCTCAGTTGGTAGAGCGTCAGCCTTCCAAGCTGAGGGTCGCGAGTTCGAGTCTCGTCTCCCGCTCAATATAACCTTTTATTGGCTCGCTGCCGGTGTAGCTCAGGGGTAGAGTGCTTCCTTGGTAAGGAAGAGGTCACGAGTTCAATTCTCGTCATTGGCTCGAATTACACAGGGGAGTCACTCATGATTATGAGTGAATTTTCTTGTATGTACAAGAAAATAATTAGTAAGTATATTAACAAGTAACAAATAAAACATGGCTAAGGAAACATTTAATCGTTCCAAACCACACTTGAACATTGGAACAATCGGTCACGTCGATCACGGTAAGACAACATTAACTGCTGCTATTGCTGCAGTTTTGTCGGCAAAAGGTTTTTGCCAAGCACGTAGTTTTGACTCAATCGATAACGCTCCTGAGGAAAAGGAACGTGGTATTACAATCAATACATCTCACATTGAGTATGAAACTGAAAATCGTCACTACGCACACGTAGATTGTCCGGGTCACGCCGATTATGTTAAGAACATGGTTACGGGTGCTGCTCAAATGGATGGTGCGATTTTAGTTGTTGCTGCAACAGATGGACCAATGCCACAAACACGTGAGCACATTCTTTTAGGACGCCAGGTTGGTATTCCAAGAATCGTTGTTTTCATGAACAAAGTGGATTTAGTGGATGACGAAGAATTATTAGAATTGGTTGAGCTTGAAATTAGAGAGCTTTTATCATTCTATGATTATGATGGAGATAACTCTCCAGTAATTCAAGGTTCTGCTCTTGGAGCTCTTAACGGAGACGAGAAGTGGAGTGATATTGTAATGGAGCTTATGGCTGCTGTTGATACTTGGATTGAATTACCTCCTCGTGAGGTTGACAAACCATTCTTGATGCCTGTTGAAGATGTATTCTCGATCACTGGTCGTGGTACTGTTGCAACTGGTCGTATCGAAACTGGTGTTATCAACTCTGGTGAAGAGGTTGATATCCTAGGAATGGGTGATGAGAAACTTAAATCTGTAGTTACTGGAGTAGAGATGTTCCGTAAGATTTTGGATAGAGGTGAAGCTGGTGATAACGTTGGACTTCTTTTGAGAGGTATTGACAAATCAGTTATCCGTCGTGGTATGGTTGTTTGTAAACCTGGTTCTACAACACCACACGCTAAATTCAAAGCAGAGATATACGTTCTTAAGAAAGAAGAAGGTGGACGTCACACTCCATTCCATAACCGTTACCGTCCACAGTTTTACTTCCGTACAACTGATGTGACTGGTGAGATTCATTTAGGTGAAGATCGCGACATGGTTATGCCTGGTGATAACGTAACAATTACTGTTGAACTTATCGTTCCAATCGCAATGAACAAAGGTTTACGTTTTGCAATCCGTGAGGGTGGTAGAACTGTAGGTGCTGGTCAGGTGACTGAAATCATAAGCTAGAATAAAATAAATTAGAAAAAGGGGAGTTTTTTAAAACTCCCCTTTTTCCACTACGGGCGTAGCTCAGTTGGTAGAGTACTGGTCTCCAAAACCATTGGTCGTGGGTTCGAATCCTACCGCCCGTGCAAAATAGAAAGAAATTGGCAAATATTGTAGAATATCTTCAGGATACATACCATGAGTTGGCTCACAAAGTGAGCTGGCCAACATGGACAGAGTTACAGAACAATACTATTATTGTAGTAATTGGTTCTGTTGTATTTTCCTTACTTATATTTGTAATGGATTTTATCTTCGGAATAAATCCATCAACATATTTCTGGAAAGGAATTCTTGGATTAATTTATCCATAATTAATAATACGTTTTAACGGGATTACTATGGAAGAGGTTAAAAAAAGATGGTACGTTGTTCGCGCAATTAGCGGAAAAGAAAACATGGTTAAGGAATACCTTGAAATGGAAATTAATCGACAAAAGTTGAATGATTTCTTTGGTCAAATCCTTATTCCAACAGAAAAAGTGTTTCAAATAAGAAATGGTAAGAAAATTTCTAAAGAGAAAACATTTTTACCTGGTTATGTTCTGATCGAAGCTGCTCTTGTAGGAGAGGTACCTCACGTTATAAAGGGTGTTCCAAATGTAATAGGTTTTCTAGGTGCAGAAAAGCACGGAGATCCATTACCGATGAGAAAAACTGAAGTTAACCGTATCCTTGGTAAGGTTGACGAAATGTCGGAAAACGAAGAAGAAATGAAAATTCCTTTCGTTATCGGTGAATCAGTTAAGGTAGTCGATGGTCCATTCAATAATTTCAACGGTACAATCGAAGAAATTAACGAAGAGAAAAAGAAATTGAAAGTTATGGTGAAAATATTCGGTCGAAAAAACTTGGTCGAATTAAGCTATATGCAAGTAGATAAAGAGAATTAATAAGTTTATTTAACCAGTAGGAGTGGTGGTGATGATTAAAGCTTCCCATCTATACGATCACGTTAGGACTACACAAACTATATATAAATGGCTAAAGAAGTAGCAGGTTTGATCAAATTACAGATCAAAGGTGGTGCAGCAAATCCTTCTCCGCCCGTTGGTCCCGCACTTGGTGCAAAAGGGGTTAACATCATGGAGTTCTGTAAGCAGTTTAACTCAAGAACACAAGATAAGGCTGGAAAAGTATTACCTGTTGTAATCACTGTCTATGGTGATAAATCGTTTGATTTTATCATCAAAACTCCACCAGCAGCAATTCAATTATTGGATGCAGCTAAACTTAAAAAAGGTTCTGCAGAGCCTAACCGCTTAAAAGTGGCTAGTGTTTCTTGGGATCAAGTTAAAGCAATTGCTGAAGATAAAATGGCTGACCTTAATTGTTTTACAATTGAATCAGGTATGAAAATGGTTGCTGGAACAGCAAGAAGTATGGGAATCACCGTAAAAGGTACATTTCCTCAAAACTAAAAAACATTAATCATGGGACGTATTTCTAAAAAAAGAAAAGAAGCGTTATCAAAGTATGACTTTGATAAAACGTATTCGTTGACTGAAGCGTGTGATTTAGTTAAGACAATCACAAATTCAAAATTTGATGCTTCTGTTGACATCAGTATTCGTTTAGGAGTTGATCCTAGAAAAGCGAATCAAATGGTAAGAGGAACTGTAGCTTTACCTCACGGAACTGGAAAGGATATTAAAGTACTTGTACTTTGTACTCCTGACAAAGAAGAAGAAGCGAAAGAAGCAGGTGCTGATTACGTTGGTTTAGACGAGTACATTGAGAAAATTAAAGGAGGTTGGACTGATATCGATGTGATTATCACAATGCCATCTGTAATGGGTAAAGTAGGTGCCTTAGGTCGTATATTAGGACCAAGAGGTTTAATGCCTAACCCTAAAACTGGTACTGTAACAATGGATGTCGCGAAGGCAGTTCAAGAAGTTAAGGCTGGTAAAATCGATTTCCGTGTTGATAAATTCGGTATTGTTCATACTAATATTGCTAAGGTATCTTTCGATGGTAGCAAGATTAAAGACAATGCAGCAGAATTATTGAATACATTGATTAAGATGAAACCATCTGCAGCTAAGGGAATGTACATCAGAAGTATTTACATGAGTTCTACAATGAGCCCAAGTATTCAAATTGACGCTAAATCTGTTGTCGCTTAAAATTTTTAAATATGAATAGAGAAGAAAAAGCGCAGTACATAGACAATTTAACAGCAGAATTAAAAGAAGCAGGTATTTTTTACCTAGCTGATACATCTCAGTTGTCTGTAGCAAAAATCAACGATTTAAGAGCTAGATGTTTCAAAGCAAACGTTAGTCTAAGAGTAATCAAAAATACTCTTCTTGCAAAGGCTATCGATCGTATTGAAGACAGAGATCTTAGTGAATTGAAAAAAGCGCTATCAGGACCAACTGCAATTATGTATGCTGAAGTAGGTAATGCGCCTGCAAAAATTATTAAAGATTTCCGTAAGAAAACTGAAAGACCAATCCTTAAAGCAGCTTATGTTGAAGAAACAATATACATCGGTGATGAAAATCTTGATGCATTAGTTGAAATCAAAAGCAAGGATGAACTTATCGGAGATATTATCTCATTGTTACAAAGCCCAGCGAAGAATGTTATTTCTGGACTTAAAGGACAAGGTGGTAAAATCGTTGGAATCCTTAAGACGCTCTCAGAAAGAGCATAGATTAAATATTATTTATTAGAACCTTTTTTAAACAAAAAATAAAATGGCTGAATTAAAAGACATCGCTGAAACATTAGTTAACCTTACAGTAAAAGAAGTTAACGAATTAGCAACTATCCTTAAAGATGAGTACGGTATCGAACCTGCTGCTGCTGCTGTTGCAGTTGCTGGAGGAGGTGCTGCTGCAGAAGCTGCAGAAGAAAAAACTGAGTTTGACGTAATCCTTAAAGCTGCCGGTGGTAGTAAATTGGCTGTCGTAAAATTAGTTAAAGAATTAACTGGTCTTGGATTGAAAGAAGCGAAAGCAGTAGTTGATAGTGCTCCTTCTCCAATTAAGGAAGGTGTTTCTAAAGACGAAGCAGATAGCTTAAAATCTTCATTAGAAGAAGCAGGAGCTGAAGTTGAAGTTAAGTAATAACTATACTTATTATACAGTACAGGCATCCTCGATTTTCGGGATGCCTTGTCCTGTTTTTATGCATTTATACGCATCTGGTTCTTTTTTCATAACAAAATTTCGTAGTCTTGGCAACATCAAATAATATCGCTACAAGAATTAATTTCGCTTCTAGCAAAAGTGTTTTTGAATATCCTGACTTTTTGGATGTTCAACTAAAATCGTTCCGTCAGTTTTTTCAACTTGAAACGACTCCCGAGAACCGTGAAAAGGAAGGTCTTTTTAAAGTTTTTTCTGAAAACTTTCCTATAACTGATACAAGAAATCAATTTGTCCTTGAATTTTTGGACTACTTTATTGATCCGCCTCGCTACTCTATTGAAGAGTGTATAGAACGTGGATTGACGTATAGTGTCCCATTGAAGGCTAAATTGAAACTTTATTGTACTGATCCAGAACATGAAGATTTTGAAACGATAGTTCAAGATGTTTATTTAGGAACTATTCCTTACATGACTCCTAAAGGATCATTTGTAGTGAATGGAGCCGAACGTGTTATTGTATCTCAGTTGCACCGTTCACCTGGTGTTTTCTTTGGTCAATCTCGACACGCAAACGGTACAAAACTATACTCTGCAAGAATAATTCCTTTTAAAGGTTCTTGGATAGAGTTCGCAACTGACATTAATAATGTCATGTATGCATATATCGATCGTAAGAAAAAGCTTCCTGTTACAACTTTGTTCAGAGCTATTGGATACGAAAGTGATAAAGACATTTTAGAGATTTTCGACTTAGCAGACGAGATAAAAGCAACCAAAACTAATCTTAAGAAAGTTTTAGGTCGTAAGCTTGCTGCTAGAGTTCTTAAATCTTGGATCGAAGATTTCGTTGATGAGGATACAGGAGAAGTTGTATCTATTGAACGTAACGAAGTAATCTTAGATCGTGATACTGTTCTTGATAAAGACAATATCGAAGAAATCATTGAAGCAGGAACTAAAACTATCATCCTTCATAAGGAAGATGTAAATTCTGCTGATTTTACAATTATATATAACACCCTTCAAAAAGATACTGCAAACTCTGAAAAAGAAGCAGTAGAGGTAATCTATAGACAATTACGTAATGCTGAGCCGCCAGATATTGAAACTGCACGTAGTGTATTCGATAAATTGTTCTTCTCAGACACGCGTTATGATCTTGGTGAAGTAGGTCGTTTTAGAATAAACAAAAAACTTAAAATTTCTGACGATGAAGAGTCAAGAGTTTTAACAAAAAGTGATATAATTAAAATCATTAAATATCTGATTGAGTTAATTAACTCAAAAGCAGAAGTTGATGATATTGACCACCTTTCTAATCGTCGTGTTAGAACGGTAGGTGAACAATTGTATTCTCAATTTGGTGTTGGACTTGCACGTATGGCTCGTACAATTCGTGAAAGAATGAACGTTAGAGATAACGAAGTATTTACTCCAATTGACTTGATTAATGCGAAAACACTTTCGTCAGTAATTAATTCTTTCTTTGGAACGAATCAGTTGTCTCAGTTCATGGATCAAACCAATCCTCTTTCTGAAGTAACACACAAAAGACGTTTCTCTGCACTAGGACCAGGTGGTCTTTCTAGAGAGCGTGCTGGATTTGAGGTACGTGATGTTCACTACACACACTATGGTCGTCTTTGTACGATTGAAACACCAGAGGGACCAAACATTGGTTTGATTTCTTCTCTTTGTGTATTTGCGAAAGTAAATAAACTTGGTTTTATCGAAACTCCTTATAGAAAGGTAGTAAACGGTAAAGTTCAATTAGACGAAGAGCCAATTTATTTATCTGCTGAAGAAGAGGATTCAATGATGATTGCGCAAGCAAACGCTCCATTGAATGACAACGGTGAATTTATAGGTGATGTTGTTAAAGCACGTGAAGAAGGAGATTTCCCAGTTGTTGAACCAAGTCAAATTAATTTGATGGACGTTGGAGCAAATCAAATTGCTTCTATTGCGGCTTCTTCTATTCCTTTCTTGGAACATGATGATGCCAATCGTGCTTTGATGGGATCAAACATGCAGCGTCAAGCACTTCCGTTATTGAAGCCTGAATCTCCAATTGTTGGAACAGGAATCGAACGTTTAGTAGCGCGTGACTCTCGTGTATTGATTAATGCTGAAGGAAACGGAATTGTAGAATACGTAGATGCCAACCAAATTGTGATTAAATACGATCTTTCAGAAGAAGATCAAATTGTATCATTCGATGGTAGCACAAAAACATACAGTTTAACAAAATTCAAGAAAACTAACCAAGGTTCTACAATGAACTTGAAACCTATCGTAAAGAAAGGTGACACAGTTGAAGAAGGACAAGTACTTTGTGAGGGTTATGCAACGCAACAAGGTGAATTGGCTTTAGGACAAAACATGAAAGTTGCTTTCATGCCTTGGAAAGGGTATAACTTTGAGGATGCGATTGTAATTTCTGAGCGTGTAGTGCGTGAGGATGTATTTACATCTATCCACATCGATGAATATTCTTTAGAAGTGCGTGACACGAAACGTGGAATGGAAGAGCTTACAGCTGATATTCCTAACGTAAGTGAAGAAGCAACTAAAGATCTTGATGAAAACGGATTAATCCGTATTGGAGCAGAAGTTAAAGAAGGAGATATTTTGATTGGTAAGATTACACCAAAAGGTGAAACTGACCCATCTCCAGAAGAAAAACTATTGCGTGCAATCTTTGGTGATAAAGCCGGAGATGTGAAAGATGCTTCATTAAAAGCTGGACCTTCTTTAAGAGGTGTAGTTATTAATAAGAAACTTTTCTCAAGAGCAGTAAAAGACAGAAAAACTAAAGCTCAAGATAAACCAATTCTAGAAAACCTAGATACGGATTATGAAAAAGATTTAGGAGACTTAAAAGGTATTCTTGTTCAGAAATTATTGGTTATTCTAGAAGGTAAAAAATCTGCTGGTGTAACAAATAACTTTAGAGAGGAAATCATCAAAAAAGGATCTAAATTCTCTGAGAAAGCTTTAAGTATAGTTGACTATGTGATTGTAAATCCAAGTAAATGGACTGAAGAAGATGATACTAACTCAATGATTCAGCGAGTTATTCATAACTTCACTATTAAGGCCAATGATTTATTAGGAAATTACAAGCGTAAAAAATTCCATATCTCTGTAGGAGATGAGTTACCAGCTGGTATCGTTAAATTGGCTAAAGTTTACTTGGCTAAGAAACGTAAATTGAAAGTTGGTGATAAAATGGCGGGTCGTCACGGAAATAAAGGTATTGTGGCAAACATTGTTCGTCAAGAAGATATGCCTTTCCTTGATGATGGTACTCCAGTAGATATCGTGTTGAACCCATTGGGTGTACCTTCACGTATGAACTTAGGTCAGATTTATGAAACTGTTCTTGGATGGGCAGGTCAAAAACTGGGTGTTAAGTTTGCTACACCAATTTTTGATGGTGCTGAACCTTCAGAAGTTGCTGAGTACTGTGATAAAGCTGGTATTCCACGTGCAGGTAAAACTTACTTGTATGATGGTGGAACAGGAGAACGTTTCCATCAACCTGCAACTGTAGGTGTAATCTACATGTTGAAACTATCGCACATGGTAGATGATAAGATGCACTCTCGTTCAATCGGACCATACTCATTGATTACGCAACAACCACTTGGTGGTAAGGCACTCTTCGGAGGTCAGCGTTTTGGAGAGATGGAAGTTTGGGCACTTGAAGCATTCGGTGCAGCTAACATTCTACAAGAAATCTTGACTGTTAAATCTGATGATGTGAACGGAAGAGCTAAGGCTTACGAAGCAATCGTAAAAGGCGATAACATGCCGCAGCCTGGTATTCCAGAATCATTTAATGTTCTTCTTCATGAATTAAGAGGACTTGGATTGAATATCAAGATGGATTAATAGTCAAAGTTTAATTGAAAACACTTGTTTAAAATGGCGTATAAAAAAGATACTCAAAATACGGTGAAAGATTTTAATAGAATCACCATTTCATTGGCTTCTCCAGAATTAATTCTGGAGCAGTCAAGTGGAGAGGTTTTAAAGCCGGAAACGATAAACTACAGAACGTATAAACCAGAAAGAGACGGTTTGTTCTGTGAACGTATTTTTGGACCTGTTAAAGATTACGAATGTCACTGTGGTAAATACAAACGTATCCGTTATAAAGGAATCGTGTGTGACCGTTGTGGTGTTGAAGTAACAGAGAAAAAAGTTCGTCGTGAGCGCATGGGTCACATCCAATTGGTTGTTCCAGTTGCTCATATTTGGTACTTTAGATCATTGCCAAATAAGATTGGTTACCTTTTAGGTCTTCCGACTAAAAAGCTTGACCAAATTATTTATTATGAAAGATATGTCGTGATTCAGTCAGGTCTTGCAAAAAATGCTGAAGGTGAACCTTTAGATCACATGCAATTCATTACTGAAGAAGAATATTTGGATATCCTTGATGAAATTCCTCAAGACAACCAATATTTAGACGATACTGATCCAAATAAATTCATCGCTAAGATGGGAGCTGAAGCTCTTTATGACTTGTTAAAAGGTCTAGATCTTCACGAACTTTCTTACGATTTAAGACACAAAGCGAATCATGAAACTTCAATGCAACGTAAAAACGAAGCATTGAAACGTCTTCAAGTAGTTGAAGCGATGCGTGATTCTCAGGATAGAATTGAAAACCGTCCGGAATGGATGATTATTAAAGTTGTTCCTGTAACTCCACCAGAATTAAGACCATTAGTTCCATTGGATGGAGGTCGTTTTGCAACGTCTGATTTAAATGATTTATACAGAAGAGTAATTATCAGAAACAATCGTTTGAAACGATTGATTGAAATTAAAGCTCCTGAAGTAATTCTACGTAATGAAAAACGTATGCTTCAAGAATCTGTAGATTCATTGTTTGACAACTCTAGAAAATCTAGTGCTGTTAAAACTGAATCAAACAGACCTTTAAAATCTCTTTCTGATTCATTGAAAGGTAAGCAAGGACGTTTCCGTCAAAACTTACTGGGTAAACGTGTGGATTATTCAGCACGTTCAGTAATTGTTGTTGGACCTTCTTTGAAATTGCACGAATGTGGACTTCCAAAAGATATGGCGGCAGAGCTATACAAACCATTTATCATTAGAAAACTAATTGAAAGAGGGATTGTAAAAACTGTAAAATCAGCAAAGAAAATTGTTGACAAAAAAGAAGCAATCGTTTGGGATATTTTAGAAAACGTAATTAAGTCTCACCCAGTGTTACTTAACCGTGCACCAACGCTTCACCGTTTAGGTATTCAGGCTTTCCAACCAAAATTAATTGAAGGAAAAGCAATTAGACTTCACCCATTGGTTTGTACGGCATTTAACGCCGATTTCGATGGTGACCAGATGGCAGTTCACTTACCTTTAGGTAATGCTGCAATTTTGGAAGCTCAGATTTTGATGCTTTCTTCTCACAACATTTTGAACCCTGCGAATGGGGCTCCAATTGCTGTACCTTCACAGGATATGGTCTTGGGTCTTTATTATATGACTAAGGGAAGAGTTACTGATGAGGAAAAAGTAATGCAAGGAGAAGGATTAACTTTCTATTCCCCTGAAGAAGTTCAGATTGCATTGAACGAACGTCGTTTAGATTTACACGCGCACATCAAAGTTAAAACGGAAGTTTTAAACGAAGAAGGTGAACCAGTTCTTAAAATTATTGATACTACTGCTGGACGTGTTGTATTTAACGAAATGGTTCCAAGAGAAGTTGGTTACATCAATGATGTATTAACTAAAAAAGCGCTTCGTGATATTATTGGGGTTGTTTTGAAAATATCAGGAACTTCACGTACAGTTCAATTCTTGGATGATATCAAAACAGTTGGTTATGACATGGCCTTTAAAGGTGGATTGTCTTTCAACTTAGATGATATTATCATTCCAGTAGAAAAACAAATATTAGTTGATAAAGCTAAAGTTAGTGTTGCCGAGGTTATGGACAACTATAACATGGGTCTTATTACTAATAATGAAAGATACAACCAGATTATTGATATCTGGACACGTACCAATTCTCGATTAACAAATACGTTAATGGAGCAATTGAAAACAGATAAGCAAGGTTTCAACTCAATTTACATGATGTTTGATTCTGGTGCACGTGGATCTAAAGAGCAGATTCGTCAGCTTTCTGGAATGCGTGGTCTGATGGCAAAACCTCAGAAATCTGGTGCTTCAAGTCAAGAAATTATTGAAAATCCAATTCTTTCTAACTTTAAGGAAGGATTATCAATTCTTGAATACTTTATATCTACACACGGTGCTCGTAAGGGTCTTGCCGATACAGCTTTGAAAACTGCCGATGCGGGTTATTTAACGCGTCGTTTGGTTGACGTTGCTCAAGATGTTGTAGTAAATCAATTTGATTGTGGTACTTTAAGAGGTATTATTGCTGTTCCATTGAAAAAGAACGATGATGTTGTTGAACCATTATATGACAGAATTGTAGGGCGTAGTGCTGTACATGATGTATTTGATGATAACGACAACCTTATTGTTGAAGGTGGAGAGTTAATTACTGAAGATGTTGCTACGGCAATTGATAAAGCAGGTATTGACGAAGTTGAAATTCGTTCAGTACTTACTTGTGAACTAAGAAGAGGTGTATGTGCTAAGTGTTACGGTCGTAACCTTGCTACAAACAGAGAAGCTCAAATAGGAGATGCTATTGGAGTAGTTGCTGCACAATCTATTGGTGAACCAGGTACACAGTTGACACTTCGTACATTCCACGTTGGGGGTACAGCGTCTAACATTGCTGATGATAGCGACATTAAAGCGAAAGCTTCAGGTCGTTTAGAAATTGATGAGTTAAGAACAATCACTAAGATTGATAAAGACGGATCAAAACATGAAATCGTTGTAGGTCGTTCGGCTGAAATGAAAATCATTGATAAGAAAACTGGTTTGGCAGCAATGACATCTAACATTCCTTACGGAGCTGAGATGGTTGCTACAAATGAAACAGAACTTAAAAAAGGTGATATCATTTGTAAGTGGGATCCTTATAACGCAGTAATTATTTCTGAGTATAGCGGACTTATCGAATTTGATAACGTTATTGAAGGAATCACTTACCGTGAAGAGGTCGATGAGCAAACAGGATTTACTGAAAAAGTAATTACTGAAACTAGAGATAAAAAGAAAAACCCAACGATCCTTATTAAGGATAAGAAAGGTGAAATCTTAAAATCATACCCAATCCCAGTTAACGCACACGTTTCTGTAAAAGAAGGTGAAGAAATGCAACAAGGATACAGTTTGGTTAAGATTCCACGTATTGGTGGTAAAGGGGGAGATATTACAGGGGGTCTACCTCGTATTACTGAGCTTTTCGAAGCACGTAATCCTTCTAACCCAGCAGTTGTTTCTGAAATCGATGGTATTGCTAGTTACGGTAAAATCAAACGTGGTAACCGTGAGGTAATCATTGAAGCGAAAACAGGTGAAACTAAGAAATATCTTGTTCCTCTATCTAAGCACATTCTTGTTCAAGAGAACGATTTCGTTCGTGCAGGTCAATCTCTTTCTGATGGAGCAATTACTCCAAAAGATATTTTAAATATTGAGGGACCAACAGCAGTACAAGAATACTTAGTAAACGAAGTACAAGAGGTATACCGTTTACAAGGTGTGAAGATTAATGATAAACACTTCGAGGTTATCGTTCGTCAGATGATGTTGAAAGTTGAAATTACTGATGCAGGAGATACTAAATTCTTAGAAAATCAAGCAATTCATAAAGCTGATTTCATGGAAGAAAATGACCGTATATTCGGACAAATGGTTGTGATTGAAGCAGGAGATTCTCAAGAATTGAAAGCTGGTCAAATCGTTTCTTCAAGAAGATTACGTGATGAGAATACACAATTGAAACGTGAGGATTCTAAATTAGTTGAAGCACGTGAGGCAATTGCTGCAACATCTAAACCGATGTTACAGGGTATTACTCGTTCTTCATTGCAGACACAATCGTTCATCTCAGCTGCTTCTTTCCAGGAGACAACTAAGGTTCTTAACGAAGCTGCTATTGCAGGTAAGGTAGATCATTTATTAGGATTGAAAGAAAACGTTATCGTTGGACACAAAATACCAGCTGGTACTGGTGTTAGAGAGTTCCAAAATGTTAAGGTAGATTCAACTGCTAATTATGAGGAGATTTAATCTTAATTAGAACAATATATTATAGGCTATCAATTTTTATTGATAGCCTTTTTTTATTACCTTTATTATTATGGAAAACAACAACACAAAAGAAAATAAAATCAATATTGAATTACCAGAAGAAGTAGCAGAAGGAATTTATTCTAATCTAGCACTCATTAATCATTCTCCTTCTGAGTTTGTATTTGATTTCATTCAAGCTATGCCAGGAATGCCCAAAGCAAAAGTGAGATCTCGTGTAATTATGACACCTGAAAACGCTAAGAGATTACTTGTTGCATTGCAAGATAACGTTCGTAAATTCGAAGAGAATATGGGGACAATAAACATGGGCAAATCAGATATGCCTCCAATTAATTTTGGAACGCCTCCAACTGAAGCTTAAACTGATATATCATTAAAAAATAAAATATATTTATCATGAGTAAATACGATGTAACTATCATCGGGTCGGGACCTGGTGGATACGTAGCAGCTATACGATGCGCTCAATTAGGATTGAAAACAGCAATTATTGAAAAGTACGACACACTTGGTGGGACTTGTTTAAATGTTGGTTGTATTCCATCTAAAGCATTATTGGATTCAAGTGAGCATTATCACAATGCAAAAGACAACTTTGAAGAGCATGGAATTTTATTGAAAGATCTAAAGCCTGACTTTAAGAAAATGGTTGAACGAAAAAATAAAGTCGTGGACCAAACTTGTAAAGGAATCGATTTTCTAATGGACAAGAACAAAATTGATGTTCACCATGGAGTAGGTTCTTTTGTTGATAAAAATACGATTAAGGTAGTTGATAGCGAAGGAAAAGAAACTGAATTAAAATCGGATAAAATAATTATCGCTACTGGATCTAAGCCAAATTTCTTTAAAGGAATGGAGCCAGATAAAAAGAGAATTATTACTTCAACCGAAGCACTTTCATTAGGAGAAATCCCAAAAAGAATGATTGTTATTGGTGGTGGTGTAATTGGTCTTGAGTTAGGATCTGTTTATGCTCGTCTAGGAACCGAGGTTGAAGTTGTTGAATTTGCTGACTCCATTATCCCAACCATGGATGAATCTATGGGGAAAGAATTGACAAGGGTGTTGAAAAAGTTGAAAATGAAATTCAACATGAAGCACAAAGTTCAAAAAGTTGAAAACACTGGAAAAGGTGTTATCGTAACTGCACTTGATAAAAAAGACAAAGAGGTAACTTTTGAAGCTGATTACTGTTTAGTTGCGGTAGGAAGAAAACCATATACTGAAGGTTTAGGTTTAGAAAATGTAGGAATTAAAACTACTGACCGTGGTCAAATCGATGTGAATGAAAACTTACAAACTTCAGCAGATAACATTTACGCAATTGGTGATGTTGTTCGTGGAGCTATGTTAGCGCACAAAGCAGAGGAAGAAGGAACTTTTGTTGCAGAGAAAATTGCAGGACAAATTCCACATATTAATTATAATTTAATTCCAGGAGTTGTTTACACTTGGCCAGAAGTGGCGTCGGTTGGGAAAACTGAGCAAGAAGTAAGGGAATCAGGAATTGAATATAAAACTGGATCATTTCCAATGAAAGCATTGGGTAGATCAAGAGCTTCTGGAGATATTCAAGGATTAGTAAAAATCATTACCAATAAGGAAACTGATGAAATATTAGGATTCCACATGATTGGTGCGCGAGCAGCTGACTTAATTATGGAAGGTGTTGTAGCAATGGAATACCGTGCTTCTGCGGAAGATTTAGTGCGTATGTCACACCCACATCCAACGTATTCTGAAGCAATTCGTGAAGCAGCGATGGATGCAACAGGTGATCGTTCTATCCATATTTAGTCTTTGCAAGAAAACTCCAAATACTGCGTTATGCTTGTTTTTAATTGCAGTCATTTATAAAGTAAACTCGTGACAATTTAAAATTGCACAAGCCTTGTCTTTAAAGTTTTCTTATCAAAGAATTAGAAATCACGAGTTCTTGTGAACACCTTTAGAATAACTTTTTTATATTTATACGTGAATATATTAAAATGCCTCAAGTGACTTACTTGAGGCATTTTTTTCAATATCCTTTAAATGAGTAAGAACAATAATCATATCGCTTATTTCTGTCCTTCATTGAGTTGGGGTGGTTTAGAGATGAATCAATTGCGGAATGCAGAATGGATGCACAATCGCGGACATCAAGTAATGATTTTTGTTCAGGAAGAAAGCAAAATTCACCAAGAAGCTAAATCAATTGGAATAGCAGTAGACTTTGTTAGTTCACACAAGAAATATTATGATTTCGTTAAAGCTTCAAAGCTAATAAAAAAGATAAAGGAGCACAAAATAACTCATCTGATCGTTAGAGATCCAAAGGACATGAGTATTTGTGCATTGGCAAAATCTTGGTCAATAAAAAAGTTCTTCTTGGCCTATTTCATGGAAATGCAAATTGGAATACCAAAAAGAGATTTGCTTCACTCTTTAAGATACAGCAGCTATGATTTGTGGTCTTGTCCATTGCCTTGGTTGAAACAACAAGTAAATGAATTAACTAAGTTTCCTGAGAAAAAGACTGTTGTTATTCCTTCGGGTTTAGAATTGGATAAGTACTTTAACGCTCCAAATAGTCAGGTAGCAAAGCAAATGTTGGAGCTCAACATAAACAAAAAATACATTGGTTTAGTGGGTCGTTTTGATGAACAGAAAAGACAACTTTTACTTTTGGAATCATTCAATCAAATAAAAGAAAAAGTTAGCCATGATCTTGTTTTTCTTGGTGAATCTACGCATGGAGAATTAGATGATTATTTTGATAAACTAAAAGCTTTTGTCAAACAAAATAGCATCGAAGACAGGGTTCATTTTAGACCTTTTCGTTCTGATGTTGAAACATTTTATGCTGCAATTGATGTTTTTGTAATGGCAACCAAATCAGAAACTTTTGGAATGGTTACTATTGAAGCAATGGCCGCTGGTTGCAAAGTTGTTGGAAGTAATAAAGGAGGTACAGTTGAAATCCTAAATCATGGAGAATTTGGAGAGCTCTTTGAATCTGGAAACGCCATAGATTTATCCAATAAATTGTTAATTGCTATTTCTAATCAAAATTTTGATGCGAATGTCATTAAAAATGAAGCCGCAAGATACGATGCTCAAATAGTTTGTAATAAAGTAGAATCAGCACTGGAACTCTAACATTTTCCTACCTTTAAGCAAGAAACCCCAACAGAGAACGTTATGCTATTGGAATGAATCCAAGCTCAAAAATAATAATACTGCTTTTATTGCTTTTAATGGTGTCAATTGTACCATTAAGAAGTCAAACTTCTAATTTAAGATGGAAAACAATAACACCCGAAAATGACACTTTAATTATTGACAGTTTAACCATTTATCAAAATAGTTTTAAGGTTTTTTGTGGTGATTCATTACTCGATAAATCTGCTTATTATTTTGATGGAAATAGCAGAAAGTTCCTTTCTAAAACTACTTGCTTAGATACACTTCAACTAAGGTACCGAGTTTTTTCTATTGATTTTCAAAAACCTTATCAGACAATTGATACTTCTATGATTTATCAAAATGTTGGAAAAATAGATGATTTCTTCTTTAGAAGTGAAGATAAACCGTTGAACTTTTTCTCTGATGAAGGAATTAAAAAATCGGGAAGTATTTCAAGGGGAATTAGCTTCGGAAATTCACAAGACCTTTCTGTAAATTCGACATTGAACCTACAGCTTTCGGGTGAGATTTCTAATAATATGAACATCCTGGCTACTGTAACAGATGACAATTTGCCTATTCAACCGGATGGAAATACCAATCAAATACAAGAGTTTGATCAAGTTTTTATTCAACTGTACGGAAAGGAGTATAAAATAATTGCAGGAGATTTTTGGTTGAAAAAACCAACTGGTTATTTTACAAATTACAATAAAAGAGCCCAAGGTTTATATGGACAATATTCTTGGGGTGAAGAAAAAGCAAAATGGACAATTCAAGGCGCAGGTGCGCTTTCAAAAGGGAAATTCTCTAGAAATGAAATTCAAGGAATGGAAGGAAGTCAAGGACCTTACCGATTAAAAGGAAATGAAAATGAGCCATTTATAATGGTCTTATCCGGAACAGAAAAGGTTTATTTGGATGGTAGGTTGCTTGAACGTGGTCAAGAATACGATTATGTGATTAATTACAATAGCTCAGAATTAGTTTTTACCCCAAGAAATCAAATAACTAAAGACACTCGAATTGTGGTAGA
Source organism: Brumimicrobium glaciale (assembly GCF_004152935.1). Lineage (GTDB taxonomy): Bacteria > Bacteroidota > Bacteroidia > Flavobacteriales_D > Crocinitomicaceae > Brumimicrobium > Brumimicrobium glaciale. The sequence goes on from NZ_SETE01000006.1 coordinate 150,902, forward strand.
ATTTCAATATACAGATCAAAATTATGCACGTTCATTATTTCAAGCAAGTGCAACTTACGAAAGTGAAAAATTTGATTTCTGGCTTAATATGTTCAGTGAACAAGATGCTAAGAATCAATCCTTACAACAAAAACTCAGTAATAAGGATAAATTGCTCTTGAGTAAAATTGGGGATAGCTTAGATTTAGCAAGAACACAATCCATTGATAGTGTTGGTTTTTTAGACAACCAAGTGACTTATAAATTAATGGATTCATTGGGAATTGATTCTGTTCTGGTTTATTCTGTGAGTCCAGATTCTGCATTTTATAGGGCAACTTTCACTAACGTAGGCATAGGAAATGGGAACTATATCTTTGATCGATTTACTGCCGTTGGAAGAGTTTATAAATGGGTAGCTCCAATTGGAGGAGTTCCACAAGGGGATTTTGAACCAACAAGACTCATCGTTACTCCAAAGAAAAATGCCATGATTTCTGCTGGAATAAACTACCGTTTCAATAAGAAATGGAAAATAATGACGGAAATGAGTACCACCAACAACGATAAAAATACATTTTCTAGGGTCAATAATGAGGACAATAGAGCTTTTGCCAATAAAACTACAATTGATGGTTTGTTTAATCTAAGGAATGATTCCACTTCAATGTGGGAATTGTCTACAGGATTGGACTTTGAATACAGAACACAATATTTTAAAGAAATTGAAAGGTACCGAGGAGTAGAGTTTGATCGTGATTGGAATGTAAGGAATAGAAAATATGAAGGACAAGAAGTGTTGGCTCATATTTCAGGAGGAATTAAACACAAGAAATTTGGAGGAGTAGAACTAAAAGCTCAAAACTTCACATTGGGAGAAGAATATCAAGGAAATAGAGGTCAGCTATTGGGAGATTGGAAAAAAAATGGTTTTGAAGCTTCTCTAGATGGAAGTTATTTAAGAGCAAATGCTGACGGTAAAAACACCTATTTAAGGCATAAATCTAAACTAAGTCAAGAATTCGGTAAGATTAAAATTGGTTTTGAAGATGATCATGAACTCAATCAATTTGAATTAGGAGATACTTTATTGAGAACAAATTCTTATCAATGGTATGATTGGAAAGTTTACTTGGCCAATGCGGATACTTTACAGAATAAATTTACCGTTTTCTATCGAGAAAGATACGATTGGAAAAGTGATTCTTCACGATTAGTAAATGCTGCGAAAGGAAGAAGTGTTGGAGCTGATTATAATTGGGTAACCAATAAAACTTCATCTTTAACTACTTTGATGAGTTATAGAATGTTGGAAATTAAAGATGAAAAATTAATTGATCAACAACCAGAGAATACTTTCTTGGGTCGAATAGATTACAGATTAAATCTTTGGAAAAATGCATTAACGGCAAGTACCTTTTATGAAGTTGGATCAGGATTAGAATTGAAAAAAGAATTTCTTTATATTGAAGTGAATGCAGGTCAAGGAGTATATACTTGGATAGATTATAACGGTGATGGAGTAAAAGATTTAAACGAATTTGAAATTGCACAATATTCAGACCAAGCAAAATACATTCGTGTTTTTACACCCAGTGATGAATATGTGAGAACTTATTCAAATGAATTTAATCAAACTTTATTTTGGAGACCAGAACGCATTTGGAAAAGTAAAGGGAAAGTCTTAAAACTTTTATCAAGATTCTCGAATCAAGCAAGATTTAGGGTGAATCGAAAAATGTCAAATCAATCTACTAGAACCTATAATCCATTTGATAGAAAAATTGCAGATACTAATTTAATAAGCTTTAATTCTACCATTCGAAATACCGTATTTTTCAATAGAACAAATCCAGTTTTCGCAGCCGATTATACTTACTCGGAAACTGGTTCTAAAACATTGTTAGCAAGTGGTTTCGATGCCAGAGATGTTCGTTTTAATGCTTTGAATTTCCGATGGAACTTGTGGCGTAAATTCACCATAAACTTAGGAACTGAAGAGGGTTTAAAATCTTCTTCGGCAGATTATACATCAGGTAGAGATTTCTCAATTCAATATCACAACATCCAACCAGAGCTTATTTTTCAACCCAGTACAACTTTCCGACTTTCTTTAAAAGGAAGATATGAAGAGAAAAGCAATGGTCCTGAATTTGGAGGTGAAAAAGCATTTATAGGAGATTTAGGATTGGGTTTAAAATGGAATCAGGTTGAAAAAGGAAGCTTAAATGCAGAAGTAAAAATCGTATCAATAAATTATTCTGGCAACCAAAATAGCGCTTTGTCCTATGAAATGCTAGAATCGTTAAAACCAGGACGAAATTATACTTGGAATGTAAATTATCAACGAAACATTTCTAAAAACCTACAAATCAGTCTACAGTACAATGGTCGTCGCTCCGAAGACAGTAAGACAATTCATTCTGGTGGAGTCGAAGTTCGAGCGTTTTTCTGAGGTAATGCCAATTGATAATTAATAGCCTATGGCTAACGGATTGATAATTAAATAGTGTTATATTTGAATGTGTATTCAAATTAAACACCATGAAAAATTCACTTTTTTTATTATTCTCACTGACCATTGGAGGGCTTTTCGGACAGCAAACTCCCGAATTTTCATTCGAACTGTATTTTGAAGATGCTATAGGGAATAAGGATACAATTACTTTAGGGTATGATGAATTAGCGACAAATGGAATCGACGCTCCTTTCGGAGAGGTCGACAAACTTAATGATGCATGGAATACTACTTTGGAAGCAAGGGTTGGTGATAAAACATATTCAGGTTTAAATACATCCTCAGTTTGGATCAATTCAAACTCATATTTGTCAAAAAAACAAATTTTGAATTCTTACTGTCAGGATATTGATTACCCTGAAAGAATTTCTATTCAATTTACCACGGACAATTATCCAATAAAAATAAAATGGGATAAAAAAATCTTCGATGAAGATTGCCAAAAATATTCCTTTCTATTTGGACAAGATGATCACTATCATTTTGATGCTACTGGATTCTTAATGTTAAGAAGTGCTGATAGTTTAGTTATAGATTCGTCTTTTGTCTTTCTTGGCCGAGAATTGGCGAGTTATGAAACGAATGGAAATATTATAGGTGTTCTTCAATTTGTGTTTCATCGATATTATAATTTGAATATTGAAGTGAATCAAATAGATCTTCCAAATGTATTCCCTAACCCAATAAATGGTGATTATATTAAAGTAATGTTTGAAGGGCAATATGAAATAAAAGATATGACAGGAAAAATTATACAAAAAGGTATAATTGAAAATGACAGGATTCTCTTTCACAACCACCAAAATGGTATTTTCAACTTGTTACTATTTAACAAGAGTAAATCTTACAACCTAAAAATTATTAAATTATGAAAGCAATAAACTTTATTTTTAGATTAATATGTTTAGCTTCAGTTAATTTGCTTTATGGGTAAACCAACTTATTTTGCCCTACTGTTTTTCCTGAAAACGAGTCAAGTTCAACGCGCTCTGCAACATGTGATGACTTGTCTGGAATGTATAACAATTATTATGGGAGGTACCAATTTTCTGAAGATATTTATGATATTAGAAATATAATAGAAATTCCAATTGATGTTCATATTTGGCAGAAGGATAATTCTACAGGTAACTATATTGATAACGTTTTCAATAGAACAGTAATTGAGGATGCAATGGTTAAAATTAATGAAATATTTACAGATATAACTACTCCATCTGATGTAATTCCAGGAGTGGTGAACTATGAAAGTTCGAAAATTATAATCACTCTAGGTAATATTTTTTTTAATCAAAACACTTCTTGTTGGAGTGCAGGCGATATTGCTGGACCTTCAACAGGTGAATATTTGAATTCAGAAGCTAATATCTTACATCCTGGATCAAGCAAAAATTTCAAAATTCATTTTACTGGAGCTTCTCCAGCATGGTCGGGTTTTGGACGGTTCCCTTCATTTACCCAAGATCATGAGCATTATGTCGTAACTTATAACTCTCTCCCGATGTTTGGTAATGATGTAAATGTGCCTAATGCCTTAGCAGTACATCTAGCCCATGAACTTGGTCATAACTTAGATTTGTATCACACTTATCAAACATCTTTTGACGCTTGTAATGAAAATAATCCAGATTATTTAGATGATGTTTTTGGATCTGGAATTAATAAAGTATGTCCTCATGACGCTGGTTGGGAATGTATTACAACATCACCTCTCAATTCATGTACCAATAATATTATGGGTGGGTCAAGCGGCGCAAAATATATTTCACCGAATCAAGTCCATAGAATGCACAGAGCTCTTTCCATGGGTTCTATTAGGAATTATGCAAAGGTTCATAGTTTTGATGAAAATTTGATATTAGAAGTAAATCAAGATGAAACATGGGATTTTAGTGTTAAACTCTTTAATAGTTTAAGAATTAAATCAGGTAATACTTTGATTATTAGGTGTGAAATTCAATTTGTTCCCGAGGCGAAACTTATAATTGAACAAGGTGCAAAAGTTATTTTGGACGGTGGAACATTGACAAATGAAAAGTTCCAAAGTCAATACTGGCAAGGAATCCAAGTTTACGGAACATCAAACCAACACCAATATCCAGTCAATAACCCTACCCATCAAGGAATGTTAGAAATTAAAAACGGCGGAACTATAGAAAATGCTCATAAAGCAGTTACCAATTGGAAAGAAGGTTCTTGGAATGAAATTGGTGGTGTGATTAAGTCAACTGACGGATTTTTTAGAAATAATAGAAGAGGGGTTGAGTTTATGGTGTATCAAAATTTCCACCCATCTAACTCAAGCATAAAGAGAGACAACACTTCTAGTTTTACAGACACAGACTTTTTGACAGATGATGATTTTATTGAAGGACATCCTCAGCAACCACATGTTTCTATGTGGAAAGTCCAAGGTATAAACTTTACAAATTGTCATTTTGCAAATAATGTTACCTCAAGTAAATCATTGAGCAGCTCTCCAAATGAAGGTATTACTGCGCTTGACGCTAGTTTTAGAGTTCTTCCAAGGTGTGATTCTCCTCCGTTACCAGTAGGTCAATCGTGTCCATCAGGTTCATTGTTAAGGTCAAGTTTTAGTGGTCTTGAGTTTGCAGTTCAAATTGCAGGAGCGGGTATTACAGATGCAGTAACCGTAACACAGGCAGATTTTACTAATAATAATATGGGAATTTATGTTGATGAATTTGACAATATCAATCTTAACAGAAATGACTTTATCATCGGCAATAGTGGTTATTTAAATAGTGTGTATCCAGGAAATGGAATTACGCTTGATAACTCGACAGGTTTTATAGTTGAAGAAAACTCAGTGTTAAGTAATATGAATGGAGGTAAAACATCTGGAATAGTGGTGATAAATAGTGGTTCAGCTAATAATCAAGTGTATAAAAACAGCCTAAACAATCTTTATTTGGGTACGCAAGCCAGTAAAATTAATCGAAAATTAGATTTGCATTTAAATACGGGTCTTCAATTTTTATGTAATGATTATGTTCAAAATAGAACAGCAATTTCCGTTAGCTATCCATCTCCAGGCAACGGCATTAGATATTATCAAGGAGAGTTTTACCCAAAAACCTCTGCTGGAAATACATTCCTGCTTAATAATATGGATATAACAAATAATACCAATAGTCATTTTAATTACTATCATTCAGGAGGAAATACGCTACCAAATGTCGTTACAGGGCCAGTTGATCCTATTCCAAATAGTGCGTTAAATGCTTGTCCAACAAGTTTTACAAGTGGGATCTCTATGTTTAGTCAGCTCGTAACAGAATTGTCAGATTATGAAATCGAACTAGCAAATCATAAAACAGCTTACAATATTCTCAATTACAATTATGTCTCTTTAATTGATAATGGAAATACAGAGATATTTCAAGGACAAATTGAAAACAACTGGTCTAGCGATGCTTGGATTTTGAGAAATGAGTTGATGCAAGAATCTCCTTATTTATCATCCGAAGCCTTATTAACTGCAGCTGGTGAGAATATTTTACCAAACGCCATGTTGTTAGAAGTGCTTTTAGCTAATCCTGATGCAACAAGAGGTGAGGATTTCATTAATAAATTAAATGAAGTTACAGGTAATGCCTTGCCAGAATACATGCTTAACTATGTCAGAAATAACTGGGATACTGAAACAGTGAGAACTACTTTGGAAGGTGAGATGATGTCTTATCAGGCTAAAATTGCATCAGCAAATAGTTTTATCAAGTATTTAGAGAAATCTAAAGAGGAACATACTTATGCAGAAAGACACAACACTGTTTTAATGGGAGAAGGAGTTTCTAATAAAATAGGATTAATGGACTTCTTTATTGAGAACAGTGAGTGGTCTAGAGCAGATTCTGTATTGCAAGCACTTAATAGCGACGAAAGTTTAGAGGGCGACCTAGGTTTGCTTGACGATTTTGATAACTATATCACTTTCAGATCTAGTCTTGGTGAAAGAAGTGTTGCAGAACTTGATTCATCAGAAATTAGTTATTTGGAAACTTTAGCTGAGAAAGGTAGTAGAGCATCGGGTTATGCTGAAAATATTTTATGTTTCTTCTATGATATTTGTTACGAGAAGGAAATACCAGAAGGTGGGTCAATGGCAAAAATGTTAACAATTCCAGCTCCATCAGGTAACGAACCATCTTTAGAAGAGATAATGTACAACATCACAGTTTATCCAAACCCAGCAAGTGATTTCACAAGCATCAAATGGGAAGTTTATGATGAACTGAATAATGCCCACTACAAAATCTTCGATTTGAATGGTCGCGAAATGGGGTCAGGAGCAATTGAGAAAAATGAAGGTGAAAAAGTTGTTGACACAAGAAGTCTTACCAACGGAGTTTATATTATCAATATCTACAACGACGGAATTATGAAAATGAATTCTAAGTTGATTGTGAGTAAAGAGAAGTAAACAATAGCTTTTAGCTTTATGAGAAATGCACATTCCTTAATTGGGATGTGCTTTTTGTTTTAGGCAAAATTATGAATGCTATATCGGATGTTTTTATCAATTCCAGCTCAAAATCAAATCGAAAAAGGAAGTTTAAATGCCGAAGTAAAAATAGTATCTATAAATTATTCGGGACCTCAAAACAGCGCTTTGTCCTATGAAATGCTAGAATCGTTAAAACCAGGACGAAATTATACTTGGAATGTAAATTATCAACGAAACATTTCTAAAAACCTACAAATCAGTTTGCAGTATAACGGTAGACAGTCAGAAAACAGCAAAACTATTCATTCTGGTGGGGTAGAAGTAAGAGCATTCTTTTAAATTCCTTGGATTATTGAAAAAAGTTTTTTAGCTTAGCTTACGACAATTAGAAATAAAGGATTTTCTTTTCGCAAAAATAAATTGCAACCTTATTTTAATTGTCACGTTAAAAAAGAGACCCTACTCAATTTATTACTACGATTATGAAGAATTCAAGTTTTAACGCTTTGGCATTTATATTATTATTGTTTAGCTTCTTCTTTTTTACTAAAGAAGTAAAAGCTTCGCACGTTGCAGGGGGATATATTCAAATAGAATGTACTGGTGTGCCAGGAGTTTATAATGTGAGTTTAGTACTTTACCGGGATTGTTCAGGTGTTAATTTAGGAAATAACGCAAATATTAACTTTACTAATACTTGCGGTCTGAACAACATCAATGTTAATCTTACTAGAGTTTCTCAAACGGAAGTTTCTCAGGTTTGTATCCAACAAGCTGGAAATACTACCTGTAATAATGGACCGCTACCGGGTTATGAAGAACATGTTTTTGAAGGAACCGTTAATCTTGGTGATTGTGATACTTGGACCGCTAATTATAATCTTTGTTGTAGAAATACAGTGATTAATCTTGTAAATGATGATCCTTTTAATGTTTCAACACAAATAAATACAGCCACAGATAATTGTAATGATACACCAAGTATAACTGCTCAGCCAGAACCTTATGTTTGTATAAATCAGCCTGTTTCTTACAACTTAGGAGCCTTTGAACCAAACGGTGATTCAATAGTATATTCTTTAGTTGATGCCGTTCAGGGGATAAATAATCCAGTACCTTATACACCAGGTTATACCGGTGCAATTCCAATTACCGGTGCTGCAATAGATCCGGTTTCTGGAACCATTACTTTCACACCTACAATCGTTGGAGCTTTTGTTATCGTTATTCGAATGATTGAATACAATTCCAATGGAGATATTGTTACCATTACAGATTATGAATATCAGACTTATGTTGAGAACTGTAACAATCAAACTCCTCAACCTCCTGCTGCTGGTGTTACTAATGTTACGGGAAGTATTGTTCAAAATGGTCCAAATGATTTAACACTTTGTCAAGGTAATAATGGATGTTTTGATATTATTTTTAATGACCCAGATGGAACCAATGCTTTAACGGTTCAATCTAATATAGCGCAAGTACTTCCTGGAGCAACAGTTACGACATCAGGCTCTAATCCTTTAACATTAACCATTTGTTGGACACCAACAGTAACCCAAGGAACAGAAACTTTAAACTTTTTAGTTCAAGATGACGCTTGTCCAATTGTGGGTCAGAATAATTATGCTGTTACCATTAATGTTGTAGACCCTGGAATAACATCCGTTATTACAACTACAGAATTGTGTTTAGGAACTGATTTAGGAACTGCTACGATTTCCATGACAGGTGGTAATCCACCATTTGTTTATACTATTTCAGGAACTCAAACAGGAACAAATTCCACAGGTTTATTTGATAATCTACCACCTGGTAACTATAATTATACCGTAAATTCTGGCGGAGGTTGTGATGTTAATGGAACTTTTGTGATTGATCCTGGAGCTCCTCTTCCAGTCACAACTTCTTCAATTAATTTAACGTGTAATTCTTCTGGAGATGGATCAGCAACCATTACACCTTCAGGCGGTATTGCTCCTTTTACTTATGATTGGTCTCAAGGTGGAACTCCATTAACACAAAATACGCAAACGATTTCAGGTTTAACAGCAGGAACCTATGATGTTACTTTAACAGATAATATTGGGTGTACAACAGATGAGATAATAACAATCACTGAACCAACCGTTTTAACTGGAACTTTATTGCCAACTCCAGCAAATTGCAATGGAAGTTCGGATGGTGAAATCAATGTAAATACTGTTTCAGGAGGAACTTCTCCTTATGGATTCAGTTTGAACGGAGGAACTTCTCAATCAGGAACAAGCTTTAATGGTTTAACAGCTGGAAGTTATGAAGTTGAAATTTCTGATGACCATGGTTGTAGTTTAACATTAACGAGTGTTGTTACAGAACCAACAGCATTACTTATTAATATTGATATTAGCGAAGATGCAACTTGTGGTGCAAACTCAGGTTCAATCAATCTTTCTGCAACAGGAGGAATCTCTCCTTATACGTATTCCATCGGTGGAGCAAATCAGTCAACTGGCGTATTTACAAACTTAGCACCAAATACATATACGGTAACAGTAACTGATGGAAATGGATGTTCAAATTCTACAACAGTAACTATTGCAGATGTTATTGTTCCAACAGCAATTATAGATAATCAAATAAATTTAAGTTGTTTCGGAGGAAATAATGGGCAAGTAATTATTGGGACAACTAATGCAGTTGCTCCAATTACTTATTCTTTAAATGGTGGAACGCCTCAAGCATCAAATTCATTTGCTGGTTTAACTGCTGGAACTTATACAGTAGAAATGATTGATGGAAACGGATGTTTTGCAACGACAAATGTTACAATTACTCAGCCAGCTGTTATGAATTATACTACAACTCCAACCAACGCGTCTTGTCAAGGCGATTGTAATGGACAAATCGTTGTTGCTGCCTCTGGAGGAACTGCTCCTTATACTTTTTCAAGTAATAATGGAGTTTCATTTGGACCCAGTGCAACTTTAAATAATTTATGTGCTGGAAATATTCAAATCGTTGTAAGCGACCTCAATGGTTGTCTTGCTAATTCAGTAGTGAATATCGCAGAACCAACAGGATTAACCGCAACATTAACAGGAACAGACCCGGATTGTAATTTAGGTACAGATGGTGAAATTCAAGTAGCAGCATCGGGAGGAACATCACCGTATTTATATAGTGTAAACAATGGGACACCTCAGTCAAGTAATTTACTTACTGGTTTGAGTGCTGGAGTTTATAGTGTACTTGTGGAAGATGCAAACGGTTGTCAATACACAATTTCGCAAACGTTGTTTAACCCTCCAGGAATAACTCTTAATCAATTGTCAAATACTTCATCAAATTGTGGGAATAATGACGGTGAGTTAGAAGTTGGAGCGGTTGGAACAAATGGACCTTTTCAATATTCTATTAATGGTTCGGTAAATCAAGCAAGTGGAATATTTCCAAATATTACGGGAGGAAGTTACCAAGTTATAGTGACTAACACAATTGGATGTCAAGATTCATCTTTTTTTGGAATCAATGATATTCAAATGACAGGTACTTTAGTCAGCACAACAGATATTTCATGTTTCCAAGGTAGCGATGGTGCAGTGGAAGTAATAAATGTTGGTGGTGCATTGCCTATCGTATTCGAATTAGATAATAATGGTGCAACACAATCTACAGGAGTTTTCACAGGACTTTCTGCAGGTGGACATATTGCTACAATTGTGGATAACGGACTTTGTGTATTCACTATTCCTTTTACATTAATTCAGCCTGATAAAATTAATTTTGATGGAACTATTCAGAATGTAGATTGTAATGGAGCATCCACTGGACAAATAGCCTTAATAAATGTAGTTGGCGGAACAGGACTTTACGAATACAGTATTGATAATGGAAACACCTATCAACCTACAAGTACCTTCACTGGTTTGGCAGCAGGAACTCATACAATTACTGTTAGAGATGATGAAGGATGTACGGTTGATAAAGACTTCATAGTTCAAGAATCTTCATTAATAACGTTTACTGAAACGGTATTTGATTTGAATTGTAATAATGACAATACGGGTGTTATTCAATTGGCCGCTTCTAATGGTAATCCTGGATATACTTACAGTAACGACAATGGAATTAGCTTCCAAAATTCTTCAAGTTTCTTAGGGTTGTCAGCAGGTGCTTATACTATGTTTGTGCAAGATAATTTAGGTTGTCAAGTGTCAAGAAGTATCGTCGTGAATGAACCAGCACCAATTACTGCAACTTATGCTCTTCAAGATGCAACGTGTTTCGGAGTGTGTGATGGCGAAATTCAAATTACTGCGAACGGCGGAACACCTGGTTATACTTACAGTATTGACAATGGAATAAACACTACTGTAAATAATACAATTACAGGTATTTGTGCAAGTAGTTTTGATATTATAATTAAAGACGCCAATGGTTGTGTTAATACTACTAATCAAGCCATTAATGAACCTTCGCAAGTGGCATTTACAAGTGTTGAAACGCCTTCAACTTGTGAAGATCCAAACGGTGAAATTTCAATAACTGCAACAGGTGGAACGCCAGCCTATACTTATAGCATCAACAATGGAGCGTCATTTGTCGCTGGAAATTCTTTTACTGGATTATTAGCTGGAACTTTCAACTTAGTTGTTGAAGATAATAATGGTTGTCCTGCTACTGGAACGCAAATAGTAACCAATGAAGCGTCACCAACTATTTCAATGGCATTAGGAACTGATCCTTCTTGTAATGGAGGAGCAAATGGTCAAGTTATCGTTACAGCAATTGGCGGAACTGGAGGTTTGTTTTATTCAATTAACAGTGGCGCTCCTCAAGCGAGTGCAACTTTAACTGGATTAACTGCCGGGTCTTATAGTGTAACTGTAGAGGATGCAAATGGTTGTACAGATACAGAAACAGTTGTTTTGGGAGAGCCGACACCATTAACCTTTACATCAGTTCCAACAACATTGGCATGTTTCCAGAATTCTTCAGGAAGTATAGCTGTTACTGCATCTGGTGGAACTCCAGTTTACCAGTATTCGTTTAACGGAGGTTCAACTTTCAATGCTTCATCTTCAAATAACTTTATTGCGGCAGGCACTTACAATATTGTAGTTAAGGATGCTAATAATTGTCAGATTACTGGAACAGAAACAGTAACAGAGCCAACACAATTGGTGCTAGATAATGCGACAGTTACAGATGCGAATTGTAAAAGTGCTTGTGATGGTGAAATTCAATTGTCAGTTTCTGGCGGAATGGCTCCTTACACTTATGACTGGTTGCAAGGAGTTGCAGGTGTAAATGATGATTTGGCTACGCAATTGTGTGCTGGAACTTATGACTTTGTTATTGAAGATGACAACGGATGTCAAGTGATTGACAATGCTTTTGTAGATGAACCAGATTCAGTAATTCTTACAGACATATTTGAGACAAACATTACTTGTAATGGGGATTGTGACGGAGAAATTGAAGTAATTTCAGCTACTGCAACAGAATTCTCAATAGATGGAGGTACTACTTTCCAAACTGGAAATGTTTTTAGTAATATCTGTGCAAATGTTTACAATCTTGTTGCTAAGGATGCAGATGGTTGTTTGGTTGAACGTACAGTAGATATTTGGGAAGCAAATCAAATATCATTGGAATTAACAGATGATACTACCGTTTGTAATAACTTTAATTTCAAATTAGTGGGTACAGGATTGGGTGGAATTCAGCCTTACACATATCAGTGGAGTAACGGTGGTTCACTTACAGATACTTTAGATATTGTAGCTGCGCAAACAGATTCTTATTCGCTTGCAATATTTGACTTTAATGGGTGTACTGTACCCGCTGAAAATGTTACAGTGACTGTTATTCCATTGCTTGACATGAATATCGTTACAGATACTACAATTTGTCGAGAAGGAGTTGCTACAATTTCAGCGCAAGGAATTGATGGCTTACCAGCTTACGCGTATACTTGGAGCTCTGGTCAAACGACAAGCTCAATTGATGTTACTCCATCAGTCAATACTACTTATACAGCAACAGTTACTGATCAATGTGGTGACCAAGTTTCAATGGATGTAATCGTTGAATTATACCCTACACCAAGTGCTAATCTTGTCGCAGATAAGCTGAGTGGTTGTGTACCTTTAGATGTAAACTTCTTAAATATTACAAACCCAAGTGACGTTGGTTCAAATTGTGTTTGGACAATCAACGAGCAAACATTTAATGGTTGTACAGGTATTAATTACACTTTTACGGAGGGCGGTTGTTATGATGTTAACTTACAAATAGAATCACCATTTGGTTGCATGGGCGATACTACTTTCTTCGATTATATTTGTGTTGATGAATATCCAACAGCAAGTTTTAATTACTCACCAGATGCACCAACGACTATAAATAATATTGTTGACTTTACGAATACATCTGAAGGAGCAACAAATTATGAATGGACTTTCGAGAAAGAAGGTACTTCAAGTTTGATAAGCCCAACAATCACTTTCAGTAATATTGAGATTGGACAAGAAGTTACCGTTTGTTTAATTGCGACTTCCAGATTCGGATGTGAAGATGAAGTTTGTGATGACATCTTGTTTAAAGATGAGTTTATAGTTTATGTTCCTAACTCATTTACTCCTGATGGAGATAAATATAATCCAATGTTTAGCCCAAGATTTCCGCCAGATAGCGACATCATAGAATATCGCATGCAAATCTACAACAGATGGGGCGAAATCATGTTTGAGTCTTTTGATAGCCAAGTGGGATGGAGAGGAACTTATGGAACTGGTTCATCAAACATTGTAAAGGAAGGAACATATATTTGGAAAATTCAGATTGTTGAAGGAAGAGATTTAAAACAAAGAGAATTTATTGGTCATGTTACTTTATTGAAGTAAAACAAATAGAAATATCGAGATAAATTATAAATTATACCTACCTGCATCTAAATAAAGAAATTTCATTCATTCTCAGTAGTAGAAAAATCTACTGAGCATGAATGATAGGATTTATTGATAGAATTTATGATGCAAAAATGCTACTATATAATACTCTTTGCGCTTCTCTTATTTCAGAGTGGTTTTGCACAAGATGCCGCTATAACGACTGGAACTAGTCCTTTAAATGGCTGTAATCTTACCGCTACGGAAGATGTTAAACTCATCATTCTGAATAATTCGTCACTTGTAATTCCTTCAGGAAGTATTACAGTTAAATATACGGTAAATGGAAGTATTCCAATTGCTGAGGTTTTAACAACAAATTTATCTGGAGGAGCAACTTGGAATTTTACATTCAATGCAAAAGCAAATTTATCTAATTGTGGTGCATATACCTTGAAGACTTGGATAGAATATGCTGCAGATATTAATCTTATTAACGATACATTGGTTTGGTCAGTTCAAAATGATTGTACTGTTGTTCCTGGCCAAGTAGTGAATGACGAATTAGTTTGCCATGGAAATAATTCGAATACGCTCAACTTTATTAATTCACAAAATGGAAGTATTAGCAATTGGGTGTTCTCTGAAAACAATGGAGCTTCATGGAATCAAATTACGAATTCAACTTCAAATCACACATTTAATAATTTAATAACTGATACAAAATTCGCTGTCGCAATAGATGGTGGATTTTGTCCAAATGATACATCAAGCGCAGCAACAATTACGGTTCAACCCTTGCCGTTTTTAGGAACATTGTACGGTCAAGATTCACTTTGTGCGAGTAATCCAACTGGTGTTGTAGCACTTTCTGGAGCTTCGGGATCGATATTGGATTGGGAAAACAGTACCGATAACGGTAATACTTGGACGACAAGTGGAAATAATTCTACCCTTGAAAGCTTTTCAAATTTAAGCGGAACAACTTGGTTTCGAGCAATTATTGAGGATGGAATTTGTCCAAATGTTTACTCCGATACTTTTGTAGTACACATCGTTGAAGAAACGAATGCGGGTATTCTGGAAACAGACACTTTGATTTGTCAAGATGAGGTGGTAGATTTAACTTTAGGAACTTCGATTGGTGATGTAAGTCAATGGGAGAAGTCTGCTGATGGAATAACATGGACGACTATTTTACAAAGTAATCCAGTTTTTTCATACAACACAGGTGTTTTAACTAACCCAACTCATTATAGAGTATCGGTGAAAAACGGTATTTGTCCAGCCGAACTCTCCAATAGTATAATTGTTGATGTGCAAGACAATCCGTTTGGTGGCTCAGTTGCTGGCACAGATTCAGTTTGTGCTTCAGCAGCGAATGGAGTAATCGCATTAAATGGTAATTCAGGTGGAGTTATAGAATGGAGTTCATCAATCGATCAAGGACAAAACTGGATAATATTTCCATCAACGAACACCGTTTTGAATTATACGAATTTATCACAATCAATTTTATATAGGGCCTTAATAAATGGTGGAGCTTGTCCAAATATTTATTCTGACACAGCAGAAATAACCGTAATTGATGTTTCAAATGCTGGAAGTTTATTTGCGGATACTTCCATTTGTGAAGGAGAAGAATTAACACTATCTCAAATCAATATAAACGGTGCAATTGTTTCTTGGCAAAGTTCTCCAGACTTTACGAACTGGTCAAACATTAACAATACGGATAGCACTTATTTTATTAACTCATTAAGTGCATCTGGTCATTACCGTGTGATAGTTAAAAATGATATTTGTCCCAGTGATACTTCTAATTCCATTTTTGTAGAACTATTGTCTCTTCCGATAGCAGATGCAGGAATTGATGTTGAAATTACTTCGGGAGAATCTGCACAATTAAATGGAAGTGGCGGTCAATTTGGAATTTGGGAACCCGGTACAACTTTGAATGATTCAATAATTTATGACCCACTAGCAAATCCATTGAAAACAACAGAGTATTCTTTATTTGTGATTGGTAATAACGGATGTTTTGCTGCTGATCAAATGAGTGTTATCGTAAATGATCCAATTCCAGCTATTGAAATAACTAATCTTTTGACACCAAATAATGATGGGTTTAATGATTTTTGGTTTATTAAAGGGATTTCTTTTTATACAAATACAGAAGTTGAAGTTTACAATCTTTATGGTCAACAAGTTTATGTCAATAAGGATTATAAAAACAATTGGAATGGTGAATATAAAGGAAAGAGATTACCAGATGGAACTTACTTTTACTTTGTGAAGATAAAAGATGAGGTGATTAAAGGAGACTTAACAATTTTAGGAAATGACTAAATTAAGCACGCTTTTCTTAATGTTGAGTTTGGTATCTACTATTATAGTTGATGCACAACAGCTTCCATTCTATAATCATTCAATTATAAATCCTGTTGTTTACAATCCTGCTTATGCCGGTGAATCTGGAGATGTTAATGCGTATTTAACAAGAGGACAAAGATACATGGGACACGGTTCAGGAGCTGTCAACAATGCTTTGTCTTTAGAAGGAATGTCATTTATTCCCAATTCTGGATTTGGATTATTTATCGGTCAGCAATCTATTGGAGTTTATGACCAATTGAGTGCTCAATTAAGTTATTCTTATCATTTAAAATTGAATGAAAATCAGAAACTTAGTTTTGGATTAGCGGGTGGAGTTTTAGATAATAAAATTAATTTGGGTGAATTAAATATCATGCATGAAGATGATCCATTTCTCGTGGGAATGAAAAGATTTAAACCAACTTACGATTTTAATTTCGGAATCGCTTATGCTTTTGATAAGTTGAAACTTGGACTTTCAATTCCCCAACTTATTGGTCAGAAAGTAAGATTTAACAGACAAAATACCAGAGGATATTATTCTTTGTCTAGGCAATTAATGGTAACCGCTTCTTATGATGTGATTCTTAAAAACATCCCAAAAGTGAAGTTGGTTCCTTATTTAAAAATGCAATACACCAATGGAGCTCCAATTCAATATGACATTACTGCACAATTCGAGTATGAAAATGTAGGCTGGTTTTCAACTACCTATAAATCGGATTACGCTGTGCAATTTAATCTCGGAATACATGTGAAAAAGAACTTTCATGTAGGATATAGTTATGAATTAGTAGTGGGTTCGCTTAGGAATAATTACGCTGGAACAAATCATGAATTTCTATTGGGTTATACTTTTAAAAGTGGAGTAAGTAACGAAAAAATGATTCGAGCTGAGAAAGCAAATATCGACTTGCAAAAAGAAAATGAAAAGCTAAAACACAAGATTGATCTTCAGGAAGAAGAGCTAAAAAGTAATGAAGAGAATTACAAAAAACGTTTGAGAGCGCTTTTGTCAAATAGAAAAGATGCAAAATTCGAAGATAGTATGGCGATTGAGCAAGAAATGTTGACTTCTGATGATTTCAAGGGCACGGAAGATCGTTTCTTTATTGAAATGGACGGGTCTGAATCACCTGCTGGATATTATGTTGTGGTTGGTGTTTTTGCTATTCAAGACAATGTTGAAAAGAAAATTAAAAAAGTAAAACCATTATTTCCTGATGCTTATCAGGTAAATAATGAAAAGAACGCTTACAGTTATGCCATTATAAAATATTCAACCAACAAACAAGAAGCTTATCTAAATCTAAAAAAATACCGTAGCCAAACGCAGGATGAAGTTTGGTTGTTTAGTTATAAAATAGAAAAGTAAAATAATGAATATGAATAATAATCGCTTCACATTAGTTCTGTTGGGAGTCTTTTTATTAATTGGTTTGCCAACCTTGAGAGCACAATTTGATTTTGTCTATAACGACTCTATTTTAGTTGTGAAAAACAATGACACCATTTCTATGGCATGGTCTGGCGGTATGAGTCATCCACAATTTTCAACAATGGATATTGATTTTGATGGGAAGGAAGAACTCGTGTCTTTTGAACCAGAAAACGGAATGATCTTCGTCTACGAAAAATCATTAGTCAACGGATTGATTGTTTATAATTATATGCATGATAAAAGTAAACTTTTTCCTGCTGATGTAAGATACAGAATGAAATTGGTCGATTTTAATGGAGATGGCAAAAAAGATTTATTCACCTATGGTGTCGGTGGAATAAAAGTATATAAAAATACCGGCGATGCAAGCAACGGTTTGTCATGGGATTTATATCAAGATCCAATTATGACAGTCACCAATGGTGCATTGGTGAATTTATATTCTGCTTCTAATGAAATTCCAGCTTTTGTAGACATCGATGGTGACGGAGATATCGATGTGCTTACTTTTCATTCCTATATTTCTAGAGTCGAATGGCATAAAAACTTATCTATGGAAACTTATGGTCATTCTGATTCTTTAATTTTTGAATTAGAACAAGCATGTTGGGGAGATTTTATGGAAGACCCATCAGGAAATACAATTGACCTAAATAGTACTTTTGCTCCATGTGGAACATCTTTTAAGGTGATTGAAGAAGGTGGTCCTCGTCATTCTGGAGGTTCAATCTTGGCCCTGGATATAAATGGTTCTGGATTAAAAGACCTCATCATTGGGGATGTTTCTTACAATAACCTAACAATGTTGGTAAATGGTGGAACTACTCCAAATGATAATGCGTTAATGGTGAGTTTTGACGACACTTATCCGAGTACTGATGTTCCAGTCAATTTATCTAATTTTTTAACTGCTTATTACGAAGATGTAGACAATGATGGAATCAAGGATTTAATTGTTTCTACCACATCAAAGGGCGGTTCCGAAAACACAAAAGGCGTTTGGCTTTACAAAAATAAAGGAGCGAATGATCATCCAGATTTCCAATTCGTTGAAGAAGATTTTCTACAAAACGAAATGATTGACAATGGTAAAGGATCTATTCCTGTAATTGTTGATGTGAACAATGATGGATTAAAGGACTTATTGGTAGCCAATCACTATAATTTCCATGCTACACAAGGTAATTCCTCTCGCATGAATTATTATGAAAATATTGGCTCGCCTCAACAACCAGAATTCAAATTGATGAATGAAAATTGGGAGAATTTTCAAAATAGCGGTTTCTCTGGTAGAGTGAGTCCCTCTTTTGCAGATTTAGATGGAGATAATGATCAAGATATGATTGTTGGATTGAGCAATGGTAAACTTTACTTTTATGAAAATAGTGGAGGTACAGGAGCTATGGCTTTTAGTATTCCTCAGGTTCAATTAAAGGATAATAATGGCAATTTTATTACTGTTCCAAATTATTCTACTCCTGAGTTGTTTGATTTGGATAATGATGGATTAACAGATTTAATTATTGGACAAGGAAATGGGCCGCTTTTGTATTACAGAAACATTGGCACAGCGAATAATTATTCTTTTGAATTATCAAATCCTGATTTAGGAATGGTAGACCTTTCTACTGTCAGCTACCAGCAAACTATAGGAGTTCCTCGTTTTGTTCGAGAAAACGGAATTACCTATTTATTTACGGGTTCTCGCTCAGGTAATATTTCACTTTATTCGCGTATTGACGGATTTTTAGCACCTGGATTTTCTTTTCAATTGATCTCTGACAATTACGCAGGAATTAATACAAAAAGTTTTTCAGCACCATTCATAGCAAATATGAGAGATGATGATTCTTATGACCTATTTGTCGGAAATGAAGTGGGAGGATTGTGGAGTTTTAGACCTGGAGATACAGCTTCTCTTGATTTATCAAATGAAATTATGCAAACTCCTGTTGAGTTAATTATTTATCCGAATCCATCAAAAGGAGAGTTTGCGCTAGAACTATCAAATCTCAATGGACAAACTTATAATTATCGTGTGCTAGACCCGTTGGGTAGAATGATTAATTCAGGACATAATATAAATGAATCTAAACTTAATGTTCAATTACTTTATCCAGAATCTGGGATGTATTTTATCGAAGTAATTATTGTAAATAGTAATCTTAGAATAGTTAAGAAATTGTTGGTTAAGTAAATGTGGCTTCATTTTAATTGTCATTTCGCTATGTAAGGGAGGTCAATCCCTTTTTACTGGTTTAAAAGCGACCTCGTTTTCTCAGAGTCAACATCTACAATAAGGAGTAGTGAAAAAGGAGATTCTCAGTCGTTTTACTCCATCCGGAATGACAATGTAGGTTTGTTGGGGTGGTAGAAAGATGCAAAAGCGAAGCTTTTGCATCTTTCTACCAAAAAACGACTCAACTAATTGTCATTCCGACAATGCACAGCATTGAGGAATCCCTTTTTACTGGTTTAAAAAGTGACTTCGTTTCCTTAGAGTCAACATCTACAATAAGGAGTAATCAAAAAAATAGATTCTCAATCGTTTCACTCCAACTGCCTTCCTAGACACCGCGACGTGGAATCTGTTTTGAAGCCTTTTTTCATAGATATTTATATTTTGTTGAATTTTAAACCCTGGCTAAGAATTACGACTTAGCTTAATAAAACAATCTTTTTGCCCCTGACCAAATTAATCATTGTCATCCTGAAGCGAAAACATAAAAAATTATTTTTGTGTTTTGCGAAGGATCTCTTTATTTGATGAATTAGAGTTAAACTCAAAATATCAATCATAAAAAAAATGCTGTCTCATCACGAGACAGCATTTCATTCTTAATACAACTTATTCTTTTACTTCAATACTTTAAATGTCTTTACACTATTGGCAGATTGGACATTTACAAAGTAAACACCACTGCTCAGATCTGAAACATTAATTGCAAATTCACTTGATGTGATTTTTGAAGAATATACTATTTTACCTGTTGCAGTAACTAATTCTACAGATACAAGCAATCCATTCTCATTTGATATTTTTAAAACATCATTTACTGGGTTTGGATATACAGATACTCCATTGAAATCATTTTCATCAAGTCCAACACTAGTTACCGATGTACAAGCAGAAGTGTCAATGCATGGGCCATCAGTAATGATTACTGCATAATCTCCATTCACTGTTGCGGTGAATGAAGCGTTTGTCTCGCCAATAATATTTGTATTCGAGCTACAATCCATCCATTGGTAACTTAAACCAGCAGCATTTGCTGTAATGACCACTCCATTTGCAGTTACAGATACGTCAATATTACATTCTGGATATGTTTTACCAGAAAGTGCAACCAATTTATCGTTAGAACCTGTTGTCGATATCACAAGGTTTCCAGCTTGATTAAGATTTGCAATTGGTCCGTTTAATCGAACATAAACCTTTGTCGAAGCAACTGAGCCACCAGTTTGTGTTAAAGTTAAATTCGACATGTAAGGACCAGCTAATGTATTTGAAATTTCAAAGTTTGCAGGTGCAGTTACCGTGATGTCACTGGTAAGGTTTGTACCCGTTATATTTAATGAATCAGCAGTGGAAGGTGTTCCAATAATGTGAATTAATCCACTAATTGCTGATTTTGATGAGCTTATAATTGAACCAAAATTCATACGTACAACAGGAGTCGAAGTTGTATAATACCATGTCGCGTCACTCGTATAATAAATAAATGATGTTTGAGGTGCACTTTTTCCGGCAGTCGCAACGGAAAAATCTGATTCAAAACTCTTCACTGAAATAATATATGTTTCTCCTGCAATAAGATTTATTGGAGAACTGAATACTAAAGTTTGATAAGTACCTTCATCTCCTACAGCTACTGTATAAGGAAGAGTTTCGCCATTGATGACTGGGTCTAAATTATCATCAAGAATTTCTCCGAAAACCAAGCTACCTGGTGTGATTAAACTACCAAATTGAAAGTCAACACCAGTTATACCTGCATTTGCATTTGGAATAAATATGTTTCCAATCTGAATTGCAGATGCTGGAGTTTGTGTAGAACCTGATGTTTCGCTATAAACGGTACCAGTTTCTGCTACGGTTGAACTATCTCTAGCAAATATTGATGTACCCACAGAGAATTTATAAGGTTCTAAAATGTTGTTCGATGGATTGTCATCTATATTATTGTAGGAAATAGAATAATTCATCTGATAATCGCCAATAGAACCAGGTGAAAAGGTAGTTGAAACCACAACTGAATCACTAGCACCTGAAACAATTGTTGCTGGAGTTGAAGTTCCCGTATATGTACCGTTTATTGATTCTGCTGCCGTAAATACTACATTTAATTGATCTTGTGAACCAATGTTGTTTAGTGCTGCAGAAGCTTCGATTGGTGCAACTTGTGACAACGGAATCTGGTGATAATAAAGTATATCTCCAAGTGTTGTCGTTCCATAAAGATAGTTTGAAACCGAGATGTCATGATCAGACAATGTGGTAACATTTACATCATCAACTTGCCAAGCATATCCTGAACCAGCTGTATTGCTTGGGTTGCTGCTTTCCCAACGAAATCTGAATTTTACAGTAGGAGATTGATTAACATTGAAGTTTCTTGTAACAATCATTTCTGTTGCACTTGTATTGGCAGGAATTGTTGGATTAATATCTATAGTTTGTTGCCAAGTCGTTCCGCCATCTAAACTAACTTCTACATATGTTTTGTCATAATTAAATGCACGGTATGCTTGTTCGAATTTAAGCGTAACAATACTTTCCGATGAGCAGTTGATACTGTTGGTCATTGTTATCCATGAATTTTGTGGACTAACAGAGTTAGCAAGTAGGTAACCAATTCCTTCGAAGAAGGCAAAACCATTTGTTACTGTTGTAGAAGTAATTGTTGAGAAAAAAGTAGGGTTTTGAAAATCAGCTTCTACACCAATTTGCCAAGCTCCTTGACTTCCATTTCCACCAAATGTCCAATCAGTTGCTGTAGAAAAATCACTCGACCATATCGAAGTACCTAAAGCTTTTGGGGTATTGATGTTTGAAGTGGTTAATTTATCCGCTTTTTTGATTGTTTCGAAAGTCGGAGCTTTTTGTAATGCTTGTGAAAAAGCAAAACTCGATGCCGCAACAAATGCAACAATTAATTGAATTCTTTTCATAAGTGTGTTTTTAGTGTTCGTTCAAACTTAAGGAATATTTTACTCATCTCTAGTAAAGTATAGATTTTTTTATTGTTGAATTGACTTTTTATTATTGCTTATCTATTGTTTTGTCGAAAAAGGTAACTGTCTATATAGCAAGATATCTTTTGAAATCTAAAAATAAATATAACAAATAAAGCTGTCTCATTTCGAGACAGCTTTATGTATTTTAAATCACTTTTATACCAGTTATTTTATCACTTTAAATGTCTTGGTGCTATTCGCAGATCTTACATTTACAAAGTAAATACCGCTGCTAATGTGCGCAACATTTATTTCGAACTCAGTTGAAGAGATTTTAGAAGTGTAGACTATTCTTCCAGCCGCAGTTACTAATTCAACAGATTCAAGTAGGCCATTTTCATTCGTTATTTTTAAAACATTTTGAACTGGGTTAGGATAAACTGAAACTCCTGAGAATTCATTTTCATTAAGTCCAACTCCCACAACAAAATTACAAGCAGAAGTATCAACACAAGCTCCGTCAGTTATAATTACAGCGTAACTTCCATCTATTCCAAATCCACTGAATACTTGGTCTGTCTCACCAGCAATCTCTGTGCTGTCAGCACAGTCGATCCATTGGTAGCTTAATCCCGAAGCGTTTGCAGTAATGGTTTGACCAGATACTGTAACTGATACATCTGTGTTACAAAATGGCCCAACACCACAAGGGAATATTTGATATCCTGAATAATATGGAGAGCTACTGTCAAATTGTTTCCCAATACCCGTTAAGTAAAATGCTCCTACCGGAGTCGCTGTTCCTGCTAGCGGTGAAGTCGCTGTTATTCTAACCCGGAATGTGGATGTCCCATTCGTTACTTCAACATTTCCATTGTTTGGCCAATTTGCTTCTCCGTTTATAAGGTTTAATCCTTGTAATTCTATAAACTGACTTTCAGTTACTTCATTTATGTTGTTCACTATTGTTGGTGTTTGCAGAGCTGCTCCTTGAGATAGAACAGTTATCGTGCTCGGTACAATCTGCAATAATCCGTAGTATTGTTCAATTTGACCTTCAACGTTTATTTCATCACCTTCCAGAGGCACATAACCATTTAAGTCTGTAATGTTATAAACGCTGATTCCATCGTTGTTGCTGTCTATCAAAGTAAGATCGTAACCACTATTGCTAAAGTTTCCGCAATGAAGAACACCTGTTAAACTAACAAAGTCACCAACTGATGTTCCTTCTCCATTTGCATTAGTATTCGTTACAGATCCAATGGAAGAGACTAAATAATCATAAGTCTGTCCTTGAAGTGAAATCAATTTATCTATTGCTCCTGCAGAAGAAATTACAATATCACCGGCTTGAGCCAAATTGATAATTGGGCCGTTCAAACGGATATAGACTTTTGTTGTAGCGGCAGTTCCATTAATATTTGCGATTGTTAAAGAGGAGGAGTATGGTCCAGCTAATGTAGTTGAAACCTCAAAATTGGTTGGTGCTGTTACAGTAATGTCTCCTGTTAAGTTAAACCCTTCAAGGTTAAATGAATCTGCTGGAGAAGGCGCTCCTAATAACTGATCGAATCCTGAAATTGAAGTTTCAGATGAAAGTGTCGCTGGAGCAAAATTCATTCTAACTACTGGTGTAGCCGTTGTGTAATACCATGTAGCATCAGAAAGGTAGTAGATGAAAGAGGTTTGTGGAGCACTTTTACCCGCTGTGGCTAGAGAAAAATCTGAACTTGTGCTTTTTACTACAACGACATAAGTTTCGCCAGCAATTAAATTTACAGCACTGTCAAATTTTAAGGTTTTATGTGTTCCTTCATCTCCAATTGCCATAGTGTAAGGTGCTGTTTCACTATTCGGAATCACTGTAAGGTTATCGTCATATAATTGTCCATAAACCAAAGATCCAGGATTAATAGTGTTTCCAAATTGAAAATCTATTGCGGTTAAATTTGCATTTTGGTTCATTATGAACGCGTTTCCTGCTTCCATTCCATTGAGCGGTGTCATTGTTGCTCCACTCGTTTGTCCATAAACAGTTCCTAAAGCAGTTTGGGTTGAGCTATCTCTAGCATAAATTGCTTCTCCCACGGAAAACTTATAGGATTCTACTGTATTGTTTAAAGGATAATCATCTGTATTGTTATAAGAAATGGAATAGTCTAATTGATAATCGCCAATTGTACTGGGAGTAAAATTAGTTGTAACTGCCACTGAATCTTCGCCATTGGTTAAAATTCCAACTGGAGCTGTGCTGCCTATGTAAATTCCATTTACTGATTCTGTTGCAGTAAAAACCACATTGGTTTGATCTTGTGATCCTCTGTTTTTTAAGACTGCAGAAGACTCAATTCCTGTGGTTTGGCTGAAAGGAATTTGATGGTAATATAATGTTTCGCCAAGAGTAGTAGATCCGTAAATATGCTTAGTAATTGCAATGTCGTGATCAGATAAAGCGGCGATTTTCACATCATCAATTTGCCATGCATAACCTGAGCCTGTAGTGGCTGTGCTTGTGTTTTCCCAACGAAATCTAAATTTTACTGTTGTTGATTGGTTAACAGTAAAGTTTCGAATAACAGTGGTTTCGGCTGTAGATGAGTTTGCTGCAATGTTTTGATTAATATCCGTTGTCTGTTCCCAAGTTACTCCATCATCTAAACTTACTTCAACATAAGTCATGTCGGAATTGAATGCGCGATAAGCTTGTTGAAACTCGAAGCTAATAATATTGTCGCTTGAACAATTTACGCTATTGGTCATCTCAATCCATGCATTTTGCGAAGTTACAGTTCCCGTCAGTAGGAATTGGATGCCTGTAAAATAGGCAATTCCGTTAGCTACAGTAGTCGACTGAATAAACGTGTAATATTGTGGCGAAGGCATTGATGCAGTAGTTCCTAAGACCCATGCTCCCTGAGCGCCGTTTCCTCCTATAGTCCATTCAGTAGCTGCTGAAAAATCACTGGACCATATCGTAGTACCAAGTGCTTTGGCAGTTCCGTTGTTATTATTAGAGTTAATTGATTTATCCGCTTTTTTGATTGTTTCGAAAGTCGGAGCTTTTTGTAATGCTTGTGAAAAAGCAAAACTCGATGCCGCAATAAATGCAACAATTAATTGAATTCTTTTCATAAGTGTGTTTTTAGTGTTCCTTCAAACATAAGGAATATATTTTTCTTTCCCCAAGTATCAAATAGTTTATTCTTTTTTAAGGAGATTTATTGGCCTCATAAATAGTTGAAAATATGCGCTTTAGTACGACTAGCGTTAGGTTCTAATATACTTTGTATCAAATAATAGATTTTAGAAGTTAGACAAAAGACAAAAAGTCAAATCTCTAAATTCTAACCTTTAAATAAAAGACTAGTTATAGAATTTACATTCTCATTTGAACCTGTTTTACTTTTAGTCTATAGGGGTCGTGTTTTGTTGAGAAAAGGACTTTCTTATTAACATTGGTAATATTCTCCCACATTTTACCACTCTATTCTTTTTCCTTATATTTGCTGCTATTAGTTGGCTTGGGTAAAAATAAATGTAACTTTTATCTGCGGTTAAACGTAAATAGTTTTCAACACTTGTTTTAAAGTGGTAAAAAGTGGTAAATTTTCCATTATTTTTACGCATTATAAAGTACATGGCAGGATTAGTAGGAGAATATGAAGTGAAATTGGATGCCAAAGGGCGTTTCTTATTTCCATCTCATTTGAGAAGGCAACTTTCTCCTGCTGCCCAAGAAAGTTTTATGTTGAACAAAGGTTTTGAAGAGTGCTTAACGCTCTACCCAATGAATGAATGGGAGAAGTTGAGTGAATCGCTTTCTAAAATCAATTTGTTTAAACCAAAGAATCGAATGTTCTACAGATTGTTTCATCAAGGTGCAAAAGATGTATCGCTTGATAAAACAGGACGTGTTTTGATTCCAACGTCACACATGGAGCGCGTCGGTCTAGGTAAGGAAGCAATGCTTATAGCTTACAATGACCGAATAGAAATTTGGGATAAAACTGCATACTTCGAAATGATCGAAGGTAGCATGTCAGATTTTGCTGATTTAGCAGATGAGGTAATGGGTAATATGGAAGATGGAGGAGAATAAAGACCAATACGAATACCACGTTCCGGTAATGCTTCAAGAATGCCTTGATGGTTTGGATATTAATCCAGATGGCATTTATCTTGATTTAACTTTTGGAGGTGGTGGACACGCACGTGAAATGTTTAAATTACTTTCTGATAAAGGAAAGCTAATTGTTTTTGACCAGGATGCAGACGCCAAGAAAAATGCTTGGACTGCACCAAATTTCCATTTTGTAGCTTCTAACTTTTCATTCATGAAAAACCAATTGCGTATGCTGGGTATTTCAAAAGTGGATGGAATCTTGGCAGATCTTGGCGTGTCTTCTCATCAATTCAATATTCCTGAAAGAGGATTCAGTATTCGCTCTGACGAAAAGTTGGACATGAGAATGAATCAAAGAAGTGGCGAATCGGCTTACGATGTGGTCAATGAATATTCTGAGGAACAGTTAGTAACAATGGTTGGGAAATATGGTGAAGTGAAATCTCCTCGCCGCATTGCGCAAGCTATTTGTTTAAAACGTCAATCTACTCCAATTGCTACAACTGGTCAATTAATAGCAGTGTTAGAACCAATTGCTCCAAAATTCAAAGAAAATAAATTTTATGCTCAAGTTTTTCAAGCCATTCGCATCGAAGTTAACGATGAAATGAATGTATTGGAGAGAATGCTAGAGCAAACAGCAGAAGTTTTAAAACCAGGAGGAAGATTAGTGGTAATGTCTTATCACTCATTGGAAGACCGATTGGTGAAGAACTATATAAAAAGCGGAAGTTTTACCGGGAAAATTGAGAAAGACTTTTTCGGAAATATTTTAAAGCCATTCAAAGGGATTACAAGAAAACCATCTGTGGCTGATGAAGAAGAGTTAGAAAAAAATTCTAGAGCGAGAAGCGCTAAGTTGAGGGTTGCAGAGAGAAATGAAGGGGAATAATTACATATCAGATACGCCGTCCAAAGCGAAAACGAAAAAGAAGAAAAAGAAAAGTCGTTTCGCTGCAGCAAGTAAAAAGCAATCACAATCATTGGTGCAAATCATGAATGGTGACTTTTTAACTAAGGACTTCGTGATGAATAATTTCAACTACATCTTCTTCGTGATTTTCTTGATGATTTTAACTGTTTCGAAAGGATATTATGTT
The DNA here is from genome assembly GCF_004152935.1 of Brumimicrobium glaciale. Classification (GTDB taxonomy): domain Bacteria; phylum Bacteroidota; class Bacteroidia; order Flavobacteriales_D; family Crocinitomicaceae; genus Brumimicrobium; species Brumimicrobium glaciale. Next base: position 178,963 of record NZ_SETE01000006.1, read on the forward strand.
AACCAATTGTCAAATGATATTGCAAAAGAAGAAAAGGCGGTTGGAGATATCACAGCTGATTATGTTGAAACGAAAGCAAAATTGGAAGAGTTGACAAGAAGGACTAAAATGATTGAAAAATTGAAGCCTTTGGGATTGAAAGAGACAATTAATCCAACAAAAGTAATTCGAATTAAAAAAGATAAAAAATAAGTTTAGAAAAGATGAAATTGCCAAAAACAGTCATAATAAGAACGTATCTGATCTACTTTTTAGTAGTCATTGCTATGCTTGTGGTAATTGGTAGAACCTTTTCTATTATCATGGATGGCCGTGATAATATTTTCACAACTACTTCAGATAAATTACAACAACGTTCAGCTATTGTTGAGCCACGCAGAGGAGAAATTTTAGATATTCACCTCAATCCATTGGTTACTTCTGTTTCATTTTACGATATCTATATGGATCCTGTTACGGTGAAAGAAGATATATGGACAAAAGGTGTGGGTGGACTTAGTGTTGGGTTGTCAAAAATTTTTAAAGATAAATCTGCTCGCGAATATGAAGAATACCTTCGTGAAGCCAGAGCAAGAAAAAGAAGATATGTCTTGATTCAAAAGAAAGTAACCAATGAAGTGAGAAAGCAACTTCGTGAATTACCAATTTTTGAAAAAGGAAGATACAAAGGTGGAATCATTGATAACAATGCAACGATTATTCGTAAACGTCCAAACGATGATTTACTAGCACGTACTTTAGGATACGTAAAAAACAACAAGAACGATACTTTATTGGTTGGAATTGAAGGAGCTTACAATAAATACCTATCAGGACAAAATGGAGTTGTTGTTGAACAATTGATTTCTAACTCATGGAAACCAACAGGAACAATCGTTCGTGAAGCAATAAACGGATATGATGTTGTTACTTCTATTGATAAAGATATTCAAGAAGTAGCGCATACGGAACTTGAAAATCAGTTAAAAACGAAAGGTGGACGCTACGGATGTGCGATTGTAATGGATGTAAAAACAGGCTTTGTAAAAGCAATGGTAAATCTTCAAAAGACCAGTTCTGGAAATTACGCTGAAATTTATAATCACGCTATCGGAACAAGAGAAGTTCCGGGCTCTACAATGAAATTGGCTTCTTTAATGGCGGCGTTAGAAGACGGTAAAATCAAAATGACGGATACCGTGAATGCGGTGGGAAGATATGAGTTTTATGATAGAAGCTTGCGTGATTCGCGTCCTTGGGGTTATGGAAAAATTACCATCAAAGAAGCGTTCGAACATTCTTCTAATGTGATTTCAAAAGTGATTTTCAATAGCTATAGAAGTGAACCGCAACGTTACATCGATAGAATGAAACAGTTTGGTTTGACGGACAGAACGGGGATTAATATTTTGGGAGAAGTAGACCCTTCTTACTCAAAACCTGGAAGTTCTCAATGGTGGGGTGGATCTTTAGGTTGGATGGCAATTGGATATGAATTTCAATTAACGCCTCTTGAACTGCTTGCATTTTACAACGCTGTGGCAAATGACGGGAAATACATGAAGCCACAATTTGTCACTAAAGTGATCAATAACAGAAAAGTCATTCAAGAATTTGAACCAATTGTAGTACATGAAAAAATCAGTAGTCAAGCGACAATCGATGTGATGAAAGAAGCACTTGAAGGAGTTATGATTAACGGAACAGGGAAAAGATTAAGCTCTACTTTCTTTAAAATCGCCGGTAAAACTGGAACTGCTCAAATTGCAAACAGAAACAAAGGTTATGGTGCCGAAGGAGAGAAGAAATACATTGCCTCTTTCGCAGGATTTTTTCCTTCTGATGATCCAATGTATTCATGTATCGTTGTAATTGCAGCGCCAACTGATGATATTTATGGAGCTTCTGTTTCTGGAACTGTTTTCTCTGCAATCGCAAATAAAGTTTATGCATCAAGTTACAATTACCATAAAGCGGTAAACGAAAAACCATCCATCGCAAGTGTTCCTTATGTTCAAAACGGAAGCCGATATGATATCAATACGGTGCTGAATCGCTTTGAGGTAAAAAAGGAATTTAAAGGAAATCAAAGTTGGGTAAAAACGAGAACAGCAAACGGAAATGCGGTTGCTTTTTCTGATTACGCGATTAAAAAGAACAGGATTCCAGATGTTAAAGGAATGGGGTTAAGCGATGCAATGTATTTATTAGAAAAACAAGGAATGGTAGTCCATTCGCAGGGATACGGAACTGTGGTGAGTCAATCATTAGCAGCGGGCACAAAATCAGCCCCGGGTGGACTCGTCGAATTGAAATTAAAACAGAATTAGAAAGTGAAAAGTGTACGCGACATATTATATGGGAGTTCCATAAAAGAAGTAGTGGGAACAACTGCAATTGAGATTGAACAACTTGTTTTTGACTCTAGAGAAGTCAGTGATAATGATCTGTTCGTGGCTATAAAAGGCGCTGCGGTGGATGGTCATAATTTTATCAATAAAGCAATTGAAAAAGGTGCTTCAACTATTATTTGTGAGGATAAACCAAACGAATTGAAAGAAGGAATCAATTACATTGTTGTCAATGATGCACACAAAACACTTTCAGTTTTAGCGAATAATTTCTATGATCAACCCTCAAAGAAGATTAAGCTAATCGGAATTACAGGAACAAACGGAAAGACCACTACAACGACTTTGTTGTACAATCTTTTTATGAAAATGGGAATTCCAGTTGGACTGATTTCTACTGTCGTAAATAAGATAAACGATGTTTCAATTCCAACGGAAAGAACAACGCCAGATGCAGTGAGTTTGAATAAACTACTTTCTGAAATGGTTGAAGCTGGATGTGAATACTGTTTTATGGAAGTAAGTTCACATGCAATTCACCAACACAGAACAAGCAATTTGCACTTTGCAGGTGGAGCGTTTACGAATATTACGCATGAACATTTAGATTACCACAATACATTCAAAGAATACATCAACGTTAAGAAAAAATTCTTTGATGAATTGCCTTCTTCAGCTTTTGCTATTACAAATGCAGATGATAAAAATGGAGACGTAATGCTTCAAAATACGAAAGCACATAAAGTGACTTACGGTTTAAAAAGTGTTGCGGAATACAAAGCGAAAGTTTTGGAAAATAACTTTGCTGGATTGGTACTTTCCATTAACGGAACAGAATTATACACGCAGTTAATTGGAGATTTTAACGCATACAATCTTCTTTTGGTTTATGCGATTGCAGATCAATTGGTCGATAATCAATTGGAAGTAATGCGTGTGATGTCAGAATTAAAATCTGTTGAGGGTCGCTTCGAATATTTTAAAAGTGAAACAGGTGTAATCGGAATTGTAGATTATGCACATACACCAGATGCGTTAGAAAATGTTTTAAAAACGATTAAAAACATCCGTACAGGAAACGAAACAGTTTTTTCATTGGTAGGATGTGGTGGAGATCGCGATAAAACAAAGCGTCCAACAATGGCGGCAATTGGTTGCGAATTTAGCGATAAACTGATTTTAACTTCTGATAATCCAAGAACGGAAAATCCTGAAACTATCATTGAAGAAATGATGGTGGGAGTGGGTGGAGAACATTTCAAGAAAACCATCAGCATTACCAATAGAAAAGAGGCCATAAAAACAGCTTGTAGCATGGCTGAACCAGGTGATATTATTTTAATCGCTGGAAAAGGTCATGAAACATACCAAGAAATTAACGGAGTAAAACATGACTTCGATGATTTAGAAATATTGAAAGAATTACTAATCAAATTTGAGAAATAATGTTGTACTATTTATTTAATTACTTAGATACATTCGATTTTCCAGGAGCGGGATTGTTTCATTACATTTCGTTTAGATCGGGAATGGCACTAATCATGTCGTTAATTATCTCTATCCTTTTTGGAAATAAACTGATTAACCTTTTGCGTAAAATGCAAATGGGCGAAAATGTTAGAGATCTGGGATTAAAAGGACAAAAAGAAAAAGAAGGAACACCAACAATGGGTGGACTAATTATAATTGGTGCAATCTTAATTCCTACGCTGCTTTTTGCAAAACTGCACAATGTCTATGTTTTAACAATGATTATTGCTACAGTTTGGCTAGGAGTAATTGGTTTTCTTGATGATTACTTGAAAGTTCTAAAGAAAAATAAAGAGGGTTTAGCTGGTCGATTTAAAGTAGTTGGACAAATTGGTGTTGGAATCATCGTTGGTGCAATGTTGTACTTTCATCCAGATGTAAAAGTGCACAAAGAAGTTTCAGCGCAATATGAATTGAAATCAGGGGAGACTTTTGTGACAGATTCTCATAGAAACGCACCTGGTGAGAATGCACAATGGATTGAAACACGTGATATGACAACGACAATTCCATTTGTGAAAAACAATGAAATCAATTACAACTGGTTCTTGGGTGAAGACTCAACTTCTTGGGGTTGGTTGATCTTTATTCCTATCGTAATCTTTATTGTGATCGCCGTTTCAAATGGTGCAAATATGACGGATGGACTCGATGGGTTAGCTACCGGAACCTCCGCAATCATAGGAATCGCTTTGGCAGTATTGGCCTACGTCAGTGCCCACGTTCAATTCGCCGATTATCTCGATGTCATGTACATTCCTCATGCCGAGGAACTCGTGATTTTTATCTCCGCATTTGTTGGAGCTTGTATCGGATTCCTTTGGTACAACGCTTATCCAGCAAAAGTATTCATGGGAGATACTGGAAGTTTAGCAATCGGTGGAATTATCGCAGTATTTGCAATCGCTATTCGTAAAGAATTATTGATTCCTGTTTTATGTGGAGTTTTCTTAATCGAAAATTTATCTGTAATCATGCAAGTCGGCTGGTTCAAATTAACAAAGAAAAGATTTGGTGAAGGAAGAAGGATATTCTTAATGGCACCACTGCATCATCATTATCAGAAAAAAGGAATGCACGAAGCAAAAATCGTTGCGCGTTTCTGGATTGTCGGAATTTTATTGGCTGTAATTACCATCGTTACTTTGAAACTGAGATAAGTGGAAACGAATAAACAACATATCGTGATTTTGGGTGCTGGCGAAAGTGGAGTCGGTGCTGCACTTTTGGCGAAAGCGAAAGGATATGATGTATTCGTAAGTGACGCAGGAAAAATTAAAGATAAATACAAAACTGAACTTGAGGAAAATGCAATTGCATGGGAAGAAGGCGGACATACAATGTCAAAAGTTTTATCAGCGGATGAAATTATTAAAAGTCCTGGAATTCCTAACAGCAGTGCATTAATTAAAGAAATCCATAAAGTTGGACTAAAGCCAATTTGTGATATTGAATTCGCTGCCAGATATACTTCTGCCAAGTTGATTGCAATTACAGGAAGTAACGGTAAAACAACAACTACGCATTTAATTCACCATGTTTTTGAAGGTGGGGGACTGAAAGTAGAAATGGCTGGAAACGTTGGAATTAGTTTAGCGAGAAGCGTAATTAAAGACGAAGCGGATTATTACATAATAGAATTGAGTTCTTTTCAATTGGAAGATATGTACGATTTCAAAGCTGATATCGCAATTCTGTTGAATATCACGCCAGATCATTTAGATCGCTATAATGAAAGTATTACAGAATACGGAGAAGCGAAAATGAGAATTATCCAAAATCAATCTGCAGATGATGTTTTTATCTACAATGCAGATGATAAAGAGATTAAAAAGCAATTGAAAACGCATAAGATTAATGCGAAAACACTTCCTTTTTCACTGATAGATAATTCAGTTGAAGGAGGATTTTATAATGACGAAGATAAAACAATAACAATAAAAAATAAATTAACTATGTCGATTCATGATTTGGCCCTAAAAGGCAAGCACAATGTTCAAAATTCTCTGGTGGCTGGTATCTCTGGGAGATTGGTTGAATTACGTAAAGATAATATCCGTGAAAGTTTAGCTGATTTCACGAATGTTGAACACCGTTTAGAATTTGTTGCCAAAGTAAACGGTATAGAATTCATCAACGATTCAAAAGCGACTAATATCAACTCTACTTGGTATGCATTAGAAAGTATGTATAATCCAACAGTTTGGATAGTTGGTGGAGTAGATAAAGGAAATGATTATGAGGAGTTAATTCCTTTAGTGCAAGAGAAGGTAAAAGCAATCATTTGTCTTGGGAAAAATAATTCAAAAATCATTGAAGCATTCACTGGAATTGTAGATACGATTATTGAAACGCAATCACCTATTGAAGCAGTTAGATACGGATACCAATTCGCCAAAAAAGACGAAACTGTATTGCTTTCACCAGCTTGTGCAAGTTTCGATTTGTTTGAAAATTATGAAGACCGTGGTCAGCAGTTTAAAAACGCTGTTCGTTCACTATAAAATTCGAAATGATGCGCAATTCAGTTGAAGATTTAATAAGAGAAGCCCGCGGAAATGCAGTTGAAGATTTTAAACTTCGCTTCATGCAAAAGTGGTATGACACAACACCTTGTTTTCATTGGAGAGAATTAAATCTTTCTAGTGAATTAAAAGATCTTGTCTTGTCAGAAAATCCTTCTATTTGGCTATTTAATTATAACGAAAATGAATTGGATTTAGACGACAAGCATTGGGCGAAAAATGAACTCCACAAGGTTTTGGTTTTCGATTGGATAAATGACGGAATCGCTCCATTAAATGAGAATGAACAAAGTTCATGGTTAAAAAATAACATTGCAACAGCTATGCAAATGTTTGATATCGACCAGGAAGATTTGATTTTGTGTTACAGTGAGGGGAAAGCTTCATTTTCTAAAGAATGGAGAATCCATTTTGAAAACCGGCTCAAAGTTTAGAGGTAGGGAAAAGTTTTGTTGTTGAATAGAGTTATCAAGTAGAAAAAAGTTATCAAGTTATCAAGTTGAAAAAGTTATCAAGTTGAAAAAAGTTATCAAGTTATCAAGTAGAAAAAAGTTGTCAAGTTATAGAGTTATCAAGTAGAAAAAAGTTGTCAAGTTGAAAAGTTATAGAGTTGTCAAGTTTAGAGTGAAAAAAGTTGAAAATTTTTAAAGTAGAGGATAGTTATAAGGTCTAAATAAGGCGTGAATTTATAAAGTTGATAATAGAGAAGCGTAAAGTTAAAGAAGTAAAAGATTTAAAGTAAATAAGTATAAGTGCAAAATATATTCAAATATCTAAAAGGAGACAGGGTAATCTGGATCGTCACCATTCTATTTTTGGGATTATCCATGGTGAGTGTCTACAGCTTTGTTCCCATTCTTGTGAAAACAGAAGGAGGGACGCCATTTAGCTATTTGTTTAAGCATACCATATATATTGTTATTGGGTTTTTGACAATGTATTGGGTTCATCGACAGGACCCTAAATACATTGAAAAACTGTCTAAATTTATTTTTATTATTGCCATTGCCCTTCTGGTCTTCACTTTCTTCTTCGGCGTACGTGTCAATGATGCATCGCGTTGGGTAAGGGTTCCAATCATTGGACTTACCTTTCAAAGTTCTGATTTTGCCAAGCTTGCATTAGTAATCTTGCTCTCTCGTCGTTTGGTCAGTAATCGTGATTATTTTGATTCATGGAAGAAAAGTCTCTTCTCTGTAGTTGGTCCGATTTTATTAATTTGTGGATTAATTGCCAAAGACAACTTCTCAACCGCAGCCATAATTTTTATGGTGAGTTTGCTTTTGTTGTTCGTAGGAAAATTTCCAATGAGCAAAATATTTACTGTCATTGGAAGTGGAATAGTTTTAGCTGGAGCACTTGTTTTGACTCATATTGCTCTTCCAGCTGCTAACCTTTTACCGCGTTTTGATACTTGGGTAAATCGTTTCTTTAAAGCGTATGGTAGTGAAGGTGCTTCTGTAGAAAATATGCAAGCCATTAATGCGAAATTAGCCATTCATAACGGTGGATATACGGGTGTTGGTGTTGGTGATGGAGACCTAAAGCATTACACACCTGAAGCCTATGCCGACTTCTATTATTCTTCATTCGTTGAGGAATTTGGATTAATTAGTGCCATATTTTTAATCTTTTTGTACTTGATTTTATTTTACCGTATCTTGAGAATCGGATTGAACGCTAAAAACTTATTTGATACGTATTTATCTATAGGAATTGGATTGTTGTTATTGTCCCAAGCCATGGTAAACATGTTTGTTTGTACGGGAATTATGCCTGTCACCGGTCAAAATATGCCTTTCCTAGCAATGGGAGGATCAGCCATGGTAATGAGTTGCGTTTCTTTGGGTATTGTATTGAGCATTGCGCACAAGAATAATCCTAAAGGTGAATCTTTAAATTCAAACTTAAAATCGGAATAAGATGAGCATCAAAAAGGTAATCATTTCGGGCGGTGGAACAGGCGGACATATATTTCCAGCTATTGCCATCGCTAATCGCATTAAGAAAGAATATCCAGAAGCTGAAATTTTGTTTATTGGAGCTGAAGGAAGAATGGAAATGACGCGTGTTCCTGCTGCAGGCTATAAAATCGTTGGTTTATGGATCAGCGGATTTCAACGCAGAATTACAGCAAAGAATTTATCATTGCCTTTTAAAGTTTTGGCTTCTTTAATGAAGGCCAGAAAAATCATTAAGAATTTTAATCCTGATGTGGTCATTGGAGTAGGTGGCTATGCAAGTGCTCCAACTTTGAAGATTGCCAGTATGTTGAATATTCCAACAATTATTCAAGAACAGAATTCTTATCCTGGTAAAACAAATAAATTTCTATCTAAAAAAGCAACAAAAATTTGTGTAGCTTATACTGGATTAGAAGAGTTTTTCCCTGCTCATAAAATTGAAATCACTGGAAATCCTGTAAGGGCAGAAGTGGTTCAAATTGAAGGATTAAAAGACAAAGGAATTGCACATTTTAAATTAGATCCAAACAAGCAAACTGTTTTAGTTGTTGGAGGAAGTTTAGGAGCGAAAACACTTAACGAAAGTTTTGTGGATAAAATAAAATTGCTTCAAGAAAACAATGTGCAGTTGATTTGGCAATCCGGAAGTTATCAATACGATGAAATGCTTGCCAGAACCAAAGATCTCGATATGACAGGAATTGTGCTCACGAAATTCATCAATGAAATGGAAATGGCGTATGCTGTTGCAGACATTATCATTTCTCGTGCAGGTGCAATAGCGATTTCAGAATTGTGCATTATTGGTAAGCCGATTGTTTTGGTTCCTTCTCCTCATGTAGCAGAAGATCACCAAACAAAAAACGCAATGGCTTTAGTTAAAGACAATGCTGCGATTTTAATAAAAGATGTTGAAGCAAGAGAGAAATTAGTTCCACGTTTATTAGAATTAATTAATAATCCGGAAGAACAAAAAGAATTGGCAACAAACATTCAAAAGAAAGCAATTGCTAATGCAGATGAACGAATTGTAAATGTGATAAAAAGTATATTAGCGTAATGAGATTAAATTATTCAAATATCTATTTTATTGGAATCGGAGGAATCGGAATGTCTGCGCTTGCACGCTATTTTAATGCTAAAGAAATTCGTGTTGCTGGTTATGACAAAACAGAAACTCCGCTAACCAAGCAACTTTATTACGAAGGAATCGATATTCATTATAACGACCTTGGAAAAGATGTAAAATTAGTAGTCGGAGATCCATCTTCAACATTAATCGTAATTACACCGGCTGTTCCTGCAAATATGGAGGAATTACAATATTTAAAAGAACAAGGATTTACCATTAAAAAAAGAGCAGAAGTGTTAGGAAACATAACTGCTGATTTCACAACTTTAGCAGTCGCTGGAACTCATGGTAAAACAACAACTTCTACCTTGCTTGCACATGTTCTTACCTCAACTGAGCATAAATGCAACGCTTTTTTAGGTGGAATTAGTGCTAATTTTAATTCAAATTTATTAATTGAAACTTCTAGTCAAATAATGGTTGTTGAAGCAGATGAATATGACAGAAGTTTTCATCAATTAAAGCCTTTTTCATCCATTATAACTTCTACAGATGCTGATCATTTAGATATTTATAAAAGTAAAGAAGCATTAGTTCAAGCATTTGAAGAATACGGAAATTTGATTGCGCCAAAAGGAAAGTTAATTGTGCATCATTCAGTTGATGTTTGTCAAGATTTACCAAGAATTACTTACGGAGTAGAAACCAAAGTTAAAACAGATTATAAAGGAAGTGGCTTGAAAATGGAAAACGGTCAATTCATGATGACCGTGGAAACACCAACAAAAATTTTTAAGAATGTTGTTTTAGGCCTGCCAGGAATTCACAATGCTGAAAATGCACTTTCTGTAATTGCAATGTGTGAATCAATCGGGATTAAAATGGAGGAAATTCAACCTGCTTTGGAAAGCTTTAAAGGTGTGAAAAGAAGATTTGAATTAGTAGCCCAAAAAGAAAACCTCATTTATATTGATGATTATGCTCATCATCCAACGGCGATAAATAGTTTACTAGATTCTGTAAGATTAATCTACAAAGATTTACCAATTCATGTTGTTTTTCAACCCCACTTGTTTTCTCGTACACAAGATTTTATGAATGAATTTGCAGCTTCTCTGAGTAAGGCAGATAATGTAATTTTATTGCCTATTTATCCAGCCAGAGAAGAGCCAATTGAAGGTGTAACAAGTGAAGCCTTGTCTGAAATGATGTCTGTTAAATCTCAGGTTTTATCTCCTGAAGAAGCTTTGAAAGCATTATCAAAAATAAATAAAGGAGTGATCTTAACAGTGGGTGCTGGAAATATTGATCGACTTGTAGAACCAATTGCTGAAATGATTTTATGATTAAATTCCTCAAAATAGCGCTTTTAATATTCATCTTCGGAGGAACAGTATTTTTGTTGATTGCTGCCAATGAGAAGATTGCAGAACAACGTTTACAAAGTCCTATAATTGAATTAAATGTTCAAGACGGAATTACTTTGTTGACAGAAGAAGAGCTTTTGAATGAATTACGCGTTTTGCATTTATTTCGAGATAGTTTACAAAAATCGGAATTAAAAATCGAAGCAATTGAAAGCTATTTAGAAGAAATGAATGAGGTTTTAACCGCTGATGTTTATATGCAATTAGACAATAAGTGGCACATTGATGTAAAAACAAGAAGGCCAATTGCAAGGGTTATTGCCAGCGGAGTTGATGATTTTTATATTGACAATGATTATGAGTTAATGAGACTTTCACCCTATGCAAAACCAAAAATACTTGCATTCACAGGTTTAGAACAACTCATTAGTAGTAAGCTGGGTTACGACGAAATAATTAACAATGATAGTTTGAAAACTATCTGTAAGATGGATCAGATCTATCGTATTTCAAACTATGTTTGTAAGGATGCTTTTTATAATGCACAAATTGTTCAGGTTCATTACACGAAAAAGGACGGTTTTATTATGATTCCAAGAGTAGGTGAACACAAGATCATTTTTGGAGCAGCAGATTCAGATGAGATGGTTGCAGATAAGTTTAAAAAACTAACCACCTTTTATGAAGAAGTTATACCGTACGAAGGTTGGAGTAAATATGAATCAATCAATTTGAAGTTTAAAGATCAAATTGTTGCCAAGAAAAAAGAATAGGATGTCAGAAATAATTGTAGGAATCGATATTGGAACAACAAAAATAGCTTGTTTTGTTGGACGCAAAAATGAACATGGAAAGATCGAAATTCTTTCTATGGGAAAAACCGAATCTCATGGGGTAACGCGTGGAATGGTTTCCAATATTGAAAAAACAGTTAATTCTATAAGAGAAGCTGTTAATCAAGCGCAAGAACAAGTCGAAGGCGAATTAACAATTGGCTTGGTGAATGTCGGAATCGCTGGTCAGCACATTAAAAGTTTACAACACCGCGGAATTTACACACGTAATTCAACGCATGAAGAAATATCTCAAGCGGATATTGATGCTTTGATTGATGACATGTACAAATTAGTGATGGAGCCGGGTGAAGAAATTATTCACGTACTTCCTCAAGAATATATCGTTGATGGTGAACAAGGAATTATTGATCCTATTGGAATGTCTGGTGTTAGAATGGAAGCAAATTTCCATATTATCGCGGGTAGAATTGCAGCAGCCAAAAACATTCAAAAATGTATTCATAAAGCAGATCTTGAAGTAGATGAAACTATTTTAGAGCCTTTAGCAAGTGCTGCGGCTGTTCTTTCAGATGAAGAAAGAGAAGCAGGTGTTGTTTTGGTAGATATAGGTGGTGGTACAACTGATATTGCAATTTTCCATGGTGGAATTATTCGTCATACTGCAGTTATTCCTTTTGGAGGAAATGTAATTACGGATGACATCAAAGAAGGATGCACAATTTTACAACGTCAAGCAGAATCTTTAAAAGTGAAGTTTGGTAGTGCCTTAGCAAGTGAAAGTCAAGAAAATGAAGTAGTTTGCATTCCTGGATTAAGGGGACGCGAGCCTAAAGAAATATCCATTAAAAGTTTGTCTGGAATTATTCAGGCGCGAATGGAAGAAATTATTGAACACATCTATTACGAAATTAAAAATTCAGGATATGAGAAACGTCTCATTGGTGGAATCGTTGTAACAGGTGGTGGAGCAGAATTAAACAATATTAATCAATTGTTTGAATACGTTACGGGAATGAATTCTCGTATTGGTTATCCTAACGAACATTTAGGACAATCTGCTACCAAAGAAGAATTAACAAGCCCAATGTACGCAACAGGAGTTGGACTTGTGTTGAAAGGTTTTGAATCGAATGAACGCAACAAACGCTCAATTGCAGCGGTGAAAGGCCATTCGAAAAAAACAAAAGGATCATTTTTCGACAAGCTTCTTGAAAAAGGAAAAAGCTGGTTTGAGGAAGATGTAGAATAATTAATTAGCAACCGATAAAAATAAATAATATGGAATTTGATATCCCAAAAGATCACTCGTCAATCATCAAAGTAATTGGTGTTGGTGGTGGAGGAAGCAACGCGGTGAATCACATGTATAACCAGGGTTTTGATGGAGTAGACTTCATTGTTTGTAACACTGATCGTCAAGCACTCGATATTTCCCCTGTACCATATAAAATTCAGCTAGGACCTTCATTAACTGAAGGAAGAGGAGCTGGTTCTATTCCGGAAATAGGAATGAATGCAGCCATTGAAAATATTGAAGACATTAGAGAATTATTGTCAAACAATACAAAAATGGTTTTTGTTACTGCTGGAATGGGGGGTGGTACCGGTACTGGTGCAGCGCCTGTTATTGCAAAGGTAGCAAGAGAATTAGGAATCTTAACTGTAGGTATCGTAACTGTTCCTTTCAATTTTGAAGGAAGAAAACGTCGCCAACAAGCAGAAGAAGGATTGGAAACTATGCGTCAATCTGTTGATACTTTATTGGTAATCAACAACGAAAGATTACGTGAAATTTCTGGAAACTTAACGCTTGGAAATGCATTTGCGCAAGCAGATGATGTTTTAGCTACTGCGGCAAAAGGAATTGCTGATGTGATTTCTGTAACTGGAGCTATCAACGTTGATTTCAATGATGTAAACACAGTAATGAAAGACAGTGGAGTTGCTGTCATGGGTTCTGCGGTTGCTGAAGGAGATAATCGTGCAATGGAAGCTGTTCAAGCAGCATTGTCTTCTCCTTTATTGAATGATAATGATATTTCTGGAGCTGAATACGTATTGTTGAACATTACTTACGGTTCTAAAGAAGTGTTGATGGATGAAATTTCTGACATCACTGATTATATTCAAGACGAAGCAGGTTCAACTGCAGATGTTATTTGGGGACATGGTTATGATGAAACACTTGGTGAAAGCTTAAGTGTAACTATCATCGCTACTGGCTTTAATCATACTCCAGTAACTGGATTCGAAAAAGCACCTGAAAAAAAAATTCAAATCCTAGAGGAGGAGAATAAAAAAGAAATTTCAACGCCTTTGGTTTCTGCAATTGCACAAAATCAATACAAAGCACCAAAGGTTGAAGAACCATATATAAAGTCTAAAGAGGAAGAAGAAGTTGTTGATAAAATTGAAGAACCATCTGCACCAACCATGAATTGGGAAGTGAAGACTGTTGTTCCAACTCCATCAACTCCTTCGCCAACACCTCAGCCTACTTCATCAGAACAGAAGCCAGAAGAAGCAAAAAAAGCTACTGAAACAACTGAGAAGAAGGAAAGCGTTAAACGTTTTTTCTTAGATGATGAAATGGATGAAGAAACTGCCTTTGAAGGGAATGTAACTTCGCATGAATTAACGCAAGAAGAACAACAAAGACGTACACAAGAGCGTTTGGAGCGTATTCGTAATTATACTTCACACTTAAATAGTGCAGAAGGTTTGAGCGAATTAGAACGTGAGCCAGCTTTCAAAAGAAGAAAAATTAACTTGGACGAAAATGTAAGTTCTTCAAATGACACAACTTCAAGATATGAAGTTTCTGACCCAAAGAATAGCGATAACAATACAACGTTACGTGGTACGAATTCATTCCTACACGATAACGTAGATTAATAAAGAAACAATGAGTTTAACAGATCAAATAAACCAAGATATCAAGGACGCAATGCGCGCCAAAGACAAAGAGAAATTGGGTGCTTTACGTGATATCAAAGCAAAACTTTTAAACGAAGCAACTTCAGGAAAAGGAGATGTGGATGAAGCAAAAGAGAATCAAATTATCATCAAGTTGCACAAGCAGCGTATGGATTCATACAACGTTTATGTTGAGCAAGGAAGAGAAGATTTAGCAGAAACAGAAATGTTTGAAGCGAAAATCATTGAAAACTATATGCCAAAAATGATGGATGAAGCAGAAATTAGAACTTTAGTAATTGAAGCAATTGCTAAATCTGGAGCTTCAGGCCCTCAAGATATGGGTAAAGTTATGGGTCCTCTGTCAGCTAAACTTGCTGGAAAAGCAGACGGTAAATTGATTTCAACAATTGTAAAAGAGGAATTAAATAAATAGCCAATTACTTGTTAATATAAAATCGGTTATGAAAAGACCTCTACTTTTTTTGAAAGTAGAGGTCTTTTTCGTTCTAATATTTTTTCTTGAACAGTTCCCTCTTTTTTGAACAGACCACCAAAAATCAGCTACCGCGAGATTTTATCTCTTGGTCTGATTTGCTAATACATCTTTTATGGTTCAGTTTTTGCACTTTAAAAACGCAACACACTGTATATAATATAAATAAGTCTAGTTATCCTGAGGTCGTGACGCAACCATTCCTTATATTTGGAGTTTGCAATGTGCAAAGCTAGCGGATACAAATATTTGCAATGCCCTCGGTACCTTAACCATTAGTCAATGTTTTAAATTTTAATAATATGAAGTCTTACATTTCGCAACTTTCTTTTGTATTGATCTTGGTCTTGACGTTTTCTAGTCCTTTCACTTCTTATGGACAATTGATAGATAACGCAAATGGAAAGGTATTCACCAACCGACCGTTTTTTAATGAAGATGTTATTCGAATGAAAGGAATTAAATCTATTTCAGGAAAGGAAATTCATTATAAATTAGGAGATAAACCAAGAGACACGGAATATTTCAAATCTTATATTTTTAATGAAAAAGGCCAGTTAACTCAGCAATTTGAAAGTGTTGAATTAACAATTGAGGCCGACACATTAATTACCTATTTTGATTATGATGACAACGGTAATATCTTAGCTATTCGTCAACGTGATAATTATGGGAATTACGCATACTTCTATGAATATGACGAAAAAGGAAGAGTAACTAACGAAGAATACCGACGTGAATTATCATCTTTCCCTATCAAAACACCTGACTTTATTCTTGGTAAAAGATTTATTGCTTCTTCTGAAAGATCAACTTATGAAGATTTTGACGGAGTCCAAAAAAGAACTTTTTACAACAATGATTTTCCTTACAAAAGCATTATCACTCAATACAATAAAAAGGGTTTAATAATCGAAGAAGTCGAAAGACTAGAAAGAATGCCCGGTTCTAAAACTACCCAATACCATTACAATAGAAAAAGTGAAATAGACAGTATCACAGTGCGTTCGAGTATTGTTGGTTTTCAAAATAGATCTTTCGTCTATGGATATGACAAACTGGGAAATTTAGTGAAGAAAGAAGAATTCAAAAACGGAGATTACGTTATGCAATACCAAGTTTTGTATGATGAAGAAACATTGCTCATCGATGATGTATTGGTGCAACACATTTCCTCAGACTTTATAAAAGTACTTGAATTGAGAAGGTATGCTTATCATTAATCGTCCTTGCTTCAAACAATCACAAGTTATTCCTTAAATAATAAAAACGTTTTTCTATGACTACTCATATAAGCGGGAATTTAAATATCATTCATAACAGAATTGTCAAAGCTTGTGAGAATTCTAAACGTAATCCGAAAGAGGTGCGTTTACTTTTGGCAACAAAAACTGTTGATTCCAATAAAATCCTTTTTGCACTAGAACAAGGCGAATTACTCATCGGTGAAAACAAAGTCCAAGAGCTTACAGAAAAATGTACAGCTATAAAATCGTTGCATCCTGAAGTTCATTTTATAGGTCATTTGCAAAGTAATAAAATCAAAGAAGTTCTAAAATGGGTGAGTTGTATTGAGACAATCGATAATCTTGATTTAGCAGAAAAACTACACCAAAGACTAACGTTTGAGAAAAAGGAAATAGATATTTATATCCAAGTAAACACTTCTTACGAGGAAAGTAAATTCGGTGTCGCTCCGGAAGAAGCAATTGAATTAATTAAAAACGTTGCTTAATTTGATAATATTCATATTAAAGGATTAATGACGATTGGATTATTTAGCGCAGAACCAGAGAAAGTTAGAAAATGCTTTAAACTCTTAAAGAGTATTCAATCGGAAGGTATAGCACTTAATTTACCAAACGTTGAGTTAAAAGAACTATCCATGGGAATGAGCGGAGATCTAGAAATTGCAATTCAAGAAGGTGCTACAATTATTAGAGTTGGTACCGCTATCTTTGGTGAAAGAATTTATCCTGATAGCTATTATTGGGATGAAGAGAAGAGTTAATCTAAAAATATCCACCTTTTTAATCTGCGTTACATTGAGCGGTGTAGAATTATCATTTTTTGCCAGATCTTTTTGGTATTAAAACTAAATTAGTATTTATTGATTCAAATTTTCACTTGAAATAGTAGTTAGAACTATAAACAAGGGCTCTATATGAAATACTGTGGGTAATCAATTTTAATCCTTTAAAAAATTAATAGTGCTAGTACGAATTTAACTGTAACCTACACGAGTTGTATTTTAAAGTATTTTTCCAAATCATCATTTTATTTTTACTGGAAAGTATATGGATATCTTTAATTCAGTTGGTTAGTCCCGTCGGGACGACATATTAACAGCCAAGGACGTAAGTCCTTGGTTTAAAACAAATAGATATAAAACAAAACCCAACAAAATCGGCCTAATTGCATGCAATTAGGCCGATTTTGTTGGGTTTTGTTTCGGTTTGTATCGTTTGGCGGATGGACTTACGTCCATCCCTATTAATATGCCGTCCCTCTGGGACTTATAACGATAAGTAATTAATTAACAGGGGGTTATAAAATTAAGTGAAAAGTATTTTAATAGAAAGTTTCCATCTAAATAAAAGTAGAACCAAATTAACAATCGTTTAGCTTCAATTAAAACCATAGATTTTAAATCTACCCACACAAAATCATATAGAACTATAAACTTGTTAGCACCAATTCTCTAAATCAGCTATTTTTATTTTTTTTCGATTCTCATTCGATTTATAAGTGTCTTAAAATAGCAATTAATCAATTTTCTCCTTTTCTTAGTAGACTTTATTAGCAGCATCCAAAAGTGATTGCTTTGGTATTTTAATGTCGTATAAAATAAAACGATTTTGATGAATGAAATAAAATCTGCCTTAATTCCTTTGATTGAAAATCAAGAATGGAAGAAGTTGAAAAGTCAAGTTGAAAAGCTCGAGCCTTATGATGTTGCAGAGCTTTTTGAAGAACTTTCAGAACGTGATAAGATCATTGTTTTTCGTTTACTCAACAACGAACAAACCAAGGATGTCTTTAAAATGCTTTCTCATGAAAAGCAACAAGAGATAATTGACGGATTAGCCGAAAACGCTAATAAAATCACTCGCCTTCTAAATGATATTGAGCCAGATGATAGGACTGCATTTCTCGCTGAATTGCCTGGAGAAGTTGCACAGAAATTAATTCAACAACTTTCTCCTGAACAAAGAGCAATTACCAATCAATTGCTAGGGTATCCAAAAGACAGTATTGGTCGACTAATGACCACGGAATATGTTGCTGTTCGACCAGAGTTTACTGTCGAGGAAACATTTCAGCATATCCGAAAATTTGGACATGATTCGGAAACTTTAAATGTGATTTATGTCGTTGATGAAAACTGGAAGCTTATTGATGATTTACGCATCAAAGAATTGATATTAGCCGATCCAAATCAAATTGTTGACGATCTTATTAATCATAATTTCAAAGCGCTAAAAGCAACTGATGATCAGGAAGAAGCAATTAAGAAATTTAAAAATTATGATAGAGTTGCACTTCCGGTTTTAAGTGAAGAAGGTGTGCTTATTGGTATTGTTACCTTCGATGATATCATGGATATTGCAGATAATGAATCTTCTGAAGATTTCCATAAATTCGGAGCAATTCGTAGTGCCATCTCTAATCCATTAAAAGCGCGCGTTTTTGAATTGTACAAAAATCGAGTGGTCTGGTTATTGGCATTGGTTTTTATGAATTTATTTTCTGGAGCAGCTTTAGAGAGTTTTGAAAATGTGATTCAATCTGTCGTTGCATTGGTGTTTTTCCTTCCGCTTTTAATTGATAGTGGTGGAAATGCAGGTTCGCAAACGGCAACACTAATGATTCGATCTTTGGCTATGGGAGATGTAAAAATCTCTGACTGGTACAAACTAATTGGAAAGGAATTAGTGGTTTCATTATTTCTAGGAGTCACAATGGCTGCTGGAGTTTCCTTAGTCGCTAGTTTTCGAGCGCCAGAAGTAATAGGTGTTGTTGCGATAACAATGGTTTTGACTGTCTTAATGGGAAGTATCGTTGGATTATTATTGCCATTTATCTTTACCAAGCTCAAACTCGATCCAGCAACTGCAAGCGCACCATTAATTACATCCATTGCTGATATTAGTGGCGTTCTAATTTACTTTAGTATTGCTAGTTGGTGGTTTGGATTTTAATCATTTGTAACAAAGTCAGGGTAAAACTTCAAGTTTCTTGTATAGAATTACGATTAAACGAAATGCTCTGAATGTATTTATCTTTAACCCAAGAAATAAATATCACTTTAATGATATTTTCCCACATTCGCATTTTAGTTATTTTTAATAAGATTTATTACCTTGTTCAAAATTACGATTATGAAAAAGATACTAGTACCTACAGATTTCTCTGAATTTGCTTTGAATGCTGCAAAATTAGCTGCTAGCATTGCTAAAAAGTTCGATGCACGAATCTATTTCCTTCATGTTGTATCAATGCCTCAATATGAAACAGGAATTATCCCTGGTCAGTCGAGTCAAGACGTTGCAGAAGGATTGTTCATCTTAAAAAAGGTGAAGATGGATTTTCAAAAATTGATAAGTCAAGATTTTCTAAAAGATGTAAATTTCGCAACTGCAATACAGTATGATGGAGTTTATGAATCTGTCGTGAGTCAAGCCAAAAAGCATGATATAGACTTAATTGTCATGGGAACACATGGTTCCTCCGGATATGTAAATGATTTCTTTATCGGTAGCAATACAGATAAGATCGTCCGACTTTCTGAAACGCCAGTCTTAACGATAAGAGATGAAGTGGTAAACCCAAAATTCGATAAACTTGTTTTCGCAAGTGACTTTGGTGATGGTGTTGGACAATCTTTTAGAAGAATAGCTGATATAGCAGACAAGCTTAAGTCGACTGTTGAGTTAGTACGTATCATTACAAGAGATGATTTCTACTTCTCAGGGCCAATGCTAGATGCTATGGATTTGTTCGCAAAAGAACACGGATTGTCAAACTACAACTGTCATGTTTATGCCGCTGAAAGTGTTCAACTAGGTATTAATGAATTTGCTCAACGTAAAAATGCAGACATGGTTACTACAATTACGCATGGAAGAAGAGGTTTAGCAAGACTATTTAATGGTTCAGTAACGAGTGATATCATGAAATCTAGTCCACTTCCTGTCTTATCTATCCGGGCCGAGAAAAAATAATTCATTGATTATATGGAGCTTGCAGAAAAGATTGAAAATATTTCATTTTTTTTCAGGTTATCCTTGTTTTAGATGAAATAAAATCTCTATATTTGCACTCGCAGTTGAGGAAATGATTTGTAATAACAAATGAAAATTTCAACTTTAGATTTTAACCAGAATATAATTATAAAGAATATATTCCTCCTTAGCTCAGTTGGTTAGAGCATCTGACTGTTAATCAGAGGGTCCTAGGTTCGAGTCCTAGAGGAGGAGCAAAATTGAGCTTATCGTTTTAACGGTAAGCTCTTTTTGTTTTAAAGAGGATTGTGTTTGGTTGGAGCGGTTGCAGCCATCCAAACAACGGATCAAACGACAATCCAAATCAATAGACCATCCATACGCAGTCAAAACAACCATTCAGTCAGCCGGCACAAACAATCACAAATAATAAAGAGCTTTGTGATGAATGTTTCTGAATTATGTCTTCATGGAAATATCAACCACACAAGCCCTAATTTGAAGTTTATGAATTATCGCTTTACAAAAACCTCTCTACCAAATGGGGATAGAAAACCAAAATCCCAATTAAAACAGCAAAAAGGGCAGCTATTAAAACTGCCCCAGCGCTTATATCTTTTATAATTTTGATTTTTTGATTTGACTCTGTTGAATACAGATCACAGATTTTCTCAATGGCGGAATTAATAATTTCCAATGACATTACTAATCCGCTGACTAAGAAAAGCGAAATCCAATCCTGAATTGAGATACTTAAGGAAAAGCCAAGTATAACAACCAATAAAAATGCTAGAATATGAATTTTGAAGTTACGTTCTGAACGCAACATCTGAAATAATCCACGAAACGCATGGTTAAAACCAAACATGTACTTGATATGTTTTTTACTGCTAAAAAGTGTCCTCAATAAAAGTAATCATATTTGAATCTTTGATTAGAAAATTTATAAGACAAGTCTTGTGAAATTTTTAACTATCAGGAGTCCCAACTGTAAACGTCGGGATGCGATGCCCTGCGTTGTGCAGAGCCTGCCGAATTATGCTTGCCGTAGTAAGCATAACGCAGTACAGTATTTTGCGTTTCCTTGCAAAGACTAGTTAATAAAAGTATCAGAAGGATCAACAGCTTCTACCCTTATTACTTCTGGAGCGGCTCTTTTTACAGCCTCTTCGAGTCCAGCTTTCATAGTCATTGCACTCATCGAACAATCGCGACATGCACCTAATAATCTTACACGAACGACTTTATCTTCAGTAATTTCAACCAATTCCATATCACCGCCATCTTGTTCTAAAAATGGACGCAACTGGTCTAATGCTTCGTTTACTGTGTCTTCTAATGTTTTGGACATGTTACCTTATTTTGTTATCTCTACAAACTTACGAACTAATTCATCAAATGCCTCAGAAACAACCGTGTTTTGTTGCATTACTGCCGGACGACCAATGTCTCCTGACTCACGAACACTTTGTACCAATGGAATATGACCCAAGAAACGTTGATTCATTCCTTTTGCCAAGTTTTTAACTCCGTCTCTTCCAAAAATGTAATATTTATAGTCTGGCAATTCCTCTGGTGTAAACCAAGCCATATTTTCAATTAAGCCTAAAACAGGTACTTTAATAGTATCTAATTGGAACATATTCACTCCTTTTCTAGCATCTGCCAAAGCAACCTCTTGTGGTGTGGAAACGATAATCGCTCCATCTAAAGGAATGTTTTGAACCAATGATAAATGAATATCTCCTGTTCCTGGTGGCAAATCGATTAATAAATAATCCAATTCTCCCCAATGTGTATCTGTAAACATTTGCGTTAATGCTTTTGCTGCCATCGGTCCACGCCATACAACTGCATCATCTTGTTCAGTGAAAAAACCAATAGACATGATTCCAATTCCATAAGACATTACAGGAGTCATCTTCGTTTCTCCGTCAACCTCAATAGAATTAGGTCTTTCTCCAACAACATCAAACATTGTTGGCATAGAAGGTCCATAAATATCAGCGTCTACAATCCCAACTTTATAACCTGCTTTTGCTAGTCCTCCAGCTAAATTCGCAGTAATAGTTGATTTACCAACCCCACCTTTTCCAGATGCAATGGCAACAATGTGTTTAACCTCTGGTAAAACTTTTCTGCGTGATCCCTTGGCTTCAGCAGACATTCCCTGAACGCTTGTTTCTACTTCTATATCGTCTCCTAAGATTCTTTTCAAAGTGAAATTTACCGCTTCTTGCATTCTTTTTCTAGCATGCATTGCTGGATTCACCACTTTAACAGAAAGAGTGATTTTATTCCCATCAATCTTTAAATCATCAATTAAATTTTGGGATACTATATCTTTTTTAAGGTCGGGCTCTATAACATTACCTAATGCATCTAAAACTTTATCTCTTGTAATTTCCATAACTCTAAGTTTGTTCCTCAAAAGTATTGATTTATTCTATTTCCTCAGTTTTAAAATGAACTTTTATGTTTAAAAAAGACATAAGTCATTTTAGGCATGAACTCTTTGAATCTTCAATTGTAATGTATTAGTAATGCTTATTTTTGTATTCTAAAATGTGCAGGTTAAGTATTAAAAAGTATAGAGGAATAAAAAACTTTTAAACAATAATAAAAGAAAGGAGTAAGCGTTATGAGTGAAATGGTTTTTGGAATAAGAAAAAATTCCCGTAAATCATCAAGTTTGGCGCTATTATTGCAGCTTGATACTCAAAATAATTTAGCGAAAGACTTTTGTATTGTTAAAAAGAATTAATTTACATATCTTTGCTGCACTCTTTAGCTAAAGCAATATTAAAAATAAAAATATGGAATATTCAAATATCAGGTTTGATAGAAATACAAGTAACGTTGATTTCTATAAAACATTACAGAAAAAAGTGAGAAAGCACTTTAAAGACACGAACGCTTCCAAATATGGGAACGCTTCAATGGTTTTTAAATCGATTTTCATGCTTGCTTTATATCTTGTTCCATTTATAATGATCCTTACTGTCGTAGATAGTGTATGGTTGTCATTTCTAATGTGGATTTTGATGGCATTGGGAATGTCAGGAATTGGACTATCAATTATGCATGATGCCAATCATGGGGCTTATTCAAAAAATAAATTCGTGAACAATTTCATGGGAGACTTAATCTCAGTAGTTGGTGGTAGCGATGCAATGTGGAGAATTCAGCACAATGTTCTGCACCATACTTATACTAATGTGTCAGGAATGGATGAAGATATTGATCCAGGAGCTGTACTTAGATTTAGCCCGCACGAAGAAAGAAAACCTTTTCATAAGTACCAACATTATTATGCTTGGTTCCTTTACGGAATGATGACAATTCTTTGGTGTACTGTTAAAGATTTTAAGCAAGCTATACGTTATAAAAAACTTGGATTAACAAAAACTGAAGGTGCTAGTTTCTCTAGAATCATTTCTAAAATTGTAGTCCACAAAGTTCTTTATCATGCTATCTTCTTAGTGTTACCATTAATTTTCTCACCAATTTCATGGTATTTTATTGTTTTAGGATTCCTTTTGATGCACTTTATAACAGGAGTAATTTTGGGACTTATCTTCCAATCAGCTCACGTTGTTCCTACTTCAAATTATCCATTGCCAGATGAAACAGGTAATATTAAAGCAGACTGGGCAGTAAGCCAATTAATCAACACTTGTAATTTTGCTCCAGATAGTAAAATTCTTTCATGGTATGTTGGTGGATTGAACTTCCAAGTGGAGCACCACTTGTTCCCAAACATCTGTCACGTTCATTACAAGAAGATTTCTAAAATTGTTCGTGAAACAGCAGAAGAGTTTAACTTGCCTTACAATTCAGAAAAAACTTTCGGTTCTGCCATTAAGAGTCACGCAATGATGTTGAAAAAATTAGGTAGTCAAGACCAATTATAAGCTATCAATATGAATTTGGAAACGTTTCGAGATTATTGTCTTCAAAAGGACCATGTCGACGAAGCGTTTCCTTTTGATGATTCTACTTTGGTTTTTAGGATCAATAAAAAAATGTTTGCACTCTTAAGTTTAAAGGATGAAAGAAGTAATTCTTGTAATCTTAAATGTGATCCAGATCGCGCTTTAGAATTAAGAGCCGATTTCATGGGGATTCTTCCTGGTTATCACATGAGTAAAAAACATTGGAACACCATATCGTTTAATGAAGATGTATCCGATCAATTGATTTACGAATTAATTGATAACTCTTATGATCTCGTCTTTAAATCATTTTCAAAAAAAGTTCAAAAAGAATTAAGTGAATGAGTGTAAGAATAGATAAATTTATTTGGTTTACTCGCTTGTGTAAAACACGTTCAATAGCCACAGAACTAGTTAAAAAAGGGAAAGTCAAATTGAATGGTGAAGGAATTAAGCCAGCACGAGAAGTAAAAGTTGGAGATGTTATCGGCATTGTAAAACACACCTCTCTTTTTACTTATAAAATAAAATCTCTTCTTAAAAATAGAGTAGGAGCAAAACTTGTTGAAGATCACTTAATCGATGTTACTCCTTTAGAAGAAATCGAAAAGTTCAAAGCCTATCAATCTGCTCAAAGTGCATATCGCGGACATGGAACCGGAAAGCCAACTAAAAAAGAACGCCGTGTATTGGATTCATTTCTTCATTGGGATGATGAAGACGAAGATGATGTTTAGCGGTGGTCTAACAATCAAAAAAATATTTTTAAAAACAGCAATCGATTACAAATTTCGTGTGATGAATAATCTCGAAATTTAGTATATTTGCATTTAATAAATTTTAAAGAATAATGGAAAATTTCATTGACACACCAATTAATCAAACTGCTTCTAAAGTACAAGTAAAGCAGTTTTTTACTGGAGTTTACACGTATATGTTCATGGCACTTGTTGTTTCAGGTGTGGTTTCATGGTATTTAGCTAGTTCTGGACTATTCATGAAATGGTTTATCAATATGGAAACAGGTTCTGTTAGTCCATTGTTTTATGTGGTAGCTTTTTCACCTTTAGGATTAGTATTTTTGATTCAGGCAAAATACAAAAGCTTTTCTTTAGGTGCTTTAGTTGGACTTTTTGTTCTCTATTCTTCACTTATTGGAGCAAGTTTGTCATCTATATTTTTCGTGTACAGCATGGGAGATATCGCGATTACATTCTTCGTTACGGCAGGTGCATTTGGAGCAATGGCGATTCTAGGATTCACAACATCAGTAGATTTATCGAAAATGGGAAGCCTTTTGTATATGGCATTCATCGGAATATTTATCGCTGCAATCGTAAACATGTTCATGAACAGTGAGTGGTTAGCGTACTTAATATCTATTGTTGGAGTATTTGTTTTTACAGGGCTAACAGCTTGGGAAATGCAACGCCTAAAAGCAATTGCACTGGACACAGAGATTTCAGAAGAAGATAAGCAAAAAGCAAGCTTAATGGGTGGATTGACACTTTATATTTTGTTCATCAACTTGTTTATATCATTACTACACTTATTAGGTGGTAGAGACTAAATTGGAATAGAAAGTTACTCAATCGGTGCTTTCAAAGACATCTTTTAATTCAAAACCCTCCAAAGTTTGTTCAGCATTAGCTAACCAATTTTGGAGGGTTTTGTTTTTCCTATTTTTATACCATAGCAAGTTTGAGATGTTTAGTGCAAAAGAAAACGTTGATTGATCCGTCGTTTGGACGGTTGCGAACCATCCCTGCTAAACACAAAACTCACTACTCACTACTGACTTTATGTAATTCTAATAGTTGAATGAATTCACTTTTATCAGGTGCTGTGAGATTCCTAATATCTTGGTCTCTGATGAAATTGAAAACTTCCTCAATGTTTGTTGAATTAACTGAAAGACAACTGAAGTCTTCCTCCCAAATAGCCTGTGCTTGTGTTTCTAATTTCGCGTTAATAAAGTCAGCACTTACTTTTTGAATTTGGTTTACAATTTCCTGAACTGATTTCTCAGGATTGAGATTGAATAAACAATTCAAATGGGTTGATGAACAATTAATGATTCTAACAGAAGAACCCATCTTTATGAAAGTATCTTCAACAATCTGATTTACTTCTTCTCTAAAATAAGGCTGAATAACTGGGTTTTCATCTTTGGCAGTTATCAAACAATGTATCCATGCATGACAGTGAACTTGGTCTTCGAAATCCATAATATTTTGATTTTAAGGGTTAGTGATGACTAAGTTATGGTTTTTTATCCAAATTCAAAAGGGAAGGGTTAATTTAATTTTGGTGTGCTCAATCCTCGCATCAGGTTATTGTGTTCTGTTTTTAAGATAATGATGACAAAAACTAAACGTAATATTATTTGGTTCTACCACGAATTTAGTGGAATATCGCATGCCATTGAGAATAAAGCTTAAAGACTTTTCTAGTAATTTACTTTTTTAAAATCCTCGATTATCACAAAACTCCACAGGTGAAAAAATCCGAGATCATCTACTTCGACTTCACTCTGCACAAGCGCGTTGCTTGCAGTTCTTTCGCGGTGACTGAGCATGCGCTGCATTGAGCTTGTCGAAATGTCGAAGGCCCGCGTTCTATTACAGCGCAACCAAAAAGATCAACCAAAGCTCTTGGGTTTTTCATTTTGCATAAAGCTTGTTATTTCAATAAACCATTAAAATCAGGGTAGAACCAGTTTAATAAATGATTTTGCGATTTAAAGGGGTAGCCCTATTATTCTATTAATTGAACAATGTCAGATGGTTTTGACAGGAGAAATACTATATCAAGCAATGCGTCCTGTCAGGAGAGCTCTTTTTAATAGTATCAAATAGAAGCCTAAAAATCAGTAGACCAAAATAAATTAACCCAAGCTGAATTTAAAACCCATTAGTATTCTAAAGAAAATTGTAATTGATTTCGTCCTCAATACTCCTTACTCAAAACGCTCTACTGTGATCGTAATGCCTGCATTACAATCAATGTGGCGCCTCGTTTTTCTTCAATAAAATCTTTTACTTTAACCTTGATTTCTTCATTCTTTTTGAAAGTCGAATAAGCTTCAAAAAATGATTTGTTTTCATCGCAACTCTTACCTATTTCAGCATTTATAAACTCTTGAGCTTCTGGAAATTTCTTATGAATTGGGCCGAAAATAACAGGTAAACCAAATGAAGCAGGTTCAAGTATGTTGTGTAATCCTGTTCCAAATCCTCCGCCAACATAAGCAATGTTTCCATATCTATAGGCATCCGCTAATACGCCAATACAATCGAGAATGAGAACCTGTGTATGGCGTTTTAACGATTCCCCTTGCTGAATATTCGTGTACAATTGATAATTTACCTTTAATCGGTCTTCAATTTGCTGAATGTGCGGCCTATTTACTTCATGCGGTGCAATAATGACCTTCGTATTGATTTTGTAATCGTTTATGTAAGGAATAATCATTTCCTCATCTGCTGGCCATGAACTTCCCATCACAAAGATGTATTCGTTTTCTGCCCAAGGTGCAATAATCTCATTTTGCTTTTCTTCAGCAGCTCTTTGTGCAACGCGATCATAACGTGTATCTCCAGAAACAGTAACGTTGTTAATTCCAACCTTAGACAATAAAGATTTACTCAATTCATATTGCACGAAAATATGATCAAATAGGAAAAGTGCATTTCTGAACGTTCCACCATACCATTTAAAGAAACGGTGATTTTTGCGAAAAGAAGCACTGACTGAATAGATTTTTGCACCACTCTTTTTTGCGGCTTTTAGGTGATTCACCCAAATTTCATATTTAATAAAAAACACCTTGGAGGGATGAAAATGCTTCATGAACTTCCTAGCATTCTTTTTGGTGTCAAGTGGCAGATAACAAGTGAAGTCTCCAACAGATTTATCTTTGACATTCTCATATCCAGACGGACTAAAAAAAGTGATTAAAATGAAATCTTTGGGATGCTCTTTCTTCCAAGCTTCCATAATTGGTTTGCCTTGATCATATTCCCCTAAAGAAGCACAATGAAACCAAATTACATTCTCATTTTCGAGATCTGGAATATTCTTCCAAAAATTTTTACGTCCGTTGACCCATTTTTTGGCTTTTGGATGAAATAGAGATCCAATTCTTAATAAAAAGCCGTAAAAATATATGCCGAATGTGTAAAGCATATAAATTAGTTGAAGTAGTAATCTTTAACTTGACGTTTGTAAATTGGAATTAACCAACCAATTCTTAATCCAAACATTTGTTCAATACGCAAATCTTTACTTACTTTTTCATTGGGATGGTCCCAAAATATATCTCTTTGATTTACTGTGTATCCTTGTTGTAAATATACTCCACCATAAAAGTTGAAAATACCCCGATTGGCCATATAACTATAACCAATAAACTGGGATGTATTCGCACCTATTGTCAATCTATCATACCCCTTTAAATATTCACCTTGTAGTTGTGGGACTTCGTCTTCCTGTGTTTCAATTCTTAATTTATGCCATAAATATCCTGCCGTAAGTTGTATCATAATTCCAGAATTTGCATTCGATTTCCAAATGGGGAATATCTTACTAACTGATGCATTTACGTTAAATCCTCTATTCATTAATAGAACAATCGCTGGTGTTCCAGAAGTATTAATTATTTGACCTTTGTCATCCATTAAGTTCTGAATTATTCCGTCAATATTTACGTCGTTCCCAAAAAAGAAATTTCCATCCACTCCATAAATCCAATTTTTTTTGGTTTTATATCCTGCGTGAGTTCCTAAAGCATTGGTAAAACCATAGCGATCTTTCAAGTCTCCACCTGTCCAGTTTGGACCGTAATGGATTCCAACATAAGGAGTCGAAATTGCTTCTGTAACATCTCTTTGTGCATTTACTATTAATCCAAGCATAAAAGCCAGTATTAAAAAGAGTTGTTTTGTTATTGAAAATATTTTATTATTCATTGTGTGTTTTTCTATTTACAAAAGTATAAAGAACGAGCAAATTATCGGTTCAATATTATTTAAACTTTAATAATGGTTTACAGGTTTAAAATCAATCGTGGAAACTAATACTTCCTATTCTTTGTTTATTCCCTGATCTTCCATAAATCATTAGTTTTTTCGTTTGTGTAAATGGTCGTGCCAATAGAGGAACGAACAATAAGTCGGTTTCTTCTTTTCCGATAGTACTTTTTCTATTTATGTATCCGTCTTCTAGTCTTAAACTCACATGTGCAATTGTGTTTTTTCCAGAATTAAATTGTGCTGCAATTGGAAGGTCACCATTTTGGTTGTAAGCACCATCTTCATTATAATTTAATTGATTGTCATTAAAAAATAGATGTAGCTGTTCTGGACTTAAATAGGCTGCATTCGATAAATGATAACCGCCGTCATTTATAGATCTTTGATATTTTGGAATTATCCTGTCCCAATCCATTTCACCTTTTAAGTTGAGTTTAAAAACAATTATGTCGTTACTCCAAAAATAGGAGTCAACTGTATTGGTTGCTCCTGGAACATCTGCGCTGCCATATCTATATTCTAATGCATTAAACTCTACAATTCCAATGTATCCATTATCTGTGGATTGAAAATCAATGAGGTCGAATCCAGCATATTCATTTTTGATAGTGCTTTGGTCATTTAAAAAGTTTAAACTGAATCCTGAAATTGATGTTTTTATTTCATTTGAAAATGAAGTGTATTTTTTGTTGCTGATTTTTCCTTCGTTGTTTATTGTTGCAGTAAAAACACCTTCCACTTTTCCATCTATAAATGGAGAATATAATCCACTTAAAAGAATTTGATCACCAGTATTGTAAAGACCAATTTCAGTATAAAATATCCCTTTATCTTCTAAAGTTTCATATTTGAATGCTTGATTGGCTAACTTTCCAATGGTTATGGATTTAAAATAATTTTGTTTATTAATCCAACTGTTAGCAAGAGAAGATTCAGAATAATGTCCAGAAATGATAAATTGAGTATGCTCATCTTTAATATAAAAATCTAAAAACTCATATTCTTTTGTAGGAAATGGATAGATGAAATTACCACTTTGAGGCAATGGTGAGCCCACTTTGAAATTCAAATATTTTATGCTTCTGTAATTTTCTGGAGATCCTTGATGAACATAAATCATTGAAGCATATTTCTTATTCTCACTGCTTACCAAAGTTATTTGTGATAGATCTATTTCATTATGAAAAGCAAAATAATCCTGTAATGAAAAACCATGATTCGATTTTCCTTGGGAGGACAGATCAATGAAGTGATAATATATCTTCTGCTCCTTCTTCATAAAAGTGGTTTGCACAGAAATACCTAGTGCATTGTCTCCCAAAACAGTATAGTGTGTCAGACTAGACTTCTTTCCATTTCCATAGAAAGTAATTGGGTGGGTTGCTGGTATTTTATAATCGGTGATATAGCTGAATGAATATTTTGAACTGTTTCTAGAGAAGATATTGAAAAACGAAAGTTCATTTTGTACGCAAAGTAAATTGTTTGATTTCGTTTTTATGAAATCCTCAATGTTAGCTCCTGACTTTTGTTTATCACCAAAGAAAATTGAAATATCATTATAATCAGCGATCACTTGACCGAAAGATAATCTCCCCAAAAAGCTGAAGATGATAAGAACGATAAAATGTTGAAGAGTATTTTGCATTTCTAATATTGAGAACTCTAAATTTAGTCTCGTTAACGAATATACTATTCTCAAATTACATTCAACGCTGTTTCTCTACCAAAAATGAAAAAAGTGCCCAAACTCAGTTTGAACACGTTTCTATAATTGATTTGTTTTTTTTGATGTTAAATCGAGCAGCAACCATTTGACTAAGGTGAAAACCATTAAAACTTTCAATTTAACTATTATTTGGCTTCGCTTTCCAGAAAGATCCTTCAATCAATAAAATCAAAGATTTATTTTGATTAAAGGATGACATAGTAAGGATGGATTTGGGTGAAAAAAGTAGAAAAAAAGTCGATGCATAGCATCAACTTTTTTTCTACTTTTTTCAAATGACCTCCCTGATAAGATTGTCATCCCTCGAATAAATTCTTTTACAACAAGTTGATAAAAGAATTTATTCGAGGGATCTTGTTGGTATGAAAGGAATATCCTTTTTTATTTTAGAAAATTCATTATTCTAAAATTTTAAGATTTCTCAATATCCTTAAGTATTTGATTAGAAAACTTAAAAGATAAGGCTTGTGAAGTTTTAAATTGTAGGAGTTTATTTTTATAAATGTTGCCTTCGACGCCTTCGACAAGCTAGTCAACGAAGTCAACGAGATTCCCTTTTGAAAGCAGAGAAATATTCTAAAATCAATAAAACTCCAATGTCATCTCGATACTTCCAAGTATTTGATTAGAAAACTTCAAAGACAAGGCTTGTGAAGTTTTAAATTGTAGGAGTTTATTTTTATAAATGACTACAATTTAAAACAAGCATAACGCAGTATTTGGAGTTTTCTAACAAATACTAAACTCCGGTATAGTTCTGTGGAGTAATCGCTTTCAACTCTTTCTTAATTTCATCCGAAACATTCAACGTATCCACAAATGCATGAACAGTATTTTTCGTTACTTTCTCATTTTTACGTGTCAATCCTTTTAAAGCTTCATAAGGTTTTGGAAAACCTTCTCTTCTCAAAATCGTTTGAATTGCTTCTGCAACAACTGCCCAGTTATTTTCTAAATCAGCATCAATTGCAGCTTCGTTAATCAATAATTTTTCGAGTCCAGCCAATGTCGATTTGAATGCAATTAAAGAATGACTTAATGGAACACCAACATTTCTTAAAACTGTTGAATCCGTTAAATCTCTTTGTAATCTTGAAATTGGTAATTTACTTGATAAATGTTCCAAAAGCGCGGTTGAAAGTCCTAAGTTTCCTTCAGAATTTTCAAAATCAATTGGATTTACTTTGTGCGGCATTGCACTCGACCCAACTTCTCCTTCTTTCAATTTTTGCTTAAAATAATCCATTGAAATGTAAGTCCACATATCGCGATCTAAATCAATCAAAATACTATTGATACGTTTCATCGCATCAAATAGTGCTGCTAAATTATCGTAATGCTCAATTTGAGTTGTGGTTTGACTTCTTGATAATCCCAAATGTTCACTCACAAAATGATTTGCAAATGCTACCCAATTATCATTAGGAAAAGCAACATGATGTGCATTTAAGTTTCCTGTTGCTCCACCAAATTTAGCTGAAAAAGGAACTGCTTTCAATTGTGCAATTTGAATAGAAAGTCTTTCATGAAAAACCAAAATCTCTTTTCCAAGACGCGTTGGAGAAGCAGGTTGACCATGTGTTTTTGCCAACATAGGAATGTTCTTCCAATCTGCTGAATATTTTTCTAACAATGACAATACATCATCTAATGCAGGCAAATAAACTTCATTAACTGCCTCCATCATTGATAAAGGAACAGCAGTGTTGTTGATGTCCTGTGATGTTAATCCAAAATGAACAAATTCCAAGTGCTTCGATAATCCAAGTGCTTCCAATTTTTCTTTTACGAAATATTCAACCGCCTTAACGTCATGATTCGTTGTTCTTTCCGTTTTCTTAATTACAAGCGCATCCTCTTCAGTGAAGTTTTTGTAAATCAAACGCAAATCATCAAACTTGTCTTTAGGAAAATCTGCCAATGGCGCAACTCCAGAATTTACCATTGCGATAAAGTACTCAATCTCTACCAAAACCCTGTATTTTATCAATCCAAATTCTGAAAAGTAAGGGCTTAGTTCTTCAACTTTTCTTCGGTATCTTCCATCAATTGGAGAAATTGCAGTGAGTGTATTTAATTCCATTGCGCTATTATTAAAATATTCAATATTAAAAAATGCAAAGATACTAAATTAGTGTGAATTCAGGTAAAATGGTGCTAAGCTATATTCTTTCGCATTTATGCAGAGCCTAAATCCTAAAGCCATAATTGTTAAATCATTTAGTTTTGTATTGGTTTGTCTTACTTTGGTGAGATTATACGTTCCTACTTTATGGAAAATCTGTGTTTAATAATGCTTATTGGTCTTATTCTCTTTTCCTGTAGAAAAGAACGTACCTTCTTATCATTCAAAAAGTATGGAGTATTACTCTATATACAGTAGACCACATTGTTAATATTAAACAAATGCAAGAAATTAATTAAGCATCAGGGTCTTATATGAAAGGGGGAGAAAATATTTTAAAATTCACAGATGTCTCCCACTCTGGACTTGGAGCTCTAACCAACTTAAATGAAAAGTTTACCCATAAATCTACGCTCACAGCATTAGGTATAGACCCAAATCTTTGGCCAAGTGACGGTTCACATTCGTTAAATATGCAAGGTTTAGGGTTTATGTTTAATAATTACCTTGATTTATCTTAATTTACGGTGAAATAAGATTAGAGATGTATATGAATAGATATTTGTGTACTTAGAAAAAATATATTTTTCTTTGGAAGCTAGCGTGATAGCCTATATTTGTTTTTTAAATTAAACACGGAATTATGAAAAATATCATTGCTTTCTTAACAATACTTACCATTTTTAGTTCTTATGGACAGACAGTTAGTTTAGACTCCAGTTATGTAATAAATGGAATTAATAAATTAGAAATTGCCGCAGGGTCTGATGACCAAAGTCTTTTATCTGCAATTCAACCTGATAATAAAGTTTTGATATGTGGTGCTACTTATAGTCAATCACTAAATAATACTTATCCGTTTGTGAGTAGATATTTGCCAAATGGTGATTTGGATTCAGCTTTTAATTCAACAGGAATAAACATAGTAAGTTCATTAGCAACTTGCTTTCCTTATTCAATGGTTTTACAAGACGATGGAAAAATTGTTTTAGCGGGTCAATATTATTCTCAAGGAAATGTAAGAGGAATTGTTATTCGGTTTAATGAAAATGGTAGTTTAGATTCAACTTTTAACCAAACTGGTTATAATGATATTTCTTATTCTTCAAAGGATTATTATGGTAGAACAGTCACTATTCAAGGTGATAAAATTATTTTAGCCGGTTATATTCATAAGAGTAATACAAATTATGATTTTTTTGCCGCACGATTTTTATCCAACGGAATTATTGATAGCACTTTTGGAATAAATGGTGTGGTAGAAAAGGATTTTGGTGGAGTAGATGTATGCAGAGGAGTTACCGTACAGCCTGATAATAAAATTATTTTAACGGGATATGAAGAAAATTCTTTCTCCCCTAATATTATACGTTTATTAGAAAATGGAAGCGAAGATGTTCCTTTTAGTAATGAACTCGCTTTAAATACGCAGTATATATATGCTATGCCTTATCAGAGCTTAGTTCAAGAAGATTCGAAAATAATCAATGTAGGTTTTTCTTTTGACACGTTAACCGGCAAGATAAATACTTATGCTACAAGACTACTTCCAACAGGTGAAAAAGACGCTTCTTTTGGGGTTAATGGGGAATTTATGATTAATATTTCAGGTGAGGATACGTATGGGATATATAGTGCTTTCTATGGAGATAATAAGTTAGTTATTGTTGGAAACTCTGGCGATGCGGCTACAAATAAAATGAAATTGTTTGCTATAGGTTTAAATAGTGATGGGTCTATAGATTCTGCATTTATGAATAATGGAATTTATACGGATTTAATAAGTACTGATTACGAACTTCTAAATGCAGTGCATTCAAACGATAATGGTAAAATAATTGCCACAGGTTATTATGATGAAGGTGGTAATTGGAATAAACCTGTTATTGTTCAATTTAAAGTAAATGAATTAGCTGGTAATGTGATAGAAGATTTTAAAAATGATATCCGAATTTCATTAGGACCAAATCCGTTAGGAGACGAATACTTGAATATTGTCAATAATAGCGAGCATAAATTGACTTACACTATTTATAACGCTATGGGAGAAACAATAATGGAGGCCAATGAAATTGATAAGCAAACCAATAGAGAGATTAGGCTAGATTTAAGTAAAGGGATTTATTTCGTTAAGTTTTATTCATCAGAAAAAAAAGTATCTAAAACGATTAGTCTTATTAAGCAATAAAAACCTTGCATTGGTTAGGAAAATGATTCGCGAATTTTCGGATTTTTATAGAGTGGTATATATTGCTTTATTCCAGATGAATATCGAGGTTTAACATGAAAAACTTACTTGGCTCCATATGAAATACTTAGGGTAATCAATTTTAATCCTTCGAAAAATTAATAGTTCTACTACGAATTTAACTGTAACCTGCACGAGTTGTATTTTAAAGTATTTATCAAAATAATTATTTACTTTTTACAAGTAAGCATATGGTGGTCTGTATTTCAATTGGTTAGTCCAGGCGGGACGGCATATTAATAGCCAAGGACGTTAGTCCTTGGTTTAAAACAAATAGATATAATACAAAATCGACCTAATTGCATGCAATTAGGTCGATTTTGTTGGGTTTTGTTTCGGTTTGTATCGTTTGGCGGATGGACTTACGTCCATCCCTATTAATATGCCGTCCCTCTGGGAATTATAATGATAAATACTTAAGCAACAGGTGTTTATAAAATTAAGCGAATTAGATTTTTAATAGAAAGTATCCATTTAAATAAAAGTAGAACTAAATAAACAATCGTTTATCTTCAATTAAAACCATAGATTTTAAAACTACTCACACAAAATCATATAGAACCACTTACTTGTAATTCGCTTTTAATTATAGAAAGTTCGGATAGCTTATAATCATAAAACTCTTTTTTCTCTACTTCGTCAGGTTCACTTCGACAAGCTCTGCAAAAGTGTGTAAATAATACACCGAATGCTATCTTAAAAAACTATTGAATACCTAAGTAGTTTTCTACTCTAATTTTGATCTTCTAATTAGGGCATCATAAAATTTATACTTCTTACATTTGGGGAATAATTTAAAATCTTTAATGAAATTCTTCAAACATTTCGCTTTAGGCATACGAAGCTATTGGAAAGCTATTGGGTTTATCAAAACACATAAGCTGTATTGGTACATGCCAATTCCAGCACTTTTAATGTTACTCATTTATTATGTTGGAAGTCAATTCGCTTCTTGGCAAGCCGATTGGTCAGCTGAAGAAGGGTGTTTGGCATGTGGAAATATGAATGAGACAATTTGGTTTCTCTTGAAAATGTTGTTGAGTATTTCAATAGGTTTAATCTTAATGAAATTTGCCAAATACATAGTCGTTGTTTTACTTTCTCCTATGTTATCAATCATTTCGCAGGTCGTAGAAAAGAAGCTGACCAATAATAAATATCCATTCAGTTTACAACAAACCTTGCACGATGTAAAACGAGGTTTGCGGATTGCCATGAGAAACGTAATGTGGGAGTATGTCTTTTTTCTGCTCATTCTTATTGTCTCTGCATTAGGTTGGGATGAAGTGCATAAATCACCATTTTTCTATCTCACTTTTGCTATTGGGTTCTTTTATTATGGATTTAGTTTTATCGATTATATCAATGAAAGAAGAAGATTAGACATCGATCAAAGTATTCATTTCATTAGAAATCACAGAGGCTTGGCAATCGCCATTGGAAGTATTTATTCTATATTTATTTTAGTTCCAGTAGATTTAGGTGAAATGGTTAATTACACGGGCTTTTTAGATCATCCTTTTGAGACCATTGGAACAAGTATATTTCAATTTTCACTTTGGATGCTGGCTTCAATTGCTCCTATATTAACTATAGTGGCCGCCACAATTGCAATGCATGATTTGGTCGATTTAAGCTCAAATATATATGCCAACAATGATGAAATTGAATTAAAATCCGTTGATAATGAATTGGATGAGTAGAAAACAGGATTATTCTATTTATAAAAACGTCTTCTCTTCATACATTTTTTTATCTTTGGTTTGGAATATCGAAATCTTTTTATGTTTATAGAAAGATTGATAATTCCGAATAAAATATTAGATATTTAACACTATTATTACTTATGAAACTGATTTATACACTTTTGTTTTCCTCTTTCATTTTTATCTCCCATGCAGAAACTGCTGAGTTAAATTGTGAGGTTTTACCCCCTGATTCTACTTCTTCTATAATTGACAGAACAACTTCATTATACTTTTTGGAAGAAGGTAAAAAAGAATTCTCTCGTGGAAAAACCAGAGATGCATTAAGAAGATTTCGGGAGGCATATGTTAGAGATCAATACAGTTCAAAAGCGGCTTATTGGATAGGGGAATCGCATTATAAAATGGATAATTTTGGATATGCATTAAAGTATGCTAGAATTGCTGAAGGTTTAACAAGTGGGGTAGATGGAGATTTACTTTACTTAATGGGTAAATCATATCACCGTCAGAATAACATTGATTCCGCTGCAATGAATTACGTGAAAGCTCAAGGCTTACTTTCCAATGCCAAGAATAAAGTATACAACATCGATGGTTTATTAGACGAGTTAAAGTTTGCTGATTCGGTTTCTAAACTTGAATCTTTGTTTGAAAGAAATCTGTTAAATGACAAAGTCAACTCTGGCTATGATGACTACAACATGGTAATTTCCAATGATGGGAAAGAAGCATTTTTTGTTTCAAGAAGACCAGATACCAAAGGGGGCAATGTGAATCCTGATGACCAGCGCTATTTTGAAGATATTTATTATTCAAAATGGAATGATACAACTAACAATTGGGGAAATTCTACCAATGATTTAGGGAGACTAAATACCGAAGGTTTCGATGCGATTAGTCACATTGTTGCTGATGGATCAGAAGTTTATCTTACAGTTAATACTTCTGTTGCGGATGTTAGAAATCAAACCAGAAGTTCTGATATCTGTGTTGCTAAGAAATCAAAAGAAGACCGATGGAACTCTCCAAGAGCAATTCAAAATAAATCCATAAACACTTCATTTTTTGATGGTGCACCAACTTTAACACAAGATGGAAATACGATGTACTTTATGAGTGATAGAGATGGTGAGAGATCACAGTCAGATATTTATGTTGTCTATAAAGTAGGAAGAGATTGGGGGACAGCTCAAAAATTACCTATGACTGTAAATACTAAAAACAATGAAACAACGCCATTCATTACTCCAGATGGTCGCTTTTTGTTTTTCTCATCAGAAGGACACAAAGGAATGGGAGGTTATGATATTTACGTTACTGAAAACAAAGGAAACGAATGGACTAAACCAATCAATCTAGGAGCTGATTTTAATACCGTAAATGATGACCTTTTCTTTAAATACTATGAACAACTGAAAAAAGCAGTAGTGTCAACTTATAGAATTCAAGGTGATAAATCTAGTTTAGATATTTATGAAATAATAATCGAGAATTGGAGAATACCAACTTCCAAATAATTACGAATTTTAAAACCAAGTTACCGCGAGTTTGTACCTCGTGGTCTTGGTCTCTAATTCGTAATTCCTCTAATTCGTAATTATCTACTCCACAATTGTCAGCTTCGCAAATTTCAAAATCAATGTCTTCTGTCCAACTCTTGGAAAGAAAACCGTTGCTTTTTGATCTGATCCAGCACCCACCAAAGCGGTTACTTTTCCTTTTCCAAAACGGTCATGTTCAACGTTGAATCCTACTTTTAAATTATCGGTTGTTCCGCCGCCACTTTTTGCTGGAGCAGAAGTCGCTTCTTTCATTGTTTTAAGATTGCGTTTTCCGCCACCCATCATTCCAAAACCTTGTGTTCTTTCTTCGGATGGTCTTTGATAACCACTTAGTGATTTCCCACCAGAACGACCCCTTGTTTCATTTTCATGACTTACGAATTTTTTATCTACTTCGTCAATGAATCTACTTGGTTCCGCAGTAACTAACTGCCCCCAGCGGTATCTGCTCACTACATAAGACAATGTACACGTCTTTTCAGCTCTTGTAACGGCAACATAGAATAAACGACGTTCTTCTTCCAATTCTGTCCTGGAAGTCAACGAAAGTTGAGAAGGAAATAAATTTTCCTCTAGTCCTACAATAAACACATGCGGAAACTCTAATCCTTTCGATGCGTGAATGGTCATTAATGTAATCGTGTTTTTGTCTTCTTCGGTTGCTTTATCTGCATCGGTTAATAAAGCAACATCAATTAAGAAATCACTTAAAGTTCCTATTTCGTCTTTCTCTTCTTGTTGAACAGAAAATTCCTTAATCCCGGCCAATAACTCCTGAATGTTTTCATAGCGCGTTACACCTTCAGGTGATTTATCGTCATAAAGGTCTTTCAAAATTCCAGAAGACTGTGCAACATTATTTGCCAAATCATAAGCTGGAGAAGTTTCCATTTGAGCTGAATAACTTTGAATCTTCAATGCAAATTGAGCCATCTTATTTCTCGCTCCAGAACTAATTGAAACAGGATACCTTTGAAAATCAGAAATCACATCCCAAAGAGAAACATCATATTGACGAGCAGCTAAAATTACACTGTCCATTGACGTTTTACCAATTCCCCTTTTCGGATAATTGATCACACGCTTCAATGCTTCTTCATCTTTGGGATTTGCCGATAGCCTGAAATAAGCAATTAAATCTTTAATTTCCTTTCTTTGGTAAAACGAAAGACCTCCATATATTTTATAAGGTAAATTCAGTTTTCTTAAGGACTCCTCAAAAGACCTTGATTGTGCATTTGTTCTGTATAAAATCGCGAAATCTTTATAATCTGCTCCTTCCCCTTGTTTAATATCGAAAATCTTATTCGTAATCACACGACCTTCCTCGTTATCTGTTAAGCAACGGATAATATTAATTTTTCCACCTTCAGCATTAGAAGTCCAAACATCTTTCTGAATCTGATCTTTGTTTCGTTTAATTATACTGTTTGCAGCATTCACAATATTGCTCGTACTTCTATAATTTTGTTCCAGCTTAAACATTTTAAAATCTGGATAATCTTTCTTGAAATTCAGAATGTTTTCGATGTTCGCTCCACGGAATGAATAAATACTTTGCGCATCATCTCCAACAACACAAATATTTTCATAAACCGCTGCCAATTTTTTCACAATTAAATATTGCGAGTAGTTTGTATCTTGGTACTCATCAACCAATGCATATTTGAATTTCTGTTGATAAAAATGCAAGACATCTGGAAAGTCTCTTAACAAAACATTTGTTTGATATAATAAATCATCAAAGTCCATTGCACCAGCTTGAAAACATCTTTTAGCATATTCCTTATAAATTCTAAAGATTTCTGGTTTTCTTGACATTCTGTCCTCAGAAACAATTTCCACATTTGCTTCATAAGCATTCGGAGAAATAAGATTATTCTTAGCGCTAGAAATTCGAGATTGAACAGCGTTGGATTTATAGACTTTTTCATCTAATCCAAACTCTTTTACAATAGACTTAATTAAGCTTCTTGAATCTTGCGTATCATAGATTGTGAAATTAGACGGATAACCTAATTTATCAGCATTGTATCTCAATATACGTGCAAAAACAGAGTGAAATGTTCCCATTGTGATATTCATGGATTCATTTCCACCAACAATAGAATTTATACGTTCCTTCATTTCCTTAGCCGCCTTATTGGTAAAGGTAAGTGCCAGAATACTAAACGAGTCAACACCGTTTCTTAAAAGATGAGCAATACGGTAGGTGAGGACCCTAGTTTTTCCAGAACCTGCTCCTGCAATCACCATCATTGGTCCATCAATATGTTCAACAGCTTGTCGTTGACTCTCATTTAATCCGTCTAAATAATCCATAAGAACAAAGATAAAAATAACCTTTGATGTTGTGAGCGTTTTATATTTCTTTTATTTCTGCTGTAAGATTTTTAAGATAAAAAAGCTACCTCGAGCTCGCTCGTGGTATTTCTTAAAAAATCCCCTCTATTTTTTAATTTATTCCAAATAATAATTATATTTGCCTTGCTAAAAATATAAACTTTATAGTTTTTATAATTTCTTTACACCACAAACAAATCAAATAAAAACTTTTTCTGTACCCAAAAACAGAAAGTAAAAGCCTGAAAAGGCAAAACAAAGAAATTTAATCAACACCTCTTTGTTAAAAATAAGGAAGTTTTCTTCATTATCTATTGGATTCTAAATTAATATATTTATTTTTGCAACCCTTAAAGTCGTTTTGAGGGAGTATTTATTGTAAAAATTTAATGTAAAAATATGCCAACTATACAACAGTTAGTGCGCAAGGGAAGAACTGCGCCGGTCAAAAAGAGCAAGTCAGCAGCACTTGATTCTTGTCCGCAGCGTAAAGGAGTATGTGTGCGTGTGTACACCACTACACCTAAGAAGCCTAACTCAGCTATGAGAAAAGTAGCCAGAGTACGTTTAACAAATGGTAAAGAAGTCAATGCTTACATCGGTGGAGAGGGTCACAACCTTCAAGAGCACTCGATGGTATTGGTTCGAGGAGGAAGAGTAAAAGACCTTCCTGGTGTTCGATATCATATCGTTCGTGGTGCAGAAGATACCGCGGGTGTTGAAGGTAGAACACAACGTCGTTCTAAGTATGGTACTAAAAGACCTAAAAAATAAAACGTAAGTCATGAGAAGAAAAAAGGCCAAAAAAATTGAGATCCTTCCAGATCCAAAATTTAATGACGTACAAGTAACTAAGTTTGTAAATAACTTAATGCTTGACGGTAAGAAAAACACTTCTTTCAAAATCTTTTATGATGCAATTGACATCGTTGAAAGTAAATTGGAAGACCAAGTAGGTTTGGACGTGTTTAAAAAAGCAATCGAAAACATTACTCCTAGTGTAGAAGTAAGAAGTAGACGTGTTGGTGGGGCAACTTTCCAAATACCTACTCCTGTTCGTGAAGGAAGAAAACAATCATTAGCTATGAAGTGGATGATTACTTTCTCTCGTAAGCGTAACGAGAAAACAATGGCTCAGCGTTTAGCAAATGAGTTTATTGCAGCTTCTAAAGAAGAAGGTGGTGCTTACAAGAAAAAAGAAGATACTTTAAGAATGGCTGAGGCCAATAAAGCATTCTCTCATTTCAGATTCTAAATTGAAGTTATGGCAAAAAGAGATTTAAAATATACAAGAAACATCGGAATTATGGCGCACGTAGATGCTGGGAAAACCACAACTACGGAGCGTATTCTTTATTATACAGGAATTAGCCATAAAATAGGTGAGGTTCATGATGGTGCAGCCGTTATGGATTGGATGGAGCAAGAGCAAGAAAGAGGTATTACCATTACTTCTGCTGCAACAACTGCTTCATGGACTTATTTAGACAAAGAATATAAGCTTAATATTATTGATACACCAGGTCACGTTGATTTTACTGTAGAGGTAGAGCGTTCATTGCGTGTTTTGGATGGTGCAGTTGCATTATTTTGTGCTGCATCAGGTGTTGAACCACAATCGGAAACGGTTTGGAGACAAGCTGATAAGTACGGTGTGCCAAGAATTGGTTTCGTAAATAAAATGGACCGTGCAGGTGCAGATTTTTTAGGAACTGTAAAGCAAATTAAGGAAAGATTAGGAGGTACGCCAGTTCCTCTTCAATTACCAATTGGTTTTGAAGAAACATTTAAAGGTGTTGTTGACCTTATTGTAAACAAAGCATTTGTTTGGAATGAGGAAGATTTAGGAATGACTTGGACAGAAGTTCCTATCCCAGAGGATATGTTGGAGCAAGTTGAGGAATACAGAAACTACCTTATTGAAACTGTAGCTGAGTCTGATGATGCTTTGATGGAGAAGTTTTTCGAAGATCCAGAATCAATTTCTGAAGAAGAAATGATGATTGCGATTAGAAAATCTACAATAAGCATGGCAATTACCCCAATCATGTGTGGTTCTGCATTCAAAAATAAAGGTGTTCAAACACTTTTAGATGCGGTTATGGCATTCTTGCCTTCACCTTTGGATGTTGAAGCAATCGAAGGAACTAACCCAAATACTGGGGAGATGGAGAAGAGAAGACCAACTATTGAAGAGCCAATGTCAGCATTAGCATTCAAAATTGCTACTGATCCATTCGTAGGTCGTTTATGTTTCATTAGAACTTACTCAGGACAAATTCCTGCTGGTTCTTATGTATTCAATACACGTACTAACAAAAAAGAGCGTATCTCTCGTTTGTTCCAAATGCACTCAAGTAAACAAAATTCAATAGAAATGTTGGATTGTGGTGATATCGGAGCAGCAGTTGGATTTAAAGATATTCGTACTGGTGATACTTTATGTGATGAAAAACATCCTATCGTATTGGAGTCAATGTCTTTCCCAGTTCCAGTTATTGGTATCGCTATCGAGCCTAAAACAAAGGCTGATGTTGATAAACTTTCAATTGGTTTGAATAAATTAGCTGAAGAGGATCCAACATTCCAAATTACATCAAATGATGACTCAGGACAAACGATTATCTCAGGAATGGGAGAATTGCACCTTGAGGTTCTTATTGAGCGTTTAAAGCGTGAGTTTAAAGTTGAGGTGAACGAAGGTGAACCACAAGTTTCTTACAAAGAACAAATTTCTGCTGAAGTAGAACATAGAGAGACATACAAAAAGCAATCTGGTGGTCGTGGTAAATTTGCTGACATTGTTGTTAGAATTAGCCCACAGACGGACGATGAAAAAACAGGTTTAGAATTCATTAATAGCATTAAAGGTGGTAACGTTCCTCGTGAATACATTCCATCAGTTCAAAAAGGTTTTGAAACTGCTATGAAAAATGGTGTTCTAGCTGGTTATCCTATGGATTCTTTAAAAGTAGAATTGTTAGACGGATCTTTCCACGCAGTCGATTCAGATTCTCTATCGTTTGAGGTAGCAGCAAAAATGGCTTATCGTCATGCTGTTCCTAAAACAAAGCCACAACTTCTTGAGCCAATTATGAAGCTTGAAGTTGTTACTCCAGAAGAAAATATGGGGGATGTTGTAGCGGATTTAAATAGAAGACGTGGACAAATGCAAGGAATGGATGATCGTTCAGGAGCAAAAGTTGTGAAAGCAATCGTTCCACTTTCAGAAATGTTTGGATATGTTACTACTTTGAGAACACTTTCATCAGGTCGTGCTAACTCAACAATGGAGTTTTCACACTACGATGT
Organism: Brumimicrobium glaciale; assembly: GCF_004152935.1. Lineage (GTDB taxonomy): Bacteria > Bacteroidota > Bacteroidia > Flavobacteriales_D > Crocinitomicaceae > Brumimicrobium > Brumimicrobium glaciale. The sequence goes on from NZ_SETE01000006.1 coordinate 223,181, forward strand.
TTGTCCAAAGAACATTGCGGACGAAGTTGTCGCAAAAATTAAAGGAAATGTCAACGCTTAATCTATAAGTAATGAGTCAGAAAATTAGAATAAAATTAAAGTCATACGATTACAACTTGGTTGACAAGTCAGCTGAGAAAATCGTTAAAACAGTAAAAACAACTGGAGCTGTTGTTAGTGGACCAATTCCTCTTCCAACGCACAAGAGAATTTATACTGTATTAAAGTCACCACACGTTAACAAAAAAGCACGTGAGCAGTTCGAATTATGTTCTTACAAGAGATTGTTAGATATCTATAGTTCGTCTTCAAAAACTGTTGATGCTCTAATGCGTTTAGAGTTACCAAGTGGTGTTGATGTAGAAATTAAAGTTTAATTATAATTAAGAAAGAATGCCAGGAATTATTGGAAGAAAAGTCGGAATGACTAGTGTCTACAGTGTCGAGGGTAAGGCAACACCATGCACAGTGATAGAAGCTGGTCCTTGTGTAGTAACACAGGTTAAAACAAGTGACAGAGATGGTTATGATGCCATCCAACTTGGTTTTGGAGAGCGTAAAGAAAAAAACACTCCTAATGCCTTGAAAGGTCACTTTAAAAAAGCAAATACTACTCCTAAGAGTGATTTAGTTGAGTTCGATGGTTTCGAGCAAGACTTAAAAGCTGGAGAAGTAGTTAATGCAGCAATGTTTGTCGAAGGTGAGTTAGTTAATATCTCAGGAACTTCAAAAGGTAAAGGTTTCCAAGGTGTTGTAAAACGTCACGGATTTCATGGATCTGAAACTTCTCACGGTCAAAAGAGCATGAGAAGAGCTCCAGGATCTATCGGGATGGCTTCAACGCCAGGTCGAGTTTTCAAAGGGAAGAAAATGGCGGGTCAAATGGGTAACCATAGAGTTACTATTGAAAACCTTGAGGTAATTAAGGTTCTTGCCGACAAAAACATTATAGTAGTTAAAGGTTCTATCCCAGGAGCTAAAGGTTCAACAGTAATAATTGAGAAGTAATGGAAGCAAAAGTATTAGATACAAAAGGTAAAGCTACTTCAGACAAAGTAACATTGTCTGATTCAATTTACGGAATTGAACCAAATGACCACGCAATTTACTTAGATGTAAAGCAATACTTGGCGAATCAACGTCAAGGAACGCACAAGTCTAAAGAAAGAGCTGACATCACTGGAAGTACTAGAAAAATTAAAAAGCAAAAAGGAACAGGTACAGCACGTGCTGGTTCTATTAAGAGTCCAATCTTTAGAGGTGGAGGTCGTGCTTTTGGACCACGTCCAAGAAACTACCGTTTCAAACTTAACATTAAGTTGAAAAGAGTAGCGAGAAGATCTGCATTGTCTCTTAAGGCGAAAGAAGAGAATATTTTAATTCTTGATGGACTTAAGTTTGACACACCAAAAACAAAAGAGTTTTTATCAGTTTTGACAGCGTTGAAATTGGAGAATGAGAAAGTATTGTTTGTTGTTGGAAATGAAAGCGATAATGCTTACAAATCAGCAAAAAACCTTAAGAACACTAAAATTGTTTCTGCTGACTCACTTAACACTTACGATGTGTTGAATGCAAGAAAAGTTGTAATTGCAAAAGATGCAGTTGACGTAATTGAAAAGATTTTAAACTAATTGGTGATGAACACAATTATTAAAAAACCTCTTATTACAGAAAAGGCTACTATGGATAGCGAAATGAACAATCGTTTCACTTTCGTAGTAGACCATAGAGCTAATAAGATTGAAATTAAAAAGGCCGTCGAGAACATGTATGGCGTATCAGTGGAAGCTGTTCGCACCATGAATTATGGCGGTGGAAAACCCTCTGTTAAATTTACTAACAAAGGTATCGTTGAGCAGCGCAGTAGCAAATTCAAAAAAGCTATTGTAACTGTTGCAGAAGGAGAGACGATTGATCTGTTTACTAATGTTTAATTAATTAAAAGAAATGAGTCTTAAAAAATTCAAGCCTACAACTCCAGGGCAGAGACACAAACTCATCAGTGATTATTCTGAAATTACGACGTCAAGTCCAGAAAAGTCCCTACTAGCTTCTAGAAAGAAGTCAGGTGGACGTAACAATTCTGGTCGTATGACAATGCGTTATATCGGAGGTGGTCACAAGCAGAAGTACCGTATTATCGACTTTAAAAGAGATAAAGCGGATATTCCTGCTACAGTTAAAAGTATTGAGTACGATCCAAATCGTACAGCAAATATTGCTTTACTTTTCTACAAAGATGGTGAGAAGCGTTACATTATTGCGCCGGAGGGATTAGAAGTTGGGGACACTGTTTTGTCTGGAAAGAATGCTACACCTAATACAGGTAATGCGATGTATATCGCTGACATTCCTCTAGGAACAACTGTTCATAATGTTGAGATGACACCTGGAAAAGGTGGTGTTATAGCACGTGGTGCTGGAACATCTGCTCAACTTATAGCTAGAGAAGGTAAATTTGGTATTTTAAAAATGCCATCAAGTGAAGTTCGTATGATCTTAACTACTTGTTTAGCTTCTATCGGTGCGGTATCGAACCACAATCACAGTTTGTCTGTTTCTGGTAAAGCGGGTCGTTCAAGATGGTTAGGCCGTCGTCCTCGTGTTAGAGGGGTAGTGATGAATCCTGTAGATCACCCAATGGGTGGTGGTGAAGGTCGTCACTCAGGTGGACATCCAAGATCGCGTAATGGTATTCCTGCAAAAGGATACAAAACACGTTCTGCTAAGAAATATTCAGATAAGTTTATCATCGAGAAAAGAAAGAAATAGGATATGAGTAGGTCATTAAAGAAACCACCATTTGTGCACTATAAGTTAGTGCAAAAAGTGGAAACAGCACAGTCCTCAAAATCTAAGAGTGTAATTAAAACTTGGTCTCGTGCCTCTACAATTACTCCTGATTTTGTTGGATTCACAATAGCAGTACACAATGGTAATAAATTTATACCAGTGTTTTGTACTGAGAATATGGTAGGGCATAAATTTGGAGAATTCGCACCAACGCGTAGCTTCAGAGGACATGGCGGTAATAAAAAAGACAAAAGAAGATAACTAAAACTTCAGATCATGGGTGCTAGAAAAAGAATTAAAGCCGATAAAAGAAAGGAAGAAAATAAGTTGATCGCTTTTGCATCACTTAATAATTCCCCTATTGCTCCAAGAAAAATGAGATTAGTTGCTGATCTTGTTCGTGGAGTAGAAGTAAATAAGGCGCTAAATATACTACAACATAATCCAAAGGAAGCTTCAAAAAGCCTCTCAACGTTATTGCGTTCAGCAATTGCAAACTGGGAAGCGAAAAACGAAGATAAAAGCTTGGAAGATGAAGAGTTAATTGTGAAAACTATTGAAGTTTCACAAGCCGGAATGTTGAAGAGAATTCAACCAAGGGCTCAAGGTAGAGCGAATAGAATTAGAAAACGATCCAACCACGTACGTATAGTTGTGGACGGAGTTAAAAATTAGGAAATGGGACAAAAAACTAATCCAATAGGAAATAGATTAGGTTACATCCACGGTTGGGATTCCAACTGGTACGGAGGATCTAACTATGCGGATAAAATTGTTGAGGACGATAAGATTAGAAAATACTTAAATGCCCGTTTATCACGTGCTAGTATTTCTAAAATTATTATCGAAAGAACTTTAAAGTTGGTTACAGTTACTATCAATACTTCACGTCCAGGAGTGATTATTGGTAAAGGTGGTCAAGAGGTAGATAAGCTGAAAGAAGAGTTAAAGAAGTTGACAAACAAAGAAATCCAAATCAATATATTTGAGATCAAACGTCCAGAATTGGATGCTCATTTAGTTGCGGATAACATTGCACGTCAAATCGAAGCACGTATCTCTTTCAGAAGAGCTATCAAAATGTCAGTTGCTTCTACTATGAGAATGGGTGCAGAAGGAATCAAAGTTAAGATATCTGGTCGTTTGAACGGAGCTGAAATGGCACGTGACGAGATGTATAAAGATGGAAGAACTCCATTGCATACATTTAGAGCAGATATTGATTATGCATTAGCTGAAGCTCACACAACTTACGGTCGTATCGGTATTAAGGTATGGATTTGTAAAGGTGAGATCTTTGGTAAACGTGATCTTTCACCTAACATTGGGCTTGAGTCTCAAAAGAAAGGTGGTCGCCGTGGCGGTCCTAAGAGAAAGAAAAAATAATTAATACTTAAAAAGTACTGAAAGATGTTATCACCAAAGAAAACCAAATTTAGAAAAGCGCAGAAGGGAAGAAACACAGGAATTGCTCATAGAGGAAGTACTGTTGCTTTTGGATCTTTTGGACTAAAAACCTTGGAACCAGCATGGATTACATCCAGACAAATCGAAGCTTCACGTATCGCCGTTACTCGATTCATGAAGAGAGAAGGTAAAGTTTGGATTCGTATTTTTCCAGATAAGCCTGTTACGTCTAAACCTGCAGAGGTGCGTATGGGTAAAGGGAAAGGTGCACCAAGTCACTGGGTTGCTGTTGTTAAGCCAGGACGTATTTTATTTGAAGCAGATGGAGTGTCTTACGAAACAGCAAAAGAAGCTCTTCGTTTAGCAGCACAAAAGCTTCCTGTAAAATGTAAATTCGTTACACGTAACGATTATGTAGTTCCAGGAAAATAATAAAACAAATGAAACAAGAAGAAATCACTCAATTGTCCCTAAACGATCTTAAAGATCGTCTTGACACAACAACTGAAAAAATTGGTAAAATATCGTTGACACATAAAGTGTCTCCTTTAGAGAATCCAATGCAAATTAAGTCGCTGAGAAAGACAATCGCAAGATTGAATACGGAATTGACTAAAAGAAACAAGCAAGCTTAAGCTCGCAATTTAGAAAATGCCTTGATATGGAAAATCAACATTTAAGAAAAGAAAGAACTGGTGTTGTAACTAGTGATTTGATGGAGAAATCTATCGTAATTACAGTTGAACGAAAAGTAAAACACCTGAAATATGGTAAATTTATTAAAAAATCTACTAAATTTGTAGCCCACGACGAAAAAAACGACTGTAACATAGGTGATACAGTTCGTATACGTGAGTGCCGACCTTTGTCTAAGACAAAGAATTGGAGATTAGTAGAAATTTTAGAAAGAGCCAAATAATCATTAAGAAATGATACAACAAGAATCAAGACTTGCAGTAGCCGACAATAGTGGCGCTAAAGAAGTATTGTGTATCCGAGTTCTCGGAGGTACAAAACGTCGTTACGCTTCTATTGGAGATAAAATAGTGGTTTCTGTCAAGAGCGCAATGCCCTCTGGTAATGTCAAAAAAGGACAAGTAGCTACGGCTGTGGTAGTAAGAACGAAAAAAGAAATCCGTCGTCCTGATGGGTCTTATATTCGATTCGATGATAATGCTGTTGTTATATTAAACACAGCAAATGAAATGAGAGGAACTCGTATTTTTGGACCAGTAGCAAGAGAGCTACGTGATAAGAATTACATGAAGATTGTTTCATTAGCACCTGAAGTGCTTTAAAACTTTAAGATCATGCAAAAGAAATTACACATAAAAGTAGGTGACACCGTAAAAGTTATTAGCGGTGAGCATCGTGGTCAGGACGGAAAAGTCCTATCAATAGACAGAAATAAAGAGCGCGTGCTTGTGGAAGGTGTCAACGTTGTAAAACGTCACACTAAACCAGATGCAGCGAACCCTCAAGGTGGTATTGTGGAGAAAGAAGCGGGACTCCATATATCCAACCTCATGCTTGTTTTCAATAACGAACCAACGAGAATTGGTCGTAAGAAAAACAAGGATGGAAAGCTAGTTCGATTCGCTAAGAAATCAGGAGAAGAAATTAAGTAATGAGTTATACACCAAGACTTAGAAAGCAGTACAAAGAGGAAGTAGTTCCTGCTTTGCAAGAACAGTTCGGTTTCAAATCTGTAATGCGTGTACCAAGAATTGAGAAAATTATTTTATCTCAAGGTATTGGAGAAGCAGTTGCTGATAAGAAAATCATTGATGGAGCAATCGAAGATATTACTGCAATTACAGGACAAAGACCTATTGCGACAGTTTCAAAGAAAGACGTTTCTAACTTTAAGTTAAGAAAAGGAATGCCAATTGGAACTAAAGTTACTCTTCGTGGAGATAACATGTATGAATTTTTAGATAGACTGATTTCAGTTGCTCTTCCTCGTACACGTGACTTCAAAGGAGTACCGGCAAGAGGTTTTGATGGACGTGGTAATTTTAATATGGGAGTTAAAGAACATATTATTTTCCCGGAAATCGATATCGATAAAGTAAATAAAATTTTAGGAATGGATATTACATTTGTTACTTCAGCAGATACTGACGAAGAAGCAAAAGCGTTATTAGACGCGTTCAAATTTCCGTTTACAAAAAAGTAAGAAAATGGCAAAAGAATCAATGAAAGCGCGTGAGCGCAAAAGAGAAGCGATGGTCGCTAAGTATGCTGATAAGCGTAAAGCGCTTAAGGATGCTGGTGACTGGGAAGGTCTTCAAAAATTGCCAGCTAATTCATCAAAAGTTAGATTGCACAATCGTTGCAACCTAACTGGTCGTCCAAGAGGTTATATGAGACAATTTGGACTTTCAAGGGTGACTTTTAGAGAAATGGCTCTTTCTGGTAAAATACCAGGAATTAAAAAAGCAAGTTGGTAATCTTATAGTTTAGAAAATATGAATACAGATCCAATAGCAGATTTTTTAACTCGCATCAGAAATGCGAGCAGTGTAACTAAGAAAGTTGTTGAAATGCCATCTTCAAACACTAAGGTAGCAATGGCGAAAATTCTTTTTGAAAAAGGATATATCGCTAACTATAAAGTTGAAGAGGACGATAAACAAGGAGTAATTAAGATTGCACTTAAATATAATCCATCGACGAGAGTACCTGCAATTACGAAATTGCAACGTGTATCATCTCCAGGATTAAGAAAGTATAGTAATTCAAAAGAATTGCCACGTGTATTAAACGGTTTGGGAATCGCAATTATATCTACATCAAAAGGTTTGATGACAGATAAAGAAGCGAGAGTACAAAAAGTTGGTGGTGAAGTTCTTTGTTACGTTTATTAATTTTAAAAGTAGTAATAAGCAATGTCAAGGATAGGTAAATCCCCAGTAAGTATCCCGAGTGGAGTAGAAATTAAAATGGATGGACAACTCGTGACAGTGAAAGGCCCTAAAGGTGAGATAACTCATCTATTAGATCCAGAAATCACTGCTCAAATCGAGAATGATACGATCACATTTAACCGCGCATCAGACGCCCCAGCAACACGTGCTAAACACGGTCTTTCAAGATCTTTGGTTAGTAATATGGTTCAAGGAGTATCGGAAGGGTTTAAGAAGGTATTAGAAGTAATAGGAGTTGGTTTTAGAGCTGAGGCTCAAGGTCAAATGCTGACAATGTCAGTAGGGCATTCTCACCCTATTGTTTTCGAAATTCCGCAAGAAGTTAAGGTATCTGCAGAAACCGCAAAAGGTAAACCACCAGTTGTGACTTTAGAGTCATTTGATAAACAACTGTTAGGACACGTAGCAGCCAAAGTTCGTTCCTTCCGTAAACCTGAACCATACAAAGGAAAAGGTATCCGCTTCCAAGGGGAGTATGTAAGAAGAAAAGCAGGTAAAGCCGCAGGTAAATAACCTTAAACTTAAGAAAAAATGGCATTTAGTAAAATAGCTAGAAGAGCTAAAATTAAAAAACGTATCCGTAAGAATTTGACGGGTACTGAGACACTTCCAAGATTGACTGTGTACAGAAGTAATAAGCAAATTTACGCACAGGTAATCAACGACTTGAAAGGAGAGACTTTAGTTTCTGCTTCATCTCAAGGACAAAAAGAATGTGAAAACCTTCCGAAGATCGATCAAGCAAAATATGTTGGTAAATTAATTGCTGAAAAAGCGATTAAAGCGAACATTGAAGCTGTGAAATTTGACCGTAATGGTTATTTATATCATGGTAGAGTAAAATCACTTGCTGATGGAGCAAGAGAAGGCGGACTAAAACTTTAAGAAAATGGCAGCAAATATTAATAATCGCGTTAAACCAGCTGACTTAGAACTTGTAGACAAGTTAGTAGGAATTAATAGAGTTACAAAGGTAACTAAAGGTGGGCGTACGTTCAGTTTCTCTGCAATCGTAGTGGTTGGTAATGAAAACGGAATTGTAGGTCAAGGATTAGGTAAAGCAAATGAAGTAACTGAAGCAATTTCTAAAGGAATTGATGATGCGAAAAAGAACTTAATTCGTGTTCCAATCATTAACAATACTGTGCCACACACACAGAAAGGTAAATTTAGTGGAGCAAGAGTTTTACTCAAGCCAGCATCAGAAGGTACAGGTGTTATTGCAGGAGGTGCAATGCGTGCTGTATTAGAAAGCGCTGGAATCCATAATGTTTTGGCAAAATCGCAAGGTTCATCAAACCCACAAAACGTAGTTAAAGCAACAATCGATGCATTGTCTCAAATGAGAGACGCATTCTCTGTAGCTAAACAACGTGGTATTACCATGGATCAAGTGTTTAACGGTTAATATAATTTATAATGGCAAAGACAGTAAAAATTAAACTTGTAAGAAGTGCTATTAACCGAACACAACGTCAAAAAGACACGGTAAAAGCATTAGGATTAAGAAGAATGAATCATACAATCGAAAAGGAAGCAACTCCTCAAGTTATGGGTATGATCGCTAAAGTTCAACACTTAGTTGAAGTAGTTGAGTAAAACATAAAAACTGAAAAGCAATGAGTTTAAATAATTTAAAACCAGCTAAGGGTTCTACACATCACCAGCGCCGAATCGGAAGAGGACAAGGTTCAGGATATGGAGGAACTGCTACGCGTGGTCATAAAGGTGCTAAATCAAGATCTGGTTATAGTAAGAAAGTCGGATTTGAAGGTGGACAGATGCCACTTCAAAGACGTGTACCTAAATATGGTTTTACGAATATTAATAGAGTAGAATACAAAGCAGTTAATCTGGATGTAATTCAAACTTTAGTAGATCGTAAAAATCTTACAGAAATCAATCCTGAAGTACTACGTCAAAATGGGCTATTAGGAAATAGAGAATTAGTTAAAATCCTTGGAAGAGGTGAACTAAAAGCAAAAATTAGCGTTTCTGCTCACAAGTTTTCGACTACTGCGAAAGCAGAAATTGAGTCGAAAGGTGGTGATTGTTCAGAAATCTAATTAAATTTGCAAACTATTTTACCCAGATGAAGAAACTAATAGAGAATATAAGTAATATTTGGAAAGTTGAAGAGCTAAGGAAAAGGTTATTAATAACCTTTTCTTTAATTCTCGTTTTCCGAATCGGATCGTTTATTGTTTTACCAGGTGTTGATAGTTCTAAGCTGGCAACAGATGGAGCTGACGCAGGTACTATTGAAGGCCTTTTAGGTTTGCTTTCTGGAGGAGGATTTACTAATGCCTCTTTTCTGGCGTTGGGAATTATGCCTTACATTTCTGCCTCTATTATTATGCAGTTAATGGGAATGGCTGTTCCAGCGGTTCAAAAGATGCAACAGGAAGGTGAAAGTGGTCGTAAACGTATAAATAATTATACGCGTATCTTGACCATTATCATTTGTGCTGTTCAAGCGCCTGGGTATTTATCACTTTATGTTGCAGGTAAGAATGCAATTCCTGAAGCATTTATTAATTCACCTTTGTGGTGGACACAATCTGTATTAGTACTTGTTGCTGGTGCAATGTTCGCTGTTTGGTTAGGTGAAAGAATAACTGACAAAGGAGTTGGTAATGGTATTTCATTATTAATTACAGTAGGGATTATCGCTCGACTGCCACAATCATTTGTTGCAGAAACAGCACAACACTCTTTCTTAATTGTAATAATTGAAGTTATTGTTTTCATGCTTATTGTAATGGTTACCGTATTAATTGTTCAAGGTGTTCGAAAGATCCCAATGAATTATGCAAAACGTGTAGCTGGTGCAAGAGGTGGAGCAGTGGATGCGCAAGGTGCACGTTCTTATTTACCAATTAAGGTAAATGCTTCTGGTGTAATGCCAATCATCTTTGCTCAGGCAATTATGACGGTTCCTGTAATGTTTATCGAAAAGCAGTTCGGAATTTTCGGATTGTGGTACAATCTTGTATTGTTTATCTTAATTATCGTGTTCACGTATTTCTATACAGCGATAATGATAAATCCTAAGAAGATGGCTGACGATATGAAAAGAAATGGAGGATTTATCCCTGGCGTAAGACCTGGTGATGAGACTGCTAGTTACATCGATAATTTAGTGTCTAAGATAACACTTCCTGGATCTGTATTTTTAGCGTTAATTGCTATTATACCTGCAATTGCAGTACAGTTCGGAGTAGGTGATGGATTTGCACTCTTCTTTGGTGGAACATCTCTATTGATTATGGTGGGAGTTGTTTTGGATACTTTACAACAAATAGAATCCTATTTACTAAACCGTCACTATGATGGATTAATGGAAGGAACTAAAATTAGAGGACGTCGTACGCAAGGCGAAATGTCTGGAATGTAATTTATACTATAATAAATGGCTAAACAGCAATCAATAGAACAAGACGGTACGATTATAGAGTCATTATCAAACGCAATGTTTAGAGTTGAGTTAGAAAATGGTCACATAATCACCGCGCACATATCGGGAAAGATGAGGATGTATTACATCAAGATTCTACCTGGAGATCGTGTCAAAGTAGAAATGTCTCCTTATGATCTAACAAAAGGGAGAATCACATTTAGATATAAATAAGTGAGCGTTTGAAACGCATAAATAGAAAGTAAAATGAAAGTAAGAGCTTCAGTAAAAAAGCGATCGGAAGATTGTAAAATCGTAAAACGAAAAGGAAGAGTTTACGTTATAAACAAAAAAAATCCGAAGTTAAAACAACGACAAGGATAAGATAATTGTAAAAGTTATGGCGAGAATTGCAGGAATAGATCTACCAAAAAATAAGAGAGGTGTTATTGGATTAACATATATCTTCGGTATAGGACGTAGCATGTCAAAAGAGATTTTAAAAGCTAATAGTATTGACGAGAACATCAAAGTTCAAGACTGGGATGATGACCAAATTGGTCTTATTCGTACTACTATTAACGAAATTAAAGTTGAGGGTGCATTGCGTTCAGAGGTTCAATTAAACATCAAACGTTTAATGGATATAGGTTGTTATAGAGGTGTTAGACATAGATCTGGATTACCTTTAAGAGGACAACGTACTAAGAACAACTCTAGAACAAGAAAAGGTAGAAGAAAAACTGTTGCAAACAAGAAAAAAGCAACTAAATAATTAGTATTTAATATGGCAAAGTCTAATCAAAAGAAGAAGAAAAATGTTAAAGTAGATGCTATTGGTGAAGCGCATATCCAAGCTACCTTCAACAATGTCATTATTTCTTTAACCAATGCACAAGGTCAAGTTATTTCTTGGTCATCTGCAGGAAAAATGGGCTTCAAAGGATCTAAAAAGAACACTCCTTATGCTGCACAAGTGGCTGCAGAAGAGTGTGCTAGAGAAGCGCATGACTTCGGATTACGTAAGGTAAAAGTATTTGTAAAAGGGCCTGGTTCTGGAAGAGAATCAGCGATCCGTGCAATACACAACTCAGGAATTGAGGTAACAGAAATTAATGATGTTACTCCATTACCACACAATGGTTGTCGTCCTCCGAAACGTAGAAGAGTATAATTTTATAAACAACAAGAGGAGTCACACTGGCGAAGGAAGATGCCTTAATTCCCGGTGCCTCACAATAACAATTTGAAATGGCAAGATATACAGGACCAAAGTCGAAAATTGCTCGTAGATTTAGAGAACCAATTTTTGGCCCAGACAAAGCACTGGAAAAAAGAAGTTATGGACCGGGACAACACGGACCAAACAAAAGAAGAGGAAAACAATCTGAGTACTCTATTCAGTTAACTGAAAAGCAAAAAGCAAAATACACGTATGGTATTTTGGAGCGTCAGTTTTTGAATTTATTTAAAAAAGCCTCAGCAATGAAGGGAATTACAGGTGAAAACTTGTTGATTCTTTGTGAGTCACGTTTAGACAATACAGTTTACCGTTTAGGAATTGCTCCTACGCGTAGTGCTGCACGTCAATTTGTTTCTCACAGACACATTACTGTAAACGGTAATTTAGTGAACATACCTTCTTATACTCTTCGTGATGGAGATGTAGTAGGTGTACGTGAGAAATCTAAATCTTTAGAAGCAATTACAAATTCAATTGCATCGAAGTCTACTAATTATGATTGGTTGAACTGGGATTCTGGAAGTATGTCTGGAACAGTTATGAGCACTCCTTCAAGAGAAATGATTCCTGAAAATATTAAGGAACAACTGATTGTAGAATTATATTCTAAATAAAAATTAATTTATTATTATGGCTATTTTAGATTTTCAAAAGCCGGACAAGGTGATCATGATTGAGTCTAACGAACACGAAGGTCAATTCGAGTTTCGTCCGTTAGAACCAGGTTATGGTATCACTGTTGGAAACGCTTTAAGACGTATATTACTTTCCTCACTAGAAGGCTTTGCAATATCATCAATTCGAATTGAAGGTGTGGATCATGAGTTTTCTACAATCAAAGGTGTAGTAGAAGATGTAACTGAGATCGTTTTGAACTTAAAACAAGTACGTTTTAAGCAACAAATCGAAGATCAAGACGAAGAAACTGTTATTATTTCTGTAGGAGGTCAAGACACTTTCACAGCGGGTGATATCGGGAAATTTACAACAGCATTTCAAGTATTGAACCCAGATATGGTTCTTTGTAACATGGATGCTTCTGTTAAATTGGATATTGAACTGAAAATTATTAAGGGAAGAGGTTATGTTCCTGCTGAAGAGAATAAAACAGCTAACGCGCCTTTTGGAACAATTTTTATTGACTCGATTTTTACACCTATTAAGAATGTAAAATTCACAGTTGAAAACTTCCGTGTAGAGCAAAAAACAGATTATGAAAAATTAATCTTTGACATCTTAACGGATGGCTCTATTCATCCTAAAGATGCTTTGCAAGAAGCTGCAAAAATCCTTATCCATCACTTTATGTTGTTCTCTGATGAGCGCATAACGTTGGATAGTGAAATCAAATCTGAAACTGAAGAGTTCGATGAGACTTCATTACACATGCGTCAGTTGTTGAAATCAAAATTAGTTGACTTGGACTTATCAGTTCGTGCACTAAACTGTTTGAAAGCTGCTGATGTAGATACCTTAGGAGATTTGGTAGTCTATAATAAAAACGACTTATTGAAGTTCAGAAACTTCGGTAAAAAATCCCTTACAGAACTTGAGGATCTTGTTGATGCTAAAGGATTGTCGTTCGGAATGAATACGTCTAAGTACAAATTAGACAAAGAGTAAAAACTGAAATAAGACTTTAAAATGAGACACGGTAAGAAAAATAATAGTTTAAGTAGAACTTCTGCCCATAGAAAAGCAATGCTTTCTAACATGGCGTGTTCACTTATTGAGCACAAAAGAATTAATACAACCGTAGCAAAAGCAAAAGCACTTCGTGTGTACATTGAACCTTTGTTAACGAAATCAAAAACAGATTCTACACACTCTCGTCGTATAGTATTCAAATACTTACAAAGTAAAGAAGCTACGACAGAATTGTTTAGAGAAGTTGCACCAAAAATTGCTGATAGACCAGGAGGATATTTACGTATCATCCGTATTGGAAACCGTTTAGGTGACAATGCTGAAATGTGTATGGTAGAATTGGTTGACTTTAATGATTTGATGACTAAAGAACCAGCTGAAAAGAAAACTCGTCGTTCACGAAGAGGTGGTGGTTCATCTGATACTGCTGAAAATACTGAAGAGAAATCAACAGATGCTTCAACAGAGAAAGAAGAAAAGCCTAAAGCTAAAAAAGCGGCTCCTAAAACTGCAAAGAAAGCAGATGATAAAAAGGACGCTCCAAAAGCTGAAGCTAAAAAAGAAGCTCCTAAAAAAGAGGAGAAAAAAGAAGATAAGAAAGACGATAAATAGGTAGCATATACTTATTAAGTTAAAATTATTAAGAGGCTGTCTGAACTTTTCGGCAGCCTCTTTTTTTATTTTGTCCTGAATACTAATGTTTATTGATTCAGGTTTATACCAATTTATTCCGCAATTTTGCAGTTAGAAAATAGAATATATGAGTCACAAATCTGGTTTTGTTAATATAGTGGGAAGTCCAAACGTAGGTAAATCTACGTTGATGAATCGCCTTTTAGGGGAGAAGCTTTCTATTGTTACCTCCAAAGCCCAAACCACGCGTCACCGTATTCGTGGAATTTTAAATCATGAGGATTATCAAATCGTATTCTCAGATACACCTGGAGTAGTTAATGCAGCTTATGAGTTGCATCAATCAATGATGAGATATGTTAGTTCTTCACTTAGTGATGCTGATGTATTGTTATTCATTACTGATGTTTTTGAAGACACAATGAATCATGTAGAAACATTGGAAAAGATTAAAGAACTAAAGGTTCCTGTAATCTGTCTTGTCAATAAAATGGATTTAAGAGATCAAAAAGTTGTAGCAGATAGATTAGCACATTGGCAAAAAGAATTGCCGAATGCTACCGTTTTACCTGTTTCTGCTTTGCATAATTTTAATGTTGATCCAATCATGGAATTGATATTAGAGAAATTACCAGAATCTCCAGCATTTTTTGATAAAGAAGCCATCTCGGATCGTCCAATGCGTTTCTTTATCTCTGAAATAATTCGGGAGAAGATATTTTTAAATTTGAAAAAAGAAGTTCCTTACGCATGTGAAGTTGAAGTAACTGAATACATCGAGGAAGAAAATATTATAAGAATTAGAGCCAATATCATTGTAGAAAGAGATTCTCAAAAAGGAATCTTGATTGGCGCTAAAGGAAGACAATTGAAATATATTGGTATTGATAGCCGTAAAGACATCGAAAAATTTGTCGATAAACACGTCTTCCTTGAAACTTTCGTTAAAGTCGATAAAGATTGGCGCAGTAACGAAGGGAAACTTAAAAAATACGGATACTAATTATGAGTAATATAGTAGCAATTGTTGGTAGACCAAATGTTGGGAAATCAACTTTATTTAATCGTTTAACAGAATCTCAAAACGCCATTACGGAAGAAATGAGTGGTGTTACTCGAGATAGAATTTACGGTAAAGGTGAATGGATAGGTTATGAATATTCTGTTATCGATACCGGAGGTTATGTAAAAGGGTCAGATGACATATTCGAAAAGGAAATTCGCAAACAAGTTGAATTAGCAATTGACGAAGCAAATGTGATCATTTTCGTAGTTGATGTAACAACTGGAGTAACAGATTTAGATGATAAAGTAGCAAAATTATTGCGTTCTTCTAAAAAGAAAGTATTCTTAGCTGCCAACAAAGTTGATAATACTGGAAGAGTAGGATTGTCTTCTGAATTTTGGTCGTTGGGTGTTGGAGAAGTTTATGATATCGCTGCAGCTAGTGGATCAGGAACAGGTGAATTGTTAGATGACATTGTAAAGGAGTTTCAATCTAAAACAATTGAGTCTGACAGTGATTTACCTCGTTTTGCCATTGTAGGGAAACCTAATGTAGGGAAATCATCTTTAGCTAATGCATTAATTGGTGAAGAAAGAAATATCGTAACACCAATTTCTGGAACAACTCGTGACTCTGTGAATACACGTTATTCTGCATTTGGTTTCGAATTCATATTAATCGATACTGCAGGAATTAGAAAGCGTGCTAAAGTACATGAAGATATTGAGTATTATTCTGTTCTTCGTTCTGTAAGAACTATTGAAAGTGCTGATGTTTGTATCTTTATGATAGATGCAACGGAAGGAATTCAAAAGCAAGATTTGAACATCTTCTATATGTGTGAGAAAAACCATAAAGGAGTAGTTGTTCTTGTAAATAAATGGGATTTAATCGAAGACAAAGGAACACAATCAATCAAAGAAGCTGAGGACGCAATCCGTGAGCAACTTGCGCCGTTTAATGATGTTCCTATTGTATTTACTTCTGCAATTACAAAACAACGTATTCACAAAGCGCTAGAGGTAGCAATGAAGGTTTACAACAATAGAATTAAGAAAATACAAACCTCTGTGTTGAATGAGGTAATGCAAAAAGAAATTTCACATTTCCCACCACCATCTTTAAAAGGGAAGTATGTCAATATTAAATATATAACTCAGTTGCCAACTCATGCTCCGGCATTTGCCTTTTATAGTAACTTGCCGCAATATATTCCTGATAGCTATAAACGTTTCTTGGAAAACAAAATTAGAGGTCATTTCGATTTCGAAGGTGTTCCGGTGAGGATTTTTATGAGAAAGAAATAATATTATTTGAAATTAAATAAAAAGGCTAAGTAAGAAATTACTTAGCCTTTTTTGATATAAACCATAATTAAAACTGCTAACATAACGGCAGATTTTCAGAAAGGGTTGTAAAAAAATGAAGTAATTCTAAAAACTGTAAACCGTTCTTCGTATATTCATCCAAGAAAAAAAAGAATATGCCGTTTAATGCAATTTTTGGGTGGATAATTAAAAAGCGAATACATCAAATTGATTTATTTAGAATGCATCCTGCTGAAGTTCAGAAGGAGTGGTTCGAACGTCTTATTTTAAATGGTAGAAAAACGATTTTCGGCAAGAAATACAGCTTTGACGATATCAATCATTATGACGATTTCAGAAAACTTGTTCCACTACAAGATTACGATGATGTAAAAGAATGGGTTGAAAGGGAAGTAACAGGAGAAGAAGATGTGCTATGGCCTGGTGAAACACAATGGTTTGCAAAGTCTTCAGGAACAACTTCAGACCGAAGTAAATTTATTCCCGTAACCAAAGACTCATTAGAGGAATGTCATTATAAAGGTGGTAAAGACCTTTTGGCAATTTATTATTCTCAATTCCCTAATACAAAATTATACAAAGGAAAGCATCTTGTTGTTGGGGGAACAGCTGAGCAGAATAAGCTAAGACCAGATAGTTATACTGGTGATTTGTCATCGATTATATTAAAGAACTTGCCTTGGTGGGTTGAAATAAAAAGAATTCCATCTCGTGAAACTGCATTAATGAGCGAATGGGAAGAGAAAATTGAGAAACTTGCTGAAGAAACAATGTATGAGGATGTTTCTAGTATTTCGGGTGTTCCTAGTTGGACATTGGTTTTGTTGAATCGAATTTTAGAAAAAGCTGGAAAAACTGATATCAGAGAAGTTTGGCCAAACCTTGAGTTATTCATGCATGGTGGTGTAAGTTTTAAACCTTATGAGAAAGAATTTAATAGAATAATTCCGCATGATGATATGCATTATATTGAATCCTATAATGCGTCAGAAGGATTTTTTGGAATTCAAGATGAAATAGATGGAGATTTATTATTGATGCTGGATTACGGAATCTTCTTTGAATTTATTCCTATGACTGATTATAAAGGAACTCAGTCGGAAACCGTAATAAGTTTGAGTGAAGTGAAGTTGAATAAGAATTATGCTATTGTAATTTCAACAAATGGCGGACTTTGGCGTTATATTTTAGGAGACACAGTAAAATTTACGAGTACAAAGCCTTATCGAATCAAAGTTTCAGGCAGAACGAAACATTATATTAATGTCTTTGGAGAGGAGGTTATCGTGGACAATACAGATAATGCGATAAGGATAGCATGTGAAGAAACGAATGCATTATTAAAAGATTATACTGCTTGTCCTATTTATATGGAAGAAGGAAAGCAAGGCGGGCACGAATGGATTATAGAGTTTAATAAAGATCCAGATAATTTGCAGGTATTTGCACAGATTTTGGATCAAAATTTAAGATTATTAAACTCAGATTACGACGCTAAACGAACGAAAGATTTAAGTTTAAAATTTCCAACTGTTCATAAAGCAAGAGAAAACTTATTTGATGATTGGTTAAAAAGTAAAGGGAAGTTAGGTGGTCAACATAAAGTTCCAAGATTATCAAATGATAGAAAAATATTAGACGAAATTCTTAACCTGAAACCTAGCACTATTTTTGAAGTTAAGGAAATATGAAAACACTGATTCTCTTCTTACCTTTAGTATTTATTATTTCTGGAAATTGTTTTGGACAAACTTTCACATGGAAATTAGAACATACTTATGTCAATAAGAACATAGAGGCTTGGGATATCACTCCGCTTGAGGAGCTTATTGTTTCAGAGCAAGGAACATTGCACAAACTTGATACAAATTTCAAAGTAGCATTTACACAAAGCAGAAAAGAGTTCGGGACCATCTCTAAAATTGATGCCCGACATTCTCTTAAAACAATGCTTTTTTCTGAAAATCAACAAATGATTGGTTTTGTAGACAACACACTTTCTTTTCAAGACGGGAAAATTGATTTAGCATTGCTTAATATTGGATATGGAACACATGTTTGTTATTCTGATCAGACAAGTCGCTTCTGGGTATTTGATGAGCAAAACGCACGCTTAGTTCGATTTGAAGGTATAAAATCAAGTGTAGCACAATCAGAGATTTCTAATTTAATGGCCATAACTTATAACGATATGCCTACATCATTAATTGAAAGTCAGAATCAGCTTTTTCTGTTTTACGAAGGACAAGATATTTTTGTGTTTGACTACTACGGAAGTTTATTGCGTAAATATTTTCATGAAGACGCCATTCAAATTTATCCAACCGAAAAATACCTTTACATTTTAAAGAAGAGCACTATAGTTAGACTCAATAGGAAAACGGATCAGGAAGAATCTATCGCTTTACCAATAAGAGGAATTGAGGATCTTCGTGTGTTTGGAAATGAAGTCTACTTCAAAGATAAAAAAGGAGTAAGTAAATATTCTTTGATACCAATTAAATAGAATTTTTTAAAGAGGTTTTATTTTTAATTAAATATAAAAAGGGATTATTCACACCAAGTAAACTCTATATTTAAAACAATATTAGTATTTTAGTCCATCAATTAAACAAGTTAAATTATGCATATCGCAGTTGCAGGAAATATAGGGTCAGGGAAGACAACTTTAACAGAGTTATTGTCCAAGCATTATGGTTGGGAAACGCATTATGAAAATGTATCTCAAAATCCATATTTGAATGATTTTTATGAAGACATGCAACGTTGGTCTTTCAATCTACAGGTTTATTATTTGAATAGTAGATTTACGCAGATTCAAGAGATTCAGCAGACGGATAAAGTGGTTATACAGGACAGAACTATTTATGAGGATGCATATATATTTGCACCAAATCTTCATTCAATGGGATTGATGACAACAAGAGATTTCGAAAACTACTTTTCTTTATTCAACTTGATTGAATCATTTGTTTCGTCTCCAGATTTATTGATTTATCTAAGAGCAAGCGTTCCAACTTTGGTCAACCAAATCCAAAAAAGAGGACGTGAATATGAAGAGTCAATTCGTTTAGATTATTTGAAACGCTTGAACGAAAGATACGAAGCATGGATCAGTACTTACGATAAAGGAAAAATGATCATTGTGGATGTGGACAACAATAACTATCATGAAAATCCAGAAGATTTAGGGAAGATTATTTCTGGTATAGATGCGGAGATTAATGGGTTGTTTTAGCTGGATCAGCTTTAAGCCATAGGCTGTAAGCTATATGCGATGATGTATGTGGAAAAAAAAATAATATTCTTTAATGGATCAAAATCAATATTTTTTATTTTGCCTAAAGCCTAAAGCCTAAAGCCTAAAGCCTAAAGCCTAAAGCCTAAAGCCTAAAGCCATAGAACTTACATAATCTGATCATCAAAAGACTTCACCAACTTAGAAATTTCTAATATCATCTGAACTTTCTTTTCTTCTTCGGCTTTTTCCTCATTGTGCTTTTCAGCAAATTCTCTCAAGATAATTTCAGCATCTAAAATATGGTGCTCTTCGAATGGACCTTCCATGTTTTCAATAATAGTCAAACACTCTAAAGCTACTGCGAAGTCATACTGAACAGCAAGAGAAACGAAGTCTACTATGTATTCTGAGTAATCAACCTTACTGTTCCAAATAGTCGATAACAAAGGGATATGGATTTCATTGTATTCTTCATTCAACAAAACATCCATTATAGTTTGTGCGCTAGAAGTCGACTTTATATCTCCAATAAAAGTGATTATTTCTTGTTCTATATTGGCCGTTACACCTTTATTCCAAAGGTCAACAATTGGCAAAATAACATTGTCATCACCATTTACTTTCAAAGCTTTTAAACCATCAATGATTTTCTTTTCGTCACCTGTATTGATGTCTTTAAGAATTGATTTAATCTTTGCTCTTTGTTCTTCTGCTCTTTCTGCTGATGCCATTTTAATATGTTTTTTACAAAGTTAAGGATAAGTAAACTTTATACCCCATTTTCCTAACGACTTATTCAAGTTCTTCCAGATAGTTTTGGATTTATCTTTATATTTACGTGATAGCTATTACTTTTAATGAAATCTAAAAGTTAAGTAATCCAATTTTATTCACTTTCAATAACAACAAAATGGCAAAATCTTCAACAGAGTTAAGATACGGAAATGATATCAATGCATTAGTGTTGAGAGTGGTATTGGGTTTGTCCATGTTTTATGGTCACGGTTTCGGGAAAATGAAAGTACTTTTTGGAGATGGTGAAATACAATTTGCTGATCCGTTGGGAATGGGAGTAACACTTTCATTGATTTTAGCTGTATTTGCGGAGGTTGTTTGCTCTTTCTTAATAGTTGGTGGACTGCTGACTCGTTATGCAGTGATACCTTTAATAATTACAATGGCAGTTGCTGTTTTTGTAGTGAACAGCGGTCAAATTTTTGGAAAAATTGAATTGCCATTAATTTACTTAGCTGGCTTTGTTGCGCTATTTTTTATTGGGCCAGGTCGTTTTTCATTAGACTACCTTATCAGAAAATAGAGTCGAGTAAATTTTAATAAAATAATTATGAAAGTTAAAACGGATAATGCCAATTACTATGGCATTGGAATTATGCAACACAAGCGCGGCTATAATATTGGAACTTTGTGGAGGTCGGCCTATATTTTAGGAGCTTCTTATATTTTTACGATTGGTAAAAGTTACAAGAAACAGACATCTGATGTGTTGAAATCTTGGAGAGAAATTCCATTATTTCATTATGAGGATTTTGATGATTTCTACAAACATATTCCTTACAACAGTAAGTTAGTAGGTGTTGAGTTAGATGAGCGCGCAGAAATGTTATCTGAATACACGCATACTCCACGTGCTGTATACTTATTAGGAGCTGAAGACAATGGTTTGCCGCCAGATGTTTTAGACAGGTGTCATGAATTGATTCAGTTGCCAGGAACAAACTCCTTGAATGTTGCCGTTGCAGGAAGTATTGTAATGCACGACAGAGTTTCTAAAATCCCTACAAAATTGCCATAAAAAAACCGTCCAAACTTTACGTCAGGACGGTTTTTAAAATATTGTTTACAAAGATTACTCTTCGATCACTTCAAATTTGAATTCTGCAGAAACTTCTTTGTGAAGATTTGCTATTCCAGTATAAGTTCCAATTTCTTTAATTGGCTCTTCTACAATTTTCAAAGATCTTCTGTCTACTTCAACACCTTCAGCTTTTAACATTTCAGCTAACTGAATTGTGTTAACAGAACCGAAAATACGTCCATTTTCTCCAACTTTTGCTCCAATCTTGATAGTAATACCTTCGATTTTCTTAGCAACTGCTGCAGCTTCTTCTTTGATTTTATCTTCTTTATGAGAACGTTGTCTCAAAACTTCTTCATGTGCTTTTTTAGTTGACTTAGTTGCAACTGCTCCATATCCTTGAGGAATTAAAAAGTTAAGCGCATATCCAGGTTTTACTTCAACGATATCGTCTTTGTAACCTAGTTTATCAACATTTTTCTTTAATATGATTTCCATAATTGTCTTTTTAATGTGTTAATAAATGGGCTTATCTTAATTGATCTCCAACGTATGGAAGGATCGCTATGTGACGAGCACGTTTAACAGCCTTGTTCACTCTACTTTGAAACTTAGAAGAAGTTCCAGTGATACGACGTGGTAAAATCTTACCTTGTTCGTTTAAGAGTTTCAATAAAAAGTTTGCGTCTTTGTAATCAACGAATTTAATTCCGCTTTTCTGAAAACGACAGTATTTGTCCTTTTTAATGTCAATGTTTACCGGCGATAAATATCTTACATCTTGTGCCATAATTGCAATTTTTTTTGGTTCTTTACTTTAATTACTTTGCTTCAGCCTTTGCAGGTTTCGCATTTTTCATTCTTGACTTTCTTTTCTCAGCCCACTCTTTGTGATGCTTGTCCATTTTAACAGTTAAGAAACGCATTACACGTTCGTCACGTTTGTAAGTCACCTCTAATTCAGATACTAGGTTTCCTTCTCCTTCATATTCTAAAAGAAAGTAAAATCCTGTTGTTTTTTTCTGAATTGGATAAGCCAATTTTTTCAAGCCCCAAGACTCAGAATTAGTTAGTTTTCCGCCAAGAGATTTAATCTCTTCTTCAAACTTCTTTACTGCTTCCTTTGTCTGATCTTCTGACAAAACGGGAGTTAAAATGAAAACAGTCTCGTAGTTATTCATAATATTATGTTTTATAATTAAGGCGACAAAGATAGATAAAAATCCTTTAATCCTATCGTTTTTAGTTAAAATGTTGGATGAGTTGAAATTGTGTTGTTAAGTGTGGTAATTCTGAATCATAAATGAGGAGCTATGAATTTTGCCATTCATGTTATATTGGTGAAGTTTTAAGGGTGATGAGTTTCTTAACTAGTACTTATAATAAGGCAAATATTATTTTTTGCATTTGTCACTTTTAAGCAAATCTATTTGATTTTATTTAATGGTAATCGGATTAAATTTAATTGAAAGTAGGAGGTACTTATGTTTGAATTTCAAACCTATAGCTACTTTAAAAACTGATTGTTTCGAACTTCGTGAAATTAGAAACAACATAAAGTAGATTGTACTACTTCATAATTATGATTTTATCATTACTTTTATGATAAGCTAACCAAATCCTTATTGTTTTGGAAGTGAGGTTAGCATAAATTTTAACAATCTATTTGAATTAATAAATCATAAGAACTGTAAAGTTTAAGATTTAACAAAAGGAGTAATATTATGCGGAAAAAATTCGTAGTCATTAGCACAGTGTTATTAATTATTACACTTGCTCTCTCTATTTACCTAAGTAGAAACTGGTACGTAGCCTTTGGTCTGTTTTTTATATTAACCGTCATGGGTTATATCGACATGATACAAACCAGGCATTCTATTCGTCGAATTTATCCTTTATTGGGGCGCTTGCGTTATGTGATGGAAGAGTTGAGACCGAAAATGTACCAATACTTTATTGAATCAGATATTGATGGTCGTCCATTTAATCGTTTAGATCGTTCTTCAATTTATCAACGCGCTAAAAATGTTAGAGATACTATTCCATTTGGAACTCAGTTAGATTTATATGCTGAGGGTTATGAATGGATGTGTCATTCTGTTGCACCGCGGGCTTTTGATACATTAAATCAAGATCCTAGGGTGAAAATGGGGAATAAGGATTGTAAGCAGCCTTATTCTGCTAGTATATTAAATGTTTCTGCGATGAGTTTTGGTTCTCTAAGCGCAAATGCTGTTGAGGCATTGAATGGAGGGGCTAAACTTGGTAACTTTGCACATAATACAGGAGAGGGAGGTTTAAGTGATTACCATTTAAAGCACGGAGGAGATGTCATTTGGCAAATCGGAACTGGATATTTTGGCTGTCGTGATGAAAATGGAAACTTCAATCCAGAATTATTTTCTAAGAAATCACAGCACCCCAATGTTAAAATGGTTGAATTAAAACTTTCTCAAGGTGCAAAACCTGGTCACGGTGGAATTCTACCTGCCTCTAAAAACTCTGAGGAGATTGCTAGAATTCGTCACATTAAACCACATACTGTTGTTTCTTCACCACCTTTCCATTCTGCATTTGATACTCCGTTGGAGATGATTAAATTTATTAAGGAATTGCGAGATTTATCGGGAGGTAAGCCTGTAGGATTTAAATTATGTATTGGACATAAAAGTGAATTTATTGCGATTTGTAAAGCAATGATTCACTTAGATATTTATCCAGATTATATTGCTGTTGATGGAGGTGAAGGTGGAACAGGTGCTGCTCCGCCAGAGTTTAGTAACTATGTTGGTGCACCAATGATTGATGGTCTAGACTTCGTTCATAATATCTTAAATGGATTAGGGATACGTCAACACATTAAGATTATAGCTTCTGGTAAAATCACTTCGGCATTTCACGTAGCTAGAGCAATGGCGCTTGGTGCTGATGCTTGTTATCAAGCACGTGCAATGATGATGGCCTTAGGTTGTATTCAAGCTTTAATTTGTAATACGAACGAATGTCCAACAGGAATTACTACTCAGAAAAAAGAATTGACTGTTGGTTTAGTCGTAAAAGATAAAAAGACACGTGTTGCTGAGTATCACAAGAAAATGCTGAAGAACTATGTAGAGCTTTTAGGAGCATCTGGACTAGATGAAACTAAAAACATTACGAGATCTCATATATATCGTCGTGTTTCTCTGAATGAGATGATCACTTATGAAGAACTTTTCCCTTCTATTGATTCTGGATCAATGTTAGAAGATGCTGGTATTCCAACAAAGTATAAATTAGACTTTGCTAATGCGGATATGGGATGTTGGGGAATAAAATTTCATAAATTACAGTAGCTGGGGCTTCTGTAATTTGTGAAATTTTCAATATTGAGGGTGAGTTTTGAGTATTGAGGCGAGATCAATTGAAGAGTGAGCTTTGGAAATTTATAATATTGGGATTTTCTTTAATTAGAAAATCCCTTTTTTGTTCTATAGGGTTTTAGAAATATAAAGTATTGAACCGATTTACTTCCTGACTGTACAAAGTGTTGTTAAGTGCTAATTTTATGTTAGCTACTTTTAAATATAACACACATTTATTATGTACAGATTGTTCCAGCTTACCTTATTGATTTCTATTTCCTTTTCAGGCTATTCTCAAAAAGATAAAAATGAGATTGTTTTTATAGATTCCTTAGGAAATAAAATTGAATCTAATGAATCCTATTTTGTTTTCAAACTGAATAATAGAACTGACTCAATAAAGCTTGATCACTTGTATGGTGGCGATTATTTCCGTATTTTTCCGATTAACTCAGTTCCTCAAGATTCAAATAGTAGTTCTTCATTTGTTCAAACTTATCACTCAACAGACCTTATTAGGTCGTGCAGAAAGGAGAAGATTGAGATTGTTGATTCCATAGATATTAATCAAGATGGTATTAAGGAATTATTCTTGCACCGTAAATGGAATTGTTCTGCAAATCCACCAGTTCCTAGTCCTTATGGTGTCGGGAATAGCTGGCAGAATTATAGTCAATATGAAGTGTGGGATATTCAATCAAAGAAAAGAATATTTGAAGTGAAAAATGTTAGTGAAGGATTTGCTGTTGTCTCTACAAGCGTTGTGAGAAGTTCTGGCTACAGCTTTAAAGTTGAAATAGACAAAAGTGGCTCAATTTTTATTTCGGATTTAACAGGGAGGGATATTGATTTCGAAATGGGAGAATACGTTTTTGATAGAGAGACGGGGAGGTATAGAAAGGATTGAATTGTATAATATATTTTATGACCTCTTTTTGCAACCAATGTCACTCAACTTCCTCCTATAAAATCCGTAATTTTACACCGTGGAAGTAATCAAAAAAATCATACGATTTCCTTTTATTGTTTTGATTCGATTGTATCAATACATCATCAGTCCGATATTTCCTGCGAATTGTCGGTATAATCCAACTTGTTCGCAATATTCTGTTGATGCAATTAAAGAATGGGGAGTGCTGAAAGGTGGTTGGATGGCAATAAAGCGAATTGGTTCTTGTCATCCGTGGGGTGGTTTTGGAGATGATCCTGTTCCGAAGAAAGAATCTAAAGATTCATAAATTGTTTGCGGTTGTTTGCGGTTGTTTGCGCTGTATTGGAACGCGGATGACACGGATGCAAGCAGCGCGGATAAAAGCGGATTTTTTATTGTAACAAACTATCGTTTGTGAATTTGTTTTATTTGGGCGTAAAAAAGATGTTTTTAAAAATCCGTGTAAATCTGCGTTCGGAGATCCGCGTCATCCGCGTTCCGTCATGAGTAACACCCACGCCAACCAATTCGTAATTAAAAGATTCTTATTCCGATAGCTATCGGAATGTAATTAATTTCCGTTCTTTATGGAATTGGTACTTTCTTTGCATCCCAAGGAATTCAAAACGATAATACACTTTAATAACACATCATGAATATTCAACGTCTCGTTATTCTATTTTTCATTCTTTTTACATTCAATACTTACAGTCAAGAAGACAATCGGCTACAAAAAGTGGATAGTCTATTAGAAATTAGGCAACCCAATGCAGCCCAAGCAGAATTGTGGAATGCAATTGAAAAAGCTAAAATCGAGAAAGACCATTCAACGCTTTTAAAAGCATATCCTTATTTTTTAAGAATCGTTGGTCCTTTGGATAAAGATGAACGTGCAGCATTATATTTCAAAATATTAGAAAGTACAAAAACGCTACCTGCTCCATCAAATTCGATTGCTCAATTGCAAATGATTCAGCAAATGACTTATAATAATTATCAATGGATGAGTTATGGCTATTTGAAAATCTACGACTCTTTAAATTTGAGTGAAGACACAGTGCGACATAATTTCATTTTGGAAAATATCAAAACATTAGAAAGTAGATTAAATGATTTATCTAAATATGATTTCAAACCATTTCAAGAAGTTTTATTGAAAGAAAATGACAGTCTTTTCATCTTAAATTCAGTTTCTGATTATGTCGGATATCAACTAATTAACCTTTATGAATCTTCAATTATTCAAAATGGTGGAACTTTAAAAAATGCGAGTTCCGATAAAAATGAATGGTATTCAAAATCATCTGATTTTACAAAATTAAATCTCAATTCAGACGAATTGTCTGGTGCAGTATTGAATATTTTTCAATATATAGAAAAACACAATGCCAATCAATCGGATTATTTGAGTTCAGCTGTTCACCAAAGATTACATTATTTGAAAAGGACTTTCAATAACGAAGAAGCGATCAACAATGCATGGAAAGAACAGTTTGACTTTTTCAAAACCACTTCAGCGCGTTCGAAATTTATGTTTGAATTGGCGAGAATTAATTACATAAAAGGGAGTGGCTATCATTTTCAGGACAATCCAGATGTTGAGGAATTAATAAAAGAAGCTTACGATGATTTAAAGGCTGAATTAAAGAAGTTTCCAAATAATGATTTTAAACACGAAATAGCTTCTTTAATTTCAATCATAGAAAATAAATACATCAGTATTTCTGCACCGAATATTTATGGATTGGATAAAAAGATTCCATTTAAAATTCAACATAGAAATTATTCGAATCAAATTCTGCGGATCTATAAATTGGAAGATTTTGATCCTTTGAAAAGTAGTAATCTTAGAAATTATGCTGTTGAGAATAAACTAACTTTAGTAAGAACAATAAATTTAGATTTAAAGAATTCGGAATTATTCCAAGAAAGAAGTACTGAAATGTTTTTGGAGGAAATATCAACTCCAGGACAATACTTTATTGTGGCAACAAATGATGAGAAGTCTCTAAGTGAATTAGCAGCTGACACTAAAATTTGGAATGCAGCAAAGATTTACCATACTCAATTGACGATTGCAGAAATGAGTGTAACCTCAACTTCTATTAATAACGAATATACTGTTTTGGTGATTGATGAAAAAACAGGAAAACCAATCGAAAATGCTGAAGTGAAATTGTATTATTCCGATTATAGAAAAAACAGAGATTTAATAGAATTTAAAAAGGGAAAGACAGATGAAAATGGACTTTTCATTCATTCAACTGGCGATAAAAACAGGATTTCTTATACTGTGGAATACAAGAATTCTTTGCTTTTTGGAAATGATTATGTAAGATCTTCAAGTGAAGAAAATGAAATAAGTCGAGTTGAACTTTTAACAGATAGGTCAATTTATCGTCCAGGGCAAACAGTTTACTTTAAAGGAATAGCTTATCACGGAAAGGACAATGAATTTAAGACTTTAGCAAAGAAAAAAATTGTAGTTACTTTAAAAGATGCTAATTATCAGGAGGTTTTTAAAGAAACATTTACAACCAACGAATTTGGAAGTATCGATGGAAATATTCAACTGCCGAAATCCACATCATTGGGTAATTTCACATTGAGTGCAACTGATGAATCTAATAGTGGTTTTGCTTATTCAATAGCTCAATTCTCAGTTGAAGAATACAAGCGTCCTACTTTCGAAGTGGAATTAAATCAACCCAAAGAAGAAGCTAAATTGAATGATACAGTTTTAATTTCTGGAAATGCGAAAGCTTATGCAGGTTATGGAATTTCGAATGCTCAGGTAAGCTACACGATTTACAGAAAATGGAATCGCTATTGGAGATATTATAATGCTCCATCTTCTGGAGATTTATTGAAAGAGGATACAGTGAAAACAGACCAAAAAGGAGATTTTACAATAGACTTTTTTGCTGAGGTAGATCCAAATGCTGTTAAGAATGCCTATTACACTTATGAAGTAAAAGTTAAAGTTACTGACATTTCTGGTGAGACGCATGAAGAAACTTTATCACTTAATTTAAGTAAAGTAGGTTTGTCAATTCAAGTAAATGCGCCAACTAAATTCTTTACCCACGATTCTGAATTTGCAGTAATTGATGTGGTTAATTTATCAGGCGAAAAACAAAAAGGATATTCAGGAAAAGTTGAGGTTTATAAGATAGTTTCTTCTGAACAGTTTTTAGAGCGTATTTGGGAAAATACGGAAGTAACAAAATTTGATAAAAAAGATTTTTCTATGCTATTTCCAAATATGAAATGGAATGCTTTTGAAGATAATTCAAGCAAAGAAGAATTGATTAAAACACTTTCTTTTAATTCGGGAGATTCTTTAAAGTTAAACGATTGGATTAACAATGAACAAGGAAATTATGTGTTGAAGTTTCATTCAATAACTAAGGAGGGTGACACCATAAAAGCAGAACACAACTTAGAGGTAATTGATGTAAAAGCAAAAGAATTGCCATCTCATGAAGCGCTTTGGACTTTCGTTTCTTCTGATGTTGTGAAAGTTGGAAATGATGTTGATTTTCAAGTGGGCTCTTCATTCGACAATGCAAAAGCTTTGGTTTCATTCTACAGAAAAGATGAATTGGTCAGCAGAGAATGGGTGGATTTGAAAAATAGATTTTCGAAATGTTATACCATTCAAGAAAAGGATAGAGGTGTTTTGACTTATGATGTTGTGCTTTTTAATAATGGAGTTTTCTATAAAGCAACGAATAATATTCAAGTTCCATTCAGCAATAAAGAATTGAAAATTAAAACTTCAACTTTTAGAGATTTGTTAGAACCTGGTCAAAAAGAACAATGGAGCTTTACCATTCAAGACGAAAACCAAGAATTTGTAAAAGCTGAATTGGCCGCAACTTTATATGATGCTTCTTTGGATCAATTTAGAGGTCATTCTTGGAATTTGTTTCCTTATTATGGAAGAGGTCAATATGTAAATTGGTCGTATGATTGGAGTAGACAAATTACAAATAATGGTTCTTATGGATTGGACTGGGAATTGAGAAACATGCTGAACCAAGATAATTTGAGGTATAAATATGTTGAAGCAAAAACTGCAATAAGAATTATTCGTGATTATGATCGAGCTTTTAGTCAGAAAGTAACACGAGAAGATATTTCCATGAGTCCAAGTAGGTCAAATAATGTCGTTTCTTCTCAAGAGTCAGCGGATGGTGCCGAAATGGAAAGTGATGCGCTATCTTCTGGAGGGTCAGAAGCTGAAGTATTGCCTAATGGGAAAAGTGAAAGTTCTACATCAAAGCCAATCAATCCAAGATCTAACTTCAATGAAACTGCTTTTTTCTATCCAACGATTTATTCTAACGATTCAAATGAATACGTGTTGAATTTCACATTGCCAGAATCTTTAACGCAATGGAAATTGTTGATGTTAGGTCACAACCAAGAAATGCAAATTGGAACTTTTCAAAAGGAAATTATCGCGCAGAAAGAATTAATGGTAACGGCTAACGCTCCAAGATTTGTGAGACAAGGTGATGCCATAGATTTTTCTGCAAAAGTGGTGAACTTAACAAAAGAAGAGCAAACTGTTGAAGTATTGCTGATTTTTGAAAACCCAATAAATCAAGAAAGATTGAATTTAATTGGACGTCAACCTTTGAGTAAAATGGTGACGATTCCTGCCGGAGAATCTGAAGAAGTAACTTGGAATTTGAATATTGGAAATCAAGAAGTGATTCAATATACAATTACGGCTTCGAACGAAAACTTTAGCGATGGAGAGAAAAATGTGATTCCGGTTTTAAGTAATCGTGTTTTAATTACAGAAACAGATCATGTTTTATTGACGAAGCCAGGGAGAACATCACACGAATTTGATTCCTTTAAAAATCAGAATTCAACGACTTTAGATAATAAATCATTTACGATTGAATACACAGATAACTTAGCTTGGAATGCTGTGATGGCCTTACCGTATTTAAGTAAACAAAATGACCAAAGCATAACTTCACTTGTGAATAGCTATTATGCGAATGCAATTGCAGAAGACATTGTAAAAAGTAATCCGCAAATTCAGACGATTTTTAATCAATGGAAATCTAAATCTCCGGATGCTTTATTGTCGGAATTAGAGAAGAACGAAGAATTAAAAACGATTCTTTTGAAAGAAACTCCGTGGGTGATGGAAGCCAAAAGTGAAACTGAGCAGCGCCGCAGAATTGCACAATTATTTGAATTGAATCAATTGGCGGATAATCAGCAGAATATTTTGAATGAAATCAAGAAAAACCAAAATTTTGATGGAGGATTTGCTTGGTTTGGTGGTGGAAGATCAAATGTTTATATCACTCAGAATTTACTGACTCGTTTTGGAAATTTAGATCGATTAGGAATTTCAGTTTCAAATTCAACCGAGTTAATTCAGAAAGCAGAAAGCTTCCTGGCGAATCACCATGTGAAGAATTATGAAGAATACATAAAAGACAAGAAAGGGTACACTTTATCGTCTATGGATGTGTATTGGTTGTATTCTAGAACATTCTTCAAGAATGAAAACAGTAAATCTATTGATGAAGTTGAGAATTTCTATAAAGAGAAGCTTAAAAAAGATTGGACGAAATTCAATCCTTATTTACAGGCGATGATAGGAATTTACTTCAAAAGTGAAAACATCAATGACAAAGCGCAATTGGTTTATGCCTCGTTAAAAGACAGAGCGAAGAAAAACACAAAACTAGGAATGTATTGGGTGGAGAATTCAGGTTATTACTGGTATCAAAATAACATTGCAAGTCAAGCGATGATTATTTCATTTTTCAAAACAATGGACGCTCCAGAAAATAGGATGGACGATATGCGCTTGTGGTTAATTCTCAACAAAGAAAGTAACGCATGGGAAACTGGAGTTGCGACAGCAGATGCTGTTTACGCGATTCTATCAACAGGAAAAGACTATCTGAATACTTCAAAACAACCAATTATTAAAGTAGGAAATCAGAAGTTCGTTTATACTTCGACAACTCAAAAAGATGAGGTAGAAGTAGAGTGGACGCCTGGATTAGGTCAAGTGAAAAATAAATGGACGGGAACTGAAATTAATCCAAGTTTAGGAACAGTTGAAATTGAAAGATTTTCAGAAGGTCCGGGAGTTTTAAATATGTATTGGCAATACACAGATGAATTGTCAAAAATCAAAAGCAGTCAGAACAAATCGATGGAAATTCAAAAAACATACCGACGAATTGTTGCTGGAGCAAAAGACGAAAAAGGAATTGTAGATTCAACATTTACTGTAGGTGATAAAATCGAAATTGAATTGATTGTAACTGTAGATAGAGATTTAGAATTTGTCCATATCAAAGATTTACGTCCAGCAGGAATTGAACCTACTTTATCGACAAGTGGATATAATTATGGTAGAGGTTTGTCTTATTACCAAAGCCCAAAAGATGTATCGATGGAATATTTTATAGATAGAATGCCGAAGGGAACGTATAAATTTACTTATACGGTTTATGCTACGCATAGTGGGAACTTTAACAGTGGTTTTGCGGAAATTCAGTGTCATTATGCACCGAAATTTTCAGGGAATAGTGGAGTAATGGATGTGAGGATTGGGAGGTAGGGATTTATAGTTTTCACAAAAGGTAGAGACGCACGGCCTTTGGTCTCTACCTTTTGTGAAAAACCCAATCATTCATCCTTCAACCGATCATAATTCCAATTTTTAGGATTAAAACGGATATAGTATTTTATACTTTGATATTCGTCATCATCTCTAATCACATGGTCATGATAATTGGGTTGAAAAAAATGATTATTTCGATTGTATTTGGGGATGTTTAATTGCTGTTCATCGATATAGTCATCAATTTTGGTATTGACTGACGATTTGAATCCTGCAATAAACGATGAAATGGATTGAGGTAATCGAATAGGGCGATTTCGTTTGATTTTCAAGTGCCGAAACTTTTCATGATTTTGTTGATAATCTTCCCTTTTCGGTGGCCTTTTAATTTTTAAATCATTTCTTTTACCTGATTGATTAATTTCAACTATTGCGTGAATGTGATTAGGCATAATGATATCTTCATGTTGAATCAATTCACTTCTTATTTGAAATGACTTCAACCATTCTTCTTTTACAATTTCACCAAATTCCGAAAGAATCATTCTATTGTTTTTTATTTCACCTAGATTACAAACCCTATTCTGTGTAATAATAGTAATGAAATAATATCCATTGGCAGAATAATTCCAATTGAGTTTTCGATGAGAGGCGACTCTGTATCTCTTTTTATATTTTTCTGACATCGTCCAGTTTTTTTATAATGAATGATTACAAAACTGAAAACGATAACCTCAATATTTATTGATTTTGATTTAAGTGGTCATGCGGTTTGTTTTGTGAAAACAATTTTTGTTTGTAATGAAGATAGAAATTTAATTTTAAACAATTTTTGATTTAATGGTTTTTTATTTCGATGATTTGGTGAATGTTGTTTAAAATGGACGCGTGTGGAAATTGTTGCGTTTTGTTTTGTTGGATCATTTAGAGACGCACGGCCGTGCGTCTCTAAATGATCCAACGTCATCCATAATCCAATGTCACCCAAAATAAACGTCATCTATAATCCAACGTCACCCAAAATAAAACGTCACCCGTGATTCAACATCAACCATAATCCAACACCTAAATAATAGTTGTTTTAATATTATCTATTTAAAAATTTAGACTCGTCTAAATAAATTACATATATTTGTCAAAAATATAAATTTAAGAATATGAAATATAATTTACGTCTAGTTGTTTTCTCATTGATTTTGTCGCTCTGTTCAGGGGCGCTATTTTCACAAACGAACATTATGGGAGTTGTGCAAAGTAAAGATGCTGAACGATTAGCATGGATTGACATCGTAGTTGATGGAATGAATAAAGGAGCGACCACTAATGCTGCTGGGGAGTTTACAATCTCAGGTTTGTCTAAAGGTTCTTACAATTTAATTTCTCGTTCAACAGATTTTGAGAATGATACTGTAAGAGTTGTTTTGAAAAGCAACGATCCTGTGCGTGTGACATTTAATTTAAAATCAATTACCACTAATTTTGATGAGGTTGTTGTTTCGGGAACGATGCGAAGTGTTCGTAAATCCGATAGTCCAGTTCCAATTGAAGTATATTCCAAAGAGTTTTTTAGATCAAATCCAGCTCCCTCAATTTTTGAATCTTTGGCACAGGTGAATGGAGTAAAACCAACCATTAATTGTAGTGTTTGTAATACTGGAGATATTCATATCAATGGATTGGAAGGTCCATACACTATGATTTTAATTGATGGAATGCCTATCGTGAGTGGTTTGTCGACTGTTTATGGATTAAACGGAATTCCTCAAGCTTTAAT
Source organism: Brumimicrobium glaciale (assembly GCF_004152935.1). Lineage (GTDB taxonomy): Bacteria > Bacteroidota > Bacteroidia > Flavobacteriales_D > Crocinitomicaceae > Brumimicrobium > Brumimicrobium glaciale. The sequence continues at coordinate 257,290 of NZ_SETE01000006.1, forward strand.
AGAACGTGTTGAAATCGTAAAAGGTCCAGCTTCAACTTTATATGGTTCGGAAGCAGTCGGTGGATTAATTAACGTAATTACAAAATCTCCAGATCAAGCTCCTTTACTTTCTGCTGAAGCTTTTGGAACTTCTTGGGGAGAAATTAATGCTGATTTAGGTTACCGCGCAAGATTAGGGGACAAAGTTTCAACTTTAATCGGTGTGAATTATTTCAATTACAGTAATCCAATAGATAATAACAACGATGGATTTACAGATGTTACTTTACAAGATCGTTTCTCAATTTTCAATAAATGGAATTTCAAGAGAAAGGAAGGACGCGTTTTTAACTTAGCTGCACGTTACGTTTATGAAGACAGATGGGGAGGACAAATGAATTGGACGCCAGAATACAGAGGCTCAGATTCTATTTACGCTGAAACAATTTACACGAGTCGTTGGGAACTTTTAGGAACTTATCAATTACCGATTAAAGAAAAAGTGATGTTTATGTTTAGTGCAAATGGACATGATCAAGATTCCCGTTACGGAACAGATGTTTACAATGCAGTTCAAAACATCGGATTTGGTCAGTTCACTTGGGATAAGAAAATCCAAAGACATGATTTATTAGTTGGAGCTTCAATGCGCTATACATTCTACGATGATAATTCTATTGCTACGGAAGATATAGTTGATGGTGAAGTGATTACTGATCCTTCAGAAATTTATTTACCTGGGATTTTTATTCAAGATGAATGGAAGTTTGCACCACAACAGACATTGTTGGTTGGGATGCGTTATGACTATAATTCACTGCACGGAAATATTTTCACACCAAGAATCAATTACAAATGGACTTCAAGAAATAAGTTAAACACTTTGCGTTTAAGCGCAGGTTCTGGTTACCGGGTTGCCAATGTTTTTACAGAAGATCATGCGGCATTGACAGGGGCAAGAGATGTTGTTTTCTTGTCAGAATTAAATCCTGAAACTTCTTGGAATGGAAACATTAACTATGTTAGAAAATTCAGTTTTGATAACGGATTATTCTTGAATTTCGATGCTTCGGTTTTCTATACTTACTTCAACAATAAGATTATTCCAGATTACGAAACAGATCCAAACTTGATCATTTATGACAACTTGGATGGTTATGCAGAATCGAAAGGAATTTCATTGAATATGGATATTCGTTACAAAAATTTCGATGCGAGATTAGGAGGAACAGTAATGGATGTTTCAAGTGTTGAAAAAGATGTGCGCATCAGACAGGAATTTCAAGAAAGATATACTGTTACATGGAATGTTGGATATAGTTTTCCTAAAGTAGGGATGAAAGTGGAATATACAGGTTACATGTATGGACCAATGTTGTTGCCTTTGATTAGTGATTTAGATCCACGAATGGGAGAATCAAAAGCTTACAGTATTCAGAATATTCAAGTGACTAAAACATTTAAAAATGGATTAGAAATTTTTGGAGGAGTGAAGAATTTATTGAACTGGACACCAAACAAAGGAAATCCGTTTATTTTGGCAAGAGCAGATGATCCATTTGATAATAATGTTCAATATGACCCAAGTGGAAATATATTGGCAACTCCAGATAATCCTTATGCACTGAAATTTGATCCCGATTATATTTACGGTCCGAATCAGGGGGTTAGAGGATTTGTTGGATTGCGTTATACCATTAAGTAATATTAGTTTAGCGCATCACTATCTTCGTTGCATCCATTTTTGAAAGCAGTCATTGACAAAAGTCAACTCCTTGGATTTCAAAATTAAATGCGCCTATATATTGAAAGCTCTAATTCAAATATTCTATAATAACTAAGAGTAAATTGGAAAAATGAAAAATTTGATTCTTTTAATTTTTTTATTGCCTTTCATTTCAATGGCACAGCTGAATTCATATTCCGCTAATGATTTAGACAGTTTGCAGTATGTTGAAGAACGACCAATTGTGTTTTTTATCAATACCGATTGGTGTTCAATCTGTTTAGCGATGGAGAATAAGGTTTTGAAAAGTAAATCAATTGTCAAGGAATTAAATGAGAATTATTATCTCGTCATTTTGAATGCTGAAAGTAAAGAAGATATTGTTTATAAAGGAAAGCGATATGTTTTTGAATCAAGCGGAGTAGATGAAGGAAAGCATCAATTGGCAATGCAATTAGCGAAAAAGGACGGGACAGTTAGTTTCCCGAGTACTGTTATTATGATTGGAAACTCCGTGATTTATAAAAACAATAGTTACATGAGTAAAGAGGACTTCTTGAAGGTTTTGAAATTGGTTGTTAAGTAGGGAAGCATTGAGATGCGTTTGATCAACCACCAATTTCGGATTGTAACACTGTAACAATAATGAAGCAAACTCTGGCAGCGTCCATCTGTTTTGTGTTAACGTTAATAAATTAGGACCTGTCAGAGTTTTTTTTCATAAGTTTTATGGTTTTATACAAGCCTGTTCCAGATAATGGGACAGGCTTTTTCGGTAATAACTACATAGAGATATCTTTCATGAGATAGATTTAACGGTGTAAATCGAAAATTATTAATTTATGATTTAATAAATATTTTTATAACTTTTATTAGCTATAATCAAAAATCAGTAACCCTATTTCTAATTATGTTTGTGATATAATAGACACGAAACCAATTCTGGTCTTATAAAACAAAATGATATGAAAAAGTATTTGATGATTTTTAGCGTGCTACTATTTGTTTCTTGTAATGAAACTAGTAATGAGGAAATTGAACTTGAAGCTGCGGAAAAAGAAAGCTTGGTTAAACAAAGAACGATTGACTCGATGACAATTATAAATTTGGAAAAACAAAAAGCAGAAGCCGCTTCGGAAAATACAACTGTAATTGTTGTTTCAGAAGAGGAAGAAAAAAAGAAAATGAACAACAAGACAAAAGGAGCTTTAATTGGTGCTGGAGTTGGCGCGGTTGCGGGAGCAGCAACTGGAGCAGCTGTTAGCGAAAAGAAAGGTAAAGGTGCTATTGTTGGCGGTGTTATAGGTGGCGCAGCAGGTGCTGGTGCAGGATATGGTGTTGGTGCTGGAAAAGATAAAAAAGAAGCAGAGAAAAAATAGTGACTTATTTTATATAAGTTGATATTTTGAAGTATCAGTTATATTTTATTGAACTCATCTTGGTTTTTAACTAAGGTGAGTTTTTGTTTTGTGACGGATGTGAAACGTATTTTTGAGATCTTAAAGAATCGCCTCTAAACATTCAATTCAATCTTTATTTAGTAAATTAGTTGCTTGAAAAAGAACCAAACTAGCGAAATTTGAGCTGTTAATCTAAATGAGTTTATCTTCAGTAACATATAATAAATCACAAAGCAATAAATTATAATTTTTATGAATTTCACAGCAATAGACTTCGAAACAGCAACCAGTAAAAGAACTTCTGCTTGTGCAGTTGGGATTGTTTCCGTTGAAAATGGAGTTATTATAGATGAATATTACGTACTTATTCAGCCACCAAATAACGAATACAATTGGCATAATATTCAAGTGCATGGCATCACAGAAAGGCACACCATAAATGCACCGACATTTGACCAAGTATTTCCTGAAATTAAAAGAAGATTGCAAGGAAAAACAATTGTTGCACACAACGAATCTTTTGATCGAAGTGTATTACAAAAAACGATGGTCGAGAATGGTTTCAACTATTCAGAACTCAGTATTTCTGAAAGGTGGGAGTGCACGATGAAATTATGTAAAGCAAATAACCGCTATCCATCCGGTAAACTTAACGAGTGTTGTCTAGTTGATAATATTGAATTAATCCACCACGAAGCGCTTTCTGATGCTAGAGCTTGTGCAGAACTCTATTTAAGAAGATAGATTTTCGTATGCTTATCCTGAGTTAAACAATCTATTTTTTCCTTCCATTGACTTTACTTTTCAAATTATGACAAACTCACTTCATTCAAATATCCACATTCAACAAGTTTCCGATTTTCAAGAACTCGTTTCAACTTCATTTCAAGGAGGTATAAATGCAATATGTTGGAATAGAAAACTGATTGGTGATTTTTCAGAAATTGTTCAAAAAATAGAACTAAATGAAAATATGGTTGAGATTACTCAAGAAGAACTCCGAGAACTTCAGTTGAGTAAACAAGGTCAGCTGGCGAGAGAAATTTTAATCAATGATTTTAATTTATTGAAAGCACAAGGCGCATCTCCCGTTCTTAATATTATCAATAATTACGAAAGAGATGATTCCTATCCGTTTTTCCCAACCGATGTTTATTCATTTCATGTTGATCGTTCCCCGATTCCATCAGCTACTTTTTTATGCACTTATTTTGGTGAATCAAGTGAGATAATACCGAATTCAGAAGCTACACAAAAAGTGCTCATTCCAGAAATCCGAGCTGAACTCAAAAAGCTACACGGCGGAAAAGAGGACGGTTTTGAAGTGTTTTTAAGTGAATATTTCTTCGATTTACATTATCAAGCGAAACCTGATGGAAATGCGATCAGTTTGGGAATTGGGAATTTGTGGAAATTAGCAATTGATCATCCGCAGAGTAAGGTTTTGCCTTGTCTTCATAGAGCACCGAAGGAGAAAGAAGGGGAGAAGCGGTTGATGATTATTTGTTGATGGTTTTGTTTTTGGTTTTTGGTTTTGTAGAGACGCACGGCCGTGCGTCTCTACAAAACCAAAAACCAAACAAAACGATCATTCCAACAAAACGATCATTCCAACAAAACGATCATTCCAACAAAACGATCATTCCAACAAAACGATCATTCCAACAAAACGATCATTCCAACAAAATAATCATTGCAAACAAAACGATAATTCCATACCAAAAAAATCAAAACCCTTCATAATTCAACATTCATCATTTTGAAAAAAGAATTTCATCAACAGTATTAAATGAAATCGCATGATAATTTGGTCTCGCTTCCTTATAAACTTCTCTTCCCCATTCCAAAGTTTCCTCTGAACTAGCTAAAGTCGTGTACAACGGTTCCAAGTATTTTCTTCTTCCTACTTTGGTTAAGAAAGCTTTCATTTCTGGACGAATTTCTTTGTAGTCGTTTTTGATTCCAAGTACATACCATTCTGACATGATTTCAGAATTCCCGCTGTTTTTGAAATTCAATTGTTTGTCAAGCGCAATCATTTTATCTTTTTCTAATTCTCCATTAAATCCTCTGATAAAAGCCATCCATTCTTGCGTAGTTTTGTCTTTTCTCTTTAAATCTTTTGGTAAATTTTTTCCTTCTTTAATGTCTGAAGCAAGTTGTTCTGCAATCTCGAATTTCTTTGATTCAACCTTTACGATGTTGTCTGGAATTCCAGCTCCATAAATCCATTCTTCTGTATTGAAGCCCATTTCAGATAGTTCTGGAAGGTTTTTGTTTAAGTAATTTACAAAATCTTCTGTCGTTAAAGTTTCAAATTTATGTGCATTAAAATAACCATTGATAAATACATCAAACTTTTCTCTACCTACTTTAGATTCAATTGTCTTTAAGAAAAACGAACCTTTTCCATAAGCAATATCCGTCATTCCGTCATCAGGATTCCTATTGTCTAAGTTTAGTTTCAAATGTGTATCCTTTTGATTTCCTTCTTTATTCATTTCTGAAATGGTATTCTTCAATTCTTGGAGTTCAATAATCGCAAGCATATCAGCCACTTCTTTTCCATAAACTTCTTCCATGATTCTGTTCTCGAAATAAACAGTGAATCCTTCATTCAGCCAAAAGTCGTCCCATGAAGCATTCGTCACTAAATTTCCTGACCAAGAATGTGCTAATTCATGTGCAATTGTACTTACTAAACTTCCGTCTCCAGCAATTAAAGTTGGCGTAACGAAAGTTAATCTCGGATTTTCCATTCCACCAAAAGGGAACGAGTAAGGCAATACCACAACGTCATAAATGTCCCAAAGGTAATCTCCGTAAAGGCCTTCAGCTGCATCAATCATTTTTGGAATGTCCTTAAATTCTTTTTCAGCAGCATCAATCATGTGCGGTTCTGCATAAACTCCACTGTTGTCGCTCAATTTTCTGTATTCTAATTCTCCAACCGTCAATGCTAATAAATAAGAGGGAATTGGTTGTTTCATTTCAAAATGATAAACCCCACTTTCATTTAATTCTGTAGGATTTGTAGCGCTCATCAAAGGCAACATTCCTTCAGGAACTTTTACCGTTGCTGAATAAGTAATTCTATTTTCAGGTGTATCTTGAACCGGAATCCATGATCTTGTCAAAATCGCTTGACCTTGTGTATATAGGAATGGATATTTTCCACTTCCAGTTAGTTCTGGAGCTAACCAACCCAAAGCTTCTGCGCTTGGAGAAGTAGAATAATAGATGTTAACGAATAAGTCACCAATGTCTAAATCAACAATCAGTGGTGAACCTAATAATGAATCGTATTCGCCTATTTCAAATCTTGCATCATATTCATTGTTTTTATCTCCTAAGGTTACTTTTTCAATATTCAAATCTTTTATATCGAAATATACCTTTTTGAATCCTGCATTTTTTACTCTATGTCTAGCAATACCCTCAATGATTTTTTTGTCAACATCCAGCGACAATTCAAGATTAAGATGAAGCGTTTTAACTTCGTCTAATTTACTGTAACTGTGATTTGTGACCGTAACTTCTGATGTCTTAATTTCAACTTCTTTTTGTTCTTTCTTTTGTTCTTGATTACAAGAGAATAAAGCGAGAGCAGCCAATACTGGGAAAATCTTTTTAATCATACTTTTTTGAGTTTACAAAGTGTAAAAATATGATTATTTCTGAGGATATCCTTAATTGTTCCGTCAATCCACTTATTTGCTGTGCTTAATGGCTGACTAAAATTTCTCTTCTTGGTTTATTGTTTTGATAAAGGCTAATGAATTTTGAAGGTTTATACCCAGTAACAGATTTGAAAACGGAGTTAAATTTCTTCTTATTCGAAAATCCGGCTTCATCTGCCAAGGCACTTATTTTATACTTCCTAAATTCCGGGTTTTTCTCAATTTTGTTGATGATACATATAATCATCGCTTTATTCATATAGGCTTCGAAACTTGCTCCTTTATGAGTGTGGGTTAAATTATTGAGATGTGCATCTGTAGTCCCTAGCTTTTTCGCTATTAAAGGCAATGAACGACAATCTTCCGAAAAGGTGTCTTTTTGAGCGTGTTTTTCTAAAAGCTTGAGAATTTTTTGATCTTCTTCTGTTATGTTCTCACTATTTATCAAAACTTCATCATCGTCATTCTCCGTAATTTCATTCTTGTGAGCTTCGAAGTTGTCCATTAAAAGATTGAAACGCTTTACGTCCTTGTTTTTTATGTTTTTGTATTTAATGAAGATTGCAATAACAAGAATCGTTAACCCAATAATAGTTATTAGTATCCAGTTTTTGTCACTTGATGCAGTTTTTGCTTTTGAAACTTTTTCAATAATTCCTCCAACAGATTTATCTTGACTTTCCATGTGTTGGTTGTAGGATTCTAGAAATTTTTCATTGTAAAAGGAATACTTATCAAAATCATCTACTGTCTTGTAGTACTTTGTTAATAAAGGATATACTTCGATCTTAAGATGAGTGAATTGAGAATTCTCCGCAATTTCCTCTGTTTTAGTTAGATAGGAATATGCTGAGTCTAAAATATCCATCATGAGAAAACTTTTCCCTAATCCCAGTAAAACTTGACTTTCTAAGGCAACGTTACTGGCTTGAAGTCCTGATGAATGTTTAATTGCTAATCTGTATTCTTTGATCGCTTTTTCATATTTTTCAAGGCCTATGTATGCAGCACCCTTTAAATTTGAAACGTTGGTTAAATAGAATTGTTTAGTTTCTTTTTTATTGATTTTGTGGAATTCTCTAGCTGCTAATTTGATCTCTTCTAAGGTTGTTGTGAAATTATTTTTATCGAGCTCGTAGCTTGCAGATTCAAGATGAATTGATCCCATAAACTTGTAGCGGTCTTGATCATTTTTTATTTTCTTACCCGCTTTAATTCCTTTTTTAAGATATACTTCTCCGTAATCGAATAAGCCTAAAAGTCTGTATTGTGATGAAAGTAAACCACAAAAACGAGCTTGTTGTTGATGTAATTTCTTTTCTGAGGAAAACTTCTCTCCCTCGATTGCAGTTTGAAGTGCTTTTTCTGTTTCGCCTTTTTGGAGTAAAAGCATAGATTTAAGAAAAATAGATTTTGACTTATTTTCTTTGATCGTTGAAACGTTATTTAATGAATCAATTAAATAAATTGCTTTGTCAACATCTTTCTTTGAAATTTCAGAGTAGATTTTTATATACAAACTGTCAAATTCTGACTGTTGTTTAGCTAAATCCAGCTGAGCATTTATTAAAAATGAAGAGCATAGCGTTAGAATGAATAAAAGTTTTTGTTTCATAAAAATAGTTTGACTTTTCCAATTAAAGTCGGAGTATTGAGTAATACCTTTGTTATATCAATAGTACGTTTTTTCACAAGACCGACTTTAAATCTAGTGATTTTCAAACTATTTATCAAGTGTATTTAAAACTAAATTCTTTTACAAATTTCATGAAAGGACGTTCAAGAAAGTTTTATTCAATATTTTAGATTGACGTCAATAACCAGATGGGAATAACAGCTTTTATTGAAATAAAAGCTTGTTAGCATAGAAGGAAAACTGCATTACTCAAACTAAATTAACGTATTTTGGGTTGAGCTCAATAATTTTAATTATTTTCACGACCCAAATACTAATGAAACAATATGAGTTTAGACACAAGTGTTAAGAGAGAGATGATGGGACACCCGATGGGATTGTTCATTTTATTTTTTACAGAAATGTGGGAACGATTCTCATACTATGGAATGCGAGGTATTCTTACCTTGTATGTAGCCGCTTCGGCTACCGCTGCAGATCCAGGTTTAGGATGGAGCAGTAAAGATGCAATTTGGTTGTATGGATGGTACACAATGTTCGTTTATGTTGCATCAATTCCAGGGGGTTGGATTGCCGATAAATTTCTCGGACAGAAGAAAACAGTATTGTATGGTGGACTTTTGCTTTGTGTTGGACACGGAGTTCTTGCAATTCCTCAAGATTGGGCATTTTTCACAGGACTTGGACTAATTATTTTAGGAGTTGGTGGATTAAAGCCAAACATTTCTACAATGGTTGGTGGTTTATATGAAGATGGCGACATCAGAAGAGACAGTGGATTTACAATTTTCTATATAGGAATTAACATTGGTGCATTCTTAGCAAGTATTTCTGTTGGATTAGTTGCTTATTACTACGGATGGCATTATGGTTTCGGTTTAGCTGGAATTGGAATGTTGTTAGGTCAAGCAGTTTACATCTGGGGACAAAAATACCTTGTAGGAATTGGAGAATTTAGTGGTGGAGACAAAGTGAGCGCTGCTGAAAAAGAAGCTGCAAAACGTCCATTATCTAAAATTGAAAAAGACAGAATTATCGTTCTATTGATTTCATTCTTAATCGTAATTGTTTTTTGGGGAGCTTTCGAGCAAGCTGGAGGATTAATGAACTTGTACACGGATATGAAAATTGATAGAAATATCGGTTTAAGTTGGATGGAAGAAATTCCTGCAGCAGTATTCCAATCATTGAACGCTGGTTACATCATTATATTCGGTACTGCAATTGGTGGATTCTGGGTGTGGTGGAAGAAAAAAGGACGTGAATCTTCATCTCTTTTCAAAATGGCCATTGGTACAATCATTATGGGATTAGGGTATGTATTTATGATGTTCGCATCGAAAGAAGCAAGTTCTGAAACTTTCGGAAAGGCAGCAATGTTCTGGATTTTCCTTGCTTATTTATTCCACACAATTGGTGAACTTTCTACTTCGCCAGTTTCACTTTCTTTCATTACTAAATTAGCGCCGTTAAAATACGCTTCTATTATGATGGGTATTTACTTCGCTGCAACTGGTTTCGGAAATAAGTTAGCTGGAAGTATTGGAGAGTCTTCACAATTAACTCCTTACAGCGCAGAAGTTGTTTATGAAAAAGACCAAATGATTCCATTCATGAAGATGGATACCATGAAGGTTAAAAATGAAGCGAATAAAGTTGTTCAGGTAATTGATTATCCAATCAATGAAGACAAGAACTTTGAGATAAAAAGTTATGTCTATTTGCAAGGTGACCAAATTCAATTTACAGAATTTCAAGGAACTAGAGAATTGAACGCTATTTTTAAGTTGGATGAAGACAGAAAACAAGAATTGAAAGGAATTTTGGCTGAGCACAATGCAACGCAAGAAACGCCTTATCATGCAAGACTTGTTTTTGAAAAAGATTCTGATTTCGCTAAAGAAATTGAAAATAAAGGTGACGGTAAAAACTATGGTGTTTCATTCGTTTTAGAAGAAGAACAAAGCGAACAGGAATACAATACTTTCATGTGGCTTACTATTTTCACAGTTAGTTTTGGTTTGTTGCTGATCTTATTAATTAAGAGATTGAAAAAGTTAACGCACGGTGCGGAAGACAAAGAGGTTGAAGGCCTTGAAGCGGAAGGTTATGAAATAGCAGATACTGAAATAAAAGACTAATTACAAAAAACAATTATGGCAGAAGCAGTTGACAGATCTCAGCATGATGAGTTCTTTAAAAGTAAAGTATTAGGTCACCCAGCAGGGTTGTTCGTTCTTTTCTTTACGGAAATGTGGGAAAGATTCTCTTTCTATGGAATGAGAGTTTTATTGATTAACTTCCTTACAATGGCGGTTATTGGTAGTAATCCAGGTTGGGAATGGTCTGCAGAAAATGCAGGTGCTCTTTTCGGAACTTATGCGGGTTTACTTTACTTAACGCCAATTTTGGGTGGTGTAATTGCCGATAAATTCGTGGGTTATCGCTGGGCAGTTCTGATTGGTTGTGTTATAATGACTCTGGGGCACGCTTCAATGGCTTTGGAAACAGAATTCTCTCTTTACATGGGATTAGCATTGCTAGTTTTAGGAACAGGATTCTTTAAGCCAAATATCACCTCAATTATTTCTGAAATGTACACCTATCTTCCTGAAAAGAAAGATGGTGCTTACACGATTTTCTACATGGGAGTTAACGCTGGTGCATTCTTCGGGATGATGCTTTGTGGTTACCTTGCAGAACGTGTTGGTTGGTCTTGGGGATTCGGATTAGCAGGAGTATTTATGTTATTTGGAACAATCCAGTTCTATTTAGCGAAACCTCTTTTTGGAAAAATTGGTGCTCCACCAGTTCGTCAATCGAAAGAGGAAAAAGCTGCTGAAGTAAAAGATTATAAAGAAAATAAATTTACGATAGTAGATAAAATCTTAATCGTTGTTACAGCAATTATTGGATTACTTTATTTAATCAACGATCCAGTTTCTAAAATTGGTGGTATCAATTTACTACCAGAAGAATTCTTACTTTCAAAAGATACGCTGTCAGGTTCGTTGGTGATTATCATAGGTGGTGTTCTTTTGTTCTTATATTTAATCATAACAAGAATTATCCGTTATGAAAAAATTGTAAGAGATAAAATGATTGCAGTGATCATATTTGCATTCTTTACTGTATTGTTCTTTATTCCATTCGAGCAAGCAGCAACATCAATGGTTATTTTCGCCAGAGATTACACGGATAGGGTGCTTACAGGGAATTCAGCATTGATATTTAATGTAGTAAATACTTTATTGACGGTTATTCCTTTGATGATTATTACTTGGGTTCTTTATTTATTGAATAAAAAATCATTCGCTAAGATTCCAGGAAGTAACATTGTTCTAGCAATTTGTTTTGCCCTTGTTTGGGGAATTGTTGTTTGGATGTTAGTTCAGGATTTCTCAACTAAATCATACGCTGTAACCTACCAAGCTGTGGAAACAGAGCAAATTATCGACGGTAAATCAATAAAAGAATATGTGCCAATCACCGAAGCTCGTCCATTACAAGCTGGCGAAGTAAGTGAAACACAAACGTTAAGTGTTTCGTCAAGCAGTGAATTAACAGTTGGACAACCTGTTGCAGCTCACCTTGAATTAGGGAAATACCAATATTTGGATGCGCAAACACAAGAGCAATTAGCACTTGATTATACTGATAAAGGTCTAGAATCTACTATTGTCTTAGGTGAAGTTTCTGAAATCAAAGAAAACCAAGTTGAAATTACAGTTTCATGGTTTAGTATTTTGAACTCGTTCTTCATTATTGCATTTGCATCTTTCTTCTCGAAATGGTGGGAAAGTAAATACAATCCATCAGCTGCAATGAAATACTCTTTAGGATTGATCTTAGTTGGAGTTGGATTCGCAATTCTAGCTTATGGTTCAAGCTTTATTCCACCAGGAGCAGAAGCAGGAATGGTGCGAGTAAGTATGGTATGGCTGGTCTTGGCGTATCTATTCCACACCATTGGAGAACTCTGTTTATCTCCCGTTGGACTGTCCTACGTGAGTAAATTAGTTCCACCAAGGATGATAGCATTAATGTTTGGTATGTGGTATTTAGCCATTGCTATTGGAAATAAAACTGCAGCTTCTATGGGAGGTATGGTTGAACAAATTCAAGAAGAATATAGCTTGTCTGCTTTCTTCTTAATCTTCACCGCAATTCCAGTTGTAGCAGGAATTCTTATTGCATTATTGAATCCATTATTGAAGAAGTTAATGCACGGAGTAAAATAATCTTTGCAAGAAAACTCCAAATAAGATCAGTATTGATTTATTGAAATAATATTAAAATATAAAATGCCGTTCCATGATTATTATGGAACGGCATTTTTTTTGAATAAGAATTAAGAATCGTTGCGAATTAACTTTTTCAATTTCTAAATTTGTAGGAATATTAGAACAACATTTTTTAAAAAGAGTAAACCATGGAAACAATTGAATTCAACCTCGAAGGAGAATATATAGAATTACTACAACTATTAAAAGCAACTGGAATAGCTCAAACAGGAGGCCATGCAAAGATGATTGTCGATGATGGAGGTGTTGTGAGAGATGGTGAAGTGGAAACGCGTAAACGGGCGAAACTACGTGTTGGCGATGTTATTGAAATCGAAGGAAATCTTAAAATAATTATTAATGTTTAACGTTTTGATTATGTTTGTTTTACTGGAGTAGTTTGCTGCTTTAGTAGAACGGATTACGCCGATTTTCGATTGCTGATTCAAAGTGGTTTTTTTCTTTATTAAATGATAAAATCAACTACTTGTCTGGAGAAGAAAATACAATAATTTCCATTTTTTGAGGATAAATATATACAGAATCATTAGGTGAATTAAAGTGAGTATTCCATACGCCAGCTATATATGCTATTGAAGGATCATACCATTCTGGTGAGGACGCTATGACATCTGAATCTATCACATATTGTTCGATTACTTCATTATTATTTATTACAAAGAATGAGGTAAGCGTGTTCGAAAAAACTAGCTTTTTATTATTCTTAACTGTCAATTTCATGTCTAGCAGAAACTCCTTTTGATCCGACCATTGATGATTAGGAAAGTTTAATTGGCTATAGTTAATGTATATTTTATCAGCCGAATTAGTGCTTAACAGCTCTTTTATCGTTGTTTTTTTATATATGCCTTCAATACTTTCGACTTGTTGGGCAATGTCTTGAGTTATATCTTTGTAAGACTTGTTTTTTGGCGAACAACCAATAAAATGAAATAGAATAACGAATGCAAATAGACCTGTTTTCATAATTCCCTATTTAATAAAATTCATTGTCAACGAACCATCCTAAAAACATCCCTACCGCATTAAGCATTACAAAACCCCTATCGCATTAACAGTTATCTTTTTTTTTCTCTGCGTATCTCTGCCCCTCTGCGAAACTCTGCGGCACCTTACCCATTTAACTCCTACCTCTTCGACCTTTGCATTGGATTTTCATTAATCCTACTTTCTTTAAACATCTTAAATCTTGTCGGTTCAACTTTTCTTGGCCAACTGTTATTGCTGATATCTGTATCTGCTGTTTCTAAAAATGGATCTAAGATAAAGGCACTTACTTCTTTATCGAAATACAATACTTTTGAAACTTGGAAATTGTGTCTTCTCCATATTTCTGCGGGAATTCTGATTACTTCTTCTGAACCATCAATGAATTCAGCTTTGATAATCAATGGCATTACTAATCCTCCGATATTACTGAAATTCAATTCGTAGAAATGCATTCCGCTATTTAATAAATCCTTGTCTTCTTGACTTAATGTTCCTTGCAGCTTTTCGAAATCTTCATTGTCAGCTGATTCTATTGCAAAGGGATCTTGTGTGTTATAATAATCTGCTAATGCTGGTTTTCTTTCTAATCTTGTTTTGTTCGTGTCCGCTTGGTTGCGCTGAGTTCCGATAAATTCTGAACCTCTTTCTGATTCATTTTTTTCGACTTGCTTCTCAATTTGTGGATTCCCAGTATTCATTTGGAACCATTTCACGTCTGTCATTGCAATATCCACATGGTCGGTAGAGTAGAACCAACCTCTCCAAAACCAATCCAAATCAACTCCAGAAGCGTCTTCCATTGTGCGGAAGAAATCTGCTGGTGTTGGGTGTTTGAATGCCCAACGATTCGCATATACTTTAAAGGCATGATCGAATAATTCACGTCCCATTATTGTTTCACGAAGGATATTTAATGCTGTTGCTGGTTTTCCATAAGCGTTGTTTCCAAATTGCCAAATCGATTCAGAATTGGTCATGATTGGAGAAATATATTCTTTGTCTCCGCCCATGTAATCGCTAATCATATAGGCTGGACCTCTTCTTGAAGGATAATTGCGTTCCCATTTCTGCTCTGCAACATATTGTAGAAAAGTATTTAATCCTTCGTCCATCCAAGTCCATTGGCGTTCATCAGAATTAATAATCATCGGGAAAAAGTTATGTCCAACTTCGTGAATAATCACAGACATCATTCCATATTTAGTACGTGGAGGGTAAGTTCCATCTTTTTCTGGTCGGCCATAGTTGAAACAAATCATCGGGTATTCCATTCCAATTGCTGCTGCATGAACAGAAATTGCTACAGGATATGGATAAGCAATTGTGTGATCAGAATAAACTTCTAAAGTATGTGCCACAACTTCTGTGGAATACTTTTCCCAAAGTGGATTACCTTCTTTTGGATAATAGGACATTGCTAAAGTAGTTTTGTCTTCTATTTTCACTGGCATCACATCCCATATAAATTTTCTTGAAGAAGCAAAAGCAAAATCACGCACGTTTTCAGCTTTGAATTTCCAAACCTTCGTTTTCTTAGATTTTGTCTTTTCATTTTCCGTGGCTTCTTCTTGTGTGACGATTATTGTCGGCTTTGAAAAGTCTTTTTTTGCAGCTGCTAAACGTTCTCTTTGCTTGCTTGTCAATACTTGAGATTCATTTTGTAAAACTCCTGTTGCAGCGATAACGTGATCATCTGGAACTTTAATTTCAACATTGTAATCTCCAAATGGCAGAGTGAATTCACCTCGACCTAAAAATTGCTTATTCTGCCATCCTTCTACATCATTGTAAACACACATTCTAGGAAAAAACTTCGCTATAGTATAAAGGTAGTTTTCATCTTCTGGGAAGTATTCATATCCTGCTCGACCACCAATTTTCATTCTGTCGTTAATATTGTACCACCATTTTAAATCAAAACTAATTGACTTTCCTGGCTGTAACGGTTCTTTTAAATCAATGCGCAACATGGTTTTGTTAATGGCGTAATCCATATCTTCTCCATTCGTAGCTTTGATATAATCGATTTTATATCCTCCATCGAATACAAACATTTTACTGTGCACTTTCGCAAGCGTATTGAAATCTTCCATTCTTTCCACTTGAATAAGCTTAGAATCGGAACCTTGGGCGCGCATATTTTGATCCAATTGTAACCACAAATAATCCAATCGATCTGGCGAATTGTTTATATAAGTGATACGCTCTTTTCCATGAATTGTTTGCTTTTCATCATCCAATTCGATCTTGATGTCATAATTCGCTTGTTGTTGGTAATACTCATGTCCTGGAGCTCCAGAAGCGGTTCTGTATACATTTGGTGTCGCTAATTCTTGTTTCAACTGTCGAAACTTATTCATGTTGATGTTTTCTGGATTGTCATGTCCTTGACTCCAGCTATTCAAACATGTAAATGCGAAGATAATTGCGAAAAATATTCTCATAGTTCTATCGTTCTTTTTGATCTTGTGTTCAGAAAAGTAACAAATTGTTTCCCTTCTGGTTTAAATAAAGTAAGCTTGTTTTGTTGTAACGGAAAAAAGTTCATCAATAAATCATATTGAACTTCAATCGTTTTAGGTTTTTCCATTTTACGTGATGTCAAGAAGATCACCACTTGGTCGTTGTCGTTAATTTTTATTCCAACTAAATCCAATTGAAGCGGATTCCCTTTGACCATAATTTGAAATCCTTTTGAAATTTCTTGTTCAATCATCGAGAGATATATCGGTTTACCAACACATTCTTCCAAGCGAGGAATAGAAATCCCTTGATCTGCAAGATAATCTTCCAAATCGTGTCCGGTAACTTCTAATGAGATTTCAAATTGTTCTGTTTTCTCATTGTATTGCATTTCAGCAAATGAGAAATAAAATTCATGCGCACTCAATTGAAATGAGAACGTGAAAATTATCGAGATTAAAAGAAGTCGTAAAGTCATAGGACTGGCGAATTTACCTAAAATTTTTTGAATAATGACGTGTATTTAATGATGAATTATAAATCAGCCAGTGGTCGGACAAGTTGATGAAGGATGAATGTTGGAATGATTCCCGAGATGATAAAGTTAGCGGATTACGGAATAATTATATTTGTTCATCTTTTACTCCTGTTCACGTCTCGTGAACAAGCCAATTTTGTGAACGATAACGTTTTTTAATAATTCGCAATTCGTAATTGACAAATTCGTAATTAATTAAACCTTACATTTGATTAATAAGAACTAAAACAATTCTCCAAAATGAAGTCGATAGCAGTTTTACTCAGCATTTCCGTTTTAATGATTTTTACTAGTTGTAAAAAATGCAACAATGATGATCCTACTGCAAGGGTTGTAAATAATGGAACTTCCGCAGTGAGCTTACAGATTACTTCATCTGTTGGAAATGTAATTTCAATTACAGGATTGGAGAAGGGTTTAATATCTTCTGAAAAAAGTTATTCTACGGGAGTTGCGACTATAAGCGGAACTATTGAAGGAATCCAATTGTCAGAATCCGTTGATATGTCAGAATGTTATGCTTACGATATCACCATTACTAGCGAAAATAAACTCTCAGTTTTTTCACAGGATAAAAATTAAGTATTAAAACAATAATTCTATTTATAGCACTGTCGCATGAATGGTGGCTTGCCGAAGTCCAGCTCATGAAACGCTATAAGTAGATTCCATAATCATATACCTTAATTGATCGTACAAATTTGTCAAACAACTGTCAAAGCGCTTCTCCATTTATCTTTGTAAAATCAAATCAATTCCCGAAAGCGCACTCTGCGTCCCGACAACTTTACGCGACTGCGTTATTCTTCTTCTTCTTCTTCTTCTTCTTCTTCTTTGCGTCCCGACAGCTGTACGGGACTCTGCCCTCCGCGAATCTCCTCGTAATTCTTTCTTCTTTTTCTCTGCGCTACTCTTCCCTTAATCACTCAACATCGTTGTCACATAAATGTCACATAGTTTAGTAAATTCTTAAAAAATGTAAAATAGCAATTCCACTTTGGAAATAAATCCATAATTTAAGCTTACGAACTAAAACAAACAATTATGAGTAAGAGAATTTCAGACAAAATGGAGAAGCTATTGAACAATCAAATGACAATGGAAGCTTATCAATCACAAGTATATTTATCTTATGGTTCTTGGGCAGAAGTTAACGGATACCCAGGAATAGCAACTTTTTTATACGGACACATGCAGGAAGAACGTGAGCACATGTTCAAATTATTAAAATACATCAACGAAAGAGGAGGAGCGACAAAAATTGAAGCAATTAAAGCTGCTCCAGCCAATCCAAAAGATTTAGGAGATTGTTTCCAAAAGATTTTACAACACGAAATTGACAATTCAAAAGAAATTGATAAAATCGTAAATCTTGCATACGAGGAAAAGGATTGGTCTACATTTAGTTTCGGACAATGGTTCGTTCAAGAGCAAATTGAAGAAGAAGCTTTAATTAATGACGTAATCGATAAATATAACTTGGCTGCTGGAGATGGAAAAGGAGGGAACTCTAATCTTTATGACATGGACAAAGATTTGGCAACCGCATCTCAAGAAGGTGATATGCCAAGGGAGGAAAAGATATAAAAGAAAAGATATAAAAAAAAATGCGCATCAGATTAACTGATGCGCAATTTTTTTTTATAAAACGAATGCTTACATTATAGCATCTAATTTACTTTTCAACTGCTCCTTAGGAACTGCTCCAATTGATTTGTCAGCAACTTCACCATTTTTGATAAACAAAACTGTTGGGATGTTACGTACTCCAAATTTAGCTGAAACTCCAGGGTTTGCGTCTACATCAACTTTTCCGATAAGTGCTTTTCCTTCATATTCACCGTGCATTTCATCGATAATTGGCCCGATTAATCTACATGGTCCACACCATTCTGCCCAAAAGTCAATTAAAACTGGTTTGTCTGACTTCATTACTAACTCATCAAAATTCGCATCTGTTATTTCTACTGCCATAGTTGTATTTTTTATTTGTTATTGTTCTTTTGAATATTCAATTTATAAATATAAACCTTCATCCTCGATTTATCAAACTTTTTGCCAACTCTAATTTAAAGACAGATTGGCACAAAATCGATTAAGAAAGCGACATTAACTGTCTATAAGTCCCATTTTACGCAATAAGAAGCTTGCATTCATGTTCTTTGCTACACCGTTACGAATGCAATAATCAAAGGAAATATCATCGCCATTTATTTCTGTGTCAAAGTATTTGTTGACCACACTTGTATAAACATTCGCCAAGTTTGTCAATGACAAATCATGTGTTGCAATAATTCCTCGTGCTTCTAATTGATTTAATTTCTGTAAGAATTTCGCCGAACCTTCTTCTTTGTCTTTTGAATTTGTCCCTTTCAAAATTTCATCTAATATGATAAAAACGTTTTCGCCACGTTCTATTGCATCAACGATAAAGCGCAAACGCAATAATTCAGCATGGAAGTATGAAGTTTCATCTTTCAAATCATCACTTGTTCGCATGCTGGAATATAAATGCATGTCAGGGAAAACGAACTTCTCAGCGAAAACATGAAATCCTGCTCTGGCTAACATTAAATTTACTCCAATGCTTCTTAAGAATGTACTTTTTCCTGCCATGTTGGGCCCTGTAACAATTGCGAATTGTTGAATTGAAGAAAGCGTAAAATCGTTACTCACCAATTTCTGTAAAGGAATTATCGGGTGACCTAATTTAATCAATTCAATTGCCCCATCTTTTTTATCTGTCAATGAAGGAGCAGTTGTGTTTTTCTCAAAATTGTATCTGAAAATGGCTCCACTGATCAAAGCTTCCATTTCATAAACGATTTCTTCCCATCGTTCCACGTGTGATGCATATTGATTGTTCCATTTTTCCATGCTAATCAACAAACGAAAATCCCAAGCGAAGAAGAAGTTCAAGACAATTGCCACAAGAATATTATTTCTGAATTCCGCCTGTTTTACTAATTTAGAAAGTTCAGTTAATCCTTGTTTACCATTGTTTTCAGCTTGGAACAATTCTTTATGATAATCCTTCATTAACTTTGATGAGAAATTTTCTTGTTCCATTCTCATCAATTGATTGCGCATCGCAGCTACTCTAAATCCAACTTTTGAAAGTGATTGATGCAATTGATTTGTGGTTTTTAAAGATTGTCGAATTGGAATAAAAATAATAATAGCAGCAATTGCAAAGTGAATTCCACCGATAAAATCAAAATAATAAGCCGCAAAAGCTACAAAGGCCAATATTGGAGAAACTATTTTCATAATTTTCATCCAAGATTTAACAGGGTATTTTTCTTTCGCTAAATCAGCAATACTTACTTCAGTTGCTTCTTTGTTCAATGTACTTCCGTGAGCCAAATAATCTTGATACCATTCTTTTTTGTCCTTCAATTCATCAGTCGCTTCTGCACTTTCTAATGGTGTTTCAATTCCATTTAAAAGGCGTTTAACCAATGCTTTTTCTCCTTTTTTGGTTACTGTTCTGTTGAATAATTGAAAGAAACTTCCTTTCCCAAAAATATCCATGTCATAACTAAATGGATGTTGCGGATTTATATATTCTTCGCCATCATCAAAGCTTGAAAAATCATGGTGACTTCCCTTGATCTCATTTTCATTGATGCGAATAAGTGCTTTTACGTAATTTAATCGGTCTTTGTTTTCCGCGCTTTTCCTAACGAAAATCAAGAATAAAATAACCGTAGCCACAATTCCTAAAGCAGAATAACCGCCATAAGGATAAGTGAAATAAGCTAAAATTCCGATGGATAAGAATGAAATCAAGCGCACCGCAACCCAGATGCGCGAACGTTTTGTGTATTTTTTTAGCTCAATAGTTAATTCTTCTATTCTCTTTTTATAAAATGCTGTTGAATAATTCTCTTTTGTCATTTCCTTATTAACTCTATTTAATTTCTGCTTTTAAACAGTTATTTTGGTACTAAATTATAAATAAGTTCAAAAGAATAAGTTTTAGCTGCTCCGTGTTTCCAAACAGAGACTAAATCCTAACTTTGCACCCATGAATAAAGGCATTCTGTATATGATACTTTCGGGACTGTGCTACATTATAGTCAATGTCCTGGTCAAAATTCTCGGACAAGGTCCAGATCAAACCATCATATCAGGTTTACAAAAATACCCAATCCCTGAAATAATCCTATTCAGATCCATCATAACATTTTCGATTTGTTTGGCGGTCATCAAAGCCAAAGGAATTCCATTGTTCGGACACAACAAAAAATGGCTGGTCATAAGAGGAGTAACAGGAACCATCGCGCTGACATTATATTTCTACACCTTAAATAATTTACCGATTGCTATAGCAGCGACAATTCAATATTTAAGTCCGATTTTCACGGTATTGCTGGCTATTTTTATTCTGAAAGAAAAAGTAAAACCCATTCAAGGCTTGTTTTTCCTCATCGCATTTCTAGGAATTGTCTTTATCAGTTTCTCTAAATACTTTAGTGAAGACAACTCCATTTCGAACATAAATCCGTGGTGGATTGTAGTTGGAATCTGTTCTGCTGCCTTTGCTGGAATGGCGTACAATGCAATCGCAAAATGTCGATACACCGATGCGCCAATTACAGTTGTCTTCTATTTCCCATTAATCGCGATTCCTATCATGGCAGTCCTCACCGCTTTCGATTATGTTGTTCCACAGGGAAAAGAATGGGGAGTCATTTTGGTGATTGGAGTTTTTACGCATATCGCACAAATTTTTGCTACGAAATCATTGCACGCTGCAAATACTGCTACGGTAACACCATTTAAGTATTTGGGTTCTATTTATGCTTTTGTACTCGGATTGTTTTTGTTTGATGAGGTGATTTCTTTGTACGCTGTTGTAGGGATGTTGTTGATTATTGTTGGGGTTTTGGGGAATACTATTGTGAGAGGGCTGGTTTTGAAGGAGGAGAAGGTTGGGAAGGTGGAGTGATTGTGTAACCTATTTAGCATACTTTAGTTACACATTTTTTGAAATAGGTTACAAGTATTTGTTCTATTATTGCAGCTTTATTCAAATATAATATTAATTTTGTGTAACCTATTTAGTATACTTTAGTTACACATTTTTTGAAATAGGTTACAGAATTTTATCTTTTTAAGATGTTAAGTACAGATGATAAAGTAGAGAGAAAAATAAAGCAACTCAAGCAAGGTGCAATTATTTTCACGGAGGATTTTCAAGACTTGGGAAGTCCTGGAGCTATAAAAATAGCTTTACATCGCTTAACTAAAAAAGGATTAATAAGCGACCTAGCACGCGGTATTTATGCAAAGCCCACATATAGTAAATTATTAAATAAAGATGTACTTCCTTCTCTAGAAGAAATTGCCATGGCTATAGCCAAAAGAGACAAGGCGCGCATATTACCAACGGGCGTTTATGCGCAAAATGTATTGGGCTTATCTACGCAAGTGCCTTTAAAATTAGTTTACTTAACTGATGGTTCACCCAGAAAAATAAATATTGGAAATCGTACGATACAATTTAAGAAAACTACAGCAAAAAACTTATCTTTAAAAGGTGAGATAAGTAAGTTAGTGGTTCAAGCGCTTAAAGAAATAGGTAAAGACAACGCCACGGAATTAGAACTAGAAAAAATAGATAGATTATTACAAAAGGAGAATAAGAAAAATCTTAAACATGACATTGCTTTGGCTCCGCAGTGGATATCGGAAATCATATCAAAATCACTATAATGTCAGAACAAACATTTTATAACCTAAGTACACAAGGAAAACTTCAAGTTTTTAAAGAAGTGTCAGATGAGAAAAATCTGCCCATGTTCGCAATTGAAAAAGATTGGTGGGTTGTGCAAACTTTAGATATTATTTTTCAATTAGACATTGCAGAACATATTTTATTTAAAGGCGGAACGTCACTCAGCAAAGCTTGGCACGTAGTAAATCGATTTTCGGAAGATATAGATTTGGTGCTTAATAAAGAGTTTTTAGGTTTTCCTTCGGGACTCATAAGTAAAACTCAGGTTAAAAAACTAAGAGCACGTTCTTTTGAATTTGTGACAACTACCTTTTACAAAGCATTACAAGAAGGATTTAAAGAGCGAGGTTTTAAAAATGTCACTTTTGATTTTGATAATTTGGGAGATGGTGATCAAGACCCGGTTTCTATTTTGATTTATTATCCGGCAGTTACTGAACATGCTGATTATATATTGCCAAGAGTGAAAGTAGAGTTGGGTAGCCGCTCATTAATAGATCCATTTACCCATTGTAATGTTGTATCATTTGTTGGAGAACAATTTCCAAATCTTCCTTTTGCGGATCTTCCTATAAGTATACCTTGTGTTAATCCGGAGCGAACTTATTTAGAGAAATTATTTCTATTACACGAAGAATTTAAAAAGCCTCAAGAAAAAATACGTGTAGAACGATTGAGTAGACATTTGTATGATATTGCCAAAATCTATAAAAGCGAACATCAACCTAAAGTCTGTAATCAAGAATTAATTGTTTCAATTATAAAACACAGAGAACGTTTTAATGGCATGAGAGGAGTAGATTATGACACCTTGTTTCCGCCAAATCTTAATCCATTACCTCCTATCAATTTCATGAAAGCGTGGGAAGATGATTATAAAACTA
Source organism: Brumimicrobium glaciale (assembly GCF_004152935.1). Lineage (GTDB taxonomy): Bacteria > Bacteroidota > Bacteroidia > Flavobacteriales_D > Crocinitomicaceae > Brumimicrobium > Brumimicrobium glaciale. The sequence goes on from NZ_SETE01000006.1 coordinate 280,633, forward strand.
TGCAAGCGAATATGATTACTGAGGAAAGTCCTAGTTTTGAGGGTTTATTAGAATTAGTTCGCAAAGCAATGCAAGAATATAACGCTTTGAAATTTGAATAAAGAATCAATTTTTAAACTGTACAATACAATCATCTAATCCAAACTCCTGTAACGTTTTCAATTATTTTTGTAACGTTTTGTAGTACGTTTTCGTTACAAAAATTTACAAAACCATTACAAAAGTGGGTATTTCCATTTTGGAAACAACCACTTAGCGCATAGTCAATACAACGCATGTTTACCAAAACAAAATTCCTAATTAGCTATTCCTAACAAAAGCAAATATCCCAACACCAAAAAGCTTTCTACCTTTTTATCAATTTAACCACATTTCCAAATTGGTCACCTACACGCAAAAAGTAGAATCCAGATTTGTAATTACTGAGATCTAATTCTGTATTGAGAAGTACAACTTTATCCTTCGCCAGTAATCTTCCACTTTGATCGAAAATCATATAGTTTTCACCAAGTAATTCATTCGTTACTTCAAGCGTAATTGATGCACTTGTCGGATTTGGAAATACTGATATATCATTGGTCATTGAAATAAATTCTTCAATACTTAGCACGTCAATGTAGCCGTTATAGATAGTATGAAAAGTTTCATTTGTGATTATCGGAAGATTAAAATCAAAATAGATATCTGCTTCATTGTAAATCACACTTCCATAAGGTAAGTTCGGAACTTGATCAACTCTAAAAGTAGCAAATCCATTACTTTCTGGTTCGTTAGTCGTGCTGTCAGGCAATAAAATGTTGTTAAAAGTCCATTCTAATACATTGCCATTCAATAGTTCGAATGAGTAATTGTGACTAGAAACTCCTGGTGTAACAGTAAATAAATTCAATTGTGAATCCAACGTATCACGAATTATAACTGTGAAAGCTGTGTCCGTTCCAGTATTTTGGAATCTAATCAAATACTCTAATTGATCACCTCTAGAAATTCGATTTTCATCTGTCAAGCCTAAAGGAAAACCTTTTTTATCATTGGGATCATAGCTTCCTGTTAATTGCAAACAGTTAATGTCAATAAATGGATCTGCGTCGTCCAAAGGATATAGGTTAACAATATTAGGTGTCCAATTCAGAATATCACCACATAATTCAATATGCGCGCTTGGATTAGAATTTCCAGGATGTAAAGGATGTTGCGGAACATTTATAATCCACGTTTGTCCTGTTGCTGGAAATACATATAAATGAGATTCTCCACCTGTTAAAATCAATGAATCAGCGAATGTCAAAACAGTATCTTTAAAAATCAAAACTGGAGCATAACATTGCATATCACCTGATCCAAGAGCTCCAGAATTAGTCACTTCAAAGTAGAGAGAATCATTTTGACACCAACCATCAACGCTAATGCTTGATTGATCATAAGGCAATGTGCAATGTATTGGCAATTGACCATTTGGGTTATAATTCAAAGGTAATCCAGGCAGCGTGTCCAAACTGCAGGGTTCAATTGGGAATAATTCCGCAGTATTACATATTGTTTGGCCCATAATAGCTTGACAATCTACCGTCGTTGCGATAACTATATTTTCTATTTGACCAGGATAAAAATCGCCAATCTCAAATTTAAAAGCATTGTTTCCTAGTGCAGTGTATGGATGTGAAGCACTTGTTAATATCAGCGTAGTGTCTAACTGAACTTCAACAAAAGCATTTGACATAATTTCGGTCGCTGTAATCTCATTTTTTGTCTGAACAAAAACTGTAGCAGGAAAACATGGACGCGCTACTGGAGTAAGAATCGAAATATCAGGCCCTGCGCAAGGAATTGTGCTGAGCATACCAATAGGAGGAGATTGAACTAGAATACTCGGATCAGTGACAGTGAAAGTCACTGAAGGTGAACAAGTAGGTATCCAAGTTGTAGTTGTATCCACAGTTGCTGTATATGTGCCAATTGGAAGGCTATCAATATACCATACTCCTAGATTATCTGTTTGAACAACATAATTACCAGGATTAACTACAACCGTTAAGTTTTCAATTCCTAATTCAAGATTATCCACTGTGCAATTTTGATTAAAGTCTTGAAAAACATTACCTGAATGTCCCAGTAAAGTAGGATTTAAATCGAAGCCCCAGCCAAATAGATAACCATCATCTCCTCCCCAATTATCTTGAACAATGATTGTCCAATCACCATTTAAAGGGCACCCTATAAAGTTAGAGAAGCTTGTTTCTGGAAGGTAAACTCCATTTGGATTTACGGAGTTACCTTGAGTTAAGGTCGTTGGAATAGGGTTTGTTAAATAATCGGTAGCCATATCGCCGAAAGTATTGAAGACAGAGCTAAAGCAATAATCCCATCCAATCCCAGGGCCCGAATTTGATAAATCGATAGGATCACCTAGATACATACCACCACCACCAAATCCTCCTGAGAAAAATCCTCCAGCAGAATAAGAATTAACTAAAGGTATTATAGTTCCGTTTGGGCATTTTAATCCAATTTCTAAATCACCAAGAAAGCTGTGTTCAATATTCATGCATACCGATTCCAAGTCAGCAGCTGATGTGATTTGAACTCCTGGAAATCCTGTTACTGTTAAATCAGATGTATATTGATTTCCATTTCCATCCGGAAGGAAAGTTAAGGTATTATCGTAAAATGAACCATTTTGCGAAAACGCCAAAGTGGAACAAATAAGTAGTGTAAAGCTAGAGAGTATCTTAAATAATTTCATAGTAGTCTGATTTTGTATCAAATGCTGAACAAATGTAATGAAACTTGAAAAAACTTCATCATTTAATTCATTAATAAAGGAAAGATTGATCTTCTTAAATCAGATGAGTAACAAATTAATTCCCAACTCAAAAAAGAACATTCCAATATAACCCGCTCTTTTACTTGCAAAAAAGACTGAACCTTTTAATTTTACACTATAATTGAAACTAACAAATATTACATGAAACAGCTTATTGGACTTTTTGCTTTGCTTTTTTTATTTATCGGTTGCAAAAAAGACGTGGAGCAAAATTTTACGTTACAAAAATCAAGGTTAAAAAAGTCTTTCTTTGAAACTCAAAAGACACTATTGGAAAGAGTGAATGTCAAAGTAGAAAACTACCAAGATGATGTTAATTTCTTTAATAATTTGCCAGCACAATTTGCGCTTGAAGATTGTCAAATGACATGGAAGTCGTTGTACAATGAGTTCTTGATTTTGAGTCCATACCGATATTTTTCTGGAAATTTGGATGCTGGTTTTAAGCAAAATCAGAATAATTTTGATCTTTCAAGCATCAATTATGAATATATCGATTACTCGGTGAATCAGCCAAATGGCGGTATTGTTAGTGATACGATCAATTATCCGACGATTAATCAAGTTAATCTTATTTCATGGCATCAAGTGGGTGGAGAAAAGAATGTTACACTTGGTTTTCATGCAGCTGAGTTTTTATTGTGGGGTGAAGATCTTTCTTTATCTGCTCCGGGGATGCGAACAAATATTGACTATCAGCAAATTAATACAGTAAATAAAAGACGAAAAGACTTCTTTGTGGAGACTTCAACTCTTTTGACTTCCATGATTAAGGAGGTGAAAAATGATGCTGTTTATAAAGCAAGCCTTCTGTCGATGAATGAAGACGAAGCTTTTGCCGCTATCTTGAAGGGCTATATGCGATTTATAAAGGAAGATTTGGTAAACAGAACTTTATTAAAACCATTAGGCAGCTTGGATGCCAAAGATGAATTGAGTGATTTTTCAGACAATACAATTGAGAATATTAAATCAAAATTAAAAGGATTGAGATTGGCATTAGATGGTTCTGAATTGTTTGCCGTTTCAGAAGAGTCATGGTATTTTATGATAGATTTTATTACCGATGTAGATGAGGTTGCAGCGAAAGAAATCATATCTTCATTAGATAACGCAGAAGGATTGATTAATCAGATAAATGTTGATTTCGATCAAGCATTGCAAAATCCGATGATGAGAGAAAAACTCAAAAATATAGCGGTTGAATTAAATAATATTCATGCAGTTCTAGAAAGAATAGTCGCCGAAAACACAACTGTGGGATAGCAGCTTATTGCCTTTGTAAATAGCTTTCATCAATTTCAATTACAAATAAAATGTAATTCCTAAGTCAAACGTCGTGGTGAACAAGTTTTCCCTTTGAATTTGATAAAACACATCTTCACTATTGAAAACATCGCTGTCTTTATTGTCAATGAATGAATCCGGTTTAGAATTTACCACCACAGTGTATCTAAAGCCAGTGTAAAACGACATGAAGTTGGAAATAGGAATTCTTAATTTAAATCCCGTTTGGGCATAAATTCCGAAAACATTGTTCCATTCAAGTGCTGTTTCGTAATAATCTGTATTCGACCAACGATTGTCATCGCCTGAATTGGTGAATTCATTTAAGGAATAACCGTAATTTCCGTTTCTCATGGATGAAAGAGAGATTCCAACAGAGAAATCATAAGAGAATCCAATTCCAGACGAACCTTGTTTGCTGGCAAATTCGAAAGAAGGACCGAAGTATAAATTCCTATACTTTAAAGACTCAAATCTTAGATAAGTAGTGTCCCCTGGACTTTTACTCCCTTTTCCTGCATACAACGAAGTGTAATTGGACGGCATTGACAATTCATAATTTTTGAAAGCTGCAAAAACACCCAAACTAAAACGTTTCGACATAGCACGATAATAATTGAAATTCACACCATAGTCTAACCAATCTTTGGTTTCCACCATTTCATCACCAGAAGTCTTAAATTCCGTTTCTTTAAATGAACCTGAAACCAATGGTACATTTCCAACTACGCTAAAATCAAAGTGATTTTTTTTATTCATAAAACCGCCTTGTGCAAGCACGAAGGTCGAGCTCAATAAAATGAGATATATTAATGTTGATTTAATCATTTTTAGGGAAAGTAATAAGTATGGATTCAAGAAATGAATTTTGGATAATGCGCTTGTTGAATGGATTGTTGAGTCTATTGTAAATCAACCCCTCGGTTGTTCCATTTTTAGAGTCAAAATAAAGTGAAGCGAAAATTGCTTTATTTCCTGAGTAGAAAAATTCCGGAATAACGTAAGGCAGAGTAACGCCAAACAGTCCAATTAAATAAAAGGATTTGTATCTCGGTTCATACGCGTGTTCATAAATAGAAATTCCTACAATTTCAGATGATGAAGTATTTAATTGAATGGCCAGCTCATCCGAGAATGGTGAATCTACAGCTTTACTATAATTATTGTAATGGTAGTTTTGAATGAGAATAGCGTTGATTAAATAGTTGAGATTGTAATTATCTGTCGATGAAAATTCATTAACATCAATTCCAGTTTCCTTTTTGACTATCTCAAAAGCACCTTGAACAATCTCTTTGCTATCATTTTCACGAATCTCTTCAAGCTTCTTGTTTTTGAAGTTTACTAGACTAAAGTCGGCAATAGCAATAGATGAAGGATTAATATTTGCATTCACTTCTTTTATAGAATCTGATTTATATACCTTGAATTTCTCTTGAAATGCTTGACTTTTTACTAAGTCTGGAATGATAAATAAATGATAATTTGATGAATCAACTCCTTTTGATTTTAATTCTTGAGTTTCAATATCTAGTAATTCAGTTTCTCTATTATCTAGTGAATCCTTTAATTGAAAATCTTTAATTTCTGATAACAATCCTGTTTCTTGAAAGCTTTCCAATTTGAATTCAGCAGACTTAGAAGCAATGCGAATTAAATCATCATACATTCTTGCAATAGCTTTACTTTCAGGATAAGTATTCGTTAAATCTTTAAGCGTTCGAAGTCCAAGTGATATTTGTGCTTCTCTGGATTGCATGCTTAAAAAACGCATAAAAACGGCTCCTTTACTGTCAGAAATCTCGTAGGCATTGTATTTCTCAAACTGAATATTTCCTACAATTTGATTGATGTATCCCCACCAAGCAGAAGCTTTCAATTTATCTAGAAAATCCGAAGAATATCCTAATTTCTCCAATACATAAATTTCATAAATTGCGTTGCTAAAGTTGGCTTCCAAAACATTTAAAACAATAGATTCTTGACGAGCGATATGAACAATATTTTTAAAATCATCTTTATCGTTTAAAAAGGTCAGTTTAGAAGGAGCTTCAACATTTTTAGACAATTGCTCAACTCTTTTTACGAGTAAAGGAAATTCCTTTTCATAACTATATTCTTTTGGATTTTTCTTTTGCAATAGAAAGAACTTCGATTCAGGAATATAAGTGTATTCATTATTAAAATATTTAGTATCGAAAGAATGTTCGTAGAAAGGTCTGTTTTGATATTTTAGAACATCAAAAGCACTCAAGATTTCAGCTTCAGAATAAGGCTGTTTTGCTTTTACCAAATCAAATGCTTGTTGGTCTAGTGCTAATTCATTTTCTACAGAAAAACTAGACAATTCACTAATCATGTTGTCCAAAGAAACTTTGCTTTCTGTTTTGTTATACAAAGGCTGAAGGTCACTTTTTAGAATTTCAACTTCTCGGGCAAGAAAGAACATTAATTGCGCTTCATTGCTTAATTTACTGATCAGACCCGAAGTAACAAATAGATTCAATGAATCTGAAAATGTTGCTACAGTATTGCTTCGTACTAAATAAACCGAATAGTTTTCAGGGGTTAATTTCTTTAATAAATCAGTGGCGTAATTCGAAACAGGATCACCATAAACAATCATGTTTGAGGAATAAATTTGATCTAAATAAAAAGCTTTTGCATCCTTTTTTATTCCTCTAATCCAAGGACTGTCTTGCGGAATAAAAAAGCGAGATTTGTGCTGTTCTAAAAATGATGGAGTATTTCCGCTTGAATAAAGAAAGGAATTTTCTCCGGTTTTATTCTGTCCAAAAACATTTGTTACCATGAACAGTAAAAAGATGATTACTATGCGCATTTAATAAGGTTTATTCTTGAGGGTTCTTGTTTCAATAAGTATTCAACAAAACTAATATAATTTATAAAATGCGGAAGAGAAAGTTGTGGTGATCATTGAAGTAAAACAATACTTGTTTGTTTACTAGTGTATTGTAAAAAGTTTTCAATATATTTATATCTTGAAACAAGCACTACGAACATTTTAAAAAATAGAATTATGAAGTCTATTCCATCCTTTTCAGGAATTAAAACCATATTATTTACTCTATTCATTGGTTTTAGTTTTTCATTTTATGCAAACAACCATATTCCAACAAAATCTTATTTCGATCATCTTTCGGAAGTGAATAAAGAATGGAGTCATCACAAAGAAGCTGCTCCAGAAGGATTAATTTCATTTAATTCAGATTTAGATAGAATTCAATTGCATCTTAATTTGGTAATCGATCATTTGAAAACAAATTCTCCTTCAAATTTTAATTCAGATCAAATTTCCAATAGATTGACTTTATTAGACAAGCTGCAAGATTATGCTGACAATAAAGTTTTTCCAATCAATAAATATCATTCGATAAGAACACCTTATTTTGTTGATCATTTAGGAACTAATTGTGCTGTTGGACAAATGATTTATGTTTCTGGAAATGAAGATTTGGTTGCCAAAATCAGCAAAGAACATAATTATGATTACTTAAAGGACACTCTAACAGAAGGAGTTGTGGAATGGGCCAAAGAATTTGGTTTTACGTTAGATGAATTAAAATGGATTCAGCCGGCATATCCGCCAACTCAAACTATGGATCAAGTTTTAGATGGAACTAATGGGAAGGTAAATAAAATTCTACGTCATTACTCTGGTGAAAAGTTAACTATTGCTGGTGAGTTCACGGAATTGGATGGTTCACCATGTTTAAATATTGGTTTTTATGAGAACAATCAGCTTTCATGTTATGGAAATGGACTTGATGGGAAAATTAATGACATTCTACATTTAATTGATGGTATATATGCTTTTGGTGAATTTACTCACAGTGGTGAGGTTTTTCCGATTGCTAAGTTTGATGGTACAAATTGGAATTATATTGGAATCCCGAATAGAATCGGCGCAACAGCATCTGTGGCAAATTTTGGAGGATCGGGTTATAACTATGAAGTTGCTATTGCACATAGTTCAATTCCTAATCATCAAGAAATATGGCATTTTATGAATAATAATACGTGGGAAAGGCAAGCCAAAGTGAATGGAATCATTAATGATATTCTTGCGAGTGGATATGGTCGTGTACATGTAGGGAATTTTGATTCAGTTATTGTTTATAATTCTAATGCAACAATCGACACATCTTTGTCTGTAAATAATGTAGTTATCAGTAAATATTATGAAGATGTTTGGCATGGAATATCGGGAGAAATAAGTGAGACTATTAATATAGTTAAGGAGATAGGTGGAGCTTTAATTTTTGGTGGAACATGTGTTGGTTCAGCGTGGGGTAATGATGTTTGTATTAGCAGATATTTTAATTCAGTTTTACAACCTTTGTATCTTAATGATCATCAATTTCTTCAATATTCAGTAAATACTATTGCTTATAATTATGGTGACAAATTCACATTTGGAGGAGATTTCGAGATAGATCCAGGCATAGGTACTTATGGAATAAACCTCGCAAACTTTAACTTAATTAGTAATAGTATAGAGCCTCTTGCTGATCTTGATCAACCTGTAAATAGTTTAATATATTTTGGAGAAGATTTATACATTGGAGGAGATTTTCAGAACAACTTGGGAAGTCCAATCAATTATTTAGGAAAAATGTCTTCAACTGTCGGACTGAATGAAAATACAGCTGAAATAAACCTCAACGTTTATCCAAATCCTTTTAATTCAATAATTAATTTAGAAGGAATTGAAGAAGGAGCAAAATACTCAATTCTTTATATCGATGGACGAGTTGCTAAGAGTGGAACTGTAATGAATGAAAAAATAAATGATTTAGATTTCTTACCAAAAGGCAGTTATTTATTGCAATTAGAATCGATGAAAGGGAATATCGTTAGGAAGATTTTCAAGTAGCCTTTGCATGAAAACCTTAAATACTGCGTTATACTTGTTTGAAAGCATTACATTTAGTAGATTGAAGAAATTTATAATGAACTAAAATTAACAATGAAACAAGAAGAAATAATAGATTTAAAAGTAGAGAAAAAACGAAAGTCAACTTCCATTATTAACGCTGTCTTTATTGGAGCAATGATTGGAATTGTAATCTTCAGTATTTTTAAAAGCAGTATCAGTATTGTCTCACTAATCCCTTTGTACTTTATTTATAGAGCGTTTAATAAATCTAATAATAAGTAAAAACTATGCGCTGCTACTTTCTGATAATATTTCTCTTACTATTAAGTGGAATAAAGGCCCAAATTGTCGTTGTCGACATTAAAAACAAGCCAATTCCTTATGTTGAAGTCTTATCAAACAATAAATATTTCTACACGCAGACCAATTTGAAAGGGGAGTTGAATTGGAATGAGGTTTTGAAACTAAATCCTACGGATACATTGTTTTTTCAGCTTATCACTTATGAGAGCGTTTATTTTATCAAAAGTGAATTAACTTCAAACGATACTATCAGGTTAGCGGATCAAATCCAGGATCGAATACAAGAATTCCAAGAGTTTTCAGTCGTTTCAAATAACAAAAAGAACAAGTATCAAATCATAGATGTCTGCTTTAGAAGTTACCAAGTAAATGATGATTCTGTTGCCTACTATTTGGATGGAAAAGGACAATGGATTTCGAAAATCAATAAAAGTAGATTTGATTTATTATTAAAAGAGAATAGATCTTTAGCAAATAAAGTCATTGAAAAAGAGGACGATAATCCAGATCGAACAGTTAATTTTGGATTCTCACCTTCTGTTCCTCGGCCGCCATTTTATTACCTACCTTTTCAGTATCACAAAGATTTAACCTATCGTTTCAAGGACAGTTCTAATATTGAACTGTTTATTAAAGACAGCATTTATGTTGGGAATATAGAAACGACCAAAGACCATGTATTCTATACCATTTCTGATTATGATTTTGTGGGAACGAATAAACTGTTAAAAAATGAGATCAATAGAATTCAAAAGCAAATAACATTGATTTTCAGAAACTACGAAGGATTTAATGTCAAAACGATACAAAACTACGATGACTTGTTGTATTATAAATCATATACCGAATTGTCAGCAAAACACAATGAAGAGAAAGACTACAAAAGATTTACACAAGTTACAGAGTTGTTCTTTGAGAACGTTGCTTATGCTCAGTCAATTAATAAAAAGGAGATCAAAGATTCTACTAAAAATTGGAGGGAAAGTAATTACACTTCTGAATTTTGGAAAACTTGCGATTGCGAACTTTATGAACCACCAATTAGACAATTGTTAAGTAATTTATATGAACGATGAGGTTGAAAGCACATTTTTTCTCTAAAGTGAAAAGCAAAATTGATAGATATATGAGTAATAGATTATTTAAAAATATTAGCTTATCTTTGAATTATTAAAAGCTGGAATTATGAATATTGAAGCTACAAGGTTAGAATTAATGCATCTTTTGCTACAAACCCAAAAAGAGAGTCTTTTAAAGAAAATCAAAGATGTTTTTGAAGAAGAGCAAATTGATTGGTATGTGGATATGTCCAAAGAGGAGCAGGAAGAAATCAAAATTGGTTTGGCTCAAGCAGACAAAGGAGAGCTAATTGATCATGATATTGTAATGAAACGTTTTGATAAATGGCATTAATAATAGTTTGGACTCCTCAAGCTGAACAAGCTTTAACATGAGTTTTTAAATTCTTGAATCTTTGAATCTTTGAATGATTCATTTCAAATCTCCACAAATTCCTTCCCAAAAAGTGACGAAAGTCATACAATACATTAGCGGATAAAATTGACTTTAATGCTATCTTTGTATTATAAATGAAAAAACTAATATCCATATCGCTTCTTTCTATCATGTTGAGCTACTCGTTCAATCAGATTGGCATTTTTGCGGAATATGTAATGGATATTGAGCAGTTCACGGAATTGTATTGTGAAAACAAAGACAAGCCTGAATTAAAATGTAACGGAAAATGTCACTTGGCAGATCAGCTTGCAGATAATCAAGAAGAGAAAGAAAGTAAAGACATTCAAGTTTCCCCTGAGATTCTTATGTTTATAGCAGAAGCTAATTTTGAAATCGAAGAACACCTTGATTTTTATGTTGAAGAAAATATTTCTTATTACTTCAACACCGATTTAACAGAAGGAATTGGGAATGTTATATTCCAGCCACCTCAACAAAAAACTGTCTAACTATTTATGCTGTTAATTCTATTTGCGAAGTTTTAAAAGTTTCGTTCTAATGGAGAACAAATATTAAAAGTTCAGACTTCCCCCAATTTTAAAAGCGTTCTAAAGAAATAGTTTCTATTTCTCAATTGCTTTGCCCCAAGAATTATTTATTAAAAATTCATCGACTCAAAAAAAAAGAGATTGATTGAATCTACACATTATTTTAAAATTAAAAAGATGAAAAAGATATTTTTATTATCGTTAATGAGTGCGTTCCTATTTGTTTCATGTAAAAAAGATAAAGACGAAACAGTTGATCCAATGACGGGTGGAACAACGGCAGCTGCTCAGTATAAATTAATTGACAAAGACACAACTGACAATGATTTGATTGTTGAATTATATGCTAATACTGAAACCATAGAAATGGGATATACTCCTTTATATGTTAAAATTAAAGACCTAGGTGGAAACGCTGTTGAAAACGCTATGGTTTCATTTATGCCAATGATGGACATGGGAACAATGCAACACAGTAGTCCTTTAGAGCAACCTGTATTTAATTCTACTTCAAAATATTATGAAGGTATGGTTGTGTTTACAATGGCTTCTAGTGCAGGAAGTTGGGAGTTAGATGTAATGGCTAACGGAGAAAGCGCAACTTTTGACATCAATGTTATGATGAATCCTACAAATACTAAATACGTTGGCTCATACAATGGAACAGACGGAGAAAAATACATCGTTACCTTGGTTAGACCTTTTAAATGGTCGGTTGGAATGAATGATGTTTCATTTATGGTGCATAAAAAAGAATCAATGATGTCTTTCCCAACTGTGAGTGATTTCACAATTGCAATGGATCCACAGATGACTTCAATGGGACATGGTTCGCCAAACAATGTTTCTCCAGTAAGTAAAGGAAACGGTTATTACAAAGGAAAAGTGAATTACACAATGACAGGAGACTGGAGATTGAATCTTGATTTAATTAAAGCAGGAGATACAATTGTTAATGCATACATAGATGTATTGTTTTAGACAAAAAAATCATTCAAAACTTTCCTTCTATTCTTTATTAGAAGGAAAGTTTAAAAAAAAAGATGAGATGAAAAAGTTTATAGTATTGAGTTTTACCTTACTTCTGGGTGGATTTGTTTTTTCGCAAAACGACGACACTTTAAGACCGTCACAGAACTATAAAGAAATTATAATTCAAGGTCAGAAGAAAGACAGCAAAGAAAAAGCATCGGCTCAATTACAAGAGTCAACGGATAAATTATTAAGCACAACTCCAGGAATTACATTAATTAAACGAGGGAATTTCGCTTTAGAACCTACAATTAGAGGTTTAAATGCTGGACAAATCAACACGACAATTGATGGAATGCAAATGTTTGGAGCTTGTACAGACAGAATGGATCCTATCAGTTCTTACATTGAACCAACAAACCTGGAGAAAATTCAGTTGAGTACAACTCCAAATGGAGAACAAACTGGAAGTGCAATCGGAGGTGGAATTAATTTCGCTTTAATGAAAGCAGAATTAGGGGCAGCTAAGAAGTTTAGCGGAAAAGTAGGAGCAGGATATCAAACCAATGCCAACAACATTCAAACTTTGGGTACTTTTCAATACAGTACAAAACGTTGGGCGTTATTGGTGAATGGGATTTACAGAAAAGCCGATAACTACCAAGCTGCAAATCGCCAAGAGATTTTGTTTTCGCAATTTGAGAAATGGAATGCTGGAGCGAATTTAGTGGTTGCATTAAACGATAAAAATAGAATTTCACTAGATTACATTCAAGACGAAGGTTACGATATTGGTTATCCAGCATTAACAATGGATGTTGCGTTTGCAAAAGCTTATATTTCTGCTGTAACGCATACTTATGAAAATCGATCACGAAAATTGAGAAGTATAGAATCTAAATTCTATTTCAACTTTATCGATCATGCAATGGATGATACAAAACGTCCAGCCGAAATGGTGCCGATGCACATGGATATGCCGGGAACTTCGCGCACTTTTGGAATGTTTAGTAAAGCGAAATATGTTTTGAATCCAAAGCACATTCTGACTTTCCAATTGAATGCATTTCAAAATGATTTGCATGCTGAAATGACGATGTATCCAGATATTGGTTCTGAAATGTTTATGTTGACAGTTCCAGATGGACAGCGCAGAACAGCTGGATTAAATGTCGCTGACACTTGGTTGGTCAACGAAAAACTAAAGATTTCTTACGGAGGTAGAGGGGAAGTAAACCTTTCTGATATTACGACTAAAATTGGTCGACAAACATTAACAAGTTTCTATGATGGAGAAGCTGCGCAAACAAGAGTTTCAGGAAATGTATTTGCACAAGCCAATTATAAATTCACCAAGAAAATCGGATTTTATGGAGGCTTAAGTTATGGACAAAGACCACCTTCTCTTCAGGAAATTTATGGATTCTATTTATTCAATAGAGTAGATAACCATGATTATTTAGGAAATCCTGATATCTTAAATGAAGAATCAATCAGTGGAAACATTGGAGTGAATTTGAAATATGAAAAACTAGCTATTTCTCTAGAAGGATTCGCTAATTCATTTACAAATTACATCACAGGTTTAGTTCTTCCAGAATTCAGTAACATGACAATTGGAGCGGATGGTGTTAAGCAATTTGATAATATTTCAGATGCTTTACTAACAGGTGGTGAATTAACTGTGAAATGGAATCCAATTAAAGTTTTAACTGTTCAATCGGTGAATAGTTATACTTATGGAATAGATGAAACGGGAGGTTTTTTACCTTACATTCCTCCGTTTAAATCTATTAACTCGTTGAAATATCACCACAAAGGATGGAATGTAAAATTGGAACATGTTGGTGCTTTTGCTCAAAATAATGTAAGTACAGCAAGATATGGAGAAGGAACAACACCTGCTTTTAATCTACTCAATTTTGCAGTTCAAAAACACATCGACTTAAAAAAGGATAGAGCATTGCATACAGAGTTTGGGGTTGAAAATATTTTCGACACTCCATATTACGAACACCTTGATGTCTTGAAAATTCAACGTCAAGGAGTGAATTTTGTGATTCGTACTACGTTTGTTTTTTAAATTACACAAGTTGAAATAAAAACAGTCCAGAATTAAGTTTCTGGACTGTTTTTACTTTTTAAAGTATTTTTCGTCTTTATTCTGAAGACCTTTTTCATCAATTTAAGCTTAAGATATAAGAGTTTTGTCATCTCTGACACCTCTTGTCTAATCTCTAAAATCTAGTGTCTAAAGCCTAAAAAAAACTATTTCTCTTGATACTCTGAAATCTCCGCACAACCAACTCTTTTTCCAGCATCTCCAGAAGGTTGAGAAATGAAATCATCTCCACCTTGGTGAATAATTACTGAACGACCGACGATGTTTTTATTCTCATCATCACATCCAATACACCATTCTGCTGTTTCGAATCTTACCGTTGCAATTCCATCATCACCAACTTCAAAGTTTCCGATATCTCCTTTATGGTATCCTTCAGCGTCTCCCCATTTTCCATGACGTTCTCCAGTCGGATTCCAATGTCCACCAGCCGATTTACCATCACTAGAAGAACAGTTTGCTGTTTCATGCAAGTGAATCGCATGTGTTCCTTTGTTTAATCCTTTGAATTTTGCTTCCATTACAACTTGTCCAGCTCTTTCTTCAAATGTAATGTCACCTGTTGCTTTACTTTCGCTTTTTGCATTCAAGGTGGTTCGTATCATTTTTGTTTTAATATTTTCGGGATCGGCTATTTTTAATGCTTCACTTTTTTCTGAATCGTGATCATTTTCAAAAGAAGTTGTATCTGTTTGATTTCCTCCATCTTCATCTGCTTGAATAGCATTTTCACAGCTAAATGCTAACATTCCTACTGCAATCATTGAAAATATGTATATGTTTAAATTTTTCATGGTATTATAAATTTAGTTTCTATTTATTTACAGTAAATTACTTAATTAGAAAGGGGTATTTAAAATTCCTGTGATAATAATTGTTAAACACCATGAAATAAAAACAGAGCTTAATTTATAACTTTATTAATCTTCTCCCACATTTGATTATGAAATACGGTTGGCACTGGAGAAGCATCTGGCGAGTCTCCCATTCTAATAACCACCATTTCTCTACTTGGAATGATATTTAGATATTGACCGTTTTTTCTTATTCCAGCAAATAAATCTGCTGGTGCATGATCAGAAAGTGGTTGATTAAATGAATTCGGAAATCCAGGTAAAATAATTGACGACTTTCCATTCAACCAAAATAAATATCCATAGGAAGGATTAAGCGTTTGTGATGAATTGGTCATTTCATCAAAATAATTCAAATCACTCATTATAGAATTGGCTGACCATTTTCCCCGATTAAGTAAAAGCGAACCAAATCGTGCAGCATCTCTAGCAGAGCTTAAATAAACGTTTGTACTACCAATTGACATCCATTTTCCCTTCATTCCGATGGTAGATTCTAATTTTTGATCCGTAAAATCATTAAATGTTTTGTTTGTGGCATTTTCTACCACTGACTTAATTAGTGTGTAAGGAGCATTGTGATAATACCATTGATTTCCTGCGTCAGTTTTATATTGGAGACAATTTGGAGCTGTGCAATCTTGGTCGTTCACATCATAATCCAATCCAGTAGTCATTGATAATTGATGTTTTATTGTAATTAAATCTTCTTTCTGAATGGGTAAACTGGTCCAATTCTGTCCTAAATAATCAGAAGTTTTATCATTGATATTTAATAATCCGTCTTCTTGTGCTAATCCAACAAGAAATGCCGAAATAGTTTTTCCAGCAGAAGCCCAATACCATTGAGAATTTTCGTCAAATGGAGCGTTGTCTAAAATGTTATTTCCCCAGTATTTTTCTACTGCAATCTTTCCTTTGTGTAAAATTATAAAAGCACGTGTTCCATTTTGCGATAAAAAGTCGAATAATTCTGTCGTGTCCGAAAGATTCCAGTTAAGAGCCTGTAAATTTTCTTTACTCCAATTATTAGAACTTGTCGGAGGGAAGTAATATTCTACACTAGGATTTGGATTTGATGGATTTTCTGGGATTGTGGGTTGTTCTTTCTTACAAGCGAAAAGTATTATTAACGCTAAGAATAAGAGTAGACGTTTCATAATTTATCGTTTTATAACCATGAATAAATTCCATACCACACTCAAAAATAAACAAATTATAAATAATGATGAATTATGAATTTTCTCAACTACCAAAAAAATGAGGCTCAATATGAAATACTGTAAGTAATCAATTTTAATCCTTTGAAAAATTAATAGTTCTACTACGAATTTAACTGTAACCTACATGAGTTGTATTTTAAAGTAATTATCCATTTACCCAAATCATCATTTCATTCTTACAGCCAAGCATATATCGGTCTGTATTTCAGTTGGTTATTCCCGTAGGGACGGCATATTAATAGCCAAGGACGTAAGTCCTTGGTTTAAAACAAATAGATATAATACAAAACCCCACAAAATCGACCTAATTGCATGCAATTAGGTCGATTTTGTGGGGTTTTGTTTCGGTTTGTATCGTTTGGCGGATGGACTTACGTCCATCCCTATTAACATGCCGTCCCTCGGGGACTTCGAATAATAAATACTTAAATAACAGGAACTTATCAAATTAAGCGAATTAGGTTTTTAATAGAAAGTTTCCATTTAAAAAAAAAGTAGAACCAAATTAACAATCGTTTAGCTTCAATTAAAACCATAGATTTTAAAACTACCCACACAAAATCATATAGAACCAAAATTGACAATCTACTAACCATTAAGAATTAAATATGAATATTCATAACTCACAATTAGCCAAAGCGTTAGCCATTAATAATTAACCATTAATTAATAATTAAAGAACCTCTTCTTTCCCTTTAAAATTAGCCTTTCCTGGAAACTTTTTCGGTTTAGGTTTCCCTAGCATCAAAGCCAAGTGAGATTTAAGAATTCTTCCCATGTGCTTATATTTTGAAAAGCGTTTGGTATCGTGATAAATATTTAAATCTGCTGCCAAAGAAGCAATTTTTTCTGGTGTCGAAAGCTCTTGATAAAGCATAGAATCCAATAAACGGTTCAATCTTGCCAAGGCCAATTTATAACGTCTTTTCATTAACGTTCTTTCCTCATAGCGATATTGCTCAACTGTTTCTGGAGTCAATAACTGAATGCAAAAATCAATTATCTTGTTGTTTTCCTTGTAATATTGAGGTTTATAATGATTTTTTCTTCCTTCATAAGCCGTTTGATCAAAATCTATTGGACGCACTCGGTATTGTTCCTTATCGAAATCTGGAGTAATCGCCACAACGTAATTGTAAGAACGCATGTCTCCAAGTAGCATTACAAAACAACGCTCATTAAATTTCACAAACTCCTTCGCCATTCCTGTTGGATAAAAGTTTGGCGAATCCATATAGTTGTCCATAAATTGATCACCTGGAATTCCTGCAATATGCGCTTCAACTAAAGTATTTCCATCTACCATATAGTCCATTCTATTTGGCGAAAGAATATGCTCTAATTCTAAACCATAAACCCTAGAAGCATCCGCTCTTTTAATATAGAAATAATCGTGGTGGTCATTTAGTTTATTGACAATCTTAATCCTGAATGGATTAGAGTTGGCAAATAAACAATAATCAATTGCTCCAATCGTTAAGTGACTTATTATTTCTGTATCACCGTCCGTTTTCAGTTCTGCATAAATTTCTTTTAATCCATTCAAGATTTCCTCTTGCGTTCCCATGTCATAAATAACACTTTCCCAAAATGTATTTTCACCATTCGCATCATAAACAGGAGAACTGTCATTCCAACGCAGCATGTCTTCATAAGCAAGTGCGATGGAATCTTCACGTCCATATTTACGTAAATACTTTCTTAATCCTTGATTAATTGGGAAGGGTGGCTTCTTTTTTGAAATATCCATAAGGGGAAAATATTTTGATTATACGTTTTCTGTTCTCTTCAAATATACGAAGAATTTTAAAGATTAACAGGAAAACCAGTGACGCATAGCTGCGCAGGATTATTAATAGTATGATAAGAGTAGAATAGGGATATCAGTTTAAGAATTTATTGATGCCTGCATGAAACCTTCATGTCGTTATGCGTTTGCTATTCTCTTACAAATACATGAAATAGCAAAGGGACTTCAATTGAATGAAATCCCTTTACATTTAAACAAACAAAGTAGTTGTTAAACCTTAAGAAACTACTACTTTAAAAAGATGGACAAGAAATCGTTCTAAAACTCGGTTTCTTTGTTTTACAGTTTAGGTCAAATCCTAAAGAAATTTCATGAGATCCTCCAGTAACGCCGTTGTTTAGTTTTGATACCGTAACATCATAACTATAACCAACTTTTATTGTTCCTGTGTTTACTCCAGCTGATAAGATAAATGCATCTCTAGATCGGAACCAAACTCCAGCGGTAAGTGCTCCATATTGAACATACGTACCGAGTAATAATTCCATAAAGCCTTGTTGATATTGATAAATCATATTTGGCATAATTGAGATATCAGTGTTGTATTGAGACTTTCCTCCCAAAGCAAGTTTTGCTCCCGCATGTCCTGTTAAACGAATAGGCATTGGGCTATTTCCAACAATTACAGATTCATCTGGCATGTTTAAATGATGTGCGGAAACCCCGAAGAAAAACTTCTCAGTAAAACCAACCATTCCAGCAGAAACATCAAAGAAACCACGTGAACCTCCTCTTGGAACATCACCTGTTGCATAAATAAATCCTCTTCTTGGATCAATCATATCGCCAAATGTTAGTCTGTCCCAATCCAAGAATTTCTGATTCCAAGTTGCTTTTCCAGCAAACATCATTGTGAATTTACGGTTAACCTTTAAATGGTAATTGTAAATTAAACTCAAGGTGGTATGGTTAATTGTTCCTTTTCCTTGTTGGTCATGTGTCATTATAACACCAATTCCACCATTGATTCCTTTGAAATACTGGTCATAAGACGCAGAATAAGTTACAAAAGAACCTGAAAGCGCTGGCCATTGATTTCTGTAATTCACAGCAAACCTTGGACAACCATGACTACCTGCAAATGCAGGATTCAAGTAAATAGGATTCGCATAAAACTGCGAAAACTGTGGGTCTTGTGCATAGACCTCACCCAGAAGGAAGAACATGAATATGATGAGTATTTTTTTCATAATGAATTGGTTTTCTTATAGTTTTAAAAATTTAGCAACATATCTGCTAGGTTTCAGTAAAATTTTCATTGTTACCTGATGCGACAATATCTGCTTGTCAAGTAATCTGCTTTTAGTATAGTCAACGTTATAATGGAAGCTAAATTTCTTAAACACTGTTCCAAATGATCCTGCAACATTTAAATCAGAACTTGCAGCAACACCAATTTGCATCCATTTGTATTGGAAATTAGTCCCCATCCATAGTTCATCTAGTTCCCCATAATTCTGG
Source organism: Brumimicrobium glaciale (assembly GCF_004152935.1). GTDB lineage: Bacteria > Bacteroidota > Bacteroidia > Flavobacteriales_D > Crocinitomicaceae > Brumimicrobium > Brumimicrobium glaciale. The sequence goes on from NZ_SETE01000006.1 coordinate 300,395, forward strand.
TACAAACCGTAACCACTTATTCTGGTCTCTTTAGTTTTAGAAACATATTCTGTTCCTAAAACAGCAGTGTAATGGATGTTGGATTTATACTCTTTGTTCAAATCTCCAGAGTAAAAATTGTTGTTGTGTCGTCCAATGTTATCTGCATCAAATCCAGCATAGAACCATTCCGTATTTATCATAAATCCAAGTCCAACATCACGGTACCACAACTGTTGACCATTCGCCTGTTGTTCTTCTTTAAACAGTGGAATAATATTCTCTCTGTCTAATTCGATTGTATTTCCTATACTGTTTGAATTTTGATCTAAATTAATAACCCCCATTTTAAAACGAATTGCTGGTTCAAAAGAAACCTTCTTCGAGATTGAAAATTTAGGTGAATAAGTTATTGCAGCTGAATAATTATTGAGTTCGTTGTTTTGATAGTTATCGTAATTCACATCAATTCCGAAACCTCCACGAATAGCGTAAATATATCCATCCCAAGAAAGTGAATTCATTAATTGACTATTGGATTCATTTAACCATTGCATGCGAGATGTTGCTTGTATTCTGTTTCCTGGCGCCGATCCTACCATAGCAATATTTGCTTTGTAACCTGTCATCATAGGAACATGAAAATGTGGATTTTTAGTGTTTTGTAAACCAATAGGATAATCAGCCATACGTCTTATCTTCCTAAACGTACTTTTTAATGATTTAGCTAATGTCGATTTTGAAGCACTTGAACTACTTGATGAATTTTTTCTTTGAACAGCAAGATCTTTCTCGCTCGAGAATTGAGTGTTCACCTCATCTTTATGATTCAAGTAATTTGATATACTTTCTAAATCTTTAGATTGAATAGATTGAATAGATTGATGCGCTAAATTATAAGCGTAATCTTCTTCTGTCTCTAATTCTGCTTGATCTTCCCAATTTCTGTTTTCAATTGATTCAGAAATTTCTGTTTTTTCAGTTGTGTAAACTTGATTGTTTAATTGAATATCTGAATTTCTAGTTGATTTAGTCTGCGCAATATATTTAGCACTAGAAAAATCATTTGTAGTGGAAGTTTGATTTTCTACAAAAGCAATTTCATTTAAGTTATTTTCATGATTGTTGTTCTTCTCAGAAATATTTTGCTTTTCATTAAGCGACATAGCTAAAAGTTGATCAATAAATACATCATCTTCCTCAACCTCTGTTTTAATAATTTCTGTATCAATTTCTGCTTGCACATATAAAGGAGGAGTCGGAATTATTTCAATTCCAAACCAAGTCAATAATATGGCTAGAAATGAAATGCTTACCAAAGCAAATGGACGCAATAAAAACGGTGTTGCTTTAATTAAATGCTGAGTTGCAAAAGGTTCTTGAATTGGAGCCTTTACTTTTGCACTTTTCCAAGCTTTTAGTTCAGGCATTAACTCTGGATGGAGTTCCAAAAAGTCCAATAAATACGATTCTTGATCCGCAGAAAGGTTTCCCTCTGTGAACTCATAAAGCCATCGGTCTATATTTTCGAAATTTGGTCTACTCATTGAATTAACGTTAAATCGCCTAACTGTTTTTTAATTTTTTTTCGCGCTCTGTACAAATAAACCTTCACTTGACTATCGGATATTTCCAATATTTCGGATATTTCTTCGTACGTATAACCTTCTAAATCTCGGAGAAGAACAATACTTTTTTGAAGTGGTGGAAGAAGTGATAAAGCTAAATCAATAATTTCTTGGGTCTCGAAACGATTGTCAACATTTATCTGTTCTGGAATCATGTCTGTGTTATAAACAGTACGTTGTTTCCTTTTTGCGAAGTTGATTAATGTATTATGGCCTGTTCTAAACATCCACGCTTTACATTTTTCAACTTCTACTTTCTTCTTGTTTTTCCACAATTTTTCAAAAACATCTTGTACAATATCTTGACTGTCCTCGCTGTTACGGAGGAAGCTAAAAACATACCCATATAAATTGGATGCATGTTTCTCTACAGCAATATTGTATTCTCTTCGGTTCAAAAAGTGCGCATTTAACAGTAAAACAATCTAACGGGTGTAAAAGTTACACCTCCGTTCAATTATTTTCTAAATTAAGTTATTTTTAGTTAACACGTTGATAATAATTACTATTTCTTATTGCTCTTTAATTTTAAAATAATTAAGACCAACAAAAAAGGGGCGATATCTATATTTTTTAGTAGATTTAAGCATGTAAAAGCTAAAGCTATGGAAAAACAAAAACGATTATTTGATATACCTTATTACCAACTTGAGAAATTTCCTCAAGAAACAATGTTTTCCACTAAGAGAGATGGGAAATGGGATGCTGTAAGTACGAAAGAATTTTTAGAGAAAGCGAACTTAATTTCCCGAGGTCTAATTGCACTTGGTGTTCAACCAGGAGATAAAATAGGATTGGTTTCTGGAAATAGAGTGGAATGGAATATCATGGATATTGGAATTCAACAAACAGGTGCTATTGGTGTACCTATTTATCCCAATATCTCAACGAAAGATTATAAATATATTTTTGGTGACGCAGATATAAAAATGTGTTGTACCGGAGATAAAGAGTTATATGATAAAATCATTGGAATAAAAAGTGAATTACCTACTTTACAAAAAGTTTATTCCTTTGATAAAGTGGAGGGTGCAAGTCATTGGACGGAAATTATTGATCAAGCGGATCAAGTAGATATTTCGGAAGTTGAAAAAAGAAAAGCTGTCATCAAAAATGAAGATTTGGCAACAATGATTTATACTTCTGGAACAACAGGAAACCCTAAAGGTGTAATGTTGTCTCATAACAATATTCTTTCTAATGTTTATGGAAGTTATCCACGCATTCCAGGTGATTCCAACAGTAGATCATTGACTTTCTTACCGGTTTGTCACGTATATGAGAGAATGTTGCATTACTTATATATGCGTGCAGGATTCTCTATTCACTTTGCTGAAAGTTTAGAAACGATTGGAGAGAATATTAAGGAAGTTAAACCGCATGTCTTTACTGCTGTTCCTCGATTAATTGAGAAAGTGTATGAGAAAATTATTTCTAAAGGTGATGAACTTACCGGAATCAAAAAAGCACTTTTCTTTTGGGCAGTATCTGTTGGAGAAGAATTTGAACAAGAAGGGAAATCTGGTTGGTATAAGTTAAAATTGAAAATTGCACGTAAACTTATCTTCTCTAAATGGCAAGAAGCCCTTGGGGGAGAAGTTTTAGCGATTGCTTCTGGAGCTGCTGCATTGCAACCACGTTTAGCAAGAATATTTTTAGCTGCCGAAATTCCAATTCTGGAAGGGTATGGTTTAACAGAAACATCACCTGTTATTTCTGTAAACTGTATGAAGAATGGAATAATGTTCGGAACAGTTGGAACCCTTTTGGACAATGTTGAAGTGAAATTTGCTGAAGACGGTGAGATTATCGTACGTGGTCCTAACGTAATGATGGGGTACTATAATCAACCTGAAAAAACAGCTGAGGTTTTAACTGAAGATGGATGGTTCCATACTGGTGATATCGGAGAAATGATTGATGGTAAATTCTTGAAAATTACCGACCGTAAGAAAGAAATCTTTAAAACTTCAGGAGGGAAATATATTATTCCACAAATGATGGAGAATAAATTTAAAGAATCTCGTTTCATCGAACAATTTATGGTCATCGGAGAAGGGCAAAAACACCCAGCTGCTTTAGTGATTCCATCTTATGACTTCCTTAGAGAATGGGCAGTAAGAAAAGGAATTAAAGTTGGAACTACCAATAAAGAATTGGTTGAACATCCAGCAGTTATCGATAGAATTAACCAAGAAATTGAAGAATACAATAAACTATTCGGAAGCTTCGAAAGAATCAAAAAGTTTGAATTATTACCTGAAGAATTTTCAGTTGAAAAAGGTGAAATCACACCAACTTTAAAATTCAAACGTAAGAAAATCATGGAAATTCATAAAGATAAAGTAGATAAAATCTACGGTGTTTAAGGATTGAAGAATTTAAAAATTCAATGATTCAAAAATTCAATAATTAAAAGGGACCAACTTTGTGAGTTGAGTCCCTTTTTTTGACGAATGGGTTTTTGTTTAAATTGGATTATTAAAATCGCCAAAAGAGATATATTTTTGAATAATTCGGCAAGGAATGTTTAAATTTTCACGAATTGCATTTTCGAATGGTACGGACGATTTGCAAATCGTCCCTACATTATGCCTTCGAATAATGTTTAACCATTTGAATTCTTGAATCTTTGAATCAAATATTGCTTTGATAATGGAAAGAACGATTTCAATCTTTGAATTCTTGAATCTTTAAATCAAATATTGCTTTGATAAGGGATAGGAAGATTTTCGAATAGTAGGGACGATTTGCAAATCGTCCCTACTAATTCGCCCTCACCATCGTAATCACAACTATCCCCTGATGAAACTTTGGAAACCATGTGCCCGGTTCAAACTTAAATTGCGAAACATGATTTAAAGCTTTGATTTTTGCTGGAGTACTTTTAATCGTTGACTCACCATCCAAAACTTTACTTGAAGAAATTTCTCCTAAAGCATCAACACTAATTTGTATAGTGATTTTTCCTGTAATATGTCCTTCAATAACATAAGGTAAATCTGTAGTAAGTTTTCTATTGTCTTTAATTATATCTCCACTTAATTGGGAATAAGCCGTTGATGTTAAAAACAGCATAAGAAATAATATAGCGTTTAATTTTTTCATAATGTCAAGTTAAGATATTTTACTCCAATTGGGTTTCGATTTTAATTGTCTTTTTAATTCTATTCGCAATCCACGGTTTTTTCCAAGTAATATTTTTGGATCTTCCTTTAAGATTTCTCTGGCTGTTTCTCTTGCCGCACCAACAAGTTGACCATCTGTGGCAAGATTTGCTAAATTCAAATTCATGATTCCACTTTGTTGTGTTCCCATAATATCTCCAGGCCCTCGTATTTCTAAATCGACCTCTGCAATTTTGAATCCATCATTTGTGGAAACCATCGTCTGTATTCTTTTCTTACCTTCTTGAGATAATTTTTCTCCTGTCATTAAAATACAATAAGACTTTTCTGCTCCTCGACCCACACGGCCGCGTAACTGATGCAATTGAGAAAGTCCAAATCGTTCAGAACTTTCAATAATCATTACAGAAGCGTTAGGAACGTTTACCCCAACTTCAATAACTGTTGTGGCAACCATAATATGCGTGTTTCCCTCTACAAATTGATCCATTTCAAAAGCCTTGTCTTCCGCTTTCATTTGTCCGTGGACAATACTAATTTGAAATTCTGGTCTTGGAAAAGTCCTTGAAATAGCCTCGTATCCTTCCAGCAGATTCTTATAATCCATCGTTTCAGATTCTTGAATTAACGGATAAACAACGTAAATTTGTCGGCCCAAAGCTATTTCTTCTTTCATTAATTGAAAAACTTTCAATCGACTCTTTTCAAAGAAATGCATCGTGTTGATTGGTTTTCTTCCTGGCGGAAGTTCATCAATTACGGAAACATCCAAATCCCCATAGAACGTCATTGCTAAAGTTCTAGGAATTGGAGTGGCTGTCATAATTAAAATGTGCGGTGGCTTAGTATTTTTCCTCCATAATCTTGCCCTTTGCGCAACTCCAAATCGGTGTTGTTCATCGATAACGACTAATCCTAAATTTTTGAATTTTACCGTAGGTTCTAAAAGTGCATGTGTTCCTATGAGAATATGAATCTCTCCTTCTTCTAAAGCTTTAAACAATCCAACACGCGCTTTTTTCTTCACTGAACCAGTCAATAAGGCCACTTTTATATCCAATGGAGCCAATAACTCTTCAATCGTTTTGTAATGCTGTTGGGCTAATATTTCGGTAGGCGCCATCAATGCAGACTGATATCCGTTTCCAATTCCAAACAGCATGCTGAGTAATGCAACCAAAGTTTTTCCACTTCCAACATCTCCTTGCAAAAGACGATTCATTTGTGTTCCGTCTCTTAAATCTTTTCTAATTTCTTTGACAACTCGCTTTTGTGCATTTGTAAGCTCAAACGGAATATAGTTTTTATAAAATTCATCAAAATATTCTCCTGTTTTTCCAAATGCAAAACCAGCGGACTTTTCGATATTCGCGTTTTTCCGCAAGAGCAATTCCAATTGAAGAAATAGAAGCTCCTCAAATTTTATTCTCATTTGTGCTTTTTCAACATCTTCAAAATTACGTGGAATATGAATTAATTGATAAGCCTCTTCTCTAGGAATTAACTTGTATTGATCAATTATTTCTTGGGGTAAAATCTCTGGAATTTTCCCAAGAATATTTGAAGCCAATTGATAAGTTAGTTTTTCAATTCCATTAGAATGAAGTCCTTTTTTTGTTAATTTATCTGTGCTGTTATAAATGGCTTGTAATCCTTTTTCATGAGCTACTTGCTCAAAAGGTGTGATTTCTGGATGGGCAATATTCCAATTGGATCCAAATCTAGTTGGTTTACCATAAACTCTAAAAAGTACGCCGGGAACCAATTTGTTTTTTATCCATTTTGCTCCTTTAAACCAAACCAAATCAATTACACCTGACTGATCTTGAAAGCTTGCCTGTAAACGTTTTGCTCTTCCAGTTCCGATTTCTCTTACGCCAATGATTGTCCCTTTCAATTGAATAGATTGTCCTTCGTAACTGGGTAAGTCAGAAATCTTAACATAGGTAGAGCGATTCACGTACCGAAACGGAAAATAATTGAGTAAATCCCACATTTTATCAATGCCGGCTTCCATTCTCAGAACATTTCCTCTTTCGGCACCAACACCTTTTAGGTATTCAATAGGAGTATTGATGAGGTATTCCATTTACTTATTGAGTTCGGTTTTTAAGGATGTATTTTCTTAATAATAATTGGCAAATTGACTTTGTCATCATAAGCGAAAATGAGTATTCCTTTTTGTAAATTAGATTTGTGTATTTTTAAATCTGCCAATTGTTTTTTAGCGTTATATAATATTCTGCCTTGCGTGTCATAAACACTAATTTCTCCAACATTTTCTGTCACTACTTCGAAATAGTCGCCATTTCCATTCACTTTAAAGAGTGGAGGAATATTAGCATTTCCAATATTTGAGAGCCTTGGATTGTGAAGTAGGTAGGTGTCTTTTGTGGCGTGTTGTAGACTATCAATTCCACCTGCAATCATCCAGTTGCCTCCGCCCAATTTAGCAATTCCACGTAAATCCATTCCTTGTGTTTGAACACTGTAGATGTTACTTTGACTTTTTTGCTGCAGATCAATTTCATAGATCCTCTTGTTCGGTTTTACTGGTTTATTATTGTAGTATTCTAATGCATCAAAATTATAAGCTTCCATTGATCCTCCTACCCAAAAAACTGTTTTGTCATGACCAGAGCATGCCGCTCGATAAAGGGTTTCACCATTGCCCGAATTAATTACCGACCAATCAATTTGAGTAGGGTCATTTTTATCAATTACGCCTTTTCGTAATACGTTTGTAGCTTCAAAAGTAGGGAAGTCTTTAGCGCCACCAAAGTAGAATATTGTGTCTCCTAAAATGTAACCTGATGCACCAAAGCTAGTGTAAAATGAGAAGTTTGGAGTCGGCGTTCCCATCATCCAAGAATTAAGTTCTGGATTGTAAATTTGAACATCTGGAACATTTCCTGAATTACTCCATCCTGTTATCAAAAAAATCAAGCTGTCTCTCCAGACTGCTTGCACATGGTCATCAATAGGCGTAGGAATTGGATTACCTTCTGCTTCAAATAGGTCAGTTGTTGTGTTGTAAATGTGAACTTTGTTTGAACTTGTTTCAACTCCATTAGTTGCCACATGATAACCACCCATGAGATAAATTTTGTCTTTAACACAGCTTGCACCGCTAGCAATTTTCCCTAATGTATCTGGAATAGCACTCTTTTCCGCCCATGAATCCTGACTCACATCATATTTAAACACACGTTGATGAATATCTGATTGGGTTAACGCTCCTGAGATTCCTCCAAAACTATAAACGTATTTTCCTTCTCCTGAAATGCATTCTACCACAGCATTATTCGATGTTGTAATGGGCAGATTACTCAATTTTGTCCATGTCCAATTTCCTTGGGAATACCCAAAAAAGGACACCATAAACAATGTGAAAAATATTAGCATTTGCTTCATGTCACGAATTTAATGAAAATAGCGGACAGAAAGGAATGATCTTTTAAAGAAGTTGGTTGAATACTTTATAAAATTAGCGATTAATGAATTATCATTCCTCCATTTTCTTTTGATTGACTCTGATTATGGTTAATTTTGTTTGTATTTAAATAGTAACTAGTATGAAAAAAGTAGGTGTTAATGGATTTGGTAGAATTGGAAGATATTTTACACGAATGAGTTTAAAACAATCTGAAATATCGGTTGCTGTCGTTAATGATTTGGCTGATATTAAAACATTAGCGCATTTACTGAAATACGATTCTGTTCATAGGCAAATTGATGAAGCTTTTGAAGTTGTTGGCGACGCAATTGTTTTTGAAAATGGGAGTAAAATTATTTTTACTCAGTTTCGTAATCCAGAAGAAATTCCATGGGAAAAATACGAAGTTGAAATCGTTTTAGAATCTACTGGACTTTTTAGAACAGAAGAAGCTGCTTCGTCTCACTTTAAAGGAGGTGCAAAGAAAGTTGTGATAAGTGCTCCCGGACAAGGTGATAATATAAAATCTGTTGTTTTAGGGGTGAATGATGATATTCTTACACCAGATGATAAGTTGATAAGTAATGCTTCATGCACAACAAATTCAGCAGCACCAATGGTGAAATTGATTTCAAAAATGTGTAAAATCAACAGTGCATATATTACTACTGTTCACAGTTATACCTCTGATCAACGTTTGCATGATGCGCCTCACAAGGATTTAAGAAGAGCAAGAGCTGCTGCTGAATCTATTGTTCCAACAACTACTGGAGCAGCAAAAGCATTGGGTAAAATATTTCCAGAATTAGAAGGACACATTGGAGGATGTGGAATTCGTGTTCCAGTTCCAGATGGATCTTTAACTGATTTAACTTTAACAATAGAGGGTAAGGTTCCAACAGTGGACGAAATAAACGCTGAATTTAAAAGAGCAAGTGAAAACGAACTGAAAGGAATTTTGGCATATACTGACGAACCTTTAGTTTCAGCAGATATCATTGGGAACCCTAACAGTTGTGTTTTTGATAGTCAATTGACTTCTGTTGTTGGAAATTTAGTAAAGCTTGTGGGTTGGTATGACAATGAAGCAGGATACTCTAATCGTTTAATTGATCTTATTAAAACACTTTGATTTGGGAGTAGAAATAGAACGAAAATTTCTTGTTGATGCTTCAAAATGGAAAGCTGTCAAACCTAAATTAGGGACAAGAATTTCACAAGGATATATTATGTCAACTCCTGAAACGGTGGTGCGTATAAGAGTAACTGGAGATAAAGGATGGATTACTATTAAAGGGAAGACGAAAGGAATTTCTAGGTTAGAGTATGAGTATTCTATTCCCAAAACGGAAGCAGAAGAAATGCTGAAAGAATTTTGTCCCAAGAAAATAATTAAAACAAGGTACGAACTAAAATTCGATGGATTTGTTTGGGAGGTAGATGAATTTGAGTCACCAAAAACAGGATTGATTCTCGCTGAGATTGAACTTACAAATGAAAACGAAGTTTTTTCACTCCCAGAGTGGATAGGTAAAGAAGTTTCCAATCAGCCAGAGTACTTTAATGTTAATATGATTTAAAGGGTCTAAAGTTTTGAATTTTGAAATAACGCGCTAGGTTTTTGGTGTTTCTCGTAAAAAATGCATAGTGATTGTTAGGTTTACAACATACCTTAGATATTGTTGTGTAATCTCTAATGCGGAATGAGATATTTCATTTAACTTTGCGGATTATTTTAAAGTAGTTAACACATTAAAAGTTCAGGGTATAACATCATTAATTGTATAATGTCATGAAGCCAAGAGGTATATTTGTTTTATTGTCAATAATAGTAGTAGGGGTAGTAGTAGCTGTTTTTCCATTTTGGAATAATGTAATTTGGTTTATGGTCTTGTTTGGACCTTTAATCGTAATTGGTTATTTCGATATGATTCAGAAGGGACACAGTATTCGAAGAAACTTCCCAGTAATTGGAAATATTAGGTATTTATTAGAGTCTATTCGTCCAGAAATCATGCAGTATTTCGTGGAAAATGACACAGATGGTAGACCTATCAATCGTTTGGATCGTTCGTTGATTTATCAGCGTGCCAAAAAAGTGAATGATACAGCACCTTTTGGAACTCAATTAAATGTTTATGATATCGGTTATGAGTGGATGGATCATTCTATCTATGCGAAAAACCGTAAAGAAATTGATCATGACCCTAGAGTTATGATTGGTGGTCCAGATTGTAAGCAACCTTATGCTGCAAGTTTAATGAATATTTCAGCGATGAGTTTTGGATCGTTGAGTATGAACGCTGTTTTAGCAATGAATAAAGGTGCTAAAATTGGTGGATTTGCGCAAAATACCGGAGAGGGAGGAATTAGTCCTTACCACTTACAGTATGGTGGAGATTTAATTTGGCAAGTGGGTACAGGATATTTCGGTTGCCGTGATAAAAAAGGAAACTTTAATCCAGTAACATATAAGGAAAACGCAAATATCCCCAATGTTAAAATGATTGAGTTGAAGATTTCTCAAGGTGCTAAGCCTGGACACGGAGGTCTTTTGCCGGCTTCAAAGAATACTGAAGAAATTGCAGCTATTCGTCACATAGATCCACACACAACTGTTCATTCTCCTAATACTCATTCGGCTTTTACTAATGCAACTGAGTTGTTGTATTTTATTAAAGAATTGAGAGATCTTTCAAACGGAAAACCAGTTGGTTTTAAAATGTGTATTGGAAAACAAATCGAATTCACAGATATTTGTGAAGCGATGATAGAAACAGGTATTAAACCAGACTTTATTACCATCGATGGTGGTGAAGGAGGAACGGGTGCTGCACCTGTTGAATTCTCAAACTCAATCGGTATTCCGCTGCGTGATGGTTTAGCTTATGCAGTAAACACTTTACGTGGTTATGATTTGAAGAAAGATATCAGCGTTGTCGCTTCAGGAAAAGTATTCAGTAGTTTTGATATCGCAAGATTAATCGCTATTGGAGCAGATACTGTTTCGTGTGCACGTGCTATGATGCTTGCTACAGGTTGTATTCAAGCCTTGCTTTGTCACAAAAACACATGCCCAGTTGGTGTTGCAACTCAAGATAAGAGTTTAATGCGTGGACTAGATGTAGAAGATAAATCACAACGTGTGGCTAACTTCCATTCTCAAACTGTATATAGTTTTATCGAACTTATGGCAGCGAGTGGTGTAACAACTCCGCAAGGATTGAGACGTGTTCACATCAATCGCCGTGTGGAAATGGATAAGATCAAGAAATACAGTGAAATTTATCCTTTGACAGAAGTCGGAGCACTTTTGAAAAAAGAAGAAATATTAGAACCAATTCATTCTTAATTTAGAATGTTAGAGTAATATTAAGGGATGTCTTTCGAGATGTCCCTTTTTTAGTTTTAAAAACGCTGTTAACGAATAAAACTTCGTTGTATTTGTAATATTGCATTTGCTTTATTTGTTAACGACTTTATCTAGTCGTTTTATCAAAATGGGCATTGCAAGAAAATTCCAAGTACTGCGTTATGCTTACTTCGGCAGGTTCTGCATAACGCAGCACGTCGCAAGGCATCGCATTTATAAAGATAAACTTCTGACAATTAAAAACTTTAAAAGCCTTGCCTTTGAAGTTTTCTTATCAAAGACTTAAAAAAAAATAGTTTTCTTACGGACACGAAATACGCTTATTCATCTAGCCTATCTTTAACGTATTCTATTTTCGTTTTCCCATGTGGTTTTGCTTTTCCATCATCATCAAGACTCACCATCACGATTCGATCAACAGTGATGATTGTTTTGCGGGTCATTTTGTTTCGAACTTCACATTTAAGCGTTAACGAAGCACTGCCAAATTTAATAACTTCAATACCAATTTCTATAATATCACCTTGATGAGCAGAATTCTGGAAATCAATTTCACTTATGAATTTTGTGACCGTTTTTTGATTTTCTAATTGTATAATCGAATAAAGCGCTGCTTCTTCATCAATCCATTCTAATAATCGGCCTCCAAATAAAGTCCCATTCGGATTTAAATCTTCGGGTTTTACCCATTTTCTTGTGTGAAATCTCATCGTTCTTGTTTTAATCTACTACTGCGAAATTGTATCTCGAGATAGCGTATTCAAAGTCAAACTATCCTGTATCTGACTATAAACCTCAATAAACTTCTCTTGTCTTGTAGAATAATATGTCATAGAGTTAGAATACCTTGTACTGTCGATATTGTACTTTTCAAAAATTGGATTTATCGCTTTTGGCAAAGTCCTAGAAAAATCGTTTACATTACTTTGCTGATGTTTAAAATAAGATTCAACAATCATAACCTCTTGCAAAACCATTGTGAAAGTATCCTTTGGAATCAAGTCGTCCGGTGCATCTTTTTTATCAAATCGATAAGAACACGCTCCTAGAAACAAAAATATTGAACCCAAAGAAAGAAACAGTAGTTTTTTCATTAGTCAAATCTATTGAATTCAAGTCTTTTTCCAATGCTTTGGTCAACAACTTTGTAATTATCATAAACTAAGTTCCCGTTGACAAAAGTTTTTTCAATCTGGTGACTGAATGTATACCCTTCAAACGGCGACCAGCCACAATTGTATAAAATGTTGTCTTTTGTAACTGTAGTTGTTTTATTAGGATCAATGATTACTAAATCAGCAAAATATCCTTCACGGATATAACCTCTTTTTTCAATTCCAAATAAAACGGATGGAGCATGAGCGGTTTTCTCAATTACTCTTTCTTTAGAAATCACTCCTTCTTTAGCTTTTTCAAAAAGTGCTAGTAAAGCATGTTGAACTAAAGGTCCACCTGATGGAGCATTGAAATAAGTATTGTCTTTCTCTTGTACTGTATGCGGAGCATGATCTGTTGCTATAACATCAATTCTGTTGTCTAAAACAGCTTGCCAAATAGCGTCACGATCGCTTTTCTTTTTTACCGCAGGATTCCATTTGATCAATGTTCCTTTTGTATCATAATCTTCTTCTGAAAACCATAAATGGTGAACACATGCTTCCGCCGTAATTCTCTTTTCAGCTAATGGAGTTTTGTTTTCAAATAGAGACAATTCCTTTTCAGTTGAAATATGTAAAACATGTAATCTAGCATTGTGTTTTTTCGCTAAAGAAACAGCTAATGATGAAGAAAGATAACAAGCTTCAGCACTTCTGATTTCAGGATGATATTTCATTGGAACATCTTCACCGTATTTTGCACGGTAAATTTCCATGTTTTTTCTCACAGTTTCCTCATCTTCACAATGTGTGGCGATTAACATAGGGACTTCGCTAAAAATTTTGTTTAAAGTTGATGGTTCATCAACTAACATGTTTCCAGTACTAGAACCCATAAAAACTTTTACTCCACAAACATTTTTAGGATTGGTTTTTAGAACTTCTTCAATATTGTCGTTTGAAGCTCCCATGAAAAAACTGTAATTCGCTAAACTTGAATGGGCAGCAATTTTATATTTGTCTTCTAATAATTCTTGTGTAAGTGCATTGGGAACTGTATTTGGCATTTCCATGAAAGAAGTAATTCCTCCGGCTACTGCAGCACGACTTTCTGAACGAATATTTCCTTTGTGCGTTAGTCCTGGTTCTCTAAAATGAACTTGATCATCTATACTTCCAGGGACAAGGTATTTTCCTTCACAGTTAATTTCCGTTGCAGAAGCATCAGTAATAGAAGGTGCAATTTTTTCAATGATATCATTATGAATTAAAACATCTCCTATCGTTGATGTTCCTTCGTTGATAATCGTAGCCTGTTTTAATAAATATTTCATAGTTTCATTTTTCTCATTTTCCAAACACCGAAAAATGCTTCTTTAAATATGCCTGAACTCATTTTAGAAGTTCCGCGTTGTCTATCAATAAATGTAATGGGTACTTCTACAATTCCTAACTTATGTTTACGGACTCCGTATTTCATGCAAATTTGGAATGCATATCCTTTAAATGGAATGATGTCGTAATTTACTTTCTCTAATGCTTCACGGGTGTAACATTTGAATCCGGCTGTTGTGTCCTTAATTCCGATCCACAATATCATTCTAACATAGATGGAAGCGAAATAAGACATGAGCACCCTCATTACTGGCCAGTTTTTTATTTTTCCTCCTTTACAGTAGCGAGAACCTATAGAAAGATGAACTCCTTCTTTGGCACAAGCTTCATATAGTCGAATTAAATCATCTGGATTGTGAGAGAAATCTGCATCCATTTCAAAAATGTAGTTATAAGTTGCTTCCAAGCACCAGTCGAATCCTGCTTTGTAGGCTGTTCCTAATCCATTTTTTTCTGGACGTTCTAATATGAAAAGACGAGTTGGGAATTCTTTTTGAAGATCCTTTACTTTTTGAGCTGTTCCATCGGGAGAGTTGTCGTCAACAATAAGTAAATGAAATTCTTTTTCATAGCTGAAAACTTGACGAATCATTCGTTCAATGTTCTCAATTTCATTGTATGTTGGAATAATTATTATGCTATCAGACACTTCTCAATTTCTTATAATTCGCTAATATAATTGAAAATTTTTTGACCGCTGTTTTTAATTAGTGAATTCTTGAAATAATTATTAAAATGTCCTAATGTTGCTGTTAAAAAAGGTTGGATTTATTTGATTTACTTTAACACTGCCAAGATTCCAATGATAAACTGTTTTTGCGAGATAAAATCTTGCAATAACAGTTTACAAAAGGAGGAGAATTCAAAAAAGAGGGAGAAAAATGATGACGCAAAAGCGCCATTATTTTTCTCCCTCTTTTTTGAACATACAAACCACAAAATTCAGTTACCGCGAGATTTGTCTTGCGGTCTGATTTTTCTAAATGGAGTATTTGTAATGGTAAATGGAGTATTTGTAATCTTACTCAAACAATATAGAGGAACTATTCTTTTAATTCAATTTCTACATCTTCGAGGGCGTTGTAGATGAGGTCAAATTCATATCCTTTGCTCGCTAAATAACGTTGAACTTTTACTTTGATTTCAAAATCAGTTCCACTCTTAGATTTCCATTTTTGAAGTGCTAGAGAATGAAGCATATCGACATATTCTTGCTCATCAATCTCTTTTAAAGCATCTTTAATGATTCGGGCAGTTATTCTTTTTTGTTTTAAATGAGCAACGATTTTATTTCGTCCCCATTTTTTGATTCGGTGTTTTCCCGAAACAAAGCTATCAGCAAATCGCTGTTCGTCTAGGAATTTATATTCTATGAGGTGTGAAAGTAAAGCGTTGGTGTCCTCATCATCTATTCCGTAATCTCTAAGTTTGTTATAAACCTCGTGATGACAGCGATCGCGATAAGCACACCAAGCTTCAATTTTGTGTTTGGCTTCTAAAAAGGAATATTTATCCTCTTTATTCATACCTAAATCTTTACAATTTTACCTTCTTTGTCTTTAAAAGCATATTGTAATAAATGGAAATTCGTTACTCCTGTAACTCTGATCCACTTTTTGTATTTTAAGAACCATTTTACCTGTTTAGAGAGTAAACCAATCTTAAAATGGGATTCAATATAGGGATGAACCTCTAATGAAATGTCTTTAATTTTTCTGTCTTCAATTAAGTAAGTCAGATTGTTTTCAACTTCATCAGCAAATAAAATACTTGCTGTAATTTCTCCTGTTCCATCACAAACAGGACACTTTTCAGATGTTTCAATGTCTGTTTCTGGTCGAACTCGCTGACGTGTTATTTCAATTACACCAAAACGAGAAGGAGGTAAGATATTGTGCTTAGCACGGTCAGGTTTCATAAACTCTTTCATTTTCTCAAAGAGCATTTTATTATTTTCCTTCTCGTGCATGTCGATAAAGTCGACTGCAACAATACCACCCATATCTCTCAATTGGAGTACACGTGCTAATTCTTCAGCAGCTTCTAAATTGGTCGCTAGAGCATTACTTTCTTGCCCTTTTGGATCCTTTCTATTTCCACTGTTTACATCCACCACATGCATGGCTTCTGTATGTTCGATAATTAAATATCCGCCACTTTGCAAAGGAACTTTCTTCCCGAATAGCGTCTTGATCTGTTTGTTAATTCCAAACTTTTCAAAGATGTCTAATTTACCATTGTATCGCTTTAATATGTTCTCCTTATCTGGAGCAATTGAAGCGACATAGAGTTTCATTTTGTCGAATAAATCATCGTCATTTACATGTATGTTTGTAAAGTCAGCATTCAATAAATCTCTTAATAATGAAGAGGCTTTATTGATTTCACCTAATATTCTTCTTGGCGGTTTAGAGTTAATTAAATTACCATGTAATTTAGTCCATTTCGCTATAAGATCTTTAAGGTCTTGATCGATTTGCTCGATTTTTTTGTTTTTCGCTACAGTACGAATAATCACCCCAAAATTCTTTGGTTTGATGTTCTTCATAATGTCGCGCAGACGTTCACGTTCCTCAGGGTCTTTCAATTTCTGTGAAATAGAGACCTTGTTTGAAAACGGAACGAGTACTAGGTACCGACCGGCTAATGTTATTTCAGCACTTAATCGAGGTCCTTTGCTCGAAATTGGTTCTTTTGCAACTTGAACCATTATGTGTTGAGAGGAGGAAACCACATCAGTGATCTTTCCATCCTTAGCAATATCTTCTTCAGTTTTGAAGTACAAGAGGTCGGCTACGTTTTGTTTTCCTTGCAACGTATGTTGGGTAAACTTATTGAGCGACAGATACTGTGGACCTAAATCCAAGTAATGCAAAAATGCATCTTTTTCATATCCTACATCGACAAAACACGCGTTAAGACTGGGTACAACTTTTCTAACCTTACCATGGTATACATCACCAACAGCAAAGTCCGTTTGTTCACTTTCTTCGTGTAATTCAATAAGCTTTCCGTCTTTTAGTAGTGCAAGCCAAACACTCCCTTTGCGGGAGTCAACCACTAATTCGTAATTCACGGAAGCCGTATTTAAGTTTATATAATACAAATAACTTAGCAAACATTTGCCAAGTTATTTGTTGAATTGTCATAATAGCTCTGGTCGTAAACAGTTTAATTATAAAATGTTTCCGACCAGAAACTGTGAAAAATAGAAATCTATTTTTTCTTCTTGTGACGGTTCTTTCTTAAACGCTTCTTTCTCTTGTGCGTTGACATTTTATGTCTCTTTTTCTTTTTACCACTTGGCATAACTATATGATTTTAAGTATTAATATTCTGTATTCTAAGTGTCTTTTTAACAAAAACACTCCTGCCTTTCAAGAAAAACAGGAGTGCAAAGATATAAATAACTTTTATAAGTCCCAATAAGCGGACAATTTTTCAATTATTTAACCTTAACATTTGATTTTACGTCTTCTACAAATGTCTTAGCAGGCTTAAATGATGGAATATTGTGCGCAGGAATAATAATAGTCGTATTTTTTGAAATGTTTCGACCAGTTTTTTCTGCTCTTTCTTTTACGATGAAACTACCAAAACCTCTTAAATAAACATTCTCTCCATTTGTAAGAGATTTCTTTACTGTGTTCATGAATGATTCAACAGTTTTTTGAACTTCGTTTTTCTCTAGTCCAATTTCTTCAGCAATTTCAGCTACAATATCAGCTTTTGTCATAATCTAATTTTTTTTAACTTTTAACAACTTAATGATTTCCAGCCACAAAGGTACTTAGCTTATTCCTGTTATCTTTGTCTTTTTCAAAATAATTTTAAAAAATATCCTAAATGTCTCATTTTGCTCTATCAATACAGGTTTGGTATCGACAAAACCACAGGAATCTTCCATGGAGAGATACCAAAAACCCATATAAAATTTGGCTATCGGAAGTTATAATGCAACAAACGAGAGTTGATCAAGGAAAATCGTACTATTATAAGTTTATAGAAAATTATCCTGATGTTTTTAGTTTAGCTTCTGCTGATGAACAAGAGGTTCTGAGATTGTGGCAAGGGTTGGGTTATTATAGTAGAGCGAGAAACTTACATTCCGCAGCTCAACAAGTCGTAAATGATTTTGATGGAGTTTTCCCGAATACCTATAAAGACATAAAAAGCTTGAAAGGTGTTGGAGATTATACTGCTTCTGCCATTGCTTCTTTTGCTTATGATTTACCATATGCCGTTCTGGATGGAAACGCTTTTCGTGTGCTTTCTCGCTATTTCAATGACAATACGCCTATAGATACAGGTCAAGGTGCGAAGCTTTTTAAAACTTATGCCGAAGAAGTGTTGAACAGAGAAGACCCAGCTGAATTCAATCAAGCAATTATGGAAATAGGAGCGATGGTGTGTAAACCAAAGAATCCTGATTGCGAAAATTGTCCTTTGGCAGATACTTGCTTGGCCTTTAATGAAGGTGATCCTTTACAGTTACCCGTGAAATCCAAAAAAGTAAAAGTAACCACAAGGCATTTTCATTACTTAATTTATCCTTCTCAAGATATTCAATTGATTAAAAGAGAAGGAAAAGGCATTTGGCAAAATATGTATGAGTTTCCTGTGCTTGAATTAGAAGACAAGAAACTAAAAAAAGAAGTAAGTGCTATTGTGAAGGATAAATATGGTGTCAATATAATTAAAAGAATTTTTGATGAACGGCATATTTTAACCCACCAACATATTAACGCAACATTTTGGGAAGTTGATGAAATGTTGAAAGGAGATACTATTATAGTAACGGATTTGAATTTAATTAATGATTTACCATTGCCAAGATTGATTGAACGGTTTTTGGAGAATAATGTAGGGTTGTTTGATTTGTGATGTTGTAAGAATGATTAAATTTGGTGATAATAATCCTACCAAAAGGTGCACAAAGCTAACAAATGGTTGGTGGGTTTGTAGGCTGGTGGTGGGGTTATAAGTGAGTTAGCATACATTATGAAAAGATTGAAACTTATAATTAGTATCTTATTAATACTCCCAATTTCGGTATTTTCCCAGATTAAGAAATTGAAAATTAGAATGCATAATAAGGCTTATCATGAAGTGTTTGCATATTCTTGAGAATAATGTTAGCGTAAACGTAACTCAATTTGAGCCAGGGGTCGAATTACAAGATTTAAAGGTAAGTCATGATAGTAAATACTTTTTTTACAGATACAAGAGAGAAAGCATATACGTTAGCTGTTTTTGAACTTAAATCGTTTAAAAAGGAGCTATAACTGACACATTATTTAGACTCTTTATTTAATTTAACCTCATGAAATTTATCTTCGGTTTTAAATGTTTTTCTAAACTTTTCTTACTCATCATATCGCTTATAGATTTTTCTTTGGTTAGTCAAATATCTATTGAAGATTCGACCGATTATTTTGCTAAAGGGTTAAAAGCACATGAGGCTGGAGACTATGAAAAAGCATTAAAACTCTATAACAAACAACTTAGTTATTTCCCTAGAGATTATCGTGCTTACAACAATCGAGGGAACGTATTTGTGGAAATGGGTGAAGAAGAGAAAGGAATGCAAGATTATGAAAAGGCTCTATCTATTGACTCTTCCATGCGACTTGTTAGATACAATATTGGAAGCCTAAAATTTGACGAAGGACTGTTTGGGGCATCTATTGATTGTTTTAAAGAGGAAATTAATGTCAACCCCAGTTACAGCGACGCATATAACAATATGGGTTATTCATACTTTATGCTTGAAGAGTTCGATTTAGCAATTAACTCATTTGAAAAAGCAATTAAATTAGACTCAAATAGTAATACTGCTAAAATCAATTTAGAAAAAGCTTTAGAACAAAAAGCAATTAATGAAAAGTGGAAAGATAAGTTAGCGGTGTATAAGAAGATTGTCTATGATTCTTCATTCACTATACTTAAAGAGTTAGGTTTTCCCTCCGCATATAATAAGAAGTTTCTTTTCTCTAGTCATTACATTTATGACAACTGGAATGCTTATAGTGGTACTGCTTTAAAATTTTATGAGAGCAATAATAAACTCACCCATGTTATAAGCTTAAAAAAGGGAGTAGAAAATGGGTACTCACTAAGTTTTGACTTCTTCAAACTGTTGAACGAATTAACATATACCTGCCAAGATGAAAACTATAAAATTGAAATACTTTATAGTTATGATAAACAATACAAATTAGTCCCTTATTGGATAAGAATTAAAAAGAACACAACTAGTGGTTATCATTCTATTTCTATAAAGTATAAAAAACGTAAAATAAAAGTCACTGAAAAATATGATTTTTCAAGGCTCTCACTTTTCAGTAAGCGAATGAAAAACACAAACGAGTTGTCAGAGTTTTTAAAATCAAAATACTATCTTTCCGAGGAGATTATAGAACAGTGTGTTATTATGGGGATTTTCTCAAGAATTGGGTTAAGCCAGGAAGAGATTATAGAGCAAGTTGGCTTTAAGGCTCGGCTTCTTAAACTATTGGAGCCTTTTAGATTTTAATTAAATCAATTCATATATTCTAAGTTGTATAATTTCTGTGATAATTATTTTGTTAACAGGCTCGATTGCTT
Organism: Brumimicrobium glaciale; assembly: GCF_004152935.1. Classification (GTDB taxonomy): domain Bacteria; phylum Bacteroidota; class Bacteroidia; order Flavobacteriales_D; family Crocinitomicaceae; genus Brumimicrobium; species Brumimicrobium glaciale. Next base: position 321,037 of record NZ_SETE01000006.1, read on the forward strand.
TCAATAGTAACAATTAGAGAAGTAACATATGCTAACACAGCCTTTGACGATCAGCCCGTAAAAACCTTCGATTTTTACATTTATGTAAATTTAAAAGTTTGTATCTTCGATAAAACATTTAGCAAACAGGCCGCCGCAAAGCCTCAAACGTTAGCATTCATAAAAAAAAACTATAATGATTAGAAATAATAAATTAATACTACTTTCCTTTATTGCATTTTTGTGCATTTCCTTCACAACTCTTAATTCTCCAAAGGACTTTTTAGGAGTAGGTAAAAAAATAAATTTTGATAAAAAAGAGTACTCATTAGTTTGGAGTTCTAACCCTTCCGATAATTACTATAAACAAGAATATTTGCCAGAAGGAGCAACACTGAAGGAATATAATGATATGATAATTATTGAATCCATAATTGGAGACTTAACTGTTGAAGATGCAGCTAAATTTAAAATATCTGAATTAGAACTATTAAAAAAGACCAATCCTGTTGTGAATTATAATATCTATGACAATGGAAATGAAAAAATAATTGATTTCGTCATTAGCGATGGAGCATATATTTTCGAATGGAATCTATACAGATATAAGAATGAAAAATCAAAAAATAAAGCATTAGTATTATACGCCTATACATATAGAGATAGTATAGTAGATAATGAAGTACTAAAACCATTTTTCGGAAGGATAGCAGATAATCGAAATGATATTATTAAGCAATTAGGAGAACTAAAACTTCCAAAAGTAAAGATAAAATAAACGAAGGTGAACATAGCCTTTGACCCTCAGCCTGTAAAAACCTTCGATTTTTACATTCATGTAAATCTAAAAGTTTGAATCTTCGATAAAACATATTGAAAATAGGCTTAGCGAAAAACCTTAAATATTGATAAAAAGGGTTCTATATGATTTTGTGTGGGTAGTTTTAAAATCTATGGTTTTAATTGAAGCTAAACGATTGTTAATTTGGTTCTACTTTTATTTAAATGGAAACTTTCTATTAAAAATCTAATTCGCTTAATTTTATAAGCTCCTGTTATTTAGGTATTTATTATTCGAAGTCCCAGAGGGACGGCATGTTAATAGGGATGGACGTAAGTCCATTCGCCAAACGATACAAACCGAAACAAAACCCCACAAAATCGACTTAATTGCATGCAATTAGGTCGATTTTGTGGGGTTTTGTATTATATCTATTTTTTTTAAACCAAGGACTTACGTCCTTGGCTATTAATATGCCGTCCCGCCGGGAATAATCAATTGAAATACAGACCACCATGTGCTTGCTTGTAAAAATGAAATGATAATTTTGATAAATACTTTAAAATACAACTCGTTTAGGTTACAGTTCAATTCGTAGTAGAACCATTAATTTTTCGAAGGATTAAAATTGATTACCCACAGTATTTCACATAGAGCCATAAAAAGGAATTAGACAAAATTTATATAAATGTAATAACCACTAAACTCCACCCAAAATTTCTTCGTAAACATCATTCTAAATTGCAACCCCATAAACCAAAACAACCCTAATTTATAGATTATTAATTTTTTACAAATATTGTATGTATATTTAAGTGAATTATTTTTTACTTTTGCAATTATGGCAGGAAGCGTTAACAAAGTTATATTAATTGGTAATTTAGGAAAGGATCCAGAGATTCGGGTTTTAGAAAATGGGACAAAATTGGCTCGTTTTTCTATTGCTACGTCTGAAAACTATACTGATAAGACAACTGGAGAACGCAGGGATATTACAGATTGGCATAACATTGTAGTGTGGAGAGGCCTTGCAGATGTGGTGGAGAAATATCTTACGAAAGGACAAAAAGTCTATATCGAAGGTAAATTGAAAACACGTTCATGGCAAGATGAAGCTGGAGCTACAAAATACAGCACAGAAGTTGTTGCTGATAACATGACAATGTTGTCTAGTAAAAGCGAAAACACAAATAGTTCTAAACAGCCTGATTTCAATACTGGAAATACTCCAGAAAAACCTAAGCCGATGAGCGGAGGATTGTCTGAAGATGATGATGACGATTTACCATTTTAAAGCATTAGTTTAATGGACGATACAGACCCCCTTAGTTCTATTTTATTATCGATTCCCCCGGATTTCGGTATGAGTTTTTGGATTTCAATTTTAGTACTTATATTGCTTCTTGTTACCTCAGCATTGGTTTCAGGTTCCGAAGTGGCATTTTTCTCGCTTACTCCAGAAGACAAAGAAGAAATTAGAGACTCTGCAGATCCTGCAGCAGAAACATCCTTGCGACTTTTGAATAATCCGAAAGGTTTACTCGCTACTATTTTAATCGCGAATAATTTCGTGAATGTTGCAATAGTAATTTTATCTAGTTACATATTTAGTCAGATATATCCAGTTAATCCTAATTTTATTGGTGTTGATTATTTAAGAACAACAATTGAAATTGGAGGAATTACTTTCGTGCTTTTATTGATTGGCGAAGTAATACCTAAAGTCTATGCCAATAGAAATAGTTTGAAGTTGGTGAGATTAATGACCACACCTTTAAATGTAGTGGGTAAAATACCACCGTTTTCTTGGTTGAGAATGTTTCTTGTTAACGGAACGGATATCATTTTAAAATATGCTAGAAAACGTCAAATTGATGTTTCTACCGATGATTTGGAGAATGCAATTGCCCTTACACGTGAGGAGCATACTACAGCTGATGAACAAAGAATACTTGAAGGAATTGTAAATTTTGGAAATACAGATGTGCGCCAAGTGATGCGATCAAGAGTAGATACAATTGCCATCAATGAAGAGTTGTCTTACGAAGAGGTTATGAAGCTTATTTTGAATTCAGGATACTCAAGAATACCTGTTTTTAAAGATACTTTTGATAATGTAACAGGAATTCTTTTCGTTAAAGATTTATTAGCACACCTTAATGCACCAGCAGATTTCGAATGGAATGCTATTATTCGTCAACCGTTTTTTGTTCCTGAAAACAAGAAAATTGATGATCTACTAAAGGAGTTTCAAGAGAAGAAAATGCACATGGCCGTTGTTGTAGATGAATACGGCGGTTCTTCTGGTGTAGTGACCTTGGAGGATGTACTTGAAGAAATTATTGGTGAAATCACGGATGAGTTTGACGATGAAGATATCGTTTACACAAAATTAGATGATTCAACATATCTTTTTGAAGGAAAAACATCTTTGGTTGATATGTATAAAGTTTTAGAAATTGACGGTAAGGCTTTCGAAGAAGTTAAAGGAGAATCTGATTCAATCGGAGGATTTTTAATTGAACAATCTGGAAGGATTTTGCGTAACAATGAAATTTATATTTTCGAAAACTTTAAGTTTGTTGTAGAATCTTCTGACAAGAAAAGAGTGAAGACGATTAAGATCATTAAACAGTAAATAAGTTATGTTGAAAAATGTAGGGTTGGCTTTATTGGGATTATTTTTAATCGCTTCATGTAATAATGATAAAAACTTTGTTCCTAAACCTTCCACATTTTTAGAACTTAATTTTCCAGAACGTACTTACGAAATATTTACTGACAGTTGTGGATATTCATTCAATAAGCCAAGCTATTTTAATGTCCAAAATGTTGAAGGTTCTACATGCAATAGAGATGTTAAGTTGACTAAATTGAATGGAACGCTCCACCTGAGTAGAATTGAAATGGATACTTCATTAGCGGTTTACGTTAATTATGCCATCGATAAAGTAGGAGAACACAAAGTGAAAGCGACTGCCATTCTCGATACTTCATTTATTAGAAATGATGCACGCGTTTTTGGAACCCTTTTCGAATTACAAGGCAACGTAGCTTCTCCATTCCAGTTTTATTTAACCGATAGCACCAGCCGATTTATAAGTGGTGTGGTTTATTTCAATACGCTGCCAAATTATGATTCCATTAAACCAACACTGGATTTCGTGAAGAGTGATCTTTATGAGTTTATGAATACTTTGGAGTGGAGGTAGTTTGATCTTTTAAAGATTCAAGAATTCAAGAATTTAAGAATTCAAAAATTCAATGATTCAATGATTCAAAGATTGAAAAATTCAATGATTCAATGATTCGGGGATTGAAAGATTTAAAGATTCAAAAAATCAAAGATTCGGGGATTAAAAGAATGACACTATGTTCTTTTTGTTATTAAAACTTAAATGTTTTTGATTCTCAAACAATCTCATTATTCGTCAATTCACTGTCAAATCATCGGTATTCATTCTGTATTTATCACATTTATGCAGTTCTCGAAGCATTAACCCAAGCCCCGACGGATACGGAAATCTTACAGCACTTGATGACATGGCGCATGTAAAAGTATAGCGACCTTGGAAGCTCATACTTCTGCATTTAGCGACATAGTTATTAAGCATGTAAATTGGAGGAGTAGGCGGAAAAGGCTCCCAAAAGAATATCTAAATTTAAGTCCTTCTATCGGTCTCAGAAATAGTTAAAACTATGCACCTTAGCTCCTAAAAAAAAATAAATCGAACAATAGATTGTACACAAAAGACAAAAATTGACAAACATCTAAAATCTAACGCCTATAATCTAACATCTAAAGTCTAACATCTAACATCTAAAGTCTAACATCTAACATCTAATGTCTAAAATCTAAATACTCCATTCTCATTTAAACCTATATTCCTTTCAGTCCAAAGTGGTTCATTTCTCTTTTGCTTTTACAATTATTGGCAGCAATAAAGCTTCGTATTTGGTTTTAGACATGTTTTTATTCCAAAAATATAGTGAAACTTTGTCGCCTGGTAATAAATCGAAGTCCATATTACTTTTAACCAAATAGTTTAATTGTCTATCTTTTTCAATTGGCATATCGGCTAATTTGAGATCCAGTTTATCCCAGAAAATACTTTCTTCGCCTCTTTTGATAGAGCAAACTAATATAGGATGATTTTCATCTTCCTCGTCTTGAGTCCAGCCTTTGACTAGTTTTAAATTGATGTCAAAAATAATTTCCTTGTAAGGTTTTACTAAAATGGTGCTGTATATACTGCTGTATTCTACTTTATCATCAATCTCAAGTTTCTTGTTAATCGTTTCTAGGACCTCTAAATCCGATTTATATGGAATAAGTATGTTGTTGCTCACAACTTCATCATGCACAATCGTTGAGGCAGCCAATAAATTAGCAAGTAGTTTCTCGTTTTCATCATTTTTTATTTCTGTAATACTTAATCGATCACCAAGTTTGTATAGTTTGCCTTTGGAATAATAGTGATTATTGTGAAGTATGTTTTCTGTTCTTCTGTCATTCAGCATAAATAAAATATCGCGATTCGATTGAAAGACGCTTGAGGTATCAAAAGCTTTTCCTAACCAACTTACAGAATCCAATTCGGGATATTTATATTTTTCTTGTAATAAGTTATAAAAAGATGGCGCTATGTCTAAATGTGAATTTACTCCTTTAAAGTGTGTTGCCTTTTTTAATAACGGTGAATAGATCATTAAAACAGAACGGTATTTTTCAATGTGACTCCCTTGCGGAATTTCGCCCATCATGTGATCTCCTAATATAATGTATATCGTATTCTCGTGCGCTTTCAGCTTTTTCTGTTCATGGAAATAAGCGTTTAGGGCGTCATCTGTGTAAAGGAAAGTAGCAAATTCCGCAACATATTTAAGGTGCTTCTTTTTTGTGTTTTCACCGGCTTCAGATGCGGCAATTACTTTCCTTACTTTTTCGTAATAAGCATTGTGATCTTCAATCATATAAGGATAGTGCATGGAAAGCGTCAAATACACATCCATAAATGGAGCATTCGATTTTCTTTCTTTTGTTTTCTCAATCACACTTTGAAGAAATTGCTTATCAGGAATTCCAAATGGTATTGAATCGATACTTGTTTGTAAACCAGTGCCTTCGTAATTGTATTCTTTTCTATCGTAAATATTTTTGAATCCTTGATTATTCATGAATAAATCCATGTAATCGAATCGTGCGTATCCTCCAAAATGAAAATCTCCTTGATAACCATTACTAAATAACCAAGTTGCCAAAGTTTCGTTGTTTGGATATCCGGCTTTGTTGTTTGTGAATCCTGCTTTTCCGTGGGGTAAACTACCGAGCATACTAGGCAAAACGGCAAACGATCGTTCTGAAGTTGCTAAGGAATTATCAAAATACAAGCTAAATTCCGATAAAGAATCTAAGAAAGGTGTATAGCTAATTTCATCTGCTTCTGGACCACTAAATGAAGAAGACAAGCTTTCTACTACTAAAAAGACAATGTTTGGCGGAGTTTCTTTTAAATCGAAAAATGGCTTCAGCGTGTTTTCTTGATCTGTGGAATGATAAAGCGGATAATCTTGACTTTGGAGTTTTGGATTTGTAGTTTTCTGATAAAATGCTACATCTTCTGAAAACACACTATTTCGCTCTGCTTTTTGATTGAACAAAACAGAATGAACAAAGAAAATGGCTTTATTTTTTGAAACTTCTGAAAAGCTGCCATTTTCTCTTTCGATTTGTAATCCCATAAGTAAAGAAGGAATTCCGGCGGCCAATAAAAGATAGAAAACCAAACGGTCTTTTTTGAAATTGATGAAGCGAATAAAAAGAAAGTAAAGCAGAACAGGGAAAGGTAAAAGAAGATAATACCATTTAAAAATGAAATAATTTTCTAAAATTATGGAGGCTTGATCCCAACTGAATTGGAAAATTGTGCTTCCCAATAATTCGAGGGTCATGGTAAAGTAGAATAGAGAAATCAATTCTAAAAGAAGAACAGTGCTAAAAAGTATATGGATTAAGATCCGAGTGATTTTAAATTTCCGACCTAAATAGTACAAAGGAAAAAGAATCAATGTAAATAGTCCAGTAGCAAGAACAGCGTTGATGATTCCATAAATCCAAGTAATCCACGGACCTTCCATGTAGTGCTTGTTCGTGATAACAATAAGTCCAATACTCCATGTAATAATTAAAGAAAGAAAGAGCGCAATTGAATACTTAGTGATCTGTTTTATCATGATTTACTTTATTAAAAGTACTCGGTAAAATTACAATTGCTTTTTCGATTTTTGAGCATTACTATTCCCTAAAATTATTTCTAAGATCTAAAATAGCTTTGTTTTGTTGACTTTTGGGTGTTTCATGATTTGTAAAACAAAAAAAGAGGAAGGTTTCCCTTCCTCTTAATATAATAAGTTTTTAGCAAACGCTTACCAAATTAGCTCATAAGGCAATCGCGCTTGAATTCCTGACATTTGTTCAACTTGCTTGATGCGTTTGTACATTTCTGTCAATTCTGCTGGAATAACATTTCCTTTTACCGTATTTTCTTCCTCTTCGAAAGATTCAATAAGTTCTACCCAAGCTTCTTTCTCAACTTTTGGATAATAACGAACGATAGGATTTTTAATTCCGGCGTCTTTTACAGCATAAGCAATTGCATCTTGAATTCCACCAAGTGTATCTATCAATCCAACGCGAAGTGCATCAATTCCTGTCCAAACACGTCCTCTAGCAATAGCGTTCACTTGTTCTACTGTCATTCCTCTTCCCTCAGCAACAACTTTCAAAAATGAAGCGTAAATGTGATCTACTTCTTCTTGAACCATGCTGAATTCTTTTTCACTAAGTTTTTGATTTGTACTTAAAACAGCATGTTGATTTGTACTTACTCTATCGAAAGACAATCCCAATTTGTTTTCAAGCATTTTTCCAGTGTAAGGAATTACTCCAAATACTCCAATAGATCCTGTAATTGTAGTTTCTTCGGCGAATATCTTACTTGCAGGTGCTGCAATATAATAACCACCTGACGCGGCAACATCTCCCATTGAAACAATTACTTTTTTCTTTTCATTGGCCAACTTAACTTCTCTCCAAATTTCGTCACTTGCCAATGCACTTCCTCCAGGAGAGTTAATTCGGAAAACGATTGTTTTGATGTCATCATCTTTTCTGGCATCACGCAAAAGTTTAGTAATGTTTTTACTAGCTAATCCTTCACCTTCTACGATCACGTTACCTTCAGCAACAATTACTGCAACGTTTGCTTTTTTAACATGCGCTATTTTTTGTTGTGCTTCAAATTTCTTTTGTGCATATTTTTCAAAGCCTTTGAAGTTTAAGTCATCTGTGTTTTTAATATCAATTTTATCTGCCAAAAGTTGAATGACTTCATCTCTGTATTTTACACCATCGATTAGTTTGTATTCTACAGCTTGTCCAATTCTTCTTACCAAACCACTGTCTGCAATATGATCTAGTTGCGCAATAGAAATACCTCTGTCCGCACTGATGTTTGTTTTTACAGCTGTCCAGATATTGTCTAAGTAAGTTTGTAATTGCAATCTGCTTGAATCACTCATTTCAGTTAAGAAATATGGTTCAACAGCACTTTTAAAATCGTTATTTGAACCACGAATTACTTGCATTTCAAGATCTAGCTTGTCAAACATACCTTTGTAGAACATTAATTCTGTTCCAAGTCCAAGGAATTCAAACATCGTAGAGTGGAAGCCGTAATTTTCACTAGCAGCTGAAGCAATATAATATTGTTTTAAACTCACCACTTCTCCGCTGTGGTAAGCAACAACAAATTTCCCTGATTCTTTTTCGAAGTTTTTAATAGCATTCCTGATTTCGGTAGCAGTGCTGTATCCACATCTAGCACCATTAAGTTCAATAAATACGCCTTTGATTTGATCATCTTTCGCTGCTTTTTCAAAACCGTACAATAAATCTGCTAGTCCTGTTCGGTTAATCATCCCGAAACTATTTAAGCTGATTTCGTTTTTACTGATTTCTCCAATCTGGCCTTTCAACTGCAGGTGAAGAATAGTTTTATCTTTTACAGAGTAAACTGGTGTGCTGCTCAGAAGTGAACCTATTGCACCAGCGAAAAGCACGATTATTATTGTTATAATAACAACACCAGCAATTAAACTTGGCCAGAATACTCTCCAAAAGGAAACTTTTTTGTTTGTCATAATTTAGTTTATTTGTAATAATTAGTTCATTATTGGTGCAATTTAGTGATTTGCACTCATAAAATGAACAAGTATAAAATTAGTATTTATATTTCCGTTTTGATTCTAGGATTTTATAAAAGGATAAGTAGTTATTTAATTGGTTGATAAATCACATAGAATGAAAAAAAAGCATGACGTCGTAATAGGTTTAGGAAGCAATATTGGGAATAGATTAGAATATTTAGAACTGGCTATTTCGGAAGTTGAAAATCTTCTTGATTCCAAGGCAATTTGTTCTGAAATTTATCAAAGTAAAGCATGGGGATTTCAATCAGAAGATGAGTTTTTGAATTGTTGCATTTCTCTAAAAACAGATTTGAGTCCAGAAGAGGTTTTAAAAGGGACAAAGACGATTGAGAAAAACCTTGGAAGAGTTAAAAAAAGCAAAAAAAACATTTATCAATCGAGGGTAATTGACATTGATATATTGTATTTTGATGATGTCGTTTTGTCCCACGAAAACCTCACTATTCCACATCCTTTAATTCAGGACAGAATGTTTGTTGTCAGGCCTCTTGCGGACATTATACCCACATTTATTGACCCTGTAAAAAAGGAGTCAATTATGGAATTGTTAGCCCATTGTAACGATGAAAATGAGGTCATATTGTACACGTATTAAATATTGACAATTTAATTATTCTTTTAAACTTCTTTTAAGTCGCAGAAATTATTATTATTATTGCAGTCAATAACACGGAAAGAAAAAAAATATGATAATGAAAAAACAAGGAATCAAAGGTTTAGCATTTGTTGCTGCAGCTGGTTTGATAGCTACAAGTTGTGATCTAATTAAGGATGTGGACTATGTTGTAGTCCCTTCACCTCTTGAAATGCACGGAGATAGTGTAAAAGTAAGGATAGATGTTAATGTTGGAGAAAAAGGTATTAACAAGAAAGCTTACGCTGAGATCGTTCCTATGATTGGTACGCACCCTCTAAAGCCTGTTACAATAGTTGGAGAAAAAGCAACTGCTAATGGTACTGTGATTCCTTATAAGCCAGGTGGAAAAGTGGTTTATGAAGACGTTATTTTATATACTCCTGATTTAGCTGTTACTGAGTTAACGCTAACGGGTGCTGTTTACAAAAAAGGTAAAGAAAAAGGTGTAATCGACAGTCAAAAAATTGCTGATGGTACAATCATTACTCCATTACTTGTAAACAAAGATTTCCGTCCAATTCTTGCAACAGACAAATTTGAAAGAGTTACTCAAGAGAAACAAATCGCTGAGATTAACTACTTAAAAGGAAGTCCAGTTGTTCGTCCAGCTGAGAAAGTTGATGCTGACATGAAGGATTTAGAAAATTTCATGATTGCAGCTCAAAAGAATCCTAAGATTAAAATTAAAGGAATCAATATCGAGGCATATGCTTCTATAGAGGGTGAGGAAAATCGTAACAACACGTTATCTGAAGATCGTTCTCAATCAGCTAAAAAAGCAACAATGGAGTTAGCAGCAAAAAAGAAAGTTGCTAATGAAAAAGGTCAAGATGACGCAAACTACTCTACAGCTGGTAAAGGTGAAGATTACGTTGGTTTCAAAAGAGCTTTAACTGCTTCTGATATGGACAAAGGTGATAAAGACCGTATCCTTAGAATTTTGGATATGCAACAAACGCCTGAAGCTCGTGAGCAAGCTATTCGTGACTTAAGTACTTATTTATACTTAGACAATAATATATTCCCAGCGCAACGTCGTTCTGAAATTTCTGTATCTTATGACTTAGAAGGTTATTCTGATGCTGAATTAACAGCTCTTTCTAAATCAAACATCGATACATTAAATGTTGAAGAGATTCTATTTACTGCATCTTTAACTGATGACTTAAACGAGAAATTACGTTTATACAAAGAAGCTGAGCGTTTGAATCCAGAAGATTACCGTCCATCAAACAACGTTGGTGCTATTTATTACATGCAAAATGACATGGCGCAAGCTAAAGCTCATTTTGATAAAGCAAACGGAATCGAAGAAAACGCAATTTCTAAAAACAACTTAGCTGCAATTGCAGGTGTTAATGGAGAGCGTCAAAAAGCAAAAGATTTATTAGGAGAAGCTGAAGGAGCTGGAGACGAAGTTTCATATAACAAAGGTATCTTGAACATTCAAGATGGTAAATATGAAGAAGCTATCTCTAACTTTGGTAGTGAAGATACTTACAACAAAGCTTTAGCACAATTGTTAAACAAAGATGATAGTGGAGCAAAATCAACTATTGATGCTTCTGCAGATGCTAAAACAGCAAGAGGTTATTACCTTAAAGCTATTGTAGCATCTCGTCAAGACAATATCGGTGAAGTAGTAAGTAACTTGGAGAAATCTTTCGCGAAAGATCCATCACTTAAAGCTTATGCTGCAGATGACCGTGAGTTCATCATGTATGCTGAAAACCCAGCGTTTATTGCTTTGAAGAAATAATTAGATAACATATTTTTTAAAAAAGAGCTCATCTAACGATGAGCTCTTTTTTTTGCTCTACTATTTTCTGAACTAATAGAGTTATTGTCTTAGATTTGTATAGGTTTACCTTATTTCAATTATATAATAAAATAAAGATTTGGACAAGATTATTAATAATAAAGCTGCTGAAAATCTGTTTTTCGTGTCTTTAATATCTGCACCTTTCTGGATAATTTGGATTTCATTTGATTACTTTTTTGCAGGTGATTATTTTTATGATTTTATACCATGGCGTTTAGGTGGAGGGATATCTTCATTATTGATTGTTTATCTACTCAAGAAAACAAAGGTTAACTTCATTCTTCTTCAGAGCTTCTTATTTCTTTACTTTAATGTAGCTAAAGCCTATATGTTAATCGTCCTTGATAAAGATTCAATTGATATTTATTTTCAAGCTTATACTATTGACTTATTGTTTATGTTTTTCATACTTATTTTAAGGCCAGTTGAATTGTTTGCTTACTCGGCAATGTCAGTACTTGCAGTTTTATCAATTATAATATTTAGCCCTTTCGATTCTTTATATATACTAGGACATGGCGGATATGTATTCTTAGCTGTGTTGATTGTGATGGTAGTAATTGGGATTTTAAGGTATAAAGGTGTCTTAAGAGAAGCCTTTCTTACTAATAAGATTGGAGAAGCCACTGAAATTGAAAAACTGAATGTTTCATTAGCAGGATCTTTAAAAGAAAAAGAAACCTTGTTACAAGAAATTCACCACAGAGTGAAAAATAATTTACAAATTATATCCAGTATCCTAAGTCTTCAGAATAACTATGTGAAAGATGATAGTACAAAAGTTATCTTAAGAGAAAGTATCAATAGAATTCGCAGTATGTCTGTTATTCATGAAACACTTTATAAATCTAAGAATTTTGCCTCGATTAATTTTTCAGATTATTTATTGGGTTTAACAAATGATATTATAAGCATTTATAAGAGTAATCCTGATCTTAAAATAACAATCGTAAAAGACCTTTCTGATTTAAGGTTCGATTTACAACAAGCAATTCCTTGTGGATTAATCGTAAATGAAATTGTAACCAATGCGGTTAAATATGCTTTCCAAGATAGAAGTGAAGGTGAAATAAACCTAAGTGTGAGATATGATAACGATAATGTTCATATTGAAATTGGGGACAACGGTTGTGGTTTGCATGAAGGATTTAAAATAGAAGAAACAGATTCTTTAGGTCTGCAGTTAGTTCAAGCGCTTGTTGAACAAATCGATGGGACTTTAGAAATTGAATCTTCAAATGGAACGCAATTCAAAATTGTTTTTCCATTAGATAAAGCCGAAAAGAATAGAATCGTTTCTAAAGGTTTATAGTTTGCCCTTTTTTATATCCTCCTCATAACATTCAAAGGCAATTTTAGCGCTGTTGATGGCCAAAGGTATTCCACCGCCAGGATGAACAGTAACTCCTGTGAAATATAGCCCGCTTAAGGTTTTGCTGAAGTTTGGATGTCTATAAAATGCAGCGTATTTATTGTTAGATGCATTTCCATAAATTGAACCTTTCGCTCCAGAATATGTTTTTTCAATAAATATTGGGTCCATCACGAACTCTTCCTCAATTAATGGTGCTAATGAAGTATTCAAATGTTTTCCTAACTTTTTAAGCATGTTGGTTTTAGTTTGCTGAACTAGCGCTTCCCAATCTTGTCCTTCATTTATTGGTGCGTTAATCATTACAAACCAATTTTCCTTGCCATTTGGCGCATCTTCTTTCTTTTCCTTTGAAGTAATGTGAACATAAATCGAAGGATCATTGGTCAGGGTCTTACTTTCAAAAATTTGTTTGAATTCATCTTTGTAATCTGATGAAAAGAACATGTTGTGAACATCCAATTCAGGAAATGATCCATTAATTCCCCAATAGAAAACTATGGCTGATGAAGAACGCTCTTGATTTAAAGTCTTTTTTGGTTTTTCAATTGATTCTGAAAGTAACTTTTCGTAAGTAAAGGCTACATCCATATTTGAAATTACAACATCAAAATCTTCTGAACGCTGATCAGTTGTTATTCCGGTAACTTTATTGTTCTTCGTATCTATCGAAGTGACTTTTTCATTGAAGTAGAATTTTGCTCCTTGATCGAGTGCCAATTTGTATAATGATTTGGCAATTTGTACCATTCCATTTTCGGGGAGAAATACGCCTTCGTTTAATTCTAAATGCTGAATCATATTCAACATTGCAGGAGACTTGAACGGGCTTGATCCGTTATAGGTAGCATAACGATTAAATAATTGAATCGTCTTCTCATTTTTGAACATGGATGCATTTTCCTCGTTCATTGTTGAGTTTAACTTGTATTTGGGGAGTCTTGCTAGTGCTTTGAATAAATCACCTGTAAACAAATGTCTAAATCGATGTAGTGATTTCTCAATAAATAGGGGAGCGATACTGTTGTAATTCTTTCCTGCTTTTATTAAGTATTCCTTAACAACCGATCTGTCTTCTCCAAGTTCGTTTTCAAAAACATCCAGCATTGCATTTGGTTCTGCTGGGAGAGAAAAACGCGTTCCATCATTAAAGAAATAATTGAAGGTGTTTTCTAGTCTTTTGTATTTGAATTCTGAAAAGTCCTTACCACAAAGTTTGTATAAATCTTCGATGTACTTCGGAGCCGTAAAAACAGAGGGTCCCATATCCCAGCGAAACTCTCCCAAGGAAAGATTATTTATCTTTCCTCCAGGATGTGAGTTTGCTTCAAATATACTTACTTGATGTCCGGCATTTGCAAATCGAATAGCGCTTGCTAATCCACCTACTCCTGCTCCAATAATTGCAACCTTTGCCAAATGATTAGGTTTTACTTACCGTGACATTGCTTGTATTTCTTTCCACTTCCACAAGGACATGGTTCATTTCTACCCACAGTTTTCTCTGCTACAACAGGTTGTTGTTTCGGAGCACTTTGTTGTTGAGAATTTGCCATTGCTTGATCGTAACCTTGGCTACCTTCAAACTTTTTCGCGCTATTGCTTGATTGTGCTTGTGTGTTCTCTGCTACTTGTGCTTGCGCGTAATTGTCATTTTGTTTAGTTGCATTGTTTTGAACTGATGCAGTTTCTTGTTGAATAGGTATTTCACCTTTCACCAAGAACTCAACTGTATCTTGATTCAAACGGTCAATCATATCTCTGAAAAGATTAAATGACTCTAGCTTATAAACCAATAATGGATCTTTTTGCTCATGACGTGCTTGTTGAACGGATTGCTTCAAATCATCCATTTCACGTAAATGCTCTTTCCACTCATTGTCAATTAATCCTAAAACAATTGCTTTTTCAAATTGACGAATGATTGATGTTCCATTTGTGTCATGAGCCGCTGCAATAGTTGTTGAAACTTCGATTCCTCTATTTCCATCTGTAATGGGAACACGAATATGACGCGACCAATTTTCTTCATTCTCATAATGTGGTTTCACATTCTCGAATACAAGATTAGCGATTTTCTTATTTTTTGTATCATAACGATCTAATGAAGCGTTATAAACCGCATTAATTGTATCAATTTGAGGCTGATTATTAAACTGATCCGCTGTAATTGGAGATTGAATTCCCACTACTCTCAATAATTCTAATTCGAAATCTTTGAAATCGTCTTTTCCATTGTATTTACCAACTATGAACTCAATAGTGTCATAGTACATGTTTGCAATATCTAAATCTAAACGATCTCCATAAAGTGCATTTTTACGTTTTCTGTACACTGCTTTACGCTGTGCATTCATCACGTCATCATACTCTAATAAGTGTTTACGATTACCAAAGTTGTTTTCCTCTACTTTTTTCTGGGCACGCTCGATAGATTTTGAAATCATTCTGTGTTGAATAACTTCTCCTTCTTTTAATCCCATTCTGTCCATTAATTTGGCAATACGCTCAGAACCGAACTTACGCATCAAATCATCTTCCAGTGAAACAAAGAATTGAGAAGATCCTGGATCACCTTGACGACCAGCACGACCACGTAACTGTCTGTCAACTCGACGAGAGTCGTGACGTTCTGTACCAACAATCGCTAAACCTCCAGCTTCCTTAACTCCTTCACGCAACTTAATATCTGTACCACGACCAGCCATGTTAGTAGCAATCGTAACAGTTCCTTTAGTTCCTGCTTCAGCTACAATTTCTGACTCTTTCTGGTGTTGTTTTGCATTTAAGACATTGTGTTTAATGCCTTTCATCTGCAACATACGACTCAATAACTCAGAGATTTCAACTGTAGTTGTACCTACTAATACTGGTCTGTCTTCGCTAACTAATCTTTCTACTTCGTTAATAACTGCGTGGTATTTTTCACGTCCAGTTTTATAAACCATGTCTTCAAGATCTTTACGTGCCATTGGTCTATTCGTTGGAATAACCACAACATCTAACTCGTAAATATCCCAGAATTCCTTTGCTTCAGTTTCTGCTGTACCTGTCATTCCAGACAATTTGTGGTACATTCTAAAGTAATTCTGTAAAGAAACACTTGCATAAGTTTGCGTTGCCGCCTCAACTTTTACATTTTCTTTTGCTTCAATAGCTTGGTGTAGTCCATCAGAATAACGACGACCTTCCATGATACGTCCTGTAGATTCATCAACAATTTTCACTTTGTCGTCTGCAATAACGTATTCTACTTCTTTTTCAAATAGAGTGTAAGCTTTTAACAGTTGATTAATACTGTGAATGCGCTCAGATTTAACTGAGTAATCACGAATCAATTCATTTTTCTTATCTGCTAAAACCTCTTCTTCTAATCCTTCATTTTCAAGTTTAGCCAATTCTAATCCGATATCTGGCATGATATAGAAGTTAGGATCATTTTGTCCTGACATCAAATCAATACCTTTATCTGTTAGATCGATTGTATTGTTTTTTTCATCAATTACGAAAAATAATTCGTTATCAATAAATGGCATTTGCTTGTTCTGCTCAGCCATATAAAAGTTCTCCGTCTTTTGCAAGTGTGCTTTAATACCTGGTTCAGATAAAAACTTAATTAATGCTTTGTTTTTTGGAAGACCACGGAATGCACGAAGTAGTTTGTGACCACCTTCATCCATTAATCTTCTTTGTTCTTTCTTGTCTTCGTTTGGTTGATTAATTGCAACTAAATCTTTCTTCGCCTCAGCAAGAACTTTATTAATGTAGGCTTTTTGAGCGCTCACTACTTTTTCAATCAGTGGCTTTAAAGCAACATATTCTTGTTGGTCTCCTTTTGGTGTTGGTCCAGAGATAATTAATGGTGTTCTCGCATCATCAATTAATACTGAATCGACTTCATCAATAATTGCATAGTGATGTTTTCTTTGAACAAGACTCTCTATGTCACTTGACATGTTGTCACGTAAATAGTCAAAACCAAATTCATTATTTGTTCCGAAAGTAATGTTCGCCTGATAAGCTTCTCTACGTGATTCAGAATTCGGTTTGTGTTTGTCAATACAATCAACAGATAAACCATGGAATTGATAAAGTGGTCCCATCCATTCACTATCACGACGAGAAAGGTAGTCATTCACAGTTACCAAGTGAACTCCTTTTCCAGCCAATGCATTCAAATATACAGGAAGAGTTGCAACCAAAGTTTTACCTTCACCCGTTTGCATCTCCGCAATATTTCCACCATGAAGTACAGCTCCACCCATTATTTGAACATCATAATGAACCATGTTCCATTCAACATCAGTTCCTGCAGCTGTCCATTTGTTTTTCCAAATTGCTTTATCACCTTCAATGACTAAACCATCGTGGGTTTTTGCCATTTCATGATCATAATCTGTAGCTGTAACAACGATTTGTTTGTTTTCTGCCCAACGACGTGATGTTTCTTTTATTGTTGCAAAAGCATCTGGCATCAATTCCTCCAGAATAACTTCTATTTTTTCATCAACATCTGCTGTAAGCTTATCGATTTTTTCAAAGATGTTTTCCTTGTCTAAAACAACAGTGTCAGGATGATTTGCTTGTTCTTCAAGCGCCTGAATTTCTTTTTCAATATCAGCTGTTCCTTCTTTTATCTTGTCTTGAAACATCTTCGTTCGTGCCCTCAATTCATCATCGCTGATGTTTTTGATTGTTGCATGAATTTCATTGACTTTATCTATAACTGGCTGAAATGTTTTTCGGTCCTTTACCGATTTATCGCCAAGTATCTTTTTTAATAGTCCTCCTATCATTTTGTGTTCTGTTATTTAGTCCTCAAAAATAAGCTAATTACTTTAAATGTGGACGATGTATTTTTAATATATTGGAGTTAGCACAAATTATTCCACTAGTGAATAACTGACATTGTGACGTAATTATGTACAAAAAAGCCCCGACATTTTCGTCGGGGCTTTGATATTCAATTTTGTCTAATATTCATCTTCATTAAAGAAGAAATCTTCCTTTGAAGGATAATCAGGCCAAATGTCTTCGATGTTTTCATAGATTTCACCTTCGTCTTCAATATCTTGTAGATTTTCAACCACTTCTAATGGTGCTCCAGTACGAATTGCAAAATCGATTAATTCGTCTTTAGCCGCTGGCCAAGGTGCATCTTCTAAATAAGAAGCTAATTCTAATGTCCAATACATAATATGTTTATTTTTATCTTGTTAATCTAAATCTGTGGGAATCACTATGTGAATCAGAGCGCAAAAGTAATTTTATTTTTTGATATTCCAAATCGAAATTTGAAATTCAATTTTTAAATGCTTAGAAAGTATCTAAACTCTTGGTTTCCATTGAATTTCTTCAATCTTTAAATCTCTCGCTATTTTTCTTGAAAGTACAAACAAATAATCACTCAATCTGTTCAAATATTTCATCGCAATTTTGTATTGTTCGCTTTCATCATGAAGTCCTACAGCTAGTCTCTCTGCTCTTCTGCAAACACATCTAGCAATATGGCAATGTGAAAGAATTTGTTTTCCTCCAGGCAATACAAAGTGTCTCATTGGTGGAAGACTTTCATTCATTTCATCAATCGATTTCTCGATAAATTCAATATCACTTTCATGAAGTAAAGGTAATTTCATTTTTGTTCCATCTGGCTGTGTTGCCAATAAGGAACCAATAGTGAAAAGCCTGTCCTGAATTTCAATTAACTGATCAAATTGATCCTTTGCGATTTCTTCGTGATCTCTAACTAAACCAATCCATGAATTTAATTCATCTACTGTGCCGTAACTGTCAATTCGTAAGTCATCTTTAGAAACACGTTTTCCCCCAATTAATGATGTTTCTCCTGCGTCTCCTGTTTTAGTATATACTTTCATATCTTGATAATTTGTCTTTTTTGTTATTGGCAATTGAATATAATTAAATTCTTATTCAATTGCCAATTGTAATAGCATAAATAAAGCGAAAATGTTTTGGGGAAGGATGAAATAATAAATTAATGCAAAAGGATTTCAATGGAATGTAGGGACGGTTTGCAAACCGTCCGTACTACAATCCATTTCATGAACAAACCGTCCCTACAATCCATTTCATAAAATCCCCAAAAAGAAATGTCCCAACAAATTCGCTGAGACATTTCTTATAATATTTGATGTTATTCTTGCAAAAAAAATATCAATTATGCACCAAGGATTCCTCTGGAAATAACAATTTTCTGAATTTCAGAAGTTCCTTCATAAATCTGAGTGATTTTTGCATCACGCATCAATCTTTCAACATGGTATTCTTTTACGAAACCATAACCACCATGGATCTGAACAGCTTCAACTGTTTGTTCCATTGCAACTGTTGACGCATAAAGTTTAGCCATTGCACCAGACTGGTCATAGTTAAGACCATTGTCTTTTTCCCATGCCGCTTTGTGTACCATTAATCTTGCAGTTTCTACAGCTGTTGCCATATCTGCAATTTTGAATGCAATTGCTTGGTGCTTGTAAATTTCCTTACCGAATGCTTTACGTTCTTTCGAGTAAGCAATCGCTAAGTCCATTCCTCCAGCAGCAATTCCTAATGCTTGAGCAGCAATTCCAATTCTTCCACCAGAAAGTGTTTTCATAGCGAATTTAAATCCGAAACCATCTTCTCCAATTCTGTTTTCCTTAGGTATTTTTACGTCTGTGAACAATAAAGTATGTGTATCGCTTCCACGAATTCCTAATTTGTCTTCTTTTGCTCCAACTTCGAAACCTTCCATTCCTCTTTCGATAATGAATGCATTAATTCCTTTGTGACCTTTGTCAGCGTCAGTTTGTGCAATTACGATATACGTAGAAGCTGAAGAACCATTAGTAATCCAGTTTTTAGTACCATTTAAAAGATAATGATCCCCTTTGTCAATCGCAGTTGTACGTTGTGAAGTTGCATCAGAACCTGCTTCTGGCTCAGAAAGACAAAATGCACCAATTTTCTCACCTGTAGCAAGAGGAATTAGGTATTTTTGTTTTTGTTCTTCGTTTCCGTAAGTTTCAAGTCCCCAACAAACAAGTGAATTGTTAACACTCATACAAACTGATACTGAAGCATCAATTTTAGAAATTTCTTCCATAGCCAATACATAAGAAATGGTATCCATTCCACCACCTCCGTATTTCGGATCAACCATCATTCCCATGAAACCTAATTCACCAAGTTGCTTAATTTCATCTTTTGGGAATCTTTGCTCGTTGTCACGTGCGATAACTCCTTCTTTCAGTACGTTCTGTGCAAAGTCTCTTGCTGCATCACGCACTGCTACTTGTTCTTCTGATAATTCGAAATTCATACCTATTTATTTTTTATTTTATGATATAAATGCTTAGAATATTTTAAATATATTGCTCTATTTATATCAATGATATCTAAATTTATTTACTTATTATTGAAGCCGTAAAATTAGCGTAATTATTCAAATTACACACTATAAGTACAATAGAAATGAAAAGTTTTCGTGTTGTAGGGTTGATGTCGGGTACTTCTTTGGATGGTCTAGATGTTGCAGATGTGACTTTTAATTTAAGTGATTCTGATCAATGGAGCTTTACATTGAACAATGCAACACTTTTTCCTTTTGAGCAAAACCTGCTAACTCTTTTAAAGAAAGCATTTCAATTACCCGCTCATGAATTGATTGATTTAAGCTCTTCTTTAGGTAGATTCTATGCTGAAAGAGTAAATACTTTCCTTTCTGAAATAGCTATTGCTCCATCTCAAATTGATTTTATTGCCAGTCACGGACAAACTGTTTTTCATCAACCTTTAAAAGGATATACCTTGCAAATTGGAAATGGTCCAGAATTAGCCGTCAATACGAATATTCCGACAATAGTAGATTTCAGAACTAAAGATGTTGCACTAGGTGGGAATGGAGCTCCGTTAATTCCTGTTGCAGATCATTTACTTTTTGCTAATTATGCCGATACATTTCTCAACCTTGGTGGTTTCAGTAACTTCTCATTTAAGAAAGATGAAAAAGTATTGTCTTATGATATTTGTCCTGTGAATATTGTTATTAATGAATTGATGCGTGAAACAGGAAAGGAATATGATGAGAATGGTGATTTTGGTAAACACGGAGCAATTAATCAGGATTTATTAAATCAATTGAATTCACTTCAGTTTTATGAAGAAGAAGGGCCAAAGTCTTTAGGATGGGAATGGGTGGAGGAGCAAATTTATCCAATGCTAATCCCTGAAATACCGATTCGAGATAAAATCAGAACATTCTACGAGCATGTTGCATTTCAAATTGGAAATGCTCTAAATAAAACGAATTCAAAAACAACTTTAGTCACAGGAGGAGGGGCAAAAAACCATTTTTTAATAAAAAGAATACAATTTTATTCGGAGGGTGAAATAGTTGTACCAGAGGAAAATATAGTTGATTTTAAAGAAGCAATAGGTTTTGCTTTTTTAGGAGTGCTTAAATGGCAAGAAAAAATCAACGTATGGTCGTCTGTAACTGGTTCAAAAAGAGACTCTTCTTCAGGAATTATAATTCGACCATGAATAAAGTAATAAGGAGTGAAGTTTTGAATGAAATTGTTTTATACTTTTGTGCGAAAATTTTACTGTAATGATCAGTGAAGAATTTATATAAAATTCAGAAATCTTAATATGGCTTCCTTGGAAGTTTCTTTAAGTGGCTAGGGTTTAGATATTACAAAATACTTTTGACCTAGCTTTAGTGAGCAGTCATGAAATTATTTATAACACAACTAAAATTGAAGAGAAAACCTTGAGAATCATATTGGATTAACTATTTGATATTGGGGTAAACACTATTTATTATGGAATTATTTATTGTTTTTGTTTTCATACTCGGGTATTTAGGAATTACTCTTGAGCACAGTCTAAAAGTAGATAAACTTGTACCATCTCTGTTAATGATGGCTTTTGCATGGGCAGGAGTTTCTATTGGTTTAGATGATTTTACAATGTGGTTTGATTCAGCTGGACACCAGCTAATGGATATTACAGGGATGAGTAGCGTAGAAAGAAGTCATTTGATGGATGAAACTTTACTGCATCATTTTGGAAAGACCTGTGAAATATTGATTTTCTTGATAGGAGCAATGACCATTGTAGAAATAATTGATCATTTTCACGGATTCTCAGCCATTAAAGGCTTTATTAAAACGAATAAAAAACGCACACTTTTATGGGTGATTGCGTTTTTAGCTTTTGTGCTTTCTGCAATTATCGACAATCTTACAGCAACGATAGTTTTAATTACAATTCTGCGTAAATTATTGAGTAAGCCAGAAGATCGTATTTGGTTCGCTGGTATAATTGTTATTTGTGCAAATGCTGGTGGTGCCTGGTCACCAATTGGGGATGTAACAACTACAATGTTGTGGATGGGGAATAAAGTAACTGCTATAAAATTGATGGAATATTTACTTATTCCTTCATTGATTTGTATGATTATCCCAACGCTGATAGCAAGTTTCATGAAACCTTTTAAAGGAAATTTTGAATTGCCAGAGGAGAATGGAGTGATAAATTCAAAAGCGTCATTAATGCTTTATTTAGGTTTAGCAATGATTGTTTTTGTACCGATTTTTAAAACTATATTTCACTTACCGCCATACATTGGAATGATGCTGTCACTTGGTATTGTTGCTTTGTTTGCAGAGACAATTAGTGTAAGACAGTTTAAATTAGCTTATGTTGGAGTTGTTAAAAAAGATGAAAATAAGGAATATGTTCAAGAAAAACCAGTTGAACATCACGAAAGTCCTACCTTTAGAGCGTTAACTAAAATAGAGATGCCGTCTATACTCTTCTTTTTGGGGATTTTAATGACGGTAGCAGCTTTGGAATCGTTAGGTTTAGTTTTTAATTTTGGACAATCGGTACAAGGAAGTATGCATGATGATGTATTTGTAATGTTACTAGGTGCTGGATCAGCTGTTATTGATAATGTGCCGCTTGTTGCTGCAAGTATGGGAATGTTTAACGCTCCACTTGATGATCATATTTGGCAATTTATTGCTTATTCAGCAGGAACAGGAGGTTCAATGTTAATTATTGGTTCCGCTGCTGGTGTTGTTGCTATGGGAATGGAAAGAATTTCGTTCTTTTGGTACTTGAAAAACATCTCTTGGTTAGCATTACTTGGTTATCTTGGTGGTGCAGGATTTTATTTATTAGAAAGAGCGTTGTAACAAAATTTAATTTAATTCGTTATTGAAACTATGAAAGGTTCATTTTTACTACAAGTTGTTCAAGATTCTACAGGAGTAGGAGTTGAAGAAGGTTACAAAGAAGTGGCTATTTGGGAAGCTGTATCAGATGCTGCAAGCAGTGCAATGGGTTTAATTATCCTTGTATCACTTGCTTTAATGTCAATTTACGCGGTTTACGTATTTGTTGAACGTTTATTGGCGTTGAAAAGAGCTTCAAAGAAAAATCCAAACTTCTTGTCTGAAGTGAAAAGGTATCTTTCTGAAGGGAAAATTGATGAAGCAAAGAATTTATGTGCCCGCACGGATTCTCCATCTGCAAGAATGTTAGAAAAAGGAATTTCTCGTTTAGGGAAACCTGTTGACATCGTAGCTTCAACAATTGACAATACAGGTAAACTGGAAATCTCAAGATTAGAGCAACGTTTAAGTTTCTTGGCAACTGCCGCTGGAGCTGCTCCAATGATCGGATTCCTTGGAACAACTATTGGAATGGTTCAAGTTTTTAATGATATGAAAAATCTTGATTCTTTAGATTTAGGAACAATTGCACCTGGAATTATGACAGCAATGATTACTACAGTTGCTGGATTGATCGTGGGTATTATCGCGTTTATGGGCTACAACTATTTAGTAACGCAAATATCCAAAGTTGTTTACCGAATGGAAAATGATGCAATGGAGTTTATGGATATTCTCCACACACCTTCAAAGTAATTAATTGAATTATGGGATTTGGTACACAAAATAAAATAAAAATTGAGGGCGGAATGGCTTCCATGACCGACTTGGTATTCTTATTGCTTGTATTCTTCATTATAATGAGTACAATGTCAGAAAAGAACACACCTGTCGAGTTGCCGCAGCCTACTGAGAAATTAGATACCTCTATGGAAAATACCACAACTACGGTGGTAATAACAGAAGATGATCTATATCAAATTATGTTGAGTGACGCCAGTGAAACTGATAATCCATTCGGTGTGAAAACGGATGGGGTTAGTTATGACGAAATACGTGATTTTCTAATTTTAGAAGTTGAAAAAACACCAGAAATGAAGGTTAAAATTGCTGGATCTAGAAAAGCAAGTTACGAAGCAGTTTTCCAAATTTTGGCATTGTCTAAAACAAAAGGTTGGAAACCAGTATTGGCTTACGATTAAAATTGATTGAAAACAAATGGCACAAGTACCTGTAGTTAGAGTAGAGGACAATCGTAAAGGAATTATCGCTGCAATTGCGTTCCTATTGATTACCTTTTTCCTACTTTTCTTTATTAAGTACAGTGAACCAGATCCTCCAAAAGTTACAATTCCAATTCCTATTGCTATGGAAGACAGTGGGATTTCAAATTTTGAAATTAACAATGGTGGAGGAGGTTCCCCAAGTCCAACTGTTAATCCAAATCCAGCAACAGAAAATCCAAAGGAACAACCAACACAAGAAAAGTCGGAGGTACAAACAGTGACTGGAACTGGAAGCTCGAATAGCAATACAACACCATCTGAACCTGCTGAAGCAGCAAATCCATTCTCTGGAAACGGAACGGGAGGTTCGGGAACTAGTGGTTCTGGAACTGGTTTTGGTTCAGATACTGGACCAGGAAGTGGTTCTGGTGAAGCCGGAACTGGTGCTGCTGGAGATAGAGTGAGGATTTCAAATATTCGTTCGAAACCGAAAACTCCGAATGACGAAGTTTGTCGAATCTCACTTAAGTTAACTGTAAACTCACAAGGAACTGTTTTAAGAGCCGATGTGATTAGAAATCAAACTACAGCTACTAATCAACGTTTGATTGACGAGGTAATTGGTTTTGCAAAAAAGGAAGTACGTTACAAAGAGAAGCCAGGTGCAAGAGATGAAATAACGTACTATACTGTTACAGTTCAACCAGGATAATAATGACATCTTCTCAATACACTGAAAAAGTTGATTGGCTATTTAATCAATTTCCAGTTTTTCAAAAAGTAGGCGTTTCAGCGTATAAACCAACGCTTGACAATACTTTATCTTTAATCCAATTCTTCAATGTTCCCATTGATCAAATGAAGTTTGTGCATGTAGCAGGAACGAATGGAAAAGGAACAACTTGTTCTGTTATTGCAAGTGCATTGACAGCTTCTGGAAAGAAAGTAGGATTATTCACCTCTCCACACATCAAAGATTTTAGAGAAAGAATTCGTGTCAATGGCGCAATGATTTCTGAAGAAAAAGTCGTTGATTATATAAACCGCATCCAAAATACAAATTTTGAATTCTCTCCATCGTTCTTCGAGATGACTTGGGTTATGGCTTTGGCTTATTTCTATGAACAGAAATGTGACATTGTTGTGGTAGAAACTGGGTTAGGAGGAAGGTTAGACGCTACGAATGTTATTGCGCCTGAATTATCTGTGATTACAAACATTGGATTAGATCACGTCGCGATTCTAGGAGACACAAGAGAGAAAATCGCTTCGGAAAAAGCTGGAATTATAAAACAGAATGTTCCAGTGATAATTGGAGAAAGCGATGACGAGATTTCCCATGTATTTATTGAAGCAGCAGAAAGTAAGCAAGCGCCTATTTCTTTTATGTCAGAGCACTTAGGAGAGAATACTTTTGAAGTCAATAAAAGATTAGCTTTTGAAGCTGTAGACTTCCTGTTGAAAGGGAATCCTGATTTAGCATTAATCAAATCGCTAGCGGTAAAAGATTTATATCAGAATACAGGGTTGTATGGACGAAATCAGATTTACAGCGAACAGCCTTTAGTTATATTAGATGCTGCGCATAATACGATGGGAATTCAGAGATTTATCCTAGACATTCAAAAAAGGTACAGTGATAAAAACGTTCGTGTTTTGTATGGAGCATCAAATGATAAAGATTTGTTTGAAATCTCAAACCTATTCCCACAAGAATGGGAGTATTATATAACCGAGTTCAATAGTCAAAGAACGACCAAAATCGAAGCTTTTAAGGCGATTGAAAAGATAACTCAACTAAAAATTAGATATTTTTCAGATGCAAAAGAAGCGTTTTTACAAGCTAAGAAACTTGATTATGAAATAGATATGCTGATTGTGTTCGGGAGTTTCTTTTTACTAGAAGAAATAATATAATTATTTTTTCAATAAAACACAATTAAATTTAAATATTGTACTTATATTTGCACCCGCTAAGAGATTTAACGAAGTCTCATTATTAGAATGAAAAGGGCCCTTAGCTCAGTTGGTTTAGAGCACCTGCCTTACAAGCAGGGGGTCACTGGTTCGAATCCAGTAGGGCCCACTTAAGAAATCTTGTTATTAGATTTCAATTTACTTAAACCCTTATTATTTTAATATTAGCTTTATAATACACCTACATTAGTAGGGCCCTTAGCTCAGTTGGTTTAGAGCACCTGCCTTACAAGCAGGGGGTCACTGGTTCGAATCCAGTAGGGCCCACAAGACAAAAAGCTTCACAGAAATGTGAGGCTTTTTTGCGTTTTACGACAGTTGGTTTAGAGCATCCCGACGAAGTAGGGAGGATCACTGGTTCGAATCCTTTAGGATCCGCAATTCGAAAAGCTTCACAGAAATGTTAGGTTTTTTGCGTTTACCATCCATGAAGTTTATATCACTTCAAATAATTAAGAAACTTTTCGAGTTTTTGTAGATGCCATTATTGTTATAAGATATTATAGAATTACTTTCATCAAAGTGTATTGATTTGTGATTTTTATTTAGAATAGGTTTAATCAAAAAGCCTCTAGAAAAGATTTTCACGGCAAATGGTTTTTTAATAGAAATCTGTTTAAGAATTAATATTACTTAATGCTGTTTGTTGTAGTAAATCATCTTAATCTATATGTGTGCCCTCTTTGTCTCCCTTTTGTCCCACCCCTGTTTACTGTGTTCATGGGTTTTATAATTAATTTTGTATAAATTATTAATAAAATCATATAAGATGCACAAAACTTTACTTGTTTTTTCAATACTATGGGTAAGCCTTTTTGGCTTTTCTCAATGTCCTCCACTTATTGGAAATGATGGAGATCATGGTGAGAACTTCACCATAACTAATGCAATTGGAAATTTCGTAGACAATAATAACACTGTAATCGCAGGAAGTTATTATGATTTATATAATACTTATGCAGTATTGCAAGATGCTGGTGCTTCGTTTGATTTCTCAGTTGATTTTAAGGGAACAACTGTTGATTACGCAGTATGGATAGACTGGAATCAAGACGGAACTTTTGATCTTTCAGAGCAAGTTTTTTATCAATTTTATCCTTCTTCAGTCCCAAATCCAATTATTACTGGATCAATTACAATTCCAACAGGAACTTTAGTTGGAGATTACCGTATGCGGGTAAGAGGAGCTTTTACTAATGGTGCTGGTGCAATAGATCCATGTAATACTTACGCTTGGGGAGAAAGTAGAGATTATAAATTAATTCTACCTACACCTTGTACTGGAGCACCAATTGCTGGGACTGTTACAGATATTTTAATATGTGAAGATGTAGCTTTTAATTTATCTACGAATGGTGCAACGTCTGGAAATTCAGGGTTAACTTACCAATGGGAAGAATCGCTTGATCAAACAACGTGGACTGATATTGCGGGTGCGACTAATGCAACATACGCAATGACTAGTGGTATTTCAATTACTACTTTTTATAGACTAAAAGTAACGTGTGCTAATGGAGCAACAACAACTACTTCAAATATATTAGAGGTAACATTACAATCTGCAAATCAGTGCTATTGTATTCCTGGAGGAAATCAAACAGGTCGATATATTAGCAGTTTTTCAACTACTGGAGGTTTGCAACAAATTAGTAATCCAAATTCTGGACAATCTGTAAATGTTTATGGAGATTTTACAAACTTGGTTGCGGAACAAATACATGGACAAGATGTTTCTTTTTCAGCTATTATTCAAGGAGGTTCAGCCGGAGGTAAAGTCTGGGTAGATTGGAATCAAAACGGGAGCTTTGAAGCTAGCGAAGTTGTATATGTAAGTAGTAGTTATCAATTTTCTCAGAGTGGTACTTTTACTGTACCAATGACTGCTGCCGTCGGAACTACGAGAATGAGAGTTGTAAGTGACTGGGGTACACAAACAGCTAATGTTGATCCTTGTGAAACTGGATATACGAATGGAGAATTTGAAGATTATACTTTTGAAGTGACCGCTCTTTCTAGTTGCTCTGGAACTCCAGATGCTGGAACAGTTGTTGACTTTTCAGTTTGTGCTGGAGAAGATTTTAATTTAACTACGACTGGAGCAAGTGCTGGAGAATCAGGACTTACCTATCAATGGCAAGAATCTCCTGATGGTTTAACATGGGTTGATATTGTAGGTGCAAATGCTATTACTTATACCGTTACTGGTGGTGTTTCTCAAGAAACTCAATATCAATTAATAGTGACATGTGCTAACAGTCTACAAATAGCAACTTCTGGAGCGATAATAGTGTCATTGAATCCTATTATTGATTGTTACTGTGTTCCAGTATTTACAGGTACTTGTAATGCCGATCAAGTAGATGATTTTGTTTTGGTAGGAGAAAATTCTACTTCGATTAGTGACCTAGGAACGGGATGTGCTCCAGCTGATGCTTATGACGATAGAACAACACTATTTACACCAGTTGATTTAGAGAAGGGCGTTTCTTATAATGTAGGAGTTAAAACAAATTCAAATTCAAATAATGCTGCAATTTGGATAGACTTTAACGATGATGGAAGCTTTGATGTTTCAGAAGGAGTTGGAACTGGAGCTCTTATAAGTGGAGTTTTAGAAGATGTAAACATCAATATTCCTTTGGCAGCGGCTATGGGTGTTCATAGAATGAGAGTTATTGTTGCTTTCAATGAAACTCCATCTGACGCTTGTGGTACTTATTCTTGGGGTGAAACACATGATTACCTTGTAAACATTGTCCAGGTTGGTGGTTTTGATTGTTCAACTTTCACATCAAATATCAGTGGAGATACAGATATTTGTGAAGGAGGAACCTCAACGCTTTCTGCAACTGCTTCAGCAGCAATTGACAATGTTGTGTGGGGAGGCGGTGAAACAGGAACTGATTTAATTGTTTCTGATGCTGGAGTCTATACTGCAACTGTAACTAGTGTAGATGGGTGTATCGAAACAGCATCTTTTGAGGTCATGAATGTTAATCCATTGCCGACAGTTAATGGAATCGATGTTGTTTATAACGGAGGAGGTTCTTATACTTTTTCACCAGTTGGTGCTACAAACGCAACAGACTATACTTGGGACTTTGAAGGCGGAGGAACTTCGAATGATCAAAGCCCAACCCGAGTTTATGCGGCAGAAGGGACGTATTTGGTTATTTTAACTGTATCTAACGCTTGTGGTGGAGATTCTACTGAAGTAACAGTTGTTTACGACTTAACTGGAGTTGATGAAAATGATTTAATTAGTCTTAAATTGTTCCCGAATCCAGCTGATGCTTACATTAATATTGTAAACGGAAGTTCATTCGATATGGAATCAATCTTAGTAATTAGTCCAATTGGAAAAGTAGTTTTCAACGATAAAGTAAACGGTTACAACTATCAATTAGATGTTACTCAATTTACGACTGGTTTATACCATGTGAACATTACCCTAAACAACGGAAATGTAGTTCAGCGTAAAATTGCAGTGATTAAATAATAAGATATTTAGTCTTTTAAAAAGGGCTGATCGGGAGATTAGCCCTTTTTTGTTAGCCATACTTAAATTATAATTTTAAGATTCAAATCTCCTATAATCGTTTTGATGAGGAGTTTTAAGTGAAGATAAGAGCGCCTAGAGCAAGGTAGAATTGAAGGAAGTCTCAAACAAATTTAGGTGTTATTAACAGGAGCTTTATATAATGCTAGCCGTTAGCTTGAGTTTTCAATAGACACCGAAAACCAATACCTAAACTTACAATCTGGATTTTAAGTAAATAAGAAGCTTAATTAAGAGTAATGCAGTTTGTAATGAGAAGGAATTCGATTTTAGTTAGATACTTAATCAATTCCAATAAATGTATCACAGGACTTTGAAGTCTTTCGTTTTGCAAAAAAAAAAATAAATTATCTCAACGAATTCGGGAGGTTAACTGTTGCGAATCAGATTTGGCTTATGGAATTGATCAGCTTTAAAGGAGTGTGAAGCTTTTTGCGTTTAAGGATATTTACAATTTGGCCATTATTCCGTTCCAACAGAATTTTATTTACTCTTTTTTAAATAATGATCGGTGCGTGTGGAAGTGATGGTTTGCAGCCGTCTACAGGAATCCACACAAACAAAACCCAATTCCATTATCAAACAATCACCGTTCACAATCATTCCAATAACCATTTCAATTAAATTAAACATTTTTTGAATAAAATACATGTTAAAGGATTGAATTATTTATCTTTAGAGAATAAGTATCTTTGGAATCTATTGATTCTGTGTGTATTGCTAGTCATTCTTTTAGAAGTCTAGTATTTGCATATTTCAGCAACATTATTACAACATTATGAAAGCGAATTCTCTTAAAGTAGTAGGACACACCATCTCCTTTTTTGATGTAAACCCTGATGAAAAAACGACACTCCTTTTTATTCATGGAAACTCAATGTCGAAACAGCTTTTTCAGAATCAATTAAAAAGTAAGGTATTCTGCAATTTTAGAATGATTTCTTTTGATTTAATCGGTTTCGGTGAATCATCACATTCAAATCAGCCTTCAGAAGAGTACAACGTTCCATATTACGCTGAATTAACCAGTCATTTCATTAAAAAGCTGAATCTTGAAAACGTATTCTTAATCGGACATTCATTAGGAGGACACATTGCTGTTGAGTTTTCAGGCCGATATGAGGATGAGATAAAGGGGTTTCTTGCAGTTGCGACTCCTCCTCTTGGTATTCCAGCTGATATTCCAGCTGCATTTCTTCCCAATCCAGTAGCCAATTTATTATTCAAAGCAGCGCTTACTAAAGACGAGGTAATTGAATTCTCAAATAATGTAGCCAATTCTATTCATCAAGATATAGTTGTTGCTTCCATTGATTCTTCTCATCCAATTGTCCGTGAAAAAATAGGGGAGTCTATTATCAATCAAAACTACTTAGATGAAATAGCAGTGTTGAATGATATTGAAATGCCTTACGCACTTGTTCTTGGATCCAAGGATAAACTTTGTAATCAAGATTATTTTAAAAAATATCCTTTCAATAATCAGTGGCGCGGTAAGTTGAATATAATTAAACGAGGCTCACATAATCCATTTATAGATCAACCAGACGAAATCAATGAGGTTATCCTTGCATTCTTAAAAGAAAATAGCGTTCTATGAATTCAGAATTATTAAATTTTTTCAGGAAAATAAAAGGTGACGTTAATCCAGTTGATTTTTCGTCTGATGATATTCAAAAATTTGATGCTATTCCAATTCTGAATACACAATGCTTATATGTCTATGATTTTCCTCGAAATAAAATCGTTTACTGCAGGAATACTCATGTTTTAGGATTTAATAATGAAGAGTTCACCATTGATCACTCATCGAATTATCATCCAGACGATAGGGTCTTAGTAAATGTAGTAACACAATCCTCTGTTAAACATGGCGTTGAACATAATATGATGAATCATAACTGTTGTCTTGAACTTACTTTTAGATTAAAAAGGAAAGATGGTACGTATGCACAAGTTTTAAAACAAACGACTATTTATCATTTAGATGATAATCAGCGAATGTCTACAAACATTACTATTTTAAGTGATATCAGCTTTATTCAAACTCCAGGGTATGTAAATTGGTCTTTTAAAATGAATAACTTAAACAGTGACTTTTTTGAAGATAAAATCTGTGGAGATATAAAAAACATCTTTTCAAAAAAGGAGTTAGAGTTAATCCCTTGCTTTGTTAGAGGAGCCTCAAGCAAAGAAATAGCTGATCAGTTTTTTATTAGTAAGCATACCGTAGATACACACAGAAGGAATATCAAAAGTAAATCTGGTTGTAAAAGCATGTACGATTTACTGACCTTTTCGAGCCGGAATAAGTTGATCTAGTTTTGTTGTCTTTCTATTTTGGGGCATACATTATTAATTTACTCACTTTTAAGTATTGACAGTACTGCTATTCCTTAGTATTTTTGTGTAAAATCGTATACACTTATGGAATTCAATTGTACTTGTTTCAATTATAGTTGTTCTTGAAAAATATATTTTACTTTTAATAAGCATAGATTTCCTTTATCTACTCCCTAACCACCATGTAGGAAGTTTTCGAATTTATCAAGGGTGTCTGATTGTTAAGGGTGCGTTTGTATGCCCTTGGTATCTTTGAGAATTACGTATGGTTTATTTATGCTATGTATCAGCGCTTATCTTATCTACGATTTAGTTGTGAAAACTTGATTTTCCTCTGGGTTATGTGGTTCTATTTGTTAGAGTAGTTAGTATTCTATTCATTGGTATGCCTAGCCTTCAATTAAATCATTGTCCCCAATACATTTTGATTTCACTCCTTTAGAATTAATTAGTGATTTCAGAAAGCTCAATCTTTCCAAGGTGTATAACTGCTTTATTGTATTAATCTTACTACAAATACTTAATTGTATTGCAATTTATGACGTTGTTTGCGAGAATTAGTGTTTTAGCTACCTATACCTTATATATAGGTCAGTATTTTTCTATACTCTAACTATTAAAGTCTATTCTCAATAAATCCAAAAATAATGAAAGATTCAAAGAGTAGGTTTTAAGAGACTTAAGAATTAATTTAAAAATAGTTTAATATTACTTTAATAAAAGTCGGTTTAATGAAAAAAAGCTCAGTACATTTGCCCACCGCAAACGAGCGGCGAATAGGTTAAAAAGGAATTTTACTTCGGATTAACATTGAAAGAAAAAAGATTTAATTTATTATTGACAATTACTTGTTAATGTAAAAAGTCTAAGTATCTTTGCACCCCGCAAACGAGCAGGGAAAAATTTGAAAGCCTTTTAGTACTAACAAATAGAGTTAGAAAAAGTTTTAAAATAAATTTAAATAAAGCTTGTCAGTTAAAATAAAGCAAGTAACTTTGCACCCCGCAAACGAGTTGGGAAATCATTTAACAAGCAAGGAAAACTTTTTAAAATTACTTTAAAATAAAGCTTGCAGGTTAAAATTAATTACTAATTTTGTCGACCCGAAACAAACGTGTTAAGGGAACCAAAATTTGAGAAGTAGATAGAGTTATTGAGTTAACGATTTACAACAATGAAGTTCTTTGATAGATTGAGAAATAAGGAAACAGCGAAATAAACAAAATTAATGAGCCACAACAAATATTCAAAGTCTTTTACAACGGAGAGTTTGATCCTGGCTCAGGATGAACGCTAGCGGCAGGCCTAACACATGCAAGTCGAGGGGTAACATTGAGCTTGCTCAGATGACGACCGGCGCACGGGTGAGTAACGCGTATGCAACCTACCTTCTACAGGGGGATAGCCCGGAGAAATCCGGATTAATACCCCATACGATTATTGAGACACAAGTTTCAGTAAAGAAAGCTTCGGCGGTAGAAGATGGGCATGCGTTCTATTAGTTAGTTGGTAAGGTAACGGCTTACCAAGACCGCGATAGATAGGGGGCCTGAGAGGGTGACCCCCCACACTGGTACTGAGACACGGACCAGACTCCTACGGGAGGCAGCAGTGAGGAATATTGGACAATGGAGGCAACTCTGATCCAGCCATGCCGCGTGCAGGAAGAATGCCCTATGGGTTGTAAACTGCTTTTATTTAGGAAGAATCGCAAGTACGTGTACTTGTTTGACGGTACTAAACGAATAAGGACCGGCTAACTCCGTGCCAGCAGCCGCGGTAATACGGAGGGTCCAAGCGTTATCCGGAATCATTGGGTTTAAAGGGTCCGCAGGCGGGCTATTAAGTCAGTGGTGAAATCTCTTGGCTTAACCAAGAAATTGCCATTGAAACTACTAGTCTTGAATTCGGTCGAAGTGGGCGGAATGTGTCATGTAGCGGTGAAATGCATAGATATGACACAGAACACCGATAGCGAAGGCAGCTCACTAGGCCTGAATTGACGCTCAGGGACGAAAGCGTGGGGAGCGAACAGGATTAGATACCCTGGTAGTCCACGCCGTAAACGATCATTACTCGATATCAGCGATATACAGTTGGTGTCTAAGCGAAAGTGATAAGTAATGCACCTGGGGAGTACGATCGCAAGGTTGAAACTCAAAGGAATTGACGGGGGCCCGCACAAGCGGTGGAGCATGTGGTTTAATTCGATGATACGCGAGGAACCTTACCAGGGCTTAAATGCATTATGACAGGGGTGGAAACACCTTTTTCTTCGGACATTTTGCAAGGTGCTGCATGGCTGTCGTCAGCTCGTGCCGTGAGGTGTTGGGTTAAGTCCCGCAACGAGCGCAACCCCTATCTTTAGTTGCTAGCAGGTAATGCTGAGGACTCTAGAGAAACTGCCAGCGCAAGCTGTGAGGAAGGCGGGGACGACGTCAAGTCATCACGGCCCTTACGTCCTGGGCTACACACGTGCTACAATGGTCGGTACAGAGGGCAGCTACCACGTGAGTGGATGCGAATCTCGAAAGCCGATCTCAGTTCGGATTGGAGTCTGCAACTCGACTCCATGAAGCTGGAATCGCTAGTAATCGCGCATCAGCCATGGCGCGGTGAATACGTTCCCGGGCCTTGTACACACCGCCCGTCAAGCCATGGAAGCTGGGGGTACCTGAAGTCGGTAACCGCAAGGAGCTGCCTAGGGTAAATCTGGTAACTGGGGCTAAGTCGTAACAAGGTAGCCGTACCGGAAGGTGCGGCTGGAACATCTCCTTTCTAGAGGGCCATTGACGAGTTTTTTCGTTGTTTTCCATTTCTTAATCATTAAATATCTCTCCCACCACGTGGAGCAAAGCAATTGAGGTGGGATTATTAATTTAGTCCCGTAGCTCAGTTGGTTAGAGCACTACACTGATAATGTAGGGGTCAGCAGTTCAAATCTGCTCGGGACTACTATATTAGAGTGAAGGTAGAGAGTTATAAAGTTCAAAGTTATAAAGTAGAAAGTTTTTTTATTTAAATAAAAAATACTTTTACACTTTAAAAACTTTTTAACTTGATAACTCTTCAACTTGAAAACTCACCCTTTAAAATGGGGGATTAGCTCAGCTGGCTAGAGCGCCTGCCTTGCACGCAGGAGGTCAACGGTTCGACTCCGTTATTCTCCACTTATTTCTCAAACTGTCATAAATTTTATGATAATTAGAGTAAGGAGCACAAAAAAGACGGTCTATGGCCGTGGGTTTTACATATTTTCATCAAACGAGATGAGAATTATTAATTAAAAGAGGTATTTACAATTTTTATGAAGGTTATAAGCATTGATTTGCTGTAATTAACAATAAAAGTTCTTTGAAATGTTGGAATTGATTGAAATAGTAATAGAATAAAGAAAACTAATAAGTTATTAAGGGCACACAGGGAATGCCTTGGATTTGAGAGGCTATGAAAGACGTGATACGCTGCGATAAGCTACGGGGAGAAGCAAATATTTATTGATCCGTAGATTTCTGAATGGGGAAACCCGTTATGTTGAAGACATAACATCTGTCGTAAGATAGAAGCTAACCTGGAGAACTGAAACATCTAAGTACCCAGAGGAAGAGAAAACAATAGTGATTTTGAGAGTAGCGGCGAGCGAAATCGAAATAGCCCAAACCAGAGTTGTTTCGGCAGCTTTGGGGTTGTAGGACTACAATGTGGACTTATGTATTATAATTGAATAGAGTTGGAAAGCTCAACCGTAGAGGGTGATAGTCCCGTAAATGAAATAGTATATATACCTAGTAGTATCCTGAGTAGGGCGGGACATGTGAAATCCTGTCTGAATCTACCAGAACCATCTGGTAAGGCTAAATACTCCTCAAATACCGATAGTGAACCAGTACCGTGAGGGAAAGGTGAAAAGAACCCTGAATAAGGGAGTGAAAAAGATCCTGAAACTGTGTGCCTACAAGCGGTCGGAGCCTTCGGGTGACGGCGTGCCTTTTGCATAATGATCCTACGAGTTACTCCTCATTAGCAAGGTTAAGGTTCTCAGAACCGTAGCCGAAGCGAAAGCAAGTCTGAATAGGGCGATTTAGTTAATGGGGGTAGACGCGAAACCTTGTGATCTATCCATGGTCAGGTTGAAGTTCCGGTAACACGGAATGGAGGACCGAACTGATATACGTTGAAAAGTGTTCAGATGAACTGTGGATAGGGGTGAAAGGCCAATCAAACTAGGAAATAGCTCGTACTCCCCGAAATGCATTTAGGTGCAGCGTTCAGGTTGAGTCTTATAGAGGTAGAGCTACTGATTGGGCTAGGGGGCTTCACCGCCTACCAAACCCAGACAAACTCCGAATGCTATAAGATATACTGAGCAGTGAGGGCATGGGTGCTAAGGTCCATGTCCGAGAGGGAAAGAACCCAGACCATCGGCTAAGGTCCCAAAATATACGCTAAGTTGAACTAACGTGGTTCGATTGCATTGACAGCTAGGATGTTGGCTTGGAAGCAGCCATTCATTTAAAGAGTGCGTAACAGCTCACTAGTCGAGCGATCGAGCGTGGATAATAATCGGGCATAAGCGTATTACCGAAGCTGTGGATTTGTTAATTAAATTTAACGAGTGGTAGGGGAGCATTCTATATGCGTTGAATGTGTACTTTGAGGTATGCTGGAGCGTATAGAAAAGCAAATGTAGGAATGAGTAACGATAAAGCAGGCGAGAAACCTGCTCACCGATAGACTAAGGTTTCCTGAGCGACGCTAATCGGCTCAGGGTTAGTCGGGACCTAACGCGAACCCGAGAGGGGTAGTGGATGGACAATGGGTTAATATTCCCATACTAATTGTAACTGCGATGGGGTGACGGAGTGATGAAAGATCTGCGAACTGACGGAATAGTTCGTTAAAGCGTGTAGCTATATTTTGTATAGGCAAATCCGTACAGAATGGCGAATGTGATAGTACTACAAGTCTACGGATGAGTAGATAATGATCCTAAGTGCTTCCAAGAAAAACCTCTAAGCTTCAGGTTACAATTACTCGTACCGCAAACCGACACAGGTAGTCAAGGAGAGAATCCTAAGGTGCTCGAGTGAATCATGGCTAAGGAACTAGGCAAAATCGTCTCGTAACTTCGGGAGAAGAGACGCCACTCTTCGGAGTGGCCGCAGTGAATAGGCCCAGGCGACTGTTTATCAAAAACACATGGCTTTGCGAAAACGAAAGTTGAAGTATAAGGCCTGACACCTGCCCGGTGCCGGAAGGTTAAGAGGAGATGTCATCCGCAAGGAGAAGCATTGAATTGAAGCCCCGGTAAACGGCGGCCGTAACTATAACGGTCCTAAGGTAGCGAAATTCCTTGTCGGGTAAGTTCCGACCTGCACGAATGGTGCAACGATCTGGGCACTGTCTCAGCCATGAGCTCGGTGAAATTGTAGTATCGGTGAAGATGCCGATTACCCGCAACGGGACGGAAAGACCCCGTGAACCTTTACTATAGCTTCACATTGACATTGGACACTTTATGTGTAGGATAGGTGGGAGACTTTGATGCTGCGTCGCTAGGCGTAGAGTAGTCGTTGTTGAAATACCACCCTTAAATTGTCTGGTGTCTAACCTGTTTTTAATGGGGACATTGTGTGGTGGGTAGTTTGACTGGGGTGGTCGCCTCCAAAAGAGTAACGGAGGCTCCTAAAGGTACCCTCAACACGGTTGGTAATCGTGTGTAGAGTGTAATGGCATAAGGGTGCTTGACTGAGAGACCTACAAGTCGATCAGGTAGGAAACTAGAGCATAGTGATCCGGTGGTTCCGCATGGAAGGGCCATCGCTCAAAGGATAAAAGGTACTCCGGGGATAACAGGCTTATCACTCCCAAGAGCTCATATCGACGGAGTGGTTTGGCACCTCGATGTCGGCTCGTCACATCCTGGGGCTGGAGAAGGTCCCAAGGGTTGGGCTGTTCGCCCATTAAAGTGGCACGCGAGCTGGGTTCAGAACGTCGTGAGACAGTTCGGTCCCTATCTGTTGTGGGCGTTAGATTTTTGAGAGGACCTTCCTCTAGTACGAGAGGACCGGGGAGGACATACCTCTGGTGTACCTGTTGTGGCGCCAGCTGCATCGCAGGGTAGCTACGTATGGATGAGATAAGCGCTGAAAGCATCTAAGCACGAAACTCACCTCAAGATGAGAAATCTTTTAAGGGCCGTGGAAG
This sequence comes from Brumimicrobium glaciale, assembly GCF_004152935.1. GTDB lineage: Bacteria > Bacteroidota > Bacteroidia > Flavobacteriales_D > Crocinitomicaceae > Brumimicrobium > Brumimicrobium glaciale. The sequence continues at coordinate 359,398 of NZ_SETE01000006.1, forward strand.
ACTACCACGTTGATAGGCTATAGGTGTAAAGACAGTAATGTCAAAGCCAAGTAGTACTAATAACCCGTAAACTTATAGTTATCTACTGTTACTATTTCAATCACCCAATATTTTCTTTCTAGATGTTAGACTTCTAGACATTAGATATTAGACAAAAAACGTAAATGTTTTTGATCTATTATCAATGTTCTAAAAGCTATACTCTAGTTTATAGACTTAAGAAATTAAGGAGATAGACTAACAACAAAAGATAAAACAAGCCTCGCTTGTCTAATGTCTTTTGTCTTATAAGTCTAAAATCTCCAATGATTTTCGGTGTCTATTGCAGCAGGGTCCACCTCTTCCCATTCCGAACAGAGAAGTTAAGACTGCTTGCGCTGATGGTACTGCCCTTTTAAGGGTGGGAGAGTAAGACGACGCCACTTTTAATAAAAAACCTCATACATTAACTTGTGTGAGGTTTTTTTTTGGTTAAAAGTTTTTTTAATCTCGAGCAGATTGTTCTGTCCGTCAGGTGACGGAGGAGGGAATAAGATGCCGCCACTTTTAATAAAGAACCTCATACATTAACTTGTGTGTGTTTTTTTTTGGTTAAAGTTTTTTTTAATCTTGAGTATATTGTTCTGTCCGTCGGGTGACGGATGGGAGAGTAAGATGCCGCCACTTTTAATAAAGAACCTCATACATTAACTTGTGTGAGGTTTTTTTTGTTGGCGGCTGAGCGGAGCCGAAGACCCAACAAATATTGAAAATGTTAAGGTTGGCTTATTCATCGGTAAATATTTATTAAATTCTCAACCAATCTTTCGAACACCCCGAATATCGATTTACCGATCACTATTGTAATATATTAATACTACCAAAATTTCATTTTCAAAAATCTAATTCCCTTTTTTTGTAAACTAAATTATCTTTCAATTAAGCAGTATTTTTAAAGATTTAGAAGAAAATAATCAAGTATTTATAGACTTAAAGTTTCATTTTGTCGACTTCTATGCAATACTGAGTGAAGAAAGGTTTTCAGTATCACGTATTTTTCACCTTTCTTAATGAAAAGAATCTAATCTTTATAATTTTCTTTTGTGGCTATATATGGTAAGGCTAATTAGAAATTGTTCAATGCAAGAATATCTTTGTGTTAAATCGTGCTATATATGTGTCATTCCATATTTATCTGATAAAGAATTGAACTTAAATAAGTTTAGCATTCGATATATGATGAGAGAATTAGTTTAAACGATAAGTGTAGAATTGAAATATTTCTCATCAACCCTAACTATAAAAATAGTGTCATTCCAATGAGCACAGCGGCGAGGAATCTTTTTTGCTTATTTGAAGTGTCAATATCATTCAAAATTCATATTATCCATATAAAAGGGAACACAGTTTAATACCTTCGTGTAAGAATTATAATAAAAATTGCACAATTTCAAATATAATCAGGATTAAGGATTTGAATTTATCTGTACAAAATCATATCGAACTATAAATCTAAATATCGTTAAAAATGTAATTTTTGTTAAAGTCATTAAATTAATTTTACCTTTAACTATAAATAATTTAGAAAGCTGAAAGGGTTCTTGCTTTTTGAAATAATAATAAAAACTAATCTTTAGGACTCAACTACTAGAAACTATGAAAAACTTAACATTAAAATTAGCGTTAGGAATTGCTGTAAGCTTTTTCACGTTGAAGTCAAATGCTCAATGCCCAACAATTTTATGTCCATCGGACACCACATTAACGAATGATTTAGGACAATGTGGCGCAGTATTTAATTATACGACTCCGATTGGAGCTGATCCTTGTGCTAGTCAACAAAGTATTACATTTACAAACTGCGGAGCCTCAGGAATGTTTGGACCAACCCAATTACAAGTTAATACAGAGTACAGCGGAGGAGCACTTAGTGGACAGGTGACTGTTAATACCCAAGGTGTTCAGGAATGGACAGTCCCAACTACTGGATCTTATACTATTGAAGTTGCTGGTGCTAAAGGTGGTGATGCAAATGCAACATATCAAGGTGGACTCGGTGCATCAATGATTGGAGATTTATTTTTAACAGCGGGCGATCAATTAGAAATAATTGTGGGTCATAAAGGACAGGATGTTGTCTATGCTGGTGGCGGCGGAGGTAGTGCTGTTTCGTTAAACAATAGTCCACTTATCGTTTCAGGTGGTGGCGGTGGCGGTAATAGCGTAACTAATAATAATAGTGGTTACGACGCTGTAACTGGAATAGATGGTGTTGCTTCTTTTACAGCAGGTGGAATTGGTGGAAATGGATCAGATGGAGGTTTCGCTCAAGGTGGTGCCGGTTATTTTTCTAACGGTCAGAATTTAGGACTTGTGGGAGATATAGTTCCTCAATCATTTCAAAATGGAGCAGTTGGAGGTGATGGATATCAACAAAGTTATTGGGGAAGTTTCGGTGGTGGTGGTTCTGGTTTTGGCGGCGGCGGCGGTGGCGGAGGTTACTCAGGAGGAAGCGGAGGTACTTATAATTGTTGTACTTCAGTTGAAGCTTCTGGTGGAGGAGGTGGTTCTTTTAATTCTGGAATCAATCAATTAAATACTGCTGCCGCAAACTCAAGTAATGGTTACGTTACAATTACTTGGGTAGGTTCTGCTGCAAGCACTATTCAAACAGGCGGTTTAGCTAGTGGTTCTGTATTTCCTGTAGGAATAACAACTAATACTTTTGAAGCAAGTGACGGAAGTGGTAACACTATACAATGTTCATTTGATGTTATTATTGTGGATGGAGAATCTCCTGAGCCAGACTCTTCATCATTAGTAGATTTGGAATCAGAATGTGAATTCACTTCATTAGTAGATCCAACAGCAACAGATAACTGCGATGGAACTATAGTTGGAATACACAATGCAACGTTCCCAATAACATCTACCACAACAGTGATGTGGACGTTTGTAGATGCTGTTGGAAATACGACTACCCAAACACAAGAAGTTATAATCTCAGGTCTAAATGTTGATGTAACAGTTAACGATCCTATTTTAATAGCTGATAACTCCAAAACTGGAACGACCTACCAATGGTTAGATTGTGATAATGGAAACGCTGTAATCGCTGGAGCAACTAGTCAATCGTTCACCCCAGATATGAATGGAAATTATGCTGTGGTTATCACTTTAGGTTCTTGTGCAGATACAAGCGTTTGTAAAAAAGTAACTACAGTAAGTTTAAATCAGTTATCATTGTCTGGATTTGAATTGTATCCAAATCCAAACAATGGTCAATTCACAGTGACATCTGTAGAATTTGTAGAAAGCTATTCTGTTGTTGATGGAAGTGGGAGAAAAGTTTTAGACGGAAATCCTAGAGCAACTTCATTTGAAGTTAATTTAGATGTTTTCGACACTGGAATATATTATTTACATGTAAATCAAAAAGTTTTAAAAGTGATTAGAAAATAAATTTCAATTGATAAAATTTTAAACATCCCTGTATGATTTTCATATAGGGATGTTTTACATTAAAGATTTACCATAATAGTAAACAGTTTATTCCTATCGTTTATATCTTTTTGACTGACAACAGTTGATTATCGTGGAATCTTTTAAAATGTAATACAATTTATATTTCAAGAACATTTCAATTGTCGCACTAGATTCAGCTTGTACAGGACAAGAGAAATATTTGGATAAATTCTATTTATATCAAAGTGAGATGAAAACAAGATATCTCAGAAATTAATTTGTGAAGATTATTTATCGTGAACAAGTTCCTCGACGCATTGACTTCTCATAAAACGAAGTCGAATCTCAAAATGCTCTCCAATTTCAGCCAATACACTTTATTAATCATCTATTATGTATTGTTGTTTACCTAAAGGCTTTCTAATATAAACAATAACCTGCTTTTGATTGTCTTATAAATAAATAACAGATTATGCTTTATACCACATCAATCCGTAATAAAGAAGAAGAGAAAGAGATAAATTCATTAGTTGGATCACGTTATAATGTCATTGATATGTTCTATCGTAAAATTGGCGCAATAGGATGTTCTAGAATGGAAGTACTTGAATACAGTAAGCTTTTCAATGGTATTATGGATAGACGCAAACAAGCGGTTTTTGCAAATATTGCTTTAAGGCCTAATGGAATCATTGTTGTGGTTAATATTAGATTAAGTGATTACTCCTGGGTTATTCCATACCATTATCTCTCTATTTTTAAAACCGATATACTCGTAATACATGGTCAAGGTGAGTTTCTTAAATTGAAAATTACAGGAGATCAAAACAAGAAGTTTATTGCAAAGGTTTTGAAGTTGAAGAATGAACAGTCTAGTCAGGATTATTATGGATGATTCGTCAGCCTGTGGTGGAAACATCAAATGGTCAAATTGGTTGTGAATTGATTTCAGATTCCTACATTTATGTTGTGACTCACATTTTTTTTGTCAATTTTGGGCTGCTATCAATTCACAATAAGGATTATTCCGTTGTGAAAACATTTAAGCTGCCTCGACTTTCTTCGGGGCATTTTTTTGCCTAAAACTTTTTTTTTGAAAATTAAAATATAATTTCTCCACCTTTATTTTCCCAACCAAAAAAAAGCCAAACTACTTTCATAGTCTGGCTTCATCAAATAGGGGAGTGCCCTCCTAAAACACAACTCTCAAAATCCTAAAAAGGATTTGTAGCATGAACCGTCACTTCAGGAACATACGCTCTATTGTCCATTTCTAATGCATGTACTATTGTAACTGCTATATCTTCTGGCGCTAATTTATTTTCTTCTAGTGGTCTTTCAGTTCTGTTTTCTTCGTCGCCGAATGCTGTAGGAACTTCGCTTGGGTTAACTTGAATTACACGAATGTTATTCTTTCTTAATTCAGCTTGCCAACATTGTGACATTCCTCTGAGTGCAAATTTTGATGTTGAATAAATTGATCCAGTTGCATAACCTTTCAATGAAGCAGTAGAAGCAATGTTAACTATGTTTCCTTCGTTTTGTTTGATGAAAATTCTTGCAGCTCCTTGGGCTACCATTGCAGCTCCGAAAACATTTACTTCATAAACTTGTCTTAATTCATCACGGGTTAAATCAATCAAATTCTTTTTAATTCCTATTCCAGCATTGTTAACTAGTACATCTAGTCCTTTGAATTCTTTTTCAATGAAAGCATATAAAGCATCAATTTCTTCATCTTTTGTTACATCACAATTGAATGGAGTTGCTCCAATTTCTTTTGCAACACTTTTTGTCTTATCGTTATCTCTTCCTGTGATAATTACTTTTGCACCTTTTTCAACACATAATTGTGCGGTTGCTTTTCCTAAACCTGAATTCCCTCCGGTGATTAAAACTATTTTGTTTTTTAGATTCATTTTTATGTTGTTATGAGTTTACTTTAAATATAAGGATTTGATATGGATTTTGTTTAGAATTCAATTCGAAGATTAATTCAAGGATTGCAAAATTCCAATATTCAGCCAATTGGACAAACATTAATCGGAGATACAATGATGTAGGGACGATTTGAAAATCGTCCGCAAACATTGTTGATATATGTTTTATTCAAGGATTTAAAAATTAATTGAAAAAAATGTAATCACGGCGACTGAGCGGAGTCGAAGGCACCGTATATGTCGAAGCCAAAACTATAAAAACAAAAAAAGGGAACCAATTGGTTCCCTTTTAAATATTTATGTGTTGAATGTTATGCTAACAATTCAGCCATTTTCTCACCGATCTTCGCTGGAGAGTCAACAACGTGAATTCCACATTCTCTTAAAATTGCTTTTTTAGCTTGCGCTGTATCTTCATCACCACCTACAATTGCACCTGCGTGACCCATTGTACGTCCTGCTGGAGCAGTTTCACCTGCGATAAATCCAACAACTGGTTTAGTACCATGTTCTTTGATCCATCTTGCAGCGTTTGCCTCCAAGTTACCACCAATTTCACCAATCATAACGATTCCTTTTGTTTCAGGGTCGTTCATTAGTAATTCAACAGCTTCTTGTGTAGTTGTTCCAATAATTGGGTCACCACCGATTCCGATTGCAGTTGTAATTCCTAAACCTGCTTTCACTACTTGATCAGCAGCTTCATACGTTAAAGTTCCTGATTTAGAAACAATACCTACAGTTCCTTTTTTGAAGACAAAACCTGGCATAATACCAACTTTAGCTTCTCCCGCAGTGATAACACCTGGGCAGTTAGGTCCGATTAATCTAGTGTCATAAGCAGAGATATACTCTTTTGCTTTGATCATGTCGTTAACTGGAATACCTTCTGTAATACAGATAATCACTTTAATTCCCGCGTTAGCAGCCTCCATAATTGCATCAGCAGCAAAAGCTGGTGGAACAAAAATGATAGATACATCAGCAGCTGTTTTATCAACTGCCTCTTGAACTGTGTTAAATACTGGTTTGTCTAAGTGCTTTTGCCCTCCTTTTCCAGGTGTAACACCTCCTACAACGTTGGTTCCAAATTCAATCATTTGGCCTGCGTGGAATGTTCCTTCACTTCCTGTGAATCCTTGGACAATAACTTTTGATTCTTTATTTACTAATACGCTCATGTTCGCGAGATTTTCTACTTTGGTTAATGTCGCCAAAAGTAGAGTTTACAATAGTCAATGACAAGTAAAAACAGATAAATGTTTCTACTAAATAGTCTTATATGTCAATCGTTATTAATAAATGTTAAAATTGTATATTTATACATTCCATATTGAAATAAATCCCTACATTTGCTGAACGGTTATTTTAGTGTAAATAAAGTAATCTGGTTTTATAGTTTTAGCATGGTTTAGCAAAAAGAGGAATAAATGTAACGCATTTATTCCTCTTTTTCTTTTATATATAATTCAAGGATTTAAGAATTCAAATATTCAAAGATTCAAGGATTCAAAAAAATACGGATCTAGTTATTTCCAAATTCTTTTCTGAGTGTTTTCGTAGTCTTCGACAAACTAATCACCGAAGAGCAAACCGTTGACTAGCCTGCAGAAGGCAACATTCGAAGTGTGTGTGTGATTCGTTGACTGAGCCTGCCGAAGGCAATGATTCCGAAGATGATTCCGTCGCCTTCGACAAGCTCAGTCACCGAAGTGTAATCCGTTGACTAGCCTGTCGAAAACAACCCCAGAATATTGATTAAAAACCTAATTAATAACGCGTTAAACATTAATAATTTACAATTAATAATTAAACACTACCAATTATTTGACCACGCTCAGTCTCTTAGAGAACACAAACTCTTCATTTTTATTCATAAAGTGAAGAAAGTAGATTCCAGAATTCCAGTTGTGAATTGACACTTGTGTTTTTTCAGTTGAAAGTTTTAGTTCAGCTACTTTTTTACCATTTGCTGAATAAATCACAGCATTAGAAATAGCATCGTTTTGTCTATCAATTGTTATTACTCCTGAGGCTGGGTTCGGATAGATATTGATTCCTAAATCTAAAGTTTCATTATTTAAGCTGACATCATTTTTCTCAACAGTTATAGATTTACATTTTACAATTGTATCACAAGTTCCAAAAGCAGTTAAACATACATTATAAACTCCTTCGTTGATGTAGGTGTGTGTAGGTTCGAAATCTGTGGATGTATTTCCATCATCAAAATCCCATTCATAAGAAATAGCATTCTGAGAATTGTTGTTGAATTCAATCGCTAAAAAGAAATTGTCTGTCGTGAAATTTGGATTTGGTACCGGTACATTAGGATCAATTATTTTGAAAGATTCTGTAATCTTACAACCGTCAATATCTGTTGCTGTAACCTGATAATTTCCTGCTCCAATATTCGACCAACTATTAGTATTAGGTCCATTATTCCATTGGTAATTAAAATTGCTTCCACCAGTTGCGTTGGTAGTAATTGAACCGTCTAGCGCATCTGGACATGTTGGTGGAATTATTGTTCCACTTAAAGATAATTGTGTGTCATAGCTTAGTGGGAAGTACAAAGTAGTGTCGCAGCCTGTAATATCTTGAATAATTACAGAATAATTATTGGTATTTAGATTTGAAATATTATCACTTGTCATTCCATTATTCCAATTGAAAGTATAGCCTGGACTTCCTCCAGAAACATTCAATACAATTGTACCATCTTGAACCTCGTTACATGTTGGATTCGTTGCCGTTGATGTAATATTTAAGTTACATTGAATTCCAGATTTAATTTCTAAACAATAATCCTCCACTTCTCCAGAAGTAAAGTCATTACATACATTTGGAAGAGCAGAAGATCCAAATCCTTGGTACGCCATTTGAATTCTCATTCTTGTTTTACCTAAAGTCGCGGTTGCTGGAATAATTAAATTACCATTCACAATTCCTGAAGAAGCTGCACCTTGATCATAAATTAATTCAGAAGAAGTAAAAGCACCATCTTGATTTAAATCTATCCATATTCTAGCATATTCATCAAGGGCTTGACCATCAAAACCGGGAGTTAACGTAAATGGATAATTCTGACCTGCATTCAAAACAAAAGAATTATCGTTAAATAGATATCCGTTATTGTCGCCACTTGTAAAAACGTTTCCAGCAATTTGAAATTCTTCAATCCATTCGTTTTGAATTCCCAATAAAGCTTGAGGTTGATCACCATTGTTGATGCTGGCTAATAATGTGTTTCCATCTGCTTGAGAAATCATTACCGCTGGAATAGTTACATTAATGTCTGTACCGGCCATGTCGATTGTTCCAGCGACGTTGTTAATTACGATAACAGCTGTTGCACCAGCATTTTGTGCATTTAGCGCTTTCGTTGTAAAGTTACAGCCACCTCTTTGAACAACAGCTATATTTCCACTAACATCAGCGAAGTTAATTAAGAGATTACAGCCTCGAGAAGAATTTGCACTTCCATCATCCACCAATACTAATTCGCCAAATACATATCCACTTTCAACATTGCCGCCAAAGTTGGTTGTTGCTTGATAAGTATAGCTTCCAGAAATTGCAGTAGGAGAATGAACAGTAAGTGTTGATGCAGGATTACTAAGCGTTCCTGTTTCACAATAAGGAAGGTCAATGCAGTTCCCACATCCGGTTGTAGTGAAAGTGTTTATGATAGAAGGATTGCTAAAATCACCATTACAAATAGATGAAACAGAATACTCATAAGTTGTACAACTTGTTAACCCAGTAAAAATATATGTGGTATCACTTGTTGTATAATTAGACCAATTTCCTGATCCAGCAACTTGAATGTTTACCTTATATTCGTTGATTGGGTCTGTCTCGTTATAAATAATTTCAGCACCGTAATCGTTAACTGTTTCAGTCGATATTGTGCTTGGTGGCATACAAGAATTACAAATTGCTGCCATCAAATTATCTATGGAGTTTTTGGCATTTATTCTTCCTCCAGTTATTGTTTTTGCTTGTAAATGCGGAGTTTGATCCACACCATCGAAAAGTGCTTGTCTTACAATATCTGCAGTTGATGCAGGACTAGAAATTGCTGATTGTTCAAGGCTTGCACAAGGAATACTGTACATTAAACCAATTAATCCCGCAGTTAAAGGACAGGCAAATGAAGTTCCTGAAGTAGAAGTATATGAATTGTTTTGTGCTGTAGTATAAATTGAAGAACCTGGTGCTGCAACATCGATTGTTTGGTCACCGTATCCTGCAAAGTCAATTATATCTGAGCTATTTGAGGCCGTAACACTAATCATGTATTCGCTAGCACAAGTTGTAGGAACGTCGCCAAAAGTATCTACATCTTGATTTTGATTTGTTGTTGCTCCAATACTTAAAATTCCAGCTTGACCTAAATCGTCATAAAAGCTACACCATATTGGGTAATTTGCAGGGTTTCCGCCATCAACTCCCCAAGATGAGCTAGTTGCAACAACAAAAGCACCTTGTGCACCATTTGTTTGATTCCAAAGTAAACGTGCATTTAAAGCATAATCATAAGAAGCTACAATATTTGCTTCAGTAAAAGGATTGGCATATCCTGCGATATCCATGATTTTTAAATCCCAATTAATTCCTGAAACACCAAGGTCATTATTTCCTTTTGCGCCCATCATTCCAGCACAACTTGTTCCATGAGATCCTGTTCCAATATTGTCATTATTACTCGAAACATTCCATCCATTATAATCATCAATGTATCCGTTTCCATCATCATCTATTCCATTGTTTGGAATTTCGGCTGTGTTCACCCATTGATTTTCCTGAAGATCATTGTGATTCATCAAATCGGCGCTTTCAATTAATGCAACAACTATTTCTTTACCGTTTGGAGTTGTTCCTCCAGTAGTAATGTCCCAAGCCAATTGAGAATCCATATTATCATGGTGCCATTGACTTCCAAAAAGAGGATCATTTGGAGCTGCTCTCAACTCAACTTTTCTATTCGGTTGTGCGTAAAGTATGGTTGATTGTCTATCTAATATTGATAAAACTTCGTTTAAATCAGTTTGGGTATCATTAAAGTTCAAAAGCCATATATCTGCATGTTTCGATAACATACTTTCAACTGACAATTCAAAATGAACAGGTACATTTTTAAGCATGGTATGCGGATCTTGATTCATCTGCATTCTAATCAATACTTGATTACTAATTGCATTTTCATTTTGACTAAACAATTGTGGTACTGCTAGTAAAAAAGAAAGAAAACCGCTTAAAAGTATGTTTTTCATAAGTGTAATTTTGAATAACTTAAAATTATTGAATGCAATATAATTGAAAAAATAAATAACTACAGCGTTTTTTTATCTCTAATATCTATATAAAGGTATAAGTGGTATTTAAGTCTTATAAACCTTATGTTTTAGTCATTTTTTAGACAAAATTTAAAGTTTTTATACTAGGAACGAGATTTGAATTTTATTTATCCATGGATTAACGAATTTGATTAATTGTCATTTATAGATGTTAGATAAAAGACATTAGATATTAGAATTTTTGTCTTTTGTCTACCGTCTATCGTCTAACATCTACATATCTCATTTGAACCTATCTTTCTTTCCACTCATTGGCCTTTTTGATTGCATCGCAGAGTTTTAATTCTGACCAGAGAATAAGAATGCGAGGAATCTCTTTTTTTTAAGCTCCAGGCGGATAGTTAAAGTTATTATTATCTCTTTTAAAGATTTATCCAGCTAAAACATTCATAAAACTCTTTCAAGAAGAAGAAATTTTTATATTTGTTCACTCATGGATAAAAAAATCGAAATATCTATTGTTGTTCCACTTTATAACGAAGTTGAATCACTACCAGAACTGCATGAATGGATCGTTTCTGTGATGCACAAAAACAATTTTACGTACGAAATCATCTTTGTAGATGATGGAAGTAAGGATGGTTCATGGAAAATTGTAGAAGCCCTCAAAAGCAAAGATAATTGTGTTCGAGGAATTAAGTTTCAACGTAATTATGGAAAGTCTGCTGCACTTCAAAAAGGTTTTGAAGCTGTAGAAGGTGAATTTGTAATAACAATGGATGCTGATTTACAAGATTCTCCAGAAGAAATTCCTGAGATGGTTCGCATGCTTAAAGAAGATGATTTCGATATGGTTTCTGGATGGAAAAAGAAGAGATTTGATCCATTGTCGAAAACTATTCCAACGAAATTATACAATTGGACAGCACGAAAATTAACAGGTATTTATCTGCATGATTTCAACTGTGGACTAAAAGCTTATCGTACAATTGTGGTGAAAAGTATTGAAATCTATGGTGACATGCACCGTTATATTCCAGCATTGGCAAAATATGCTGGATTCAATAAAATAGGAGAGAAGGTTGTTCAGCATCAAGCAAGAAAGTTTGGAACGACAAAATTTGGATTAAATAGATTTGTAAATGGTCCTCTTGATTTATTGTCAGTTGTATTTATAGGTAAGTTTGGCAAAAAGCCAATGCATTTCTTTGGAGCAATTGGAACATTATTATTCTTGATAGGATTTGCTTTTGCTCTGTATTTAGGAATTGATAAAATTGTGAGCCTATTCTCTGATCATCTGTCTCCACTAATAGCACAAAGAACAGAATTCTATATTGCATTAACAGCGATGATTATTGGAAGTCAATTTTTTCTAGCAGGTTTCATAGCAGAATTAATAGGAAGAAATTCATCTTCTAGAAATGTTTATCTCATAGAAACGGAAATATAAGAATGTCTGAAATAAAGATAGATTCTTCTTGGACGCTTTTTTTAGATCGCGATGGAGTAATAAATGAGCGTAATTTTGAAGGGTACATAACTTCGATTAAAGATTTTATTTTCTTACCCTACGTTAAAGAAGGTTTAAAGATTATTTCCAAGCAATTTTCTCGAATAATAGTCGTTACTAATCAGCAAGGAATAGGAAAAAGCACAATGTCAGAAAATACCCTGAATGAGATTCATAACTATATGGTAGAATCTTTGAAAGTAGAAGGAGTAATTATTGATTATGTGTTTTTCGCTTCTAACCTGAGAGGAGCTCAAATAGATAGAAGGAAGCCAAGAAGTGCTATGGCCAATGAGGCTCAAGCATTGTTTCCTGAAATTGATTTTAGCAAATCCATAATGGTTGGTGATACAGGTTCTGATATTGAATTTGGAATGAATCTTGGAATGAAAACAGTGCTCATAACTTCAGCTGAAAAAGTTAGTGTGGAGTCAGACATTAAAGTAAATAATCTAAAAGAGCTTTCGGATGTACTTAAATTTTAAAACAACTGTACTTAGTTTAACACTCTCGTTAAGTTTAAGCATTTTTTCATTTTCCCAAATTAATCAAGTAGATGCAAGTGGGAAAAAGCAGGGGGAATGGGCCAAAACTTATGATGATTCAGATGACTTACGTTATAAAGGTCAATTCAAAAATGATAAACCAGTAGGAAAGTTTGTTTATTATTATCCAAATAGCAAGGTTCGCTCTATCATTACGCATGATGAAAATAGTAATCGTTCAGAAGCATTTTTCTATCATCCAGGAGAGCAATTAATTGCCCATGGCATATATCGAGGTGAAAAGAAAGACAGTGTTTGGACGCATTTCTTGACTTCTGGTCATTATAGTTATTCCGAAACATACTTAAATGGTGAACTCAATGGTGAGCGCATCACTTATTATGGTGCCGAAGCGGTTGAAGATCCAAGAATAAAACTGGTTTTACGAAAATCAAATTTTGTAAATGGAAGACAACATGGAGATTTTATAGAATACTTTCCTGATGGAGTAGTTAAAGCAGAAGGAAGTTATGTAAATGGTATTTTAGATGGAATGATTTTAAGAAATCATCCAAATGGAAAAATGATGATCAAAGAACGTTGGAAAAACCAAGAGAAACATGGTTGGTGGGTAACTTACGATGAATCTGAAAAAGAATTGGGACGTATTTATTTTAAAGAAGGAGTTCAATTAGAAGGAGAAGACCTTAATAATTATATTCAAAAGTTAAAAAAGGAAGGTAAAAGTCCAAATAATTAGATTACTTTAAATGGATAAATGATTTAATCGGAATCAATGAAAAAAACTATTTTCTTAAGTGTATTGTTTTTTGGGTTTTTTGGATGCAAGGAATCAGAAGGTGTTGACTTTGGTTTTGATTATTTCCCGATGGAAGAAGGAATATTTGCTGAATACGAAGTACTCGAAGTTTTTCATGATGTTAATATTAATCCACAGCATGACACTACACGCTACATCTTAAAAACGAAAATAGGCGAGGAGGTTCCAGATAATATAGGTAGACCGGTTCGCAAGTTCTTTCAGTTAAAATACGACATTCAAACGGGTGATTTAATCGATGAACGTGTTTGGACATTAATTTTAGATGGGAGTAGAGGAGAAGTTGTAGAAGAAAATCAGCGCATCATTAAAATGGTTTTTGCCGTTAAGAATGAAGAGGAGTGGAATGTTAATGCATTTAATATGCTGCCACCACAGGAAGTTTATTATTCCAACGTAAATGAAAGTCAGACAATCAACAATTTTACTTTTGAAGAAACTGCTAAGGTAAATTATGAAGATTTTTTCTCATTAGTAGATTATCGTAAAAAGTATGAAGTCTACGCTAAAGGAATTGGACTAGTTGAAAGGAAGTTTAAAGATTTCACAATTCAAAATTTCGATACCATCGATATACAAAAAGGAACAGAAGTTCATTATCAATTGATCAATTACGGCAAAGAGTAAGCGATTTATTGTTTTGGTCAGACTGAATTCATCTTATTTTATATTTTATTCATTTTTTTTAAAACTATTAATTCTTTCATTTAGGTAAATGGTAAAAATGAATATTAGTCTTAATCTTTTTGTTTTCAATGAAGTATCTTTTGTATTGGTTTATTATTTGATGTGAAATAATATGTTTTTAATACCTGACAGCGAACTTTAAAATAAAATGCATGTGTAATTTAGATTAATGCTTGCATATTTTATAGGAATATCTTATATTTGCAGACCATAAAAAATGGGGATTGGTTTTTTGCAGAAATGTAAAATAAAATCTTTAAAACCTTGGCTAATTCAGAAAAATTATATTTCTTTGCAGCCGCTTTTGTAATTAGCATAAACTATTTTAAAATATGTCACGAGTTTGTCAGTTAACAGGGAAAAGAGTAATGGTTGGGAACAATGTTTCTCACTCCAACCAAAAAACGAAACGTAAGTTTTACCCTAATTTAGTAAAGAAGAGATTTTATCTTCCGGAAGAGAAAGAGTTTATAACCCTTCGAGTTTCAACGTCAGCGTTGCGTACTATCAATAAAAATGGTATTACTGCGTGTGTTAAAGAAGCAAAAGCGAAAGGATATTTAAAATAGTCAATAACCATAGAGTTATTACTAGGAAAAATTAAATAAGATGGCAAGAAAAGGAAATAGAGTTCAAGTTATACTAGAGTGTACTGAACATAAAGAATCAGGAAAACCTGGTACTTCAAGATATATTAGTACAAAGAATAGAAAAAATACGCCTGAGCGTTTGGAATTGAAGAAATTCAACCCTATTCTTAAGAAGATGACAATTCACAAAGAAATTAAATAGTTAAGTTATGGCAAAGAAATCAGTAGCATCTATTCAAACTGGAGGTGGTAAAGCCCACACGAAAGTGATCAAGATGGTGAAAAACGAAAGAGGATCTTACTCATTTAATGAGCAAATGGTTCTAAATGGAGAAGTTAAGGATTGGTTCGCAAAAGGCAAATAATTTTAGCTTTCTCAATTTAAAATAAATACTAATAATTAGCTTCTTGCCTCTGGTAGGGAGCTTTTCTTTTTTATATGATATGGCATTATTTGGATTGTTTGGAAAAGATAAAAAAAAGAAGCTTGACGAAGGACTAGAAAAGACTAAGGAAAGCTTTTTATCTAAAATCACGCGAACTGTTGTAGGGAAATCTAAGGTAGACGATGAAGTTTTAGACGAACTTGAAGAAGTCCTTATCACTTCCGATGTAGGCGTGAACACAACCATTAAAATCATACAACGTATAGAAGAACGTGTAGGAAGAGAAAAATACGTCAATACTTCTGAACTTCAGGGTATTTTACGTAGCGAAATTGCAGCTCTTTTAGAAGAGAACAATACAAGTGATATAGATTACGATATTCCTAAACATCCAGACAATAATCCACATGTTATTATGGTGGTTGGTGTAAATGGTGTTGGAAAAACTACAACAATCGGAAAGCTTGCTTATCAGTTTAAGGATATGGGTAAGAAAGTTGTTCTTGGAGCAGCGGATACTTTCCGTGCGGCAGCTGTTGATCAATTAATTATTTGGGCAGAACGTGTCGGAGTTCCTATCGTTGAACAAGGAATGCAAGCCGATCCTGCTTCTGTAGCTTATGAAACATTAGAAGTTGGAAAAGCACAAGGTGCAGATGTTGTGATTATTGATACTGCTGGAAGACTTCATAACAAGGTAAACTTGATGAATGAATTGACAAAAATCAAACGTGTAATGGAAAAAGTTGTTCCAGGAGCACCGCACGAGATTTTATTAGTTCTAGATGGTTCTACAGGTCAAAATGCCTTTGAACAAGCCAAACAATTTTCACTTGCAACTGAGATTAATGCTTTAGCAATTACAAAACTAGATGGAACAGCAAAAGGTGGTGTTGTCATTGGTATTTCAGATCAAATGAAGATTCCAGTTAAGTATATTGGAGTTGGTGAACAAATGACAGATTTGCAACCATTTAACAAAAAAGCATTTGTTGATTCTTTATTTGGAGAATAGTCCATAAATTTTTGGGTTATTTCGAATATACTTTTTTACTTTGCATAGAATTAAATTTAAAAATAAAACAGAAAGTTATATATGAAAAAATTGTTTTTTATCCCGTTAATGGCGCTATTCGTAGCATGTGAGTCTTCACCGAAAGACGCTTCTGAAATTGATTTAGAAGATTTCAAACATAGAATTTCTTATGCACTTGGTGCGGATATGGGAACTAACTTCACAAATGTTCCTGAAGAAATTTTCAGTATGTTGAATAAAAAAGAACTTGAGAATGGATTTTATGAATACCTAACTAAAAAGGATCTTAAAAGCATTGAATGTAGAGGTATTTTGGAAGAAGCATTATCTAGTCCTTCAGGAATAGATACTTCTAAATATGATATGAAAAGGATCTCACATTGTTACGGATCTATTTTTGGAGAAATGTTGAGAAATTCATTGACTTCTAAAGATGCAATGGGTGAAATAAATCCTGATGTTGCTAGAATTGGTTTTGCTAGTTCTTTGACTAAAACGGATACACTTATTCCAATTGAAGAACGTCAGCAAATGATTATGAACTTTAATAATGACCTGAATAATTTTGCAGGTGAGGAGTTTATGAGAAAAATGTCAAAAAAGCACAAACATGATGTTAAAGAAGAAGGTTATATTTTAATCGAAAATGAAGAAGGTGGTGAAACTCCAATTGATTTATCAGGTGAATACAATATCGTTTATACAATGACGAATATTTCAGGAGATACAATTATTTCTACTTTGAAAGATCCAAAATTATCTGATGCAGAAAATGCACAAATTGTGAATGTAGATGATATAGTGTTTCCAGAAGCATGGAAATTAGCTGCTAAACACATGAAAGTTGGAGCAGAATATACTATTTATACTTCAAATGAATTGGCTTATGGAGAAGAAGGTTTGAAAGCACCAAATTCGCCAAACTATGTTATTCAACCATTTGCTGCAGTTACAATTTACTCAAAAGTTCTTTCACAAGGAGAACGTTTTGGCGAAATTAAAGCAAAAGGAAAACAAGTTATTGAACAAGCTAAGAAACGTCCAAATACAATAGTTGATCCATCAGGCTTTATCTTGACAACACTTGAAGAAGGAAAAGGTCCTCAAGTAAAAGAAGGAGCAGACGTGCAAGCACACTACATTTTGAGTAATTCAAATGGGGAAGTAATTGAAAATAGTTACATGGCGTCTTCACAGAATAACCAACCAGCTCCGTCTTTCTCTCTTAATGGAGTAGTTAAAGGATGGCAATTAGGAATTCCTAAAATGAAAGAAGGTGGACGTTACAAATTAGTTCTTCCTTATGATTTAGCTTATGGTGAACAAGGAAATCAAAGTATTCAGCCTTACGAAACTTTAACTTTCGAAATTGAAGTAATTAAGTCAGGCGCAGCTGGAACTTTGGTTAAACCTCGTCAACAACAGGAGCAACCTCAGTTTTCTGAAGAGCAAATGAGACAACTTCAAGAGCAGTTGCAAAATCAACAATAACATTTATTAAAATATGCTGAAGTGATTAATACTTCAAAATCAATTATAGAAAAGGTTCGTCTTCCAATTGGAAAGGGCGAACCTTTTTCTTTTGACGTTAAACGAGATGATTTGATTGATCCTGTTATTTCAGGTAACAAATGGAGAAAATTAAAATACAACTTACTGAACGCTGCCGATAGAAAAAATGAAGGGGTAATAACATTTGGTGGACCTTTTTCAAATCATTTGATAGCTACTGCGAAAGCTGCTTCTGAGGCGAATTTGGGATCGATAGGCATAGTCCGCGGCGAAGAATTAAATGCAGAAAGTAATGAAACATTAAAAGCTTGTCATTCACTAGGAATGAAATTGGTTTTTATATCTCGTTCTAGTTATAGAGAAAAGGAAGAGCCAATTTTTTTAAAACAGCTCCATAACGATTTTCCAAACTACTTTTTAATTCCAGAAGGAGGAAGAAATTATTATGGTGTAATAGGTTGTCAAGAAATTATTTCAGAAACTGATAATGATTATGATCACATCTATTTAGCCGGTGGAACTGGCACAACAGGAGCAGGATTGTTATTGGGAGCATCTAAAAATACACGTGTAAACGTTGTTTCCGCTTTAAAAGGAAGTTTTTTGGAAAAAGAAATAAATCAACTTTTATATTTAGTATTGAATGACCATGAATTTGTTGAGACTTATCTAGATCGATTAGTCGTTCACAATGATTCCCATTTTGGTGGTTATGCAAAAGTACCTACTGAACTTTTGAGTTATGTTAACGAATTCTTCAAGGCAACAGATTTAAAGTTAGACCCTATTTATACAGCGAAAGCAATGTTTCAAATGGAATCTGATTATAGAAATGGTGTGATTCAACATAAAGATAAAGTTCTATTTATTCATACAGGAGGGCTACAAGGAGCACTATCGTGGAAGGAATCAATAACATATCTTCAAAATTTATAGAAAAGAAAAGAGGCCAGTATTGCAATACTAGCCTCTAACTTGCTAAACTATACTAATTCCTACTTTTAAACTCTTTTAGAGTTAAAGGTGCAGGTACCTCATGTGTTATAAAACACCTCAATTTGATTTAGGCAAGGTATATCTTATAATTATTTTTTGATATTAGTTTCATATGTCTAATACAAATATACTGTATAATAATTTATTTATCTATAAATTTTGAGTATTCATGGGGGTAAATTATCGAGTGGTCGATTTAGGTATGAAAACATGTTGATTGAAGCGGTGAGTGGTAATTTGTAAGAAACTCCGATTTTAGGTGTGTTTGTAGGGTATTTATAGGTGTTTTGGATGTTAAACTATTTAAGGTCAAACATTTGTTTCTATTTATAGCTGGTTTTAGATATTAGTTACTAATTCTAATAAATTTGTGCTTAATAGTTGAAAACTGAAGAATTCAAACATTTTATTCTTTACAGCTAGGAATTGTTTTAATAGTTTTAAAATTTTTCGGTAAAGTAATCTATTGTATTGCTGAAAGTTGATTAGATGTAAAAAGCTGCCCTTTGAAGAGCAGCTTTTCATTTATAGGTTAATGTTTTCAGAAGCCATTAATCATACTTGTAGCAAAAGAAGCAGCAAAAATAACAGCGAAAATGCTCAATACAATTCCAACGATTGTCATAATTGCTATGATTTTATAGTATTTTAAAAAGTTTTCGGCGAAAGCATCCATGTTTAAAGATCCTCTTTCAATGCTTTTCGAAACATTTAGAAGAAGCATTGATACATATATAAATAGCGCATAAAAGGCAAGATTGAAAATTACTGTTGCTGGAGAAGTGAATATAAGTATTAATGAAAATATAGCACCGATACCAGATCCTACTATTCCAACAATAGCTATTATTTTTACCCAAACGGCAGAATTATGAAGATTTTCTTTTGCAGTTGGTGAAAGATTTCCATTGTTTATTAATTCGTTGTCTTGGTTGTATTCATCTAAGTTCTCCATATATTTTTTTTTGAGTAATATAATAATTTTTTCTTATTCGAATTTTAAACTATTTGTTGATCTCTTTTTATTTCAAAATCAATAGCTATTTTATTTGAACTGCTAGGGTTTAAAAAAGTAGAAATAAAAAAAAGACCATTTATCAAATGACAAATGGTCTTTAAATATTTTAATGACCCTAAATTAGTCTTCTAAAATTGTGATTTTTTCAATTTTATCACCTTCTTTGATTTGGTCAATTACATCTAATCCTTCAGTAACGATACCGAAACAAGTGTGATTTCCATCTAAGTGAGCAGTATTGTTTCTGCTGTGACAAACGAAAAATTGTGATCCACCAGTATTTCTACCAGCGTGAGCCATTGATAAAACTCCTCTTTCATGGTGTTGGTTACCACCATCTAATTCACAATCGATAGAATATCCAGGTCCACCAGAACCAGTTCCTTTAGGACATCCTCCTTGAATTACGAAGTCAGGAAGAACACGGTGCCATGTTAAACCATCATAATATCCGTCTTTAGATAATTTCACGAAGTTCTCCACTGTTTTTGGAGCATCTTTATCGTAAAAATCAACTTTCATCTCTCCACGATTTGTTTTTATAATACCTTTCATAATCTTCAAATTTTTCAGCAAAGATAAGGAATGAAATACTATATTCTAATTTATGGGAGGAATTTTGTTAAGTAAGAGAGACGCAGAGAAAGAATAAGAAAGAATAAGAATTACGCAGAGATGCGCAGAGGAGCAGGGATTGGCAGAGCAGAGAAAAAAAGAGAAACAAAGAATAAGAATTACGCGGAGATACGCAGAGAAGCGGAGATTCGCAGAGAAGAATAAAAGTAAAAGTAGAAGAAGTAGAAGAAGAAAGGAGGGAAGATTTGGAGCGCCTTGGGTATTTGACGGTTTTACATGGAGATGCACGGAGGTTTTCACACTTGTGCATAGCTTGTCGAAGTAGAGTTTCATAGAAAAAGAAAGAAGAAGATTTCGCAGAGATTTCGCAAAGGAAAGCATCTGTGTCATTCGCTTGTAATTACAACACACAATTATCAATCTAGGTGGTCATCTTTCGTTCGGTTTTACCTTGTATTTTCATTTTTATCAAAACCACTTTTAAAATCTATGATGTTAAGCTTCTTTTCGAAACATTATCCTTATATCTTTGTCATTATACAAAGTCAGACGATAGAAATCAATATGAAAAGAATTACATTTAACCGAAGAGAGACAGCATATTTTAGTGATTTAGCGAATCAAATAAATGACAATCAAAGTGCGTTACAGAAATATATTCAAGTACCATTTAGTTTAGCTAATTTCGAGCAACAAATTGAACTGAAAAAGAAAAGTTTTTCTAATGCTCAACGGGAATTATTGTACACTGTTGTTTCAAAACAAATGTCGGCTTATTCTAATTTCGAGAAAGTAAATCACAATGTTGAATTATTAAAAGAAGATAACACTTTTA
The DNA here is from genome assembly GCF_004152935.1 of Brumimicrobium glaciale. Lineage (GTDB taxonomy): Bacteria > Bacteroidota > Bacteroidia > Flavobacteriales_D > Crocinitomicaceae > Brumimicrobium > Brumimicrobium glaciale. The sequence goes on from NZ_SETE01000006.1 coordinate 380,560, forward strand.
CAATTACAGCCGGACATCAGTTGAATATGTTTGGGGGACCACTTTATGTGATCTATAAAGTAATGGATGCTATTCGTTTGGCTGAAGAATTGACAAAAAAATATCCATCACAAAATTTCGTTCCAGTTTTTTGGATTGCCACTGAAGATCATGATTTTGAGGAAATCAATCATTTGCATTTATTTCATGACACTTTCTCATGGGAATCAGAGCAAAAAGGTCCTGTAGGAAGATTTTCTTTGAATGGAATTGAAGGTTTTAAAAATGACATTAAAAGTAAGTTTGATAATAACCCTGAATTCTCTGAGTTTTTGGATCAGTTTTACAAGAATCATAATCTTTCGGAAGCTACCACAGAATTTATGATGAATTTATTTGGAGATTATGGAATTATTATTCTTGATGCAGATGATAGATCTTTAAAATCTTCATTTGCACCAATCATGAAACGTGAATTAGAATCTCACTTTTCTGAAATAGAAGTTGGTAAAACTACGGCACAATTAGAAGAAGAAGGTTTTCACGGACAGGCAATGGCAAGACCTGTGAATCTTTTCTATATTAAAGATCAATTCAGAGCGCGCATTATTCCAACAGAAAATGGTGATTTTGAAGTCGGTGAAGAAACGATCTCGAAAGTAGAATTGTTAAAAGATTTAGAGAATCATCCAGAACGTTTTTCTCCAAATGTCATTTTACGTCCATTGTACCAGGAATTCATTTTACCAAATCTTTGTTATTTAGGTGGAGGAGGAGAGATGGCTTATTGGTTGCAATTTAAAGGAATGTTTGACCAAACGGAAGTACCTTTTCCAATAATTAAAGTGCGTAATTCAGTTCAATGGTTCGATAAATCAACAAGTAAGAAGATCGAGAAATTGAATCTAAAATACACTGATGTTTTTGAATCGATCCATGAAGTAAAAAAGCAGTTTGTAATTGATAACGCAGAAGAAGAATTAGATTTTTCTAAACTAGAGGAAAAAGCAAACACTTTCATTCAGGAATTAGAGAATTCCATTGTCGTATTAGATAAAGGATTAGAAGGATATGCTAAAAGTGAATCTACAAAAATTCAAAAGCAATTGGACGGAATTCAGCAAAAGTTAATACGTCACCAAAAGAAAAAGCATGAAGATGCAATGAATCAAATTGATGGGATTTATAGTCGATTATTTCCAAATAACGGATTACAAGAAAGGTATGACAACATGATTCCATTTTTGGGGAAATATGGACCAAAAGAGTTTGTTGGGATGGTTTATGATTTGATTGATCCGGAAGAGGAAGGTTTGATATTGGCTATTGAAGAGTAGGTTTTTAATTGTTAATTATCAATGGTTAACGTGTTGAGATCTAAAAGTGATTGTTTAATCTAAATATCATTAACGATTATTCTTTGGGGTCTACTAACGGTTAAAAACGACTAGCGTTAAAAGGTTGATTTTATTGAGTTGTAGTAGGAATTGTTTGGATAATTTCTCTAAATCTCTTTAACGGTTATTTCTTGAAGTCTACTAACGGTTAAAAACGACTAGCGTTAAAAGGTTGGTTTTATTGAGTTGTAGTAGGAATTTTTTGGATAATCACACTAAATCTTTGTAACGGTTATGCCTTGAAGTCTACTAACGGTTAAAAACGACTAGCGTTAAAAGGTTGGTTTTATTGAGTTGTAGTAGGAATTTTTTGGATAATCACACTAAATCTTTGTAAGGGTTATGCCTTGAAGTCTACTAACGGTTAAAAACGACTAGCTTTAAAAGGTTGATTTTATTGAGTTGTAGTAGGAATTGTTTGAGAAATCACTCTAAATCTCTCTAACGGTTATTCTTTGAAATCCACTAACGGTTAAAAACGACTAGCTTTAAAAGGTTGGTTTTATTGAGATGTAGAAGGAATTATTTGGAAAATTTCTCTAAATATTTGTAACGGTTATTCTTGAATTCTGATAACGGTTAAAAACGGCTAGCTTTAAAGTGTTGGTTTTATTGGGATGCAGAAAGAATTGTCTGGATAATTTCTCTAAATGTTTGTAACGGTTATTCTTTAAATTCTAGTAACGGTTAAAAACGACTGGCTTTAAAGTGTTAATTTTATTGAGATGCAGAAGGAATTGTTTGGAAAATCACGCTAAATCTTTGTAACGGTTATTCTTGAATTCTGCTAACGGTTAAAAACGACTAGCTTCAAAGTGTTGGTTTTATTGAAATACAGAAGGAATTATTTGGAAAATTTCTCTAAATCTCTTTAACGGTTATTCTTTGAAATCTACTAACGGTTAAAAACGACTAGCGTTATAGTGTTGGTTTTATTGAGTTGTAGAAGGGATTATTTGGAAAATCACGCTAAATCTTTGTAACGGTTATTCTTTGAATTCTACTAACGGTTAAAAACGACTAGCTTCAAAGTGTTGGTTTTATTGAGATGCAGAAGGAGTTGTTTGGAAAATCACGCTAAATATTTGTAACGGTTATTCTTTGAAATCTACTAACGGTTAAAAACGACTAGCTTTAAAGTGTTGGTTTTATTGAGTTGTAGAAGGAATTATTTGGAAAATCACACTAAATCTCTGTAAAGGTTATTCTTTATAATCCAATAACGGTTAAAAACAACTAGCTTGAAAGTGTTGGTTTTATTGAAATACAGAAGGAATTATTTGGAAAATTTCTCTAAATGTTTGTAACGGTTATTCTTTGAATTCTGCTAACGGTTAAAAACGACTAGCGTTAAAGTGTTGGTTTTATTGAGATGCAGAAGGAATTGTTTGGGAAATCACGCTAAATCTTTGTAACGGTTATTCTTTGAAATCTACGAACGGTTAAAAACGGCTAGCTTTAAAGTGTTGTTTTTATTGGGATGCAGAAGGAATTGTCTGGATAATTTCTCTAAATGTTTGTAACGGTTATTCTTTAAATTCTAGTAACGGTTAAAAACGACTAGCTTTAAAGTGTTGGTTTTATTGAGATGCAGAAGGAATTGTTTGGATAATTTCTCTAAATATTTGTAACGGTTATTCTTTAAATTCTGCTAACGGTTAAAAACGACTAAGTTTTACATTCTGATTAATAGTTCTTATTTTAAAAGTTTTTGATTAACACCCATTTTTTTTCTTATAAACCTTCTGATTTTTCAATATCTCTATCAAAGCTCTTAATGTCGCCATTCATAAAATGGAGATGTCCTCTCATTTATAAAAGCTGTTTGTCTTCTCCTTCATTTTTAATTATCAAGTTAATATCTGAAATGGCTTCACTGTATTTTTTTAAAAACTGAAAAGCTTTTGCACGATTGTAATAGGCATTAGCATCATATTTTAAATTGATAATTTCAGTAAGATAATAAACAGCCTTATCATACTCTTTTTCAATATTTAAATAATGAAAACCAAGATTATTTAATGCTGATGTATGAGTTGGATCAAGGATTATTACTTGTTCAAGATCTTTTAACATTTTATCTATTTCACCAATGTTGCTATACAATACAGAACGATTATAATAAAATTGAGCTATTTCAGGATTAATTTCGATTGACTTATTAAACGCTTTTTTAGATTCTGCTATATTTCCATAAGAAATTCCCAGATAACTGTATGTAGTGTCCGCAAGAAAACTAGACATTTTTAAGTCTTTGATAAGAAAACTTCAAAGACAAGGCTTGTGAAGCTTCTAATTGTTAGGAGTTTATCTTTTATAAATGACTGCAATTAAAAACAAGCATAACGCAGTATTTGGAGTTTTCTTGCAAAGACTATGTGTAAGGATTGTTTGGGTTAATAGTAATTGATTTTTCAAAATCATTTATAGCATAAGAATATTGATGTGTGGCGTTATAAACTAAACCTCTGTTGTAAAGGAAATTAGGATTTAATGAATCAAGTTCTAGCGCTTTAGTGTAATCGATTAATGCATTATAAAAGTCTTGTTTTTCGAAATATACCCCTCCACGATTTGAATATATTTTTGGAATTCCAGCATGCAAGTTTATTCCATTATTGAAATGCCCTAAAGCTCCATCAAAATCATTTTCTCGGAAAGCTCTGATTCCTTTATTTGATTCATTAAGTGCTTCTTGAAATTCGATACTTGCAGAATCTAAATATTCTATTTCCCAAACAATACCAAATTTTTTAGAGGCGCTATCGACTTCTTTTTGAGCTGAAAGAGTTAAAGATAAGGAGATGAATAGTGTGTTTATGGTTTTATACATAATGTCTAAAAGCTATTTTATTACAGAGAGAAAGATAAAAACTATTTGACGAAATTATTTAGCATAAAGTCTACCGCATAAATCTCAAACCCAATTTTATTCCACCAATTTCAAATCTAACACAAGCTCTTCATCCCAATCATAGCAAGTTTCCTCACAATTTTCATACGAGATTGAAGTTAAACGATCGCTATCTAATACAAGAATATTATCTCCATCTTTCTTATATTTTGCTGTCGCTGTATATCTTTTTCCAACGGGTACTAAATAATAAACTGTACTTTCTGTGGTGAAAAACGAATCATATAACTCACCATCATCTAGGTAATCTTCATACAAACTAATTTCAATTGGTTCTGAGGAAGGATTCGTTGATAATTCAAGTTTTATGTAAAGTTCATCAGGTTTTGATGTGTAACATATTTGATCAGGATCGCAAATGTCATCTTTGCTTTTGTTACAAGAAGCGGTCATTGCGATGAATCCCAATGCAAGAATCGAATATTTTAGTTGCTTTCTCATTGTTGTTGGTCTTTATTAATGAATATGCTTAATTTGAGATTGATCATGTGTGGACTAGCAAAAGGGTTTTGGTTGAAGTATAAATATCCTAAATTAACACGACTAACCTTTGAAAACTGCCATGACAATCCTGCTCCTGGTGTAAGTGCAAAAGTATTGTTTCTATTCTCCTTTAATCCTTTATATGTTCCGTAGAAATAACCGAATTTCATCATTGCATAAAGGCCAATCTTACTTGAATTCATGAATTGTATAAAATAAAATCTTTTTTCTGCATCAATGGAAAACTGAAGTACCTTTTCTTGTACTTGATAATACAAATTATCAGTTTCTTTAAAGATTACTTTTTTATAATAAGGGCGGAAACTGCCATTAAAGGTAACACTGTAATCATAACCTAGTTCTTCAAACCCCAAACCGAAGTCAAAAAGGAAATCTTCATGATTAAAAAATGTCCCCATGTTAATTCCGAAACTAGGCTGGAAATAGCTACCAACTAAAGGATTTGTTAAAATAGGTTGACTATTAGATTTAAATGGATTAATCAATAAAAAGCATAAAATAAAAATACTCAAAATTGCTTTTCGAGAGTTGTAGAGAATCATATCAATAGTATTATAAAAAGTTTCAAAATGTAAAAATAGATAAAAGAATTCTATTGCACCATAAGCAAAGAGTATTCCATTTCTGAAAAAGCTTGATTTCTTGAGGTATAATGAGTTTTTAGTTAAGAATATTCTACAAATTTCACTTTTTAAATTTGATATAAATTGCTGGAAATCTCAATTAAAGTACATTTAAATGGTATTAAACCATTCCTCTTTCCTTCTTGATATTCTCGTAAGCTTCATTAATTCGTTGGAACTTTTCTTTAGCTCCTTTTTGATATTCCTCACCCATAGTAGCAACTTTATCTGGATGATAACGAACAGCCATTTTACGATAAGCTTTTTTGATTTCCGTATCTTCCGCGTCCTTTGTAGTTCCTAAAACTTTGTAATCGCTTTCAGTGTCTCGTTGGAACATATTCTGAACGCTGGTAAAGTCCATATTTGGAACTCCCATCATTGTAGCAATACGCTGTAAAACTTGCATTTCAGCTGCTGAAACAGTTCCATCTGCTTTTGCTATTCCGAATAAATAATGCAACAATTGAACACGTACTTCTGGTTGAGTTCTCGTGCGAACATCATTACAAATGTCCTGAATTGGTAACGCTTGGGGTTGATCTAAGAATGTTTTAAGCGTTTGTAAATGTGAGGTAGTAAATTGATTTCCAAATTGTTGTTGTAGAAATGCTTTAACATATTCTAATTCGGATTTCATGACCCTATCATCTGCTTTCATTACGGCAGCAGAAAGTGCCAATAACATGGTTGGGAAGTCGTAACGTTGTGTTTGACGTTGATAAAAATCAAAAATATCCTGAGACGAACGAAAGCTTTGTTGTCTTCCTTGTCCTCCTTTTTGGTTTTCATTTAAAAAACTAGCCGCGCGAGAAAAATTATCGATAAACGTTCCAATTAGGAACCCAAAAAAAGCACCGTAAAGTCTAAATCCTGTTAGGTAAAACCCTAATCCTGCTCCAATCCACTTAAAATATCCTGTCATAACACTAAAAAAAGGAGCAGGAATTAATGTCCTGCTCCTCTGAAATTTATACTAATTCTATACTTCTATTTACGAAGTTTGTCAGCGCTTCACCTTTTAACATGCCTTGTGAAAGCATTGCTAAATCGGTTAATTGCTTCGCCTTTTGTGAACGTTCTTCACCTTTGGCCGCTAAAATACTTGAAATTTTTGGATGGTTGCTATTCACAATCATATTATAAGTTTCAGGAAATGCTCCGAAGAATCCTGCACCGCCCATTGCTTGTTGTTCCTTCATTCTTCTAATGAACTCAGGTTGAGTCACCATGATTGGAGCATCAGTTTCTGACATGCTTTCAAACTGAACTTTATACTTGTCTTTGTTTACAGTTCCTTCAAAAATTGGTTGTAATTCTTTTTGCTCATCTTCACTTAATTTAGAAGGGATATTCTCCTCTTTCTGAATTAATTTATCCAAAGTATCAGCATCAACTCTAGCAAAACTTACATTATCTAGAGAAGATTCCATTTTTTGAATCCAGTGAGAAACAAGTGGTCCTTGCAATTCAATTACTTTGTAACCTCTGTCATTTGCAGATTTCACAAAACTGTATTGCTCATCTTTGCTATTTGTATAAAGGAAAACTGTTTTTCCGTCTTTATCCGTTTGTGTAGCTTTTACTGCTTCTTTAAATTCTTCTGGTGTGTAGAATTTACCATCTGTACATTCCATCAAGTGGAAAGCCTTTGCTCTATCAGCAAATTTGTCATCAGACAACATTCCATACTCAGAGAAGATACGTAAATCGCCCCATTTCTCTTCAAAGTCCTTGCGGTCTTTGTTGAACATTTCTTTCAATTTGTCAGAAACTTTTTTAGAAATGTGAGCACTGATTTTCTTAACATTGCTATCACTTTGCAAGTAAGAACGAGAAACGTTTAATGGAATATCTGGAGAATCAATAACACCATGTAAAAGCGTTAAAAATTCTGGTACAATTTCCTCAACACTATCCGTAATGAATACTTGGTTCGAGTACAATTGAATTTTATTCTTCTGAACTTCTACATTTTCCTTAATCTTAGGGAAATATAAAATTCCTGTAAGGTTAAATGGATAATCTACGTTCAAGTGAATGTGGAACAAAGGATCATCAACCGTTGTAGGATATAACTCTCTGTAAAATTTAGTGTAATCTTCTTTTGATAACTCAGCTGGCATTTTCGTCCATGCTGGAGTTGGATTGTTGATTTGATTAGGAACGTCAATTGAAACTTTCTTTACATTTCCTTCCTCATCTTTTTCTCCTTTTGGGTCATCGATTTTTTCTGAATATGTTCCGAAAATCACAGGAACAGGCAAGAATTTACAGTATTTATCCAAAATTCCACGAACTCTAGATTCTTCTAGAAATTCTGCAGACTCTTCGTTGATATGTAAAATGATATCAGTACCGCGCGTTGCTTTTTCAGTATCTTGAATTGTATATTCAGTCGTTCCCGTACTTTCCCATTTCACTGGAGTAGCATCATCGTAACGACCTAAAGTAATGATCTCAACCTTTTCAGCTACCATGAATGCAGAATAAAATCCTAATCCAAAGTGACCAATAATTGATTCTTTACTGTCTGAATCTTTATATTTCTGAACGAATTCTTCCGCTCCAGAGAATGCGATTTGGTTGATGTATTTATCAATTTCGTCAGCAGTCATTCCAATACCATTATCTCTAATAGTTAATGTCTTTGCTGCTTTATCTAAAATAACTTCAACTTTTAATTCACCAACTTCTTTATCATATTCTCCATTCTTGGATAAAACTTTTAGTTTCTGAGATGCATCTACAGCATTCGATACCAATTCACGCAAGAATATTTCGTGATCTGAATACAAAAACTTTTTTATGATCGGGAATATATTTTCCGTCTCTACATTAATATGACCTTTTTTCATTCTATTTTATTTTTTGTTGACGATTGTGATAGGTCAATCTTTGTGCCATGTGGTTTGGTCTGTCAAAATGTCGCGTAGCTGTGCAACTGCAGCGCAACATCCTGACTCGGGAGCGCTATAGTTTTTATTTTCTAAGCATTATTGCTTTCGCATGGCAGCGCTTCAGTTGTATTTTTGTAGCTAATATCTCGAAGCCCAATTTTTTTCGCACGGCTGCGCTTTGGCCACCTTGCAGTTTGTTTTCGGAGTTTAATTCTCTTCGCTTGGCCGCGCTGCAGTTGCACTGCTGCGCCTTATCTTACGAAGCCTAAACTTTTTGTTTTTATGTCTTAGATTATTCAAACTTTTACTTATCTTCATATAACCATCTTAAATCAAATCAAATCAAATGAAACAAGGTTTCAAACACACAATTAAAAAGAATGTTTACTATTACCTAACACTTACCGTTGTTAATTGGGTAGATGTTTTTACACGAAAGAATCACAAGAAAGTTGTCGTAGACTCTTTGCGATATTGTATCAAAAATAAAGGACTCAATGTTTATTCTTGGTGTTTAATGTCAAATCATTTACACATGGTCGTTAATTGTGATGAACCGTTTCAGCTTAGTGACGTAATTAGAGATTTGAAAAGACATATCGTAAAACAAGTTCTATTTCAAATAATGAACGAACCTGAAAGTAGGAGGGATTGGATGCTCGAAAATTTCAGAAATGAAGCAATGAAAACTACACGAAACGAAGATTACAAATTTTGGAAAGTTGGAAGTCACGCAATAGAGCTTTTTAGTGAAGATTTTGTTTGGCAAAAAATCAATTATATTCACAATAATCCTGTTGAAGCTATGCTTGTAAGAAATCCAGAAGATTGGATTCACTCATCAGCTTCTAATTACTTGAATGGAAATGGGATTCTGAAAGAAGTTCATTGTTTAGTTCCGCCTTTGAGGAGTGTGAGATAAATATAGCGCTGCTCCCAAAAGCTTTGGGAGCAGCGCTACATTTATCTTACGGCATTTTGATTCTTTTTGAGCTTAACAAAATTTCAATTTCATCTTTTTTAATCCTAAATATATTCTCGAAGTTTGATTTATTTCGCTGAGCAGCGCTGCAGTTGCACTGCAGCGCCTGATATAGCGAAGCCTAATTCTCTCCGCTTGGCAGCGCTGTTTTTTAACATCGAATATCCGATTGATTATTCCTTGACTGTTACAGGACAACCAACGGCCCTTGTGACGTCAATAAAGGGTGTTTTTCCTTTTTCTAAAGCTACAATAGCCTCTTCAATGTAGCTAACTTTTACAGCGTTGGGTGACTTCGCATTATCGTCTAATGTCCCAATGTATTGCACTTTCATTTCGCTATCCAACAAAAATACATGCGGTGTTCTAACTGCGCCAAATTCAGGAGATATTTTTTGGTCTTCATCAGCCAAATACACAAAAGGAAACGCTTTATCTTCGGCTCTTTTTTGCATGGCTGCCAGGTTTTCTTTTTCATTCGACTCACTAAAATTGGGATTGATGGCTATAACGGAATAACCTTTTGAGGCGTATTTCTGGTGAAGGGTAATGAGCCGATCTTCATAGATTTTTGCATATTGACATTCGTTACACGTAAATACCACGACATATCCTTTTGCTCCTTCAATATCGGACATAGAAAATAGCTCCCCATCCACATTTTTCAGTTCAAAATCGCGAGCAGCATCTCCAATCTTATATCCACCAATTTCTTCAAGTGTTTTTGTTTGAACAAAGCCAAGGTCATCATTTTGAATTGAGTTGACTTTTTCTTTTTGTGGTCGTTCACTTCTTTCTCCGCCACCTCTTTCTCCGCCACCTCTTCCGCCACCGCCGCCTCGTCCTTGGGCGTTAGCTGTTACGCTTGTAAATAAGCAGCTTGTCAGAATAATTGCCGTTATAAATACATTTTGTCTTGTCATATTAATTGATTTTAAAAGGTAATGATTTCATTTTCTCAAATATTCAAAGTCAACAGAAAGCCTTTCATGAAGACCCTTGCTTTCGTCATAAAAAATTAAACAATAGAGTAGTGCGCCAGAAAAGTTCCATGGAATTCTCGCGTGTGCGAAGATTTTTCACAAACATTATGTTGAACAAACAAGGTGATACTTTCATTTTTTTCTAATTAGAAAAACAAAGATACATGCGATCCACCAAGAAATAAATTAAAATAGATGTTAGGGTATTTTCAATCTACCAGTTCTCGTATTTTATCTATGACTTGAATGTGGTTGAATTAAATAAGTTGTTAAATAGTTTTTAAAGGACTTGGCTGGTAGGGTAGTTTTTTTTGGAGGATTAGCTTCGCTGTTCCTATTTTGTTCCGAATTCCGAAAATGAAAGCCAAATTCATTCTGAATTTTTCGTCTTTTTCCGTTAAGCAATTTTTTCGTTCAAGGTTAAATATCAAGTTAAACCGTTTTGCGCGCACGTTGGGCTAATATTCTTAGCACAAAAACGTCCGATTCTTTGGTTAAAACGATAGTGCACGCACGTTAAGAGTTGTTTTAAACAAAACCCGTTAAACAACTGAAAAAAAGCGGAAATGAACGTCCAAATGCGCAAACTAAACTAACCACAAAATATTTAAGTAAATCGTGAGGTTTACCAGTGATATTTAATGGATGAGGCTTTGAGGCGGCCTGTTTGCTAAATGTTTTATCGAAGATACAAACCTGAAAGTAAGAGGGATTGGATACTTGAAAATTTCAGAAGTGAAGCAAGGAAAACTTCACGAAACGAAGATTACAAATTTTGGAAAGTTGGAAGTCACGCAATAGAGCTTTTTAGTGAAGATCTTGTTTGGCAAAAAATCAATTATATTCACAATAATCCTGTTGAAGCTATGCTTGTAAGAAATCCATCAGATTGGATTCATTCATCAGCCTCGAATTATAGGAATGGAGAAGGGATTTTGAAAGAGATTCATCGTTTAGTTCCGCCTTTAAGGACTGTAAGATAAATGTAGCGCAGCTCCCAAAAGCTTTGGTTTTTATTTTCGAAGTATAATTTCTTTCGCTGAGCAGCGCTGCAGTTGCACTGCTGCGCTTAATTTTGCGAAGCCTAAAGTTTTTCTTTCGTGATGTATTTGTAACGCCGAGGAAGGTTTTGGATATAATTAGGCTTCTACGCGCCTAGAATTCAGTAGAAGTCATAGTACTTTGGAGATACGAGCCGATGAATGAAGCGGAGGTCTCAATTGGTTACTCGAAAATTTCAAATGAAGCAATGAAAACTACACGAAACGAAGATTACAAATTTTGGAAAGTTGGAAGTCACGCAATAGAGCTTTTTAGTGAAGATTTTGTTTGGCAGAAAATCAATTATATTCACAATAATCCAGTTACGGCAATGCTTGTAAGGAATCCAAAAGATTGGATTCACTCATCAGCCTCGAATTACTTGAATGGAAATGGGATTTTGAAAGAAGTACATTGTTTGGTTCCGCCCTTGAGGAGTGCAAGATAAATATAGCGCAGCAGTGCAACTGCAGCGCGACATTTATCTTACGGCATTTTGATTCTTCGTAAGATATACAAAATCTCAATTTTATCTTTTTTAATCCTAAATATAGTCTCGAAGCTTGATTTTCCTCGTGTAGTAGCAGTTTTTATTTTCGAAGTATAATTTCTTTCGCTGAGCAGCGCTGCAGTTGCACTGCTGCGCTTAATTTTGCGAAGCCTAAAGTTTTTCTTTCGTGATGTATTTGTAAGGCCGAGGAAGGTCTTGGATATAATTAGGCTTCTACGCGCCTAGAAGTCATAGTACTTTGGAGATACGAGCCGATGAATGAAGCAGAGGTCTCAATTGGTTACTCGAAAATTTTAGAAATGAAGGAATGAAAAGCGGACGAAATGAAGATTACAAATTTTGGAAAGTAGGAAGTCATGCAATTGAGCTTTTTAGTGAGGATTTCGTATGGCAAAAAATCAATTATATTCACAATAATCCTGTTGAAGCTATGCTTGTAAGAAATCCAGAAGATTGGATTCACTCATCAGCTTCTAATTACTTGAATGGAAATGGGATTCTGAAAGAAGTTCATTGTTTAGTTCCGCCTTTGAGGAGTGTGAGATAAATATAGCGCTGCTCCCAAAAGCTTTGGGAGCAGCGCGACATTTATCTTACGGCATTTCGATTCTTTTTGAGCTTAACAAAATCTCAATTTCATCTTTTTTAATCCTAAATATATTCTCGAAGTTTGATTTTCCTCGTGTAGTAGCAGTTTTTATTTTCGAAGTATAATTTCTTTCGCTGAGCAGCGCTGCAGTTGCACTGCTGCGCTTAATTTTGCGAAGTCTAAAGTTTTTCTTTCGTGATGTATTTGTAACGCCGAGGAAGGTCTTGGATATAATTAGGCTTCTACGCGCCTAGAAGTCAGTAGAAGTCATAGTACTTTGGAGATACGAGCCGATGAATGAAGCAGAGGTCTCACAACTAAAGGAAGGACTGAACGTTAGTTTTTTTTGAAATTAGAATGAGAAAGTTTTTGCTTAGCTCATTTCTAAAGTAAGAAATAGTTGCGGTTGGTTTAAAGGGTTGTTGTGGAGTTGATTAGTGGGTTGAAGTATGCGAGACCCGCACGTTAGGAGGTTTAAGATATGTTATTATATATTTTAATAATTTCCAATTAGAGATTCATATGGAATATTCAACTTTTCATGTAGGTTTCTTATCATATTTAGAGAAAGTTTTCTTTTTTTACTTAAAATTTCAGACACACGGCTTTTGTAGCCTATGATTTCAGCTAATTCTTTATTTGACATTTGCATTTGTTCCATTCTGAACTTGATTGCTTCAATTGGATCAGGGGCTTCGATTGGATAAAGTTCTTCCTCATATTTCTCTATCAATAAGGACAACAGCTCTGCTTCGTCTCCGTCTTTTGTATTAGCAGGAGCGTGAAAAATTTTTTCAAATCTATTTAAAGCTTGATTGTAATCTTCTTCTGTTTTAATAATTTTTACTTTCATAGTTTCTAAATTTTTTCTGCGTCAATGTTATCATATTGATTATGTGTTCCAATAAATCTGATAAAAGCCCATTGTCTTTCGTAGTTGATTTCAACAACAAGTCTGTAATTGTTGCCACAAATGTCAAATACAACTCTACCGCTTTTTAAAATACTTGCTTTTGCATATTCGGATTTAATATCCGCTGGGTTTTTCCAATTTGCTTTAGAAGCTTCCTTGTACCAAGTTTTAAGTTGTTGTTCAGCATCATTGTGTTTTTCCCAAAACTCGCGTAATATCTTTTTTGCAAAAACTCTCATTAATTATCAAATTTACAACAAATATACCGAAAAGTTACCAATATGGTAAAATTAATTATATAGTCTTTTATGTAGGATATTCTCTAATAGAACCCTCTTTTTGTGTACTATTAACTCAACATTTATTAGGGTAATGGCTGGAATGAATAAAGTCAGAATTTTTTAGTCTAAAGACTTTTGTTTTTTTATTATATATTAAAGCTAAACACATGTAATATCTCTTAATTAAATATAAAGAGTTCCCTGAATTAATCGCCCTTCTCTTCCGAAAATTGGTATAAAGGTGAAGGAGATAAGGAGTGTTATTATTACAAGGCTAGAAATGATTGGTGTGGTTTATTGGTTTTTCTATTTAATGCCATAACGTTTGAGCCTTTGCGGGGGCCTGTTTGCTAAATGTTTTATCGAAGATACAAACTTTTAGATTTACATGAATGTAAAAATCGAAGGTTTTTACAGGCTGACCGTCAAAGGCTGTGTGTGTGCCTTGAATGGTAAATATAAAGAAATTCTCACAACTTGTTGAGAGAAAGTCCAGAGAGTGTAAGTCTCTCATGTGCTGGGGTAACGCCTGGAAACATTAGTAAGTCGCAAGCTGGTTTGG
>NZ_SETE01000007.1 GCF_004152935.1 Brumimicrobium glaciale
CTGGAACTGAAAATATTAAACCCATGTATTGCAGTTATTTGAACTCAAAAATGGAAACATCTATATAAAACTAGTTTTGATAAAATGGAAAGGTTAATGGTTTAACCATTAAAATCAGGGTAGAACCATAATTGTTGAGTTCGCTCTTAAATTCAAAGACAATTATTTGAATAGCCCCTATTTAAGCACTCCGATTACAAATAATTCGTAATTCGTAATTTAAAAATTCGTAATTATTTATTTCGCCCGAATAGGCATCCCCACCATTCTAGCATAAACAGAAGTGTATTTTGCTCCTAGAAATATGATTTGGGAAATATAAAAGATCCAAGTTAAAACGGCGAGTAATGTTCCAGCTACTCCACTATCAGCAGCAAAGAAAAAGTTTGCTAAATAATAATTAACTCCCAATTGACCAAGATATAGAAGAATTGAGGTAAATAAAGCACCTGCCATGGCTAATTTCCATTTTACAATTCCATCATGTAAATATTTAAAAACAAAGGTGAAAACCAAAAAGTTAATCGCTAAAATAGAAATATGTTCAAGGATAGAAAAAAGAACTTCTTGAAAAACACTACCATCCGAAAGAACCCTAGTTCCTACTCCAATTAAGATGGATTGCGCAAAATAAATCACGACTATTATTGCTCCAAAAACAGCCATTAATCCAAAGGATAATAATCTTCTTACTAACTCTTCTAATACAATATTATAATGCTGAATAGGAACTATTCCAAAGAAAGTATTTAAACTTTTACTTAAAGAATTGAACATTGCGGTGGAAATAAAGATCAAGAAAATTATACCTATGATTTGAAGAAATGGCGTTCCTCCTTTACCTATTTCCCATTTATACATTAGATCAGTGAAAAATGTGACATCACCGATTCCCATATTTGTCTCCAATAAATCACCAACGATAGCAATAACTTGATCCTGGCCCATGATTAATCCAAAAGAAGTAACAGCTAGATAGATTATAGGAACCAATGCGAAAATAGTATAATAGGCCAATGCAGCACCGTGCATAAAACTGTCACCTTGAAAGAATTCCTTAAAACTGGTTTTTGTAAGTTCCCAAATTTCTGGCCAAGACAAACTTCTGCCTTTGTTTTTCTCCTTGACTACCTGAATGTCATTTTCTACTGAAGTGTTAATTATTCTTTTATCAGACATAAATTTCTTTTGTCATCGTTAGTTCTTGATTGGCATATAGAACAATCTCTTTTCCATTATTTAATTCAAAATAATTAGCAGAATAAGGCCCTTTAAAATTAGAATATTTCCACTCTACTTCAAGTTTATGTTTGCCTTCTGAAAATTCTAAGGAGTATTCCATCGGACGAAATAGCACTTGCTTTTCATTAATGTAAATACTGTTTAATTCTCCGAAAAAGCGTCCTTCAAATAAACTTTTAGGTTTAAAATAAGCTTGTCTTGGTGAATATTTTGAAGTCAATTTCCCATTGCGCATCACTAAGATTCGATCCGACCAAGATAAAGCCTCTACTCCATTATGAGTTACCAAAATAACACCCATGTTTCTCAATTTCGCTAATTTTCGAATGTACTCACCAATTTTCTTATTCAAATGTACATCTAAATGAACAAATGGCTCATCTAATAATAAACATTTTGGTTCTTTTGCTAAAGCGCAAGCCATTGAAAGTCTTTGCTGTTCACCTCCAGAAATATCTTTAGATTTAACAGATGACAATTCTTCTAATTCAAAAATCTCCAATAATTCTTTGATGAAATCAGCGCGATCTTCAATTGTTAAATGATGTAATTGATTGGAAATATTTTCTTTTACTGTGAAATAATCGTTTAATTTGAATAGTTGATTGACTAAAGCAATTTCCTGGTGACCTGCAATCAACATGTTTTTAGCTTCTGGAATTTCTTCCCCTTCGAAAAGCACTTTTCCGCTTTCTAACTGAATTAATCCAGCGATACATTTTAATAAAGTGGATTTCCCTGTTCCGCTGGGTCCTACAATACTGATAACTTCACCGGGTGACAAGGTAAAGCTTACTCCTTTGAAAATTGATTTTGCTGGAGTATAAGAAAAACTAATATTTTCTATTTCAAGAATCAATCAACTAGTGATTTAGGAAAATCTTGAATTGCTATATAGATTCCAGCAATAGGATTCGTTAATGGCTCCATTTCTTCCAAGAAAACTTTCAAATTAATTGAATCCTCTTCTCTATTGATGTCATATTTTAAAACCAAAGATTTAGAACACGCCATTTGAGTAACTGCTCCATCTTCTCCAATAATATTGAATAAAAGTACATTCTTTATTTCTTCAGAAAATGCTTCCCCTCCTTTTTCGCCTTGAAGTGTGTAAATTGCATTATCGACTACTTCAATGTCTTTGACCTCAGTCGTGATTTTTAATTCATCTTCCCAATCATAGAAACGATTATTCTCGGACTCATTTCCATCGTGATGCGCTTCGGCAAACTCTGGTGAAAAATCGTAATTCATTTTATAAAAACGTGCTGTACACTTCATAAACAAAGGATATTTTATGCATTTATTTCAATTAACAAAAATACGTTTAATATTAAATCTTCTACGCTAAATCAAGACTAATTTAAAAAGCGTTTATCCGTAAGCGAATTAAGGAAATAAAGTAAATCTTCATTCTCCTGCGCTGTTAAAGAAAATGATTTAATCTGATCACTCTTATTAGAATGTGACTTCCCTCCTTTTGAATACTGCTGAATTACATCACTTAATGATTTGAAAGAACCATCATGCATATATGGTCCAGTAATTGAAATATTGCGTAAAGAAGGCACTTTGAACTTTCCAATATCGGATGAATCCCCTGTGATATTATAGCTGCCTTGATCTTCGTAATAAGTATAAAGTCCGTTATTTTGCAATGAATTATCCGTAAAGTTATTTCCGCCGTGACATTGAGTACAGTTTAAGTCTTCATTGAAGATTTTATAACCTTTTGTAATTGCTGAATCTTTAAGAATTCCATCTCTCTGCCAATCATCAAACTCGCTATTTTCTTGATAAATACTGCGTTGAAAAGCGCTCAAAGCTCTTGTTAGCACAAAAGGATCGAAATTTCTATCGTATAAAACTTTTGCTAGACTATCGTAAAGAGGAACATTACTCAATTTAGGAAATAAATCAGTGATTAATCCGCCCATTTCATTGGTGTCTTGAAGCGGAACGATTGCTTGCATTTCGAGCGTCTTCACTCCTCCATCCCACATGAATTTGTCTTGATTCTTGACATTCCAAAGCGTTGGAGAATTTCTTTTTCCTGACCGTTGATGAATTCCAACACTTGTTTTTTTGCCATCCGTAAAAGCTAGTTTCGGATGATGACAAGTTGCACAAGAAATGGTATTATTTAAAGATAATCTAGAATCAAAAAAGAGTTTTTCTCCTAAATTAATTAAAGTAGTGTTGAAAGTTAAAGAATCTAAAGGTTCAAATTGATAATTCTCAACAGTGCTTTTATTATTGCATTGAATCAGAAGTGGTAAAACAATGAGTCCAACCCAATAACTATATTTCATTACATCTTTTTCCTAACAATATAAAGAATTTCTTTGGAAATTAAGCGGTAACGTTCGATATCTTCAGCTGGAAATTCCTTTGAAGTAACAAACTCTTCCACTTCAAATCCAGCTCTTTTCAACCATTCTGGATAGTCACGACCAAATAAACGAACATGATCTTTCTGCCAGAAATGTTTTTCTCTTTCTTCAGGAGAAGTGATTGTAGGATCTTCATAAGTTAACTCACGATTCAAATCTTGCGGTACTTGGAAAATTCCCCAGCCACCTGGTTTCATCACGCGATTTAACTCACGCATACACTGCATTGCATCATCAACATGTTCTAAAACATGATTACAGAAAACAACATCAAAACGATCATCTTCAAGAGGAATATTATGCAAATCAAAATGTAATTCTGCCAAAGGCGAAACCAAATCTCCAGTGAGATAATCTAAATTCTTTTGTTCTTTAAATTTTCCATGAAAACATTGTTCTGGTGCAATATGCAAAACCGCTTGCTTATCTTTAAAAAATGCTGTTTCCTGCTGCAAATATAACCACATCAAACGGTGACGCTCTAAAGTTAAATCGTAAGGGCATAAAACATTTTCGCGATGTGCTACATCCGAACCATAAGATAAGAACTTACTAAATGAACGTTCGCAAACTGGACAAGCAACTTTATTACCTTTGTAAAGTAATGGAGCTATTCTTTTAAAGACGAAGCTTAAACGAATCAATAAAGGTCGTGGCAACGTATTGAGCAAAAACTTATATAATTTCTTCATATTATGCTTACAAATTTAATCAAATTCCATGTTTAGAACATACAAAAATATAAAGTTGAAGCACATAGTCACAATTTAATTTGAATAACGTAGTTTTGCTAGTCATGAAAGTTTTGTATTCAGTCATATTTTGTATAATTTTTTATAGCTTTTCCTATGGACAAAGTGAGCGTCTGCCGTATGTTATGTATCCTAACAAAATGGTTTTCCATACTTCTTTATCATTGAACAATGCTCCATTTAAACTAAGAGATAATTTTGGAGGATTTGATAAAATAAGCTTTAAACCCAATTTAAACCTAGTTCAGGGATTAGGAATTGCATACAAATGGTTTGCTCTTGAAATTAGTTATAAGCTTCCCGGACATATTCGGAACACAGAAAAATTTGGTAAGACAAAATACTTTGATCTCGGTTTACAGTTCAGTTATCTGAATTGGGATTTTGCTGTAAATTTTGATGAATACAAGGGGTACGGAATCAAAAATGCAGGTATAATTTCAAATAATCTTGACCTTTCCCCTTCTGGTTATTTCTTGAATTCAAATATTAAATCTAGATCTTTTGGAATAAATGCATATCGTTTTTTCAATCCAGAATTAAGAATGAAACCAGCTGTTGGAATTGTTGGTAGATATACAGCTCCAGTTCACGGTGCATATTTAAGATTAACAACAAACATTCATGGAATTTCCGCCAAAAAAGGTCTAATTCCATTTAACTATCTCAATACTTCTTCATCAATTCACAAAGCAAATTCGATCTCTGCATTCGATTTTGGAGCGGTTCCTGGTTATGGTTACATAAACAATATAGATGGATGGCAATTTGGTGCTTTCTTTGGACTAGGTGCTGTAATTCAAGCCAAATTCTACACTTTTAGTAATACGAGTAGAGGATTTTTAGGATTAGCCCCACGAATTGATTTAAAACTTCAAGCCGGCTACAATGTGGACAATTGGTTTTTAATGCTGACTTCTCAATTTGATCAAAAAAGTATTCGCTTTAAAGAATTCAAGTACAATCAGACTTATTATTATTTAAGGCTGACTTATGGGTATAGGTTTAATTATCGAATAAAGCTTTTTAAACGAAAATCCATCTAACAAATCATTTCTCAATCAATCCCTCAACCCTTCTCGCCTTCGTTTTCCGTTTGGTATGCACCCATTTTGGCCAAGTACTGCTGTCCTCAGCATCATAAACTCTCAGCCCTTGATCTTCCTTGGTACTTAATACTTCACTAGGATGAACATTCAAGATGTTGGCGGCGGCATTTATTCCTGAAGATGTTGCTCCAGAAACTCCATGAGATAAAGTACTTGCTCCGGCTAAATAAAGATTCTTGATTTCTGATTTATTTTTGAAAGCCAAAGGACCCACATTTCTCAACGTTTTCTCTGTTCCTTAGACATTACCATCGGTACTGTTAATGTAGAACTGATTGGTCGCCTTTATTTTCATTAGCATTCATACTATCGGATAAGATGTGCAGAACTTGCCTAACTAAAGTTAGTAGTAAAGGCTAAAGAATAGCGATAATGTGTGCCTAATATGTCATCCATCAGTTGACGAACTTTTTAAAAAACACTAGACGTTTTTTCTTTATCGTATGATATACTCTATAGGCTAGTTTATATGTAATTGAATAATGAATAAAGGCCAGGGGAAAATAGTTTTAGACTAGATTTTTTCTATAAACTTTCGTATTGATTTTGTAGGCTTACCCTACTAGTTAAACTTTGTAACAAAACTTCAAATACTGCTACTTTCTTAGCCACAGGAGTGGCGACATAACAATTCAATCCAACTAAATAATTATTAGTCTTATCTGTTTCAAAAGAAGGAATAAATTTCATGATCAGCAATTTACAACTCTATTTACCTTGTATATCATCCTTCAACTGACAGACGAGCAACCGTATCACGTCCAAACAAGAACAAAATCATTTGACACATAAAAACAAACTACTTCTTCTTGACCTTCATAAATTAAAGTCAACTCTTTAGACTCATGATTGATTTCAATAGCAGAAACATCTTTTCTTAAGTTCAATATATTTCCTTTATGTTTTTTATAAAACTCCTCTTTTGCACTCCAAATCAAATGAAGGTTTAATGACGACAATTCTAACTCTTCATCTTTAGAATTAATAAAGTAATCCTTCCCTTTTAGCAATGTAGATTTATAAGTTTGAATATCTACTCCATTTGGTTTTTCGGTATAGTATAGCGCAAACCAACCACCATAATGAGAAATTGAAATGTATGAATAACTTGCGCCCAAAAGAATTGGCGCACCATTTTCTTCATACTCAATTCGTGCTTTAGGAAAAGATTCTTGGAGTTTATTCCTAACCTCCTCCACTTCTATATCACGTTTTGAAAGGCCTTTACTGCGCTTAGTTTCATAGTTTGAATCAAACCATAAATGGATTAACCCTTCGTTTGTTTCAATTCGTGTGTTCATCTATTTAATTAATTACCCTGAACAGTAAACAAAAAATAATCCTGAAAACGAGATTCATTTTCAGGATTATTAAATTCGTGGTAGAACCTTAATCTATGTGTCTATCAACGTCCACCTGTTCTCGGAGAACTGGGTCTTGGACTAGTTCCTGTTCTTCTGGTATTAGGTCTAGGATTCGTTTGTGGACTTGGACGGTTTCTTCTAGGTGGTGAAACCCTCACTCCTGTACCAATAAATATAGTAGGACTTACTCTCATTTGTGGTTGTGCACTTTCTTTTTGTTCCAATCTCTCTCCAGACTTATCTAGCTCTGGTTCTTTTGATCTTTTATCTTCTTTTGGCGCTACATAATCATCAACCATAGCAATTGGCTCTAAACCTAAATGTCCGTAGTCATAAACAGCTTCAAATAAATCATCTTCTGCTACACCAGCTGCTCTAGCTTTGCGTAATCCATTTTCGATTTGTTCGTCATCTAATTCAGCCAAAGTCAATAGTTCTTTAGGATAACGAATGCTGTCTGGAAGATTAGTCATTTGAGTTCTCATCAAAGAAGTCGTTTCATCCAATTGAAATTCTCCTCCATAAGTTCTTGTGATAAAAAACAATTCTTTAGATACTTTTTCTAAAATTTCGGGATTATTTCTGTTACTTCCAAAAACATCTTCATCGCTACGATTTGCTGTTTCACGCGTATATTCTTTTCCCGTCTCTTCATCGTAAACAACTAAATCATTTTTTCTATCTCCATCGTTATTCCCTAATAAACCGTAATAATTATCATTACACTTTGGAACATAAACGTTTAAATCAAATAATTTCGAACTTTTAAAAGAACGTTCAGAAATACTTAATTGCTCACCTGTTGGCCATTTCACAAAATACTTTCCGTTTTTGTAGTTCACGACTCCTCCTTGTGGCAATACAAGATCTGTCTTTTCGGTTTGAATTTCTTGATCATTCACATGAATCATCTTTTCTGTGCTTCCTTTTGCTACAGAAGAAAATGTCAATAAATCACCATTCACATTCATTGCAACAGAACCATTTAGAGCTACATTTGGAGTTGTTCTAACTTGTTGCGTTTGAATCATGAAAGAATTGTCTTCTGAAGCTACTAAAAGATAATCTCCGGCGTTTTGAAAGTCAAAGCTCTCACCGTCTAGTGTTCTCATGTGCGGATCACCACTAGATTTTCCATCTCTGTTCATTACACATTGAGTAGATTGTAAATAGCTCATCCATTCTTCCCAATAGTAACGGTCTCTTTTGTGGGTATTTCTTTCATTATCTAATTCACTAGCTGCAATTCTTTGTAATCGCTCCACGCGATGCTGATCCATTGTTTGCAATAACTCATAAGGCGTTTGATTAACATCATTTGGTCTAGTTGGTTGCTTTTCATGCATAACCATAGCAGCCATACTTTCGTATAAATACTCCCCATTGGTGGTATTCCATGCCTTCATTATTTCTTTGATGTGTTCAGAATCCTGTCTTTGAAATGGAACAGGTTCAGATTGAATATTTGCCCAAAGAGATAAAGCAAATAACTGTGCAAGTATTAAAGTAAAGTATTTCATAGTTGTTGTTTTAAATTCAAAGGTAAGCAATCCAATTTTTATACCAAAAAAGCCCCGACGGAACCGACGGGGCTTTTAATAGTATAAAAATGAAATTATTTTACCATCACCTTAGGTGCTGCATTGATAATTTCTTCTGAAGCGTTGCTTTCAAAAGTTTCAAAGTTTTTCACAAATGCTTGTGCTAACTCGTTCGCTTTTTTGTCAAATGCTGCTTTGTCTTCCCAAGTGTTTTTTGGATTTAAAATTTCAGCAGGAACATCTGGACATGAAGTTGGCATACTTAATCCAAAAACATCATCTGTTATGAAATCTACTTTATCCAATTCACCTGTTAAAGCTGCAGTGATTAAAGAACGCGTATATTTTAATTTCATTCTTGATCCTGTTCCGTAAGCACCACCAGACCACCCAGTGTTGATTAACCAAACATTCACATCATTTTGCTCAATTTTACTTCCTAGCATTTCTGCGTATTTTGCTGGATGTAAAGGCAAGAAAGGCGCACCGAAACAAGCTGAAAATACAGTTTGTGGCTCAGTAATTCCTGCTTCCGTTCCAGCAACTTTTGCAGTATATCCAGAGATAAAGTGATACATCGCTTGACCTGGAGTTAACTTAGAAATTGGAGGTAAAACACCGAATGCATCACATGTTAAGAAGAAAATATTTTTAGGCTCGTTTCCTTTTGAAGGAACCATAATATTATCGATATGATCAATAGGGTAAGATACACGTGTATTTTGAGTGATTTTATCACATTCGTAATCTGGAGTTGAAGATTCACCGTGGAAACCAACGTTTTCTAACAACGCTCCAAATTTAATAGCATCAAAAATTTGTGGTTCTTTTTCAGCAGATAAATCTATGGTCTTAGCATAGCATCCACCTTCAAAATTGAACACACTTCCGTTAGCTGCCCAACCATGCTCATCATCACCGATTAAACGACGATTTGGGTCAGAAGATAAAGTTGTTTTTCCTGTTCCTGATAAACCAAAGAAAACTGCTGTATCACCATCTTCTCCAACGTTTGCTGAACAGTGCATTGAAAGTACATTTTTCTCATGTGGAAGAACGAAATTCAATACAGAGAAAATTCCTTTTTTAATTTCACCTGTGTAACCTGTACCTCCAATAATGATCATTTTCTTTGTAAAATCAATTACAGCGAAATTAGATTGTCTTGTTCCGTCAATCTCTGGATCAGCTAAAAAGTTTGGAGCAGCTACGATATGCCATTCCGGTACAAAATTTTCGATTTCTTCATCTGTTGGACGCAAAAACATATTGTGTGCAAACAAACTTTGCCAAGGCAATTCTGAAACAACACGAATATTCATTCTGTAATCATCATCAGCACAAGCATAAGAGTCTCTTACATACATGTCTTTCCCCGTAAGGTAAGCTTTCATTCTGTTGTAAAGAGCATCGAATTTTTCAACGTCAAATTTCTTGTTAATCTTGCCCCACCAGACAGCTTTTTCTGTTTTTTCATCACAAACGATGAAACGATCTTCTGGTGATCTACCTGTAAATTTTCCAGTGTTAACAGAAATTGCTCCTGAATCTGTCATTACTCCTTCTCCTAGAAGAATTGTATCTTCTACTAACTCTGCTGGACTCATGTTCCAAAAAACATTTCCTAGGTTGTCTAATCCTATGTCCGACTTTAAATTGGTATTCGAACCTCTTTTACCAAATTCATTCATGATTTTAATTTTTACGTTGGGCTTTATATTCTACAAATTTAAACGATATTAATCGCATACTCTCAATATATTATTTATTTTATTCACAATGTCATTTTAAAAGTTGAAAACCTATGATTTATAAGTTCTTAAATACTTAATTAACAAGGTTAACCAACCAAATATTAGAATCAATCCTCCTATTGGAGTAATTGGTCCTATAAATTTATTTATTTCTAGTCCTGCAACAGGAAATAATACCAAAGCGAATATTGATCCTGAAAATAAAATAGTTCCTATTAAAATAGCCTTGTATTGAAAGCCTATTTCGAAATCAAATTTGTGTGCAATTCCTGCAATAGCTAGTGCCCCAATACCATTATAAAGTAAATAACTTGTTCCTGTAGCGAAACTATTAATTTGATCTTTCTCAACACCTATTGTCTCCAAATAGTGCGCTCCCATTGCTCCTAGTATAATTCCAAGGACAATAAAAATTAATCCGATCAGTATAAATTTCTTATCATTCATTCATCAAGTTCTTAGCATTCATTAAAGCGGCTTCATTTACTTTACTACCACTCATTAATTTTGCGATTTCTTCAACTCTCTGTTCGTTATCTAAACGACTCAAATATGTTTTTGTAATGCCTTTTTCATCATTTTTCTTAACCAAAATATGATCTGTTCCTTTACTTGCTACTTGCGGAAGGTGAGTAATTGCCATTAACTGCATGGTTTCTCCCATTTTCTTTAAATGTTCCCCAATCTTTTGTGCAACTTCTCCAGAAACTCCTGTATCTATTTCATCAAAAATAACTGTTGGTAATTGTTGCTTTTGAGACAATAAATATTGAATTACCAGCATTAATCTAGATAATTCTCCACCAGAAGCTGATTTCTCAATCACTTGTGGTGTCATTCCTTTATTAGGTGCAAAATAAAGTGAAATATCATCCGTTCCTGATTCTCCTAATTCAACCGTTTCAAAATCAAAACGAATAGTTGCTCCCTCAAGTTTCAATTGATTTAGTAATTCAGCGACTTCTTTTTCAAGTTTCTTAGCTACTTTCTTTCTTGCAACAGATAAATTATCAGCATATTTTAATGCTTTTGAATTTACTTGTTGAAGTTCAACATTCATTTCCTCTATTCGTTCATCAATTTGTCCTGAATCTTCAACTTCTTTAGAAAGTGAAATGAATAATGCCAACAGTTCTTCTTGAGAATTCAAATTGTGCTTTCGCATAGCTGAATTATAAGCATCTAGTTTATTGATGTACTTATTCAATGTTTCAGGCTCCAGAGTCATATCAGTCAAATCGTCTTCTGCATTGGCTGCGATATCGTTCAACTCTAATTTTACAGATTGAATACGAACAATTAACGCTTGCACCTTTGGATCGCTAATATTTGCATTTTTGGTGATCTTACTTAACGCATTAATTACTCCTTCTTCTTCGTCATTCACTAAATGAGCAATTAACTGATAAGCAGACTTTATTTCTTCAAATTGCTCACCTCTCTCTACCTCTGCTTCTATGGTTTCGTAATCTAAATCCTTTAAATTTAATTTTGTCAATTCCTCTAATTGAAAGGAATTAAACTCATGTTCTAATTCTAATCTGGATTTACTTTCTTCTAATTTTTTAATTTCTCTTTTTAAAGTTCTTGCTGAACCGTAAACGGATTTCAATAAATTTAAAGTAGCACTGTTTTCTGCTATAACATCCAAAATAGATCTTTGGAAAGCAGTGTCTTTTAATGCTAATGTATGATGTTGAGAGTGAATGTGAATTAAACCTTGGGTCAATTCTTTTAAAACATTCAATTGAACTGGAGTATCATTAATGAAAGCACGCGACTTTCCTTTTGCGTGAATTTCTCTTCTAATGATAGTTTCAGATTCTAAATCTAAATCATTCAATTTGAAAAAATCCGCGTATAACGTTTCATCAATATTGAAAACTGCTTCTACAATCGTCTTCTTTTCTTCGTCTCTAATTACAGAATAATCTGCTCGTTCGCCTAAGATAAGCTTTAGCGCTCCAAGCAAAATAGACTTTCCTGAACCTGTTTCACCAGTGATTACAGTGAATCCACTTTTTAAATCAAGTTGTGCATTTTCAATTAATGCAAAGTTCTTTACTGATAATCGCTTTAGCATTAGTCAAGTATTTCTTGGTATTTTGATGAATTTGCTGGGTCTAACCTTTTTAAGGTATTGACCACATCAACTTTTTCTTTTCTATCTCCGTCAGCATAAACTCCTTTCAACTCATCTCTTTTCGCTTGGATAAAGTTGAGCACATTTACTGATCCTGGACGGGAACTATTTACCGTTAATAATTTATTTAAAGCATTAGAAATATTTACTCTTGCCAATCCTTGATCTTTGTATAAATTATCTAATCCATCTCTATGGTATTCATAAAAACAATCTCTTAAAGGTGTGAAAAGTTCTTGCAAGGCATTGTCAATTAACCAATATCTATTTTTCCTTCCTTTTTCACTAGCTCTCCAACCTAGTCCACCACCACTTTGGGCAAGAGTAACAATATTTTGTGCTTTAGCGAAATACGGATCACCTGCCCTTAAAGAAAATGAATCTGCATCTAAGCCAATGATATAATAAGCGTAAAATGATAAAACGGAAGCTAAATTACTACTGAATTGATTCTCTGTAAATAATATTTGAGCATTTCGTTGGAAAGTAAATCCAACATCCTGATCTAAAAAATTGAATAAAGTCGTATTATAAGTAGAATTGTAAACAGGTCTTGTTGCTTGAACTTGAAGTGATGCTTCATAAGATCCAGTTCCACTCACTTTTGTAATTGAAATTTGAAAAACACAATTAATTCGTTCTTCTACTTCATATTCATCTTTTGTCCATGCTGTATTATTCATTAGCTCAAAAACAGCTTGCTCTAAACCTGCGAATATTTCTTGTTCAGTAGTTGTTATATCCAATGCAGGATCTGAAACAACATTCACTTGACAGTTTAATTCTTGCGCTGAGGCAAGTGAAAAGATGAATAAGGTTAATATGGTGAAAATGTATTTCATTTCTTTAATTTCATTAGATAATCCAATATATTATTGGCAACAACTTTCTTTGAAGATAACTCAAATTTAGTGGTTTTATTGTTGAAGTCCAACAAGGTAATCTTATTTGTATCGTGTCCAAATCCAGCACCCTCATCTTCAAGGGAATTTATAACGATTAAATCTAAATTTTTCTTCTTGAGTTTCTCTGCACCATATTCAATTGCATTGTTGGTTTCTAAAGCGAATCCAACTAGAAATTGTTTATCGGTTTTTAATCCTCCAATGGTTTTTAGTACATCAGGATTTTTAATCATTTCGATATTCATAATATCGGAAGATTTTTTAATTTTTTGTTCTGCTATAGATTTTGGTCGATAATCAGAAACTGCTGCTGCAAAAATTCCGCCTGTACAATTTGAAAAATGTTTGGTAGCTGCTGATAGCATTTCCTCCGCTGTTTTTATATCAATTCGGGTGAGATTTTTATGATGAACCTCGCATTGTGTTGGACCAGCTATCAAAATCACTTCTGCTCCTCTTTCCAATAGACTTTCAACAAGAGCGAATCCCATTTTTCCTGTAGAATGATTTCCAATAAAACGAACAGGATCGATGGCTTCATATGTTGGTCCAGCAGTCACTAAAACTTTGTGACCAAGCATAGCATTAGAATTCCGGAAAAATGATTCCAATTCTTCAACGATAGTTTCGGGTTCAGCCATTCTCCCTTTCCCGATTAACCCGCTTGCTAAAAAACCTTCTTCAGCTGGAATAATCTTAACGCCATGTTTTTCAAGTTTATTTAAATTGTCGGTCGTTGTTTCATGCGAATACATGTCTAAATCCATTGCTGGTGCAACGATAACAGGACATTTTGCAGAAAGATAAGTAGCGGTTAATAAATTATCGCAAAAACCATTTGCTATTTTAGCCAAAGTATTTGCTGTTAATGGAGCCAAAACCATAACATCTCCCCATGCACCCAATTCTACATGATTGGTCCATTCTCCATTTTCCTTATTCCAGAAATTGATGTGAGCAGGATTTTGCGATAAGGTGGATACAGTTAGTGGTGTTATAAAATCAGAAGAGGCAGAAGTTAAAATACATTTAACTTCTGCCCCTTTTTGTTTTAATATTCTAATCAAAAACGCAACTTTATACGCTGCAATACCTCCAGAAACTCCAATAAGAATGCGTTTTCCTTTTAGCATTTTGAGTTAATTACCCTTCAATTGCACGTATAGAAAGCTCTCCTCTTTCGAATTCGTCTATTGCCATAGCCGCTGGCTTAGGTAAACGTTCGTAAAAACGAGAAATTTCTATTTGCTCTCTATTTTCGAAAATCTCTTCAAGATTATCTGTAGTAGATGCAAATTCCGCAAGTTTTTGTGTTAATTCTTCTTTTAAATCAACATTAATTTGATTTGCACGCTTTGAAAGCATTACAATAGACTGATAGATATTTTCAGTTCCTTTTTCTAAATCAACTGTATCTCTAGTAATTGTTGAACGTTCTGCCCTACTATTTTTAAAGCTCATATTTATAAAAAATTATATTAACTATTGAGTAATTCCTTTTCTGCTCGTTTTTGATAAGTCTTTGCTTTTTCAAGTAATTCTGAGTCAGGATATTTTTTGGCAAAGTTATCAAATCTTTTCAATGTTTCCTCAAGATAATATACTTTTTTCTGTTCTGATGTAGAACGAGACATTTCGTAAGCCTCAGCAATATCTTTATAGGCATATTGCTCTGCTACAAATATTAATTCTTGCGCTAAATTTTCGTTGTATTTTACAGTTCTTTTTTCATAAGATTCGCCATCAAATAACGAACTGTATTTGGCATAAGTTTCCATTGCATCCTCAACGCGTTCTTTCTTTTTATCGAGTATACTGCGCATTGCCAATTCATAATAGTTTCTGAATTGGATAAATGCTGCTTCTTTTAGATAAACTGAACGTGGATAATCTTCTATAAAAGATTTAGATGCTGCTACTGCTGCTCTATTTTGCTCCATTTTATCATATAATTGAACGGACTCAAACTTTTTAGTTTCTAACTTAAATCTTAATCTGTCCATTGTTCGGTTACAAGAGTCAATGAGTTCACTCTCTGGGTAACGTTGAACAAAAAGTTGCAAATCATTAAGTGCCAATTCTGTTTCTTCCTGATCTAAAGAAACGGAAGGACTATTTTTTACAGAACAAATTGCTGTCATAAACAATGCTACCTCTGCATTATCACTAAAAGGATAACGCTGTGAGAATTGATTATAGTAATAACCAGCCATATAATAATCGCCTACTTCAAAATAAGATTGAGCGATTCTATAGTAAGCTACTTCTCCTTTATCGGTTTTTGGAAAGCGTTGATAAATTTGCTCATATAAAGTAAGTGCTTTATTGTAAGTTCCTTTGTCATACATGCGATTGGCGTGTATAAACTTTTTATCGTAATCATCTCCCTTTACGATTTTTTGATAATCACTGCAAGAGAATAAAGCACTCATCAATAGCGCTACGGAAAGTATTTTAAAAATCATTTTCATCGCTGCAAAAGTATAATTTTTATGCCTTGAAAAGCAATTTTTAATAGAGTTTAACTAAAAGTGTGTGTTTAATTACGTTTTAACACCTCTTTTATTGTTACATGTTGATCTCGTAGCGTCGATTCTTGAGCCCCGACGGAAATGGAAATCTTATTGAAATCGAATGCACAACGACCAAGCAGAACAAGCGACCTGCGGAAGCTCTGTTTATGCTTGAATGTCGTGTGGCAATGCGAGGAGATAAATTGGAATTGTAGGCGGATAAGGATCCCAAAT
Organism: Brumimicrobium glaciale; assembly: GCF_004152935.1. Classification (GTDB taxonomy): domain Bacteria; phylum Bacteroidota; class Bacteroidia; order Flavobacteriales_D; family Crocinitomicaceae; genus Brumimicrobium; species Brumimicrobium glaciale. The sequence continues at coordinate 15,951 of NZ_SETE01000007.1, forward strand.
ATTCTAGAATTGAAATTTTATTTGATTATTCCTTTATATATGGTGCAAACCACGATTCAAAACACAACTTAAAAACAGGTGAATATGTTAAATCTCATGATTTATAAGAAATTGAGTTAAAATAATTTCTTTTATTTTCTAAAAACAAATAGTTTAGCACCATGAAGAATATATATCGTACGCATTATCTAGTTGCAATGTTGACTTTTTTTAGTCTCCAAACATTACTAGCTCAAATTCCACCTGGTTATTATACTCCAGCGGATGGACTCAGTGGCACAGCTTTAAAATCAGCTTTAAATAACATCATTAAAGGACATGTAGAATTTCCTTACTCAAGCGGAGGAACTGATGTTTGGGATATTTTAAAGGATACTGATAAAGATCCAGCGAATTCAAACAATGTTATTTTATTGTATACAGGTTGGTCTGTTAATGGTCCACAAGAATACGGTGGAGGAAGTGGATGGAATCGTGAACATGTTTGGGCTAAATCTCATGGAGACTTCGGAACTTCTATAGGACCTGGGACTGATGTTCATCATTTAAGACCGTGCAATATTCAAGTAAATGGAGCAAGAGGAAACATGTGGTTTGGAAATGCAAGTACTCCTCATTACGAAGGAGGAACTGCAACAGGTAATTTCTATGACACAGGACAGCATCTTTGGCAACCTAGAGCTGAAGTTAAGGGAGATGTTGCCAGAATGATTTTTTATATGGCAACTCGTTATGAAGGTCAAAATGGAGAACCAGATTTGGAGGTAATCGATTATTTACCAGCTAATAATAGTACGAATGATCCTGTTCATGCTTTGCTTTCCGATTTATTAGCTTGGCACCTTGAAGACCCTGTAGATAATTGGGAACGCAATAGAAATAACATTATCTATTATGATTATCAACAAAACAGAAATCCTTTTATTGATAATCCTGCTTATGCTGATTTAATTTGGGGAGAAGGAACGACTTCATCTATCGCTTATGAATTGAATAATCAACCAAAGGAATTACTTAAAATTATAGACTTGACAGGAAGAGAAGTTAAGGCTAAATCCAACACTGTATTGATTTATATTTACTCTGACGGAAGTCGTGAAAAGAGGGTAAACTTAGATTAATCAAATTTATAAAAAATCATAAAATACTAGCAGCTAGAGTTCCAATTCGAATATTTATAGTAATTTAAATTCACATTATTAACGTTGCGTGGTTTTCAGAGGATAAGAAACTAATTAATAATATGTTTTTTATCTATTTAAATCTCGTAATAATTACTCACTATTTAAAAACTATTTATTATGCTTAGATTATCGATTGGATTAATTGTTGTTGCTATTATTGCAGCTATTTTTGGATTTGGAGGAATTGCAGCTGGAGCTGCTGCTGCTGCTAAAGTTGTATTCTTTATTGCGGTAGCATTAATTGTACTCAGTATAATTTTCGGAGGATTCAGAAAAAGCTAGTATTAAGCATAAATATTTATTAAAGACGCAATTAAATTGCGTCTTTTTTTTTGTCTAAACTCAATCAAAACAGAACATGATTCAAATCATAAAATGTCCCTAAAAGTAGTGCTAACTTTCCAGCTTGAAATAATTTAAAAGGAAAGTACATGACAAAAGCACATAGCTTCCACATTCCTGTCATGGGGATTGGATTTACGATAGATACTCCATTAAAAGTTGCACAATTTGGAATGGATTCGGTGATTTCGTTAGTTGATGATGAACTAATGGAAAAATTGAGAAAAGTTTACACCAAGAAATTTAAGATGAATTATATCGAAATTTCAAATAAAATAAATGATTACAGAGCAAAACGTATCACTTCCTATCTGAACTTATTAAAAGAAGTGAGCGAACATAAATTGGAAGAATTAAAAAAATCAGCCAATGGAATAAAAGAATATTTCAGTTTTCACCCTAATTCAAAAGCTGATTCTCCTAAAGATATTCAAAGTGAGAAAGAAATGCATTTGGGGAGTATTGATGTAAATATCATGACCAAAGTAGATAGAGAAAACTACAAAGACAAAGTTCAATTACCAATAGAATTTAATGATGCTCATGCTGCATTGCGTGGTTATGCGAACAGTAATCTCAATACTTCACTTGTTTTTTCTGCTGGAATGAATCCAAGACTGTTTAGTTATATCGAACAATTTGAAGATTTTTATCCGAACGAAAAAGGTGAAATCAAGAAAAAAATCATTTTGAAAGTAAGCGATTATAGATCAGCTCTTATTCAAGGAAAGTTCTTGGCGAAAAAAGGAATTTGGGTTTCAGAATATAGAATTGAATCAGGATTAAATTGTGGCGGACATGCATTTGCTACTAATGGTTTTTTGATGGGACCAATTTTGGCTGAATTTAGAGACAATAAGAAAAGTATAATTGATGAGTTGTTTCCTGTTTTAATTGAAGCTTTAAAAAGCAAAGAGAAAGTTACTCCAACCGCTCCACTGTCCATTAAATATTCGGCTCAAGGAGGAGTTGGAACCGCAGAAGAGCATGAGTTTTTATTAAAACATTATCAATTTGACGCTGTTGGTTGGGGAACTCCATTCCTACTGGTACCCGAAGCGACAACTGTTGATGACAAGACCATTGAAAAACTCAAAGAAGCAAAAGAGAAAGATCTTTATTTGAGTGACATCTCTCCACTTGGTGTACCTTTTAATAATTTAAGAGGGAACACAAAAGATTTAGAAAAAGAAGCTAAAATCAATAAAAAACGTCCTGGAAGTTCTTGCCCAAAGAAATATTTAGCACAGAACAAAGAATTTACCGAAGAAAGTATTTGCACTGCTTCACGACAATATCAACATTTCAAAATTCAAGAACTTCAAGAGTTAGATTTACCAATAGCTGTTTATGAACAACGCGTTAACAAGATAACTAAAAAATCATGTATTTGTGTTGGACTAGGTACTTCTGCCCTACTAACGAATTCAATTGATACTAGAAAAGAAGGTCCAGGAGTTTCTGTTTGTCCAGGTCCAAACATGGCTTATTTTTCAAGAGAGATGACATTAAAAGAAATTACAGATCACATTTACAACCGGGACAATATGATTTCTAGAACTGACCGTCCAAACATGTTCATTAAGGAGTTGCTTTTGTATATGAAGGATTTTAAAAAGAAAGCGGAGGAACTCACCTTAGATTTTAATAAAAAACAAGAAAGGACTATAAAATCTTACAGAGATAATATGTTGGCTGGTATAGAATATTATAGAAATATGTTTGAAGATCAGAATGAGTTTTTTAAAGATCAGAAAGAGAGCGTTTTTAAGGAGTTAGAAAACTTTAGTTTAGAATTGAATCAATGGGTTAAAAAACTAGAGTTGACTTGAGACTTATTGGATAGTAATGAATTGCGAATCAATTCAGCGTCTGAATTCCTCTTTATCCGAAATGTTTTCCTGATTTTAACAGTTTTTGCATCAATAATTCCAATTTATCTCAAAAAAAAGGGTCTATATTTTTGGACATCGTGACATAACCCATACCTTTGCACAAGATTTAAGTAATTAGACTTTAATCAATATTAATATACAAAGACAAATTTTATGAGTCAAGTTAAACAGAATGACAAGGTAAAAGTACACTACACAGGTAAATTAGCAAACGGTGAGGTTTTCGATAGTTCAGAAGGACGTGATCCAATGGAATTTCAAGTTGGTACAGGTCAACTTATCCCAGGATTCGAAAATGGTGTAATTGACATGAAGGTTAATGAGAAAAAAACAATAGTTATTCCTTCAACAGAAGCTTATGGTGAGCCTCGTGAAGAATTAATTCAAGAAGTTCCTAGAGATAAATTACCACAAGAAATTCAACCAGAAATTGGAATGGGATTAGTTTCTAAGACTCCAGATGGTCAAGAAATTCAATTGGTAGTTAAAGAAGTTAAAGAAGATGCTATCATCGTAGATGGTAACCACCCTTTAGCTGGACAAGAATTAACTTTTGATGTAGAGGTTGTTGAAATCAATGCATAATTATTCGTGATAAGGAAGAGTTAAATATTACGTTACACTCGCTTTCACAAGCTCAGTGCATCGTGTTTCAAAATTTTCTTATCAAAGAATTAAATATTTAAAAGTTTTATTTCAGCTTCTGAAATAAAAATGAAAAGGTGAGATTTATTTCTCACCTTTTTTTTTTGTGCCCTATATTTAGTCCCCACTATTCTTGCATGCCCTGTCATTATTTAGATTAAGTCTAATTTAGAACTGATATAAATCATTTTTTTATCTACTTTATAGCTGTTAAAGATTCACAATCCGTATTATATTTGTGCCATGGAAATTATGTATGTGATGCTACTCGTTAGCTTATTTCTTGCCGTTATTTTTTTCATCTCATTCATTTGGGCCAATAAATCGGGTCAGTATGATGATGACGTAACACCTGGCATGCGCATTTTATATGATGATGAAGAAGTTGTTGAAGAGAAACCAAATAATGAGAAAACAAAAAAAGAAGAATGGAAAAAATAGAAGTTAGATATGACAATAAGATTGTAAAGTACTTCGCGTATGCTACAATCATTTGGGGAATTACTGGAATGCTCGTAGGATTAACTGCTGCATTACAATTAGCTTTTCCAAATTTTTTCAATGATTACCTTGGATATAAATATCTTTCTTTTGGAAGAATTAGACCATTGCATACCAATGCAGTAATTTTTGCTTTCGTAGGAAATGCTATTTTCACAGGTGTATATTATTCACTTCAGCGTTTGTTAAAAACCCGTATGTGGAGTGATAAACTTAGTTACATCAATTTTTGGGGTTGGCAATTAATTATTCTTTCCGCAGTAATTACCTTACCAATGGGGTTCACCTCTTCTAAAGAATATGCTGAGCTTGAATGGCCAATTGATATTGCAATTGCATTAATGTGGGTAACATTTGGTTGGAACATGTTCGCTACAATTTTAGTTAGACGTGTGAAGCACCTTTATGTAGCTATTTGGTTCTACCTTGGTACTTTTGTTACTGTAGCTGTATTGCATATTTTCAACTCATTTGAAATTCCTATTCACTTTATGAAAAGTTACTCCTGGTACTCAGGAGTTCAAGATGCACTTGTTCAATGGTGGTACGGACACAATGCCGTTGCATTCTTCTTAACCACACCATTCTTAGGATTGATGTACTACTTTGTTCCTAAAGCAGCAAATCGTCCTATTTATTCATACAAATTATCAATCATCCACTTTTGGGCGTTAATTTTCCTTTACATCTGGGCTGGACCGCACCACTTGTTGTACTCAAGTTTACCAGACTGGGCACAATCATTAGGAGTTGTATTCTCTATAATGTTGATTGCTCCTTCATGGGGAGGAATGTTAAACGGACTTTTAACTTTAAGAGGTGCTTGGGATAAAGTACGTGACAGTGCAATCCTAAAATTCTATGTTGTAGCGCTTACTGCTTATGGTATGGCTACTTTTGAAGGACCACTTCTATCACTTAAAAACGTTAACTCTATCACTCACTTTACGGATTGGATTGTTGCACACGTTCACGTAGGTGGTTTAGGTTGGAATGGAATGTTAGTCTTCGGGATGATGTATTACTTATTCCCTAAATTATTTAAAGTTAAACTATACTCAGAGTCGCTAGCAAATACGCACTTTTGGATTGCTACTTTAGGTATTTTATTGTGGACTATTCCAATGTACTGGGCTGGATTTAGCCAAGGATTAATGTGGCAAGAATTTAACCCTGATGGAACGTTGGCATACCCTGACTTCTTAAGTACGGTTACAGTTCTTAAACCATTCTATATCATGCGTACATTTGGTGGATTAATTTACATCATTGGGGTATTCTTAATGGCATACAACTTATTTAAAACTGGAAGAAGCGGAGTTTTCTCTAACGATGAAGTTGTTCAAGTAACCAATACTTTAGAAAAGAATGTAAAAGTAAAAGGCGAATATTGGCACAAAGTAATTGAGCGAAAACCAGTTAGACTTATGGTTTTTAGTTTAATTGTAATTGCCATCGGTGGTATTGTAGAGATTATTCCAACAATGGCTGTAAAGTCAAACATTAAAAAGATAGCACAAGTATTGCCTTATACTCCGCTTGAATTAGAAGGTCGTGATATATACATCCGTGAAGGTTGTGTAGGTTGTCACTCTCAAATGGTTCGTCCATTGCGTTTTGAAACAGAACGTTACGGAGAATACTCGAAAGCTGGAGAATTTGTTTACGACCACCCATTCTTATGGGGTTCTAAACGTACGGGTCCTGACTTGGCTCGTGAAGGTGGATTAAGAAGTAATTCTTGGCACTATAGTCACATGATTATGCCTAAGGAAATTTCTCCAGGTTCAATTATGCCTGCTTACCCTTGGTTAGCTGAAGATGATTTGAATACTGAATATATTGAGAAAAAAATCACAGTATTACAAGGTTTGGGTGTTCCATATCCTGCAGGATTTGAAAAAGAAGCATTAGCGGATCTTCAAACACAAGCCAATGGAATCGCGGAGAGCATTATTAAAGACCTTAGTAAAAAGGAAAGTAATGCACAAGCATCCGATATTGCAGGAAAAGAAATCATTGCGATTATCGCTTACCTACAAAGGTTAGGTACAGATATTAAAGCTGTTCCTGCAACGGAAGCTGATGTTGAAACTTCAATGAAATAATTAAGCCATGCTTAGATACATTAAACATAACATGTCGGAAATAGTGGGGATAGAGATATTCCCCATTATCTCTCTGCTCATTTTTACTATATTCTTTGCAGGAGTACTTTGGAGAATGTACAAAATGACAAAAACAGAAACAGATATTTACGGTCAAATTCCTTTATTGGAAGATGACGAGGTTATTGATACTAACGACACTAAAGATTAATTATGAAAAGAATGATGAACTTAAGGAAGTCAATCCTTTTAAGTGTTTTGACAATCGGACTTTCAATGGTTGCCAATGCGCAAGATGGACAAAAGATATACGAAACTAAATGTAGTGTATGTCACATATTAGGAAAAGATGCTACAGGACCTAACTTAATTGGTGTTAAAGCAAAATGGGAAGGTGAAGAAGAAAATCTTTACGAATGGGTTCTGAATCCAGCAAAGTTGATTGAATCAGGGAAAAGTGAACGTGCTAAAGTAGCTGAGCAATTTAGTGCTGCTTTTATGACACCTCAAAACATTTCATTAGAAGAAGCTAAAGCAGTAATTGAGTATGCAGATTCTTATGAAGCTCCTGCACCTGAACCAACGCAAGCAACTGAACAAATAGCATCCATAAATGCATCTTCAAATAATTCTGCAGATGTAGTTTATGTTGATAATTACGAAGAGAATTTAACAATTTTTAAATTATTCTTATTTATCATTCTTGTCCTTCTATTCGGTATTTATGTAGTATCTCGCAGTACTTCAGCTCTAATTAGCTCTGAATTGTACCACGAAAAGATCGCTGAATTACACAATAAGTCTAAAAAAAGTGGAAAGATAATGACACTATTATTGGTTCTTGGGTTTGTTGGAACAAGTCAAATTGCTAGTGCATTAAGTTTTACTGGACCAACAGCAGCAGCTGAAGAATTAGAATTGTGGGTATATGTTACGAGTGCAGATATTAATGCGTTAATGATTATCACTTTGCTATTGTTAGGCTTCTTGTTACACATGATTAACATGTTCTACAAGTCATTAAGACTAATTAAACCGAAAGTGATTAAAGTTAATGCTGAAGGAAAGCCTCAAACAAGTTCGTTTACTCAAGCGTTGACAGGTGCTACTCCAGTTGAAGAGGAATATAAAGTTGACATGGGACACGATTACGATGGTATTCGTGAATTAGATAACCCAATGCCACCTTGGTGGGTAGCATTATTCGGTATAACTATACTTTTCGCTGTTGTTTATATATTCCACTATCACATTCTGGGTACAGGTGATTTACAACAAGCAGAATACGAAAATTCAATGGCAAAAGCTAAAATTGAAGTAGCGGCTTACCGTAAAGCAAATGCAATGAACGTTGATGAAACAAATGCGACTTTAATGGAAGATACGGCTGACCTAATGGCTGGAAAAGCATTGTATCAAAACAAGTGTGCGCTTTGTCATACTGAAAAAGGAGGTGGAGAAATTGGACCAAACTTGACAGATAATTCATGGATCTATGGAGGAGACATCAAAGATGTTTACAAAGTGATTAAGCTTGGAGCACCAAGAGGAATGCCAGCACACGAATCAGCATTTAACCCTATTGAAATACAACAGGTTGCATCATTCGTTTTACACTTAGAAAATGTAAGTGAAGCAGATGGTGGAAAAGCTCCAGAAGGAGACATAGTTGATTAGATTCAACATTTTTTAAGGTGTAATGGTAAAAGAAGAGGAATTATACGAAGAAGAGTTTAGAGACTCAATTTCTACAGTTGATAAAAGCGGAAAAAGAATTTGGGTTTATCCAAAGAAACCAAAAGGATTTTTCCATAAGTGGAGGGCTATACTTAGTATTTTCTTAATTGCTCTTCTTTTTCTTGCGCCTCATATAAAAATTGGTGGTCAACCCCTGGTTTTATTAGGAATCTTAGAGCGTAAGTTTGTATTATTTGGACAGGTGTTCTGGCCTCAAGATTTATACATATTTGCCTTTACAATGATTCTTTTGATGGTTTTCATCATCTTATTTACGGTCGTATTTGGTCGGGTATTTTGTGGATGGATCTGTCCTCAAACTATATTTATGGAATTTGTTTTCCGTAAGATAGAATACTGGATAGAAGGAGACTGGACACACCAAAAGAAATTAAATAAACAGCCTTGGAATGCAAATAAGATTCTTAAAAAGACGGCAAAGCATTCGCTCTTCTTACTGATTTCGTTCTTAATTGGTAATACTTTTTTAGCCTATATTATAGGTGCAGATGGTTTGTGGGAAATTCAAACGGATCCTTTATCAGCACACTTAGGTGGGTTCATGGCTATGATTATTTTCTCCCTTGTTTTTTATGGAGTATTTGCTTTCTTAAGAGAACAAGTTTGTACTACTATATGTCCATATGGTAGATTACAAGGTGTACTTTTAGATTCTGATTCGATTATCGTCGCTTATGACCATGTTCGTGGTGAATCAAGAGGTAGATTCAAGAAAACTGAAGACAGAGAAGAAGTTGGTAAAGGAGACTGTATAGATTGTAAACAATGTGTACATGTTTGTCCAACAGGAATAGATATAAGAAATGGTACACAATTAGAATGTGTAAACTGTACAGCTTGTATTGATGCTTGTGATGACATTATGGAAGCAGTAAATCTTCCAAAGGGTTTAATTCGTTATGCTTCAGAAAGTAACATTGAAGGAGGTAAGAAATTTAGATTCACGAGAAGAATGAAGTCTTATAGCGTCCTACTCGTTCTACTTATGTTGATTTGGGGATTGTTGATTGGAACTAGAACAAATTTTCAAGCTGACGTATTAAAGAAACGAGGATCAACTTATCAACAGTTAGAAGGAGGAATGATTAGTAACATATATGAACTTAATTTGATTAACAAATCCAATGAGTCGTATGAAATTGAATTAAAATTGGAAGATGGTGTCGAAGGTGAGGTACAACTTACTGAATCACCATTGCATTTAGGTCCAGAAGAACATACAAAAAACAACTTTATCATTCGTTTAAATTCAAACGAACTCAAAAGAGGTCAGAAAAAATTGAAGATTATTGTAATTGGAGATGGTGAAGAGTTACTCAAAGTTAAAACGAGCTTTGTTGGTCCGTTACTTTAATTGATTAAATTTTAAGAGATGAATTGGGGAAAAGCAATTACAATAGCATTGATCGCATTTATGTCATATATCGTATATATGGTTGTGATTTTAATTAGTCAAGACACAGATTTAGTTAGTCCAGATTATTACAAAGACGAAGTTAAATTTGAAACTGAAATTACAGCGCAACAAAATGCAGTTGATAATAGAAGCAATTTGAATATAGATGTTTCTCCAGAAGGATTATACTTAGTATTAGAAACGCCTGATATCATTAATGCATTGAATGTTCAGTTATACCGTTCTAATGCAAAAGACGATGATATTAACATTGAATCAAAAGGGAAAAACCTATTTATAGAAAGTTCACAATTAAAAACTGGAAGATACTATCTTACTACCAATTGGAAGATTCAAGATAAGAATTACCAGTTGAGAGACACAGTATGGATTCATTAGTACAAATAGTAGTTTTAGCATTTTCTTTGGGATTGGTAACCAATCTACATTGTATTGGTATGTGCGGTCCAATATCAATGGCACTTCCTTTAAACAGAAAATCTAAAGCTACAATTACTGGTGGAATCACCTCCTACTCTCTTGGCAGAAGTTTAGGTTACACCCTAATGGGACTTTTGGTTGGTCTTATTGGATTAAGCGCATCGCTTTTAGGCGTTTTACAGTGGTTAAGTATTATCTCAGGAATATTAATTATCTTTTTCGCTTGGGGAGCTTATTACAAAGGAAAAGGCAAACCAACTTGGTTTAATAAGATGGTCATGCGCACCATGTCAAAATTTCTTCAAGGTAAACCCGCAGGAACTCCAAAATTAATGGGAATTGGATTTATCAACGCATTCCTCCCATGTGGAATGGTTTACGTTGCCCTAGGTTTCGCATTAAGTATGGGAAGTGTTCAAAATGCAATGCTTTACATGTTCGTTTTTGGTTTAGGAACTCTTCCTGGTTTCATTTTTCTTGGCGTGTTAAAAGACTTTTTTGCAAGAATAGGTTTCTTCAATAGAAAATTCGTTCTCGCTACTTTAATTTCTGTAGTTGGTTTATTTATGGTGATTAGAGGTCTCAACCTTGGAATACCTTATGTTAGTCCAAAGATTGAAATGATGATGGCCAAAGGAGATAAAGAAGCTTCAGGAGAATCTAAAATGGAAGCAAAAATGAGTTGTTGTTCTTCGAAAGATGAAGATTCATGTGAAGAAGAAGCTGAAGAGAATTAAAATTGTTGTTATTTTTACAATTCATAAAAGCATAAAATAACAATATGGAAGATTTATCCTTATCCGAATGGAATTCAAAATTAGAAGCTGCTCCAAAAGCTATAATACTTGATGTTCGTAGACCAGACGAATGGCAACAAGGTATTATTCCAAATGCAATTATGATAGACTTAATGGAGATTAATAGTTTCCTTGATGAAGTTAAAAAGTTAGACAAAAACATCCCCTATTTTATTTACTGTAGAAGTGGCTCAAGAAGTCACCAAGCTTGTTTGGTACTTGAACAAATGGGTTTTAAGGAAACTTATAATCTGGATTGTGGGATATTGGGATGGGATGCTTCGACCCCGCTCAGCAACCCATGAGATCTTCTGCTCAGTAAACCATAAATTGAGTGTTGAGTTGGGAGGTTTGAGTAAGGAAAATAAAATCAAAAGTGTTTACTCCATTCTAGCTCTTTTCCTCACGACAAAACTCTATTCTATAAACTTATCATTTTATTTTAAAGCCAAATTCGTAGAGTTGAATTCTCTAACCAAAAACAAGTCCACGCAGTACAGAACTTCGGCAGCTGAGCGATATTTATCAGACAGCTAAGCGATATTTATTTTGGCAGTTAAGCGGAGCCAAAACTGCAATAAAAAAAGGAGACCTTTCAGTCTCCTTTCCTTAAAAATAAATAAAATATTTTTTATCCTTGTACTTGTCCTTTTATAGTAACAACTTTTGTTGAACCAGGAACATTCGTAGTTACAGTAACTGACTTATTCATTGGAGCACCAGCTTGACTTGGGTTAGAAGTAAATGAAACTTCTAATTCACCTGTTTCGCCTGGCATAATTGGCTCTTCTGGTTTACGTGGAACTGTACAACCACATGACGCTTTTGCATCGTTTATGATCAACGGCTTGTCTCCTGTGTTCTTAATTTTAAAGATTGTAGAAACTGGAGTTTCTTTAGGAATACTACCAAAATCATGTACGTTAGGAGAAATCTCCATAGTTGTTTGACTCGCTAATCTTTCTTCTTCCTCTTTCTTCTGTTGAGCTTGACGCTCATCAGCAGCTTGTTTTAACTCCTCAGAAGTTTGCGAACCTGCAGAAAGTCTAGATCTTTTTTGACCGTCTTTCACTTCAATGTTTGCATCTGTTTGTGTTTCATTTGCACATGAAAACGTCAAAAGCGCAAAAGAAAATATCCAAATAACTTTTCTCATAATAAATTAATTCTTGTGTTTTTAATAGATTACAAATATAAAAAATGTAATCGGCTTATTACTTTTCGTTCAAATTCATTTTATCATATGTTCCATTCTTCAATGTTTTGTATCCTTCCATGAAGATTTCGTTTTTTACATTAAAAATTTGGTAGAACGCCTCAAAGTCCCAAATATTCTGTGCGACCATTGACTTCAAACGGATTTTAAGTAAATCTCCACTTACCTTAAAATCTTCTTCTACATAAACTAAATTAGTGTCTTCTTTTATCGAATAATCAAAGAACTCATCTAAAAATACTTGATCAATCTCAAATTCATCTTTAAACTTCTCAATCGTTTTGTATTTACTTTTGATTTCTTTTCTATGATCATTTGAATATTCTAATGAGAATGTATTAATTACTCCAGAACGACTCAATTTCTTATAGAAGTCTGAATATTCTAGCGTATCTAATGGAACAAATACATCTGGCATAATTCCTCCACCACCATAAACATTACGTTCTTTCACTAGCGTTTTGTGGATCAATGAATCTGGAAGATTAATGCTGTCTCTGTGCATCATTTCACCATGTAAATATCTTTCCATATAGTCATTTCTATAGGCTGAAATATCTTCATAAGGTTTTTGAATAAATCTTCCACTTGGTGTGTAATATCTAGCAATTGTTAATCTCAATTGACCTCCATCAGATAATTCAACTGGACGTTGAACCAATCCTTTACCAAAAGAACGTCTTCCTACAATTAATCCTCTATCCCAATCCTGAACGGCTCCAGAAAGAATCTCACTGGCAGATGCTGAGCTTTCGTCTATTAAAACAACGAGTCTTCCTTTCTCAAAATCACCTTTTTTATCTGCTTTCAAAACACTTCTTGGTTGTCTTCTCCCTTCAGAATAAACAATTAATTTATCCTCAGAAAGGAATTCATCAGCCACATACTTTGCAGCATAAAGTAATCCACCACCGTTTCCTTGCAAATCAAAAATCAAATCTTTCATTCCTGATTTCTTTAATTTTTTAATTGCTGCATCAACTTCATCTTCTGTTGTTCTTGAAAAATTTGTCAATTTAATGTATCCAACTTCTTCATCTACCATATAGGCGCTCACTACAGAATTTACTGGAATTTTATCTCTAGTAATAGTGTAGACCTTTAACTCTTCCTGACCTCTTTTTATAGTAATGATTACTTTACTCCCTTTTTCACCCAATAAAAGTTCACGTACTTGAGCGTTTTTCAATCCAGTACCGGCAATTAATGCTCCGTCTACTTTTATAATTTGATCTCCTGCTCTAACGCCTAACTTTTCTGATGGTCCGCCAGGAATTGGATTTACAACCAATAAAGTATCTTTTAGAATATTGAAACGAATTCCAACACCTACAAAGCTTCCATTGATTCGCTCATTTGCTTCCTCTACTTCATCAGCTGGAATATATGTTGAGTGCGGATCTAACTTTTCCAACATGGCAATTACAGCGGCCTCTGAAATATCTTTATTTGGAACATCATCCACATACATGCGATCTATATAGGTATAAACCTCATATAACCTGAGCATATTTGCATCGTCTTCTTGAGAAAATAAAGTACTTGAAAATAACAATGTGGTTAGTGCAATTATAATTCTATTCATGGTTTAATTATATTTATTCTTTGAACTTAAATCAAATATGACACCAAAAATAACAGTTTGGTGACTTTTAAACACGGAATATAGACATTTGTTTTATAATTTGCTTTTAAACATGTAAATGTTAATCTAATAAATCAGTCCCTATTCTATTGAAGAGACTTTTAACTTAGTTTTGTAAGAACGAATAAATTGAATCATGCGTAAAATCATTATACTTCTTTTCCCATTGTTATTTAGTTTCACACTATCTGCACAAGTGCTGGAATTTGATCAATTAGAAATGAGGTACGATCAAAAGCAATATAAAACCGTTTATAGAAAAGCAAACCGATTACTTGACAATCCAGAATATGACTTTTCTTTTGTTCCGCGTTACTACTTAGCACTTTCAAAACTTCAGTTAGCCCAAAACAAACGTTGGTACAAACGCCATCAATATGCTGTTCAAGAATCTTATGAAACTTTTAAAGAGTTAAAGCAAACTTACGAAGGGAGAGAAATTCTCAGAGCTCATACGTATGAATTAAGTGTACTTAAAAGTGATTTAAAACAATGGATGTACGAATTGAAGAGAGATGGAGATCAAACAACTTTTGATTTAATAGAGGGTTTTGTTGATGCAATACTTTCTGATATTCCCGATGTAGACAACATGAAAGAGGATTTAATTGCTCCTGAGGAAGTGATTATTGCAGAAGTTACTTCCATTTCAAAACAAAGAAAAAATGTTTTAAAACTTTCAAATGATCTATTAGGTGTTCCTTATAAATGGGCTGGAAATACGCCAAAAGGATTTGATTGTAGTGGATTCACTTGCTATTTAGCAGAAAAAGAAATGGGCCAAACCCTGAACCGAAGAGCAGTTGATCAATACAAAGCTGCAACAAAGGTAAAACGTAAGAATGTAAAACCAGGAGACTTTGTATTTTTTGATAATGGGTCAGGAATTTCGCATGTTGGTGTAGTTTATTCTACAAATAACAACAGCGTTCAAATGATTCATGCCAGTACAAGCGTTGGAATTTCTATCGTTGATATTTACCAATCTTCTTATTGGAAACAAAGAATTGCTGGTTTTGGGACTTATTTGGAAGATTAAAATAATGATGAGTGACTTTGGTTGTCAGCTTAGCTAATGATTGAAAGATTGAAAAAATTCAAGGATTCAAGGATTTGAAAGATTCAGGTTTAAAATTTAAAAATTGATTTCACTTAAAGTTACCAATAAACTCAATTTACTTTAGCAAATAATACTTTCCTCGAAAAAAATAGTTCTAGAATATAGAGTTATAGCCTAAGTAATCAATTAAAAGAGTCTCATTTACACAGAAGAATATAGAATCTGTGTAGAATATCAAACTCACATGAATACTTATTCTATTACACCTACAAACTCATCCTAGGCTTTCTCAATAACACAATCATCAAGCTCAAAAAACTAACTACTCCTCCAACTATTCCAAAAACAATTCCTTCCATTAGAATAGTAATATCGAAGAAAAAGATAAAAGCCAGAAAGAGAAATAAAACATAATTAATGACGGCTAAGACTTTCAAGCCAGGTGAAATACCTTTCTTTATAAAACCACCTAGTAAAGCATAGATTCCAGTTCCGACTTGAAAGATCATTCCTCCAACAAATAGCTTCCAATAACCTGTATATGCTTCCGCTGAAATCAAGCTCATTAATGGCGTAAATACTGGAAGGATCAGTAAAATTACAAACAGGAAATATTGTAATTTACTCACTTCTTCACGATGCGTAAATAATCCAAGTGAAAGGAAAGTAAAGAACAATGAGAAGAAAATAATGAGATATTTCAAATGAATGATTGGATTTAACACCTCAAACACCATCAATAGAGCATAAATGACCAAAGCCATAAAGCTTGAAATTGACAGTATTGAAAATGAACGATTCATCATTCTGTTTGAATATTACTTATTAGAAATTAAAAACTCTTATTCTATTATTCAGCAGCGTCTTCTTCTTTTCTTTTCATCAAGAAATCTTTAAAGAATAAACCACCCATAACTATGAATAGCAATATTGATCCGGCAAATGACAGATTGTTTGCAAAATCAAATTTAGGAACTTCAAATCGCATTTCTACTTCATATTCTCCTGCTGGCAATTCAAGTCCTCTCAACAAATAATTTACTCTATGAATTTCTACTTTTTCTCCTTTAATATAAGCATTCCATCCATCAGGGAAATACATTTCTGAGAATACTCCAAATTGTTTATCTGCAACATTGACGTTGTAAACCATCGCGTTTGGTGCATAAGATTTCATTTGAATACTCCCTTGACCAGTGAAAGTCAATGAAGAAAGTTGACTTGCCTCTTCTTTTCCAATAATTGCTTCATTCTTAGGGTCAAAATCATGAATCATTTGAATACTTAGCAATGAAGAAAAACTATTTAAAGAATCTTTAGCTAATTCTGCTGTTGGAATCCAATTTGTCTGACCATTTACGTCTTTAACAAAGCTAGAGCTAACTCCAGAACGCACAGCAGTCATTAAATCAACATTTAAAGAATCGCCATCAAAAAACACAACTTTTTCTCTTCCAGAAATGGTATCTGATTTCTTTTCAACGCCATTCACGAATAGGGAGTTACTTGTTTCATTTGAAACCATGAACATATTCCCCAGAGCCAAAAGCTCTTTATTTGCATTGGGTTGAACATTCATTTCTTTAATCAACCATACATTTCCTAAAGCACCTGGATTTCTTCTCGCTTGTCCTTCTTGAATGAAATATTTGATGTTTAACATATTCAAAACATCCATATTATTATAATTGATATGGAAATCTTTAACATTTTGAATTCTTCTCAATTTAGCTCCGTGGTAACCATTCAATGCTTTGTGGAAATAAGATGCTCTTGAACTATTGAAACCAATTGAAGGTTCATAAACACGATAGTTTGTCGCCATTCCTAATGTTTGTAGCTTTTTCAACCACAATTCATCTTGATTAACACGTCCACGTGATTTACCATTACTTACAGAAACATTATCCACTAATTTTTTTAAAAATGGATCAGCTGCAATTTCTTGTTCTAGTATTTGTTTATCTGCTTGACTTGCGGAAACAGGGAAATCATTCTTTTCTTTATCAGCCCAATGGTCATAATTTCTTCCGTCAGACTTTTTATTGTTTAAGTAATTCAAATCTACCATCACAAGATCAACAACAACAAACAAGGCCATTCCAATTAAAATGTATTCTTTCTTGACCGTTGTTTTTAAGAAAATAGCGATTAAAGCAATTCCCATCACCAAGAAGAAAATTGAACGCAACATACTGGATTGATAAACACCTTGTCTAAACTCAGTTAAAGCACCAAACTGATCATTTACACGCTTCATTTGCTGATCAATTACTTGTTGCACCTGAGTTGGGTTGTTGATATCAATTCCATTTTCTTTTAATAATGCAGGATCTTCATTCGCTAATTGCGTTTTTACTTGGTCTCCATAAGAATAGATATATTCATTTTCTTGAGCAGACAAATAACCATTTCCTAAGCCAGTAAAAGTCAAAACTACCATCACTCCTAGCAAAGCTCCAGAGGCAATATAAAATGGTTTAATGTTATTGAGTATTTCTTCTTTCTTTTTAAATAAACGATTTAAGAAAAGCACTGCTAACAATGGAATCGTTAATTCAACAATAGCAAGAATAATAGTTACAGCTCTAAATTTGTTATAAAACGGAACATTATCTAAGAAAAAGTCTGTTAATCCCATAAAGTTTTTTCCCCAAGACAGCATCAAGGCCAGTAGAGTCATTCCAAATAACGCCCATTTCATTGGTCCTTTAAGGTAAACCATTCCTAAAATAGCCAAGAAGAAAACAATGATTCCTAAATAAACAGGACCAGAAGTAAATGGTTGATCTCCCCAATAAATATTGTTTTGGGCAACTAAACTTGCTTTAGATCTCATTTCAGGTGTTCTCAACTGATCAGCAAACTGACTATTGGCAATTGCAGTACTTGACCCACCTAATGTATAAGGAGAAATTAAAGTCATTGATTCTTTAACGCCATAACTCCATTGTGTAATGTAATCTTTGTCTAATCCCGAAGTTGAATTCTCATGATTCGCACTTCCATCCACATTAATTGAAATATCGTTTCCACCACGAATCGTGTATTTAGCATAGTCATTAGTCAAGGAAAGATTTCCGTAATTAATTCCCAAAGCGAAAACATAGACCAATAATAAACCTCCTGTTGCTTTAAGGAAATGAACAATGTTTTTGTGTTTTATATGTCTGATAAATTCAGCTATTCCTATAAAAACAAGTAACATTCCCAAATAAAAAGTAATTTGAACGTGATTAGCTGTCAACTGCATGCTCATAAATAAAGCTGACAATACAATTCCCCATTTTAGATTGTGTCGGTAAGCCATATAAAAAGCTCCAATTACAGGTGGTGCTAAACCGATAGCTGCAGCTTTTGTATTGTGACCTGCTTGTAAAATGATAATGAAATAGGAGGAAAAAGCAAAGGCAAATGCTCCAAAAATGGCAACTTTAGCATTCACTTTCATGCACAAGAGCATAATATAAAAACCAAGTAAGTAAGCGAAAAACATTCCACCGGGTGAGGAAATCCATAACTGGAAAGTCCGAGAAACACTTTTTATAAGGTTCCCTTTATATTTGGTTGAAATTTGATAGGTTGGCATTCCACCAAACATTGAATTTGTCCACAAAGGTTCTTCACCATTAATATCACGAAAATGATTAATCTCATTTGACATTCCCTTGAACTGTTCGATATCATGCTGTTTCAAGCTATGTCCAGTAAACTGCGGCTGAAAATAAATAAACGTTGTTAGAATAAATAAGCCAATGGCTAAAAAGTGAATCCAATTATTTTTGAATAGCTGTTGGAAATTAATTTTTCTCATATTATATTATTTTGCCTTAAGTTTTATAATCTGTAAATATAATTAAAGTAGTGAACTATGAAATACGTTTAATTATGATTAACCATGAATCGTTTCTTTTTTCCCGTACTTTTTCATCAACTCACCTTCGTATTCCAGAAACTCTTTCCAACGTTTATCAACATCGATGGTAGTAGCATACTTTTTAGCGAAATTTAGAAACATCATATAATGTCTTGCTTCACTTTCCATTAATTCTCTATAAAACACGCGTAATTCAGGATCTGAAATATGCTCTGACAACAATCTAAATCGTTCACAGCTTCTGGCTTCTATCATGGCTCCGAACAGCATTTTTTCTACAAATTGCAATTCTTTACTACCCCCTTTCTTCTGGAAAGCCAATAAATCATGAATATATGCGTCTTTTCGTTCATACCCTAAAGTAAAACCACGCTTTATTAACTCACGATGAACCATCTGAAAATGTTCCATTTCCTCTTTTACCAATTCTCCCATTGCTTCTACAACATCAGGATACATAGGGAATTTAACAATAACAGTAATTGCGTTTGTTGCAGCTTTTTGCTCACAATAGGCATGATCAGTTAATATTTCTTCTATATTTTTTTCTACTATGTTCACCCAACGAGGATCTGTAGCTAATTTTAATCCGAGCATATTATTTGAAATTTATGAAATTAAATACAAAAATAGATTTAGATTTTCAATAAGCAAAGAATTGAATTATTAACGCATTTTTTAATCAGAATTTAAAGATAAAAACAACTTTTGAATTAAGATTTCGTTCCAGTACTGAATAGTAAAGAATTTTTATTTACATTTGGATTTATTATTTAAACTAATTAAAGCATTTTTAGGCGATGAGATACGTACTACTTTATTCATTTTTAATAAGTTACCTCTTCAGCTTCAGTCAAACTCAAATTTGGAGTGATGATTTCGAAGCAACAACAGCGAATTGGAACTTAACAATTCAGTCAGGTTTAAACAATCCAAATTCAAATATTTGGGAAATTAGCGATGATGAAGGTGGAGTACTTCCTCCAAACTGTGCTGTTAATTCAAATAACAACAAAACGCTACATGTTACATGTATGGGTGGTGATTGTGGCCCACTAGGAAGTGGTGCTCGTTATTATCCAGGAGATATGGGAGGTGCTAATCCAGGAAATACTAATATACGTGCTGCATTAATTGCTGGAATTTCAACAGTTGGTGAAACCCAATTACAACTCGATTTCGATTGGATGGGTGTTGGTCAAGCAAATGTTGATTTTGCAGCTTTAGAGTACAGCGTTGATGCTGGTGCAACTTGGACTGTTTTATGGTCACAAACTCCTGGTCCTGTTTGCGGAGGAGATGGACAATGGAGTCAGCAATCAGTTACACTTCCTACTGCAACTGAAAATCAAAGTGATTTAAGATTCGCATTTAATTGGACAAATGACAATGATGGAGCTGCAATTGCACCTTCTTTTGCCGTTAACAATCTTTCTTTAGTAACAACTGTTGCTCCACCAGGTGGACCAACAGCAGACTTCACATCAACATCTTTCACTATTTGTGAAGATGATTGTGTAAACTTCATTGATATGTCTGTAGGTACAAACATATCATCTTGGACATGGAGTTTTAATGGAGCAAATACTTTAACTTCTTCAAGTCAAAATCCTACTAACATTTGTTGGTCAACTGCTGGAACATACAATGTAAAATTAACGGTAACAGATGATAACGGAACAGACGATGTTACCTATCAAATCATAATTGAAAACTGTGATGTTGTTGTACCCACAGCTGCTTTTTCAACTGACACACTTGTCATTTGTGCTGGAGACTGTATAGATTTCACAGATGAATCAGAAGGCAATCCAACATTATGGAATTGGGACTTTGATGGTGGATCTCCAGGATTTGCAACTACACAGAACCCTTCCAATGTTTGCTTTAATCAACCAGGAACTTATGATATATCTTTAACAGTATCAAATTCTGCTGGAACTGATCAAGTCATTACACCAATTACTGTTTTAGACCTTCCTACTGTTACAACTTTCGGCGATACAATAATTGCTATGGGTGGAGCTGCAGGACTTATTGCAATTCCAAATCAGCAAAGTTTTGTGTTGTGGGAACCGAATGAGGACATTGATTGTGATACATGTATAGCTGTAATTGCGACACCAGTAATTACAACAACCTACTATTCTTATGTAACAGACTTTAATGGTTGTGTTGGATATGATTCAGTAACTGTACATATTGCCTTTGAAGAAATCGTTGATGTACCAAGTGCATTCTCTCCTAACAATGATGGTCAAAACGACAAATTAAGAGTTTTAGGAATTGGAATTGCAGAAATTGATTTCAAAATATTTAACCGTTATGGACAGTTGGTCTTCTCGACTACTGATTTAGAAGAAGGCTGGGATGGGAAATTGAACGGAGAACCTTTAAACCAAGGTGTATTTGTTTATACCTTAAGCTATACACTCATTGATGGAACAACGAGTGAGATATCAGGAAATGTTACACTTGTAAAATAATATCTAGATGAAATTTACACTATTATCGATTGCATTAACCACAATTCTATTTGCCTCAGCTCAGCAAGGCAATAACTTTAGTATGTGGTTTAAAAACAACCTACAGCATAATGCAGCAGCAGTAGGAACAAATGATAACGATATGAGGTTATTTACTAACTTTAGATATCAATATTTTAGCGTAACAGAGAAACCATTCCAAACCATTTCAGCTTCGGTTGAAGGAAAAATTTTGGGATCTCAAATGCGTAAGAACTATTTTGGATTAGGTGCTTCATTTATTAATGATGTGAGTGGCGATGGACGATATATGGTAAACCAATTTACGGTTCCTATTTCTTATCATATCTTTTTTGATGATGAAAACTCAATCTCTATTGGAGTTTCACCAGGATTATACCAACGTTCTTTAGGTGGTAGTAACTTAACATGGGAAAGTCAATGGAATGGTTACTATTTTAACCAACAACAGAATCCTGTTGGAATTGGAAATACATCTGCTTCTAACTTCGATTTAGGTGCTGGTATTTTCTATAAGTTCGAAAACTCTGATAAAAACAAAGTTTATTTAGGTTTTTCTGCGAATCATATTTTAGAACCAAAAATTGATTTTAATGTTCAAGATAATATGTTCATTAGATATGTTGGACAATTTGGAATGAATCACCGATTCTACAATAGCGACTTTGGAATTTCTCCACAAGCGATTGCTGTATTCCAAGGACCTAATAGAAATATAATCTTCGGTACTAATTTCGATTACTACCTTCAAGATGCTTCTAAAAGAACTTCTTTTTATACACCAACAGTATTTTCTTTTGGTATCTACCACAGAGTTCAAGACGCTATAGTTCTTAACTTCCAATATTCATTTAAAGGAATGACGGTAGCAGCATCTTATGATTCTAATATCAATACAATGTTACCTGCTTCTAGAAGTGTTGGAGGATTTGAAGTAGCAATAATTTATGATCTTATGCTCAATAGAAAAGGTAGATTTATTTACTAAACTTTGAATTATTTAGGACATTTATATTTTTCAAAAGAGAAGCCAGATTTAATGGTCGCCAATTTATTTGGCGACTTTATTAAAGGTAAAGATTACTCTTTTCTACCTAAAATTGTTCAGGAAGGTGTGTTATTACACCGTCAAATTGATGACTACGTTGATCATCACCCAACAGTAACAGAACTTCGACTGCATTTATACAATGAACTTCCAAAAATAGCAGGCATTGCTATAGACTTATACTTTGATCATTTATTGGCCAAGGATTGGTCAACATATCATTCCAAAAGTCTAGATGAATTTGTTGATCCCTTTTTAGCCTATACGAAAAATGCAAAAAATCTAAAATTTAACAATCCTAAATACGAATATCCACAGCATTTTATAAATCTATTAAATGCAATCAGTAAACATAATTTACTCAAAAGGTATGTCCATTTAGATGGTTTAGCAATGGCATCTGAAGGTTTATCTCGTCGCATTTCTTTCGAAAATAATTTAGATATGGCTGTTGTCGTATTTCAGAACAACGAAAAACGCATTGAAGCTGCATTTGAAGTTTATATGAAAGCTGCTAAATTGAGATTCAACGTTAAAGATTGAGCCTTATTTATTGATATTCAAAACAGCAGTTTATCTATTGTTTAAATTGATTAGCATCACTTCATTATGAGCAAAACAATAGATTGGAAGCAAATACATCAGACAATCTAAGCTCACGATTCTTCTAAAGTTAGAAATACAAGTATCTCTTATTGATTTTTTTATTATATTTAAACAAACAAAATTAATATTTTGATAAGAAAACTAACTATATTCTCCACTACTCTATTGTGCATTTCTGTGCTCGTTCTTGGTACAATTGGATGTCAGAACACAAAGGGTAAAGAAAATAATATCGTTGGAAAAGCCATAGAGAAAAAACAAAATGATCTAGGTGAAATATTAAAATCTAATAAACTAACCGTTTTAGCTGAAAATAGCGCCACCAGTTACTTTATTTATAGAGGTCATAAAATGGGATTGGAATATGAAATCCTCAATGAATTTGCTAAAGAAATTGGTGTAAAATTAGAAATCAAAGTTGTTCAAGATCTTGACGATATCATCAACCAACTAAACAATGGAGAAGGTGATATTATAGCGTGTAATTATACCGTAACCAAAGATCGTAGAAATAAAATTGACTTTTCGAAACCAATAATGAGAACGTCACAAGTTTTGGTTCAAAGAAAACCGGAAGGATGGGAAAAGACCAGGAAAAGTGTTTGGGAAAAAGAGGTTATTCGTGATCCTGCTCAATTGTCAAGAAAAACTATTCATGTATGGAAGAACTCAAGTTATTACGAACGCTTGGTTAACCTGCAAGATGAATTAGGAGATACAATTATACTGAAGCCATTAGATGGAAATATTATTCCTGAAGATGTTATTGAAATGGTTTCTAAAGGATTTATTGACTATACTGTGGTAGATGAAAACGTTGCATCAATTAATAAAAGATACTATCCAAATGTTGATACGGAGCTTGAATTAAGCGTTAAACAACGTATTGCTTTTGGATTAAGAAAACAAAGTCCGCTGCTTAGAAAAAGGCTAGATGCATGGCTAGATGATTTTATGAAAACATCTACTTTCAATTACATTAAATACAAGTACCTGAATAACTCAGCAAATGTTTCAAAATCTAAAAGTGAATATTCCTCTATTAAAGGATCAAAAATATCACCTTATGATCAAATCATTAAAGATGTTTCAGGCAGATACGGATGGGATTGGAGATTAATTGCAGCATTAATTTATCAAGAATCGAAATTCCAATTGGGTGAACAGTCTTGGGCTGGTGCCTACGGATTAATGCAATTTATGCCAACCGTTGGTCCTACATTTGGTGTCTATCCTGACTCTCCTCCTGCTGTTCAAATTGATGGTGGAATTAGAAAAATAATCAAGAATTTTAGAGAATGGAAAAGTATTCCAGATTCTATTCAACGTGTAAAATTTGCTTTTGGAACATATAATGCCGGAATTGGCCATGTTTTAGACGCACAACGTTTGGCCAAAAAATATGGAAAAGATCCATTGGTTTGGGATGATAACGTTGAAGTTTATATTTTAAACTTGTCAAATCCGAAATTCTATCATGATCCTGTTTGTTATTATGGATACATGAGAGGCTCTGAGACCTATAATTATGTGCGTTCGATTTTCATTCGATATACGGAGTATAAGACGGCTTTTCCGGTTGAAAGTTAAGGTAGATTGGAGGGAAGAGAGAGGGGAGATTAGAGTGAGAAAGAGAATGATAGCGGTAAAACAGAATGAGAGGGAAGAGTGAAAATTAGAGTGAGAAAGAGAGTGAGAGCGGTAAAACAGAGTGAGAGAATAAAACCAGAGCGCAGAAAAAGGCTTCGAATCATGGTAGATCGCAGGTTCAAGCTTTTAGATTTCAATCTTGGCTTTGAGGAATAATAAAGTCCAGGAGACGCATTTAACAAAACCTTCTTCTTCCCTGCGAATCTCTGCCCCTCCGCAAATCTCTGCGCCATTCTTCTTAATCACAACCCACCCCAACCTAATCCTTTCTTATTCCAAAAAAAAAGCGAGCACCTCCATAGAGAATACTCGCTTTAATATATTAGATAAGTAAACTAATTATTTACTCCACTCTTTAATTGATTCTTGATTCTTACGAATGTACTCAGCACTTCCTGCAGCAGTTGCTTTCTCTAAAGAAAGTTTCGCAGCTTCGATTGCTTCTTTGTCTTTCCCCATTGCTTTAAGAATTAACGCTTTATTACGGATGTAGTAAAAAGGCGCTTCTCCATTCATTTCAATTGCTTTATTTACATATTTCAAAGCTTCGTTTAACTCTGTATTTGCATGTAAATAGTAATTTGCAGCATTGTAGTAATCACGTTCTGATGGAGAACCTTTCATTGTTTCTTTAATAGAAGCAACAGTTAATTTTCCAGTTGGTAATTTTACTTTGATCGGTAACATAGTATTTCCCCACTCAACAACTAAATCAAAATGGTTTACATCTAAATTATCAAAAGAGATAGTGAAAGTTTCAACTGAATTTTTGTTCGTTTTAACAGGAACTAATATTTCAGCAACAACTTTTTCGTTTTCCCATTTTTCTGGTAATCCCCAATTTTCTGTTCCGCTGTATAAAGTAATTTTCCATTCTTTTTCTCCAGGAACTGCAAACATAGCGTACTCACCAGCTTTTACATCTTTTCCACCAAAGTTAATTTGTGTATCAAAAGAAATTGTTGAGTTTTTGTTTGCTCCAAATCGCCAAGCTTCACCAATAGGAAGAATATCTTTGTGTAAATCTCTGTCACGTAAAGAAGGACGAGAGTATTCCACTTCGAACTTTGTTAAACCTACTGTTTGCTCAACTTCAGCTTTTGGGCTTAATTGAGGAGTTTTAACTTGAGCTGTAGTTGCTAAACTGATAACCAGCCCTCCTAATAAAAACAATGTTTTTTTCATATTATCTTAATTTTCATCAAATATAAAGATTCATTTCTATCTAAGCGAACCTTCAATTGGAATTACATTTTTTTGTCATTTGAGAGCAATTCAAAATTCAATGATAGTGCTTAACTGTAGGCCCTTAAGAGATAAAAAGTGTTAAACTTTAATCGGAAATGATTTCTTAATTAGAATTTCAAAATTCATAAACATTATTTGAAATACAATTTAATCAGTATTAAAACCTTGATATTATTGACTTTACTTATTAACTCTTGGGCATTTAACTTCAAAACTTCTGAAAATCTGACTCAAATTGCGCTATTTGAATTATTATCGGAATTAAATAAAAAAACTATCTTAGAACTGGTCTTTTAAAAATTACTTCAAATTTCTTAAATGACCACATATTCAAAATCTTATTAACGTATTAAAAATTATATGAAAAGCTTTAAAGAAATCATTTTTCCTTCTAATAAAAAGAAAAGGAGGCGCAGAATAGTACTATTTGTAGTGATAGTAGTGCTTATTGGTGTTAGAATGTGGCTCCCATATTTTCTAAAAGATAAATTAGTCGCAGCGGTTAATGAAGTTGACGGCTATGAATGTACGCTTGGAGATTTAGATTTATCCATATTTCGTGGTGCTATGGTACTGCAGGAATTTGAAATTAAAATCACAGAAAATGCAGTTACAAAACCATTTGTATATTGCAAGAATGCTGATATTTCTGTAGAATGGAGAGCAATTTTCCATGGTTCTATCGTAAGTGAGGTTATATTAGATCAGTTGGAACTTTATTTCGCTGATGGAAATAGCGAGGAGGAAGAACAATCAGGAGATGCTTCATGGGTTGAACCAATTATAGACTTCATTCCATTAAAAATCAACCGTTTTGTTATCAATAATGGACAAATTGAATTTGAAAATATGGTTTCTGCTCCACCAGTAAATTTAAAATTAACAGATCTTCAATTAAAGGTAGAAAACTTAACCAATTCTACGGATGAAGGTAAAGCGTTGCCTTCTCATTTAAAATTAACTTCTAAAGTCTTAAATAAAGGAAACCTTCATATTGAAGGAGACTTAAATATCTTAAAAGATTTACCAGATATGGATTTAGATATCGATATTAAAGAGGTTGATTTAATGGAACTAAATGCTTTTACAATGGCTTATGCTAATTTTGATTTTGAAAAAGGCCAGTTTGCATTGGCTTCCGAATTTGCAATGTTGAATGGTGAAGCGAAAGGATATATAAAACCAATATTGACAGATGTAAAAGTATTGAGCTTCAAAGAGGACAAACCTGTTCTTAATGGATTTTGGCAAGCATTTGTTGGATTAGCATTTAACATTACAAAAAACTTCAAAAAGGACAGGACAGGAACTAAAATTCCAATCTCAGGAAATATAACTGATCCAAACATAGAAATTGGTGCTACGATTGTGAATATTTTCCGAAATGCATTCATAAAGGCTTACGAAGCTGAAGTAGACAACACAATTAGCTTAAAAGATATTGCAAATGATCAAGATGAAAGTAGTTTTTGGGACAAATTCAAAGGATTATTCTCAGGAGATGATGATGATAAAGAATAAATAATTTAATTTTAAGGGTCTGTTGAATTCAACAGACCCTTTTTAATTAAAGAATATATAAAATACTAAAGATCTCAGTTTATTAAACATACTTATGAAAAACATAAAAGCAGCATTACTCCTCGTTTCCATCATTTTATTTGCCAATCCATCTTTATTCGCTCAAGAATCAAGAACACATTGTTCTAAAAGAGATGCCTATTCAAATATGCAATTGAAAAGTCCTAATTTGAACCTTCAAGAAATTGCTAAAGCGAAAAAATACGATATTCATTTTTACGCTTTAGATGTAGAAATGGATAATTTATCGACTGATATTGCTGGAACAGGAGAAATCCATGGTTTTGCTAATGAAATTCTAGATTCAGTACTTTTTGAATTGCACTCTACTTTCAATATTTCTGAAATTAGATTAAATAACGTGGCAACTCCTTATAACAGAAGCGGATCAATTATTAAAGTTCCAGTGAATTTAACACAAGGTCAAGATTTCAAAATTGCAATCGATTATGATGGAACACCTCCTAACTCCTCCTCCACTCCTTTTGGTGGTTCAGGAATGTCAAATGATTCATCTCCATCTTGGGGAAATCAAGTGACTTGGTCTTTGTCTGAACCTTTTTCAGCTTATGAATGGTTTCCTTGTAAGCAAGATTTAAGAGACAAAGCAGACAGTGTTTCAATGAAAATCACTGTTCCAAATAGCTGTAAAGCGGGTTCAAACGGAGTTTTAGAAAACGTTGTTGATCTTGGAAATGGAACTTCTCGATACGAATGGTTTCACAGACATCCTGTTGCTTATTATTTAATCTCAGTGGCAGTTGCAGAATATATTGAATACAATGTTTATGCTAATCCAATGGGTTCTGCAAACCCTGTTTTAATTCAAAATTACATTTATAATAATCCAGGAACATTACCTAATTTTCAAAATGATATTGATGAAACAGTTGATTTCATTGAATTATTTGCGGAATTATATGGGAAATATCCATTTGATGATGAAAAATACGGACATTGTATGGCGCCACTTAGCGGTGGAATGGAACACCAAACTATGACAACTCAAGGTTACTTTGAAAAAGGACTTACGGCGCATGAATTAGGTCATCAATGGTGGGGAAATAATGTTACTTGTGCTTCATGGTCAGACATCTGGGTCAATGAAGGTTTCGCTTCCTACTCTAGTCATTTGATGTTGGAATATTTGCATCCAAATGAAGCTCCTTCAAACATGTTTGACATTCACGATTATGTTATGGATAGTCCAGGAGGAAGCATTTGGGTTTCTGATAGCTTAAATGAAGGTTCTATTTTCGATGGAAGATTAATCTATGATAAAGGTGCTGCATTTGTTCACACATTGCGTTTTATGATGAATGATGATTCCTTATTCTACCAAGCTTTAAAAGAATTTCAAATCAACTTTAAAGACAGCGTGGCATTGGGTTTAGATGTAAGAAATCAACTCAATAGCATGTCCGCTACAAATTTTGATGATGCATTTGATCAATGGTTTTTTGGAGAAGGATTCCCTACTTACAACCTAAAATATAACGCTACTGGAAACAATTTATATTTTGAAGTAAGCCATACTACTTCTAGTTCTACTCCGACTTTCACAAATCCGCTTGAAATTAAATTTGCGAGAACAGGTTTATCGGATACGACAATTCGAGTAAATATCTCCAGCAATAGTGATCATTTTGTGATTCCAAATATTGGAGGAAATGTCACGAGTGCTTCTATTGATCCTAAAAATTGGATTATAAACAAAGTGGGCTCAATTGTGAAGGACGAAAATTATGTTTCTCTTTCGCAAGAAAATAAATCAGTTGTAATCAATATTTATCCAAATCCATCAGCAGGAGAATTCAATATTGCGATGGATGATAATACCGAAAAATCGATTCAAATTTATAATACACAAGGAAAATCCGTTTATGATGGAAGCTTCAATAAATCTGCTCAAGTGAATCTGAGAACTCAGAATTCAGGATATTATATTGTGAAGATTACGAGTGATGATGGACGACAGTGGGTTAAAACAATTGTTTTGAAATAATTACGAAATGTTCAATTACGAATTACGAATTGGACAACTATCAATTATGAGATGGATAATTAAGAAAGGATAGTTAGCAAATTATGAATTCCATATTATTGAATTGAAAACCATTTATGACAAACCCTTTTTATGCGAATTGCAGCGTGCGTTTAGATTCTAGTATTTCGGTTTCTAAACGCATGGAAGTTATTGGAAATAGATTGAACAGTCTAGGGTATTTCACTAAGAACAGAGAGAATAAAATTAATTTCTCAGAGAGGTCAGTACTTTACGGAGGGAGATTTGCTTATTCTTATTTGGTCTTTGGTGTTTCTAGAAGAGGAGTTATAGCATTCAAAAACAATGAAATCATTTGTGAATTTCCGCTATTCACACAGTTTATAGGATTGTTGACTTTAGTTACTGTTTTGGCTTCTACATTTATTAATATCGGGGATTCATCTCTTTTATATGTAGGAATTAGTTCTCTTCTATTATTCACAATACTCTTTACAATTGTACGCACCAAGAATTTAAAAGTCGCTAACGGACTTTTAAGGAGACTAACGGGTATTCAATAATAATATGTTGTAATTATTTCAAAGTAACATAAGTTACAACTATCCGAATACAAAGCCATTATGTTTATGGATTCACTATAAACAAAAGCTCAATGGCAAATCATTATGAAATTTTAATTATTGGAGGTGGTACCGCAGGAATCATGTCCGCAGCTCAACTTTTGAGGCAAAAGTTATCCAAAAGTATTGCAATTATTGAACCTGCAGATACACATTATTATCAACCCGCTTGGACTTTAGTTGGTGCTGGAACATATAATTTCGACAAAACAGCGAAGCCAATGTCGGAAATGATTCCAAAAGGCGCAAAATGGATAAAAGACAAAGCAACAACTTTCGATGCAGACAACAACAGTGTTCACACAGAAAAGTCTGGGGTAATTACTTATGACTATTTGGTTGTAGCACCTGGTTTAGCTTATGATTTCAGTTTAGTTCCTGGCTTAGGAGAGGCTATGGACAAAGGTGTTGTTTGTAGTAATTATACCGATCCAAAACACACTTGGGATGTTGTCAAAAATTTCAAAGGTGGTACCGCATTATTTACTCAACCAGCAACACCAATAAAATGTGGTGGAGCTCCTCAAAAAATAATGTATCTAGCAGAAGACTATTGGAATAAAAATAAGGTTAGAGCTAAGTCTGAGGTACTATTTGCAACTGCTGGAACTGTAATTTTTGGAACTAAAGTAATCGCAGAAACCTTAATGGAAGTTGTAGAACGCAAGGATATTAATTTGCGTTTCAATCATAAATTAGTCAAAGTTGACGGAGAAAATCAAATTGCTTGGTATGAATTAACGAAAGATATAAAAGCCGGCGGTTGTATTGTGATGTCTGGAGACGACGATGAAAAAAGATTAGATGAAGATTTCCAATACAATTATAAAAGAGTAAAAGTAACGAAGAAAGATGGTCTTTACGGAATTCATTATGACATGCTGCATACTGCTCCTCCATCTGTTGCACCGAAATTTATTCGTGAATCAAATCTAGTAAATGACGCTGGTTGGTTAGATGTCGATATTCATACTTTGCAACACAAAAAATATCCTAATGTCTTTGGTTTAGGAGATGTTGCAGCATTACCAACTGCAAAAACAGGAGCAGCTGTTCGTAAACAAGTTCCAGTTTTAACAGACAACCTCAGTATGTTGATTAAGCACAAAAAAATAGGTTCAAAATCGTACAATGGCTATTCTTCTTGTCCATTAGTAACTGATTATGGAAAGATGGTTCTTGCAGAATTCGATTACGAAGGAAACTTCACACCAGATCCAAAATTAAAAAGGATGCTGATTAAAGACAGTTCAAAAGAACACTGGAGATTATGGATGTTTAAGAAGTATATGCTGCCGTATTTATATTGGCAAAGAATGATGAAAGGGAAGAACGTTTGATATAATTGTTAATGGTAAATTATTAATTATTAACGAGGTTTGGTAAAGGTGATTTGGTTTGGGCGATTTGATGGGCGTTTTGGTAAGGGCGATTAGTAAATCGCCCATCAAACCGCCCCAAAAGTATCTTAAGTTACAGTAAAACCAAAAGTTTATGCGTATCTTGCAAGTAATACAAAACAGTCAATTAATTAAAAAAATACATACAAATGGAAAATCAAGAAGAGTGCTTAGAAAAAGTTTATCCAATGCCAAGAATTGGTGATGTTGCTCCAGATTTTGAAGCGGTAACAACAAAAGGGAAAATTAAGATGTCTGAATTCGCTAAAGACAAATGGACATTAATGTTCTCCCACCCTGCTGACTTTACTCCTGTTTGTACAACAGAAATGAGTGGATTTGCAAAAAGACAATCTGAGTTCACTGCTTTAAACACTGAACTTTTAGGATTAAGTATTGACAGTTTACATTCTCATTTAGCGTGGGTACAAAACGTAAGAGAGACAACTGGTGTCTATTTTGATTATCCAATCATCGCAGACATCGATATGAATGTTGCAAAGCTTTACGGAATGTTACAGCCAAACGAAAGCGAAACTGCAGCAGTTAGAGCGGTATTCTTTATCGACCCTGCAAAGAAAATACGTTTAATCATGTATTATCCGTTAAATGTTGGTCGAAACATGGATGAGATTTTGCGTTCGTTAGATGCTTTACAAATGTCAGACAAACACAAAGTAGCAATGCCGTTAGATTGGAAACGTGGAGACAAAGTGATTGTTCCAGCACCAAGTACATTGGATGCGTTGAATGAAAGATTAGCAGACGAATCGCTTGAAAAGATTACTTGGTATTTAGCTAAGAAAAGTATTTAAGAGTAGATGTTTAAGGTTATAGTTGATGTTTGAATAGTGAGTAGTAATGTAGAGAAGAGCTTTCGAGAGGAGGCTCTTTTTGTTTTTGGGGTATTTTGAAATAACAGGAATTGGAATTGCTATAATCGAAAGTATCCAAGCGCTGATTTATTTTTCGAAGGAATATATTAGAATCATTACATTCTTACAATACACAAGGCTTTTTTGATTTTATAGAACCATCAACGCTACCAAAAGGAATATGATAAAGATTAACAAGAAAGGATTGAAGATCCTTAATAACTCCAAATTCCGAGTAAAGCCTTTGTGTTCTTGCAGAACACTAGTCTTTTTTTGATTTTACAGAACCTTGAACGTTTCATAAAGAATATGATAAAGATCAAGAAAGGATTAAAGATCCTTAACGACACCTAATTCCGAGTGAAGCCTTTACATTCTTGCCGAATGTTAGGCTTTTTTACTTTTACAGAACCTTGAACGTTTCTTTGAAACGCTCAGACTTCTATAAAAGCAAAAAAGCCTTCCCGAAAGGGAAAGCTTTTACTCTTCTTGGTGAGCCCGAAAGGATTCGAACCTTTGACCGCCTCCTTAGAAGGGAGGTGCTCTATCCAGCTGAGCTACGAGCCCTAGTATAAATTTTACTAGTGCGGAAATACACTTTTAATTAAAAAAAGGGGATGAAATGAATCATCCCCTTTTTTAGTCGGGGTGGCAGGATTCGAACCTGCGACCTCCTCGTCCCAAACGAGGCGCGATGACCGGGCTACGCTACACCCCGAACTGGTGTATTAATTAAAATTTTTAATTCAATATCGTTTTATTGAACTTCACTAATTGTCTTTCGATTATTAGTTTTTAATGCTTTATTTCAAAGTGATTCTTGTTATCAAATCCCTTGCGGACGGCAAAGATACAAACAGTTTTTAAGTTAGCAAGGCTTTTATTTATTTATTTTTAAACAAATAAATAAGAAGCTTTAAATCAACAGTTTTAGAATTAAAATTCTTGATTTGCTTATTAAAAACGTCAACTTTACCAATGCGGAGAGACAGGGATTCGAACCCTGGATACAGTTGCCCGTATAACACCTTAGCAGGGTGCCGCTTTCAGCCACTCAGCCATCTCTCCGTTTTATTTTCAAAATACAAATGTTCCGCTTGAACATTTGGTGCAACCTAATCGGTTGCGGACTGCAAAAATACTAATTACTTAGACTATTCAAATCATTTTAATGAAAAAAGTCAATGATTTTCTACAATTATATTTTCACAAAAGGTAAGTTATTCGTTCAATGATAGTTATTACTGCTACTCCATTCAAAACATAAAATATTTTTTCGTACTTATCATCAGTAACAACCGCTTTATTCGTTCTTTCGAAAACAAAAAAGAAGAAAGCAACGATTACCATTCCCCAATCGAACACAATTTGATCCTTAAAGATAATTGTTAGTGGAATCAAAGCAGCTGAAATAACAATAGGTAAATAGTATTTTATGGAACGATAACCCAATTCTCCAACTAACTTATAAGTCATCGCTATAAATGCTGCAACAGATCCCATTAATACAAATGGCTCAACATTGTTGACATAAAAATCTACCATGTCGTAATCAAAGAAGATTTCAACGAAGTATTGTCCAACAAATATTAAAGTCATCATCCAGATTAACAATCCAATTCTAAGTAAAGGAGAATAATCCTGTCGTGAAACAGAAACATAGGCTATTAAAAAAGCCGCAAAAACAAATGGCTTGATTGGAATTGGAGGAATAAATGTCCCCAAATCGAATAAACTCACCAAACCGTATAATCCGTAAATCAAACAGCCAATAATTACCGTTTTACGTAAAGCCTCCATATTATATTGTTTTTTGGTTTAAGAAATAGTTTAAACTATATTTCAAATAAGCCATCGAGATTGGTACATCTTGCTTAACTTCTAAGCATCTATATTAATAACTAGACCTTAGGTGATGTCAGATATTAGATGTTAGAAAAAAAGACAAAAACTCTTTGGTCTTTGGTCTAACATCCAATGTCTAATATCTAATTAACTACTTCTTCTTCTTTTTAGCTAGCGCTTCTTCAACATATTTAAAAGTAGACAAAACGTCTGGTTCACCATCTACAACGGCAACATCATGCTCAAAGTGAGCACTTGCTCTTCCATCTGCAGTAGCAATTGTCCAATTGTCTTCTAGGTATTTAATTTGCTCTGTTCCTAAATTAACCATTGGTTCAATAGCAATTGTTAAACCTTCTTTAATCTTCTTGCCACGACCTCTACGACCGTAATTTGGTACTTGTGGCTCTTCGTGCATTGTTTGACCAATTCCATGACCAACCAGTTCTCTTACCACACCGTAACCATTGTCTTCAGCATGCTTTTGGATATGGTAACCGATATCTCCTAGCCTATTTCCTACTCTGGTTTGTGCTATTCCTATATCCAAACATTCTTTGGTTACTTTTAGCAGTTTTAATTTCTCCTCAGAAACATTTCCAACTGCAAAGGTATAGGCATGGTCACCGTAATAACCATCTAAAATAGCTCCACAATCTACAGAAACAATATCTCCGTCTTTTAATGGTTCATTCGTTGGATATCCGTGAACAACTTGTTCATTTACAGAAATACATAATGTATTTGGGAAATCATACAAACCTAAAAACCCAGGTTCTGCTCCTTGAGAACGGATATAACTTTCGGCAATAGCATCTAGTTCTAAAGTTGTAACTCCAACTTCAATTGCCTCAGCAACCTTACCTAGAGTTCTACTTACTACTTGCGCTGCTGCTCTAAGCAACTCAATTTCTTCTCTTGATTTATAAATTATCATTCTGTTAATAATAAGATTTCTAAAAAAGTATTATAAAAGTAAAAAGGGAACACCTGAATGCTCCCTTAATTTAATATGTTACATTCGAGGGTTTAAGCCAGAACCTTCCTCACTAAGTCAGCAGCTTCTTGTAAAAGAACAGCCGAGTGAACGTCTAAACCTGAATCATCAATTAATTTCTTTGCTTCAACAGCATTTGTTCCTTGCAAACGAACGATAAGAGGAACTGGAATTCCACCCATGTTTTTGTATGCATCAACAATACCTTGTGCAACACGATCACAACGAACAATACCACCAAAGATATTGATCAAAATTGCTTTCACGCTTTTATCTTTTAAGATAATTTCAAATGCTTTCTCAACACGAGCAGCATCTGCAGTACCTCCAACGTCTAAGAAGTTAGCTGGATTACCACCTGATTGCTTGATAATGTCCATAGTCGCCATTGCTAAACCAGCACCATTTACCATACAACCAACATTTCCATCTAATTTCACAAAGTTCAATCCAGCTTCATCAGCTTCCACTTCAGCAGGATCTTCTTCTGTTTTGTCACGCATTTCAGCATAATCTTTGTGACGGAATAAAGCTGATGCATCTAAAGATACTTTAGCATCTACAGCGATAATTTTATCATCTGATGTTTTTAACACTGGGTTAATTTCAAACATTGATGCGTCACATCCGATGTAAGCGTTATATAAAGCAGGAACAAACTTAGTCATTTCCTTAAATGCTTTTCCGCTTAAACCTAAGTTGAATGCAATTTTTCTAGCTTGGAAACCTTGAAGTCCAACACGTGGATCAATTTCTTCCTTAAAGATAAGGTGCGGAGTTTCCTCAGCAACTGTTTCAATGTCCATTCCTCCTTCAGTAGAGTAAATGATCACATTTCTACCTTTATCACGGTCCATCAATACAGACATGTAGATTTCAGAAGTTTCACTCTCACCTGGATAATAAACATCCTCAGCAATCATTACTTTACTTACTAATTTAGCTACTCCGTTAGTTTGAGCTGTTTCAAGGTGTCCTCCAAGGATCCCTTTTACCACCTCCTCTACTTTGTCAATTCCTTTGGCTAAAACTACTCCGTGAGAACCTGTTTCCTTAACAGTTCCTTTACCACGACCTCCAGCGTGAATTTGCGCTTTAACAACATACCATTCAGTACCTGTTTTTTCCGTTAATTCTTTTGCTTTGGCTACAGAATCAGCAACGTTATCAACGACAACACTCTCCTGAATAGCTACTCCAAAACTTTTTAAAATTGATTTCCCTTGATATTCGTGTAAATTCATTATTTGACTTATTTATTTCGGCACTAAATTAATCTTATTTCCAGCAAATTTCAAGATTAAAAGACTTAAAATTAACAAAAACATGATAATTAATCTTATTTGATCATAAAGAACAAAAAAGTACCATTAAACAAAAAAAGCCCACCTGAAATTGATGGACTATTAACAATATTATCTATAAGAGACTAGCGTTTTGCTAACTTATTACTAGAAACTGTTAAACTTTTTCTTCCTTTTTTACGACGAGCAGCTAATACTCTACGACCGTTCTTGCTAGCCATACGGCTACGGAATCCATGCTTGTTTCTTCTCTTACGCTGTGATGGTTGAAATGTTCTTTTCATGACCTATTTTTATAAATTTAAAATTCTCTTTCTATTTAAGGTTGGCAAAGATAGTGCTTTTTTGTTTTAAACAAAACGCAAATGCAAAAATATTCTTTTTTAATCGTTATCCACACTTCTTACATTAACTTTGCACTCTAATTTATTATACTAGAATAAGCATGCTCAAACCAAAGGATAAAAAAAAAGAACGTATAAAATTAAGTAAAGAGTCTGTTCAAAAAGCTAAAAAAATATTTAGCTACCTTAAACCATACAGGGCTTACTTTATGCTAGGATGGGTATTTTTGATCATATCTTCCTCAGCGGGATTACTATTTCCCTATCTATTAGGACAATTATTGGGAGGTGACTTATCTTCTGAAACTGCAAGTCCTAATAATCAGGATATGATGCAGAATCTGAACTTAACCAACATAAATAGTGTTGCTTTATTACTAGTGGTTCTACTTATTATCCAAAGTGTAGCATCTTTCTTTAGGGTAGTTATTTTTACGAAAGTAACAGAAAGAACGATGCGAGACATTCGTAAAGATGCTTTCGACAAGTTGATTTATATGCCAATGGATTTCTTCAACAAAAATAAGGTTGGAGAACTAACCAGTAGAATTGCTGCAGACATCACTTTAATTCAAGATACTTTAAGAACAACAGTTGCTGAGTTATTTAGACAACTAATCATCATTGTTGGATCTATTATTTTCATCACGATTGTTTCTTGGAAATTAGCTTTAATAATGCTGGCTACAGTTCCAGTAATGGCTTTAATTGCAGTGATTTTCGGAAGATTCATTCGTAAATTGAGTAAAAAAGCACAAGATCATTCTGCAACTTCAAATTCAATCATTGAAGAAAGTTTAATGGGAATAACGAATGTGAAGACGTTCACGAATGAATTATTCATGATTGCTAAGTACAGAAAGTCAATAGAAACCATTAAGAAACTGAATATTAAAAGTGGTAACTGGAGAGGTTTATTTATTTCCTTTATTATTACTTGTTTATTTGGAGCTATAATTTTCATTATTTGGCAAGGTCTGCATATGACAGTTGGTCCAAATCCTTCATTAGACAAGGGAGATTTCTTTGCATTCGTTATGTTTACTGTGTTTATGGGAGCAAGTATTGGTTCTATTCCTGACTTATATGCGTCAATGCAAAAAGCGATTGGTTCAACAGAGCATTTAATGAATATTATTGCAGAAAAAACAGAAGAACAAATTCATACTGGAAAAAGTAAAGCTACTATTAATGGAGATGTCGCATTTGATAAAGTATCCTTCCATTATCCGCAAAGACCTGATTTTAAAGTATTAAATGAACTTTCTTTTTCTGCTAAACGAGGAGATAAAATTGCTTTAGTTGGCGCTTCCGGAGCTGGGAAGTCTACAATTGCTTCATTATTACAAAGATTTTATTCACCAACAGCTGGCTCTTACACGATTGATGGTGTAAATGTAGAAGAATTTGACTTGAATCATTTACGTGAAAACATGGCGTTAGTTCCTCAGGAGGTAATTCTTTTCAGTGGATCAATTAAGGAGAATATTCTATTTGGAAAACATGACGCAAGCAATGAAGAGGTTGAAATGGCCGCTAAAAAAGCAAATGCTTATGACTTTATTGAGTCGTTTCCTGATGGATTTGAAACTGAAGTTGGTGACCGTGGAATTCAACTTTCTGGTGGACAAAAACAAAGAATTGCAATTGCAAGAGCGATTTTAAAAGATCCAACTATTTTAATCTTGGATGAAGCTACGTCAGCTTTAGATGCTGAATCTGAAAGATTGGTACAAGAAGCTTTGGATCGATTGATGGAAAACAGAACTTCATTTATTATTGCCCACAGACTTTCTACTATTCGCAAAGCAGATACGATACTAGTAATGGAGCATGGAAAAGTTGTTGAACAAGGAACACACGAAGAATTAATTGTAAAAGATAATGGTGTTTATGCAAATTTAAACGAACTTCAAATCAACTAAAAACAGATTTAGAATTGAACTATTTGAAGTACTGCTTTTATTTATTTTTTAATAAAACCCTTGATTTGAATATTTTAGTTTGATATTCCAACTAATACTTTATATATTTGTATATTAATCATTGAATGACACATTAAAATTAATACATGAAGAATATTTTACTCTATCTTCTTTTATTTTTTACACCTCTTGTTTATAGTCAAAACAGTGGTGGATTTGGAAATTCTAAGAATTGGTCTTTAAACAAACACGAAATTTATTTCAGCATTGGTACCTCTCAATTTCTCGGAGATTTAGGAGGATTAGATAAAGAAGGTACGCAAAAGTCATTAGTTGATTTAGATTTCTCTAGTACAAGAATTGGAGGAGGAATTGGATATAGATATAGATTTCATAGGAGATGGGCAACATCAACACAATTATATTTCGGAATGGTTTCTGGTGCAGATGCAAATACTGATGAAGTCATTAGACGAAGTAGAAACTTATCATTCCGCTCTCCTATTTTAGAATTAAGTCAAAGAATTGAATTCATCATATATTCAAAAGAACAAGGCGGGGCAAGGTATTCGAGACTGGGTACAAAAGGTAGATCAACGACAGCTGATTTCTTTTATGTATTTTCTGGAATCTCTGGGTTCTATTTTAATCCACAAACAAAAATTAATGGTTCTTGGACCAATCTTCGTCCTTTAAAAACAGAAGGTCAAGGTTTACCAGGAGGACAAGAGGAATATGGTAAATTCAGCATGGCTATCCCAATGGGAGTTGGATTTAAATTTGCGATCGGTAAGTATTGGAGATTAGGATTAGAAATTTCATACAACAAAACATTTACTGACTATATTGATGATGTAAGTACAGACTATTATGATCCTGCAATTTTAGCAAAATCAGTTGGTAAAGACGCTGTTTATGCTGCCAATCCTTCAATTGAAAATCATACTTGGTTTACTGAAGGTCAGCAAAGAGGAAATCCAGATGACAATGATGGGTATTTATTTACTAACATTACTGTCACTAGAAACATTACAAATTCTAAATCTAAGGGAATGTCTAGATCTAGATGGAATGGAAGAACAAAATTCTAAACTGATTTAATTAAAAAAATATTATCAGGTGAGGTAACCCCTCACCTTTTTTTATTCCTATTTTTGTGAAAACAATTAATTTGCTATAACATGTACGCATTAATTAAACGTATCTTTTTCCTTTTCGATCCCGAAAAAATCCATCACTTTACATTTAAACTTATCAAAACAACACTTGCCATTCCAGGCATGAAATCATTGTGGAAAAAATGGTATGTTGTAGAAGATAAAAGACTTGAAAGAGAATTGTTTGGACTAAAATTCAAAAACCCTGTTGGTTTAGCTGCCGGATTTGATAAAAACGGTAAACTATTTAATGAGTTAGAATATACAGGATTCGGCTTTATTGAGGTGGGAACAGTTACTCCAAAAGCTCAAGAAGGAAATCCAAAAAAACGTTTATTTCGATTAATAGAAGACGAAGCGATTATCAATAGAATGGGTTTCAACAATGATGGTTTAGAAGAGTTGATAAAGAACCTTAAGAACCGAAAAACAAAACTAATCATAGGTGGAAATATTGGAAAGAATAAAGACACTCCCAATGAAAATGCAGTTGATGATTATGTAAAGTGTTTTGATGCACTTTACCAATATGTTGATTACTTCGTTGTGAATGTTAGTTCGCCAAATACGCCAAACTTACGTGAGCTTCAAGACAAAGAGCCACTTACCGCTTTGTTAAATACGCTCAAAAAGCTAAATGCATCCAAACACATTCAACGACCAATTTTATTGAAGATTGCTCCCGATTTAACCAATGAGCAATTGGATGATATTATCGAAATTGTAGGAACAACAAAGATTGACGGAATAATAGCAACGAATACTACGATTGACAGATCAAAGCTTCAAACAAAAAACATTGAATCTATTGGTGCTGGTGGACTTTCGGGTAAGCCTTTAACAAAAAGATCAACTGAAGTAGTTCGCTATTTACATCAAAATTCAAACGGTAGTTTCCCTATTATTGGCGTTGGTGGAATACATTCTGCTGAGGACGCTTTAGAGAAATTTGAAGCGGGCGCGTCACTTGTTCAATTGTACACTGGATTTATATATGAAGGTCCACAATTGATTCGGAAAATAAATGAAGCACTACTTAAATCATAAGCTTTTAGTAAAAACTTGAGACACATAGCTTTTTGGTTTTTAACTATTTATTTATCTCTGCTTTAGAATTTCCAACCGTAACGATTGCTATGATTGGAAATTTAGCAGAGTTAAAAGAAAAATATTCTTACTTAATTATCCATAAACCTAAATGCATTGAGTATATTCGTAACTATGGAAGATTTAAAAATAATCGAGTGTCCAAGAGATGCAATGCAAGGGATTACTGAGTTTATCCCAACCACTACAAAAATCACCTACATCAATGAATTATTGAAGGTAGGATTTGACACCATAGATTTTGGAAGTTTTGTATCTCCAAAAGCAATTCCTCAATTGAGAGATACTGCAATGGTTTTAGAGAAACTCGATCTTTCGAAAACAAGATCTAAATTATTGGCCATTGTAGCTAATGAAAGAGGAGCTCAAGATGCAGCAACTTTTGAGGAAATTGATTATTTAGGTTATCCGTTTTCTATTTCAGAAACATTCCAACAGCGCAATACAAACACTTCAATTGAAGGAAGTATATCCAGATTAGAAAGTATTCAAGACATTGCAATAAAGTCAAATAAAAAATTGGTGGTTTATTTATCAATGGGATTTGGAAATCCTTATGGCGATGCTTGGGATACAGAAACTGTTTTAAAATGGGCTTCTCGATTAAATAAAGAAATGGGAATTGATATTTTATCTCTATCCGATACAATTGGAGTTTCAGAGCCGGGAACAATTACCAGTATTTTAAATGGTATTATGCCAGAGCTTCCCAATGCAGAAATTGGAGTTCATTTACATACCACTCCAGACACTTATCAAGAAAAGATTAAAGCTGCCTATGACGCTGGATGTCGAAGATTTGATGGTGCAATTAGAGGATTTGGAGGTTGTCCGATGGCTAAAGATGATCTAGTCGGAAACATGCCAACAGAAAAGATGGTTGAATGGTTTTCAAATAACAACATCAGAACCGATTTGAACTTATCTGCATTAGAAAAGGCAGTTCAAAGAAGTAATTACGTATTTTAAATTCAAACATATTATGAAATTTTTATTGGCAGTATTTTCTTCGATTATATTATTTTCATCTGCACTAAGTCAAGAGGTAACAGCTTTTGAATTATCTAATTTTGAGAAATTGGTTGTTATTGGAAACTTCCCTATTGAAATATTTACTTCAGATAGAAAAGAGGCAATTGTAGATAAAGAAAAAACGGAAGCAAATTTAGACAATCTTTCTTTTTCTTATTCTCAAAAAACGCTAACAATCAAATACAGTGGAAGTTTTGTTGAAGAAATCGGGATTGAATTAACATTATATCACCCAGGATTAATTTCTTCTATTGAAGCGCGAAGAGGAGCTCAAATTAAGGTGAAAGATGCTGGAAATTTTACTTCTACAGTTAGTTATAAAGCT
This sequence comes from Brumimicrobium glaciale, assembly GCF_004152935.1. Lineage (GTDB taxonomy): Bacteria > Bacteroidota > Bacteroidia > Flavobacteriales_D > Crocinitomicaceae > Brumimicrobium > Brumimicrobium glaciale. The sequence continues at coordinate 58,395 of NZ_SETE01000007.1, forward strand.
GATTCGGGAGGAAAGTTTGTGATTGACAAAGTTTATGCTCCACTTATCAAAGCCGAAGTAACTAAAGGTGGCTCAATTAGTATAAATGGAGAAACTCCAATATTTGAACCTACGGTTAAAACAGGAGGTACAATTGCATCGGTACGATTAATAACGCAAGAAGTAAATGCAAGTATAATTTTTGGTGGTGAGATTATTTGTGCACCAATTGAGACTTTAACAGCTAATGTTACTAGTGGTGGAACAATAAGTTACACAGGAAATCCAAAAGTGACCCAAAAAATTACACTTGGCGGAACAATCGAGAAAATATGAAACTAAGATTCCTTTCCATTATTATTCTATTGCTATTATTTTCATGTAAAGAAGATGGAAAAGAAATCAATAGCTCCACTCCTGCTTCAAATGAAAAGGCGAATACAAATGATGAAATCCAAACTAACGATTTAAAAGATGAGCTTCCAGAAGGCTTCAATCAAGACACATTGAAAACCGAGGCTTTGTTTACTGCTGGAGGTTTCGACGATAAATTGTACTATGAATTATTAATTGAAACTCATTTATGTAACCCAAATTATACAGATACCACAAGTGATGGCTCCACACCTTGCAGCTCTCGTTTTTTTAACTTCTATCCTTACAATCACAAAAGAACAATTGATGATGCATTCCTTTTACAAATCAAAGCAGGGGTAAATAAATATCCATACCGAAGATTATTGGTTTTTGTTAGAGAAAAGGGAAAGCTTATTCTAATGAACGGTATTGTTGGTTATTTGGTGGAACGTATTTCTCGTCCTAATGAAATAGATGATTTAATTGTTGCTGTTTTTGATGATCTCGGAAACGATAAATTTGATCGTTATGATGTTTTATTGAGATATAAAGACGGAAAATATCATTTTATTGAGGCAATTGGGGATTTAAAAGGTAAATTCGAAACAGCTGATTTGAAGAAAAGAGCTTCAAAAGCCATTCAAGAACGTATTAACGAAAAAGAACTTATTTTTTGAAAAATGTAGTGTTCATCATATCACTTCTTCTGCTCTCCTCGTGTATTAACGAAAATACATTACATTCTTCATTTCCTATTCAATTATTACATGGAAATAGCGCAAAGGTTTGGGTTCTTACTAAATCAAGTGATCCAAATGACAGGAATGTTGCTGCAATGAACAATTATCGTAAAAGCTTTATTTTTTATTCCAACAAACGATTTAGAGATCAAGAATTGATTCATTTAGGAAGTAATGAAGGATTTAAAGGAAAATATACCGTAAATAATTATCCTAATAATGATATTGTTCTTAACCTGAATTATAGTGATGGAAGTGTTTATTATTTTAGAATAAACACTATTGGCAATCAAACTATGACCCTTCAAGATATAAATCATGAGGAAATTATTTGGGAATTCACAAGTTTAAAACCACCGAAAATATGATACTTATCGTCGATTGTGGATATACTTCGATTTACAAATTGGAAGATTTAGTAGATCAATACAGTGACTATAAAACTGTATCTATTTATGATATTGACTTCGACGAAATACAAAAACTAAATCCAAAAGGTGCGATAATTTCTCATGCGCATATCTCAATTAACGACACCAATGTTGAAAAATACATTGAGAAAATTAGAGAGGTTTTGAAGTTAGAAATACCCGTTTTAGGAATTGGAGTTGGACATCATCTTATAGGAGTTTGCTTTGATGCACGACCAGCATTTGAACCTTATCGCAATGAACTGGTAGAAATTGGTATCCTTGAAACAGAAGGGATTTTTGACAAATTACCTCATGAAGTTCAATTGATTAAGGACAATGCAGGAACGATTTCTATTCCTCCAGGATTTCAGTTACTAGCGAGTTCAGACTACAGCATCAATGAAGCCATGAAAAAACACGATAAACCAATTTACGGAATTCAATTTATTCCTGAAGTTTCTGGAAATCTTGGCGCTGTTATCATGGATAACTTTGTGAATATTTCTCTGCATAAAGCGGATTGAATTCCACATAAATTAAGAACTTAGCGCTATGTTATTAAATCGTTTGTGGATCGGATTGTTTTTCTCAGCCTTGGCTGTTGGACTAGGGAAGTTACTCTTCTTTGGTGACATGATGATTTTCAAGGAAATGGTTGACGCATTATTTGAAAGTGCAGAACTTGCTTTTAAAATTGCACTTTTCCTAACTGGAGCATTGTGTCTTTGGATGGGAATAATGGAAATCGGTGAAAAAGGAGGAGCAATTCGTATTTTAACGCGCTTGGTCTCTCCACTTTTCGGGAAATTATTTCCAGACATCCCAAAAGACCATCCAGCTGTTGGTTCTATGATGATGAACTTTAGCGCTAATATGCTTGGATTAGACAATGCCGCTACTCCATTGGGATTAAAAGCCATGGGACAATTACAAGAACTCAATCCGCAGAAAGACACAGCCTCCAATGCACAAATAATGTTCTTGGTGATGAATACTTCTGGATTAACGATAATTCCTGTGAGTATTTTAGCTTATCGAAGTGGCGCTGGATCCGCTTCCCCTTCAGAAGTATTTCTACCTATTTTAATTTCTACATTCTTCGCTTCCTTGGTTGGATTATTTGTTGTCGCTTTTAAACAAAAAATAAACCTACTCAACACAACAGTCATTGCTTATTTGGGTACTTTGACTGTTTTAATTGTTGGTCTTTTGATCTGGTTGTATCTAAATCCCGACATGGTAGAACCTGTTTCGAGCGTTGGTGGGAACTTGCTTTTATTTTCTGTCATTATTGTGTTCTTAGGATTAGGAATTCGAAAGAAGATCAATGTCTACGAAGTTTTTATAGATGGTGCAAAAGGCGGTTTTGATGTTGCCATTAAAATCGTTCCATATTTAGTAGCAATTCTTGTTGCAATTGGAGTTTTTAAAGCTTCTGGAGCAATGGAAATAATGTTTGATGGAATTCGTTATCTCTTAAAACTAGCTTCTGTTGCCAATACAGAATTCATCGAGGCATTACCAACTGCATTTATGAAACCATTTAGTGGTGGCGCTGCTCGTGGAATGATGCTGGAGACTTTTTCAACACATGGAGTAGATTCATTTGTAGGGAAAATGGCCGCTACCTTCCAAGGTTCAACTGAAACAACTTTTTATGTTTTGGCTGTTTATTTTGGTTCCGTTGGAATTAAGAAAACTAGATATGCCGCCGGAGCTGGACTCATTGCTGATGCTGCTGGAATTATCGCGGCAATATTCATTTCCTTCCTATTTTACACTTGATGAAAAAGCCAATTGGTGAAATAAAACCTGAAGATGCTGTTCCGTTATTAATCAAAATTAAAAAACTGATTTTAGGAAAACAGAAACCCGATGGATTTACAAGATTAATGTTCTCATTTTCATTATTTTCTTGGTTTTTACTTACAATTTGGAACGCCGTAAGCTATTTTGTTTTGCTTACTTCTGACATTATTAAGGAAAACAAAGGTTTCTCTGTAGCCGATGTCATCATTAAAAATGGACAGAATTTAGGATTTAATGGAGAAGAATTCTTGGTTTCAATCACAACATTCTATTTCAATAGTCTCTTTGTTTGGCTCTTTATCTTAGTTGGACTCGTATTAATGTACCGTAAAAAAACGATTTATACTTTCATAGTTTTAGGAGGTTTGGCATTTCACTTTATCTATATGTTTATCGTACTTGGATTCCAATATTTTATTGAAGACGTCTCATTTTTTGATAAAATTCTTTATGCTGTATTGACTGTTGTGACTTTGATTCATTCTTTCTTGATGAAAAAGGAGAAGATAATTACGAATTAGGAATTATCAATTACGAATTAAAAAAAAGAAGGCGAATTGTTAATTATCAATGGTCAATTGTAAACGGAATTTTATTGGTTCTTTTATTCAGTTATACTATCTCAAAATTCAGGGAACACGTGACAGAAATACTAATTTTTCATAGGGTTGGCATTGATGCTTCTGCTTGCACTCCTGAACTGGAAGCTCCGTGAATTGTAACAAATTTTAATACAGATTTTTTAAGGAAGTTCAATTTAACATAATCAACTTTTTACAGCGGAAAATTATTGATTCGTAATTCTCCAATTGTCAATTATCCAAGCTCCATTCAATAAAAGCATTCATTACATTTTTCCATTCTCCATTTTTATGATCTGGTTTTCCATCAACTATAGGAAAAAAGTTGTGCTCTAAACCTGAATAGCGTTTTATGAAATAATTCGTTTTGCCTTGTTCTATAAAATACAATGGAATCATATCTGTATTTGCACAGCTAATATCTTCCGAACCGTTGGCTATATAAACAGGGATTTCTAAGCTAGCTAATTCCTCAATTGTTGATTTTGAGAATGAGCGCCAAGAGGTTAAGTGCGGTCTAATTTTCAAAGAATCGTCATTAAGAACTCTCTTATAAAATTCATATTGAGAAGATTGTTTGGCATCGGCTTCTTCCCAAGTTATTTCTCCTTTTTCAGCTTGTGCACGAATTTTCCTAATAATTCCATCAATCCTTCTTTCATAACTATAAGCAAACAATCCTAAATGTGTAACGTCTTCATTCGCATCGGCAATTCCAACCGCCACTCTACTTCCTTGAGAATGTCCGCAAACTACTAATTTAGTAAAGTCAATAAAATCTTTAGTTTTCAAATAATCAATTACAACATTTGCTCTTCTCACATAATTCTCGATATAGTCAGCTAATGAAAATTCCTCCGTTGGATTTTTGCTTCCCGAATTACCGATATAAAAATATTGCTCTGAAAGTTCTCCGTATTCGACTATCATTGGAGTTTTAGGCATTGAAATCACAGCAACATGGTAGTGTTTCCTCATTTCTTCTAAATCAAAATTACCCAATGGCATAGGCACGATTCTATTATTCCCAACATCCATAAATAATGGCATTGGAGTAGAACCTTGACAAAATAACAGCAAAGGCTTTTGAGTATTTAGAACTGTATCTGCAATTACAAAATCAATTTGATCATTTTCTTCTTCGATGGTAAAAGAAATAAAACCTGTGTCTCCCACTCTATTTTGGGAATAAGAAAAATTAAAGAAAATGAGCAATACAAGCAGTGATATTAGCTTTTTCATAGTGATTTTATATGTGATTTCTAAAAATAAGTTTTTTACATTTATAAATTTCATTTACTTAATTTTAGTTTCCCTATTAAGTGAATTGATTGAACTATAATACCCAAATCAAAGTAGGATTTTCTTTAGCTAATGAGAAGAATGAGCTCAATTAGGAAATAGGAGAATCAAAATGATTCTGTGCTTTATGTATTGTTGAAATCGTTGCGGTTTATAAGGTGTAAACCAATTTTCTTATCAGAATAAAACGTTTTTCACTATCAATAGGAAGCGTTTAAGATTATTATTGAATAGAATGTTAATAAACAGATTGAGAAGAAGAGTTTAGTGGATTTGTTTGATTGACAAGAAATTATGATTACTGAAAGGAATTATTTTAAAGTAAATTCTTTGATGTTTTTAATTTCTAAAGATTTAAAAAGTCGTTTATTGAGGATATAAATAATGTTTTAAATTTGTGAAATCAAGATACTAGTGAAAAGTAAAAATATTGAACATTAAACATCTTGTGAAATTTCATTATGAAAATCAATAAAACAATAGCTCTCATTTTTATACTTACTATTTTAACTAACATCGGATTTAGCCAATCGCAAAAGTCGTTTGACAAATTAATTTTAGAAACAAATGATTATTTAAAAGTTTATGACACATTGTATGCAGGACCAAATCACAATTATTTACTAAACGATATAAAAAAATGGCTACTAAACTTACTATGACGCTTTTCTTATTCTCCATTTTTTGTTTTCAAGCAAAAGCACAATCAAACTTTAATGAACTCAAATTAGAAGTAATAGAAAATTTGAAATGGTTTTCTCAGGATTTAAATTATGAAGCTTATGAAGAGAACAACATAAATATTGATTCTTTAGCAACAATTACAGAAAATAAACTTGCTGATCTTTTAAAGCATAAAGAAGCTAAACATCTTAATTTAAAGGAAATTACAAATATTCATTTAAATGCGACTACATCAGACAGTCTAAATATTCGGTTTTATTCATTCAAAAACTTGGTTGGCCCAACAGGTTACGAATCAGTCCATACTGTTATTCAATGGGCTGATATAGATGGGAAATTGAACTCTAATCCTATTTCTTCAAAAGTCTCTGGTACGGTTGGAGAAATTTACAAATTGAAGTCTAACAATTCAAATTTGTATTTACTTATATCTCGTGATTATTTCACTGAAATACAATATGTTATTCAGTTTAAAGAAGACAAATTAATTTTGGATTATCCAGCATTTGTGAATAGTCCTCAAATTTCAGTTAATAGAATGAAAGTTTCTTTTGATGAAATAACACAAGTGTTGAGCATAGAAAGCTACGAAAATGTAGACATTGACGACAACACATTGTTGCCTATGAAAGCTTACACTGATGAAAATCCATCTTTTGAAAAAATTATAAAGCAGTTTGATAAACAACTTCAAATTAATCGTTCAATAAAGCTAATATTTGATGGAAATAAATTTATATATTAATCGAATAATTATATCATCATGACAAAAGTATTGACGTTTATCTCGATCTTATTTCTATTCAGTTTTTCAACTTTTGGACAAGTAGATAAAGAATACAGTAAAACACTAAAAAAAATGTTTGAGGTATCAGGTACAAATGAATCCTATCAAGCAGCTATTCAACAAATGTTTACAATGTTTAAACAGCAATATCCAGATGTAGGGGAAGAAATTTGGAATGACTTCGAAAAGGAATTTTCTAAGACTTCAATTGATGAATTAACAGAAATGTTGGTTCCGATTTATTCAAAATATATGACAAAAGAAGACTTGAAAGAGTTGATAAAATTCTACCAAACTCCAGTAGGAAAGAAATTTGCAAAAAACACTCCGTTTATTATGCAGGAATCAATGCAGGTCGGTCAGGAATGGGGAATGAAAATTGGAGAAGAATTCGAAAAAAAAATGAAGGCTAGAGGATATTAAAACCGCATCAATATCTTGAATTTAGAAAATTATTACTATCACTAAAAAATTAATCACATTATGAAAAATGCTATCTTTTTAACCTTGGCGCTGCTGCTCATAAATCTTGAAATCAATGCTCAGTCAGAATCTAATTCTGACAATACTCTAAATTACGACCATGGATTCAGTGCTGAAGTCTTTAACCAAGGAGGATATGGATTCGGTATAGGAGGATTAATTGGTAAAAATTTAGGTAATAAAACAAAAGCAAATTACTCAATGGGAATTTATACTGATGTAATTATGGGTGATTCTCCCATAATAAGCCCTAGAGTAAAATTTATTTTAAATCATTCGGGAATTCTCGGAATTGGAGTAAACTTTGCTAATAATTACAGATCTGGTGAAAACGATTTTAGAATTACTCCAGAAGTTAACTTCTCATTGTTTGGAATAGTAAACCTTTATCTAGGATATAGTTTTAATGTAAACAACAATGCATTTAAAGATTTATCAGAATATAGAATTGGAGTAAATATCAATTTCATTAAGAACAATAGAAGATGATAAAATTTAATGCTTTTTAATTATCCAAAAATTGTAAAATCCTATATCCAACCTAACGCACTGCTCTCCACTTTAAAATTCAAATAATTTACAACCTTCACAACCTCATCATATTTCAAATAACCAATACGCTCAAGGCCTGAGGCGGTATAGATAATCAAATCTGCGTGATTATTGCGTTGCTGAAACCAATTGCGCTTGATTGCTATTGATTGCACCTTGTGCGTTGCAATATATTTTTTGTTTGTATGAATCGAACCCGAATGCACTTCTATCAGATCATCATTTACGCCAATATGACTTTTTTGAATCGTTTTAAACGAGATAAAAGTAAAAACACCAAGCAACAGAATTGGAAGTATTAAGCTGTAAGTTAATCCGAGCATGGTAAACAAACCTAGTCCGATTAAAATACACAGAACGAAATATTTGATCATTAACCTAAACATCATGCGCATACTGCTTTGGATATTAATGAATTGTTGAGGATAGGATAAATCAAAAAGTGACTTGAAAAGTATGTTTATATTTTCATCTGAAATCCCTACTACTCCAATCTTCTTTTTGTCTTGAAGTTCTTGTGATGAAGCTTGACTAATAAAGACATTCTTAATTTTGAATAGATTTTTAATTGGGTTCTCCTCTACTTCAAAAACTTGCGCTTTACTCTTTTTGATTACTTGATTAATGCGTTTTAAAAGTCCATATTCCACTTCATAATCCTTGTCAACCTTGGTTACTTTGAGATCATAATATTTAAACACCGTTCTACCAATAGTCACTATAAAAGTTGCGGCCAAAAGAAATATGATAAACCCAACTACGAATGCAAAGGTTTCATAAGCTTGAGTCAAATAGGTATTTTCAAAGTTTATTTCATAAAAATTATCAAAAAACTCTTGAAGATATTGGAAAATCGTACTCACAAAAAACAGAACCAATCCCAATCCTTTGATATAGTTTGAACTCACACCCACCTTGAGTAATTCACCTAAACTAAGATTAAACAAAACTCTTTTTCTATGAGGAATTACAGGTTCTGAACTAGCATTTTCAATTTGACCTTCAGTTCTATCCTCTAAGCTATTGCTAACACTATTCTCAACATTATCTTCAGCTCTATTTTTAAGTAGAATTTCTTTTAAGGCTAAAGCATCCTCCCTACTCAGCGCTTTAATTTTTATTTCGGCTGTGTTTTGTCCCGCTGTTTCAATTTCAAAACCAACAACATTTAGTGCTTGCTGAATAAGATTTTGATTGATGTTAATGTTCTGAATCCGGTCAAAAGGAATATCTGTATCTGTGAAATTAAAAACACCATGACGCAAGAAGAAGCGTTGGTCTTGAACATGAAATTTAAAATTCAAATAGCTTTTATAAGAATAAAGCAATTGTAGAATTACCAATAGAATTAGTCCAATAATTACAACCTCAAGGTAATTCTCACGTATTTTACTACTCAAAAGCGGTAGAAATACATAAATATTTCGTTTAATACTTTTGACGAGATCCATCAAAAACACCACCAGAATTCCTCTGAAATTTTGTCGTCTAGGTATTGAAAAATCAGTTTTCATCAATGTCTGCGACTTTTAGAATTTGTGCTTTTATTTTATCGGCATCGTCTTGGTTCAATCCTTTTATACTCAAATCACCTGCTGATGAACCAGCGGTATAAACTTTCAAAGTGAAAAGTTTAAAAATCTTAAAAACTAAAGTTTGTTTCACCTCAACATGCTGAATCCTTTTGTAAGGAACGATTGTCTCTTTAAAAACAAAAAATCCCTTTTGAAAAATGATGTCTTTCTCTCTAATTCCGAATTTTCTCTTTTGAAAACCCCTTTCTATTTCAATAATAAGGAGTGAAAACACAAAGGTTAAAACACCGATTAATGTGTAATAAAAAGGCGCTGGAGGATTGGCTTTAAATTTCAAGACAATCAAAACGCCAACTAAAACAATCACCCAGAAAGCATAAATAATTCTCAAAACTTTAAGATATGCAGGTGCAACAGGATGCCCTTTTACTGTTTCAAAGCGAGGTAAATCATCTATGTTTAAAGTGTTGTTTTGAAAATCCAGCATGAATAGGGTATTTTTAATATTGATCAAATTTAAGGAAAGAATTGAAGAAAACATTCTTTGTGAGTAAACACTTTGAATTCGAAATATAGAATTCATCACAATCAATTCATCAAAAATTACTATTTTTAGTTTCACATTCTATAATTGATGATAAGATGAATAAAATAATGAGTTTTCTAATTATTTCTATTTTAGCAGCTTTATCAGGATGTACCTCAAGTAGAAGTATTACTTCTTTAAATAATGAATTATACTTTAAAGAATCTCCAAAAATAAAAGTCATTGAAGACAGCTATTATTTAAGGTTTATCTACTCAGACACTCAAAATGCAAATGGTTATGCTATGTTCACTGAATCCAAAATTATAAATGATTCATTGATATTTTATTTACCTGTCACCACTAGCTCCTTTAATAGGAAAGGAATGACTCAGTTTGAAGAAATAATTACTAAAAACAAGATCGAAATAATTAAAAATGGAAAGGTTTTTTGGAAAAATCCTGATGAAAGTATAATTCACATGGAAATCCAACAATCGAAAGAAGGAATAAATATAATGGAGAAGAAAATTGTTAGAAAAACACATTAAAGCAAACAAAACTATTCTATGAACTTAAGATTTCAAACTAAAAGACTAGTCGTTCGAGATATTGAGAAAGGAGATCTAAAATCTCTATTAAAAATATGCACCGAGGAAAAGAATATGAAATATGTTTCAAATGGTAATCATGATTGGACTTTAGCGCAACTTTCGGAGAAATATAAAATACTTAATCAGAATTACATTAATGGATTTGGAGTTTTCGTTATTGAAGACAAGTTTACACGCGAAATAATTGGTGAAGCGGGTCTATTTAAATCTTACGGTAGCCATTCGAAATTAGAATTAGGTTACATAATAAACTTCCAACATTGGAAAAAGGGATATGGATTTGAAATCTGTAATGGTTTGATAAATTATGGATTTAGGGAGTTAAAAACTGAAATTATAACTGCAAGAATGTACTCCGAAAATAAAGCATCTGTAAGGTTATCTGAAAAATGTGGAATGCACAAGATCAATGATGGTTTAACAGAAAAAGGTGAAAAGTTTTTCGAATATGAAATATCAAATCGGATAGAATAAGCTATATTTAAACTAAATATATTCAAAAACCAACACTATGAAAAGTATAACTTCAGTATTCGTTCTTGCCTTATTCATGATGACATCTGTTTCTCAAGTTCAAGGACAGAGCAACAATGATAAGAGAAACAGTGACAAAATAACAAGTCAATCTATTGCTAATTACCGTCTTTTTTCAACTGAAATTATTAATACCTTTATAAAACTAAACACCCAAAATGGATTATTGTGGCAAGTCCAAATTGATATTGAAGATGAAAGACGCTATGAAACTTTTATAAATACATTACCTCTTGTAGAAAATGAAAATGAAGTAACAGACAGATTTACACTTCATGGTACTTATAACATCTACACATTCATTTTGCTCGATCAAATTGATGGAAGAATGTGGCAAGTATACTGGTCAGACAAGCCAGAAGAAAGAGATATTATTTTGATTAAATGATAAATTATTTCATGTATTTGACAGGAAATATTTATATAAAAACTTATTATTATAGAATTTTAATTGGAAATTTTCAGTATCCCTACTATCTTATTTTCTATATTAAGGAGATAAAAAATAACACACAATTAAAGCAAGGAATAAAGTTTAAATGCTCCATTCATTGGTTGCAATTAAAAAATGAAGAGAACTGAGTGAACCAAATGATTTACGTTATCACATCAACTTCTAGATTATTGACAAAAAAAGCCGCTTCATTAGCTGAAACGGCTTCTTTTAAATTAAATAAATCTCCTAAAATGGGGAGGTAAATAACTTCAAATGCTTACTGTTTAACGATTCTATAACTGTGTTGACCTTGGTCAGCAAACAATCTAACGATGTAAGAGCCAGCATCCAATATTGACACATCTAATTGTAAATCAGTTGAATTTACGTTTTTAGAATAAACTTCTTGCCCTGCATTGTTGTAAATCTTCACACTATTCAACGCTGACTTGTATTGAATATTCAAAACATTTTGCGCTGGATTAGGATAAACTGATAATTCATTATTTTTGAAGTCATTAAGTCCTAAAGTTCCAATTTGTAAAGTAAAATCTAATGCTTGGCCATAACCTGGGTAAACCCCCATACCAAACGCATCAAATTCTATGGCACAAGGATTAATTATTGCTTCTGAGTCATCATCTCGATAAGTTTTTGTAATTCTTATACGAGTTTCACCTTGCACGGCATTTGCAGGAACTGTAATATCCATAGTTACAGAAATTCCATCAGTTCCATCACTATTTGTTAGCATTCCCAATTCAAAAATCTCACCGGCATCATCTAGAATTTCGTTCTTATTCCAGTCAATAAATGCGACAATATTGTTTTCAAAGTCACCCTTTGTATCTCCTTCAACAGTTAGAGTGAAGATTTCTCCTGTGACTAAACTTACTATTTCCGAACTTTTGTCAACTAAAATAGATAGGGTATCACTGTTTGTAATAAGGTTTCCAGCGATTTCAATAGAACTGATTATCTCAGTATCCGTCCCTTGATCACTTACATCACAATAAGGATTTGGAAACGTTTGTGCTTGCACGCCAAAAGTTATTAGCGCAAAAGCTAAAGTAATTTTTTTCATAGTATTTTAAATTTGATTAATTGTAAAGTTATCATAATGATATTTAAAATGTCATTATTTAGAAAATAATAATGACAAAGAATTAGAACTTAAATATTGATTCTGTTCTTCTTATGTATAATTAAGAAGAAATGTGGTCCCTTAATTTTACCAGAAGAATCCTTATTATGACTATTGACTTAAAAAAATAATTCAAAATGAGATTCAGCTTAAATTTAAACGTTGATACTTTTTTTTAAATCCTATTTTCATTACTTAAAAAAATCACAAAGAAATATAACTTGGTTGATTAAGCCTCTAAAATCCTTATATTTATGGGACAGCAGAGATTTGAAAATTTCAGAGTAGTATTGAAAACAATGAAAATTAGTTCAGTATATTCTTTAAAACCATGTTGTATAAATTAATTTTTAATCAAATAATAATTAGATGTCGAAGAACGAAATGCAATACAGTCCAGAAAAACTTAAAAATTTCAAGTCAATCATCGATGATGAAATTAAAATCATTGACAATGAACTTGTTAAATTAAAAGAAGAAAGAGAAAATCAAAAGGAAAAATTAGCGCATACAAATGTGGCTTTTAATCAAAGCAGTAAGCACTTCCAGCAACAAGCCAAAAACAAACAAGTAATCAGCAGACTCCAACGTAAATCAAGAGAATTGCATTCTGCTCTAGGAAGAATTGAAGACAAAAGTTACGGTGTCTGCGAAAGAACAGGTCAACTGATTCAAGAAGGAAGACTTAAGGCAAAACCTACAGCGCGTTTCGATATTTTGAAAAAGTAGATTGAATAAATAGACAATTACTTTTATAATTAAAATAAAAACATCCTTAACTTCGTTTTAGGTTAAACTAATAAAACCAAAATGAAGAAAAAAACAGTGAATATTTTAGTTCTCGCTTCAATCCTTACTACTATAGGATTTATAATGGATGGAGATCCTAAAGAACCGAGTATGCTGATGAGATTTGTTGAATTCATTCTAATGTTAGGCTTAATATTCATTCTGATTTCATCATTTTATTTTACTTTCCATAAGGCTAGAAAGTTATTTATCAGAGTATAAAATGAAATTGAACCGAAGCACCAGGTGGCTGTACAAAGAATCAAAAATGAAAATTAAGACATTTCTACCTCTTTGTTTTATCTTGATATTTACAAGCAGTCATGCACAAAACTTTAAAGATTCTATTTTTGAGAATGTTATAGTGATTGACGATGATAACATTACTCAAGTGGGGATGAATTTTTTAATCGATATTTCAATTCCCACGACAATAGAAACTCCAGTACTATTTATTTCTTCACAAATCCCTGTAGACCTTTTGGCTAAAATTTATCCAGAATTTGCTAAAATAATTGTCATTGTTCCAAATAGAACCTCTTCTTCTTGTGTTGCAGCTAAAAATGAAACCAATCAAAAACCTATAAAAAGTACAATCGTTTATGAATTTATTAGAAGTGATAGATTGATTAAAAAAGACAGTGTGATTTTAAAGAATGACTATCCTAAAATGAACTTTGCTCCTAAAACAGAAATTCAATCTGATGAATTCGAAAGTTATTATACTGAATATTTTGGTTCCATCTGCTGTCCAAGAGATCTTCAATGGGACAACACACCAACTAGAGATGAGTTTATTAGCTTTTTTGAAAAAGAAAATAATGTTGAAATAATTGAAACATACAGAAAAGTAAACGGAAAAGAGGGAGAAGCAATTTATTATTACACTTTAAACGGACTTTCAAACAAAATGAAATTGCATTTTATACTAGAAAGAAAGTTCTATCGTATTATCAATCGACATTTAAAGGATATTATTTTTATTCCTCAAGTCTTTACGCCAATAAGAGTAAAAATGAATAGTAGCATGGAGAAAATATAGAAATATGAGGAGTAATTTTCTTCTGAAAACCCTCATTTGGATCATACTGATTTTACTCAGCGTTTCAGTTATTCCTTTTAGTAAGTCCAATTCAATTTGGGCAATTACCATTTACCCACTCGCCTATTTTGCGTTATTCTATTTTTTAAAAAGAAGCAAATTCTGGAATAGTTCAAAATTTATAATTATCACTATTCTTTTGCTGTATTTCCCATGTTTATACTCTAATGGGAACAATTTAGGGATTTCAACCAATCTATTTTCCCTTGTTGATTTATTCTCAAAAAACAATTTCTTCGTTCGTTTTGGTCCAAACTTAACTGAATCTATTAAAGCAAAAGATACATTTGTAATTTTTCAAATCTACAGTATTCTTCTTGGAACTTTTGCGGTTTTAAAAATCTCAATGATGAATTTTGCTTTGGTAAAAATCATGAGAAATACTTGGGAAAGTATAAAGAAAAATCTTGTCTTAATTTCAAGTCTTCTGATTATTTATCTGATTATCCACATCTCAATTCTCTCTCTATTAATGATGGGCAGTGACTTTTTAAATTATAAAGGCTACAATTTTAATTCGGCTCTCCTCTATCTTGGAATCTACTTTTTATTATTTATCATCTTTAAAATATTTTGGAGTAGAAACACTTTTCCTATTCTCAAAAAAGCGATAACCATTATCTTTATCTTGTTCTTCCCAATGGTAAAGATGTCCACAACTACAATTTATCAATTCACTGATTCTATGGAGTACGAAGGTTTATTTCCTGTAATGGCTCCATTAGGTTCTAGTTTCGAGAATATTTCCAATTATCTGTTTTTAGATTCTGCCGTAGATCCTTATAATGTGAATGCTTTGTTGTTGATATATGGATTTGTGCAATTGGGATTTGTTTTTGTTTTGATGGCTTCGATGAAAATCGGAAAACTAGACCGAAATCATATAGCTTGAATAAAATATTAGTATTTATTATTCATTCCGTAAAACCACTTCCCCAACCTTTCCCTCAAAATTTTCGTGTCTATAGGTAATTCATCAAGTAGGTTGAATCCAGTAAAACTTTAATTATGAAACTACTAAAAACACTTTTGATTGCTTTTGCTATTTTATTCGTAAACTATTCAATTGCTCAAATACACTCTTCAATCCTTGATCACAATAATGTTTCGGCCAGTATTTCGGATGCTGGAACCTTCTGTTATGACTATACCAATCAAGGTTTAGGATACGAAGTTCCTAAAGGTTCAGGAAGACACGCTATTTATTCAACACAATTTTGGTTTGCAGCCATTGATGCCCAAGGTGAAATTCATTTTGTTCAAGGCGGTGTTCCAAATCAAGGAACTGATGTTTTTAATGGTCCGATATCTGACCCTGGAACCTACACTAATCCCGAATATCAAAACAAATGGAATAATTCAGTTTGGAGTATTTGTCAAACTGATATTGACAATTTTGTATTGACCTATGAATGTGGTTTAGATCCAAATTGTGATGAAGTTTATCCATTAACCAATGAGGCGATAATGACCATAAATAATTGGCCAGCTCATGGTGATGACAATTCGGGTCAATCCTATTATCTGGCAGAATACTTCGATTATGATAGTGATGGCTCGTATAATCCAATGGCAGGTGATTATCCAATTATCAAAGGTTGTTGTGCCACATATATGATTCAAAATGATGCCGCTGAACCTCATTCTTATACCAACACAAACGTTATCGGAATTGAAATGCATTATCTATTTTATCAATATAAAACTTGGGATTATTTGAATGATGTCACCTTTGTAGACATTACCGTAATCAATAGAAGCAATACAAATTACCCAGAATTTATTCACAGTATCGCCGTTGATGCTGACATTGGGAATTCCACTGATGATTATTATGGTTGTGATTCTTTGAATAACCTGACTTACTTTTACAATGCAGATAATGATGATGAAGATCATTTACAAACGCTCGGTTATGGAGTAAATCCGCCAGCAATTGGAATTGTAAGTCTCAATAACGACATGACTTCCAGCGTTCCTTATGCTGATGCTGGACTCACCGTTTCGAATAAATGGAACCTTATGAACGGATTGAAAGCTGACGGAAGTTCTTGGCTAAACCCAAATGCAATAGCAACAAAATATGTGTTTTCTGGTAATCCAAATATTCCATCAGAATGGAGTGCATTGAGTGTTGGACACCAAAACTTTGAAGCAAAAAGCCTAACTTCGGTTAACGTTGGAAGTTTCAATATTGGCGATACATTGAAACAATCTTATGCCATTACTTATGCTAGAAATGGAAACCACTTAGAAAATGTTCAATCGGTAATCGACAGGGCTTCTGATGTAAAGGATTTTTATATCAACGAATCAGATATACCTTGTACAGATGGAACAACGAATTTAGAGAAATTGGAAGATTTTAATGTTTCAATATCTCCTAACCCATCTTCTGGAATCGTCAATATAAATAATTACGACAAAAATCCATTGTCTATTACTGTTTTAGACTTACAAGGGAAAGTACTTCTAGAAAAGCCTTTTACTTCGGAAAGTAAAATTGAAATTGATTTGCGTGATCAAAGAAGTGGTATTTACTTTTTTCATTTAAGAACGGAATCAGGGAGTTTGGTAAGAAAGATTGTTATTCGTTAAGGGTAACAAAGTTAAATTCTTGATTGGTTTGATTTTCAATAAAACGCATAATTAATTAAAAATCAGTATCTAATTTTAAAAAGCAATGGAGTAATTGTTTAGACTATAAATTTATTGTATATTTGGTATAGAAATTTTATAACCGTGGACAATCAAACCTTAGACATAAAAAAAGATAACAAACTTAGTCAATTAAAGGCTATTTTATATCTGTTACAAACAAATTTAGAAGAATTCAAAGAGGAGGTAGATGCAAGCTATGCTCTTTTGACTTTGGGTGAGAAAACTCCCTTGGCTAAAAAATTAGAGAAAAAAATTCAAGACCCTATAAATGACATCTTCCAATTTTCTAATAAAATTGATAGCCAAGTAAATCAAATACTTGACACAATAATTAGAGGATATTTTAAGAAAAATCATTCATCGATTAAAAAAGTTTTCAAAACACGTAAAAGTTTAAATGATTTACATTATTCTATTGTTTTAAAAGAAGACAATGTTAAAAGTAGAGATGTGTTTTTTGAGTTTTTAAATACTATAGATTTAGCAAATATCTCACAAAAACACAATGTCTATTTTCAATTTATTCCCTCTGAACTAGTTGACAAGATTAAATTTGATGAGGAAATTAAGTTTGAATAGTTATGGATAGATATTTAAATCAAGCCAATCATAATGAAGAATTCCATAATTGCATCTGTGAAAATTCCCCAGATAAGTTCTATGATTGGAAAATAACTTCCCTATTTTATACAGCAATTCATTATTTAAAAGCTTTGGCCTTAAAAAGAGATATAAATATTGGTCAAACACATCATGAAATAGAACTTAACATTAACCCCGATAGAAATAATTCTTCAATGCGAATTACAAAAGGTGCTTGAAGGGAGTATAAAAGTCTATTACAATATTCAAGAACGTCAAGATATGATGGAATAGATACTAATATTGAAACATTTGAAATTATTATGAAAACAGATTATCAATACTGTATTCAACATTTAAAAAACTTCAAAAAGTACATAAAAAGTCAGGGTCTTGAGATAAATTAATCGCAGTTCCTCCAATTATAACCAAAATAATATATCCTAATCACCCCACAGCAACCGTCTTTGCCATTCCTTCAAGTAAAAAACTTTCAATTAAATCCATAGATTGAGTAGTTTTAGGAACAGGGAAATCAAACCAATTTTGCATTTCTTTATCGAATCCTGAGTTATTCAAATAAGCATTCAAAGCTAGATTTAATCCTTTGCCATATATTTTGTGGTCTGCTCCTGTTGGATCTTCGTGGTATAAATCATTTTGTGCAAATCCTTTAAAAGAGGGACCAATTATATTGATTCCAAAATCTTCTGGATTCTTTCCTATTGGACTATGAATAGTCGTTGTGAATTGATGCCAATATGCCGATTGAATACAATTTTTCTGAAATAGTTGTTTTACAACTTCTAGTGAATCAATTGTTTCTTGTTCATTTTGAGTTGGAAATCCATACATTAAATAAGCATGAACCATAATGTTTTGTTGAGAGAAATTATGCGTTACCCTGGTTACTTGCGCAATGTCAACTCCTTTTTTCATCTTTGCTAATAATCTGTCAGAAGCAACTTCTAATCCTCCTGTTACTGCAATGCAGCCAGATTTCGCCATTAATTCACACAATTCAGCGCTAAATGTTTTTTCAAATCGAATATTTGTCCACCAGGTAATTTTCACATTTCTTTCTATCAATTTTAAGGATAAAGCTCTGCACATTTTTGGTGGCGCTGCTTCATCTACGAAATGAAATCCGCTGATTCCCGTATCTTTAATGATTTTCTCAATTTTATCTACCAAAGCATCTGCCGTTGTGTTTTGATAATTACTGATATAATCCAAATTCACATCACAAAATGAACATTGTTTCCAATAACAACCATGCGAAATTGTCAATTTATTCCATCTCGCATCCGTCCACATGCGGTGCATAGGATTCACAACATCTAGAAAAGAAACATACTTATCATAAGGTAAGCCAGCATAATTTGGCGCTGGTAAATTCTTGTGGTGATAAATGGTATTTGGAATCTTGTTTTTATAAACTACCCTACTATTTTCAAGGACATAAGTTCTTTCCAGCTCATTAATTTCAACATTTCCTTCAAGATAATTAACCATTTTCAACAATGGTCCTTCTCCATCGTCCATTGAAATAAAATCAATACAATCAAATATTCTAGGATCTTCTAGCGAGCGTAATTCTGTATTACAATATCCTCCACCAATTGCAATTTTAATATGTGGATAAAACTGTTTTATGAATTGCGAACAGCGCAAAGCAGCAAACAAATTCCCAGGAAAAGGAATGGTAAAACAAACTAAAGTTGGATTGTGTTTCAGCAGTTGTTTTTCAAAAATCTCCAACATTTTATCCTCGATAAGTGTCGGTTCATAATTTAGAAATTCATCCAACTGATCATAACTGCATGAAGCTGTAGCGATTTGTTCGGCGTATTTTGTAAAAGCGAAAAACTCATCAACATTGGCTTGAATAAAATCTCCAATTTCTTCAATAAAAAGTGTAGCGTGATGTTTTGCCCTATCGATCACTCCAATTTCTCCATCTGCCCATTTGATTTTTGTATTCACATTGGACAATCTGTGTCCTTTTGGTAAAAAATCTTTTTCAAGAATTTTATTAGCCGCTTCAATGTCACTTTTTTGAAGAAATTTTATCACGTCTTCAACCCTCGAAATATAGAGTTTCTTGTATTTTCGAACCAACGGATGATTAAAGCTTTGCATATCTTCAGCTTCCTTAATTATAGAACGCAAAAAATCACTTGTAAAAATGGAAGTGAAAAGTTCGATACTTAAATCACAATGCTCAGTAGAAATAGCGTGTTCCTCAAGAAATCCTCTTAAGTAAGCAGTTGCCGGATATGCAGTATTTAACTGAGTAAATGGCGGAGTAACTAAAAGGAGTTTGGATCGCATGGTGCAAAGATAGGATTCTCTATTCATTTATTTATTGAAATTTTGTTCAAATAAATATGTTGTGGAATTCAATTCATTTCAAAACCATTTAGATAACTTAAAATTCATTACTTTTAATTCATAAATTACTTAAAATGAAATTAACAGGAAAAATATTTGGACTTCTCTTTTTACTTATAATTGTTGGCTGTTCTGACAGGCAAAGCGATTCATTTGATTTAGCCACTGAGCAGTCTTTTGAAAATATCAGTAAACAAGCGCAGCCAGAAAATGATAGTCCGCAAGAATTAAATGATGAAAGAAAATTAATTAAAGAGGGAAGCGTAGAATTTGAAACAGATAATATCGTTTCTTCTCGAGATCTAATTTTTAAAAGTGTAAAAGCACACAAAGGATATATTTCATCTGACCAAGAATACAAATCTTCAGGACGAGTAAGTAATACAATTGTAATTAGAGTTCCCGCATTACACTTCGATCAGCTTTTGATGGATGCTACAAAAGGAATTTCAAAATTTGATAATAAAAGCATTGAAGTAAAAGATGTTACGGAAGAATTCCTAGATATCGAAGCACGATTAAAAACTAAAAAAGAACTCGAGAATAGATATTTGGAAATTTTAAAGCAGGCAAATAATGTCACAGAAATATTAAAAGTTGAGGAGCAAATTGGGCAATTACGATCTGAAATTGAATCCATTGAGGGAAGGTTAAGATACTTAAAAAGTAAAATTTCCTTATCTACCCTAACAATGACTATTTACCAAACAGAGCCAAATTCAACAAATTTCGGAAACAAGTTTGCTGATGGATTTAAAAATGGTTGGGATAATTTAGTTTGGTTTTTTGTATACTTAATTAACATTTGGCCATTTATTTTAATAGCAATTATAATGATATTTGGAATTAAGGCTTTGAAAAAAAGAAAAGTGAAATAATGGCTGAAATTTGGGAATCAATATACAAAAGCAATCATGAAATGTGGGGATTAAACCCTACTCCTTCAACTATAATTGCTAAAGATTTCTTCATTGAAAAAGGAATAAAAAATATGCTAATTCCAGGTTTTGGATACGGAAGAAATGCACAAGTTTTTATTGAAAATGGAATTCACGTTACAGGAATTGAAATCTCTAAAACAGCAATTAAGAAAGCTAAAAAACATTTTGGTGCTGACACAAAAGTCTATCACGGTTCTGTTTCAGCTATGCCTTTTGACGCTATTAAATACGACGGAATTTATAGTTATTCCTTAATTCATTTATTGGACACCGAAGAAAGAAAAAAGTTAATCAAAGATTGCTACGATCAATTGGCAAAAGGTGGCTACATGATTTTTGTTGTGGTTTCTAAAAAAGCACCAAATTATGGAACTGGAAATTACATCAGCGAGGATAGATATGAAGTCCATAAAGGATTATGTCTGTATTTTTATGATGAAAAATCAATAGAAAAAGAGTTTGGTGATTTTGGATTATTTGAGGTCAATGAAATAGAAGAGGATTTACCTTTTTACATAGTGAAATGTAGAAAAAGTTAGCTATTTAGGAATTATGATCATTGATTTTTAGATCGTTTATCATTAATCTCATATTTAGTGTTCTATTAAATCGACTTTGATAATCATTCAATTTTTCCATCTGAGAATCCAAATGAAAATTCTTAAATTCGCAGCATGCAAATAGAATCTATTGTCACTATTAAAAAAGAGCTGAAGCATTTATCTAAGGATGAACTTTTAGATCTTTGTTTAAAATTGGGGAAATTCAAAAAAGAGAACAAAGCATTTTTGACTTATCTGCTGTTTCAATCTGATGATGAAAATGCTTATATTGAAAGTGTAAAAACTACGCTCGACGAATTATTTGAAGGCATAAATTCCAGAAATTATTTCTTCATGAAGAAAACAATTCGAAAGATTCTCCGACAAATCAAGATTTACAGCAAATATTCATCTGAGAAATCCACGGAAGTTGAACTCCTACTCTATTTCTGCGAAAGAATAGAAAAATTGAGACCTTCAATTTTTGATAACAATACATTGACTAATTTATACGATAGACAAGTCGCAATGATTGAGAAAAAAATCAGTGTCTTACATGAAGATTTACAATTTGATTATAATCAGAAATTAGAGAGTTTGAAGGGATATGGATATTGAAATATAGAAATATAGAAATAAAATATACTCTAATTCTACTTTAGAAGATCAATTCCGTGAAAGCTCAACTGCTTACGAAATAATGGAGGGTTGCACCAATCAATCTCTTAAAAACTAAATGAATAATTACCACAATTCGTCACAACCTTTATAATTGGCCATTTTTATTGAAATCAATAACCATAAATTGCTATATTAGCCAATCACAATGCTACTTGATGAGAAACCATTTTTTAATTTCATGTATATTTATCGGAGCGAATATTTTCTCATTTGCTCAAACAACTTGCGAAAAAGCATCTGATCTGATCGGCACTATTAATAAGTTCCATTACAACGCAAAACCAATTGATTCCTCATTTAGCGAGCTGTTTAGCGATATTCTTTTGGATAAATCAGATGCTTATGGACTATTTCTCTCTTCAGAAAATGTTTCAACTATAAAAGGTATAAGTTACGCATTGGCCGACGATCTAAAAACAAATGAATGCACCTTTTATGAAGCGTTTTCCGGAATAATTCAAACAGCAATCACTGATTCAAAATCTTTTCTATTACAATTAGAAAATGAAAAATTCAAATTAATTGAAAACGATTCTATAACTATCGACAAAGGAAAAATTTATGTTCAAAATTCTGAAATTAAATACCGTTGGCGGAAATGGTTACAATATTTAACTATCCGAACGATAGATGGAGAGGAGGTTTCTTCCGCAAAAATAGATTCGGTTTATAAAACTATACTTTCCCGAGAACAATGCAGATTGGACAGCTATTTTATAAATAATAGTCTTGATAAAAAGATTGGGGAGTGGTATTTGACTTCATTAGCAAACACCTTCGATCCGCACACCAACTACTTTTCTGTAGATGAAAAAGAAAGTTTTGATGGTAGTTTAAGTGATGAGAACCTTTCGTTTGGCTTTGAATTGGAAAGAAATGAAAGAGGTCAACTCAAAGTAGCTTCCATTGTTCCTGGAGGCGCTGCTTGGAATTCAAATCAAATCAATGAGGGAATTATTTTGAATGCAGTTATCGTTAACAAAATTGAGAAAGACTTCAGTTGCATTGGTTATGGAGAAGCAATGAATTTCCTCAACAGCAGCGAAATAGAAAGCGCTAAGTTCGTTTTCGAAACTGAAACAGGTGTTTTAGATACCGTGAATCTGATTAAAACACCAATCACTGTTCAGGAAAATATTGTCCAGAGTTTCATTTTAAAAGACTCCTCCAAAACCGTTGGATATATTTATTTACCTTCTTTTTATGCCAGCGAAAATGAATTTGGAATAAGCACAAATGGATGTGCTGCCGATATTTCGAGAGAAATAATTAGATTGAAAAAAGAAGGAATAGAAGCATTAATCATCGATTTAAGAGGAAATGGCGGTGGTCACATGCTTGAAGCAATCAATTTAATTGGAATATTCATTGATTATGGAACTTTAGGAATTGTCGACAATGGCGATGAAAAACCATCCTTAATCAAGGACTTGAACCGCGGATTAATCTACGCTGGCCCGCTCACAGTAATGATTGATGAATTTAGTGCATCAGCTTCAGAATTTTTCGCAATTACTTTGCAAGATTACAACAGAGCAATTATCGTTGGCTCAGTTTCTTATGGTAAATCCACTGCGCAATCGATACTTCCCATTAAAGCATATCGATATGAGTCACCAGAAGAAATGGATTTTGAACCAAAGGATTATGTCAAGCTAACCGTTGGTTGTTTTTACCGTGTAAATGGTGATACTTACCAACGAAAAGGAGTAATTCCTGATATACTTTTTCCTTCGATAATTGATGGGATAGCAACTGGAGAGAAAACTTCACCTTCTGCTATTTTAGCTGATCATATTGATAAAAAGACCTATTTCAAGACTCCTTATACTTTACAAAGAGAGGAAGTGAAACATAAATATGAGCTTCGAAATGTAAATAATCCCTATTTTAAACTGGTGAAGAATCTTTCCATGAGTTATTCTGAATATTGGAAAACAAGTACTTATTCCATTGATATAAATTCAAATAATATAACAAATGATGCTTATTTAAATAGTCTAAAGGAATATTATTCATTTGAAAATAAAGCGTCATTCTCAGTCAATAATCCTTCCTATTTAGCTGGATATTCGAATCAACACGATAATGAAAAAGAAATTAATTTTTCCGTAATGGAAGACATAACGGAGGATCAAGAAATCATTGAGGCTTTCTTTGTTACCTTAGATTTAATAAACATAAAAAACGATAAATAATGGTCAATTTTAAAAGTACAATACTCGTTCTAACCTTAGTTTTTGGAATGTCAAATTTAAGTTTTTCACAAGCAAGTGTAGAACACATGAACGAATTAAGTACGTCATTTGCAGAATTAAAAAATGATACTTGGAAGTATTTGAGAACAATTACAAAAGGGAAAAGTGCAAGAAAGTCTGAAAATAAACGAATTCAATTAATTGAGCAATATGCAACCCAAATTTCGGTTGTGGAAGCAATGAAACCGCATGAAGGCGATGCTAGTTTAAAAGAAGCGACTTTAAAATATTTGAATTTATCTGAATCTGTTCTGCGTGAAGATTATGAAAACATTGTAGATATGGAAGCCGTTGCGGAAGAATCTTACGACGCAATGGAGGCTTATATTTTGGCCAATAAAAGAGCAAATGAAAAATTAACGAATGCTTTTGAGGAACTCAAAGAAGTTGAAAAAGCTTATGCTGCTAACAACAATATCACTTTAACAGAGTCTGAAAAAGACCGTAAATCTCAAAAAATAGAGCAAGCTGCTGACATGTTAAACTACTACAATAAGGTATATTTAATATTCTTTAAAGTTTATAAACAAGAAGCTTATGCCCTAGTCGCTCAACAAACGGAAGACATAGCTGCTTTTGAACAAAATGTTAACGCGTTGTCTATTGAAGCAGATGAAGCTTTAGCAAAACTGGACACGATGAGCGCTTATAACGGTGACAAAGAAATAATTGCAGCAGCAAAAAAAGCCATTGAATTTTATAAAAATGAAGCCGAAAAGGAATTTCCGAAAATTTCAGATTTCTACATCAAGAAAGACAATTTTGAAAAAGCAAATGAAATAATGGAGGCTAAAAAGAAGAAAGACCGCACGCAAGAAGATGTAGATAAATTCAATAAAGCTGTCAATGAATACAACGAAGCAGCAAATTCAATTAATCAAACCAATGAAGATTTGAATAAAGCCAGATCAAAAATGTTGGATGAATGGAATAAATCTGTAGAAGCTTTTTACAAAGTTCATTCTTAAGAATCTAAATGAAAATCTTTGCAATTAGCGGACTTGGAGTAGATAAAAGAGTTTTTCAATATTTAAAAATTGATCACGAATTAATTCATGTAGAATGGATTAAGCCTAAAAATAAGGAATCTATTATTGACTACTCTAAAAGACTAATTATCGATTACAATATTGAAAATGAAGAAGAATATGGGTTTTTAGGAGTTAGTTTTGGTGGTTTAGTTGCCATAGAAATTAGCAAATTAACCAAGCCGAAATTCACCATCTTAATTTCATCTGTTGAAATACGCCAAGATTTAAGCGGGCTTTTCAAACTCGCAGGAAGGTCAAAACTGATTGAATTAATTCCTGAAAAACTATTCAAACCACCAAAGGCAATTGTTCAATATTTATTTGGAACAGACAGAAGAGAATTGGTTTACGCAATTTTAGATGATACAGAAGAATATTTTGTGAAATGGGCAGTTAGAGAACTCATCAATTGGCAAAATGAAACAAGATTATCCAATCTGATTAAAATTGGTGGTTCAAATGACAAGTTGCTCCAACAGAAAGGAGAAAATACAATATTCATTGAAAATGGAGCACATTTTATGATAGTTGATAAAGCGGAAGAGATTAGTGAGGTTATAAATTTGGAGTTGAGGGGGTTTGGGTGATATTGGTGAATAATAATATAGTTTACAGTATCGTATTTATTAATTATTCATAATAAGAATACTAAATTAGTTCTCTACTCTAATATAACACTAGAAAGTAAAAGGATATTTTAAAAATTAAACAACTTCAAAAGTGTCAGCTATCACAGAATTAGAATTAAATGAATTGATCAAAAAATATAAGGAAGATTCTACCAACCTTGATTTGATAAATGAAATTGCTATTGGATACTTTGAAAATCACGAAATGAAAAATGGCGATGAAGATTTAGAGTTTTTTGAGTTAGCTTATAAATTAAAAAGAACTATAAAATCAACTCACAACTATGCATGGTTTTTATATTTTGAATGGTCTGAAATTGAGTGGAGAGTTAATGAAGATAATGCTATAGAAAAAGCAATATTAATTCAAAAAGAGTGCTTAGAATTCAAACCTAAATCTTATTTACCTTACTATCAATATGGTTATATGCTTCTTGATCAAAAAAGATATGAAGATGCAATACCTTTTCTTATTGAAGCACTTGCTATTAAAAAAGATATTCGAATAATTAATAATCTTGGGTTTTGCTATTTCAATTCAGAAAATTACGAAACAGCCAAAATATATTTTGAAGAGGTAGTTAAAATTCAAGATGTTGATAATTTGAATCTTTACAACTTAGCGCTAACATACTTTCATTTAGATGATTTATTAGGTGTCAAAAGAATTGCAGAAAAATTAAAAGATAAAATTAAGCCAAGCGATGATATTGAGTTTAATTTCGGAGAAATAGTTGCTGTGTATGAAATAGGCTTTTTATATTTCCTTATTGGAGAATATGAGTCAGCAATTGAATGCCTTTTAAAACAGGATATAAGGGAATTCGATTTATTCGATTTTATAGAATTATCGTATTCGCTTTATCTGATTGACAGAGTAAAATGGAATCTTTTGATAAAAAATCTTGTTGATGAAAAAATGGTTTTGCTAAAAGAGATTGAAAGTGGTCATGAAGATTGGGACGAATATTCTGTTGAAGAAAAAAAAGAAAGAATACAAGATCTTAAAGAAGAAATTCTAATTGGTGAGGAAGCGCTTATTGATAAATTCAATTTACCAATTCCAAATCTAAAAGATCACATAATTCCTGAATATGCTGGATGTCTACTTTTTGATTGTAAGCGTCACGGAAATATTAAGAATGACCAATAATTAAAAATTCGAAAACAATGGAAATCAAACCAAGAATAGGATTCGACAATATTAAATTCGGAATGTACCGCAAAGAGATTATCGAAATTTTAGGAGAACCAGATCAAATCATTGAAGATGCTTATGACGACGGTGAATACATTCTAATCTGGAACAAACTGAAAATCAGCTTAACTTTTCAATCTAATGATAGATTTACTTTCTATTCCAGCAAAAATCGAGACTTAAAATTCAATGGAAAAACCTTTATGGATTTAGAAATTGAAAAAGCAAAAAGTAAGGTTTTTGGAGAATTAAAAGCCGATTGGGTTATTGAAGATTATGAAACGTTCAAAACTCATTTCTATGAAGATATCTGGCTCACTCTGCACTGTGAATATGGAAATGTGAGTAATTTTGAATTAGGAGTTCCGTTCAAGAATGAAACAGAATTTGATTTTCCGGAGTAAGAGGAAAATAATACCTTTTTAATATTTGAAGTTTAATTGGTTTGTATTGAACCAAAATCAATTCAAGCCGTACAACTGGTTATTGTTCAATAAAACTTAAAAAGGTATGATAAAGTATATCGCTTTTACAATTGTTTTCATATTCACAGCAATCATTTGCAACGCTCAAAACAATGAATTAGACGACAGTCCATTCACCTGCTTTGCTAGAAAATCTATATTCAACTATTATTATTTAGATTCAAACATTGGCAAATGGATAGAACATGAAAACGATACTGTAATTTCTACCAGATATATTAAAGGTTCATTACGTGATTTACCTAATCCTGAAAATATGGGTTTAAAGGTTATCGAAGATACTCTAGTATTCGATTTTGGACGAAATTATGACCCAAATATTCAAGGAGAAACGGGAAGCGCTGCAATTTATATTGATTTCGTATTGAATAAACATCTGTACCCAAACTATGAGAAATTAATTAATAAATTCGAATTTGAAGGGCCTAAATAATAGATTAACACAAGAGGAACTAATATCTTATTTATGAATCATTAGAGTCATGAAGATTAAAATTCTATCTTTTCTTTTTACTTTCCTATCTATTAGTTTGAATGGATATTCTAAGATAGTAAATAAGATTGAATGTATCAGCAACAACTCCTATAGCACTTTGGACTATTTATATTTCGGAAAAGTAGAATAGAATCAATTTTGGACAACAATTCTAGAACATTTAATTAATGAAAACTGTTTGATTTTATTAAATTCGTTAAATAATAAAACCTTCATTTATACAATCATTCAACATGAAAAATAAGATTCAAGATTTAGTCAACAGATTAGAATTAGAAAAACATCCAGAAGGTGGTTATTTCAAAGAAACACACCGAAGCACTGGAGAAATAACTGAAGATAATTTAGGTCCTGACTATAAAGGAAGTAGAAACTATTCCACATCTATTTATTTCTTATTGATATCAGACAATTTTTCAGCTTTTCACAGAATAAAACAAGACGAAATCTGGCATTTTTATGACGGCTCCCCTATTCGACTGCATGTTATAACGAAAGAAGGAATTTATAAAGAATACATCATTGGACGAGATTTTGAAAAAGGTCAACTGCCCCAGCGCATCGTAAATGGCGGTGATTGGTTCGCTTCAGAAGTTATGGACGATAATTCTTATTCTTTGGCAGGCTGCACGGTTTCTCCAGGATTTAGTTTTGAAGATTTTGAAATGAAGTCAAAAAACGAATTGGTTGAATTATTCCCTGAACATGAAGAAGTTATTGGGAGATTGACAAGGTATTAAGAAGCTTTAATTTAAACAATTGTATCATGTCAATCAATGATTTCAGCAATAGACCTCAAAACGAACAAAATATTATTTGGGGAGAAGCTGAAGAAATATTTTGAAAGCAGAAACTAGGCAACAATAAATTCTAAAATATGAAAAAATCAATACTATTCATCTTAGTTTTACTCTTGGTCACTTCCTCCATTTTTGCTCAAAATTATGAGCGTTACAAAAATTTGCTGGACACTACAATTACATCCGAAAATCTTAGTTTTGACAAAAATATTACCGTAACAGTTCCATTCGAGTGGCAAAAGGAACTAAAGCGTGATTTTCCTCTGATCATTATTTTCGATAGTCAAAATGAAAGAAGTCATAACTATATTCTAAATACTATTGACTATTTGACGAGCAATGAGCAAATGCCATCTTCAATTATAATCAGTGTAGCATCTGAACAGCAATATCGGTATATTGAAACTTTGCATGAAATATCAAATGAAAAAGGACTTGCTGCAGAAAACGAAAAGTTCATTTTTGATGAATTAATTCCACTTGCTGAAAGTCAATTTAATGCTTCAAAATTTAGAATGTTAATTGGCCATTCTAGATATGGTTACTTTACAACTTCCCTCCTTTTCTCTAGAATAAATGAGTTAAATGCAATAATTTCATTAAGTCCATTTTTCACACAAAAAAACGTGGAACTAAACGATTCTATTCAAAAACTAAAGAATTATAAAACGCAATCAACAAAATATTATCGTTTTGGAATAGGTAACGATTACCCAGAAGATTTCTACAAAATGGATTCTGTACTTCAAACGCTAAACAATTCTTCAATTAACTCAAAAGGAACACTATTTAAAGAAGCAGACCACAATGTAACTCCAGGATTAACTATTGCACCTGCTTTATACGAGATTTTTGAAAGTTGGGCTCATACGCAAGGAAAATATATGTCCAATGATTTCAACGAATTAAATAAGTTTTCCATATTCGAAAATGAGATCAAAGAAAATTACGGAAGCAAAATAGAATTCTCATTGGGTGCATTAAACGGAAAAGGTTGGTATTTCTATAACGAAGGACAATTTGATAAAGCCATTGAAGCCTGGAAATTACTAATAGAATCGTACCCAAATTGCTCAGAAGCTCATTTATATATTTTAGATGTTCAAATTCAATTAAAACAAAATTATGCTAAAACAATTGAAAATTTCGAGGAGTCATTGGCAAATTCAAAGCTCTATTCTGAAAATGAGAAACTAGAATTATTGAAGGAATTAGAGGATTTAACGAAATAGAGAATATCAGCTTAATACAGTACCTTTCACTTACTTATTGATGCCAAATATGTTAATTAAAAGATACTATTTATCCCGTTAAAATCATCAACATTACAACAGAAAATATATTCAAGACTTTGAAACTATCATTTAGCGTTCAGCACATTAATATAAAAGTCTAGAAAGGATTTTAAAAAACAAAAACTCTAAAGTGAAAGATTATCAAGAAACCTATTAATTTCGTTTACTTTATTCTCCCCCTATCTTGAACCGCTTTTTCTGACTATTTACATTTGGTTTTCCTTGTTATTTAAACGACATTTTCAAAGCTAATAAACACTTGCTATAGTCTTGCATACATGATTTTTCAAACCTTCATTCGCGCAATTTGAATTATGGGATCAGTGAGCTCATAATTCAAATAAAAATTTATAAAATTCGATTTTATTCATTACAAATCGAAAAAAATTACATAACTTATTAATAGTAAATGAGTTTTCTTATTCTTTCAAATTTGGAAATACTCTCATTTTACTGTATAAAAAACTTAAAAACCATAAATCAAATCATTATGAAAAATCTAAATCAAGAGATTGGAAATTTAACCAATCAAGAATTAAAGTCAAATGAAAACAAGTTTGAACAAGCCGTAATTGTTTACTTCAAAGAAATAAAAGTCATTGATGAAGTTCATGAACTAAAAGACATTTTAGAAGCAATAATTCTGAAGAATAAATTGGGTTTCTATGACGGTCAGGAAACTGCTTGCGATAATTCGGAAGGATCAATCTATATGTATGGGTCCCATGCAACAAAATTATTCGAGGCGATAA
The DNA here is from genome assembly GCF_004152935.1 of Brumimicrobium glaciale. Taxonomy (GTDB): domain Bacteria; phylum Bacteroidota; class Bacteroidia; order Flavobacteriales_D; family Crocinitomicaceae; genus Brumimicrobium; species Brumimicrobium glaciale. The sequence continues at coordinate 89,507 of NZ_SETE01000007.1, forward strand.
GACCAACCTTAGAAAAGACAGCTTTTATGGATGGTGCTATTGCTAATTTGATATTTGGGCCACTCAAAGAGGGGGTAAAACAGACATTAGTTAAAATCAGAACTAATAATCTTAAATTAAATCCAGAAAAATGAAAGGCTTCAAAACACTAATAAAAGATATATCAGCAGTTCATAATCAATTACAACAACAAAGTGCAAGTGCTGTTAACCAAGCATTAACTATAAGGAATTGGTTTATTGGCTTTTATATTATTGAATATGAACAGAACGGAAATGACAGAGCGGAATATGGTGAAAAACTAATTCCAAACATTGCGAAAGCGCTCAAGGATATAAAAGGAATTGACATAAGGGCATTGCATAATTTCAAATTACTTTATACTTCTTACCCTCAAGTCAAGGAGTATTTATTGTTAAAATCAAATATGGGGTCACTGACCACACAATTGCATAATACTGAATTTGAAACTGATAACCACAAAATCAAGGATGAATTTTCAAATAGAATTAACGGAGAGCTCTTGATAAAGAAGCTGTCTTATTCGCATATAGAACAATTAATTAAAATAGATGATAAATTAAAGCGTACTTTTTATGAAATAGAATGCGTAAAAAGTACTTGGAGTGTGAGAGAGTTAAAAAGGCAAATTTCAAGTTTATATTTTGAAAGAAGTGGATTAACAATAAACACAGAAAAATTTTCTGAATTTGCCAATAAAAATGTTGTGCCTATGAAGGCAATAGATATAATAAAGAACATTTATTCCTTTGAATTTTTAGATTTGAATGTTCAGGGTGTGATTGAAGAATCGGACTTAGAAACTGCTTTATTAGATCACCTTCAAGAATTTATAATCGAATTAGGAAATGGTTTTTGTTTTGAAAAAAGGCAAAAACGAATACTCATTGGCGAGAATTATTACTTTTTAGATCTACTGTTTTATCATCGCATTTTAAAATGTCATGTTATTATTGAATTAAAAATTGGGGAGTTTAACCATGGAGATATTGGTCAGCTCAATACATATCTCAACTTTTTCAAGGAAGAAATTAGTGAAAAAGATGATCAACCACCAGTAGGAATTCTATTGGTTACCAATAAAGATAACTCCTTAGTGAAATATGCTACTGCTGGAATTGATGAGAATCTATTTGTTCAGCAATACCTCGTGAAATTACCAAGCAAAGAGCAATTAGAAGAATATATTAATGAAGAATTAAAAAAAATGTGAATGAGAAGCTATTCACTTTTAAAAACAATTCAAAGGTTTTATCTAAAAGTTTTCAATTATGGGGACAGTGACCCCATAATTGAAAAATGCTGATTTTCAGACTGATAAACACAAAAGCAAAAGTTGATTTTTTAAACAGAATTAACGGAGAACTCCTGATAAAGAAGCTATCTTGTTCGCATATAAAACCGTGGATAAACAGATCGTGAATTAAAGTAACTTGAGAAAACAAAACAACTAATTTCACGTTTGAAGAAATAAACATTTGACACTCCAAGAAAATATGAAACTAATCATCAAAACAATAAAATCGCTTTTTATACTTTTGAGTATTTTAATCCATTCTAATGTCCATTCTCAATCATGGATTCAAATTGATGACTTTCCTGCAACAGCGAGAGATGATGGCGCTTCTTTTGTTATTGGAAATACAGCATATTGCGGAACAGGATTCAAAGTGGGTTGGGTCGAAGCAAAGGATTTTCAATCGCTAAACATGAGCACCGATACATGGTCTACAATTGCTTCCTTACCTTCAGGTGAAGAACGTCAATATGCCTCCGGATTTTCTTCTGCAACTGATGGTTTTATTTTTGGAGGTCTTAAAAGTGGAGATTATCTAGATGATATTTGGATGTATAATCCTGTGAATGATAATTGGACAGAAAAAACTCCTTTACCTGATGCTGGAAGAAGAGGTGCCGCTTCTTTTGTTATTGACGACATCGCTTATATAATTGGAGGAAATACAATTTCGACTGAGGCTATTTCAGAAGTTTGGGCTTATAATATGAGTACCGATTCTTGGCAACAAAAAAGTGATTTTCCTTTTGGTGCGCTTTATCGTGGTTCTGCATCTGCTCACAATAATCGAGGATATTTGACTTTTGGGAAAGATGAAAATAATAATTTCAACAATAAACTGTATGAATACGATCCAGTCACTGATACTTGGACTTTAAAGAGTGAATTTCCATTAGAAGGAAGAGTTCATTCTTCATTAAATACTATCAGTGACAAGTTATTCATTTCTTGCGGAAGAGATACAAACAGCAATTACTTCAACGATTTGTGGAGTTTTAGTCTAATTGATTTAACTTGGGAACAACTCGTTTCCATTCCTTCCGTTGAAAGAAGAGGCGGAATGTCTTTTAATAATGGCACCAATTTATACTATACTGCAGGACTAGATCCAATAAACACGCGTCTCAAAGAAACTTGGAAATGTGTTAGACCTTTGAATATAAAAAATGAAATTCAAAAAATAGAATTAACTCTCTATCCTAATCCATCAGCTGATGTTATCAATTTAGAGTTGACGGATTTCATCTCCAATCAAAAATATGAACTGAGCATTGTAGATAGTTTTGGAAAGGAAATCATGAATAAAGCAATTTTTGAAAATAAATCAGAAATCGATATTTCTCAATTGGCAAAAGGGATTTATTTTGTAAGAATTCAAATGAAGGAAAGTTCTGAAGTTTTGAAATTTATGAAGCATTAGTATTTCTCATGATATTATAATTAATTCTCAATATGGAACCCGAACATTCACGGATGTTTATCCGTTTAAATAAGTGTTTAAAAACTGCGTTATCGGTGTTTCAAATGAAAGTAAACTGAAATTAAGCAATTTAATAATTAAAGATTTTGAGAATAATTTATTGAAAGCTTTGAAAAATATAACTAAGAATTAGTCCAACACTATTTTATATAGACTGATTTACAAATATTTAAATAATTTTTCATACTTTTATAGGTACAGAATTTATTTCTTACCTAAATCAAATTCAATGAAAAATCTATTTTTAGTTACTTTACTTATACTTTTCACGTTTTCTAGTTTTTCACAAGCTTTCTCAGAAAAAGAAATGCTAAATGCTTTAAATGCAAGAAAAATTGAAATGGATGAAGGCAATGGAGACGGAGTATTCAAAGCCCAACACAAGTCAACCAAAAAATGGGGAATGTATCAATATATGTACGAAGGCGTTGATACCAAAGAATTGGTTCCTATGGAATACGATAGTTTAAAATTCATTCCATACAATGGCGCTTATTCAGTAGTTTACAACAACGGAAAACTTGGATTACATCTATCAAGATGGTCTTTTGGAGACGGAGCTAAGCAATCAGTTCCATGCCTTTACGATGAATATAAAAGATACAAAGTTGATGGATCATTATACATAGCATTTTCAAAAAACGGACTTTGGGGTTGGGTGGATTGGAAAACAGGCGAAGAAAAAACAGAATTCATTACAAAGGAAGCTGATGATTTACCCTACCCAACTTATAAGCAGTAGATGGAGTTTTAAATCCTACCTAATTATCATTTTAAGTTATTTTCATTAATCAGGATATTCAATTAATGATAACTTTGCATAAACTATAATTGTGGGCATATTTTTCATCATTTTATCGATACTTCTAATTTTATTGAGCTTACTGCCTTTAATTCAAAATCAGCATTGGGTTTTTAGAGCTTCAGAATTCCTAAGTCTACAAGTTTTTATTAGTCAAATAATTGCGAGTATTGGACTTTTCATTTTCGCTGAACAGAATAAAATGTTTTGGGTTATTGTATTGGTTCAATTTGCTTTTATTATCTATCATATTTACATATTCTCAAAATTCACCAAGTTCTTCAAAAGCAAAAATCGTGATATTAAAAGTTCTCAGGCGATTAAAGTAATTTCAACTAACATATATCAGTTCAATAAAGATTTCGATAGATTTAAAAAGTTCATTCAAAAAGAAAATCCCGATATATTTATCACCATTGAAAGCAACAAAGATTGGGAAGTTGCAATGCGTGATTTAGAAGACGATTATCCGCATGCTGAGAAAATCACACTCGAAAACACTTATGGAATGCACATGTATTCCAAAATTCCTTTTGAAAAGATAACCAAGCATTTTTATGTAGCAGATGATGTTCCAAGTATTGAAGCTCATTTTAAAACAAAAAAAGGAGATAATTTTATTCTTTTCTCGGTTCATCCGCCACCTCCGAGTCCAACTGAAGAGGAAAATTCTAAAGAAAGAGATGGGGATTTGTTATGTATCGCTAAACGTTCAAAAGAATTAGAAAAACCAACGCTCGTGATTGGTGACTTCAATACTGTTGCTTGGTCAAAAATCTCAATTTTATTCCGTAAAAATAGCGGCTTAATTGATGGCAGACACGGCCGAGGAATTTTAGCTTCATTTCATGCCAAATACTGGCTATTGCGTGCTCCATTAGATTTGGTTTTTCACAGTTCAACTATTTTCATAAAAGAACTTAAGGTGCTAGAAAATATCGGTTCTGATCATTTCCCGATTTGTTGTGAGTTTTATATCGACTCTTCAGATTCTAGTCAGAAAAATGATGAAGAAACACTGTCTACTGATGAGGATAAAGAAACTGAAGAAATCATAGAAGAAGGAAAAAAAGAGAAAAGTGAAAACCGCAATTAGGTTTCCTTTTTCGAAATTCTAATTCAACAATTATACTCTTGTCATTGCATCTTTCTCTTTTCTTAATGTTTATTCAAGGAGGAACCAAATCCACCAACTTTTAAAAACTCCAAAGATTAACCTTAACTATTTGAATTTTAGATAATAATCGTAATAATTATTTATATTTGACGTAGAATACAAGCTACTCATTGATCAATAGCATTACAAAATCATGAAATTCAATTTCTGGATTATAATATTCCTTATTTCTCCTAATTTGGTATTTACTCAAAATTATTTTGAATATTATCAAGGAATAAATAAAGGCAGAACATTAGTTTCTACCGGCAATATAGAAGAAAGTCTACAAAGCTATTTCTCGACATTTGAAAAATTTGATTTCGTTTTTGCTAGAGATTGCTTTAATGCAATTGAGATTTCAGCAATTACAAAAGACACTGTTAAACTAGATTATTTCATAAGAAGAGGAATCAAACAAGGCTTAGATCTCAAGCTTATCTTGAAAGTTAAAAAGCTCTCAGAGTATCACAATTCCACCTTTATCCATAGGATAGAAAAAGATAATGATAGTTTGAAAGCAGTCTATACTGAATCTATTAATTGGGAATTAAGAAATGAAATGATTGCTATGTTTACAGCCGACCAAGCAGTCAGAGAGAGGTTTTACGATGCTATTTTATTCAAAAGAAGTAAAATTGGTAAAGAGTGGGAAGCTTTAAATAGGGTCCAAGTTGAACGCATTATTGAAATAACTAAAAAACATGGTTTTCCAGGAGAAAAACTGATTGGTATTGATACACCTGAAATGCACTCCAAAATTGGAGACTATAATTTATCTGCAGGAATGCCAATTGTTATTTTCATTCATCATTATAGTCAGCCCAATATTTCCTACGCTCCCCTACTATTTAAACAAATAGAAGCAGGTAACTTATACAATGAACATTTTGCTACAATTTCAGACTTTGAAGTCAAATTTGGAAAGGGCAAACATGAGAATCATGGATTTTTCGCTTTTAAACAAACTTTAAAAAATACAAATGAGCAAGAGGTCAATAAAAGAAGAAATGAAATAGAATTATTATCAATTGAAAAGTTTGAAGAATTGAACAAAAGTAAAGTGATTACTCGATTTTGGAATAGATTATATTAAAGTCTAAAATGAATTAACATTCAATATAAATTTTAACAATAGCGGTCATATAGAAATCTCGCTGAGTAATTCTGAATTGCTTTAAGCGATGTAAAATAATTAAACAATTCATAATTAAATAAACACAAAATCAATACGTTATATAATCCTACACAACCCTAGACTTATGTTAAAAGCTAAAAGGCTTCCATTTTTGATTATCTTGATTTTTATTCTTAATGGACTTATATTTTTTAGAGCATTCTACACCATTGAAGGAATTGAAGAAGTTTTTGCTGAATGTGCTCGAAATTCAGGGAGAACATCTGCTGCAATAAATCTTCTAGTTTTAATTATGCTCGGCTTATTCGGTTTGAAACGAATTTATCACAAAAATAGTTTAAAGGATGCCTTTCGAGTTTTGATTACCTTATTTGCAATAAATCACCTCATACATTTTGTATTTGTTTCCTTCTTATTCAATAGTCATTCCAGGGAATTGGGAATTGTTGAGCATCTTCATGGATTCATAACTTACATTTGTATTGTCCTCCTTCCAATAATTCTTTGGATATCAAAAAAATTAAGCAAGCTCCTCTATCTCGGAATAATTCTTCACATTATAAATGTAACCTATATGATAAGTCATACATTTTATAGCAGATACAAAGAAGAAGATCCTGCATATCTCCACAGAACAGGAATAGTTATCATGGGAATTTTAGTTGTTTACATGATATACAGATTTTTTAAAGAGAGATCAATCAAATTTGAAATAGATAAACATTAATAAAGTCGAATAGCTCGAAATGATTGAGGTTAAATTAGACAAGTTGAATAATCTATATTTTAAGATTATCCAGATTATTCTGATTATCTAAGTTTTTTGAAATGAGAATAGACTATATTTAAAGCTTACGATTTACAATAACATGAAAATACACACTACAAATTACCAAAACACTTTCATTGAAGTTGCTGAAGATTGTCCAGTAAATAAAGCTGAAACTCCACCCTTAAAAGGAAATAAGAAGTCGATTGCCAACATGCAATTTGAAATTTTAGCGAAGAATCCTTATAAATTCACTTCTGATGATGTTCTATTTCAGGTTTTTGCAAATAAAAATGATTTAGCAGAAAGTGAATATAAAAAAGAACGTGAATTATTTTTCTCTAAAGGTCAACCTTGCTTTAGAGCTTCACCGTTGACAAAACGATATGGATTTGGTTTGCATTGTGATGATAACGAGAAAATTGCTGTCTATAAAAGAGAGTCAAAAGAATATGATGATTTTTTAGCAGACGAAACCATTAAAAAAGTGAAGGCTATGCGTTCGAAGAAAGCTTAAAATTTATTTAATGAATTAACATTATTATAAATGCCACATATCCATATCAAAACCCATATAAAAGCGCCTATAGAAAGAGTTTTCGACCTTTCAAGAAGCATAGACTTACATAAAATATCTACAGCTAAATCAAATGAAGAAGCAATTGCAGGAAAAATCAGTGGATTAATTCAGATGAATGAGAGTGTAACTTGGCGAGCGAAACATTTTGGAATAACCCAAGAGTTAACTTCAAAAATAACTGAATACAATCGTCCATTTTCTTTTACAGATGAAATGCAAAAAGGAGCTTTCAAAAGTTTCAAACATGAACATATTTTTTCTGAATCTGAGGGTACTGCGCTAATGGTTGATGTTTTTGAATATAAATCACCTTTGGGTTTACTTGGGAAATTAGCAGATATTTTATTTCTTAAAAAGTATATGAAAAAATTTCTTTTGGAACGCAATCAAGTGATTAAAGAATTTGCTGAAAGTGAAAATTGGAAAGAGGTTTTGAAATGAAACAAGCTATAAAAATAGGCGCTGAAGTTGATTCTATAGCAACAGTTCCATCGAATTCAACAATCACGGATCCAAATCGAAATGTGATTTTGATTGATCAGCGCAGATAAAATACAATCGACCATTTTCTTTCACAGGTTAAATCTAAAAATGAGCTTTCAAGAGTTTCAACCATGAACATATTACCACTGAATCTAATGGAATGACTGAATTGGTGGATATTATAACCTCGTCTGTTTATCAAGAGCTATTATCTAAATTTTAAAGATACTTTGATAGAAAGTATAAATCTTCAAAGTAATTATGTAATTTCATAAGTCAAATCAATAATTAGGGAATATTTCCAACTTATTAATTAACACTACTTTTATATGAAAAATCTATTAATAACATTTCTGTTTTTCATCATTTCAAATGTATTATTATCTCAAAATGATACAATTCCAATACAAGACAGTACCCAATATAAAATAATTAAAACCGACGGTGGTGTATTAACTGGAATAATTCTCACTCAAGATGCTAGAGAATTACTTTTACTATCAAATGATCAAAGACAGGTTTATATTCCACAACATTTAATTAAAGAAATTATAAAAATAGATAATCCTGAATTTACAAATGATGGTATTTTCATAGGTGAAGAAAATTTTTCAACACGCTATTTTATTACCACAAATGGATTGCCTCTTAAAAAAGGTAATCATTATCTTCAATGGAATCTTTATGGACCAGATTTTCAATTTTCTCTCGGAAAAAACTTTGGTATTGGAATTATGACCACTTGGGTTGCAGCTCCAATGGTCGTGAATTTTAAAAAATCCTGGCAATTAGGTGAGAAAACACATTTAGCTATTGGTGGACTATTTGGAACGATATCTTGGGCTTTACCAGATTATGGGGGAGCTCTTCCATTTGGAACTATTTCATTTGGAGACAGGAAAAACAACATTGCATTTTCAGGTGGTTATGGAGCCATTTGGTACGAAGGAAATGTTGATGGTAGAGCATTAACTAGTGTGGCTGCAATGGTTAAAATTTCAAATAGGTTGAGTTTGGTCTTCGACTCCTTCATTTTATTGCCTTCGAAAGGTCGAAACCTTAACAATCCTGCAAGTATTTATTATAAAAAAAATCAACCTGCTTTCGGAATATTTATTCCAGGGCTAAGATTTCATCAAAATGAAGGAAGGGCATTTCAATTCGGTATTTTGGGTATCGCTACAAAAGATCTATTTACAAACTTTCCTATTCCTATGGTTCAATGGTATAGAAAATTATAATCACCTGATTTCAAAAATAGTTAGTGAACAAAAAAGCATTATTATTTTTTTTGAATTTATTAAACTTTAGCGCATTAGATTTCTCTTTTGGTATGAAGCCTAGTAAATATGAAAGAACTTGTAGGAGTTTTAGTTTATTGATAAGGAAACTCAATAAAGCAGCTGAAAATCCATATTTTAATTCGTCTGTAAAAAGAGGAGAATATTCTAGTAGATGTCCTTTTGCGGAATTTCATGCGAAAGAATCTTTGGTTGATAAAGCTAAAAACAGGAATCTTCCATTGAAGATTGTTAAACTAAAATCAATAGAAGATGCTCAGAAGACATCATGTCCAGCAACAATTTTTAATATATTTTTGAATGGTAAATTCATGACAACAGATAGCAGTGTTTGTATAGCAAGTAGAAATGATAAGGTGATTGAGAAATTAAATTTAAGCTAGTTTATAAGCATTGATAGGCATCAAAGGAAGAATCTAAATAAAATCAAAATAGCTCTAAATCATTCAACTTTCAATTATTATTTTTATTGATTCTAAACAATTTTATTAATTTTATGTTCTTAATTAATAGTTAATATATTTTCACATTATTCAAAAAGATGATAGAAACCCAAAAAAAAGAGAAATTAAAATCGCTTAAACGAAGGAAAAGTTACTTATCAGAAGCTAAAAACCAAATAGTCTTATTGGAAAAAGATCAATTGGTAGGTACAAGATTTGTGGACAAATTAAAGGAACATAATCAATTTCCTTTAAAAGCAAGAACCACAAACATTCTACAGTTGAATTTGGGTTATATGTGTGATTTAACATGCGAACACTGTCACGTTGATGCTGGTCCAGACCGCAAGGAAATCATGACTAAAGAAACATTGGAACAAGTGTTGAATGTGGTTGATAAAACAGATGTTCACACAGTAGATTTAACCGGTGGAGCGCCAGAAATGAATCCGCATTTCTTATGGTTGGTAGAAGAATTGACCAAAAGAAATGTAAAAACCATTGTGCGCAGTAATTTAACGATTTTAGTTTCCAATAAGCGTTATAGAAAATATCCAGAATTTTTCAAAGAACACAATATTGAAGTTATTGCTTCTATGCCTTGTTATACGCAAGATAACGTAGACAAACAAAGAGGTGATGGAGTTTTTAATAAATCTATTGAATCTTTAATTATTTTGAATAAATTAGGTTACGGAATAGAAGGTTCAGGATTAAATCTGCATTTGGTATTCAATCCTGGAGGAGCAAGTTTACCGCCCGAGCAATCTGCTTTAGAGCAAGATTACAAAGTGAGATTGAAAGCTGATTGGGATATTGAATTTAATTCTCTCTACACAATTACAAATCTTCCTATTTCAAGGTATTTAGACTTTCTTTTGGCTGCAAACAAGTACGAAAGCTACATGGAAACATTAATCAATGCTTATAATCCAGTTGCAGCAGAAAATGTGATGTGTAAAGACACTATTTCTGTAGACTGGGAAGGGTATTTGTACGATTGTGACTTTAATCAAATGTTACAACTTAAAGTGCAAGGCAAACGTCAGCATGTTAGCGAATTCGACCAAGATGAACTTTTGAAGAGAAATATCATGATTGGTCAACATTGTTATGGCTGTACTGCTGGAGCAGGTTCAAGTTGTCAAGGAACAACGACATAATAAATTCCTTGCAACACATCAATTCTCATTCAATCATTTGAATATTATATTTATACAATAAAACTTTAAGAATGAATTCCAAAAATGCGCTTATTATCATGACAAAAAACCCTGAATTAGGGAAATGTAAAACAAGATTAGCAAAAACTTTAGGTGATAAAAAAGCATTAGAAATTTATATTAAATTAATCGATTACACAGCCAAAATTGCTAAAGAAGTCGAGGCAGATAAGTTTATTTATTCAACTGATGTCTTAACTGATTCTAAACGCTGGGAATGTCCAAATACATTTTTCAGTATTCAAAGTAAAGGAGATTTAGGAGAACGAATGAACAACGCAGTTCAGAATGTTTTGAATCAAGGCTATGAAAAAATAATTATTCTAGGTTCTGATTGTGCGGAGATTAATTCATCTGATATTAACTCCGCTTTTGACCAATTAAATAATCATGATTATATCTTAGGTCCAGCACTAGACGGAGGTTACTATTTAATTGGAATGAAGGAAGTTAGCCCTACTCTATTTCATGATATGATTTGGAGTACTGAGCATGTTCTATCTGACTCTATTTCAAGAATAAAAGCAAAAAATTCATCTTATTTTCTACTTGAAGAAAAATCTGATATCGATTTTGAAGAAGATTTAAAACGTGAAGGATATGTGGATTTTCAATTAATAATTGAAAATTCGTAATTCGTAATTCGTAATTTAAGATGGGTCAACATCAACTATAACCCTCACCGACTTATTATAAGAAACACTATAAAAATCATCAATCTTCTGTTGTAACAGCAATTTCACCTTCTTATTCGAAGCGTCTCGCTCAACTTTCAGTCGAATTACTTTTAGATAACTATTCTGTATTCTCTTAACAACTGGGAATTCGGGCCCTAAAACTCGACTTCCAAATGCTTGTTTCATTCGATCAGCCAAATCCATAGCCATTACCTCGAGCTTGTTTGGATCGCGGTGTTTAAGCGTCAAATTAATCATCTTATAAAAAGGCGGATAAAAATAATTCTTACGTTCAATCAATTCATTCTTGTAAAAACCCATATAATCGTGATTAATCACGTGCTGAATAATCCAATGGTCAGGATCATACGTCTGAATCACTACAGTTCCACGTTTGGTCTTTCTTCCAGAACGTCCAGCCACTTGTGACATCAACTGATAACTGCGTTCAAAAGCACGGAAATCTGGCCGATTCAGCATCATATCAGCATCTAGAATTCCAACCAAACTTACATTATCAAAATCCAATCCTTTGGTAACCATTTGTGTTCCCACAAGAATATCGATCTTACGCGCATCGAAATCATTCAAGATATTTTCATAGCTGTTCTTTTGACGCGTTGTATCTAAATCCAAACGCTGAACACGCACACCAGGTAGAATTATAGATAATTCATCTTCAATCTTCTCTGTTCCAAAGCCAATCATTTTAAGGCGATTACTCTGACATTTTGGACAAGCACCAACGGGCGGGGTGAAATAACTACAATAATGGCATTTTAGAATGTTACTGTTCTTGTGATAAGTCAAGGAAACATCGCAATTTTTACAATTCGGATTCCAACCACAAACTTCACAAGCCCAAACAGGATTATACCCTCTTCTGTTCTGAAAAAGAATGATTTGCTCCTTGTTTTCTAAAGCTTTTTTCATGTGCTCCACCAAGAATCCAGAGAAATCCGATTGCATGGTTTTCTGCATTTTCTCCTTCTTGATATTTGCAGTGAAAATCTCCGGCATTTGTATGTCACCAAAACGTTTGTCCAGTTTCACCAAACCATATTTCCCTTCTTCTGCGTTGAAATATGTTTCCATTGCTGGAGTTGCAGAACCCAAAAGAACCTTCGCACCATGAAAAGCACGCAAGACAATTGCTGTATCACGCCCATTATAGCGGGGACTTGGATCATATTGTTTGAATGAAGATTCATGTTCCTCATCCACGATTATCAATCCTAGATTTCTAAAAGGCAAGAAAACTGCACTTCTCGCTCCTAGAACAATTTGAAATTTCGTTGTGTCATTATGTAAAAGTGAATTCCAAATTTCAACACGTTCATTTTGATTAAATCGAGAATGATATACTCCAATTTTATCACCAAAATATTTCTGTAAACGTTGAATTAATTGAGTTGTTAAGGCAATTTCCGGCAACAAGAATAAAACCTGTTTCCCTTTATCCAATTGCTCTTGAATCAATTCAACATAAACCTCAGTTTTACCAGAACCTGTCACACCATGTAAAAGCGTAACATCCTTCTCAACAAAAGATTCTCTAATCTCATCTAAAGCACGTTGTTGATCAGGTGACAATTCTTTAAACGCTGAATCCGCTTCATCTCTCTCCATTAAACGGGAAATCTCCATTCGTTTAATTTTCAGAATTCCATCTTTGTCTAAAGTGTTGAATGAAGAAGCAGAAGCTCCTTTCTCCACCAATTCCGACCTTAAAATAGGCTTAGAAATACCTTGCTTAAAACCTCCCATTTGCATGTAGGTTAAAATGGCATCCAATTGTTTTTTCTTACGTTTGTCTTCACTCAAAACATCAATTAAAGCTTTCAACTGTTCATCTGATTGGTATTCTTTGGCCAATTCAACAAATAATTGAGTTTTTGGAGCGTATTTTTGTTTTAAATCTTCTTGCGTAATAATCACCCGTTTTTCAATGAGCGCCTTAATTACAGGTTGTATCGTTTTAATTCCAAGAATATCAGAAATCTCTTTTAAGTCTAACTCACTTTGTACTTCAAGCGCTTCAACAACTTGGTATTCTCTGTCCGTAAGTATTTCTGAATTCCCTTCGTATTCAGGATGAATCAACACTTTTGTTTCACTTCCCAACTTAAAATTCGATGGCAAGGCAGCATTCATTACATCACCAAGTGGCGCCATGTAATATTCTGAAATCCAATTCCATAATTTGAATTGTTTCCCAGTTATAATAGGAAATTCATCTAAGACAGCTTCAACATATTTCGATTGATATCCTTCAGGAACAACCTCATGGACTTTCACGATAATTCCCGTTTGCAGTTTTGATCTACCAAACGGCACCACTACCCTGATACCTGTTTTCATAAAGTCATTCATCTCGAATGGAACTCGATATGTAAAGGCATTATTGATGGGAACTGGTAGAATTACGTCTACAAAATATGTCTTTCTTTCTTCCACGATTCAAAGTTAAGAATGAAGTGGTAATTTTGGTTGGATTGGATGGAAATAATCGTTGATTTTACAATATTCTGGAAATTCAAACTTCAATAGATAACAAACCATTGTAAATCTTATTCTCTTGACTTCTTCTAATTGATAAAAAAATAACTTTTATTTTAATTTCAACGCATTGGATATCCCTCAAAGTTCTCTATCTTTGTAGCACTATATTAAATGGGGCTGACCTGGATTTGACAGCAACTGCATCTAATTAGTATAAGCATGTCGAGCCATGTGGTGAGTCTCGTAAATCTCTGGTCACAAACGATAATTGACAACACGTCATATAATCTTGCAGCGTAGTAACTTAGGTTACTAGCTTAATCCACTCCGAAGTACAGTACGAGGGACAAGTTTCTCGCCAGTTCTCCCGTCTCATGAGCACTGGATCCCGAGAAATCAACAATTTGAGAATAGTTTGCAAACGGCTTCTGTTTGTCTGCGAAATTTAACGAAGATAAGTTATGGTCAGGGTGTTTGTGTCCGTTCCATAATCGAAAACTAAATCACAAAATAAACATGTAGAAGGCTAGCTATTTCATTGTTTGGACGAGGGTTCGAACCCCTCCAGCTCCACAAGATTAAGTTCAAAAGAGACTCTCCAATTTTATGGGGAGTTTTTTTTTTGGAAAGAAAATGGGGTGAGAAGTTTATGCTGAGCGACCATAGGAGCCGAAGTAAACCCCTCCAGCTCCACAAGATTAAGTTCAAAAGAGACTCTCCAATTTTATGGGGAGTTTTTTTTTGATTAAACATTGAGGTGAGGATTTTTAGTGATCGAGCTGAATTGATGAAATCAAATACTTTCAGCATGTGAAATACAAGTTATTTCGCAAAACATATACCTCTCATATTTTTTAAGCCAAAACTTATTGCGTGTTGGGAGTATTGTAGTGATAAACGCAAACAACAGCAAGCAATTAAATAAAACACGCATTAATAACAAAAAATATTAACGCGTGTTTGGAGAAATCAACCACTATTCAAAGCAATATTTAGTTAATTCGTGAAGCAAATAATCAATCCCACAAATCCAACATTCATCATTCATAATTACCCTCAGTTCTCCACATAAAATGGATTATCCTCCAAATCCGTAACAAACGAACTAAAATGAAATTTGAAAAACTTTTTAAACAATTCCCAAGTCAGCTCTTCTGGCCAATCTTCGTCATCTGTTGAAATATCAAAAAGTTCATTTTCAAAGATAAATTCCCAATAGTTCTCTAACGCTTCTTCTGCATCGCCAGTAAAACTATCTTCTGCAATTAGATAAGTATTAAATTCTGAATAATCATCTGCGTTTGTAGGATCTTCTGGAAATACTGCGTTTGCCCAATCAAAGAATGCTTGTTTTGGAATAATTAAAACTGCATTTCTATTTATCGTTATCGGTTCGTTCATTTTATCTTTTTTATTGCTTTTATTCTAGAATCGTACTCTTGTTAAGATTGCAACTCTTTGTCAGCGCTAAGTTAAGTATTAAATTGATTAACCATTTGACATAGCAAGCATAAATCTTAACCACTGATAACCTAATCCGATTAGGATAGCAAGTCCAAAACTTAGTAATGTTCCAATTAAAATATATTCGGTAAGATTTCGATCTTTTGCGTTGGATAAATCACCAAATCTAAATACAGATTTAGCTGCTAATAAAAACCCTATTCCCTCCCAATAGTTTAAAATGATAAAACCAAATATGAACAAGCGCTCCAACATTCCGATGTAAGCTCCAGCGTTTTCAAGTGATTCATGACTCTCTTCTTCAGGTTTCCATTTTGAAATAAGAACCCGCATAATTATTGATGTCACTACTGTCACCATCAAAATTGCAACTATCAAAAGCAAAGCTTGCGGCAAATATAAGTCAAGATTTATAAATTCAAAACGAATATAATAATACACAACTCCAATGATAACAGCCAAATGCAGCAACTGATCTAAGAAGAATAGCGCAATATTATTCACTTTATTAATAGCATACAGTTTTCCAAGGTCAATCAAAAAATGGGAAACCAAAATAATTACTATTCCCAACCAATAACTGAAATCAAATTGTAATGCAAGAATCAGAAAAAGTGCATGCAATAAAATATGCAAATACAACTTCGGAGATTTCAGCTTGAGTTGTCTTTTATTTTGAACCCACTTATTTGATTGAAAGACGAAGTCTCCCAGAATATGCGCCAGAATGAGTTTTAGTGCTAGAACTATCATATATTAATTACCTCTTCTTTATAATAGGTTAATAGTTTTTGAATTTCATCGAAACCTCCACGCTTTAAAGCAATACTAATATTACTTTGACTTTTATCAAGTAGTTTGGCCATCTCCAATTGTGTCATTTTTGGATTTTCTAAACTCAGTTGAATAATCTCTGAGGACAAAGGCGTCCAATTATCCATAGATAATCCAGCGAGAGAAAGCATGACATTCATTGTTTTATCGAATGCTTTAGATGGTGAACTTACCGCTAAAAGTTCTTTTTTTAAGGTTTCAAAACATTCTCCTGATCGTAAAAATGCAGAGCCATTTGATTCAGTAATTTTTGAAGCTTCGTAATCAACTTCACCAATTCCAATAGACATACGGATATCAAGCTCCTTAAATTGTTTAATCTGAGATTTCAATAATATTGCAGCCTGCAGAGCATTCTCTGATTCAATTTTCAACTGAAAACTATCTCCTCTATAAATCTCCCAATCTTTTGGTTCATTTCCAAACAATCGCAAAACCTTCTTCAGTTTTAACAACCATTTCTTAGCATCTACTGACCTAGAGTTTACAATATCACCTGTTATGATCGCTTTCATTATTTAATTTTCATTTAAGATAAATATACTCAAAATTGTATATAAAGCCAAATATACTCAATTTTAGGTATATTCTTAATTATACTCGATTTTAGGTATATTGGTGATTATACTCAATTTTGAATATAATTAAATTGGGCTACCAATATAGCTCGTTAATCCCTAATTTTAACGAAGTGTTTTTTCAATAATACAGCCGATAATCGCATTAATTAATTTTATCTAGAGTTAAGCTTTAGCAAAAAGGAAGAAGGGATTCCTCAGTTGTTAAAATCTAAGATTTTCTCAACTATCGGAATGACAGTTCGTAGAGAAGTCTTTGGGGTAAAATTTGCTCAAGCTTCGCTTGAGCAAATTTTACCCCACCCAAGCCAACGAAAACCTGTCATTCCGATACATCGGCAAGCTCAGCACAAGTGGAGTGAAACGACGAGAAATCTCTTTTTAAATAATTACGACTTAGCTTGGTAACCCAATAATTAAATATAGCTACTTTAAACCCGATACATATGATTATCAGCTTAAAGCCAGATAATTCATTCGATTAATATGATAAAGCATTCATTTCATCTCATTTAACTACTAATGTTAACTTTCATATACTCACAATAGATTAAATCTAAAATTGTCAACTTATTTCAATCAGCACTCTTCTTTGCTTTCTACTGAATACTCAATACTCAATACTGATATAAAACATTTCCTATTTTAATTGGTTATATCAGCAATGAAAGACTCAAATTATTTAAGTTTGTATTATGGAATTTAAACTCGTTTCTCCTTTCGAACCAATGGGTGATCAACCGCAGGCGATTAAAGAATTAACTGCTGGTGTAAAAAGTGATATTGAACACCAAACTTTACTTGGTGTGACAGGAAGTGGAAAGACATTTACTATTGCAAATGTGATTCAGCAAGTCAATAAACCAACATTGATCTTATCTCATAATAAGACATTGGCAGCTCAATTATACAATGAGTTTAAACAGTTTTTTCCAGAGAATTCTGTTGAATATTTCGTTTCTTACTACGATTATTATCAACCAGAGGCTTATTTACCCATTACAGACACTTTCATTGAAAAAGATTTAGCAATTAATGACGAGATTGAAAAACTTCGACTTTCAGCGACTTCTGCCCTACTTTCAGGTCGACGCGATGTAATTGTAGTTTCTTCTGTTTCTTGTATTTATGGTATTGGAAATCCAAATGAATTTGAGAAAAGTATAATTCCAATTGCTGTTGGTGATACTATACTAAGAAATAAATTCCTGTTTAAACTAGTAGAAAACTTGTACTCACGTGCTGGAGATGAATTTAAACGTGGAACTTTTCGAGTAACTGGAGACACTGTTGATGTGCATTTGGCTTATGCGGATTATGCTTTACGCATTGAGTTTTGGGATGATGATATCGAAGGAATTTACACAATTGATCCGGAAAGCAACGATGTAATAGATGAATTAAAATCTATCAATATTTATCCCGCAAATATTTTTGTGAGTTCACCTGAAACAACAAAAGCGGCCATTGAATTCATTCAAGATGATATGGTTATTCAGGTGGAAAAATTTAAGGAAGAAGGGAAACAAGTCGAAGCAAAAAGATTACTAGAACGAACAGAATATGATTTAGAAATGATCCGTGAATTGGGTTATTGCCAAGGAATTGAGAATTATTCTCGTTATTTCGATAAACGATTACCAGGAACACGTCCTTTCTGTTTATTGGATTATTTTCCAGATGATTTCTTAATGGTGGTGGATGAAAGTCACGTAACACTTCCGCAAATTAGAGCAATGTATGGCGGTGACCGCGCAAGAAAAACCAATCTTGTAGAATATGGTTTCCGTTTGCAAGCGGCTATGGATAACCGACCGTTGAAATTTGAAGAGTTCCAATCGATTGTAAATCAGATTATATATGTGAGTGCTACTCCGGCAGATTTCGAAATTGAAATGTCTGATGGTGTCATTGTCGAACAAGTTATTCGTCCAACTGGATTGCTTGATCCAGAAATTGAAGTTCGTCCTAGTCTAAATCAAATTGATGATTTAATTGAAGAAATTCAAAAGCGAATTTTAATTAAAGAAAGAACTTTAGTAACCACTTTAACCAAGAGAATGGCTGAGGAATTACAAAAGTATTTGGACAGAATGGGAATTCTTTGTCGTTATATCCACAGTGAAGTCGATACGCTAGAACGTGTTGAAATTCTACAGCAGTTAAGAGAAGGAGTTTTTGATGTGTTGATTGGAGTTAACTTATTACGTGAAGGTTTAGATTTACCAGAAGTAAGTTTAGTAGCAATTCTTGATGCCGACAAAGAAGGATTCTTGAGAAACGAACGTTCATTAGTACAAACTGTTGGACGTGCAGCAAGAAACGTAAATGGAATGGTGATTATGTATGCGGATAAAATGACCAAGTCAATGGAGCGTACAATTGAGGAGACTTACCGTAGACGAGCAATTCAAATTGCCTACAACGAAGAACACGGCATGGTTCCTACTGCATTGAACAAAACAAATCAGAATGCTTTCCAATACAGAACGGAAGAAGAAGACAACAGTATGATTGCGGCAGATCCTGTTGAACAATACATGGACAAATCTCAATTAGAGAAAAGTATGAAGAATGCTGAACGTCAAATGAAAAAAGCAGCAAAAGATTTAGACTTTATGGAAGCTGCACGATTACGTGATGAAATGTATCGTTTACAAAACTTGATGAAAGGGAAAGAAGAGTAATCAATCTAATAGTAAACACCAAAGCCTTTTTTTGAACAAATGTAAATCTTGTAATTTCAAAATTAAAGGTGTGTTATTTCAAAGTTCGACTCATGTAATTTCAAAGTTCAATACCTTATTGATAAAAAAAGCCGAGAATAAATAGAAAATATTCTTTCCAATTAAAATATGTACTGAATACAAATTTGAAAAAAGGAAAAGAATAATTAAATTTGTCCCATATATTGGCAATGATGTCTGCCCTGAACCGTCTCTATTGGACTGATGACTTCTATTTAAACTTTAATAAGGGTAATAATTATGAAGTCGAAAATATCTAGAATAAGTCAATGGATCCTCATTGCATTTCTCATCTCTTTTGTTGCAGGTAGTATTTCAGCACTTTTCCTTGGAAGTTTATCAGCTGCAACTCAATTGCGAATTAATAATTCAATTTTCGTTTATCTTCTCCCAATCGGCGGACTATTGATTGGTCTAATGTATTATTTCGGATCAAAAGGTGTTGAAGGTGGCAATGATTATTTGATAAGAGAAATGCACCAACCCAAGCGACCAATTCACTGGAAAATAATTCCTTTGGTGTTTATAGGAACTGTCGCTACACATTTATTTGGTGGATCAGCTGGTCGTGAGGGAACTGCCGTACAAATGGGTGGAGCGCTTGGTGATGCAATCACTCACTTTTTCAGTTGGACAAAAAAACACAGAAAACGATTATTGCGAATGGGTGTTGCTGCGGGATTCTCAGGGATTTTTGGGACACCTCTTGCAGGAGCTATTTTCGCTTTTGAATTACCGAGAGACAAGAAATTCAAGATTGCAGATATAATTTGGGTACTCCTCTCTTCTTTTGGTGGTCATTATTTCTGCATTATTTGGGGAACTCATCATACACAATATCCGATTGAAATATTCCCTTCAATTTCATGGTCAGCAGTTTTATCAACTATAATCGCTGGATTGGCATTTGGAATTGCAGCTTATGCTTTTAGTAAATTCAAACATTTATTCACTCAGCTTTTTAGCAAAATTTCTATTCCTTATTTAAGACCAATGATTGGTGGAGTCGTTCTTTTATTTCTGTTTCTGACCTTTGATATAAAACCCTATTTAGGTTTAGGCATCCCAGAAATTCAATCTGCTTTTAATGAACCCATGAATGAATATAGTTTTCTAATAAAACTACTACTTACTGCTTTAACTTTAGGAGCTGGATTCAAGGGCGGAGAAGCTACACCACTATTTTTCATTGGTGCAATGTTAGGAAATCTATTGTTTTTGATTATTCCATTACCTGTGGATGTTCTTGCTGGAATTGGATTTGTAGCGGTTTTTGGAGCTGCAACTAACACTCCAATTGCAAGCACTTTAATTGGCGCGGAATTATTTGGATTCAATGGAATTCTTTATTTTGGATTAGCAAATGGTGTCGCTTATATGATTCATGGAAATACCAGTGTTTATAGCGATCAACAAATTCTTTTAAAGAAGAAATCCATTTTTAAACAAAAGAAAAGTCTATAAAACTAAAACGTCCAACTCAATAAAGAATCGGACGTTTTAAAACTTTTTATAATCCAAGAAAACAATGTCAACTTGAATCGGAAATTAGTCTGAAATGAGAATTATTGCATTTTATTCAAACGAATAGTCCAATCTTCTCTTGTTTTTTGAACTTTATCTTCAATTGCTTTAAAGTCTTTTTTATTCTCAGCTCTTTTGATTTCACCCATTATCTCTTCTTGGAAATCTGCAGCATCATCGATAAAAGAATCAGATTCAGCTGTTTTTGAGTCATTAAACAATTGTACGCTGTAACATTCATCAACAACATCGTAAATCATTCCGTTGATGTTTTTTTTCAAGCCTCTAATATTTGCCATTTTTTATTTTTTTAAAGTGCATTGAGCACCGTTATTAAATCGAAGTAAAGTTAATCCTAAACTTTTACTATTCCGCATTTTTTCTTGACTTGAATTAAAAATTAAAATTCACAAAAACATATACAACTGGTTATTAGCTCATTAAGTTAAATATTTAAACAATTGATATTTAGTTAAATAGTTGATTTATATTTGCGATTTATACAGCAGTAAATAAGTTGAAATTGTATTAAAAAATTATCCATTTTTAATTGGAGAGTAATAGAAATCGTCTTAATTTTGGACTGTTTAAGATATAGAATATGAAAGGATTTTTGACTGATGATTTGCTATTAAATTTAAGGAATATTACGGAATTAAACATTGCCTTAGTATCTAAGAAATGCACCCATCTAGGTGAAAATCAAATAAAATGGAAACCATCGAAAGACAGCTGGAACATTCAAGAAGTTTTGTCTCATCTCAATAGTTATTCCACGTATTATCACCACGTTTTTATTGATAAAATTCAAAACACGAAATTCAGTAGTGTTAAAGAGAATTTTGTTCCATCACCTCTTGGAAGAAGCGCTTGGAGATCTATGAAATTAGGTCGATTAAATAATATCAAACGAAAATTTCGCGCTCCAAAAAACCTTAATCCATCAATTAGTCCTGAATTAATAGATTTAGAACCTGTTACTAATTTTGTAAAAAATCAACAAGAATTAATTATAATTCTAGAAGATGCAGAGAGAGTAAATTTGAAAAAAGTGAAGATTCCAATTTCTATTAGTAAAATGGTTCGTTTGAGATTGGGTGACGCTTTAATGTTTGTAATTTATCACAACGAAAGACATATTCAACAAGTAAAAAATATACTTGCGCATCCAAACTTCCCTAAAAAACAATGATTGCAGGCATAAAGGCAATTTGTAGTCTAGCAGTAATTCCTGTTAGATCGACACATGAGGATTCGTCTGAAATTGTCACACAACTGCTTTTTGGCGAAATTGTCACTGTAATTGGTATTCATAATCAATGGGTAAAAATCAACATTCAGCAGGATAATTATGAGGGTTGGGTAGACAATAAACAATTGATTAAAATTTCAGAAATCACTTTTGAGAAATTCAAAACGAACACGCAAAGACAACAAGAAAGTATTTTAACAATCATTACACCTTGGGGGAAACAAAATGTTTTACAAGGTTCTCCAATACTATCAAATTCAAAGTCTTTCAAAATAGATGATCTAGAATTTTCTTGGGCAAATGAAATTCCAACTCAAAAACTAGACTCAAATTTAAATTCAAATATTAAAGATTTAGCCCTCTCCTACTCCAATTCACCTTATTTATGGGGAGGACGAACAGCTTTTGGAATAGATTGCTCTGGATTTACACAGACTGTCTTTCATCAAGTAGGTTTATTTCTTCCTAGAGATGCTTCACAGCAATACTTAGAAGGAACAAAAGTAGATTTTGAACAACTAAAATCTGGAGATCTTGCATTCTTCAAATCAGAAACAACAGGAAATATTCATCATGTTGGAATCGTTCTGCCTAATCAACAAATCATTCATGCACATGGAAGAGTTAGAATTGACACCTTGGATAAAGAAGGAATATACAATGAAAACAAAAAATATTATTCACATAAATTAATAAGCATAAATAATTATGGCACCTAAAATGAACCAATCCACACCACCAAGTCTTGGATTATTTGTTCGAAACATTAAATTAGTGACAAAAGAAATCTATAGGATTTTAAATTCGAAATCGAAAATTGTTTATATTGTCAATCCTAAGAAAAACTAGATTATTGAAGTTGAAAGGCTGTAAAGCTCAAGGTAGATATTCCACCTTCTTACACCAAACAACTTCGTAATTATACAAGATTGATTACTATTTATAATTTGAAAAAAAACATAAAGAATGAAAAGAGATAAGGAGATCTTTGATTTAATTGGACTTGAAAAAGAACGTCAAATCAACGGAATTGAATTAATTGCATCTGAAAACTTTGTTAGTGATGAAGTAATGGAAGCAATGGGTTCTGTTTTAACCAACAAATATGCGGAAGGTCTTCCGGGAAAAAGATATTATGGAGGTTGTGAAATTGTTGATCAAGTTGAACAATTAGCAATTGATAGATTGTGTAAATTATTTGGTGCAGAATGGGCTAACGTTCAACCGCACTCAGGTTCTCAAGCCAATGCTGCAGTGATGTTAGCTTGTTTACAACCGGGAGATAATATCCTAGGGTTTGATCTTTCTCACGGAGGACACCTTACTCATGGTTCTTCTGTTAATTTCTCAGGAAAATTATACAACCCACACTTCTACGGAGTTGATAAAGAAACTGGTCGTATCGATTACGAAGCATTAGAAAAGAAAGCAGTAGAAGTAAAACCAAAAATGATTATTGTTGGCGCTTCTGCATACAGTAGAGATTGGGATTACGCAAGAATTCGTAAAGTTGCTGACAAAGTGGGCGCTTTAATTTTAGCCGATATTTCACATCCCGCTGGAATGATTGCAACCAAACTATTGGCAAATCCAATGGAGCATTGTCATATCGTGACTTCAACAACACATAAAACTTTACGTGGACCCCGTGGAGGAATTATTATGCTAGGAAAGAACTTTGACAATCCTTTTGGAATCCGTTGGAAAAATGGGAACTTAAGATCGATGGCATCAATGTTAGATGCAGCTGTTTTCCCAGGAACTCAAGGTGGACCTTTGGAACATGTTATTGCATCAAAAGCAATCGCATTTGGAGAAGCATTGGATCCTAAATTTACTGATTACCAAAAACAAGTAGCAGCAAATGCAAAAGTTATGGCTGCAGAATTCGTAAAATTAGGATATAAAATTATTTCTGGTGGAACGGATAACCACAGTATGTTAATTGACTTACGTTCTAAAGGAATTACCGGAAAAGATGCTGAAATTGCATTGAACGATGCGCACATAACAGTAAATAAGAACATGGTTCCTTTTGATACTGAATCTCCATTTGTAACTTCTGGAATTCGTATTGGAACACCAGCAATTACTACAAGAGGATTAAAAGAAAATGATATTCCGAAAATTGTAGAATTGATGGACAAAGTGATGACAAACATGAATAACGAAGCAATAACAAAAGAAGTTATCACTGAAGTTAAACAAATGATGTCTGGTCACCCATTATTCAAATATTGAAATAAAATTCAAAAAAGGGCATTTGATTTTTCATTTGCTCTTTTTTATTTAATTTAACTTGGCTTTGCAAGAAGACTTAAAAATCTTTAGTTTTCTTGTGGAAACTAACAAAATTATCTTGCTCGCTTAACAATTTTCAAATCAAAGAATATGAAAACCTTAAACGAAAATTTTGCAAAGAGACTTATTCCACTCGTTGATAAAGTATCAGATAATGATCCTATTCACAGCAGTAATGAACAAGCTTTGTTTATCTATTTTAATTATGGTTTCGAGACAACAGATGAACTTTACAGTTTGATGTATAAAATTATCGATATTATAAAAGCAAAATGTTTAGGGGTTTACGATGGTAATGAACTGGCATTAGATCACAGTGATGGAATAATGTATCTGTATGGATCTAGCGCTGAAAAATTATACAACGAAATAAAACCAATTCTTGAACAAACAAGCTTTATGAAAGGCGCAAAAATAAATATGAGATTCGGTCCTTTGGAAAGCAGAACAAATGAAATAACTATTCAACTCAAATAAAGAATTTTAATCAATAAGTAGGAGCCGATTGTCTTTGATGAATCGAAAGACTTTAGTATTTTTGCTTGAAACAATATCAAATCAAAAATAAAATGATTAAAGCAAACGACCCGTCATTAAAATCTTGGATTGAGGTGGATGGAAACTCAGACTTTCCTATTCAAAATTTACCTTTTGGAATTTTCAAAACAGGACAAGATAAAGCCCGTGTTGGTTCTAGAATTGGAAATAAAGTAATTGACTTAAATGCCCTATATGTATTGGGTTATTTTAAGAATTTACCTTTTGAACAATCAGACTTTCAAACAGATGCTTTGAATACAATAATGAAGAAAGGTAAAGAGGCTACAACTGATTTAAGAAACCGATTGTCGAAGTTGTTTGACGAAAAACATACTGATTTATCAAATAACAATCACCATGTTGAACAAGTACTCATTGACGTTGACCAAGTGGAAATGTTGATGCCTGTTCAAGTTGGAGATTATACAGATTTTTACTCTTCTAGAGGTCACGCAACAAACGTGGGAACTCTATTTAGAGATCCTGCAAATGCACTTTTACCAAATTGGCTTTGGATTCCTGTTGGATACCACGGAAGAGCGAGTTCAATTATACCAAGTGAACAAATGATTAAACGTCCAAAAGGACAAACAAGACCAAATGATGATCAAGATCCAGTTTTCGGAGCTTCTAAATTATTGGATTTTGAATTAGAAATGGCTTTTGTAACTTTTGACGGGAAGCCATTAGGAGAAAACATTACAACTGCTGAAGCAAGCGACTATATTTTTGGAATGTGCATCATGAACGATTGGTCTGCACGTGATATTCAAAAATGGGAATATGTTCCACTAGGACCGTTCTTAGCAAAAAGTTTTGCTTCTTCTATTTCTCCTTGGATTGTAACAATGGATGCTTTGGAACCATTTAAAACAGAAGGTCCAAAACAAGATCCGAAAGTTCTTCCTTATTTAGAGTATGAAGGTGATTTCCATTATGACATCAACTTAGAAGTTGGAATTAAACCAGAAAATAGCGAGGAAACTACAGTTTGTAATTCAAACTACAAGTACATGTACTGGAATATGGCGCAGCAATTAGCTCACCACACCATAAATGGATGCAATATTCGTTGTGGAGACATGATGGCTTCAGGAACAATTTCAGGAGATGACCACAGCTCTTTCGGTTCAATGTTAGAGTTATCATGGAGAGGTTCAAAGCCTATCAAAATGAAAGATGGTTCAGAGCGTAAATTCATCAATGACAATGATACCGTGATTATGCGTGGACATTGTAATGCAAATGGTGTACGTATTGGATTTGGAGAAGTGTCTACAAAAGTGTTACCAGCACAATAATTATATTACAAGAACTGAGTGGAAAACAAGCCGGAAATTGATTTAGAAAAAGAACGCAAAGAGATTTTAAATGCGTTCAGAAGTTTATTGCGTGTTACGAAGAATGACAGAACACGAGAAGAAACTAAACAAATTCGTAAAGCATTTGACGTAGCTGTTGAAGCTCATAAAGATATGCGACGCAAATCGGGTGAACCTTATATTTATCACCCGATTGCTGTTGCAAAAATATGTGCCGAAGAAATGGAATTGGGTACAACTGCGATTATTGCTGCATTATTGCACGATACAGTTGAAGATACCTACATTACCTTAGATGATATTGAAGAATCGTTTGGAAAAACTGTTCGAAAAGTAATCGACGGATTGACAAAAATTCCTGAAGTATTTGATGAAAATATTTCTATTCAAGCAGAGAATTTTAGAAAAATGATCCTTACCATCTCAGATGATTTAAGGGTTGTTTTAATTAAATTGGCGGATCGATTGCACAACATGCGTACTTTGGACAGTATGCGTCCTGATAAACAATTGAAAATTGCATCAGAAACCAATTTCTTGTACGCACCACTCGCCCACCGTTTGGGTTTGTACACGATAAAAAGCGAACTAGAAGATTTATGTTTACGTTATATGAATCCACAAGCTTATCGTGAAATAAGCGGTAAACTAAAGTCAACGCATGCAGTTCGTCAAAGATTCATTCGAAGATTTACACATCCTATTAAGGAAGCTTTGACCAACGAAGGATATATTTTTGACTTAAAAGCAAGAACAAAATCCATCGCTTCTATTTATCGCAAGATGAAAAGCAAGGAAATTCCTTTTGAGGAAGTTTTTGACTTATTTGCCATTAGAATTACACTCGATACTCCAGAAGAACTAGAGAAACCAGATTGTTGGAGAGTTTACAGTATTGTTACCGATTTTTACCAGCCAAATCCAGACAGATTAAGAGATTGGGTTTCTACACCACGTGCCAACGGATATGAATCATTGCATACAACTGTGATGAGTCCACAAGGGAAATGGGTTGAAGTCCAAATTCGTTCTGAAAGAATGGATCAAATTGCTGAGAAAGGTTTGGCAGCACATTATAACTATAAGGAATCTAAAAATGGTGAAAATAAATTTGACCGTTGGATTGGTGAAATTCGTGAGTTAATTGGAAATCATTCTGAAGATGCAATGGACTTCGTTGATGAATTCAAATTGAATTTGTTTAACGACGAAATTTATGTATTTACTCCAAACGGAGAATTACGTGTACTTCCAACTGGTGCTACAACTTTAGATTTCGCTTTTGATATTCACACAGATATTGGTCTGACTTGCATTGGTGCTAAAGTGAATAAAAAATTGGTTCCATTAAGTCATCAACTGAAAAGTGGTCACCAAGTAGAAATCATCACTTCAAGTAAGCAAAAGCCAAACGAAGAATGGTTGAAATTTGCCATTACTGGTCGTGCAAAGCAAAAGATAAAAGCCGCTTTAAATGATGAGCGAAATAAAATTGCTGAAGACGGTAAAGAAATATTAGAACGCAAATTTAAACAGCACAATATTCGTTTTATTAGCGAAAACATTTCAATTTTAGAGAAATATTATAACGTTTCAACAGGAACCGAATTATACATTCGAATAGCCAAAGGAAAAGTAGATTTAACGAAACTCCGCAGAATTAAAAATGTTGGTGGAGTTCTAAAAGTTGAAAAAGAGGTTAAAACGAATAAAATCAAGCATGCAACAGACATTAGCAAGCGAATTGATAGTAAAAAAGACACTTTAGTAATTGGAGATGACTTTAAAGATATCGATTATGATTTTGCAAAATGCTGTAATCCTTTGCCAGGAGATCATGTATTTGGATTTATAACAGTGAGTAACGGTATCAAGATTCACCGAAATGATTGTCCAAATGCGGAGAATTTAATGGGTAAAATGAATTACCGTTGTATTTCTGCAAAATGGAAGAACCAAGCGGTTAAAGAACATTTGGCGAAACTGAAATTGATTGGAATTGATGATATCGGAATTGTAAATAAAATTACCGAGATAGTTTCTTACCAACAAAGTGTCAATATGCGCTCCATTAGTTTTGAATCAAAAGATGGTATTTTCGAAGGGAAAATTCAGGTTTATGTAATGGACAAGTATCATTTAGATGAGTTAATTGAGAAATTTGAAATGACTGAAGGTATTCAACGTGTTGAAAGATGGGACGATATTACTATGGAAAATCAAGAAGATTATTCTGATGAGGAAGTGTAAATTGAAAGAACTTTATTGTCTTTTCTTTGTTTAACAGTAGTTATTCTTATTCGTAAACATGAGCTATCGTTACATAATTTTCTTTTCGATCATATTGGTTTCCTTTCTAATTCTTGATATTTATATCTGGAAAGGTTATCGTAAAACAATTAAAGAAAAATATTATAAGTATTTCAAATGGTTAATTCCTTTGTCTTCTGTAGTCTTTTTATCTGGATTTGCTATTAATCTTTACCGCGGATCAAATGGAATTTACAATGCCAATGCTATAATAAATGTATTATTTGGAATTTCCCTAGGATTCTTTATTGCTAAACTATTTTCCGCTATATTTCTATTCTCAGAGGATATTATTAGGATTTTGGCACTTGTTAAAAATAAATTATTTTTCAGAAAAGACAAGTCAAAACAATTCGCAAGTAGAAGAAATTTTGTGAGAAGTATTTCTTTAGGAATAGCAGCTATTCCAGTTTTGGGGACTATTTATGCTGTCACGAAAGGAAAGTACAATTTTCATGTGAAGCGTTTAGATTTATCAATGAAAAGATTGCCTAAATCATTTGATGGATTAAAAGTGGTTCAGTTTTCAGATTTTCATGCTGGAAGCTTCGATGATATTGAAGCTGTACAACAAGGATTATCTCTTATCAATGATGCGAATCCAGATCTTATCATGTTTACTGGCGATTTAGTAAATAATCGAGCTGCAGAAATGATCCCTTATGTTGATTCATTAAAGAATTTATCAGCGAAATATGGAAAATACGCCATTTTAGGAAATCATGATTATGGAGATTATATTAAGTTTGAAAGTAACGAAGCCAGACAAAAAAATTTAGATGAGTTAGACGCTATTTTTGAAGAAGCAGGATTTATTTTACTTAAAAATGAAAATATTCAGATTGACAATGGAATAGATAAAATTGATATTATTGGAGTTGAAAACTGGGGTCAAGGTCCTTTTCCACAATATGGCGATATCGATTTAGCTTCTCAATCAACTCCAGATGGAAGATTCAATATTTTAATGAGTCATGATCCTGACCATTGGGAAAATATAGTAAGACAGCATCCTAAGCATTTTGATTTAACATTGAGCGGACATACACACGGTTCACAAGTTGGCGTTGACATCCCCGGATTCCAATGGAGTCCAGTAAAATACCGCTATAAAAGATGGTTGGGACATTATACAGAAAACGATCAGCATCTTTTCGTAAGTAAAGGATTTGGATTTTTAGGTTTTCCTGGTCGAATTGGAATGTCACCAGAAGTAATCAGTTTTAAATTACATAGCGAAGCTTAAGTTTTTTCTTTTTTCGTATTTGTTCTTGGTGGTATTTTTTGAAATTCAAATATTAAACTCGCTTTGATTTTATCATCTTTTGATTGCTCTCTAGAATGGTGCGATTCTCTATAAATATTTATTAATCTTTGCGGGTACCTACTTTTATAGATTTTTAGTATTATATTTAAAAATTCACTATTTAAAACGACTACTTTAGAACAAATTTCCCAAATGAAGAAAAAGATATTTTATTTAAGCGCATTATTTATTAGTTTAAGCCTCAACGGTATAAGTCAAGAGGAAGAAAGTAACTCTATTGAATCTCAGTTTAATAATTTAATAGAAAATTCCAATAGTTATCAGTCCTTCAAAGTAATAGATAAATCGAAACTTGGAGTTATACAAAGTAACATTCAAGATTCAATTTCGTCACTAAAAACAAAAATTGGCAAGTCTGAAATCCAAATTTTAGATCAAAAAGCAAAGATTGACAGCAATGAACAAAAAATTCAAGAATTAAATACTGCTTTAGACAAATCTAAAAATAGTGTAGATAATATTGATTTCTTAGGTATGCCAACCCATAAGTCTTCCTACACTTTTATAATGTGGACTATCATCTTTGTATTACTTGCTATTTCACTTATTATGTTTGTCATATTTAAAAAAGGGCATAGAAATACAAAGAATGCAAAGGAAAAGTTGGAAGAAACACAAAATGAATTAGAAAGCTTAAGAAAGAGATCGCTTGAGCGTGAACAAAAGGTGCGCAGAGAGTTACAAAATGAGATTAACAAGAATAACTTACGGAAAGATTAAATCAATCTCTCAAAAGTATACTTCTTAACAACAATAAAAGGTTCTATATGATTTTGTGTGGGTAGTTTTAAAATCTATTGTTTTAATTGAAGCTAAACGATTGTTAATTTGGTTCTACTTTTAATTAAATGGAAACTTTCTATTAAAAACTTAATTCGCTTAACTTTATAAGACCCTGTTATTTAAGTATTTATTATTCGAAGTCCCAGAGGGACGGCATATTAATAGGGATGGACGTAAGTCCATCCGCCAAACGATACAAACCGAAACAAATCCCCACAAAATCGACCTAATTGCATGCAATTAGGTCGATTTTGTGGGGATTTTTATTATATCTATTTGTTTTAAACCATGGACTTACGTCCTTGGCTATTAATATGCCGTCCCGCCGGGACTAATCAATTGAAATACAGACCACCATGTGCTTTCTTGTAAAAATGAAATGATAATTCTGATAAATACTTTAAAATACAACTCGTGTAGGTTACAGTTAAATTCGTAGTAGAACCATTAATTTTTCGAAGGATTAAAATTGATTACCCACAGTATTTCATATGGAGCCCAATAAAAAAGCATCCTTATTAAAACTATTTCATATAAAATAGCTTTAGTGAAGATGCTTTTATCTTTACTAAAATTCGGTGTTATAAAGGATTAATATTTAAAGTTACTATTTCCCTACACATCCCTTCACTGCCACCGATTAATGAAATTTACTTTTTTGCTTGTTTTTTAATTGAGGGTATCAATCCTCCATCAACCAAAATATCAGTTCCTGTCATAAACCTTGACTCTTTACTCACCATAAATTTTACAACGTCCGCAATATCATCAGGCTCTCCTGTTCTTCCCAAGGCAGTCATGCTTAACATTTGATTAATAATTTCTGGATGTTCCTCAGCTGCTTTTAATCCCATTTTTGTCATTATAACACCAGGAGAAATGGAATTGATTCGACTTCCTTTTTTACCAAAGCGCATCACATTATCTGCTACAATTAACATAACGCCACGTTTAGTGAAATTATACATAATACTTGAATCGTCTTTCACAAACTCTTTCACGATATCCAAAGAATTACTCGCAAGTGAGTTTCTAAGCGCTTCATCATATTTGTCATTTGGAGGAATTGTGTGCCCCATCATTGAAGAAAACAATACGATAGAAGAATCTTTTTCAGCAATTTCATAAACTGCATCAACAATCAAGGCAGTACCTTTAAGATTGATGTTGAAAATCTTATCTACATCATGAACAGTTTCACTCACTCCGGCAGTATGAACAAGTCCACCAAATTCACCTTGTTTTTTGGTGAATTCTATCAGGCTTTTCACCTCATCTTTAGAAGTGATATCACTCTTGAATCCGACAGCGTCAAAACCATTGTTTTTATATTCTTCTACCGCTTTATTCACTACCTCATCTGAATAATCAGCAACAACAATTTTATAATCTTTTAATTTATTTCCTGTGGCAACACCTAAACCTCCTGCTCCACCAGTTATTAACATTACTTTCTTTCCCATAACTAATTATTTTAAATTAATAATCTATCCTAAATCATTTCTAATAAAGATAATCCTTATATCCCCGATACTTGTACTTACAACACTGACATAAATCAGTTTTAAGCTATGTTAGCAATGAACTCACTAAAAACAACCAATTGAATTTTAATAATTCGACAAGGTATTTTTGAAATCTTGAAAAACGAGTTTTACAATCCGATACATCGCTAGAAATACATTAAACAAAAAATCCTTCAATCTACAAAACCAGAAGTTTTATCGATTGAAGGATATTCAGAAGTATTTATGTTTTGATCAATAATTAACTTTCGTTATTTGAAGATTTATTTCCTATGTAAATGAACAAAACCATGTTCTATGCTTTCATCACCAGAAAGTCCTTTAACTGTAAATTTGTAGAAATAAGTACCTTCAGAACATTCGGTTCCTGAATTTTTATTTTTTCCGTTCCATGGTTCTGCTGGATTATTTGATTCAAAAATAACGTTCCCCCATCTATTCAACAATACAAAATCTAATTCTTGTACATTTTCAAAATGAAAATCTAGGAAGTCATTAATACCATCTCCGTTAGGCGTGAAAACATTGGGTAACTCATAGGAAGCTACATTAGGAATAATTGTAATTATCTTTGTAATCGAACTTTCACAATGATCATTTTTTGCTATCAATGTAACTTGATGCTCACCAACCTCAGTAAATACGTGTGAAATATCATATAAATCTCCCCAGAAGGATGAAGAGTCTTTAAAGTGATACCACTCAATAGCGTTTTCACCACTTGAATTGTTTTGCATGAAAATTTCATCTCCAGATTGTCCTTCATAGGTACTTGCAGTAAAATCAGCAAATGGTGTATCATAGATTGTTACCGTTGCAGAACTATTCAAATCTCTCGAACACAAAGTATCTAAAACTTGAATTAATTCAACATTAAAAACTCCACTCACATCTGTTGGAAATGTAATTGTTGCGGTATTCTCATTATTAGATGAAGAAATTTGCAAAGTATCACCGTCCACTACATAAACAAAAGTATAAGGTGCATACGTATTTTGTCCTGTGAATATTATTTCTGGTAATATTGTATCGCCTTCACACGCTTCAACATTTGCAGACATTTCAGCATAAGGCGATTTGAGAACAATAATATCTACTAAGACTTTTGGATTACAAACACCAGAACTAAATGTATAAGTCTTCGATCCTAAAGTATTCGTACTTAATGCTGGAGACCATGTTCCAGTAATTCCATTGTCGGAAACAGTAGGTAAAGTAACTTGTTCGCCCATACAATAAGGTCCAAGCGTAGGGAAAACAGGAACTATTGTATCACTAACAACAACCTGTATAGAATCATATACAATTTGATTACAAAAATCAGTAACAGTTCCATATAACCATTGAGTTCCTGCGCTAGTAAATATAATTTCTTCGGTACTTAAAGAACCTACAGACGGGATTCCATTTGGTGAAAAACTCCAATTATAAGTATAAGTCGGGACTCCAAATTTACCTAAAGTAGATGCTGTAATTGTATCTCCTAAGCATATTTGTGTTTCAGATAAATTTATACTGCTTGAAAGATTATTAAATTCTACTGTTTTTCCAGTTACTGTTACTACCCAATCAGTTGTTGCAGCTATACAATCATCAGAACATCCAACTGCTCCATCGCAAGTTCTAAAAAATTGAAGTTGAAATGGAATAATTTGTGCGTTACAGGAAGGAGGTGGAAGACAAGCCGCTACATCGTTATAAATAGGGATTTGATTTCCTGTACAATCTCCTGTTTGGGGTGAATTACAAAACCAGTAATAGTTTGCTAGAGGAGGACTAACACAGGTTCCTGATAAATAGCGAGTAGCACCATCATTAAGCAAACAAGTTCCAAGCGTCTCAAAACTAAAATCAGTTGTGGTATTTATTATCGTTGCAAAAGGTGGAAATGTAAGATCCATATCATAATCACATGAAGTATTAAAAGTACAGGTTGCGCTGTACATTGAACCAATTATATTTGCCAACAATGTCGTTTCTACTCCTGTTACAAGTGGATCAATAACCAACGCCGATTCACCAATATTGTCAGCAATCCATTTGAAAGGGACAATAACATCAACCTGTTGCCCATTAATAGCATATAATAATGAATTTCTTACTTCAGGATTTGAAACTAAAAATCCAACGCCTTGATGCATTTTCAAAATAGACTTCCCATCTTTTTTAATGTCAATATCATCACTTCCAAAATCATCTTTGGGGTTTGTAAAGAAAGAGAGGTCTAAATCTTGATCTGATTTAAAATTCTCTCTAAAAATCAATTCATCAAATGTTCCAAACTCATTACTTTTCATAATAAAGTCTGTTTTAATTGATCCTTTTCTTACTTGCATTTCTGCATCTATTCCAGGAAAGACATTCTTTATTAGTATGCCATCTGATCCTGCTGAATAATCCGACCAATCTGGTTTAGCTAGGAATTTTATTTCATTCCCAACCTTTTTGTACAATGTCCATTGATTAAAATCAATCTTTCCAGTTCTTGTTTTTATATAAGAATTGTTAGAATTCACATCAAAACCAGCTGGTTCGTAATAATACTTAGATTCATAAATACTATTTCCAATTGAAGCCAGTTCTGTCTCTATTGCTCTCCAATGGTTATTAGAATCTAAATAATTAATCGGGAAATATCCTTTCTGAACATGAAACTCAGATGGATTGTCTACATCTATAAAATAACGTGTATCAATTGTTCTTTTGGATAAGTCCTCTACAATATTTCCGTTTGGAGAATTTGAGGGAAGTAAACCAAATTCTGGGTGAATGTAAAACTCCTCATCATTTTGGTCTTTCCAAAACTGAATGTTTTCTCTCTTTTGTTCGGAAAGTGTTTGATAGTTGTTCTTTTTGATATTCATTCCTTCTTTTGCTTCTTGAGCACTTAAAGAGGAAGTAATTGACATTGAAATCGACATGATAACAATGAAAAAATAGGTCATTCTACATTTCATATTTTATGCGTTTTGTCTGATTTATTTGGAGATAATTCAGTAGTGAGTAAATAGTGTTCTAAACTGGTTTCATATAAATTTAGATAACTAAGTTAACAATATATAAAACCAAACCAAATATTTTTAACTTATAATCAAGCGTTTATAAATTATACTTTTATAAATCAATCTGATTATTAATCTTTAGTAACCTCTATAAGTCATATAGAGTCTAGATTATATTGGAATTAAAATCTGAATCTATTCTACAAAAAATAAGACATTACAATACTAAATACCAGTAAGGTAAATTAAAAATAAATTGATTTAAAATTGAATTCAGGTAAAATCCTTGAAAGCTGTGCATAACTTAATTATAAATCTCATGAAAAGAATGGGACAGTCTTACAATTTCCTTACTTTTGTCTTTTAATGAATTGAATGCATGGAAAGCGTACAAGAAACAGTTAAGAATATTTTTTCGGCGTATTTGGAAAAGAATGGACACAGGAAAACTCCTGAGCGTTTTGCCATACTTGAGGAAATTTACAATTACGAAGGTCACTTTGATATAGAATCACTTTATATCAAAATGAAAAATAAAAATTATCGTGTATCACGTGCTACATTGTACAACACAATTGATTTATTATTGGCTTGTAGTCTTGTACGAAAGCATCAATTTGGAAAGAATATTGCTCAATTTGAAAAATCTCATGGATTTAAACAACACGACCATTTAGTTTTAACAGATACTGGTGAATTGATTGAGTTTTGTGATCCACGTATTCAAAACATTAAATCTACTATCGAGGAAGTTTTTGGTGTAAAAATCAATCACCACTCACTCTACTTCTATGGAGTAAGAGACGAAAACGCAACAAAAAAAACATCTGATAAATCATAAGCAGTGAGCTTTTCTATCAATTCAGAAATACAATCATCAATTTGCATTCTTTCTTTTTCAGGAACAATTCTGACGAAAGATAAAGTGGATGAAACACTAGAAATGGTGGATCATGAATTGGCGGAAGGTCAAAGAAAATTCATAATTGATTTAAAAGCATTAAAACAAATCAATAGCAGTGGTTTGAATTTAATATTGCGGATATTTACACACATTCGAAATAAAGGAGGAGAATTGATTCTCGTTCAGGCTAACAAAACGGTTAGCGAACTTTTTAAAATATCTAAGTTAAATACAGTTTTTAATATTTCGGCGGATAAACAAACTGCCATTAACCAATTAAATGCACCAGAGGCATGAGTAAAGTAGACGTATTATTAGGATTACAATGGGGTGATGAAGGAAAAGGGAAAATTGTCGATGTTTTGACTCCCAAATATGATATCATTGCGCGTTTTCAAGGAGGACCAAATGCAGGACATACCTTAGAATTTGACGGAATTAAACATGTTTTACATACTATTCCATCTGGAATTTTTAGAAAGGATACTTTAAATATCGTTGGTAACGGTGTAGTAATTGACCCAGTTATTTTTCAAAGAGAAATTGAAAACTTAGCGAAATTCAATCTCCCAATCAAAGAAACTTTATTGATCTCTAATAAAGCACACTTGATTTTGCCTACTCACCGTTTATTAGATGCTGCTTCTGAGCAAGCAAAAGGTAAATCGAAAATTGGATCAACACTGAAAGGAATTGGACCAACTTACATGGACAAAACAGGTCGTAATGGAATAAGAGTGGGTGATATTTTCACCTCTACTTTCAAAGAGAAGTATGACAATCTTGTTGCGAAACACAAAGGAATGTTAGATCATTACGAAGGTTTTGAATACAATGTTGAAGAATTAGAGCCTGCTTTCTTTGAAGGAATTGACTTATTGAAATCATTGACGACTATTGACAGTGAGCACTATATCAATCAAGCGATGAGAGAAGGTAAAACTATCTTGGCTGAAGGAGCGCAAGGAACTTTACTTGATATCGACTTTGGTAGTTATCCTTTTGTAACGTCTTCAAACACGATTACAGCAGGAACTTGTACTGGATTAGGTGTTCCTCCAACAAAAATTGGTGATGTAATTGGAATTTTCAAAGCATATTGTACACGCGTTGGTTCTGGACCATTCCCTACTGAGTTATTTGACGAAGTTGGAGAGGAAATTAGGAGAGCTGGTGGTGAATTTGGTGCAACTACAGGTCGACCAAGACGTTGTGGATGGATTGATTTACCAGCATTGAAATATGCAATCATGATTAATGGTGCTTCTGAACTTTCAATGATGAAATCTGATGTTTTAGACGAATTTAAAGAAATTAAAGTTTGTACACATTACATCATTGATGGCAAGAAAGTTGATTATCTTCCGTTTGATATAACAGATATCGAGATTGAACCTGTTTATAAGTCATTTAAAGGATGGAATACGGATACAACAAAGTTGACCTCTTTTGCTGATGCACCGAAAGAACTGAAAGAATATGTTACTTATTTGGAAAAAGAATTAGAAGTTCCAATTGCAACAGTTTCTGTAGGTCCAGATCGTAGTCAAACATTGAACAATAGAAAATAATTGAAAACAAAATTCAACATATTAAAAATTGCGCTACTAATCGGTAGCGCAATTTTTTTGTCTACAGGTACATCGTCTGCTCAGAAATATATTGAATTATTAGAAGGTTCCGAAGAGATCCAACTGGATGGGAAAACGGGAAACTATATCGTTAAAGGAAATGTTGTTTTTAAGAAAGAAGAAACCAAACTGTATTGTGATTCTGCATATTACAATTTAGTCCGCAATACTGTCAGGGCTTTTGGAAACATTCACCTAAACAAAGAAGATACTTTAAATATGTTTTGTGACTCTTTATTCTTCGATACAAAGAAGGATTATGCAAAACTATATGGAAATGTTCGAATTCGTGATAATGAATACAAGCTCACAACAGATTCTATTGATTATGACTTAAAAAACAACGTAGGAATCTATAAAAACAAAGGAGTAATAACCAGTATTTCTTCAAGTGATAGATTAAGTAGTGATATTGGTTATTTCTACCCTAACTCTAAACAGTTTAATTTTAGAAAAAACGTTGTTTATACCAGCAATGAATTTACTGTTAAATCGGATACGCTTCAATTTAACGCTAATTCAAAAAAAGCATACTTCTACGGTCCTACTTACATCACAAATCAAGACATTAAAATGTATTGTGAGAAAGGCTGGTACGATTTGAATAATGATGCTGGTGTATTAGAAAATAACGCTTACATAGAAAAAGAGGAGCTTCGTATCAGTTCAGATAGTTTATACTATTCCTCAGCAGACAGTATTTACATTGCTAAAAACAATGTTCACATTATTGATACGACCAATAAAATTGGGTTTCAAGGAGATTATGCTGTTAATGATGAACGTAAAAATTATGCTTTTATAACTGGTCATGCTTTAGCGAAAAGATTTGAAGATAAAGACACGCTTTACATTCACGCGGATACATTGTACAATTATTCTGATTCTGCTGGAAAACCAATGCTAATGCAAGCGTACAAGAATGTAAAACTTTTTCGTGGAGATATGCAAGGAGTTTGTGATTCTCTAATTTACGATAAAGTAAAAGGAGAAATGAATATGTATACTGATCCAACTTTATGGGCTCAAAATGCACAATTGACAAGCGACACAATTACCATTTTTGAAAAAGACAATCGCATTCATCGTGCATTTTTACGTAAAAATGGACTAGTTGCTACTCCTGTAGATTCAACAAATTATTACAATCAAGTAGCCGGAACATTTATGAATGCGTATTTTGACAGTACACAAATTCGGAGAGTTGATATTGAGGGAAATGCAAAAACACTGTATTTCTTAGAAGATGAAGAAGAAAATGATACAGTTATTGTTGTAAATCGTCAAGGAATGAATCGTATTTACTCATCGAATATCAGTTTAGGATTTGTTGATGGAGATATTGAAACAGCAACCTATCGAGAAAATCCAGAAGGCATCGTCTACCCGATTTCGGATATTGATAAGAAAGAAGAACGTGTTGAACAATTTAAATGGAATATTGAAAAACGACCTTTGAGTTGGCAACACATGATTTATTCGAAAGAAGAAAGAGAAGTTATTATATCATTATATTACAGGATTATGAAATTCATTTAAATATATGAGAGCAATACTTACTACACTCAATCAAATATTTCCACTTTACCTTACACTACTTGTTAACTTCCCAATAATTTTAGGGCTTTTCATAAATAGTGACTTGGTTTCTCTTCGATTAATTATAATCAATTTTCTATGGCAAACCCTGTTTGTAATTCTATACAGAACCGCTAAAAGTTATTCAATTTATAGAACAGGAGTTTTTATTATCAGCATAATAGTAATTATTGAAAGCCTGCATTGGATAATTTTAAAAGGTCCTTTATCTACATCAAGCTTGTTTGTTATTTCTGCAACAAACTACCAAGAAAGTATCGATTTCTTAAGTATAAAAATTGGTTTAAACCTGCTATTAATTGCCCCTTTATTGGTGATTAGTATTTTAGCTTGGAAACACAGACCAATTCATAAAAAGTATTCCAATAATCCATATTTTTACGGGATTTTCCTTTTAATCTTTCTGGGATTCGTATTAGAAAATGCAGTGAATAATAGACTAGTTAGAAAGGGCGTTCCAAATTTCATAAAAGTTGCCATTACCTTCGAGCAACAATTAGATCAATTCAAAACCGCAAAAGAAAGTAAAGCCATTCAAATCGTTGATGCAAAATCAGTAGTCAAAAAGCAAACAGTTATTTTGATTTTAGGAGAATCTTGCAATAGAAATCACATGCAATTGTATGGTAACGAAAATGCTACGACACCATTATTGAGCAACCGAGATGATTTATATGTTTTTGACAATGTGATCTCCTCCTACTCTAATACTATTTCATCCGTTTTAACAAGTTTATCCGAAACAGCTTTAGACAATACTATTTCTTTAAATGAAGGAGCAGATATAATGGATGTATTTTCTTCAGCTGGATATACCAATTATTGGGTTTCGAATCAATCGCCAATTGGAATTTGGGAAAATCTTGTAACCGTATTTGCGAGAAAGGCCAATCACCCGATTTTCGTAAATCTTTCCAGTAGTAATTCTATGGAATCGACGCTGATGAGTTCTTATGACGAATTGCTTTTTGAACCAATCGAGAAAGTCCTTCAAAAAGAGGATTCTTTAAAGTTTATTATAATTCATACAATGGGAAATCACTCTTCATACAAAAGTAGATATCCATCAGAATTCAATAAATTCAAAGGTAATGATGGTAAATCGCAAACGATTGCAGAATATCATAATAGTATCTTATACCATGATTATGTTTTAGATTCTCTCTTAAAAATTATAAATCAAAACACAGAAAATGCAGTTGTTATTTACACTGCTGATCATGGTGAAAATGTTTATGATGAAGGAGGAAATTTGGGTCATGATTACGCTGGGAGATTACCGAAATCTAATGTTGAAATTCCATTTTTTATCTGGTTTTCTGATGAATATAAAAATACAAATTTTAAATTTTCGGAAGTAGCTGAAAGTAGAAAAAACGCTCCTTATGTTACAGACCATTTACTTCACACCTTAATTGATTTGGCAAGAATACAAACGCCATTGCTGAAACCAGGGAACAGTATTGTTAATGCTAATTTTGAAAGTGAAAGAAAGCGGATTTTAGAGGATGGGAAGGATTATGATGAGTAATTTAATAGATTCTAGTCAAATTTAAAACCTTTATCACCATCCTAATTACTAAGGTTTAATCAATTTTATTCAAATTCTCAACATGTGTATAAATAAATTTAATAATACAG
The DNA here is from genome assembly GCF_004152935.1 of Brumimicrobium glaciale. Lineage (GTDB taxonomy): Bacteria > Bacteroidota > Bacteroidia > Flavobacteriales_D > Crocinitomicaceae > Brumimicrobium > Brumimicrobium glaciale. Next base: position 130,664 of record NZ_SETE01000007.1, read on the forward strand.
TATAAGAACTTGAATCTATTTCAACAGATTATTTCTCTTAAATTAAACAACAAAGCTTTCATCATTATCCTGTCCCATCAAATTTCTCATCATTTTATTTAAAGCTGAAGTCTTAATAAAACCTTTGAGAGATAAGTCTTCGTCTAAACTTCCCCAATGTATCCCCACTCCTCCATTAATTAACTGCCAATCTAAAAGTTGAGAATTATCTGCTTCTTTTAATCTAGGATAGTCGGACAATTTCACCTTTAAAACATTTCCATTATTAAAAATAAGCAATAGTAAATCAAGGTCCTTATCAATATGTAAGGTTTTGATTCGCAGCTTTTGTTCAAAAATCAAACGATCTATTGAGTCATTCGATTTTTTATCGGTTTCCTTATTTAAAGTATTCATACCAAGCTTTTATTAATGTTTCTTTATGCTTACTTAGCAATTTTAAAATATCTTTTCTTTGTTGTAAAGTAAAACCATAACTATAAGCTTCTTCTAGCGGGTTCAACCAGTATTTTGCATTCCCTTCAGCTTTTAAAATATGAATGTGAACTGGCTCCCCATTTTCATTACTGTAAAAATAAAAACGATAACCATTCACGATTAAAACTTTAGGTATAGTAATAAAGTTACAAATATTTTAATCAATTCAACAGGTTAAATCTTGACTTTTTATAGAGTGGGTCAAATTACTTTAAAATTAACATAACTTATAAATCAAATTTAATGTGAATTTAGAATTAAAAATATACACTTAACAAAAAATAAAAACTTCTTACAACATTCAACATCCATATCTCACTTACTATATTATGTACAAGCATTTATATAGAAAATGATTACAAATATTTCGATTAAAAGATCATAGCAAGCTCCATAAAATATTGTAATAATGAACAATTAAGAAATAGCTAATTCAAATTGGTCTATTCATTTTGTACTAGCTTTTTCTTTTCATACCCAAAGTTTCCTTAAAACAGAGTAAATTAAAAAAAACTAAAATTGATTTTAACATCATATTTTTCGTATATTTAGCAATCGAACTAATTAAAATATTATACCATGGGAAGAGGTGATGTTAAAACAGCAAAAGGAAAGCGATTTAGAAGTTCATTTGGTAAATCTAGACCTAAAAAAGCAGGGACAGGAGTAAACATACCTGTAACGAAAACTAAGGAACCAAAAATAGCAACTCCTAAACCGACTACAGCAAAAAAAGCGACAACCAAGAAAGCTGAAGATAAAGCGCCTGCTAAAAAGAAAGCAACTGCACCAAAGGCAACTGCTAAAAAAACAGAAACTAAAGTTGAAGCAAAAGCAACAACAGCTAAAAAAGAGGAAAAGCCAAAAGCTAAAGCTGCTGATAAAAAAGAAAAAGAAGAGAAATAATTTCATAAATATATCCCTAGAGTCGTCATTCGTGTCGGCTCTTTTTTTTATTTGATTTTTCACAGTTTTAAACATCAAATCCTAAAAGAAAACGCATATTTATTAACATATTTGTAAAAAAAAGAAGCAAGATGAAACATAATTTTGGAGCCGGACCATGTATTTTACCTCAAGAGGTATTTAAAGAAGCTGCAGCAGCAGTTCTTGATTTTAATGGATTATCTATTCTTGAAGTTTCGCACAGAAGTGCTGACTTCGTTAAAGTAATGGAAGAAGCACGCGAAAACGTAAAAAAAGCATTGAATGTTCCTGAGGGATACACAGTTCTTTTCTTACAAGGAGGTGCTAGTTTAGGATTTTTAATTGCAGCTTACAATTTAGCTGGAGAACATAAAAGAGGAGCTTATATTAATACTGGAACTTGGGCAACAAATGCTATCAAGGAAGGTGTTAATGCTGGATTAGAAGCTGTTTCAATCGCTTCTTCAGAAGACAAAGGATTCAATTATATTCCAGAATTTGATGAGATTCCAGAAGATATTGACTTCTTGCATTATACTTCAAACAATACAATCGTAGGAACACAATTCAAATCAATTCCTGAGACAAATGTTCCATTGATTTGTGATATGTCATCTGATATATTTTCACAACCAATAGACGTTTCTAAATTTGATTTAATTTATGCTGGTGCACAGAAGAACTTAGGTCCTGCTGGAGCAACGTTATACATCGTAAAAGATAGCATATTAGGAAAATCTTCTTTGAATATCCCAAGTTACTTAGATTTAGCAATTCATGCTAAAAAAGACAGTATGTTCAATACTCCTCCTGTATTTTCTGTATTTGTTTCAAACTTAAACTTGAAACACATGTTGAAAAATGGTGGTGTTGAGGAAATGGGAAGAAAGAACAAGGCGAAAGCAGATTTACTTTATGGAGAAATCGATAGCAATCCAAATTTCGAAGGAACTACAGAAGTAAAAGACCGTTCATTAATGAATGTTACTTTCCGTTTAACAGATGATAGCAAAAAAGAGCGTTTTGATAAACTTTGGAATGATGGAAATATCATTGGATTGAAAGGTCACCGTTCTGTTGGTGGATACCGCGCCTCAATGTACAATGCTTTAGAGTTAAAGAGCGTTCAGGCTTTGGTTGACATTATGAAATCATTATAAAATTAATAGTAGAAAAATTATAGAATGAAGATATTAGCAAATGACGGAGTTTCTCCAGAAGGAATAGAAAGAATGGAAGCAGCTGGATTTACAGTTGTAACAGAAAATGTTCCTCAGGACAAACTAATAGATGCAATAAACAAAGAAAATTATGTTGCTTTACTAGTTCGTTCTGCAACAACAGCAAGAAAAGACCTAATTGATGCTTGTCCAAATCTTAAATTCATCGGTCGTGGTGGAGTTGGAATGGACAATATTGATGTTGAATATGCAAGAGAGAAAGGTTTAACGGTTGAAAACACACCAGGAGCCTCTTCACAATCTGTTGCTGAATTAACAATGGGTACAATGTATTCTTTGGCACGTTCTACTTACGATTCGTATAAAGAAATGCCAAAAACTGGTGCAAATGATTTTAAAAGCTTAAAAAAGAAATACAGTAAAGGTATTGAGTTAAGAGGAAAAACACTTTTGATTTATGGTTTTGGTCGTATCGGACAAACATTGGCAAGCTACGCTTTGGGAGCTGGAATGAAAGTTATTGGACTTTCTCTTTATGATGAAGAAGTTGATATTCCAATTTCTATTGAAGGTGTAGGTGAAGTTATAGCGAAAGTGAAAACAACAACCAATGTTAAAGAAGCACTTGGACAAGCAGATTTTATTTCAATGAATGTACCTAAACAAGATGGTAACAAATCTGTAATTGGAAAAGCTGAATTCGCATTAATGAAAGATGGCGTACGTATATTTAACGTTGCACGTGGTGGTGTTATCAATGAAGATGATTTAATTGAAGCTTTAAACAGCGGAAAAGTTGCAGCTGCAGCATTAGACGTTTTTGAAAACGAACCATCTCCAAGAACTGACTTATTGAATCATCCAGGAATTGCAAGTACTCCGCATATTGGTGGTCAAACTGCAGAAGCACAAGCAAGAATTGGAACTGAATTAGCTGATAAAATTATCGCTACTTTTAAGAAGTAGAAATAATTGATTTTGATATTGAAAAGCGTTTAGCCGAAAGGTTGAACGCTTTTTTTTGAGTTAAAATAACAAGCTATTTTATTTTTCAATCACTATTCAAAATTATCAGTAATTCTTTTTCGGTCTTCAATTTCTTTGTCATTTTTATGATAAATTTCAATAAATACAATCTTACTTTCTTCTTTAAAATGAGCATAAATTAATCGTAAACCCGAGTTCACTCCCTTACCTTTTAAAGATCGACAAGCAATTTTCTTTACTTTTATTACACATGTTGTTAAACCCAAATTATCAATTTGAAAACTAAAAGGAGGTCTTTCATTAGGAGAAAACATTAACACCTTTTTCAAAACATCCAAATCATTATTTAAGGTTCTATATTTTTTTAGGAGTTTTTTCAAGTCCCTTTTAAACTCTGATAGTTCCTCGAAAATCATTCTTGTTCCATTGCATCTCCGTAATTTCTTACTGAGAAAGGTAATTCTCTATAAAAAGTCAGTTCATAACTAATTTCCTCACCTTCTTTTGAGGCCAACCAAGGCAAATCTTTATGGGAATAACTACTAATTGAAGCGGCAGACCAATCACTCATTTGCTCAATCACGTTATCCAAAACTTCTTTTTCACTAGCTTTTAACTTTCTTAAATCTGCTTTCACTAAAGGTAAATAGCGAATTTGCGGATAATCATGATATTTAGTTTTGATCCTTTTCAATTGTCCACTCTCCACCATTTGATTGATAATCGAATTTAGTTTTTGCGGAACAGGTCCAAAAGGAAGCTTTTTATAAGTAGCACCAGTTAAATGCTCTTCATACAATTCAAAATAGTTAAAATCTGAAAAATACAATAACTTATAAAGTACAGTCTCACCTACATTGGGTTTTCCAGCACATTTTTCAAGAATATACAACAAGACATTTTTTAATTTTCCAACATTCAAAATAGGTTCTGAAGCTCGTTCTTCAACTTCATTATGCAATTCTTTATTTTCATTCAAAATCTCCTGATTAATTTTAAAGTCTTTGGACATAAAATCATCTAATGAAAATTCTAATTCAATTGATAGTAACTGCATTTCAAGAATACTCACATTCCTATTTCCAAGTTCTATTTGCGCTAAAGAGGGTCGTGAAATATCAACACTCTTTGATAAATCTTCTTGCGATAACCCTTTCAACTTTCTAAGTTCAGTAAGTCTTTTGCCGATTAGTTTTTGATTTAATCTTCTTTCCATTGATATTAATAATATTTATCAAAGATAGATAATGTTTTAATATAAAACAATTAATTGATTTAATTAGAAACAAAAGTAATATCACTATCATCTATTTGTACTAAAGCTATGGACATCTAAACTTTCCATCTAATAATATTCAAATAAATAGGTGACAAATTAACTTAAACTACCAACAAATCAGTCTAGCACTCACAATACTTACAAAAGTTTATTATATTTATCAATGGACGTAATCCTAATATTTACGCATCGCTTAAGGATAAATGAAGAGCTGAATTTTTATTATACTACTGCTCTTATTTTTAACTGAATAAGCAATTATAAAAATACAAAACACTAAAATGACAATAGAAAAACCTGATAATTTAGTTGAACTTTTTGAGTCGGCTGCAGAAAAATTCGCTAACAATAGACTTTTTGGTACAAAAGACATAAAGTCCGGAGAATTTAATTGGATTACCTACAGCGATGTTTCCAAACGTGTCGATAATTTCAGAAGTGCATTGGCTTCTTTAGCTATCAAAAGTGGTGAGGCTGTTGGAATTATTTCGAATAACCGAGTAGAATGGGCAGTAGCAGCTTTTGCAACTTATGGATTAGTTGCGCGATTTGTTCCAATGTACGAAAGTGAAAATCAAAGTACTTGGGAATATATTGTTAAAGATGCAGGCGTAAAATTTTTATTGGTCTCCTCCCCTGCTATTTATGAGAAAATAAAACATTTCAAAGACAAAATAGATTCATTAGAACATATCTTCATTATTGAAACAACTGGAGAACAAAGTATGAGTCACCTTGAAATTATAGGTGAAAAGAATATTATTCCTTCCATAATTCCAAAAGCGAGCGATATTGCCTCACTTATTTATACATCGGGAACCACTTCAGATCCAAAAGGAGTTTTGCTTACACATGGAAATTTTTCTTCCAATGCAAGAGCAGGATATAGACGCTATATTAATCAGCTCAATCAAACTTCAGTAAGTTTATCAATTTTACCTTGGGCGCACAGCTATGGTCAAACCGCTGAATTGTACAACTGGTTATATTTTGGAGGATCGATTGGATTTATGCACAGCATGGATACACTTGCAGATGATTTTGTAAAAGTAAAGCCAACATTCGTCATTGCTGTTCCACGTGTTTTTAATAAAATCTATGCTGGAATTCATCAAAAAATGGAAGAAGAAGGTGGTTTTAAGCTAAAACTATTCAATAAAACATTAAAAGCAGCCAGAGCATATCGCCTTAAAGAAGGTAAAGTTGGATTGGGTACAAAACTAATGTATGGAATTGGAAATAAACTTGTTTTATCGAAAATAAGAGACCGCTTTGGAGGTAAATTAGAGGGAAGTATTACTGGAAGTGCTCAAATGAATAATGAAGTAACGAGTTTCTTTGCCGACATTGGTGTTGGGGTTTATAATTGCTACGGATTAAGCGAAACTTCTCCTGCAATTACAATGAATAGTCCAGAAACAAATAGAATTGGAAGTGTTGGAAGTGCTTTAGAATTTATTGATATCCGCATTGACAAATCCATGGTTGACGATGATAGCGAAGACGGTGAAATACAAGTAAAAGGACCAAATCTTATGGTAGGTTATCACAATAAACCAGAGGAAACAAAGGAGGTTTTCACTGATGATGGTTGGTTAAGAACTGGAGATCGTGGAAAATTAGATAAGGATGGGTTTTTGTATGTCACAGGTCGATTCAAAGAACAATACAAACTTGAAAACGGAAAATATGTATTTCCATCAGCTATTGAAGAAGACATTGTTTTGTTGCCTTATGTGGAAACAGCAATGATTTATGGTGATGGAAGAGCATTTAATGTTTGTGTTATCGTTCCAGACCAAGCCGTTTTACGCAAGACAGCACAACATCTAAATGTAAAAACAGATGTCGCTCAATTGATTCACTTACCTAACGTTCAAGAATTTATTGGAACTGAAATAAGAAAAAGTTTAAAAGAGAAATACGGTGGATATGAAATTCCAAAAAAATTCATTTTCACAGATGAGTCTTTTACAGTTGAGAACGGATTATTGACACAAACTTTAAAATTAAAAAGACGATTGGTAATTGAGAAATATAAGGAAGAAATTGAGGGATTGTATAAATAATTACGAATTGGGGAATTACATACTTTGCAACTGGATACCCATATTTAAAAGAATTATGAGCTAAGAGTTTTACTTTCTTTTTTGGCCACCATTTCCGCCTGCAACCTTTAGTTTATTTGTTCTTTTTGGCAAACAATGCTATTTAAGTGAGCTTCACAAGGTCTCTACTCAAATTAGCTTGTCTGCAATCAAAAACAACTGCATAAAGCTATCAGTCTCCGTCGGGGTGGGGTTTTAGACTTCGAATTTACATTTATGAAAACTCAAAACATTTATGCTTCTCATCAAAGATTTACAAAATTTTAAAAAGTCAATGAAAGACTAAGAAAAAATGTAAATTTATTGGATAGAAATAGATTTCTAGCAATAGACATGACAATCTTTGACAGATTAAAAAGTCATAAGCCTATTATAAAAGAAACGAACCATGGAAAACAAAATCTCACTAATAATTCAAGCAGACGAATTATTGAAACTATACCCATCAAAAGATTTAATTCTCGTTGATGCAAGAAACGAAGAAGCTTACCAAAAAAGTCATTTAGACACTGCTGTATTTGTAGACTTAAATTCTGACTTAGCAGATATTAAAGAAGACTTTGCTATTGGCGGTAGACATCCATTGCCCGAAATTGAAAATTTTGCTGAAACTTTAAAGAATATCGGGATAACGAAAGAGAGCCATATTGTCGTTTATGATGACAAGAATGGAGCAAATGCTTCAGCGAGATTTTGGTGGATGTTAAAATCTATTGGTCATGAGAAAGTTCAAGTTTTGAATGGCGGATTGCAACAAGCTATAAAAGTTAATTTCCCCATAAATGATAAAACCGAAACTCCAAAAGTAGTTGAAGATTACAATTATGAAAACTGGAAATTAAAGATTGCGGATATGGCCGAAGTGGAAAGTAACTCCCTAAATGAAAACCATATAATAATTGATGTACGAGAATCAAATCGGTACAAAGGAATTAGTGAGCCAATTGATTTAATTGCTGGTCATATTCCGGGCGCAATAAATGTTCCTTTCTCCACTAATCTAGCCGAAGATGGACAGTTTTTATCACCTGATTTATTAAAGCAAAAATATCAGAAATTATTTGGCGATATTAAATCCGAAAACGTAATTGTTCACTGTGGTTCTGGTGTCACAGCTTGTCACACACTTTTAGCATTAGATTACGCAGGATTAGAAATCCCAAAACTATATGTAGGTTCTTGGAGTGAATGGTCGAGAAATAATAAAACCATTGCTACAGAGGAATGAGCAAATAATTGTTTATTCTGGTTTGCAAAAAACAATAATGAATCGCAATAATGTAAAGGAAATAATTCAAAGAAAAGCGCTTACAAAATTGTTTCAAAAGATGGAAAGTAACTTTATATAGGCATGAATTTTATTCCTCAAGAGATGAAAAGTGATTTAGATAAAGAACTCTTGAAAATTGGGAATTAATTAAATTATTTTAAGCACTTCAAATCAACTTTTATTTAAACTCCACTTGTTAAAGTGCAACAATAAAAATATTTTTACTTTACTTAAATAACCTTCGAAATATTAAAATTCAAGATGGCCAAACCGAAAAATAATTCAAGTAAATCAATACTTGAAAAGAATTGGATGACAAAAAGCTTAGAAGCTTTGGAGAAGGATTATTGGGGAGCGCCTGATTCTGATAGTCACTTGGTAAAAACTTGTCATCAATTAAGAAAAAAGCAATTAAAGGATTTTGAAACTGAAGATTTAAGAATAATGATAGGTCAAAACATTGGGCTTCCTTATTTGATACCATTAGCGATTGAAGCATTACAAGAAAACATATTAATCGAAGGTGATTTTTATGAAGGCGATTTGCTGAAATCTGTTTTGACAAGCGACGTAGACTATTGGAAAGACCATAACGACAAATGGATTCAAGTAGGTGTTCTATTTAATAAAAACATAGAATTGATTAAAAATAAAGCCCGAGAATATGATACAGCAAGAGAGATTCTAAAAGAATTTAAAGATTTTGAGAAGATTAATTAATTGTATCTCCCCTATTAATAAAGTTTGAAAAAATCCAATACCTAAATACCCCCAACCACCTTTAACCTTTAATATATCTTTTCCTTATTTTATATTTGAAAATCCTATTCACCTTGTTCTTTCAATGCTGCACAATACTCTGTTGTAAAAGAATCTAACAAATCAATAATGTCGTGAATATAATTCTCAACATCTTCTAATCTGTCGTAACCAAATTTTTCATGAATTCTTTGGTTAAATTCTTTATCGTATGGAATGTGATGTAATACCCCGCCTAAAAGCGATTCTGATGGTCCAATTATCTTATCGTCTTCGTAAACATAAATAAAAAAATGTAAAATTCCATGGCTCATAATTATATTATAAGTAACCTTAAAACCATCAATCTCTTTTGAAATCAGATGAGATCCTTCTCCTCTATACTTATAAGAATGCCCTTCTATTTTCTTCATTATGCTTTTCATTTCAGGCACCTTATGAACCTTCCTTTCAGGTGCGGTTCTGACGTATTTATCTTTTATTTTCAAATACCTATCAGCAAAATTAATTTTTAGGTAAATGTTTTTTTCGAATTCTTTAATCATATAATTTGTTTTTAGATATATTAATTATTCTGCTTCAAAAACAAGCTTGATTTTGTAATCATCTGCTAGTTTTTGAGGCAGAATAATTGAAGCTCAATCCAAGAAGAATAACTCTGTAAAACATCAAAATCCTATTTACCTTGTTCTTTCAATGCTGCACAATACTCTATTGTAAAAGAATCTAACAATGCGATAATGTCATGAATATAATTCTCAACATCTTCTAATGTATCATGACCAAATTTTGCTTGAATCTTTTGATTAAATTCTTTATCATAAGGAATTTCATGCAATACCCAACTTATATGCGATTCTGATGGTCCAATTATCTTACCGTCTTCGTATACATAAATAAAAAAATGTAAAATTCCACGGCTCATAATTATATTATAAGTGACCATAAAGCCTTCAACCTCTTTTGAGATTAAGTGAGATCCTTCTCCTCTATACTCGTATGAATGATTTTCTATTTTTTTCATTATTTTTTTCATTTCAGGTACCTTATGAACCTTACTTTCAATTGCGCTGCTAACGTACTTATCTCTAATTTTCAAATACCTCTCAGCATAATTAATTTTTAGATATATGTTTTTTTCGAATTCTTTGATCATATTTTTTGTTTTTAGAATTAAAACTAATGAATTTGACTCAATTAAACATCCTAAACCACTTTTAACCTTTAATATATCTTTTCCTTATTTTAATAGCGTAATTTTGCGGCGTTGAACTGGATTTATGTAAAAATCAATCCTATATCTCGAATTAACGAGATTCAACTTTTTAAAACATTACAATTACTAATTATATGAATTGTCTATTAACTGGAGGAGCTGGAATTGTTGGAAGTCACATCATTTTTGAATGGGTGCACAAAGCACTTGTTGAGAAAACTGTTAACCATCTTTTTGTGGTGATAAGAGACAGTGAGAAATCTGCTCAACAACGATTAATCGATATTCTACAAGATAAATCTCGTCCGGTTTTTTTAGATCAGTTTTCTTTGGAGGAATGCTTGGAAAAAGTAACCGTTCTTTCTCAAGACTTATCTACAATTTCTCAATCAGTTTTGGATAATTACGATTTCGATACTGTTATTCATTGCGCAGGTTCAACGAGTTTATTAGACACTAAAGAATCAAAAGAAAAGGTTCATACACAAAACTTCTTGGTTACAAAACAACTTTTGGAGCAGTTACCAAAATCTGTTTCTCGTTTTCTTTATATCAGTACTGCTTATTCATTTGGAATTCAAGATGGAAAAGTAAACGATTCAATTGGAAATTATGATGTAAGTGATTTTAGAAATGCTTACGAGAAATCCAAATATGAAAGCGAGCATTACGTAAAGAAAACTTGCGAATTGAAAAGTATTCAATATCAAATTTTAAGACCAAGTATTATTTGTGGTCGACTGTTAGACAAGCCATATTATGAAACACCAAAGTTTGATGTATTCTATTCTTGGGCTATATTTTTGGATAAATATGCAGGCAAAAAAGTGGACAATTTCAGAATTTGGATTGACAAAAAGAGTGGTTTAAATATCGTTCCGGTAGATTTCGTTTCCAAAGCAATTTTATATGCTTACTTGAATCCAGAGATTAAGGAATTGAACATCGTAAATCCTAAACAAATATTGCACAAAGATTATGTTGGAGATGTTTTAGAATCTTTCAATATCAACTCTTATGAATATGTTGAAGAAATGCCTGAGAATCTGAATACTTTTGAGCAATTGTACTATAAAAGTATTGGTGGACTTTTCGAAAAATATGTTTCTATTCCAGATTTACAATTCAAGTCCGACCAGATTTTAAAACTCATAGAACAACTTAAATTGGATATTACTTTAGGAGTTCATGAAAATTTTATGAATCTGATTAATTTTTCAGTAGAGAAAAAGTTTAGAAAGAGTTATTAGAATTCTTTGTTCTTGTTTTCATTTCAGGACAATTAGCCTATTTTGAATTCGCATTAAATGAGCTTCTCATTAAAAATCAAACTATATCCAATTGAATAACATTCTTCTAAAGAATAAAACTACATTTAGAAAAATTAGAATCAAATATTATGTCTGAATTAAAAGAAAAGAAGAGAAAAATGTCAATAGTTATCCGATTCATCTTTGGAGTTTTTCTGCTCTTTTTTGGATTCGATCACTTCTTTAATTACATCCCATTTCCAGAGATGGCACCCGAAGCCACGGCATATTTCGGGAATTTATCTTCAACTGGTGCTATGCAATTAGTCGGATTAGTTGAAATAGCAGCAGCTTTGGCCTTCATTTTAAACAAATATGGCGCGCTGATGGCTGTTATTTTAATGAGTGTTTCGGTAAATGCTGTACTTTTTCATATTGCCTTGGATTTACCTAAAATATTTGGTGCACTTACCCTTTTAGGCTTTAACATCATCATGCTTTATATCTATAGAAGACAATATGTCTCCTTACTGAAAGCTTAAACCAAAGTATTTAAACGAACTCATTTTCAAACCATTAACAAAATTAATTGTAAATTCATCGTTTAAACGCTATAAAAACGAGAGTAATGCACCTTGAAGCTTCGAGAATCAGACTCTAAAAAACAATTAATATGAAAACCTTAAAAATTATTACAAGCTTAGTTGGACTTTTGATGATCTCGACACTTTCAATAGCTCAAACAGAATCTAAAGACAACCTAAATGGCACTTATGGTGAAGCTTTCATTCATCAGTTGATTTTAAATGAGGATCAAACCTTTCATTATATTCGAGTAATAAATGACAAAAAAACAGATGTTACTGGAAAATGGTCTGTGATTGATGAAGAAATCAATTTAATCGATTCGTCAAATGACAAGAAGGTACTTACAAAATGGAAAGTTAAAAACAATACCAGCTGTTTGAAATCTAAAAAAGGATTAGCCACTTATACGCTTTGTAAAAAGTGTGAATAGATTTATGCATACTTAAACTATTGAACAATCTATGCTGAATCCAAAACGCATTTTTCTGATTGACGCTTTCGGTGCTTTACTGACGACAATATTATTATTTAGTGTTTTAGCACAATTAGAACAATATTTTGGAATGCCAAAAGACGTTCTTTATCTATTGGCCGGAATAGCGTTCGGACTATTTATTTACTCTTTGAGTTGTAATCGTTTTGTAAAATCCAATTGGAAACACTTTTTGAGAATATTAATCATTTTCAACAGCATTTATTTGTTGCTTTCCATTGGATTAATAATTAAACATTCTGAATCGCTGACTGTACTTGGATGGATTTATTTCATACTTGAATTTATTGTAATCGGAGTATTGATTACTTATGAGCTGAATTCATTAAAGAAAGAAAATTCAATACATTAATAGTTGTTAAATTATTCATCCAACTTCACACAACTAGTTGGTAATAATATTTGGATGCAGTAGATTTAACAAGATTAAAAGCTTGCTTAATTTGAATACATTCCTCAACACAACAAAAATGGCTAAAATAGTTTTAAATAATATAAAAGAAATCAGTCAAGAGGTTGATTTGATTATTGCAGGAAAGCAGAACTTTATTGATAATAAATTAACTTTCAATAGATTAAACTCGATATCTCCGAAAGAAATTTCTTATGCTGATATAGTAATGACTTGTGACACAATTTTAAAAATTGCTGTAACAACCAATAAGCAATTAAGAGAAATTGAAAAGAACTTTTGGCGCTATATAGATCGTCTTCCAATTGCAATATTGATGGAATACGGTACGGATATTCAAGAGAATGAGGAGTTACTTTCTCACACTGATTATGATAAAGAGTTTAAGAAGCTAATTTCCAGAGTAGCAGGACTAGCCATGGATATATTGGCTTTGGAAGATAACAAAACGAAGGCCAGTGAAATTCGCAGGAGTGGTTCTCTGAGCCTATTGGGCAATATTTCAACACATTACAATATTCCGAATATCAAAAAGGTATTTGTTGAATCAATGAAAAGTAGTAATCAAGAGGAACAATATGAAGCATTAATAGCATTGGATAATTATTTCTCCTATTCAGAAGAGGCTATCGGAGCACATATATTAAAAATTATAGAAGAAATAAAAGGTAAAACTGATAAGAAAAAGATTTTCTCTATTTGTTTAAGTATCCAGATTAATACTGGGTTGATTGATGAAACATCAGCAGAATTTGAAATTGAAGATTGGGAAGATTTATATTGTGAAAATGAAGATCAAAACTGGGAGGAAGATGGATGGGATGAAAATAAAGATTAAGTCGAATGAGTCAATTAAGGATTAATAATCGCCTCTTTCTTCTTCATAAATCGCTTCATCAACCAAGCAATTATCAAAGTAGTAAAGAAAGAAAAACTTCCATACAACACCGCGATCAATGAAAGTCCATCGATTTGAATTACATTATTTGCTAAGAAAATAGCCAATGCAGAGTTCTGAAGTCCCATTTCTATGGCTATCGTATATTTTCCTTCGTGATTTATTCCTGCGGCTCCAGAAGAGAAGAATCCAACAAACATAACCAAGACGTTTAAACAGAGTGCTGGCAACAATAAATCCCAATATTCAACCAAAGATTTATCTCCACTTTGTTTTTCGTTGATCAAGACCAATAAAAACACAACGAACATAATTCCAGGCAAAATAAAGCGCAGTGGTTTTCTAATTTTTTCGACAATAATTGGGAAATAATGTCGCGCTGCCAATCCGGTTAAAACAGGTATAAACACTGTTAATGCTACATCTCTAAAGGTATCTAACATGGAAAGGTTAATCTCTCGACTTGATGTCCAAAAAAGTGAAAATGCAAGATCAAGAATAAATGGTATTGTCAAGATGATTAGAAAGCTATTGAAAGCCGTCATTGAAACGGATAGCGCTACTCTACCGTTCAACATGTAGGTGACAATATTAGAAGAAGTTCCTCCGGGACATGCTGCTATTAAAATAATTCCTAATTGATAAATGGGATCTAGATCAAATGCAAAAGCAATTCCAAAGCCAATAAGTGGCATAAGAATCAACTGTCCAAACAATCCAAAAAGAACCGCTTTTGGGGAAATAAGAACACGCTTGAAATCACTTACGGTGAGTCCTAGACCAATTCCAAACATTATCACAGCAATCGAAACTGGCAATAAATAGTCTAGGAATGTCTGCATTTACATAAAAGGTTAGTAAGCTTTTTTGATACGGTCCATTGCTCTTTGATCGTCTTTTTCTTTCAAATCATGACGCTTATCGAATAGTTTTTTACCTTGTGCTAAAGCAATTTCTACTTTTGCATATCCAGTTTCATTGATAAAAAGTCGGAGAGGAATGATGGTAAAACCTTTGGTCTTCATTTTTTTATCCAGCTTATTGATTTCTTTTCGATTCAATAATAATTTTCTATCGGCTTTGGCTTTGTGTTGGTAAAATGATGCGTTTCCATATTCAGCAATGTGCATATTTCGAAGAAAAACTTCGTTATTTTCAATCACACAAAATGCCTCAAGAATACTCGCTTTACCTAAGCGAATACTTTTAATCTCCGTTCCTCCCAATTGAATACCCGCAACGTACTTGTCAAGTAGCTGATATTCAAAACGAGCACGTTTGTTAACTATATTTATTCGATTTTTATTTGTTGACATATTTAACTTCTCTTGTTGAAACTAGATGATCTAAATCAATCTGATTTAATCGTATTACCCCAAAGTAAAAGAAAATAATTGTAGTTGTCATCAAAACATGACTTAAATCTTCCTTATTAAACCAAAGATGTGGATTGAGTTGCATCGTGAATATAAAAATGGAAGGAATAAGAACTAAAACTGCGTAAACAGTATATTTAAATGATGTTAAACCTTTTCTCCAATAGTAAATCCCGAATCCCATGCAAAAGAATAAATAGGTAATTGTTGCATCAGCCATTACAAAGACAAATGACTGTAATGAAAGCGCTAGAGACGTAAACACGATAAACTTCACATAAAGTAAACGAATTAAACCTTTGTATAATTTCGGATTAATTACGTTTAAGCTAATCATTGCTTTTCCTGCGTAGAATGCTGAAACCAATCCTAAAGTCCAAGTAGGAAATTTTCCATAAACACCAGTATAATTAAAGAACATGTGTCCGAATCCGCTAAAAAATGTGCTCAAACCAAAAAACAAATAAAACAATTTCCAATTCTTCTGAAAATTAGTTTCCGTTATTTTCATTTTTGAGTAAATGATAAAACAGGTTATTGCAATCAACATATTTGTTACCAAGGCCATTGGCTCCTGCAGACATAACCCCATAAATTCAAAGGGTAATTTCTCAACTGGAATGCCACATAAATTTTCCATATTCTTCAATAAGTCGGCAAAAATAAGCAATTCTAATTGAAATAATTACTCTAAGACAATTCTGTGAGACAAATCATTGTTTTTTCATTAATCCAACACTCAATTTTCGTCAAAAAACATTCAAATTCAAGAAAAGCTAACTAACTTTGTCGCTGTGGATTTACCTTCAAAATATTTAAACGAAGCTGTTGAACAGTTTGCTTCTTTGCCAAGTATTGGAAAAAGAAGTGCTTTGCGATTGGTACTTGACCTTCTAAAGCGTTCTCCAGAAGAAATCGATCGTTTCTCTAATGCTATTAAAGGTATAAAGGAGAATATTGTTTACTGTGAAAGTTGTGGAAATATTTCGGACAACAAAGTATGTGTGATTTGTTTAAATCCTGCCCGAGAGCACAGAACAGTTTGTGTAGTTGAAGATATTCGCGACATCATGGCTATTGAAGCGACAAGAAGTTATAGGGGAATCTATCATGTTTTAGGTGGTGTAATTTCTCCTATGGATGGACAAGGCCCTGAAGATTTGAATATCCCTACTTTGTTGAAAAAAGTTCAAGATGATAAAATTGATGAAATCATATTTGCTTTGAGCTCAACAATGGAAGGTGATACGACTAACTTCTATATCTACAAAAAAATATCACCTTCAGATATAACCGTAACAACCTTATCAAGAGGAGTCTCAGTGGGTTCAGAATTACATTATGCCGATGAATTAACTCTGGGAAGATCTATTCTCCAAAGACTGCCTTTCGAATCGACGTTTAATCATAAATAGTTTTTTCGGTTCTACCACTATTTTAATGGGAACTCATACAATATGGATTCTAAAATATTTATCAATAATTATTCATTCCTTAAATAACTAGCTCCAGAGGAGCGACATATTAATAACCAAGTACACTAGTTTACTTGGTTATTAATAAACAAAAAACAAACCCACCGAAATCGGCATAATTGCATGCAATTATGCCGATTTCGGTGGGTTTGTATAGAGATGGATTTCATTCATCTCTACTAATATGTCGTTCCTCTGGAACTGAAAATATTAAACCTTTGTATTGCAGTTATTTGAACTCAAAAATGGAAACATCTATATAAAACTAGATTTGATCAAATGGAAAGGTTAATGGTTTAACCATTAAAATCAGGGTAGAACCGTCCTTTCAAAAACAACTTCACAATTCTATATTTATTGTATATAAATGTTTGAAGTTTTAATGAAAACTTTTTTCAAAATTTGAATCCACAAAGTTTTATAAAATTCTTACTCAATTCGTATTTTGTAAATTTAAAAACCCTATATTGTGTTATCAAATTAAAGGTAATTATTTTACTTTTTATTACTAACCGAACGTTTGCAGCGTTCATAAAATAATTAACATGGAAGTATTATTTAACACAGACAACAACATTGAAGGTAAAGAAAGAATCGAGGCTTACTTTACTAAAAAAATAAAAGAAGATTTAAGTCGATTCGATGACAAAGTAACGCGAGTTGAAGTTCATCTTTCTGATGAAAATGGCGACAAAGGAGGAGCAAATGATAAAAAATGTGTTTTGGAAGTACGTCCTCAAGGTTTAAAACCAGTTGCAGTATCAAGTCAAGACGATACTATCGAACAAGCAATTAGTGGAGCAACAAAAAAAATGATCAGTAGTTTATCCTCATTATTAGGGAAGTTACAAAGTCATTAAGAATTTATAGATATATTAATGAAGGACGTTCAAATTGGACGTCCTTTTTTTTTTGGGGATGATTTTTCTAATTCTACAATTTATCTACAATGGAAAGAACGTTTGCAAAACGTCCTTACATTGTATTTTCATTTTGAATTTTTGATTTTTTCGAATCCTTGAATTACTCAACCATCAAATCATACTCACCCAAAACAACTTTCCATTCTAGGCTTTCGGTATGTTTCAATAAAAAGGTATTGATTTTTTTCTTCAAAGTATCATTTATGTTTGGCTTCATTCCTATTGCATAATATTGCGGATTGAATGTCAATGGGAGCACATCAAATTTGTTCGCGGTATCACTTTTCACCATTTCACGCAGAAGAGGTAAATCATAAACCACAGCTTCTACTTCTCCATTCAATAAGGCAGGTAAAAGATCCTCTTTTCGTTCATAGAGTTTCGAATTATTATAAAAATTATCTTTCATCCATTCATGAGAACTAGAAGTTTGAACTGTCCCCAATTTTCTTTTCTTAAAAGTTGCTATATCATTAGAACGACTCTCTAATTCCGTAACCGTTAAAGACGAAGCAATACTTGCCGTTAATCCAGAAATAATAATTACTGCAGTAAACATCCAAATTAAAGCCACTATTCTACCACCTGTTGTTTTTGGAGATTTATCACCGTATCCAACCGTGGTCATGGTAACAGCTGCCCACCAGAACCCACTCCATAATCCATTAATTCCATCCCCAAATTCTTCTTCATTACCTATTCTTTCAAATCTCCAAGTTAAGAACCCGAAGATAAATAATATTAAAATCAAGGAACCTAAAGCACTAAAAAAGTTAAATGAAAAGAAAGATTCTAGAAACAGCATGGTTCTGTCCCATGAAGATGATTCTTTGGTAACCAATCCACTATGGGCTAAATAAAAAGGAACAGAAAAGTCTATAACTTTAGTCCTATTACTGGTAATGGTTAATGGGTAAAGTGCCAAATCTATAGTTCCATTTTCTAATTCTTGGAGCAGTTCAATAGATTCTAATCGAATATATTCGCAATGAAAATTATTGTCTTCTGAAACATTATACCACAGCCAACTTATAGGACCTTGGAGCTTGTCATTTTCCTCATATATAAAAGGTGCAGAATTTACATATCCAACTCTAAGCGAATCTTGAGCAAATGAGTTTTGTCCAATAAGCAATGTAAATACGGACAATAATAAAAATGTAAAACGCATTTTATTTTTCAATTTATGAAGTTATAATGTTAACAAAGCTAAAAAAAATAGCTTGACTTTTAAAGTATAACTGCCATTCATCTTTCTAATTGAGTATTTCATCATTTAGAAATTTATGAAATCATAAAATTTATGTTACTTTGAACAAATTATCTAAAAATTATATAATGAAAAGAATATTTTCTGCAGCATTAGCTACGACATTTATGTTTGGTTTACATGCTCAAAAAAGTAAAATAGACTTCGTTGAATACGATCTCGATAATGGGATGCACGTTATTCTTCACGAAGATAACTCCACACCTATTGTAGCAGTTTCTGTACTTTATCATGTAGGTTCAAAAAATGAAAATCCAGACCGCACTGGTTTTGCTCACTTCTTTGAACATTTAATGTTTGAAGGAAGTAAAAACATCGAAAGAGGTGAATTTGATCAATACATCGAGAAAAATGGTGGAACGCTAAATGCAAACACTTCTCAAGATAGAACTTACTATTATGAGATTTTTTCATCTAATAATTTAGAATTAGGCCTTTGGTTAGAATCTGAAAGATTATTGCACGCAAAAGTAGACAATAAAGGTATTGAGACACAACGTGAAGTTGTTAAGGAAGAGAAAAGACAGCGTGTCGACAATCAGCCTTATGGCTCTTTTATGGCTTCCGCATTTGATCGTTTATATCAAGAGCATCCTTATAAATGGACACCAATTGGTTACATGGAGCACCTTGATGCAGCGCAGGAAGAAGACTTTATTGATTTCTATAAAACTTTCTATGTTCCTTCAAATGCAACGCTTTCAATTGCTGGAGACATCAACATTGAAGAAGCAAAAGTATTAATCGATAAGTATTTTGCTACAATTCCAAAAGGTCAAGCAATCAACTTATACCGTGATTATTTGAATTTGGATAATGATGCTTTTACAGCTCAATATGGAAAAGGAAAAGCCATTTTTAATTCAGATGACTTTTTCAATACTACATCGAAAGATGGAATGGCCATGATTAACGAGTACAAGAAAAAAGAAACTATCATTCCTCGTCCAAACATTGTTGAGCCAAAAATGACAAAAGAGATCGTAGACACAGTTTATGACAACATTCAATTGCCAGCAGTATTTATCGGTTACCATTCTCCAAAACAAAACACAAAAGAGGCTTATGCTTTAGAAATGTTGAATGCAATTATTTCAGGAGGAACAAGTGCAAGAATGAACAAAAACATTGTTGAAGAAAAAGAATTAGCAATGGCAGCATTCTCTTTCGCTTTTCCATTAGAAGATCCAGGAATTGCTCTTTTCGCAGGAATTGCAGCAAAAGATGTTGAAATTGATGATTTGAAAGATGCTTTAGATTTAGAAATCAATAGATCAAAAACTGAATTGGTTTCAGAAATTGAATTCCAAAAAGTAAAAAATCAATTCGAGAATGACTTTTATTCTGCAAATAGCTCTGTAGCTGGTAAAGCTGAATCTTTGGCTGATAATTATGTGTATTTCAACAATACAAACTTGATTAATGAGCAGTTGAGCGTTTATGACGACATCACACGTGAAGATTTAATGAAAGTAGCGAAAAAGTATTTCACTAAAGATGCACGTTTGGTATTGTACTATTTACCAAAGCAATAACAGAGTTAGTTATATAACAATATTCAAAATAAAATGAAAATGAAAAATATAATATTAGGAACAGCATTTGCTCTTACATCTGTATTTGCGTTTGGTCAAGTTGACCGTTCAAAAGCACCGGTCCCAGGTCCTGCTCCAGAAATTAATATCCCAGAACCTATTGTCTTTGATTTAGACAATGGAATGAAAGTAATTCTTTCACCAAACGATAAAATTCCAAAAGTTTCTTTCAATTTAGTAATGGGTTCAGATCCAAGATTGGAAGGAAAAAAAGCAGGTCTTTCTGACATGGCTGGAGATTTATTAATGTCTGGAACTACAAAAAGATCAAAAGATGATATCGATAATGAAACAGACTTCATTGGCGCATATTTATCAGCAAATAGTTCTGGAATGTACTTGAGCGTGTTGACAAAGCACATGGAGAAAGGTTTGGATTTGATGACAGATGTTATGAAAAATGCAAACTTCCCAGAAAGTGAATTCGAACGCATCAAAAAGCAATATGAATCAGGTTTGTACTCAGTGAAAACTGATCCAAGTTCAATGATTTCAAATGCAATGAATAAAGCTATCTTTTCTAGCAATCATCCGTATGGTGAAGTAATGACAGAAGCAACATTGAACAACATTAAACGTCAAGACGTTATTGATTTTTACAAACAACAATATACGCCAGCAGGAAGTTACTTAGTGATTGTTGGGGATATCAATGAAGCACAAGCTAAGAAAATTGCAAATGAGCGTTTTGGAGAATGGGAAGGTGGTGTACCTTTCGAGAAAGATTATAACAAAGGTATTTCTCCAAAAGGAAACCGTGTGATTTTTGTTGAAAAACCAGGTGCTGTTCAGTCGGTAATTAGTGTTGCGTTTCCAATAGACATGATTCCAGGTGATGAAAACCAAATCAAATTATCTACATTAAACAAATTGTTTGGTGGTGGAGGTTTTGGAACACGTTTGATGCAAAACTTACGTGAAGACAAAGCTTACACATATGGAGCATATTCTAGTTTAGATGTTGACAGAAAAGGAAGTTACATTTCTGCAGAAGGAAGTTTTAGAAATGAGGTTTCTGATTCTGCAATCATTCAATTCCTATATGAATTCAACAGAATTACTGAGGAAATGGTTACAGCAGAGGAATTAACTTTAAATAAAGCATCTATGGCAGGTAGTTTTGCACGTACATTGGAATCTCCACGTACAATTGCAAACTTTGCTTTAAACACTTACAGAAATGAATTACCATCAGATTATTACCAAACTTATCTTCAAAAATTAAGTAAAGTTTCTGAAGATGACATCATGAAAATGGCTACTGCATACATCACTCCAAACAACTTAAACATTATTGTTGTTGGGAATAAAGATGTTTTGGAAAGCTTAAAACAATTTGATGCTGATGGAAATATCGAAATTTTTGATGCTTTCGGAGATCCTAAAGTTGAAAACACTTTAAAGCCAGCTGATATTTCTAAAAAAGAAGTTTTTGAAAACTACTTGATGGCTGTTACGCAAACTTCTAAAATGAAGAAAGCTAACAAGAAAATCAGTAAAGTTAAATCAATGAAAAGAGACGCAGTTGTTGTTCCAAATCAAGCTCCAATGGAGTTGAAAATGACGACATACTTTATGGCTCCAAATAAGATGGCATCTAAAATGGAATTCAATGGAATGGTTCTTCAAGAAGAAAAATTCGATGGTTCTAAAGGTGTTACAAAAATGATGAATCAGCAAGGAGGTTTTGATACAGTTGAATTAACTGAAGAAGAAATCGCTGATAAAAACAAAACAGCATCAATTTTCCCAGAATATAGCTTGCTATGTCACGAGGAAGATTTCGAATTATTAGGAATTGAAAGTAGAGATGGAGTGGATATGTATGTAATCAAATATACGATTGGTAAAACAACTACAACAACACACTATAACAAGGAAACTTCTTTAAAAGCCTATTCTGAAACGTTAGAAGTTACAGAAGAAGGTCCACAAAGTATTGTATCTATTTATAGTCAATTTACTGATTACAAAGGATTCTTGTTCCCAACGAAAACATCACAAGTTGTTGAATCAGTTGGAATGACTGCAACAATTAAAGAAATTGAATTTAATGGTAAAGTGGATGAAAAAATGTTTGAAGTAGAGTAATTTTCTAATTCAAAATAAATTTTAAAAATGCGGTTCTTCGGGATCGCATTTTTTTTTTGGATTTATTTGTAGTGTTGAGATAAAATCAGACCACGAGATAAAATTCTATAATTATGCTTTTATCGGAGTTTATTGGTGTGAAATCAGCTACCACGAGATAAAATCTCGCGGTAGCTGATTTTTAGTAGAGTCTGTTCAAAAAAGAGAGATGAAAAATAATGGCGTTAAAACGCCATTATTTTTCATCTCTCTTTTTTGATTTCCAACCCTATACCTATACTGTTGCCGCGAGATTTTATCTCGTGGAAACAGTTACAACACCTAACACCCTCATCTTATTTTTTTTTACTGTAATTTATCATTTTTTCTAAACATCTCAACTACTAATTGTACACTCCTAAAATCACTGTAAAACCATTAATTTTATGGCGAATATCAAAGTACATTTCTAATGGTGAATGTTTTTTTAAGTGCAAAATCCAAAACCAGATACATAGCCACAGAGTGGTGAGAGGTTATTAAAAAAAAATCCTTAAACTTGTACAAATCAAAAAGTAAATGAAGAAAGTCATTACAATTCCCAATGCTCCTGCTCCAATTGGACCTTATAGTCAGGCAATTCTAAAGAACGACACTTTGTATGTAAGCGGTCAGATTCCTTTAGATCCTAAAACTGGAGAATTGCAAATTGAAACAATTCAACAAGCAGCAAAACAGGTGATGGAAAACGTAAAAGCTTTGGTTGAAACATCAGGATTGAAGATGACAGATGTTGTGAAATGTTCAATATTTTTGAAATCAATGAGTGATTTTGCTGAGGTAAATGAAGTTTATGCTTCTTACTTTCAAGTTGATCCTCCAGCAAGAGAAACAGTTGAAGTATCTAAATTACCTTTAGATGTTCCCGTTGAAATATCTTGTATCGCTATACGTTAATCTTATTCTAAATTACACTTTACGACAGAAAAACCTTGGAAAAAGAAGCTATCAGAATATCTGTAATTATCGTCAACTATAATGTTGAGTACTTTTTAGAACAGTGCCTTAACTCAGTATATGACGCATTAAAGAATGTTCAAGGAGAAGTTTTTGTGGTTGATAACAATTCAATTGACGGTTCCGTGGAAATGGTGCGTCGACAATTTCCGCAAGCCACGCTCATTGCTAATAAAGACAATGTTGGTTTTTCGAAAGCAAATAATCAAGCCATGCGCATCTCAAAAGGAGATTATGTGGTGCTTTTGAATCCTGATACTGTTGTTGAAGAAGATACATTTCAAAAATGTGTTGACTTCATGGACAAACATCCAGAAGGCGGAGGTTTAGGAGTAAGAATGATTGACGGAAAAGGACAATTTTTACCAGAAAGTAAAAGAGGTTTACCTACTCCGGCAGTTGCATTTTATAAGATTTTCGGATTTTCAAGATTATTCCCAAAAAGTAAAACCTTCGGACAATACCATTTAGGTTATTTAGACGAACATGAAACCAACGAAGTCGAAATTTTAAGCGGTGCTTTTATGTTAATGCGAAAAGAAGCATTGGACAAAGTTGGTTTATTGGACGAAGCATTTTTCATGTACGGAGAAGACATCGATCTATCTTACAGAATTATAAAAGGTGGATACAAAAATTATTATTTCCCCGAAACACAAATTATACACTATAAAGGAGAAAGTACAAAGAAAAGCAGCATCAACTATGTTTTCGTTTTCTACCGTGCTATGGTTATTTTTGCAGAGAAGCATTTCTCACAGAAAAACGCTAAGCTCTTCTCCTTCTTCATCAATTTAGCAATATATTTTAGGGCCGGATTAGCACTCTTAAACCGATTCATCAAACGCATCATTTTACCTGCATTCGATTTTACAATTATTGTTTTAGGATTATATGCACTTAAACAACTGTGGTCGATTGAAAGTATTGATTTCCCTATGCATGTTATAAAATATGCACTTCCTGGGTATGCAATCACTTGGTTGATTACAAATTTATACTCTGGTGCTTACGATACACCGATTAAATTAAAATCTTACGTTACAGGAACGCTTTTAGGAACCGGAATTATTTTGGTCGCCTATGCCCTACTTCCAAAAGAACTGCAATTTTCTAGGTTATTCATTTTGCTTGGCGCATTAATGGTTTTATCATATTATTTATTGTCAAGAATACTGTTGCACCTCACTTTAGGAAAGAAATTCGATTTACGAGGCGTTAGAAATAAGAATTTCGCAATTGTTGGAGAACCAGATGAGGTAGAAAGAGTTAAGCAAATTCTTAAAAACACAGCTAATAAAGTCAGTACCATCCATAGTGTTTCTCCTACTCAATCTAAATCAGAACATGACAGTGGAGTAATCAATCAGCTGGATCAAATAATTGATATTCATGAAATTGACGAGGTGATTTTTTGTGCTAAAAACACAACAGCTGAGTCTATTATAAACTGGATGTCAAGAACAGCGACCAATAAAGTAGAATTTAAAATTGCTCAACCCAACAGTATGTATTTAATTGGAAGTAATTCAATTGACACAGCGGGAGATTTGTACATCATGGAAATTGACAATATTTCCACACCAGCGAGTAAAAGAAATAAGCGAACATTTGATTTCATCTTGGCTTTGATGCTTTTAATTCTACTCCCAATATCAGTTTATTTCTTTGAAAACAAAGGGAAATTCATCAAGAACTGCTGGTCTGTCTTAATAGGCAAAAAGTCGTGGGTCGGCTATTCATATGAAGAAAAACCAGCACATAGAAACCTTCCGAGAATTAAAAATGGGATTCTAACACCAGCAGAAGAACGCGCTGATAATGAAAATAATTCTTTACGATCTAAACTCAATTTAATATACGCACGCGATTATTCAACCTTCACAGACATACTGATTATAAGAAAGTATTGGAGAGGACTAGACCGATAAATGAGGGGTTTTCGTTTGTTATAACTGAAATAATGATTACTTTTGTGCTTCTTAAATTGATTATAATTCTATAAACTAATATATGTCACAAGTAGAAATTCGCCTTCCGAAAATGGGAGAAAGTGTTACCGAAGCAACCATTACGAACTGGTTAAAAGGTGTAGGAGACACGATTGAAATGGACGAACCACTTGTAGAAGTGGCAACTGACAAAGTTGACAATGAATTGCCTTCAGAAGTATCTGGAACTGTTGCAAAAATATTTTTTGAGGTTGATGAAGTTGCCCAAGTGGGTGATGTTATTGCTTTGATTTCAACAAATGGAGAAGTTGCAGCACCTGAAAAGAAAGAAGTTGCAGCTGCTGCTGATAAAGTTGACAATAGCGTAAATGAAGCAATTGCAACTGTTAGCGGAGCGTCTGATTTAGATAAGAATGGACCAAGCGGAAAATTCTATTCTCCATTAGTGAGAAGCATCGCTGAAAAAGAAGGTATCGCAATGAATGAATTAGAGAATATCTCTGGAACAGGTCAAGGTGGACGTGTTACTAAGAAAGATATTTTCGATTACATAGAAAACGGAGGAAGCAAAAATGCACCAGCTCAACAAGCTGCTGCACCAACTGCTCAACCTTCTGCACCACAAGCGGCTGCTAAACCAGCTCCAAAACCATCAAGTGCTCCACTTATGGAAGGTGATGAGATTATTGAAATGGACCGTATGCGTAAAATGATCGCAGCACACATGGTTATGTCAAAACAAACCTCTCCTCACGTAACTTCTTATGTTGAAGCTGATGTTACTAATATTTGGAACTGGAGAAATAAAATCAAAAATGAATTCAAGGCTAAAGAAGGAGAGAATTTCACTTTCACGCCAATTTTCATTGAAGCAATTGCGAAAGCAATTAAAGATTTCCCAATGATCAACATTACTGTTGATGGAGATAGAATTATCAAAAAGAAAAACATCAATATCGGAATGGCTGCAGCACTTCCTTCTGGAAACTTAATTGTTCCAGTAATTAAGAATGCGGACAGATTGAATCTTTATGGTTTAGCTAAAAAAGTAAACGAGTTAGCAAACAACGCGCGTGATAACAAGCTGACTGCTGATGATATTCAAGGAGGAACATATACTGTAACGAATGTTGGAACATTTGGAAACGTAATGGGAACACCTATTATCAATCAACCACAAGTTGCTATTATGGCAATCGGTGCAATTAGAAAAGTACCAGCTGTTATTGAAACACCAGATGGAGACTTCATCGGAATTCGTTACAAAATGTTCTTATCCCACGCTTATGACCACAGAGTTGTAGATGGTTCTTTAGGAGGAATGTTTGTAAAAAGAGTTGCTGATTACTTAGAAGCTTTTGATGTGAATACAAAATTGTAATATTAAGAAACGATTGTTAATATCATTCAGCCCGATTAATACTATATTAATCGGGCTTTTTCGTACCTTTATCTAAAATATCTGAATCACATTTCATTGAGATCTTCAATTATTGATAATAGATATTCCTTCCTACTCCTATTCATAATATAAACATAAACTGAATTAAAAGTTAAATATGAAAACGGTAAATCTTAGTGCTAAACTTATAGTTTTTTTATTCTTTATTTCCTTTATTGGAAACTCACAAGACCTCTCAGAAGCAAAATTAAAAGAAGTATTAGAACTTGGTTCTGAAAAAGAAGTACTTGAAATGAACACAAGCTTAATGCTTAATGAAAGTAATTATCATGCGTTTTTAACTGCCGAAAAGCTATTGACTTTCAACCCTCAAAGTGCAAACTACAATTACCGAATAGGATATGCATTATTGAGTATCTCAGATGATTTCACGAAAACAATCCCCTATTTAGAAAAGGCTGTAAGCAGCACAACTAAAAGATTTGAGATGGTTTCAACACGTGAAAAAGATGCTCCACTCGAGGCACTATTCTATATGGGAAGAGCGTATCATTTGGCCGGTGAAGTTGACAAGGCAATTAAATACTACGAAGACTTTATCAAAGTAACTAATGTCAAAAATGCAAATTTTAAAAATGCCGTTTTAGGTATTAAACAATGTAATATAGCTAAGGATTTAGTTAAATCGCCTAAAAACTTTAAAGTTAAAAACATTGGAAGTACAATAAATACTAACAATCCTGAATATAGTCCAGTTATTTCTATTGATGGTACAGCGCTTTATTTTACATCTAGAAGATTATTAGAAGACTCAAGTAATAAGAACTTTAAAGAGCCCGGCACAAATCTTTACCTGGAAGATATTTTTGTTTCTTATAAAAATGAATCTGATGAATGGTCAAAACCTAAAGTTTTAGAATTTTGTAAACCTGAATATAACGAAGCAACGGTGGCTGTGAGTGGAGATGAAAGAAGAATTTTCGCTTACATTGACCAAACTGGAAATGGCGACCTATACACATCAACATTAAAATCGAACCTTTATCAAGACTTAGAAATTTTAGAAGACAACGGAATCAATACAGACGCTTGGGAAACACACATGTCAGAATCTCCAGATGGAATGAGAAAGTATTTTGTTTCTGATCGTGAAGGTGGTTATGGAGGTAGAGATATTTACATGATTAAAAAGATAGGAGAGAACTTATGGAGCGATCCTGAAAACTTAGGTCCAACGATTAACACTGAGTACGATGAAGACTCGCCTTTTATTTCTATTGACAACAAAACTATGTATTTCTCTCATAATGGAGATAAAAGTATGGGTGGTTTTGATATTTTCAAATCAAAGAGAGATAATAAAGGGAGTTGGTCAACACCTGAAAACTTAGGTTATCCTTTAAATACGACGAGTGATGAAATTTACTACACATCTATATTCGATGGTACAGTTGGATATTTTTCATCTTATCGCCCAAAAGGTTTTGGTGAGAAGGATATCTATCAAGTAATAAATGAAAATGAAAGAATTGAAGGAGTAGGTGTATTCTTTGGTGAAGTCACAAATAACAATGGATCTGCAATTAGTGAAGATATTTCATTGAATTTAAAATGCTTAGACTGTGAAACTCCTTATGAATTTAGCGTTTATCCAAAACTTTCAAATGGAACTTTTCTTACTTCATTAACATCATGTCATGAATACGAATTAACTCTTTCTAGAAATAATGGTGAAACTGAAATTTCTAAAGAGATCATCAAAACGCATTGTGAAGATGTTTCTGAAGAAATATTTAGATCATTTATTTTAGATAGCTTGACTCAAAACCTTGTTGATCCTAGATCGCTATTGGAAGCTTATGATCCAATCTCAATTAAGCATTATTTTGGATACAATAAAAATGTATTAGATCCAGCCAAGGGTGCTTTAAAGGTGTTTTTAGATTCATTGAATAAGCAAATTGAAATTGGTAGAACAACAATGGAAATTCGAATTAATGCATCAGCCTCTAAAGTACCGACTCAATCGTATAAAAACAATGCTGAATTAGCTGAGAAACGTGCGAATAGTGTTAAGGACTTTTTGACTAATTACTTTGAAGAAATTGGATTGACAAGTTCAATTACTATCAATGTTAATAACATAATAGTTGATGGACCGGAATACGATGCTGACTATAAAAATCTTGATAAATATTTACCTTTCCAATTTGTTGAAGTGAGTTTGGCTGGATTTAATAGTTTTAAAGGAATGCGACCAAAATCTATTTTCGTTACCAAATTGGTGGAAAATGAAGATGGAACTTCTACATTACATAAATATATTGACCAACAAGGAGATTTATTTACGAGTGGGGAAATGATTGAAGGCGATTATGACTTTCATATTGTAATTGGTGTATTCCAAAATAGTGATTTTGCTAAAAACCTATCTTCCAAAGCAAAAGAAAAAGGTTTTGACGCTGAAATCATTGAAAAACAAACTGGATTATATATTGTTACCGCTGGAAAAAGTCCTTTGAGAGAAGATGCAATAAGAATATTAAATGAAGCACGTGAGGAAGTTATTCAATCGGCTTGGATTTTAAATATAAAGAATTGATATTTGCCAAACAGTAACTTTAAAGTGGGTTATCTTAATCCACTTTTTTTATTTAATTTTTTATGAGCTTAAATTTAAAGAATGACCTTTGCGTTTTTGATATCGAATCAACAGGATTAGATGTTTCGCTAGACAGAATTGTAGAGATTTCAATGTTAAAGATCGATCCTAAAGGAGAAGAGACTACCTTAACATTACGAATAAATCCAGAGATTGAGATTTCGAAAGAGAGCTCAGAAATTCATGGGATTTATCAAGAAGATATTAAAGATAAGCCAACTTTTAAAGAAGCTGCTGATCAAATAGCTGCGTTTATTGGAACTTCAGATTTAGCGGGATTTAATTCCAACAAATTTGATATACCAATGTTAGCAGAAGAATTCTTGAGAGTGAACCATGAATTTGATATGAGAGATCGTAAATTTATCGATGCTCAAAATATCTTTCATAAATTGGAACAACGTACGTTGGTAGCAGCATATAGATTCTACTGTGATAAAGACTTACTAAATGCACACAGCGCAGAAGCGGATGTAATTGCAACTTATGAAGTTTTAAAAGCACAAGTTGAACGCTATGAAGAACTTGAAAATGACATGGAATTCTTAGCTGAATTTTCAACTCACAATAAATTTAAGATCATTGACTTTGCTGGAAGAATAGCAGAAAATGAAGAAGGTCATCCTGTTTACAACTTCGGAAAGCACAAAGGCAAAACACTTGAAGAAGTGGATAAAAATGAGCCTGGCTATTATGGTTGGATGATGAACAGCAATTTCCCTCGTTATACAAAGGCAGTTCTTAAAAAGGAGTTAGATAAAATAAAATCTAAGCGCCAAGAGAATAAAAAGGTGTTAAAAGAGAAAGAAGAGAAACGCATGGAGAATAAAATCGAGGCGTTAAAAAGCAAATTTGGAAAATAGTCAAGTATGAAAATTATTTGCATCGGCAGAAATTATGCGAACCACGCAATAGAGATGAAATCTCCCATTCCTGAGGTTCCAATGTATTTTATGAAACCTGAGACTTCTCTTTTGCCAAAGAAGAATCCTTTCTATTATCCGAACTTCACCAAAGACCTGCATTACGAATGTGAATTGGTGGTGAAAATCAATAAGCTGGGTAAAAATATTTCTGAAAAATATGCACACGAATATTACGATCATGTGGGTATAGGAATCGATTTTACAGCTAGAGATTTACAGAAAATTTGTAAGGATAAAGGTCATCCTTGGGAAATAGCAAAAGGTTTTGAACACAGCGCACCTTTAGGAACTCATTGGGTTCCATTAGAAGGAAAGAAAATTCAAGACATCGATTTCCGTTTGGAAAAGAATGGTGAACTGGTTCAGAAAGGTAACAGTAAAGACATGATTTTCACAGTAGATCAAATCATTGCTTATGTTTCAACATTTATGACTTTAAAAATTGGTGATCTAATTTTTACTGGAACTCCAGAAGGTGTTGGTCCAGTGGCTATCGGTGATTTATTAGAAGGATATATCGGCGAGGAAAAGTTGATGAATTTGAAGATTAAGTAGTCTTTGAACTTTATAGTAGTTTACCATTTTATTTAATCTCAGTATAAAAAAGAGATTCCACGTCTTTTCACTCTGCGCAACGCAGTAGATTTTTTGGTGGACGTTGGGAAAAGGAAGATGACGAAAGCAACATCTTCCTTTTCCTAAATAAAACACTCCCACATTGACCTTCCGAATAAATTTACTAAACCAAAGGTTTAGAAATTTGAGGAATCCCTTCTTAAAGTAACTAGCTCAAGAATCATTTGAGAAAATCAATTATCTTTAACCAAAACCAACTCCTATGGCAGCGCATATTTATAAAGGGCAATCGACAAATAGCAGTAATATTCTATTCACATGGGATGGGAAGCACTTGTTTAATGGAAACTCTACTAACAGCAGTAATATACTTTATACTTTTGATGGAGAATATATTTTCAAAGGAAATTCTACCAACAGTAGTAATGTAATTTTTACGTTTGATGGTGAATATCTCTACGAAGGAAAAAGCACCAATAGCTCGAAAATCCTCAACACATTTGATGGCGAATATATTTTAAAAGGAAAGTCTACAAATTCAAGTAATATACTTTTTACTCTAGACAGTACTTATCTTTACAAAGGTAAATCGACTAACTCCAGTAATATCATACGCACCATTTCAGGGAATATTCCTCGTTTATTTTTAATTATACTTTAGTTTGGAACATAAAATCACAATTTCAAAAACAGTTCGTTATTTTACCCATGGAAATCCAGAAACAGCAGAGAACATCTGGATTGTACTTCATGGATATTCTCAATTAGCTGAATTCTTTATTCGTAAGTTTCAACAATTAGATCCTGAAAAGAACTTTGTAGTAGCACCTGAAGGATTTCATCGGTTTTATAGAAAAGGAACTAGCGGAAGAGTTGGCGCATCTTGGATGACTAAGGAAGCACGATTAGATGATATTGAAGACAACCATAATTATCTGAATCAGCTGGCAGACCAACTATTGAAAAACAAAAACTACAAACAACGTTTTCTTTTGGGTTTTTCACAAGGTGGAGCAACAGCATCAAGATGGCACAACAGTGGAAATTTCAACGCCGACAACTTTGTACTTTGGGCGAGTGTTTTCCCATCAGACATTTCAATTGAAGATGGAAAATCAGGAATGCTAAATTCAAACAATTACTTTGTAATTGGTGATGCAGATGAGTTCTTTCAAGGAAAAATGGAGGAAGTAAAATCCTTTTTCGAAAAACAAAAGTTTAAAACTAAAATTAAAACGTTTGATGGAAATCATGATGTTGATGTTACGACTTTGTTGGAAATAGCGGAGGAGAATATTTTTTAATGGTTAATTATTAATGGTTAACGTGGGTTTTACTTAAAGGATAAAGTAGCTTTCTAGAAATTTGGGTTAATGTGTTTATTTTTTTTCGAGGTGAACGGTTAGATGGGGTGTAGTAATGTTTAAGGGTTAATTATTAATGGTTAACGTGGGTTTTACTTAAAGGATAAAGTAGCTTTTTAGAAATTTGGGTTAATGTGTTTATTTTTTTTCGTGGTGAACGTTAAGATGGGGTGTAGTAATGTTTAAGGGTTAACGTGGGTTTTACTTAAAGGATAAAGTCGCTTTTTATACAAAAGTCATTCTGGGTATTTATATGATTTTATTAATTTCTGATTTTATTCTTTTTTTTTCAGAAAATCTAGTTGATGTCTCTTTTTTTAGAGTGAAGAGTTACATGGTTAAAAACTCAAAATCATATACTTAAACTAATTTTTAAGTCAGCTATAATAAAAACATTATTACATTTATAAAAAAATATAAAATGAATCAACGAATACTTACCAAAATCACTTTATGCTTGCCTTTTTTATTCCTATTTTCTTGTTCGAATGAGGAAAGTTCTAAAAACATCAATGAAAATAAAATTGAACAAGAATCATTAAGTAAGGATTTTAAAGAAACTATAGCTCCAGTTCTTGTTATTCATGGTGGCGCTGGATATATGTTACGAGAAAACTTTACGGAAGCTCAAATTGAAGCTTACGAGAATGCTTTAAGAATAGCGCTAGAAACTGGGTATTCGATATTAGAAAATGGCGGTTCAAGTTCAGAAGCTGTATTGACAACTATTCAAATTCTAGAAAAAGATTCACTTTTTAATGCTGGAATTGGCGCAGTTCTTACACATGAAAAAACTGTTTCATTGGATGCTTCATTTATGGATGGTGCAACAGGTCAAGCAGGAGCAGTTTCAGGAATTAGTACTGTAAAAAGTCCGATAGAATTGGCTTATACTATCATGCAAAAATCTCCACATGTTATGTTGTCAGGAGCTGGAGCGGAAAGTTTTGCTCAGTCAAATAATTTAGAAATGGTGGTTCCCTCCTATTTTATTACTAACGATAATTTAAAACGAATCAATAAAATTTTGGAGGAAGAAAATACCCAAAGTGCTTATTATGATTCAAAAATTAAAGGTCTGAAAATGGGAACTGTCGGTGCTGTAGCACTCGACAAACAAGGAAATCTAGCCGCAGGAACTTCTACTGGTGGAATGGCCAATAAAAAACATGGTCGCATTGGTGATTCCCCAATTATAGGAGCCGGTACTTATGCTGACAATGCAACGTGTGCAGTTTCAGCAACTGGACATGGTGAGTTTTTTATGCGAAACGTAGTAGCTTACGATGTTGCAGCAAGAATGAAATATAAAAATTCATCACTAAAAGAAGCAGCCCAAGCAACTATAGAACACTTGGCTACAATTAAAGGTGATGGTGGAATAATTGCGCTAGACAACAAAGGAAATATAGCAATGCCGTTTAATACAAGTGGAATGTTTAGGGCGTATGCGAAACCGAATGGAGAGATTTTTATTGAAATATTTAGATAATTATTAATGGTAAATTATTAATGGTTAACGCGATTTGCGTAATTAATAATGGTTTGTTTGTTGATGTAGATTCTTTGTATTGTAACGAATCTACATCAACAAAATTATCAATTGTCAATTATTAATTATCAATTGATACCCTTCTTTGTAAAGATATTTTTTCTGTAGACTTTCAAAAGGACGATAAATGTAAAATAGCTCTTCGTTGTAGACTTGAACATTCTCAACATAGCGATAAAACAAAGTGAATTTGTCTTTTCTTGTTCCATCACTTAAATTGATTTCGTACACATTCGTATAACCAGCTTCGTCGTACATCGTATAGATTTTCTTAGTGATTGGATCTTGAACCATTCTTCTCTCCCACCCTGTTTTCCTAGCATCTTTGTGAAATACAATTGACGAACTGTCTAATTGCTCACCAGAATTTGCATCGTATTTGTATAAATGATCTCTGTAGAAGTCAAAAACAAAAACCTCATCTCCAACCAAGAAAAACTCACTGTAAGGTGCTTCATAATAAATAGAATTTGTAAAAACATTTGCGCCCACCCAAATTTCACGGTCAATTCCAGTTTCAGCTTCCATATCCCAAGCCCAAAGCTTTGTTCTCACATCTGCCCACTTATATTCAGCACGATAAAACTCCATCATTTCTGTATCTTCAACATGGTGCAGCACCGCGTGACTTGTATCATGCATTTGAACTTTAAAAAAATCAAAAGCTGGATAATGAGATTTATATGTTGTGAAATACAACTGTTCGTTTTGCAAAGTGTCTAAGATCGGTCGAACATAATTGTCTAATTCCTCACGAGGCACTTTTACCAGACTTAATAACTCCTCATTTTTTAACATATAATCTGTGTATTCACAGCGTAAATAAATTCTATTTCTATAATCGGTTACAAGTCGAATCGCTATTTCAGGAACATTTCTTCTAGAAACAATACTGTCATTTACATACCAAATTAATTCGCTTCCTGCATTCAATCTTTTAGGATAAGTCAAAAGTACCATCGTGTTTTCGTCCACTACAACAAAATCACTCACGCTAATTAATTCTGAAGAAAAAGCTATTTCAGGTTGGTAAGTTGCTCTGACATCATATCCTCCAGATATCTGACCATCATAACGGAATGTCAAATGAATTACAACAGGCTTGTCTTTTCTAATCTCTCTTTGATACAAACTCAAATTTACAATGGTATCCAAAGTAAAGAAACCCGTCTTCTGCGCTCTAATTTTAATCATTTGATTATTTGGAATAGCAGTTTTAACTATTTCATTGTTCTGTGTCCATTGATTTATTAAAATCTGATTAGAAGTTGTAGCTATTTTTAGTTCTACTGAATCTATTGGAGTATTTGTCATTCCATCCTCAAAACTAAATTGCAAATTCAACTCTTGGGCAGTTGTCCCAAAAGTCAAGAAAATAAATATGTAGGTAAGTACTCTCATATCGTTTAAAGTTGAGATGCAATTCTCAAATTATTCCATAATAAAAGTAAAGAAAGTTTTTGGTTTGGCAAATGACTGTAGTAAAACGAAATGATAATATTGGGATTTAGGTTTTTGAGAATGTAAACCTGCTTATGGCATAAACAAAAACTATGAAACAATCGAATAAAAATATAGTATATCCTTCATTTTTAAAAGAGATTCCTCGTCGTTGCACTCTGTCGGAATGACAGAGGTTTTTTGGTTAAGTCGTTTGAAATGATTCCGCTCCGCCGCATCATTTCAAACGAATCGCAAATCCAATGGATAATCATCTCGACAGAAAGGTCAACAATTTCTTTTGGGGACATTGAAGAGGAATTCCTTTTAAAACTTTTCATTAAAAAGCCATAAAACAAAAAAAACGACCCAATAAATTGAGTCGTTCCTTAAAATTATATATTAGTTGATTAGACTTTGTGAACCCAATCAAATCTATCTTCTGTTCTACCGTATTTCATATTATCAAGATCTTCCACTACTTTCTTAGAGAAAGTACGTTTTTCTACTCCTGGAAGGTGGTATTCTTTCCCTCTGAATCCAATCATTTTGATTGGTGCAATTGTCGCTGCTGTTCCAGCACCAAAAGCTTCTGACATTCTACCTTCTTCAATAGCCTTGATTACTTCTTTCACTGTAACTTTACGTTCTTCAACTGGCATTCCCCAATCTTTCGCTACTTCAATAACCGAACGTTTAGTGATTCCAGCTAAAATTGTATCCGACTCAGCTGGCGTAACCAAAACTCCGTCAATTACAAAAAGGATATTCATTGTTCCTGCTTCCTCTACATACTCATGAGTTTGCGCATCCGTCCAAATCAATTGGTGGAAACCATTGTCTTGTGCTAATTTTGCTGGATATAATGAAGCTGCATAGTTTCCTGCTGCTTTTGCTGCACCAACTCCACCTTCAGCTGCTCTAGAGTATTCCTCTTCGATTTTCAAGTTAATTGCTTCTGTATAATAAGATCCAACTGGACAAGTGAAAATCATGAAACGATAAGTCTCAGATGGCTTAATCCCTGTGTATCCGTCAGTAGCAAACATAAATGGACGAACATACATTGAATTAGTATGTTTCTTTGGTACCCATTCGTCATCGAATTTCAATAATTCATCCAAACAGTACAAGAAAAGATCTTCAGAAATATCTGCCATACACATGCGGTGTGCCGATTTTCTAAAACGCTTAGCATTCATTTCTGGACGAAAAGTAACTGCATCACCATCAACGGTTCTGTAGGCTTTCATTCCTTCAAAAACTGATTGTCCATAGTGAATTGCTGACGTCGCTGGATGTAAACCCATATCTCCGAAAGGAATGATTTCAGGCTCTCCCCACTTACCATCTTTGTAATCCATAACCAACATGTGATCAGAAAAAACTCTTCCAAAAGGAATGTTATCCCAATCCACTTCATTGATTTTACTTTCTTTGGTACGCGTAGCTTTAATTGTATATTTTGATGTTTCCATAGTTTTTTTGATATGTTGCGAATATACTGATTTTTCGATAGACAAACCAACCGCTCAGCAAATTTGGTGTTATTTTAATTACATTTGTTCTTTAAAGAAACAAGCCATTGACAGCAGTCGAGATATTAAAAAAATATTGGGGTTTTGATAGCTTTCGTAAGCAGCAAGAAGAAATTGTTCAAAGCGCTATAAACGGACACGATACCTTTGCATTGTTGCCAACTGGCGGTGGAAAATCAATTTGTTTTCAAGTTCCTGGACTTGCTCGCGAAGGGATTTGCTTAGTGGTCTCGCCCTTAATTGCTTTAATGCAAGATCAAGTAAAGAATCTTAAATCTAGAGGACTAAAAGCTGCGGCAATTACTTCTGGAATGTCAAGAAGAGAAATCGATATTATTCTTGATAATGCAAAATTTGGTGGCCTAGATTTTCTTTATGTTTCCCCTGAACGATTGAAGACGGATATTTTTATTGCAAGATTTAAGCAAATGAAAATCTCTCTCATCGCTATTGATGAAGCGCATTGTGTTTCTCAATGGGGACACGATTTTCGTCCGCCGTATATGGAAATTTATAAGCTAAGAGAAATTCATGCGGATGTTCCTATCATAGCTGTTACGGCAACTGCAACTGATGAAGTGCGAGCGGATATTATCACGCAACTTCAAATGCGAAATCCAAATTATTTTGAAGGAGGTTTTGCCAGAGATAATATTTCATATGAAGTTTATGCTGTTGAAAATAAAAGAAATGCGATTTTAAAAGCATGTCAGCGATTTATTGGTTCTACGGGAATTGTTTATTGTCAAACCCGACGAGAAACCAAAGATATTGCAAGAATGTTGATTGCTCATGGCTTTTCTGCTGGAGTTTATCATGGTGGAATGTTGGGTGATGAAAGAAATAAAAAGCTGGATGCTTGGCTGAACAATGAAATACGAATTGTAGTTGCCACAAATGCTTTCGGAATGGGAATTGACAAACCTGATGTACGTTTCGTTTTACATTATGAAATTCCGAATAATTTAGAAGCGTATTTTCAAGAAGCAGGACGCTCTGGAAGAGATGGGAAAGCATCTAGAAACATGGCATTTTATTCGCAAATAGATTTAGTAAGAATGCGCCAAAGAATAGAACAGCAGTTCCCTCCTATTGATTTAATAAAAACCGTTTATCGCGCTTTGTGCAATCACTTTGGAATTGCAATTGGATCTGGAGCAAATGAAAGCTATGGTCTATCAATTAAAGATTTAGTGAAAAAATATGGCTTTGAACCATTGCCTACATATAACGCATTAAAGATTTTAGAGTTGAATGGTTCTATTCTCTTTAACGAAGCTGTTTTTCATCCAACCAAAATTAAGTTTATTGTCAGTAACAAAACACTTTACAACTTTCAATTAAGGAATGACGATTATGATCCGTTGATTTCTTATTTATCCCGAAGTCATCCTGGAATTTTTGAAAATTATTATGAAGTCAATGAAACAAGGGTAGGACAAAAATTGAAAAAGCCAAAAACATTAATTCACAAGCAACTTCAATACTTAGAAAAACAAGGTTTAGCCGATATTTCATGGCAATCTGAACTTCCTCAAGTCACTTTATTACATGAACGTTTACCTGACAATTACATGCAGATTGACAAAAAAGTCTATCAAACAAGGAAAGATGTTGCAGAGAAGAAGTTAGAAAGCATGCTGAATTTCGTTCAAAAACCAATTTGTCGATCCATTCTACTTCTAGAATACTTTGGACAGAAGGGAAAACCTTGCGGTAAATGCGATGTTTGTTTAGCAGAAAACAAATCGAATTACAGCGCCGAAGAACTTCAAGGAATTATTGATAATTTGTTAAATGAAAAAGACATGTCACTAGATCAACTACAAGATGAAATAAAAGGAGTTGAAAGACATTATTTAGTAGGTGTTTTAAACTGGATGATGGATGTGGATTTGGTTAACTTTAAGGAGGGAGTTTTTTCTAATGTATAAAAAAATAATTACGAATTTTAAATTACGAATTACGAATTCTGCTTTAAAACTTAAATCTAAAGACATGTTTAGATGATTATTAAGTAACGAGATCCTACTATTTCTAAAAATTAAATTTTAGAAATAGTAAGATGAAAGGTAAAATAGTTGGTCAATCAAAAAAATAGTGGAAAATTCTTTAAACTAAATACTGAAAAGTTCAAATCTAAAAATTCGTAATTGATCAAAGGTCTCCGACTTTATAAGGCAATTGATTAAAAAACAGCTTCTCAAAATAATGCTTAAATTGAATCCCTTCGAAGTAGAAAGACAAAATTTGTTGGTAATTTAATCCCTGATTCGCCATTCCCATTGCTCCTTCTTGACAAAGTCCTACTCCATGACCAAATCCTTTTCCTTTGATAAGAACATCTTGACCATCGGGAGAACAGGAGAAATAAGTGGAACGTAATTTAAACTGATAACGTAAATCACGCAATGGAATTCCCAAATGCGGACTCAAATAAAATGCCTTTCTATCCACTTGATCGAAAGTGTAAATGATAGATCTGTACAAACTGTCTTCTATAGGATAGAAATAATTATTGACTAAGAATTTTCTCCATTCAATCTTTGGAATCCGCTTTTCCCAAGTAGCTTGACGCGTATAAATACAAAACGTATCTTTAAAAGGCTGTAAATAGGGAATCTCTTCCTTCCAAACATAATCAGAACTGCTGGTTTGTCCCCCGCAATTCGCATGAAAAAAACCTTCAACTAAGCTATTTGAAACTGTATCAATAATATAAATTCCATCAACGGCATTCACTGCTTTTCGAATATCGTCTGTGTAAATTAACTTGTTGTGATATGCTTGACAATGCACTTGATCACACAAATTAAAACCTTCTTTTTGGTGTCTTTTCAAGTATTTCAAAGCGTAAGTTCGTGAGATTACGGCTTGGGCTTTATAATATTCAATGTGCTTTCCTCCTCCACCTTCAGACTCTACCACTCCTCCCAAGTAGTGTTTGTAAGAAACATCATTGA
Organism: Brumimicrobium glaciale; assembly: GCF_004152935.1. Classification (GTDB taxonomy): domain Bacteria; phylum Bacteroidota; class Bacteroidia; order Flavobacteriales_D; family Crocinitomicaceae; genus Brumimicrobium; species Brumimicrobium glaciale. The sequence continues at coordinate 170,610 of NZ_SETE01000007.1, forward strand.
CGATTGTCAAACCTTTTGTTCCTGAAAAGATGATAAATCCATCGTTGTATTTCCTCTCATGTAGAACTGGAGCTCTTGGACGTAAACGCAAAACATTCTCATTTGAGGTTGGCTTTAAAGTCACTTTTTTAAAAGTCCCTAACACTCTAACTCCTTTTTTCAATTCAATCTTACTTCCAACTTTATTCAGTGAAACAAATTCATTCGGCAATAACGCACCAAAAGCAGTTGAATCACCATAAATCATATAACTTCCCTCATTGTAAGAAAAGTCAATGCGCTGTATGTTATGACCACGATATACACCAATTTGAATATCATTCCCAAGTACTGAAAATGAAGTTAAAAATAGAAATAAAAGGAAGGCTTTAAACTTCATCTTGCGAATTTAAGATAAGTAAGTATGGAAGAATTAAGTGAGAGGATTAATTATCAATTCGTAATTGTTAATTGGAGAAATAATTGATAATTGATAATTCACAATTGATAATTCTTGGAGTGGTCAGATGGTGTTGGAAAATGGTCTTTATAGATTTTGATGTAATAAAAAAACTTATCGGATTAATTAAAAGTATTTGTTATATTTAATACACCTAAATATCTGAATATGAAAGAAAATATCATCAAAAACAAAAGTTTTGCTTTTGCTCTCCGAATTGTAAAGTTTTATCAGTTCTTCACAGAATCAAAAAGAGAATATGTTTTGTCAAAACAACTATTACGTTCTGCCACTTCCGTTGGAGCAATGGTTAGAGAATCTGAACATGCTGAAAGTAAAGCTGACTTTATTCATAAATTATCTATAGGATTAAAAGAAGCAAATGAATCTGAATATTGGTTAGAATTACTTTATCAATCAAATTATATAGATGAAAAGCATTATAAATCCTTAACAAAAGATTTGTCAGAAATACTCAAGCTTCTCATTTCAATACTTAAAAAATTACGAAACAAATAAAGGTTAATTGATAATGACCAATTGATATTTAGCAAAGGTGTTGAAATAATCGTTAATTGTAAAAAGTAACAGTTAATTATCAAAAGTCCTCTCCGTCGCTCCCTCTCGATTCGTTTATTTTTAAACAATTTATCCTTTAAGAAGGAGCCAAAAAAACCTTATCATTTTAGAACTTTAAACCTTTTTTTTTGCGAGTCAAAATTATCAATTGTCAATTATAAATTATCAATTGTCAATTGTCAATTATAAATTATCAATTGACAGCAGCACTTGTGCAGCCGCTGTCTCACTAGCGCCGCCATGTCCAAGTATCTTCAACAAATCCGCATAATCTTTCTTCATTTGTGCATTCTTTGGTTGACCAGGCAAAATGAGCTTCAACTCTTTCTCAATCAACTTCGCATTGCATTCGTGCTGAATCAATTCTTTAACCGCTTCTTTCTGAAGAATTAAATTGACTAAACTGATGTAATCGACTTTAATTAATCTTTTGGCAATTTGATATGAAATCGAAGAACCTTTATAACAAACCACTTCAGGAACTTCGAACAAAGCTGTTTCTAAAGTAGCTGTTCCAGAAGTTACCAATGCAGCAGTTGCTATTGACAATAAATCGTAGGTTTCTCCGTGAATTAAATGAACATTTTTTGAGTGTTTCAAAAAAGGCTCATAAAATGAAGCCGGTAAAGCTGGAGCTCCCGCAATTACAAATTGATAATCATCAAACGCTGATAAACTATCCAACATAATTGGCAGTTTCGTATTGATTTCTTGTTTTCTACTTCCCGGTAAAAGCGCAATCACAGGACGTTTATCCAAATTGTGTTTTGCGTATAAATCTACTTTATCCGTTTTAGCTATAAATTGTTCAACAGCATCTAATAATGGATGTCCAACGAAAGTTACTTCCATTCCAAATTTCGCATAGAAATCTTTTTCAAATGGTAGAATGACTAACATTTTATCCACCACCTTCTTAATCGTATGCACACGGTTTTGTTTCCATGCCCAAATTTGTGGTGATATATAATAAATTACAGGAATTCCTTGCGCTTTTGCCCATTTAGCAATCCTTAAATTAAATCCAGGATAATCCACTAAAACTAAAGCATCAGGTTTGTATTTAAGAATATCTTTCTTACAGAATTTGATATTCGTTAAGATCGTTTTCAGGTTGGCAACTACTTCTATGAATCCCATAAAAGCAAGTTCCGAAATGTGTTTGACAGGCTCACCAACAACTGCGGCCATGTTATCTCCACCCCAATAGCGAAAATCAACATTCTTATCTTGTTGAAGAATTGCCTTCATTAAATTTGCTGCATGCAAATCTCCCGAAGCTTCTCCTGTTATGATATATAGCTTTTTCACAGTAAAATCAATAAAGCAATGATTACTGTTAGAACAATTGTAACTGTCACCAATCCTGTGGTAAACTTATCCCAACGCCATTGAAAATTTGTAAAATAGAACAAAAGTAAATTTGGAATTACCGAGAATATCAGCAAATCACTTCTATTATTAGGACTCGAATATAAATGATGATACAACTCACCTAAAGATTTCTGACCATGTTTCCATTGCCAAAAAACAACGAATCCAATTATAGTTAATCCAACTCCAAAAATGACTCCCATCTTTCGGCTGTCTAACTTTTTACCCAAATTATCTATAACTCCCATTCTTTCAGAATATATTTAGTGGCTGGTCAGAAACACAGCAAAATTAAAATTCCCATTCAGCGATTTCGCTAATGGTATGATACGCTGTCATATCAAATTGAGTTGGAACGACACTCACATAGCCATTATCCAAAGCCCAAATATCGGTATCTTCTCTCCAATCATCACGATTAAATTCACCTTTTAACCAATAATATGGCTTACCGAATTGATCAAAACGTTTATCAAAACTGTCCTTCCAATAAGCCTTAGCCTGACGACAAACTCTAATTCCTTTAATTTCTTCCGTTTTCAATTGAGGAATATTTACGTTTAAACAAATACTTTTTGGAAAATCTCCCTTTAAAGCACGCCTAACAACTTCTTTAACCGCCCATTGAGAAGCAGTGAAATCAGCATCAGAATCAAAATCTAACAGCGAAAATCCAATAGAAGGAATATCTTCCATCGCTCCTTCTACAGCTGCCGACATTGTACCAGAATACAATACATTTGAAGCACTGTTTTCTCCGTGATTAATTCCAGAAACCAACAAATCCGGCTTTCCTTTAATTACTTCAGCAATTCCTAATTTCACACAGTCCACAGGCGTTCCAGTACACGTATAAGCGTTATATTGCTCATACAACGGCGAACGCTCCAATCTCAAAACGTCATTTACCGTAATCGCATGCCCCATTCCCGATTGCGGTTTATCTGGTGCAACAATTACAATATCACCAAAAGACTCAACAGCTTCTATTAAACTTTTTAAACCTTTGGCTTGAATTCCATCATCATTTGTAATTAAGATAAGCGGACGTTTTTTCGACATATTTCTTCAATTTCAATTGAATGCGAAAATAATCATATCTTTTGTGATTGGATGTTTTGGAGGGAGGAAATTGGGAATTTGTTTGGAATAAGACTGATGTTTTTCACTTTCATTTTTTGGCCACCATTTCCGGCTACGCCCTTTAGTTTATTTGTACTTTTTGGCAAACAATGCTATTTGAGTGAGCTTCACAAGGTCGCTACCCTAATTAGCTTATTTGCAACAAAAATTACTGCATAAAGCTACCGGTCTTCTTCGGGGTGGAGTTTTAGGCTTCGAGATTTGAATTTTAACTGTATAATTAAACGTATATTATCCTTATAATTATACTCCTATAAAGTTGATAAAATATTTGTATTTCTTCTATAATCAATTGAAAAAGGCTTTAATTCATTGGTTTTTCGAATGAGATTATTGTTATATTTGATGGGAAAGATATAAGGGAAATATGCTTAATACGTATAGCGAATTGTTATGGGCAACTGACAATTACACTCAATAAAAAACCAGACACATTTGTTGAATAGCTTAAGAACATATCATATATTCATTTTTCTTCTGTCAGCAATGGCTTCTTCACTATCTATTGCACAAGAAGAGAAGGAAATTTATCATCCGTCTGAAATTTTTGAAGACCATTCATTTATAGGATTTACTCAAGTTTGGATAAAAGATAATATTGCTAAATATTTTGAAGTGATTGAGCATTCCTTTATCAAATCACCTAATAATCCACTCACTAAAGAAGAAGAAAATTATTTATTTCATCGGAAATTTCAATCTGTAAATGGTCAGATTTTCTCCTTAGACATTTTTTTAGATTCTATTTTCTTATTTACTGAATATACAAAGTCTATTAACCAAAAAAAGGATTCTATTATTACTTCTGGTAGATTAAAGCCATCTAAAACTAACTTTAGAAGGGAAAAGCTTGAATTACTTGACAGACATGGCGAAGATTCTATAGTTACTGTTAAGATACCAACTCTCGAACCCGATGGGTTTTGGTCGATAAACTTAGATGACAGATTGATGGATGTTGGTAAATATAAAGATGGGAAAAGAGAAGGAGAATGGCACACAATTATTGCAAAATATAGTGACAGAAAAAATCCTCCTATTGTATTGGTTACAGAGTATAAATCGGATAGTATTATAAGTCAGACTCATATAGATAAGTCAAATAATTTAGATTTTATAAAAGCAAATCTATTGGGCAAGTGGTATAATGAAGGAATGGATAGAGAAAATTTCAATAAATGTCACGACGACAATATTTGTAACGATTTTTATGTGAAAAATAAAGAAGATGCCTTTTATTACGGTAGACTTAGAGGTTTTTATAATTACTTTCTTCTTTTAGAAGATTATAAAATGGAGTATATAATCGGTTCAGCTTGTGGTACAGGAATCTTCTTGGAAGATAATGAGTGGAAGTTAAATAATGAGAAGTTAGTGTTAAACAGGACAGATTGGAATATCGAATATTTTACGGAGGATAGATTAATTATTTCAAAATAGGATTGCCCATAATCGAGTAGACGGCTCCGCCAGATAAACTGACGGAGTACGCCTCTCACACCACCGTACGTACGGGTCTCGTATACGGCGGTTCGTATCTTGGTGGATTAAACGACAAATGAAGTTCCAACATTCC
>NZ_SETE01000008.1 GCF_004152935.1 Brumimicrobium glaciale
TTGTGAGACCTCCGCTTCATTCATCGGCTCGTATCTCCAAAGTACTATGACCTCTGCTGACTTCTCCGTTTTGCCAACTCGTGACTTCGGAGACCTCCCTTGGTAAGGTAAATGTCCTTCCGTCTAACCCTGCGGAATCTACATAGCTGTACTTCTTGTATTCGTTGGACTTCGCAATGATGTGCTTACTCATCCGTACAGCTATGCCTCTTATCCCGTTCCTGTTCGTCAGTTCAGACTTTTGTAGTCTCGCTTACTTCACTGCATGGATCACTCCAAACCAGCTTGCGACTTACTAATGTTTCCAGGCGTTACCCCAGCACATGAGAGACTTACACTCTCTGGACTTTCTCTCAACAAGTTGTGAGAATTTCTTTATATTTACCATTCAAGGCACACACACAGCCTTTGACGGTCAGCCTGTAAAAACCTTCGATTTTTACATTCATGTAAATCTAAAAGTTTGTATCTTCGATAAAACATTTAGCAAACAGGCCGCCGCAAAGGCTCATCTGTTATCACCAATCGTGGTGCGGTAAGTCGACAGCGGAATAACATTATATCCCAATATGTAACTTTTAACAAATTTAAAGTTATTGTTTTTATATGAAGACATCTATACCATTTGTATTCACCTATTTATTTTGTATCTCGATGAATATTTGTGCGCAAAATCTCATTCCTAATCCGAGTTTTGAATTAGCGAATAGAATGCCCGAAAAAAAGGGCAACAGTATAAACCGAGCAAATTACTGGATAGCACCAAAGGCTTATTCAGATTACTACTATAAAGGTTCGGGTAAAGGAAGAAGTTGCGGTACACCAAAAAACATTTTTGGTCGTCAAACACCACATACAGGAGATGCGTATGCTGGAATTTGCATCCGTAAAAAATATGTTGAATACATAGAAACAAAACTAATCGTGCCTTTAACAAAAGACAAGGAATACCGCATAGAGTTTTATATCAGCAAGGCGGAAAGAACGCTTGGATCAGTGAAAGAATTTGGTGTGCTATTTACCAATAAAAATATATGGGGCGTTACCACTAGAGGCATTGAAGAGAAACCACAAGTTAATTTTATTAACCCGAAAGGATACAAAGACAAAAAGAATTGGACAAAGCTCTCGGCAGTTTATAAAGCAGAAGGAGGTGAAACAGTAATTATTATTGGTCATTTTGATTATAAACTTTCTGAAGGTAAGTGCATAGTATTTGATCACTATTATATCGATGATGTGTCTTTAACACCGATAAATGAGAAAACCGATTCTGTTGTTACTAATGAAGTTACGGACTCAATACCGAAGATATATTCGCCAAAAATAGGAGAAACGGTTAGATTGAAAAATATATTCTTCACTACAAATAATAGTGAATTGCTTACTGCATCTTTTATAGAGTTAGACAGATTAGTTCAATTTTTAAGTAAAAGTAAAAATATTAATACTACTATTTTAATTAGCGGACACACTGACAATACAGGAAATGAAGACCAAAATATAACACTATCCGAAGCAAGAGCACAATCTGTAGCAGACTATTTGGTTTTAAAAGGAATTAACAAATTAAGAATAAATTATAATGGATACGGCAGCTCAAACCCAGTCACAACAAATGATACAAATGAGGGTAAACAACAAAATCGAAGAGTTGAATTTATTATAAATAAAAATTAAACAATACTTTTACATCCGACAAAATCTAAATCAATACAAAATGAAGATTAAAATATTATTTCTATTTCTCCTATTTAATCATTTTCAATCATACGCTTGCAGTATGTACAAAATAACAATGCATGGTAAAACATTTGTAGGCAATAATGAAGATTTTTGGAATTCTAATACTCGCATTTGGTTTGAAAAAGGGAAAACAAGTGAATATGGATCTATGTATGTTGGATATGACAATATGTATCCTCAAGGAGGAATGAATGAAGAAGGCCTTGTGTTTGATGGATTTGCTATTGACCCATACATTCCGAGACATAAATCTAATAAGCCAATTTTTCAAGCAGACATGGGAAAAACCATTATGCAGACATGTAAAAATGTTGATGATGTACGCAACTTCCTAAACAATTATGATTTAAGTTCTTTATCTCAAGGTATGATCTTATACGTTGACAAATCTGGCGATTACTTGATTGTTGAGGCAGATACTATGATCAAAGGAAACGATGACAAATATTTATTATCAAACTTTTGCCCATCAAGAACCCCTGATTTAAATGCAGTAAAAATTCCTTTTTATCAAAGGGGTAGAAAAATGCTTGAAGCCGAAGCAGACACGACATTAAGTTATCTCCGGTCGCTAAGTGATACGCTGCATCAACGATGGCCAGATAATGTTGCTGGAACCTTGTATACAACTATTTATGATTTGAATGAAGGAACCGTTAATCTATATTTTTATCATGATTACAATTTTTCGGTGAAATTTAAATTAAAAGATAAATTAAATAAAAGAGATACCATTTTAGTCATTCCATCTATGTTTCCTAACAGTACCGATGGTCAAAGTCAATTTAATAGATTTAATAATGCGAAAAAGTTTATTAATACAATAAATACAACTGACATTGCTAAAGACTCTACTGCCTTGGCTGATTATATCAAAACTCAAAACATAAGCGGTATGCTAGGTTTCTTTGAAAGAGAAATTAATTATACCGGATATAGTTTTCTTGAGCAAAAAGAAACTAGTTCTGCTATTAATCTATTTAGGTTAAATATAAAATACCATCCTTACTCATGGAACTCATACGATAGTTTAGGAGACGCGTATATGAAGAATAAGGAATATGAATCTGCTTTATTTTCTTATGAGAAGTCTTTAAAATTTAATTCTGATAATGAAAACGCATTGAAACAAATTAAGAAAATTAAGAAGCGTTTGAGGCGTTGACAATTGTTTCAGTTACTAAAACAAAAAACAGGGAGTTGAAAGAAATTAAATAAACGGACATCAAAATGCCAGCCACTAACAATGGCATAGTGCATCCTTCGGGATACGCACCTTAGGAAGGCGTTATCAGTAAGACGAAGAGGTCCACAACGGGTGATTTCAATAACTAAAAATTATTCAGAAATTAATTTTCTCCTGCTTTTTAATGCACGTCTTCAAATAAAGAAGCATAAACAACTATATAATAAGTTCTAGAAAATGCTCAAAACACTACTTCCACCTCGTTTCTAAAATTTCGTATGCTTTTTGAATCTCTATAAATCTTTTCTCGGCAATTTCCTGATGCTCCACCCCATGAGTGGCAAAAACATCTGGATGATGCAATTTTACCAGGCGACGATGGGCTTTTTTAATTTCATCCTTTGAAGCATTTTTAGAAATACCCATAACCTTGAATGCAAGTTCTATCGCAGAAATTCGAGAAATTGAATTTCCTGAAGATTTAGTTCTTTCTCGTTTCTGAGTATACATCGCTATAATGCTGTCAAAATCCTCCGTCGATAGTTTTAACAGATTGTTTATGTCTTTTAATAATGCTATTTCGCGTTTGTTCATAGCACCGTCAACATTTGATAGACTTGCCAAAAAATACATGATTTGCAAGCGCTGCTTTCGTTGAGGTAATTTTCTTCGCAACCACTTAGAAATTACGCGGGGATGAATAGGGTATTTTAAACTTTCTGTGAACGAACGTCCAAAGTCATAATGTGAAAGCGGGAAATGCTTAGAAAAATAACTATTTAAATAAAGTATTTTTTCTTTGTAAGATGATCTATCCTTGCGAACCATGAGTGCACCAAGGCTTATGTATGCCTCTAATAATGGATCATGAGGAGGTATTTCGTTCGTCTGCTGTTCATTATTCATTAAGTTATGGTCCCATGCTCTATCATTTTTAATGTTACCCAATACTGGAACGACCACAACAAATAATACAAAAACAAAAGCGATTAAGAAAGCCATAGATGTACCTGAATTATTGTTAATATTTTTCACAGTGTGTGTGATTAATCAATGGATTAATCGTAAAAATCACACCTTAAATCGTGCCTAAAGTAGTTAAAATAGATGAAATTACTTTTCGTGTTTGCTTTATGTTTTTTCATTTTCTGTTATGATTCCTTTACAATGTAGTCGATATAAAATTTTATAAATTTCTCTACTCGTATTCTCTGTTGAAATGTTATCTTTAAATGCATGAACAATATCACCATTTACTTAATAATAGGAGTTGCATTTGGATTACTTTTTGGATACAGAAAGTTAAAGGCTTCTAAGCAAGAATTCCATAACTCAATAAAGCCAATAAACAACAATAAATCAAAAAAACCCTTTCCAAGATTATGGAGAAGTATACTTAAGGAACGTGTCAACTTCTATAATCGACTTACAAGAGATGAGAAAACGGAATTTGAAAGAAAAGTCCACATTTTTCTTTTGAATGTGAATATCCAAGGAATGAATACTGAAGTATCGCATGAAGATAAAATATTGATTGCAGCTGGAGCCGTAATTCCCATTTTTCGTTTTTCGAAATGGAATTATGCAAACCTCAAAGAAGTTCAGCTTTATCCTGATAAATTCCAGATCCCTGATTCAACCAAAATGGCGCATGGATTGGTAGGCTGGGGAGCCATGGAAGGAAAAGTAATGTTATCCCGAAAATCTGTGCATCAAGGGTTTCATGACAATACAGATAATAAAAATGTAGTAATTCATGAATTCATACATATTCTTGATAAACAAGATGGAAAGATCGATGGGGTGTTAGGGAATTCCATGAATGATGTTGATTTAATGCCTTGGCTACACATCATAAACATTAAAATGAATGAAATTGATTTTGGAACTTCATCAATTAGAGACTACGGAGCGGCTAACCGTGCTGAATTCTTGGCCGTTGTGAGTGAATTCTTTTTTGAAAAACCAGAACGATTAAGAGTAGAACATCCTGGATTGTACAATGCCTTGGATGCATTTTATGGTGATAAAAAAGAAAATTAGGTAGTGTTCATTGGTCTCAGATAGAGTTAAAACTATGCACTCTTGTGCATTTCGCTTTAGTTTCTAAAAACCTCTATATCAAAAATTGGATGTTAAATATTAGACATAAGGACCAAAGCCTAACGGCTAATTTCTAACTATTTAGATAGTAATAGAATTTTATTCTCTTCCTTATTTATAGTTGGAAGGATATCAAAACTTCTGATTTTAAAGAAGAAATAAAAAATAGGACATCTCAGAATTCAGCAGCGCTAATAGATGTGTTAAAGTTGAGCTTGGAAAACGAACTCACAAATTATGGAGGGAGAAGTGACAACTGGTAACACGTCCTTTGCTGTCAGCTTGTGCAACCCTTCGATTTTTACATTCATGTCTATCTAAAAGTTTGTGTCTTCTATAAAACATATAGAAAACAGGTTCTACTTAAAGCCTAAACCGTTACCTCCAAGCTGAAAAAAAAAATCCAGATGCCAATACAAAACATACCCGAAATTTATATTCAAGGACAAAAAAGAAAGGTCAGGTTTATTCGGCCATGATTTTAAAATGACCAATGATGTTATTAAAAGTAAGGTCAATTTAGGAATGAATATGTTTAGCTTTTTACAAGTTGGAAAAAAGCATGTACACTTTTTAGGGACATCAGCTTTAGTAAATAAAGACCAATCTTAGCTGCTTAAAAACAAAATTGGATTTGGACAGAGTTGCTTGATGCAGAAGTGAGTTACTATTGTAAACTTTTCTTTTTTTCTAAAAAAACACTCAAGGAATGTTTAGAAAAACACACAGAAAACAATCAAATAGTAAAAGGTGAGATACCATATTTCATTTATAGTAATGATATATATTTATCGTTTCATCTAGTAATGTTTTCCTTGCATTGAATATTTGACCTTTTTTCATAAGTACTAACTAAGGAATTAACCTTAATTTTACAATTATAATATAATTAATGTCATTAAAACCAAAACATTATGTGTAAAAATCATGGAATTGCCTATAAAGGTACAGGAGAAGTAGAATTAAAGGAAATAGACTATCCCAAACTTGCATTGGGAGATCGTAAATGTGAACACGGTGTTATCTTAAAAATAGTAGCAAGTAACATTTGTGGTTCAGATCAACACATGGTAAGAGGAAGAACCACTGCCGAAAAAGGTTTGGTGCTCGGGCATGAAATCACAGGAGAGGTTATAGAATGCGGTAGCGACGTAGAATATATCAAAATAGGAGACTTAGTTTCTGTTCCCTTCAATGTTGCTTGTGGTCGTTGTGTGAATTGTAAAAACGGTCTAACGAATATCTGTTTAAATGTAAACGGAGATCGTCCAGGAGGTGCTTACGGATATGTTGATATGGGTGGCTGGATTGGAGGTCAGGCCGAATACGTAATGATACCTTATGCGGATTTTAACTTATTAAAATTTCCAGATAAGGATCAAGCAATGGAAAAAATATTGGATCTGACTATGCTTACTGATATTTTCCCGACAGGATTTCATGGAGCAGTTATGGCAGGAGTTACTGCTGGTTCAGTTGTATATATTGCAGGTGCAGGTCCAGTAGGACTAGCTTGTGCTTCAAGCTGTCAATTATTAGGTGCTGCCATTGTAATTGTAGGAGATATGAATCAAGCACGTCTTGCCCACGCCAGAAGTTTTGGTTGTGAAACTATTGATTTAACTAACGGGATTCCTGTAGAAGAGCAAATCGCTATGATTGTAGGTATTCCTGAAGTAGATTGTTTTGTGGATTGTGTAGGTTTCGAAGCTACTGGACACGGAGCCAACGCAGGTAAAGAAATGCCTGCCATTGTATTAAACCAAGCTATGGCAATCACTAAAGCTGGTGGAGCTATAGGAATTCCAGGTCTTTATGTGACTGAAGATCCAGGAGCTACAGAAGAGTCTGCAAAACAAGGAAGTCTGAAAATCCGTTTTGGATTAGGATGGGCTAAATCTCATTCATTCCATACAGGACAAACACCTGTAATGAAATATCACAGACAACTAATGAATGCCATATTGCACGATAAGGTAAATATCGCCAAAGCCGTAAATGCGGAAGTGATAAGCCTAAAAGATGCACCTAGAGGGTATGAAGAATTTGACTCAGGAGTCGCTAAAAAGTTTGTTATTGACCCACATGGTATGATCGTCTAATTATTTGACCTTTTATCATAAGTTATTGGACTATTTTAGTAACACGATAAGTTACCTTCGTAGTATATTTGTACATTTATAATAGCGATATTAAAAAGTAAAATTATAAACATTACATCTTAATTACTTATTAAGAGGGCAATTAAAACTAATTGCCCTCTTTTTTTTTTTAAAGATACAATATCAATCCAACATCAAAATGAAATTCATTTAAGAGCAATAATAACGCTCTTTAAAAAACCAAAATTGCGAATATCAATATCAAATAGTAGGTGACATAATCGCATCTCAAACTTCTAAGGGTAAGAGAACCATGCAAATTGAATTAATTAAATATTAATATGAAGGACAAGAACATCATAGACAAAGCTAGATTAGAAAATTTTAGCGATGGAGTAATTGCCATTTTAATAACCATTTTGGTTATGGCATTCGAAATTCCAGAAGATTTTCTGATAAAAAAATATTCAATTTTTGAACTACTAGAATATTTGATTCCACAATTAATTCCATACGCAATTAGTTTTTTGGTAATAGCAGTGCACCTATTCAATCATCATATTCTGTTTAGCAAAATGAAAGCTGTAGATGCTCCTTTTATTTGGCTAAATCTATTGTTTTTATTCTCACTTTCGCTTATCGTTTATCCAACTGCACTTCTTGGGCAGGTTCATAATACGGAAACTGCTACAATGCTATTGGTAGGTGCTTATTTCATTAAAGCCGTAACATTTAGATTGCTTCATCATTATGCAATATTCAAAAGTGGATTATTTAAAACAGACAGGACAAAAAAAGAATTAAAAAAGGATGCAATAATAAGCTGGGTAAAAGGTCCACTTGTAGAAGTAATTGCTTTTTTCTTGATTTTTGTTGATTACAAATTAGCACTGGGACTAGTATTTGTGGTTACTCTAACATATATTATTCCTCCAAAAAAATTCTAATTATATTTGTAGATTCAGCTGAAAAGATTCAAAGTACAACAGATAAAAACATTATAGAAGAAGAAGTAAAAGATACTATCATTAGAGTTTTAGGTTACGTTGGAGAAGTTGGAAATGATTAATTTGCTAAAAAATACAATAAGACTGATTTCAACATTTTTATTCTCGATGGTACATGGCCTTACGCACGTAAAATGCTTAAATTAAGTAAGAACTTGCAAAAACTTAAAAGCGTGAGTTTTGATAATAAATTAAAATCAAAACTTATTATTAAGCAGCCGCCAGAATCTCTTTGCCTTATTACTATTGAGTCAGTGTATACTGTTTAAATTTACTTAAGGAAGGTGGCTTAAAACAATGCGACACGAAGGATTTCCTTTTTCCTTTAAAAAAAATAATTGAACATCAACTCGAATGTATTCTAAACCCAAATAACAAAAGCTATCGTTCAACTGCGAACGGAGAGATCAATCCTAAGAACATGTACAAGAAAAATTCGGAAAGAAATATAATTTTTGAAAAAGAAAGTTAGGGGTCTTTTTGTGAATGTCAATTGTTGATTTATACTGTTATTAACTGAGACGTATTAAACACCAAATGCGGATCTGAACTTAATGAAACCGATCAAGGGGAACAATAAGCAGAATTGATTATTATATCAATTTACATCTTTATTTACGACCAAAACCCGAATTCAATACAGGTAGAATTAGCCTTGATAGGTAAATTTAAGTTGTCTAGTAAAACCTATTTCTGCAGAAGCTCTAAATCCCGAGGTTTTTAAAATTGAAGATGATGCCTTTAGTTTCACGATTCAAATATAATTTTTAATATGGCTGTGCGCAATTTGGATATAGATGGAATATATAAACCATTGAGAGCTATTTTCACAGGTTTAGCACATTCCTTTCCTTATTAGAATAGTCAAATTCCTACAGACACGGTCAATACAATTGTTGAAATTTGTACAAATGAATATATTATACCGTAAAAACCTCTTTATTAAATAGTAAAATACTTTATTTTTCTAGACGCAGTGAAACGTAATAGTGTTTCTAAAACTTACCAAAATCTATACTAATCCAAAAACGACAGGGTTTAATCGTTGGACTTTAGAAAAGCGTTAAAAACAACTATACTGTGTAATTTGAATCAAAGTCAATGCTGGTTGAATGATTCAATAACTAAAAAAAACATAAAATAATAATAAAAACTTCTTGTTTTAATAAAAAGCCGTACATTTGTGTCGTACACGATATAATCGCAAAAGATATAAATAAAAGAAATGAAAAATTACGTTGAAACAACATTAACACAGAAGATTTTTAGAATCATAATTGCTTTATTCATGATAGTCGCTGGGTTTAGTCACTTGACATTTAACAGGGTCGAATTTCAAGCACAAGTTCCTGAATGGTTGCCAATGAGCAAAGATTTAGTAGTCATTCTATCAGGAATAGTTGAAATGACTTTAGGACTTGGGTTAATGTTTTGGAAAAAACAAAGAGTAAATTTTGGATGGGCCTTAGCTATATTTTATATTTTAATATTCCCAGGAAACATCGCACAATATATAGATGGTAAAGATTTTGGCCCTCTGAATTCTGACACAGCAAGATTAATTCGATTGTTCTTTCAACCTGTACTGATCGTTTGGGCTTTGTGGTCATCAGGTGCATGGAAAGCAAGGAAGTCAATTGATAATTGATAATTTAAAAATTATGATTTGGATTTTGATTGTTTCACAGAAGAAAATATTTTAAAAAATGGAAGACTCTAAATTAAAGTTAGAAAATCAAGTTTGCTTTCCGATTTACTCGGTTTCTCGGTTGATTACAAAAGCTTACAAACCTTATTTGGATGAAATGGGAATCACTTATCCGCAATATTTGGTGTTGATGGTTTTGTGGGAAAATGATGAGATTTCAGTTAATCAGATTTCGGAAAAACTACTTTTAAATACCAATACACTTTCGCCATTGTTGAAGCGTATGGAGAAAATGGAAATCATTGAACGCAATAGATCGCCAAAAGATGAAAGAAGCGTGATTGTAAAATTGACAAAGAAAGGAAGTGAATTCAAAACTTTAGCAAAGCCAATTCCGGGAGAGCTCGTTAAGATTTTACTTAACGAAAACGTTCAATTAGAAGAGGTTATAAAAATGAAGGATATGCTCAATGAATGGATTGAGATTCTATCAAAGAACAATAAAATTTTAGGTTAAACACATACAAATATAGAATACAATAAAATGGAATTATTAGATAAATTAAATTGGAGATACGCTGCAAAAGCGATGAATGGTAACAAAGTGCCACAAGACAAAATTGACAATATTATTGAGGCGATTTCCCTTTCTCCTACTTCAAGCGGATTACAACCTTTCGAAGTTATTGTGATTACGAATCAAGAATTGAAAGAAAAGATTCGTCCAGTTGCATGGAATCAATCAGTAATTACGGACTGTTCGCATTTATTGGTTTTCGCTGCGTGGGACACTTATACAGCAGATAGAATCAACAAAATGTTTGATTTAACAAATGATATTCGTGGATTTAAAAATGATGGTTGGGAAAATTACCGTCAGATGTTATTGGGAAGTTACCCACAAAGAGATCCAGAGGAAAACTTTAATCACGCTGCAAAACAAGCGTACATTGCATTTTCTCAAGCAATTTCCGCAGCTGCATTTCAAGGATTAGACAGCACACCGCTGGAAGGATTCGAAGCTGACGCAGTGGACAAAATCTTAGGTCTAAGAGAAAAAGGACTGAGAAGCTGTGTAATGTTGCCAATCGGATACAGAAATGAATCTGATGATTGGTTAGTAAACTTAAAGAAAGTTAGAAAAAGTAAGGAAGATTTAGTTACTGTTATTGATTAGTGGTTGAATAAGTAGTTAGTTTAGAAAAAGCGATTTGGAGGAATTCCGAATCGCTTTTTTTTGTTTAGCGTCTGTAAAATCAATCTAAATTATGGCTTATAGTTCCGAATCCCTTTCTTCTTCTTCTTCTTCTTCTTCTTCTTCCTAATGATTTACCTTCTAACTTGATTATTGAAGTTCTCTTAAGATTCAATTTCTTTTCCTAACTTTATAGGTAACAAGAAAAGCTGCTTACATGAGTCAAAAATTACAAGCCCTCCTCAACGAATACAGTGAAAGTCATCAGAATGCACAAAACAAACGCATTCATTGGATTTGTGTTCCGCTGATATTTTGGTCCATCATCGCACTACTCTATTCCATTCCAAATTCATTTTTGATTGAAAATTTTGGAAATTACTTCTTCTCAAACTGGGCAGTTTTTTTAATGATTCCTGTTCTTATTTATTACTTCTCCTTATCCACTTCGATAGCTTTAGGAATGTTTATTTTCATTTCTATTTCTTTATATATTTCAGAACTTCTACTACAAAATTCTATTTTTCCATTGTGGATTATCGCAGTAATTGTCTTTGTGTTGGCATGGATTGGTCAATTTTACGGACATAAAGTAGAAGGGAAAAAACCTTCCTTTTTAAAGGATATTCAGTTTTTATTAATTGGCCCAGCTTGGCTAATGCATTTCATTTATAAACGCGTTGGAATCAAATATTAAAATCGCTCATTATAAAGGTAAAAGTCCAATCGAAATCCATCAAAATAATTTTTAGCTTACACTTTATCTTTTATGTACCTTTGCACCGAATAAAAAACATCCATTTTGAAAAACTTCGAAGAACTAGGTATTAGCGCAAACTTGGCAAAAGGTATTGCTGAATTAAACATTGTTAAACCTTCTGACATTCAGAATAGAGTCATTCCTATTTTATTGGGTGATAAAACCCACATGGTAGCGCAAGCACAGACAGGAACAGGAAAAACTGCTGCTTTTGGTTTGCCTTTATTGATGAAAGTTGATTCGAATATAAATGATGTTCAAGGTCTAATACTTTGTCCAACACGTGAGTTGGCGCAACAAGTTGCAAAGCAATTGTTCAAATTCATAAAATATGCTGATAAAGTTTTTATTGAATCAGTTTATGGTGGAGAACACATTGAACGTCAAGTATCAAATTTACAACGCACAACACATATTATCGTAGCAACACCAGGTCGATTGATCGATTTAGTGAACCGTAAAGCTGTTGATCTAAGCAAAGTAAAAACTGTTATTTTAGACGAAGCTGACGAAATGTTAAGCATGGGATTCCAAAAAGAATTGGATGAAATCTTAAGTTTCCTTCCTTCAGTTGAAAATAAATGGTTGTTCTCAGCTACTATTCCACATGGAATTCAGCAAATTATTTCGAAACATTTAAAGAAAGACGCTGATCGTGTTGAAGTAAAGAAAGCAGATGTTGTTAATAAAAACATTTCGCACCAATATTTAGTTTGTGATGAATCTGAGAAATTGGAAGCATTATTACTTTTCTTACAATCTCAACACAAAAACCGAGGAGTCGTTTTTTGTAAAACCAAAGCAGCAACTCAAAAATTAGCCAAACAATTAATCGCGAAAAATATTTCAACAGATGCTATTCATGGAGATTTACTCCAAAAAGAACGCGATAAAGTAATGCGTGCATTCAAAAATGAATCATTAAGAATTCTTGTGGCAACGGATGTTTCAGCAAGAGGAATTGATGTTGAAGGTTTGACTTTTGTAGCACATTACCAACTTCCAGAAAGCGATGAATATTATACCCACCGAAGTGGTAGAACTGCTAGAGCTGGAAAAGAAGGTGTTTCTATGTGTTTTGTAAATAACGCAGAAGCGAAAACTTTGAAGGAATATGAGAGAAAATTGGGAATTAAGTTTTCAAAAGTGAAGCAGGTAAGACAAAAGTAAATACACCTCTTTAATTTGCTTTGTCATCCCAACATTAGTATATTAGTTTCATAATTACTTTTATTCTTCATTATTTTTTCAAATGATCAAAATTAAAAACATGAAAAAAATATTTTCTATCTGTCTACTTTCATTTCTACTTTTCTCTTGTCAGCAAGAAGGACGTATATATGTTAAACACCTTGATTTATCCCCAGAAGTGGAATGGTTAAGTAAGGACAAGCGTGAATTTAAAGTGCCCATTGAAGATAGCAGTATACCCTATAACATGAGTCTTTCTTTACGATACGCTACTGGATATCAATATCAAGTAGCAAAAGTAGAAGTTACAGAAACGAGTCCAAGTGGAGAGGTAACTACAGCGGAATATGATTTAAAGATACGTGACGAAAAAGGTGATTATATTGGTGATCCTGGGTTTGATATTTGGGACAGTGAACACATGATTGAAGCCGATAAAATATATCCAGAAACAGGCACTTATACTTATCAAATTGAACATGTCATGCCAAACGATCCCTTAATTTTCGCAATGTCGATTGGAGTAATATTGGATAAGGCAAACAAGAGTCAATAAAGACAAACTATATTAGACAGAAGTAATTTTGTAAAGCATAAAAAAGCGGGATTTCCATAAGGATTTCCCGCTTTTTGAATTATTATAAACGATTGAATATTGATGAATATTTTACGCAGCGAAATGTTAGAACTGCAAGATCAAGGAAAGAAGGAGTTTTAATATTTTTTTTTTGTGAATAACACAGGAGCAATGACCTTCAAGGAATATGAAAGGAAATTGAGAATTAATTATATTAAGGTGAAGCAGGTAAGAAAAGGAATTGGTTTTTTTGGTTAGGTAAGAGATTAAACGAATTTAATTCATAACTTTGGATTATTATGAATCAGGCACTTTTAACAAGATTATTCAAGTCGATTACTGGAGAAAAGGACGCTCCTCTAATGAAGATTGCTTATAGTATAATCGAAGATGAGAAGCGTAAAGGACATACTAAATTAGCAGTCAAGCTTAATAGTATTTTAGAAGACAACCTTTTAAAAAAACCTGTAACTCCGTCTTTAAAAGTTGCAAAAGAAAAAGATTATAGAATACCTGTTGATAGAAGATATAAACTTCCCTTAGCTACTCATGTAGAACATAATCTTTTAAGACATGAAATGGTCTTATCGCCAGAGGTAGAGAGTAAAATACTACGAATTGAAAAAGAATATCTTGCTAGAGAAAGGTTGGCTCATCATGGGTTAAAACCTAGAAAGAAGATATTATTCTATGGGTCATCAGGATGCGGTAAATCAATGGGTGCTGAACGTATAGCATGGAGATTAGGTTTACCTTACTACAAAGTTCGGTTTGATTCGATTATTTCTTCTTATTTAGGTGAATCCGCATCCAATCTTCAGAGTTTATTTGAAAGTATCGAAGACTATCCATGCGTATTGTTATTAGATGAATTTGATATAATAGGAAAAAAAAGAAGTGCTTCTTCAAATGATGTTGGAGAAATCCATAGAATAGTCAACATTTTACTTGGATTATTAGAAGAGTATGACGGTGAAGGAATTATAATAGCAACTACTAATCTTGAAGGAAGTTTAGACAATGCATTATTTCGTAGATTCGACGACTTTATTGAATTACCTAAACCAAATGAAAATGAGATTTTTGAATTACTCAAAATATGCTTTTCCGCTCTTAAAATTGAAAGTGATATTAATTTAATAGAATACTCTAAAAAAATGTTAGGCATGTCTTATGCTATAGTTGTAAAGATTGCCAACGATGCTGCTAAAAAAGCTGTAATAAATTTAAACGATGAGATATCCTCAGAAGACATAAATAGTGCTTTGAAAGAGAACTTAGCTATTAACAGATAATAACTTATGGAAAAGTTTCCTCACCTAAAATTTGTTCAGAAACTAAAAGGTAAACCTCGCTTTTTTGGTGGAGGTGGCCCAAATCCTAGAACCTTAGAAAATAAAAATAATAGACAACAACATAGTCAAAAACTCCAACGTTGGTCTTCATCAGGTAAATCAGATTGGATTAATTCTTTTAATCAAAGAGAAGATAATAATCTTGCAAATTTAGATAAAGACATTGTTCCTATTTTTATTCGAGTCAATCCTGATATTATTGATGCTGAATTTGATTTAGAGTCTTTTGGTATTGAACTAATATCGGAAGAAGAGGATGGGTATATTATTGGTGCATCATTGGATAATTTCCGAACATTAGAAGAAAAAATTCAAGGATTTATAGACTCTGAACATGGAACCGGGAGAATAGCTGATTTTTGGGAAATATTTGAGGGAAATAGAGAGGATTGGAGACCTAGTCACATTTTATCTGAAAAACTTCTTGCTGAATGGCAAGTAATCCAAGATGATAAATTTTACAATTTGGAAGTATCAATTGCTTTTGCAAAATCAATAGGTCCGGAACCAGATCAGACTAAAACAGGAGGTGAAACTCGTTTGAAAAAATATCAAGATAAGTTAATCGAACGTGATAACCTTCTGTTGGAAAGAGAAAATCACTTTCATGGATTTATCGAACATTATGGTGAGTTAATTAGCTCAATAGTTCATCTTGATGATAGCTTTGGATGTGAAGTTTCTATTACAGGTACAGGTTTAAAAGACCTTGTAGTAAATTATCAGTATGTATTTGAAGTATCTGAAATTGAAGAAATATTAGGAATTTCTGAAACTGAGAGCCATGTTCCATAAATTGAAATCCAGATTTTACCACCTAGTAATGATGCTATTGAAGTAGGTGTTATTGATAGTGGTATTATGGAAAATCACAAATACTTAACACAGGCCATTAAAAAACAACATTCCCAATCCTACGTTCATTCTGATTCTTCAACAGCTGATAGTGTTAAAGGGGGAGGTCATGGAACAAAAGTGGCTGGTGCCATATTGTACCCAAATGGCTTGGCAAACTTAACTACTCCATATCAATTGCCTTGCTTCATTAGAAACATTAGAGTTCTTGATTCAAATAACTCATTAATTCATAACTATCCTGCTGAATTAATGATTAAAATATCTAATAACAATTCAGATTGCAAAATTTTCAACTTATCAATATGTTCTAATGCTCCTCATAAGACTGGGCATATGTCTTCATGGGCAGCAATTATAGATAAGTTATCTTATGAAAAAGATTTACTTTTTCTAATCTCAGCAGGAAATATATCTACTTTCGACATTAAGCACTTCTTAAATCAGGGAGCAACATATCCACAATATTTAGAGGAAAAGTATTGTAGATTAGCCAATCCATCTCAAAGTATCTTCTCACTATCTGTTGGTTCTATTAATATCAACAATTATGAAGATGTAAATTGGACTTCTATTGGAGGCATTGGAGAAGTATCACCTTTTTCTAGAATTGGTACTGGAATATGGGGTGGGATAAAACCTGATGTTGTTGAACATGGTGGAGGTTTTATTATTTCTAAAAACGGAAATAATCAAATAAGAGAACATGAGAGTACTTCACCAGAGCTTATACGATCTACACTCCATGGTGGGAGTGCTTTAGGAAGGGATTCTGTAGGCACCTCATTTACGACTCCAAAAGTTTCATACATAGCAGCAATGCTAAAACAGCTTTATCCTGATGAGGATAATAATTTAATCCGCGCTTTTATTGCTCAAGGGGCGCGGTTACCAAACGAACACTTTAGAAACCCTTCTAAAACAAGTATTCGGTATTTTGGATACGGGCTTCCCTCACTAGAAAGGGTTACCAAAAATTCAGAGCATAGAATTACATTTTATAATACGGGTAAATTAAAAGCAGAAGAAGGCCATTTATATTCCTTAAGTATTCCAGAAGAAATAAGAGGACAAGGAGACGAATATGATATTTTAATTGAAATCACCTTGGCTTTTTCAACCAAAGTTAGACGTACCCGTCAAAAAACAAAGTCATACTTAGCTACTTGGCTTGATTGGTCTACTTCTAAAATTGGTGAATCTTTTGAGGAATTTAAAGAATATGCTTTAAAAGAAATTGAAGAATCAAAAACTGATTATGATAAAGACGCTCGTAAAGTCTTTGATACTTTTAAATGGATGATTAATGATCGTAGTGACCATGGCTCAGTTCAGGGAATAAGTAGAACGAACAGCAGTCTTCAAAAAGATTGGACAATAATGAAGTCCTATGAATTACCAAATGAATTAAATATTGCAGTAAGAGGTCATAAAGGCTGGGATAAAAACAAATCTGAAGTACCTTATGCATTAACTGTTTCTATTGAAATATTAGGTTCAGACATCCCTATTTATGAAAGTATTAAGATAGAAAATGAAGTTGAAATAGAGGTATAAGCCAAGCTAAATACAACAGGTATTATTTAAGAACTAGTTTGACAATTTTCAACAGTAAATTGTAAGAATTCTAAACCATTGAATACAAAAAAAAAGATTCATTATCTATAACATAAAAAAGCGGGATTTCCAGAAGGATTTCCCGCTTTTTGATTGAGTATTAAATTCTATTGAATAATAACATCAAAATTAATTCTACTATTTATTCAAAGTGTACTCCATTTTAATTTCTGTATCTAACAACACAGATATCGGACAATTCTTTTCCGCATCTTTTACCAGTTTTGAAAACTCATCATCTTTGATTCCATCAACTTTAGCTTTGAGTTTTAAATTAGAAGAAGTTACTTTTCCATCTTTCAATGTGATTGTCCCTTCTGTTTCTAATGTATCAGCTGTATAACCTGCTTCTTGCAGATTAAAAGTCAACTGCATCGTAAAACATCCCGCATGACCCGCTGCAATTAATTCTTCAGGATTTGTTCCTTCACCATTTTCAAATCTACTGGTAAATGAATAGTTGGTTTTATTTAAAACTTTACTTTGTGTTGTTAAATGACCTTTACCCTCTTTTCCGTTTCCGTTCCACACGGCTGTTGCTTTTCTTTCCATAATTTGTCTTTTTTATAAAACGAATTGAAGGTGGATAATGTTTCTTTGATTGTGGTAAACAATGTTAAAGTGGAGCATGTCAATAAAAACAGAAGGAAATATTCTATACTTTCCATATTTTTACACCAAAATATACACCACTCAATATGAAATGGAAAGGCAGAAGAAAAAGCAGTAACGTTGAGGACAGACGTGGAATGAGCTCTGGTAAAAAACTCATCGGTGGCGGTGGACTTATTGGAATAATCATCCTTTTGATTAGTGTATTTGGTGGAGAAACGGGGCAAACATTGGCTCCAATTTTAGATCAAATAACACAATCTTCCTCTTCAAATACCCAGAACTTAACCCAACGAGAACTTTCAGCTGAAGAAATTGAATTGGGAG
The DNA here is from genome assembly GCF_004152935.1 of Brumimicrobium glaciale. Taxonomy (GTDB): domain Bacteria; phylum Bacteroidota; class Bacteroidia; order Flavobacteriales_D; family Crocinitomicaceae; genus Brumimicrobium; species Brumimicrobium glaciale. The sequence continues at coordinate 18,282 of NZ_SETE01000008.1, forward strand.
ATTTTGTTTCTACAGTTTTTGCAGATACAGATGATATATGGAATAAAATCTTTAGAGAAAACGGAATGAACTACGAAGAACCAGGAATGGTTTTATTTACTGGAGATGTTGCTACAGCTTGCGGAAATGCGACTTCTGCCTCTGGACCTTTCTATTGTCCGGGTGATAAAAAAGTGTACATGGACTTAGACTTTTTCAATGAATTAGAAACTCGCTTTGGTGCCGAAGGTGGAGATTTCGCAATGGCTTATGTTATAGCACACGAAGTTGGTCACCACGTTCAAACACTTCTGGGAACAAGTGCTAAAGTCAGACAAATGCAAAGTAAAATGTCTCAAAAAGAGGCCAATAAAATGACTGTAAAACAGGAACTTCAAGCCGATTTCTATGCTGGAGTTTGGGCATATTACATGAAACAACACCTTGAAGAAGGCGATATCGATGAAGCGTTAAGTGCAGCAAATGCAGTTGGAGATGATGCAATTCAGAAAAGAGTTCAAGGTCATGTAACTCCAGATTCTTTTACTCACGGAACTTCTAGACAACGGAAAGAATGGTTTATGAAAGGATATAAATCAGGAGATATAAGTTTAGGGAATACTTTTGAGGGGGAATTGTAGATTGTTTTTTTGTGAATTTGTGAATTTGTAAATCTGTGAAGTTGTGAAGTTGTGGAGTTTTGGAGTTTTGGAGTTGTTTACTCCAATGTAATATTAAGTCTAGTATTTGAGGCACTTCAAAAACTATTTTTTTTAAAAAAATAATTCGCGCTAAAAACATTCCGTTCATTCAAAAACGATTTAAAAAATCAAGAATAGACTTTTAAATTACTGAAACATCCTGTTTTGTAATCTTGTAAGTTAAAAGCGCTATTACTTGAAATATTTTTTTGTGCTTTAATAACAAAATGAATCCCTCTCCTCCTACTCACCCCCTTTAAAAACGGTATCTTCGTGACTTCAAAGAATTAAAGAACGCATAAAAGCCAAGCGTATTTTTGGATACATCGGACTTTTAAGCAATTACACTAAAAAACAAACAATATGAAAAAATTTACATTATTAGTCGTTAGTATTTTTACGACTTTAAGCAGTTTTGCTCAATTGACAACTCCTGGAAATGGTGAGAAATTCGATTTGGCAGATTTATCAGTGCTTGATCCAACCATCTTAAGTTTTGATGGAACAAAATTTACGTTAAGTGATGATTTGATTATTTCGGCTACTGACACTTTAGAAATTACAACTTCTGATACCTTATTGGTTGATTTCGACAAACGCATTACCATTGAAGGTAGTTTTATAACGGATGCTGGTCAAGGGAATACTAAAATCTTTATCAGTTCGTCGGACACTTTGAATCCATCAGATGGAATTCGTTTTGAGGAATTTTCTTTTGGCTCAATAAAAAATACTGAAATCACTTATACAGGAGGTTTGAAAGTATTGACAGAGGATTTTCTTATCGAAGATTCTTACTTGGCTTATAACGTTTCGGGTGTTTCAAGTGGTGCTGTGATTTCATTATCTAGAGGTTCTGCAATTATTCAAAACAACACTTTTTACAAAAACGATTTACCTGCAGTTGGATCAGGTGCAAACCAAAGTGTTTCAGCTCAAATACTGAATAACTGGATAGAAAAAAATGGTCAAGCCAATCAGAATCGTCCGCAATTGAACATGGGCCCAACTGGAACGGATACTTTAAGAATTATCGGCAATACTATTATTGGTGATCCTGCAATGATAAAAGTTGGTGGAATTGGAGTTTCAAATTTCTTAGGTGCAGAGATCAATACAATTATAAAAAACAACGTTGTTCAGAACAATAGATATGGAATTACTGTAGCGGGATCAAATGCGTATGCTTCTATCAAAGGAAATATTATCGAGGACAACAATACACAAAATGACCCCAACCTTGGAGGAAGTGGAATTTCCGTAAACAGTAGTAATGATACACAAACGATCATTGTGCGTGAAAATAAAATCCGTAGAAATCTTTGGGGAATTACAGTAATTAGCGAAGGTTCTGTTGATTTAGGAACTGCTTCTGATTTAGGAAACAATCTATTCTCTGACAACGGAAATAACGGTGAAGTCTTCGCGCTTTACAACAATACTGCACTTGAAATTAGCGCTATGGGAAATTGTTGGATAGAGTCAAATGAAGCTGCTGATTCTGCACAAATCGAAGAAGTTGTATTTCATGTAGTTGACGATGCTACACTTGGTCTTGTTGATTTCAGTAACTGGTCTTGTGGTATTCTTTCAACAAATGCTCATGAATTGACAGAAATTAATGTTTATCCAAATCCTGCTTCAAACAGTATTCAATTTACAAATGACGCTAACTTTGAAGTTGTTGAATTATTAAATACTAGCGGAAAACTATTAAAGACTGTTCAACTTAAAAATGGCCAAAATCAAATTGATTTAGATTTCCCTCAAGGACTTTACTTATTGAATTTCAGTAATGAAAAACAACGTCTGACTAAGAAATTAATGATTAAATAAGAGATTTAAAAGCTTAAATAACTGAGATTTAATTATACTCAGAAAATATTAAATAGGATGGTTCGGCATTTATGCATGAGTCATCCTATTTTTTGTTTAAAACGATTAACCCACTTCAGAAAAATCAAATATTTATAACAATCGTTTAGGAAATTAAAATAATTTTTATAAATTCACATCACTAAACAACTAATTTACAGGTCGATATATTTTTATCGCTTGAAATCAAACCACTATTCATGTAGTTTAAACAAGAATAGAAGAGTCTTCTAAATTGGTAGATTTTTCATTTAGGATATTTTTAATTAAAGTGAAGTCTAGCAATCACTTGAACAAACGGGGCGAAATCCGAAAAGCCATAAGAGTAGGAAGTATTAAAACACAACAAGTATGAAAGGTCTAGCATATTTTACGGGAGCATTATTTTCAAGTCTAACAATTTTAGGATTACTTTTTAAAATCATGCATTGGCCCGGTGCAAATGTTGCACTTGTTCTTGGAATGATGGGAAGTGCAATAATTTTTATTCCATTATTTACAATATATAAGTTCAGAAAAAGCAGTTAAATCAATGTATAAAGAAGACCAGTAGGCTAAACTGTTCATTTGTATTCTAATACTATAAAAAGAGCGAAAGGTAATCAAGGGAACAATTGATAATTTCACTGAACTATTCTCAGAAATTTAAACTGATTTGATTTGCACTTCACTATTTTTGTAACATGACAATAATAATTGGTGCAGGTTTATCAGGACTTTTAACAGCTTATCGACTCAAAAAAGAAGGTGTTCCATTTAAGATTCTTGATGCGAGAACGAGAATTGGTGGAAGAATAAATACTGTTTATGGAACAAACGAAACACCTGTTGAAATGGGTGCAACTTGGTTTTATGCTCAACATGTTCATTTACTCAAATTATTGGAGGAATTAAATATCGAATATTTTGAGCAGCACATGGAGAATACAGTGTTCTTTCAGGCATCCTCCAATTCACCAATTCAAACAATGGAAATTCCGAAGCAAGCGCCTAGTTATAGAATTTCAGGTGGATCTTCTCACCTAATCAACACGTTATTTCTAGAATTAAATAAGGAAGATGTCTTTCTTAATCAATCGGTAAAGGAGATTAAATTTCAGAACAATTCATTTCAGGTTTTTGCTAATGATGTCTTTGAAGGAGATTCAGTTGTTTTAGCCATTCCACCAAAATTATGGACAAATAGAATTAATTTCGATCCGGAATTACCGAAGGATTTATCATCTGTGGCTAAAGAAACACATACTTGGATGGAGGATTCAATTAAGATTGCTTTGACTTACAAAAGTCCGTTTTGGCAGGAAGAAAAACTTCCCTCAGCATTGTTTAGTCAAGCTGGACCAATCACTGAATTCTATGATCATTGCAATCACGAAAGATCCAAATTTGCATTGTGTGGATTTACCAGTGTCTCATTTAAGCAACTGACGTATTCTGAAAGAAAGTCACGCGTAATAGAACAAGTAAAACTTGTATTCGGTAAAAAAGCTGCTGACTTTATTGATTATGAAGAATGTATTTGGAGCGATGAAAGATACACTTTTGAGGAATCTGATCGCGCTCTTTTACCCCATCAAAACAATGGAAATCCAATATTCAAGAATTCTTTATTTGAAAACAGATTATTCATTTCCAGTTCAGAATCAGCTTCCACTTACCCAGGTTATATGGAAGGCGCAGTTTATTCGGGGAATGTTACGGCTGAGAAAGTGATTGGTTTAGGGAAATAATTGTCAGTGAAAACATTTACGAACAGCTCTACCCTACTTTCAAATGCAGTTTATAATTCTTACTTTAGTAATTGATTGAATTCCAAATTCACAAAACTCGTCAAATGAAGAAATTCCTCTTTTTAATCCTCACAATTTTCACAACTATGACAAACGCACAAAACAACATTACAGAACCTATTCTAACAGGAGAAATGGCTGCCAAAATGGTTCAAGCAGCTTTTGACCAAGCCAATAAAGATGGACTATTTGTGACGATTACAATTGTTGATAAATCGGGACAAACATTAGCTGTATTGAGACATCACAATGCAGGTGTTCATACAATTCGTGCGAGTTATAAAAAAGCTTATACTGCTTGTTCTCAAAAAAGAGAAACTGCAGAAATTGCGAAAGGAATCAAAGAAGGTTCAATTCCAGAAGATGTTCGTTATTTGGATGAAAATATGCTCATGATGGATGGCGGAATTCCAATCTTTATCAATGGAAAAGTGGTTGGTGGAATTGGCGTTGGTGGAGCGCATGGAAGTGAAGATGTTCGGATTGCCAAAGTTGGATTGAGTGTTTTAAACTGAAGCAATGTGTTCCAAAAGCCACATGAATTCATTAAAGAATAAAACTCCTTATTAATTGAGGTATTTAGATTTTAGACTATTAGATGTTAGACATTAGACATTTTTTTTTTTATAATTGCGTTGACAAGATAGGCTGTTAATTAAAGAATCTCTGAACTATGCCCATCTTCAACTTAGCCCACAGAGTGGGTGACATGTTAATAAAAAACGTTTAACGTTTTTAAAAAGCCACAGAGTGGTGACACGCTATACACACATCCCCGCTCTTCTCTGATACATAACTTACGATGACCTTAAAATCAAAACTTCTTATATTCATAAACATACTTAATTTCAGACCATTCAACTTCCTTTTCACGTCTAATCACAATTCTAGTCAACTGATTTTCGGCGTTATAAGCCCTATTCGACTCAGCGATTAATAAACCATCAACAAAAACATACCTCCATAGAGTATTTCCATCAACTTTAGCAATAGACTCCTTATAAACTGTTCCTTTAATAGGTTTAGCGTCTTCTCGAGATTGCATTTTCCAATCTGTCTTAATCAATGTATCTCCAATTATCTCGTAACTGTAACTCATAAAAGTAGTGTCTCCTTTTTGAGAATTCTTAACCTCTAAATAAATCATCCGACCTGAAGAATCATATTCATACCTTCCTGTTGTATCGTTCCTCTTTATAATTTCCAATGCTTGCCCTGCTTTGTTTCTAATAACTTTAGTGACAGCTTTTAATTCAAATTTATTATTGTTCATTTTTGGTTTATCAATCTCAGTAAAATCAATCCTTGAAGGTAATTCAACATCAACAACATGACCATCTAAATACATTCGATGAGTTTCTTTAGAAGGATTAAATTTAGGCTTTGGGATATCAATTTTTCGGTATGATTTACTTGTTTGTACATAATTTAAGTCATCATAAAATGTAGTGTCTACATTATGTATTATTAATCTTCCTGTATCATTAAATGATTTGGACGAAGAACTTAAGCTTCGACCTAAACGATCTGTTTTCCGAATACGTTCGTAATTTCTGCCCGATTGGGTGATGATTGTAAGATCATTTTCATAAGAGTAAAAAGTAGTGTCCCATCTATCACGAAAATAAGGGCCACTTTGAACATATTGACTTATTTTATTGTCACTATTGTATTCCGTAAAAATTTCGGTTGTATCCTTCCTTTTGTAATTCACCGAAATAGAATAAATAGGTAACTTTTTTGAATTATACTCTATGGAATTCAAGCGAGTCAATGTATCATTTTCAAATGTAGATTGACGTACAAGTAAAAAAGTGTCTTGCGATATCGCTTGAAAAGCACAAAAGAAAAGTATCAGATTTATAATTTTCATAAGGCTAAAATTCATGCAAAAACCTTGCCCATTGAATAAAGAGTGAAAATTTACTTTCATTATACGAAAAAAGCAAAAACACCTTTATCGTAAGAAAAAGACGAAGACGCTTGGCTTACATATCTTTATTATTAAAAAAACATTTCTTGAACATTAAATATTAGTTAATAATTATTAATTTCGCAGGAACACCAACCGTCTTTGTATAATGAAAAAGTATTCTATAATTTTTTTAGTAAGCCTTTTAGCGCTTTTCTCTTGTAAAAAAGAAGCTGGCGAAGGTGGAAGATCTTCCATAACCGGAAAGGTTTTTATGTCTGATAAATCAGGAAATAATCAAGGAGAATATTTCATTCCAGATTATGATGTTTTTATCATTTATGGTGAAGACAATGAAACCTATGATGAGGACATGAAAACCAATTATGATGGTTCATTCGAATTCAAAAACTTAAGAGAAGGGACTTATAAAGTTTATTCATACAGTGAAGTTTCGACAAATCCGTCTGGTTTAGAGCCCGTTTTCAAATCTGTTACTTTAGGTAAAAAAGAAACAAAAGATATTGGAACAATTGAGGTAAGCAAATAATTGGAAAATCTAAATCACATACTTCAAAAAATTGATCCTATTTCACTTAAAGAAATGGACACTGTGAAATTGCTCAACAGGGCGGACACAAAGTTCATCTTTAATTCAAATATATTGTGTGATATTCTGGAGGAAATAAGACCCAATTACAGGGTACTTTCCACAGAATATGGTAGAATAAATAGCTACAGAACGTTGTACTATGACACCAAAAATTTATCAAGTTATATAACGCATCACAACGGAAAACTGAATAGACTTAAAATTCGATTTAGGGAGTATATTGATTCAAATTTAACTTTTTTAGAGGTTAAATTCAAATCGAATAAAGGAAAGACCAATAAATCAAGATTAGAAAGTCCAGCCATTGAAAACAGTTTAGGTTCGGTGTCTAAGGATTTTATAAATAAAAATTCCTTTTATAATGCTGACGATCTCGTACCGACATTATGGAATAGCTTTTCTCGGTTAACTTTAGTTCACAGAGTAGATAAAGAAAGATTAACCATTGACCTAAATATCGGTTTTAGTAAGATCGAGGGAGGAGAAAAAGTAGAGATTCCTCACTTAATTATTGCTGAAGTAAAGCAAGAAAAAGCTACTGCAAATTCTGACTTTATTCGTGTAATGAAAAGAAGGCACATTCGACAAAGCAGTATGAGTAAATATTGTATAGGTACCGTTTTGACTAACAAAAATGTGAAATCAAACAAATTTAAAGAACATATTTTAAAAATAAATAAACTAGAAAATGATAGAACTGTTATTGCTTAAAATTCCAATCTTAGGATCAAAAATTATTGATTTTGATAGCTTCTTTGAAATGCTCATTAGGTTTTCCATTAACCTAATTGTAGCCTTTATTGTTATTCGAAAAATATACTATCCTATTCACAAAAGAAAGGATTATTTATTCACTTATTTCCTATTCAATATTCTCATTTTCTTTGTTTGTATTCTATTAAATGGAGTAAAACTTAAACTTGGATTTGCATTTGGATTGTTTGCTATTTTTGGAATTTTAAGATACCGAACAGAACAGCTACCAATCAAGGAAATGACTTACCTTTTCATGATTATAGCGATTGCTATCGTTAACTCATTGTCTGATCAAAAAGTAAGTTTAGCCGAATTACTTTTAGTGAATGGAACGATTGTATTGGCCACATATTTACTTGAAAAAGTGTTCCTTTTAAAACACGAATCTAGAAAAGAGATTGTCTACGAAAAAATTGAAAACGTAAAGCCAGAAAACCACAAACTATTAATTGCTGATTTAAAAGATCGTACAGGATTAAACATTCACCAAGTTCAAATAGGGAGAATTGATTTCTTAAAGGATACTGTTAGAATTATTGTTTTTTATTATGAAGATGAAAACTCAAATGTATCCATTGAAAATACATTCATAAGCAACAAAAATGAGTAAACTTTTTCCATATATCATCCTATTGATGCTCCCGGTCTTTGCACAGTCACAAGTGGTAAGTGATGCAAGATTGTGGACAGGCATATCTATTAGTAAGGAGTTTAATGATTTTAAATTCACTTTGGGCACAGAGTATAGATTAGATGAAAACTTCACTCATACGGATAAAGTTTTAGGAGAATTTGGAGCAGAATATGATTTTACGAAAAGGTTTTCAGGGGGTATTGGCTATCGCTATTCAAGAGATAATGACTATGAAGAATATAGCTATGAATTAAGTCACCGATTCGATATTGGTTTAGAATATGAATTTAAGTTTGGCGAATATGAATTAAAAAATAGGATTAAATATCAAATAGAATCAGCACCTAGCGACAGAAATAATCCTACCTATATTCGGAACAAAACTACTTTAGAATATAAGATAGAAAACAAAAAGAAAGACATTAGACCTTTTATTTCCTTCGAATTACATTATCAATTGAATGATGTTTATGCTTTTAATCGATCAAGACTTTCTGCAGGATCAAAATTTGATTTGAACAAAAAAAGTAGCATTAAGGTATTTTACATTTATGAGAATAAGTTCAATACTAAAAATCTCAAGCAAGGTCATATTTACGGGATTGGTTATAGTTTAGACATTTAAGTCCTAATCATTATTAGACAAAATCATTTGGATGGATTAATAAAACTTCAAATGAATAGAATCATTAAAGACGCTATTCATTTGAAGAAATCAATTTATGCGAATCATCATTTTACGAGCAGGCACAAAGTAAAACCCGATCATTTTAGATTTCAATTTCCAAGAACTTCAAAAGAGTAAACATCTGTAGTCAGCGATTCGGCATTCATAGGAAATGATTTCATTGTTGAGGACATAAAAACGACACCATAAACGCCAGGTTCTAATCCTTTGGAGGGAATTCGTTTAATAATTCTCAAATTTTTATTCACTTCACTTCCATCACAACCAACACGTTGAATTGGAATATCATTGTCTGGATTGTTTTTTGGAGTATTTTGAATAACCCTCTTTTTGTCTTTTACAATATCCATTTTAGCTAAAGTAAAAGGTACATTTTGTTTGCTCATTTTACCCCGAACATAAAAGACTAAATCTTCACCTGAAGTAATTTTAATTGGAGCCTCTGCCCCTTTCACTCTAAAAGTTGATTGGTGACCCATCAACTTTTCACCCGCTGTAAAGAATGCTTTCTCAGCTTCCAAAAATATTAATTCTTCTTGACCTTTTTGATGGATTGCAACTGACATTTCTGGCATTTCAGCCACTTTTTCATCGATTGAATTTGTGGAACTAAAAAATAAAGATCCAACAACAGCTGCACTTATAAATAAGATTTTCATAGTAGTAATTTTTTGTAATTAATGAACTTCGAAAATAATTGATTATTCAATATTTAGCATGGAAATTCATAGAATTAATATTTAGAACCAAATAAAATATATTAAACATCTGTTTACCATTAATTTATAATCTATTTGAGTTTTAAATAAAGTTATACTGATTGCAAAGTAAAATATCAAACATGTTTTTCAAAGTAGATTTTTTTTGTATCTTTATTTAAGTTGAGCATTTTTCGACCTTCAACTAGCCACATAAATCAACAAGTAAAATGGAATTCACAACGGAACAATATGACATAATAAATTCAACGGGAAACATTAAAATTAATGCCGTTGCTGGGTCGGGAAAAACAACGACCGTAATTGAATACGCAAAGGCCCGACCGAGAAAAAGCAAAATTCTTTATCTTGCTTTTAATAAATCGGTAAAACTAGAAGCCATGAAAAGGTTTCATGAAAAAGGCCTCACAAATGTTAAAGTTGAAACAGCTCATTCTTTAGCTTACAAAAACATTGTTTTCAAATATGGCTACAAAGTCAGGCCCCAAGGATTTCAAACTTATGATATTGCTGAGATTCTAAAAATTCAAGGAAATGGAGAAAAGCACACGGAATATGTTATTGCAAATCACATCAATAAATTCATTGCTTATTTCTGTAATAGTGACAAATCAAAAATTCAAGAATTAAATTATCTGGACATTGTTTCAGACCGTAAGGCAAAGATATTTGTAAAAACTTATTACAAATTCATTGAGAAACAAACAAGATTGCTGTTGAGTAAAATGGACAGTGGTGAAATTGAAGTGACACATGATTTTTATCTAAAGAAGTTTCAACTTTCAAATCCACAACTCAATTATGATTATATCCTTTTCGATGAAGGTCAAGATGCATCCCCAGCAATGTTAAGTGCTTTCCTAAATCAAAAAGCCTGTAAAGTTATTGTGGGAGATACACATCAACAAATTTATGGTTGGCGACATGCCGTAAATTCATTAGAAAAGGCAGATTTTAAAACCTACCATCTTTCAACAAGTTTTAGATTTAGTCAAGATATTGCTGATCTTGGAATGCAGGTTTTAAATTGGAAAAATCATTTTAGCGATTATAAACCGATTAGTATAAACGGAAAAGGAAAAACCAAGGAATTTAAAGTTAAAGCGGTTCTTGCCCGCACCAATCTTGGACTTTTACTTAAAGCTATTGAATATGTCACAGAAAAGAAGAATATAAAACACATTTACTTTGAAGGGAATATCAATTCATACACTTATGCGGATGAAGGAGCCTCTTTATATGATGTTTTGAATCTCCATAATGGAAAAAACAGATTAATTCGAGATAAGTTAATCAAGCAAATGAATAGCTTGGAAGACTTAGAGGATTACATCAAAAAAACGGAAGATGTTCAACTGGGTTTAATGATTGAAATAGTTCGAGAATATGGAAATGAAATCCCGAATATTCTAAAGAAAATCAAAGCCAAACATGTTGCAGATAATGAAAAAGACAAAGCAGAAATGATCTTCTCTACTGTTCATAGGTGCAAAGGTATGGAGTATGACGCGATACAAATTGTGAATGATTTCATAACCGAAGAGAAAATTGAGAAACTTAAAGCTGATGTAAAATCCAAGGGAGAAAATTTCTCTAAAATAAATGAGGAAATCAACTTGCTTTATGTTGCCATTACACGAACGAAAAACAGTATTCATATTCCAGAGACACTGATGCCAGAAGATTTTCCTTCTTCGTCTCAAATTCGAGTTTTACGTGTTGAAAGTGAAGAAGAAAAAGCTGAAAAATCAGATTTAGAAAAAGTAATAAACAACGCAATAGAAAAAGGGGATCAAGCATATTCCCTTGAGAAAAGAAGAAAAGATTTTAAAGCAGCATATCGACCATGGACTACTGATTTAGACGATGAATTAACAATTATGTACTGTGAAGGTGTAAATTTACGCGATATTTCCAAACATTTTGAAAGAACAAAAGAAGCTATTCGTTCGAGAATCAATAAATTAGAGTTGGAAGAAATGTATGGTTAAAAATAATTTTACTAAATTGCATGCTGTAAGAAGCTAAACAATTTCTTCACCTAAATTCTAACACCGCAATAATGAAAAAAAAATCAATTCGGATTGCATCTCTTCTATTTCCTGGAATAATTGCAAATTTCGCATACAAAAAACTTACTAATCCCCAAGTGAGGAAATTACGCGAAAACGAATTAATAACTTTAGACAAAGCTGAGAAAGAAAGAATGCGCTTCAAAGAATTCGATATTCAGCTCTATACTTGGAAAGGTGGTGATAAAAAGATTCTTTTAATACATGGCTGGGAAGGACAAGCGGGAAATTTCTCAGATATTATTGAACAACTTTTATCGAACGGATATACAGTTTATGCTTTTGATGGACCATCTCATGGATATAGCAGTAAGGGAAAAACCAGCTTGTTTGAATTTTCGGATTTGGTGGGCACTTTGATCCAAAAAAACAACATTAAACTACTGATTAGCCATTCTTTTGGTGGAGTAGCAACAACATTCGCTCTTTATAACAACTCTAATTTACAGATAGATAAATATGTACTACTTACTACACCAGATAAATTTATTGAGCGAATTGATGAAGTTTCAGAATCTGTTGGAATAAGTACAAAAGTAAGAAAGCGCTTAATTCAAAGATTAGAAAAAGAAACAAAAATGAATGTGAAAGCACTTAATGTAAGCGGATTTGTAAAATTCATATCTGTCAAAAAGGCTTTAATAATTCATGATAAAGATGATAAAGTTATCCCTATAAAATATTCATTAAACGTTCACAAAAACTGGAATGAATCTGAATTTAAAGAAGTTGAGGGGACAGGCCATTTTCGTATTTTGAGATCAAAAGAAGTAATTGAAACAATTATAGATTATTTGAATTGAGATTGGAATTTAATGTTTGATGACAAAACCACATACTTTAAAGAATAGTAAAAATCAAATTTCGAGTTTGATTTTATCAACAGAAAAGGAATTAATAATGAAGATATATATTACCAAGCTGGCGGGGCTATACAACCATAAATTTTGTATTAAACGAACGAAATGGGAGAATCGCCAGCCTTTGTAATACTGATTATGATGGATTGACATTTTTATCAAATGAGATTATTCAAGTACTTTTAAAGTAAGTTACTTTGCCCCTGAAAAATTTAGTTACCCCTAGAAAAAAAAGAGAATAAGATATTAAACATCAATCATCTAATGAATTAATCTTTATTGCAAAAATTTATATTTAGCTTTGTAGGATAGATTAACCAAAAGGATGTCGGTGATAATCTCCGAAATCTGTAAATACCCTGCTAAAAACAAGATAGCAAAATGAGAAAATTATTTTTTATCCCCATACTAATCGTTTCAATAATTTCAATTCAAAGTTGTAAGAAAAGAGTTTTTGATCCAATTGTTATTCCTGATACTCCGGCGGAACCATTAAATGAAGATATTGTTGCCTTCAACACCTATCTTTCTGAACAAATGAATGCGCTCAATATTCCTGGTATTTCTGTAACGATATTCAGAAAAGATGAAATTCTCTATGATAAACAAATGGGGAAAGCAAACATTCAAGAAGACGAAAACCTCACAAAAGATCATTTATTTTTAATGGCATCAGCCTCAAAAATAATTACAGCCACTGCCCTACTTCAATTATATGAATATGGACATTTTGGGTTAGATGATGCTATTAATGATCACCTCCCTTTTACTGTTTCCAATCCTAACTCTGCTACACCCATAACATTCAGAATGCTACTGACGCATACCTCTGGAATAGCAGATGGAAGTGCTTTAGATGGCCTTTACTATGATGGATATGACAGTCCACTACCTATTGATTATTTTGCTGAAGAATACTTAATTCCGGGAGGTAGTTTTTACAATGCGTCAGAGAATTTTAAAGATTTTGAACCAGGTACCCAATATGAGTTTTCTAATGCAGCAAGTACATTAATGGCAGTTTTAGTTCAAGAAATTTCAAGTCAAGATTTCCATATTTATTGTAAAGATTTTATTTTCACTCCTATGGGAATGACACAGTCTTATTGGAAATTAAATAAGGCTAAGCAATCCAATTTCCCGCTAGTGACGCCTTATAATTATGTGAATAATCAACTTAGTCCAATCGATCATTATGCTTTTACACATTATCCTAGTGGTGGACTCAGATCGACAGGTAGAGATATGATGAAGTTTTTCTCTGCACTTGCTAATGATGGGGAATTTAACTTAACCCATCTTTTGAATGATGACACAATTGATTTAATGTTTTCTAAACAAATTCCATCAATCAATAATAAAATGGGATTCCATGTTTTCCTGTTGGATCCTATTAACTTCTTATGGGGTGATGATGGATCAATTAAAGGAGCATCTACAATTGTTGGTGTCGGTCCTTTCTCAGATATGGGGGTAATTATTCTAACAAATCGAAGTGATGTAGATTTGAGAGATTTACTTTCCGAAGGGTATCAATTGGGATTGAAATTGTAGAGATTTATGGATTAAAAATTCAATGATTCTAGGATTGAAGCTAATTAAGCTATCTGAATTCATATATACCAATAATACTGCACGATATTTCAACTCAGAATTGGACATCTTTGATAGTGAAGAAATAGTTTTTAAATCTTTTTGATCATTACAATCTGCGTAAAACAATAAGTAACGCGCTGATTAAATTGATTAATGGATTTAACTCTCCACTCTTCACTACCTATTACCAACGTTTTATAAGCTTTAATTTAGTTGTTAAAAACACTTTATTTCAAATGATACTATCAATTTGTGACGTTTATTAAGATCTTAACTTAATAATAGGGTTACCTATTTAAGTCGCAGTATCTCAGAGACCATCGACCATACAATAAACACCTATTAGTTAACGTACTAAAAAAAGATCCTTCAATCCAAAAAAATCAAAATTTTTTATAGATTATCAGGATGACGATTGTGTGGGTTGTACGATCAAAAAGCGGGTGGCAAAGGAATGGCGTGGAACGCCATTCCTTTGCCACCCGCTTTTTGCCACTGACCACATTAAACATTGTCATCCTGAAGCGATAACATAAAAATTTGTTTTTGTGTTTTGCGAAGGATCTCTTTTACTTGTTGAATAAAAGCTAAACCTTATCAAAGAACTTATAAATAGATACTCTTGTAAGGTTCTAGTTAGATTAAGTTTAATAAATGGTTTTGCGATTTAAAGGGGTAGCCCTACTTAATAATTCAATTTCAGCCATCTTACCTAAACATCTTCTAGATTTTCAAAAAATGTTAATCAATTTATAATTTATTGTACCTTAAAATCTACCAAAGTGACAATTCAATAGATTATCAGGAAATATCGAATCTTAGTCAAATCTTTAAGGAATTATTTTTTATCTTAGTTAAAATTATAAACTAAAATTCTAAAAATCAGATTATGAAACATAATTTTACAGCACTTTTTACAGCATTACTCTTCTTTGGAACCATAAACGCTCAATCATGGCAGCAAAAATCAAGTAATCCAGGAGACAGCAGACATCACCCCGTTTCTTTTTCGCTTGATGGTAAAGGTTACATGGTGACAGGTTCAACAGATTTAGTAGATGAAACCACTGACTTTTATGAATATGATCCTGTAGCAGATACTTGGGCGACTTTACCTGATTTTACTGGAGTAGGCCGTGGATTTTCCATTGGTGATACATGGAATGGTAAAGCATACATGGGTTTCGGATTTGGGGCAAACAATGCTTACCTCAACGATCTTTGGGTATTCGACCCTGCAACTAATGCTTGGACGGAATTGGCTTCTTGTCCATGTGCAAAACGTATTCATCCAACTTTTGTAATTGAAGATGGTTTGCTCTTCGTGGGAATGGGAAATAATAATGTGAACGGAAATATGAAAGATTGGTGGGAATACAATATAGCTTCCGATTCTTGGCGTCAACTTCCAGATCTTCCAGGTTTAGAAAGGCACCATCCTTACATGTTTTCCGCTGATGGAGATGTTTATACCGGATTAGGTCATGGAAATGGACCAGGAACAAAGGTTTTTAAAGATTGGTACAAATGGGAAATTGCCACTGAAACGTGGGTTCAATTAAATGACTTTCCAGCGGAAGGTCGAGTTGCTGGAACTCAGCTCAGCATTGGTGACCGTGGATTTATAATTAGCGGTGATGGAGATAACCACAACTCAATCCCATCTGGAGAATTTTGGGAATATGATTATCAAAATGATGCTTGGAATGAGCTCCCACCTCATCCGGGCTTAAGCAGATGGGCTCCTGGATCTTTTGCAATTGGAAATGTTGTCTATTTCGGAGCAGGTCAAGTTAGAAATGGCTCAAATGCTGGTTTAAAAAATGATCTTTGGAGTTTTGATCTAGCTACGTATGTTGGCGTTACAACCGAAAACAAACTTTCTGAAATTACACTTTATCCAAATCCAGTAATTTCAAATATTCAATTGAATGGAATTTCTTCAGAAGATAATGCAACGATTCAAATTACAAATAGCGCTGGTCAAACTGTATTCAAACAAAATTATTCAGGAGGAAAAATTGATGCTTCTCATTTGAACGCAGGTTTTTACTTTTTGAATATTATAAAAGCTAAAGGAACAGTTGAACGGATAAAGTTTATTAAGCATTAAATTTGAAGTAACTAATCATAAAATAACTTTTAAAGAAGCTCTTCATAGGGCTTCTTTTTATTTTGATTGAGAAGTAGTAAATTAGTCCACTGAAGAAATGAGAAAATTCAAGGCCAAAATAGAAATCATAGGAATAAATCCTTTCGTGTTTGTCCCACTTGAAATATTGAATACCATTTTCGAAGAATCCGATAAAAACAAGGGGATTATTCCAGTAAGAGGAACGGTAAATGGAAAACAATATCAACAAACATTATTGAGATATAGTGGCGAATGGCGATTATATATAAATATGGTCATGCTAAAAGATTCGCCCAAAAGAATTGGTGAATTAATAGAAGTAGAAATTGAATTTGATCCAAACGAGAGAACTGTTGTACCTCATCCTAAATTAACCAAAGCATTCAAGGAAAATAAAGAAGCATTCAAAGTTTTTGAAGGGTTAACTCCCTCAAGTCAAAAGGAAATAGTGAAATACATTTCGTTTTTAAAAACAGAAGCGAGCATTGATATGAATGTAAAAAGAGCAATAAATTATCTCTTGGGCAATGAAAGATTTATTGGTAGAGATACGCCGTAAACGAAAGATAACTAGATTGTAAAACAGCTGATTTTTAATATTTAAAGAACCTAAAGACATTACATTAAAGCATTATCAAATATTTAAAAAAATGGATTTATTTAATGACGATACAAATATTTTACCTTTTGATGGAGAAGTAAACTACTACGGCCCAGTGATAAATCAAGAGAAAGCGCAAGTTTACTTCGAAAAGTTAATGGAAAACATTGAATGGGAAAACGATAAAGCCATCATATTCGGTAAGACAATCATCACCAAAAGAAAAGTAGCTTGGTACGGCGACAAACCTTTTGAATATACGTATTCGAAAACAACAAAATCGGCTTTGCCATGGACTAAAGAACTTATAGAATTGAAGGAAATCATCGAGAAAAAATCTGGTGAAACATATAATTCTTGTCTACTTAACCTTTATCACAGCGGCGAAGAAGGAATGGCTTGGCACAGCGATGGCGAAAAAGATTTAAAGAAAAATGGCGCTATTGCTTCATTGAGTTTTGGTGCAGAAAGGAAATTTTTATTCAAACATAAAGCATCCAAACAAAACGTTTCTGTAATTCTAGAAAAAGGAAGTTTATTGGTGATGAAAGGAACGACTCAAACCAATTGGCTGCACCGCTTGCCTCCTACAAGAAAGGTAAAGACACCAAGAGTTAATTTGACTTTTAGGACAATTGATGTTTAGCAGAGGAAACTGAACCATTATGGACTATAAGTTCCATAGGTTCAAATGAGAATAAAATCCTACAAATATCACAATATTTAGATATAAAACTTTTTATAAGCTAAAACTAGATGCACTAAAGCACATATTTTCAACTATTTCTGAGACCATTAAAGAAAGTCAAAGTAGAGTTTTTTAATTCCCTTGATAAATCCGTTACACAACGCTAACAGCTTCTAACTTAAATTTTATATTTACTTTAGATAATCGATTCTTGAATAGAAGATTAAACAAGCACCATGATTAAAGATATAAGCGAAATTAGAGAAAAACTTAAAAAGACACTTGAAAGCTTTTTAGGTCCATTAAAAGTAAAGGTCAATAAACCAGCCAATTTTGAATTAATGGGAACTATTGAAACCTATCAAGGAAAGCAGAAAGTTGAAGGAATTTACTTTTCAAGTCTTGTTCCAAAAGAAAAAGATGTGAGATTATATTTCTTCCCTGCTTATACACATCCACAAGAATTTGAAAATTTATCAGAAACATTAAAAAAATTCAAGAAAGGAAAATCTTGTTTCCATATAAAATATCTAGACGAAGAATTAGAAAATGAAATTCAGAATATGATTTCAAAAGGTGTTGAACTTTATAAAAAAGATGGTTGGTTGGAATGAGATAAATATCTTATAACTTCATTTAATTATCACAATAACCTTAATGAAAATCTACACAAATATGGAAATGAAAGACGGAAAACCAGCTGTTTACTATAAAACCAGAAAAGGTTGGAGAAATTGGTTGGCCAAAAATGGAGAAGTACAAAAGAATGTATGGCTTATTCTCCATAAAAAATGTAGCACCCAGAAATGTGTAAGTCTAATTGAGGCAACCGAAGAAGCTGTGTGTTTTGGTTGGATAGATAGTCTGTGCAAAAAACGCGATGATGAAAGTTATTACTTGACTTTCACACCAAGAAATCCTAAGAGAAGCAATTGGTGCGATAGAAATATTGAACGAGCAGAAAGAATGATAAAAGAGGGTTTAATGACCGAACATGGAATGAGATTCATAGAAATAGCCAAAGAAAAAGGTAAATGGAAAGAGGAGTAATTTTTCAGTTATATCATTTGAAATTAATGAGAGGATTAAATGGTTGAATCAGTTGAGGAAAGCACTAAATAAATTATTTGTAATTTTAAATTATTCAGTAATTGATTTTCAAAATTCAACAAGTTAAAATTGATAATTAACAAAACACTTTATGAAATTTAAAATTCTATTTCTCATATTAATCATAGGTTTTAGCAACATCGCTTTGTCTCAAAATCTATCCAGTATTTTCACCAACATCGACACACTTTACATCCCAGGTGCAGTTCCAGGACACATCTCTCCATTGAATGCAAATGTTACCGCAATTGTATCGAGTAGTCCATGTGAAAATCCTTTACTCAATTTTGCTGTGGCAACTGAACATCAAAGCGGGCGAGTTATCGCTATTGGTCACGAAGGAATTTTATCCAATAACAATTATAATCAAAGTGATAATTTACAGTTTCTAATTCAAGCGATGAATTGGCTGAATTCTACTACAAAAAGAGTTACTTTGAAAGAAGGTTGGATTGATAATTTCAATTCAAGCGCTATACAATCTGAACTAATCGGTGCTGGCTACACTTTCAATGCTCCTGTTGGAAGTATTACAGCGGCAGCGCTCAGTAATACCGATATTCTCATTTTAGGAAATGACTGGAATGGAACACAACCTTATTCAGCTGCTGAATTAACCGTTTTAGATAATTTCGTAAGCAATGGAAGCTCAATTTTCATTGCAGGATTAGGATGGAGTTGGCCGCAGAATCTAAACCTTTACCCTATGAATCAAGTGGCTAATTTATTTGATTTTGAGTATACTACAGATGCTATTTATGATCAAATTCATAACGTTAATGGATCACCAAAATTGTATAATTTTTATCCTGATAATGCCTCAACTGTAATACCTTACTGTCCTTCTCCCTATTTGAATAAAAACTTTAAAAGAGGAGATACACTTCGCGTTTTGAGATTAGCTGTTTCTACAAATGGAGAATTTACGCAAGAAAATGGCGGCGCAAGTGCGATTCCTCAATTATTGGAAGATTGGTTAGAAACAATAAATGATATTTATGGAAGAGAATTTGCCATTCGCTTTGAACTTATTCCAAATAATGACCTCCTAATCTTTTCAGATCCGGCAACTGATCCATGGCAGACATTACCACCAGGCTCTGGAGGATGCACAAATGCCGGACTTATTTTAAATGACCAGGTACAAGTTATTGACAGTATTATTGGTGATTCAAATTACGATATAAGTCATGTAGTCGCTGGAAGTCCTTTTGGCGGAGGTTGCGCTGGAGGATTAAAAAGTGGTGTTTCTGGTGGACTAGATATTCCTGTAACAAGACATGAAATGGGACATCAGTTTTCGCAATCTCATACTATAAATCATCCCAACAACAATAATTACGAAACTGAAAATGGAGCCTGGACAATTCAAGGGGGAAATCAACAAGGCCATGCACATGGCGTTTCATATCATCAAACATCAAATCTATTGGTTAATTCAATTCCTAATAAAGGAACTAAAATATCCACTGGAAATACTATTCCAACGGTTAACGCTGGTTCAGATCATGCAATTCCAATAAGTACACCTTTCACTTTAACTGGAACTGCCGTTGATACTGATCTCAACGATTCCTTAACTTATGTTTGGGACAATATGAATCCTGGATTACCACAATCAATTCCTGTAGGAGATGATTCTCAAGGAGCAATTTTCATGCGTTTACTTCCTGACACTATTTCTAGTAGAACATTCCCAAAAATGAGCGATGTTGTAGCAAATATTAATGCCAATGCACAGGAGCAATTACCTACTCAACGCAGAATTATGGATATTCGATTGACAGTGAATGACAATCATAAAATGCTCTACAATGGTAAAATGATCAATGCAAGTGGAACAAATTCTGATGATATACAAATTACGGTTGCAGATGCAGGCCCGTTTGAAGTGACAAGTCA
Source organism: Brumimicrobium glaciale (assembly GCF_004152935.1). GTDB lineage: Bacteria > Bacteroidota > Bacteroidia > Flavobacteriales_D > Crocinitomicaceae > Brumimicrobium > Brumimicrobium glaciale. Next base: position 38,912 of record NZ_SETE01000008.1, read on the forward strand.
AAATACAGTTGGAATTGTTTATGATGTTTGGTCAAACCAAATGGTTACTTGGAATGTAAACAACACAGATCTTCCTCCAATTAACACACAAAGTGTGAAGATTTTATTGTCAGTTGATGGCGGTTATACATATCCAATTGTGCTTTCACAAAGCACACCAAACAATGGTTCTGCAGCAGTTACTATTCCAGACATTCCTACAACGACAACGGCTAGAATCAAAGTTATGCCTGTTGATAATATTTATTTTGATATAAACACAAAAGACTTTGCTATTCAACAGACAACTAGTACTTCTGAATTTGATTTGATTGGAAATTCCATAAATATTTATCCAAATCCAGCGAAGGAATCATTCACGATTGATTTACCTGAAAGCATGAAATTCAAAACTGAGATTTATGGTGCGCTAGGTCAATTGATGATGACAGAAGAAAATGTTAACACTTTTGATATTTCTAAATTATCAAACGGGATTTATTATGTTGTTGTTACTGATTTCGATTCAAATCAGAAAGTAAGGAAAAAATTGATAGTGTCGAATTGAAAAATAAATAATATTAAAATTAAAGGGTGTTTTGAAATCAAACGATTTTCAATGTTATTTTAGTGAAAAATAAACAACACGTCTAATAAACACATGCAAAAAACAGCAATCCTAATTAGCCTCTTATCTTTAATCAGCGCTTTTGCTTTTAATGAATTAAACATCCATTTTTTAAAGAAAGACAGCGTTGAATTAAGATACAATGAAACCGTAATTACTGCAGATGATGTGAGTTATATTCGTCCTGCACAGAACTACCTAGAAATTGGAGAGTTAAAAAATAATATGGTTGGAGATGGATCATACTTTTTACGTCCTCCAGGCTATTCTTCTTTATTTGTATTCTATGGTTCTTTCCTTGAAATAGAAAACGCAGTAAAAGCTGTGAAAACAACCCAACTTATACTTTTTGCTTTATCTGTCTATTGCTTGTTTTTCATTGCCTTTGGATATATAAAATCTAAGAAAATCGCCATTTTAATTACGGGAATTTATGGAGTTACCAACCTAGCTTCTGGTTTTCTATATTATACATTAACAGAAGCTATTACTCCAGCACTTGTTATTTTCTTTGTGTTTTTCTTAATGCGGGCCAAAGAAGAAAATCGGCATAAAGCGAAACTTCTCTTCTACTATATTGCTGCTGCGATTTTCTCATTTCTCTTTATTACCCGCCCTGTCTTGGCTATTTTAGGTCTAGCTTTTCCATTCTTTATTTATGCAGATTTCTGGAAAAGAAAGAAACAGTTTTTTACGCAATTAATACTCGTTGGTCTTATAGCTTCTAGTGGAATGATCGTTTGGCAGGTAAGGAATTACAATATCACCAATCAAATTGTAGGATTAAATCCTATTTATTATCCTGAAAATAGTCAATCTAGTTTTCGCCCAACACATGAAGCGCTTTGGGATTTATGCAAAGGTTGGGGAGAAATCGGTGCGGATTTCCATTCTTATGTCGGCCCATTCTGGAGTTCAGCCATTCATGGCAATGCTAGTCAAGAAGATATCGATAAAATCATTAGTCATTTTCCTGATGAAGTAGTAGAAAAACTAGATAGAAACAAAATAGAGACAATGTTTAGTAACTATCAACTTTCAATTGAAAATCAAAAATACTACTATGAGAATAGGCTACCAATGCCTCAAGAAATTCCAGAAATTGAAACAAAAACAATTCTACAGATTAATGAATTAACAGCTGATTTCAAAAAAGAATTCTGGTTTCAATATTATATTTCAAGTCCAATAAAGGTGTTTAAAGAATTGGCATTTCACTCGAATTTATCTTTTTACATTTTCCAAAAAACATTCAGAGGAAACTTTCTAATGGAAGGCTTTAGATTATTCGCTTTTTCAATTCATGTATTGGCTTTTGTGACTTTGATTTTTAGCTTATTTTTCAAAACACCAATTCATCTGAAATCTATCTTTTCTTACGCCTTATTGATATACGTTTTCTTTCTCATTTTCGTCCAACGAGGTATTGAAGAACGCTATTCTCTCCCCATTCTTCCTCTCGTTTTAGTGAGTTTTGGGTATTTTCTTATGAAATTTAAAACTACAATCTCTCAAAAATGGATTCGGAATAAAGAATGAAAGGCCCTTCGAGTAAACTATTCGCTATAATCAATATTCCTATCGAACAATTAGTTTTTCAACCTCCAAGTTCATATCAGAATAAACTTTCACAAAGTAAAAACCTGAAGTTAAGCTCAAATTGCTCAGCTTAACTTCATTCTGTTTTCCATCAAATTTGGCACTACGAATCAATTGCCCTGTTTCATTTATAATCTCAATTGAAGAGATCACCTGATTTGAAGCAATCATTAAATCATGACCTGTATTTAAAGGATTTGGATAAATATTCAAGGAACCAATATCATCAAACAAAATTGATTTAATATCTGAATAGGAAAATTTACCATCAAAATCTACTTGCTTTAATCGGTAATAACTGATTCCAGCTTCTGGATATCTATCAAGGTGATTATAATTTATCAAGTGAGTACTATTTCCAGCACCATCAAGCTTGCTGATAGATTCAAAATTAAATCCATCTGTTGAACGTTCTAAATCAAAATAGTCATTGTTCAATTCTGAAGCAGTTGTCCAGTTTACCATTGCTGAAGCATCTTGCTTTTTAACTTCAAACTCAGTTAATTCAATAGGAAGAGGATTGACATCATTTGTTGTTCCAATGGTGAACGTACTAAAATCAGGAACAGCTCCAAAAGATTTTACCGATCCATTTGATGCATTTCCAGATATTCCGCCATTTCCTAAATCTTCCCAAAGACTTCCATTCCATCGACTTACCAAAAGAGTAGATTGATCAACAACTCCACTACAACTTCCAGGCACCGTATTTCTATATGAAAGCTCTACAACAACTGAGCTACTTGATGCCAATCTGTCCAAAAGCCAATATTCACAGGAGCTAATATTGAATATTGAAATTTCCAATGGACTATTTGGAGTACCACTCGAAACAACATTTTGCGGGAAATATTCAGCCCTAAATTGAGCGGAAATGTCATCTGGTTTTGAAGCCATTCTTATTGGTCTATAAAAATTAGCTTTACCGACTGGAAAAGTAAACAAATCATTTCCTATTTTTGTTACTGGCCCATTTACAAAAGCGTTGTTTGAAACAGAAATTACAAATGAATTATCCGACATAAACAGCATATTTATATCTGTTGTATTAATATTCCCTTGAAGCAAGACGAGAAAATTTATTATTTCTATTGGAGTGTTTAATGTAATGTCGTCATTTGGGTTTGAAGTTTCAAATGCGGCGAACTCCGGTTTTGGAGTAGCTCCAACCACAGAGATAAATTGAGGTCCTGTCCCATTCATTGACACCGTTCCGCCACCAGACGCCCCAAAAACCATGACATCGTTAGAGTTTATTATAATTGATTTGGCATATTTACTTGTCGAGTTATAAGTTGGTAAAATGTCACCTGTACCAGCTTTTTCATAAGTTACGTCTTCATTAAAAGTGTTACCTATCACATTAGAGGGCTTAAAATCACCTGACCCTGTATTCCTTAACACAGTAATTCCATAAAAAGTATTTCCTCCATCACTTTCATCATTATCAGCTCCCGTTTTATGAAGTATCGCAGAAGAATGATAAGTTGAATTATTTGAAAACAACTTTGGACTGCGAAAAACTACATCACCGTTCCAAATTGAATTATTACTTTCCAAACGAGTCGTTCCTGTATTTAATTCTATAACTTGAGCCGTACTCCCCATTTGAATAAGGTTTTGCATTAATAGATTTTCAGCGATAAAACCATCTGGACCAATAGAAATATTACTACCGCTAGACAAAGTACCTGTTCCACCGTTTGCTCCAAAATATACTCCATCTGATAAACTAGATGGTGCGTTTATAGTTACACCTTGAAAGTACACATTCTCGCTACCTATATCATGATTTAAGAAAATCTCAGCATCCGAGGCATTAGAAGTCAGGGTTAAATTAAGTGATCCAATAAATCTTATATCTCCACTGTTCCCAACATAAATTTGTTTTATATTACCTCCTAATCCTGAATTTAAGACTGTTGTGTTTCCCGAAACTGTTATCTCTGCACTTGTTGATTTAGCCAGAATGATTTCAGCTCTATTTGAGGTAGATGAATTCGTTATTTCTAAGTCACCGATAAAATATACCTTACCATTCTCACCAATAATGACATCATTTCTTACACCATTCGAATTGTTAATTACAGTGGTGTTACCTCCTACAGATAAAGAGGAGGTAATTTGGTTTGCAATAACTACTTGTTGAGCACTTCCTGCACCTGAGGATGCCATAACAGTAAGGTCACCAGCAATAAAGTTTCCAAATGCTCCGTAAGCAATCGCTAAATCACCATCGCCTTCACTCAAAAGAGTCAAGTTCTCTTCCCATCTATCAAAGCTAGAGTTTCCCATTCTAATATGACCTGATCCGGTGTTCTTTATTATACAATTTCTCTCGAAAGTATTTCCTCCTTCGCTATTATCGTTAATAGCACCATTTTTCTCAAGGTAACTTAAGCCTCTATACGTGGTGTTTTCTGATATAATTCTAGGACTAATAAAACTTACATCACCCTCCCAACTAGAACCAATAGTTTCAAAACTAGCGGACCCTGTTAATGTAATGTTTTGCGCTGTGAGACCGGTTTGAGTGAGGTTTTCAATAATTAATTCTCCTGTTGCAAAACCTCCACTACCAATAGTTAAAGTAAACCCATTAGCTAAACTTGTAGTTCCTCCACTCTTACCAAACTGCACACCTTCCCCGTTTATGTGCGTATTTTCAACAACAACATTACCGTTAAAAGTAACGCTTGACGTTGCTTTATCAGCTATAAGAACGAAATTATTATTAGCGTCAGAATTATTAGAAATGGAAGTATTGCCATTTATAACTACCGAACCTCTTTCACCAATATATGTCCTTTTTGTAACTCCTCCATTTGCAGTTTGGATTAAATTAAGTATTCCATTTACGGCTAATGAACTATTTAAGCTGGCGGAAAGGTTAACCTCACCATCTTTACCCTGTGGTGAGTTATCAATAATCAAATCACCATTTAATACAATACCACCAGCATGAGGAAAAAAGACCCTACTATTATCTGCGCTACCCACATTTTTAATAAAAACATCGCCACCTATAGTTATACTAGATACTGCGTCGTTACCAATCCTAACTATATTGCTCCCTAAACCAAATCCATCGTTGTTAATAGATAAATATCCAACTATGATATTATTTGCACTACTGTTAGCTATGAATATGTTTGATTCACCAGAATTATCAATATCCAAGTTCATTTGAAAGACATCTGGATTATCACTTCCCATAATGAAACGACCCTTACCAGAGTTTTTCAGTACTACATTTCTATCAAAAAAGTTATTTCCTTTGGAGTCATCTGTTTCATTTCCCGTTTTCTCAATATAAGTATTTCCATGAAACCTCGAAGAATGGGTAGTTACACCCGATGCAACTCCATTAAAATCCCCACCCCAATCACTAGATTCAGAACTTAATTCTGCTGTTCCTGTTAAGGTTAGGGATTGTGCAGTTGTACCAGTCTGATTAAAATTCCCAAAACGAAGTTTACCACTAACAAACCCACCAGAACCAATTGAAACACGTCTATTAGCAGCCAAAACTCCTGAACCACCCGCATTTCCAAAATAAACTCCATCACCGTCAGACTGGGTATTTGATACTACTATGTGGCCATTATAAATATTACTACTTCCTGAATTACGATTCAATATAAATTGATTCGTGCTAGATGTTGAATTATTGATTAAAATTAGAGAATCGCCAAAACTCACATCTCCTCTGAATCCAATATTAGTTCTCGTGTCATCATTGACTCCATTATTTATAAATTTTGATACTCCATTAACAGAAACTTTTGATGTTTCAGCGTTGGCAATAAAAATTCTTGACTTATCGCCAGTTGCATTTTGTGTCACATCCAACCTTCCAGCAATGCTTACAGAACCAGAATTTCCAATAGTAATAGAACTATTACTGGCAGATGAAGTAGTTAAAACAGTCATATCTCCAGCAACAGCTAATGAACTAAATTCATCTTCGCTTAAAATGATAGCCTCTGAAGAACCATTTCCAGTAATTTTTAGATCACCCGTTACAATATTGCCTGAGCTATTCTCAGCTAAAAATATTCTTCCAGATCCACTATTGATAATATCTAAATCCTTTAGAAACTCATCGGGATTAATTCTGCCTAAAATTAATCGGCTAGATCCTGAATTAATTATAATTGTATTTTCAGTAAATATGCATCCACCGTCACCATTTGTGATGGCTGATCCAGTTTGCTCAGCAGTAACAATAGCATTAAAGACACCTCCATTGAATTCTATTCTCCCGCTTTCAATGTTAATAATAGCGCCGAATTTAACATTCTGGAATCGAGTCCGCCCTGAAGTTGAATAATTAATCTCTGAAGTTCCTGGAGAATCATTTATCGTTCCTCCTAAAAAACTACAGTCTTCATTTCCTGAAACTGTAGGGTTAAATGAAAAGCCTCTTAAATCAATGATACCTGAGTAATTCTCTGTGTTTATTCCATCAAATGCAGCGGCTACATCCAAATTACAATTCCCTAATCCATTAGCATTGAAATAAACGAAATCTCCATTTGAAGGAACAGAAGCGCCTCCAGGACCTCCATCTGTTGCTGACCAATTGGCTGTATTATTCCATTGACCTAATGACGAGGCAATCCAATATCGATCAGCTGAATAGACTGTTGAGCTTAAAGAAAATAAGAATAATATTAATATAAGATTTTTCATTTGGATAGGTTAAAATTTATATTGCGATCTAGGTAAAAAACAAATATACATAATTTAGTTAAAAAACGTAATTGTTATTTGTTAAAAACGAACATATTCTACTGATTGCCTTTGACATATGAATAAAAACATTCTAGACTAGAGGCTTTTCTCACAAAATTGCTTGGTATAGTTGAAAAGTAGAAAATATTTAACTTTCATACAAAAACAAATAAAAACTAAAATAAGAGACTACTTAACAATAAATGATAGAATATATTATTTTTATCAAATGAATTACCTCCTCTCAAATCAAGAAACAAAAAGGTTGAAATTTCGACTTCTCCATGAAGATGATTTTGATAAATGGCTTCCATTATTTAAATCCGAAAACATTGCTAAATACTTAGACTTTGACCCAAAACTGTCTCCAAATGAAATGTGTGAAAAATGGTTTGAGAAATCATTGAATAGATATGATTTAGGAAATGGAGGAATGAATGTAATGATCAACAATAAAACAAATCGATTTATTGGACAATGTGGTTTATTAATTCAAAATATTGACAATGAAGAGCGATTAGAAATTGGATATTCTATACTTCCTGAGTTTTGGAATTGTGGTTATGCATCTGAAGCAGCAGCATTGTGCAAAGATTATGCTTTCGAAAATAACTTTTCAGAATCTTTAATTTCTATGATTCATATTGAGAATATAGGCTCAGAAAAAGTGGCGCTAAAAAACGGAATGACACTAGAAAAAACAATTGGCGATTTTAATATTTTTAGTATCGATAAAAAAGACTGGGGTTAATTTGATTATTACAAATCATCAAAACTGAGTCTATTTAGTTGATAATCAATTAAAAAAATTCATTAAAACTCATTTATTAATATTCACTCGCTTTTAATTACTTTTGATTGAAAGGCTTTAACATTTAATAAATCAACTATGTCAGAAACATTTAAACCCAAAGATTACAATTCTTTATCACCCTATTTAATAGTTGATGATGCAGAAAATTTAGTGGAATTGCTTAAGGTTATTTTCAATGCAAAAGAATTGCGCAGATTTAATCATGACAATGGAAGAATTGCACATATAGAACTAAAACTAGATGACAGTGTTTTGATGATCAGTAATAGCACTGATATTTACCCAGCACACAAAACTATGCTTCATTATTATGTTCCTAATGTTTTTAAAACCTTTCATTTAGCTATCGAAAATGGTTGCAAAATAATTGAAGCACCTTTCAAAAAAAAGGGTGAATCTGATGTTCGTGGTTCATTTTATGATCTCGCTGATAATTATTGGTCAATTGCTTCTCAAAAAGATTTAAAATCAGAATAATATATTTAAGCGACCAATAAAAAACCAAAAAGGCATAACTGATAAAACTCATGTTTTTAGTGTTGCATCCTAATAAATAAATAAGCAACTTAGAGGTATATTTCAAAAGTGCAGAAAAATATTTGAAACAAAGATTCCTTCCACTTTTAAGCAATTGTCTATTTCAGAAAAACAATGAAAAAATATATCTCAGTAATCCTTGTCATTTTCGTGATTTCATCATGCAATCATCAAGGAAGTGAAAATCAAATAAAGCCTAAAAAGAGTAACATTACAGAGTCAGTTTATGGCTCAGTAAAAATCACTCCTGAAGTTTATTACAATTCGCAACCATTGCGCTCTGGAATAATTGATAGCATTTTCATTAAGGAAGGTGAATTGGTTAAAAAAGATCAAATCTTATTTCAAATTGCACCAACTATAAGTGTGAATGTACAATTAGAAAATGCTGAAATCAATTTGAGTGAAGCAAAATCGAATTATTTAGGGAGTAATAATCTGCTCAAAAATATTCAGTTAGAAATAAAAAATTTGGAAGAAAATTTATTACAAGATTCCATAAATTTCAATAGAGAGCAAAGATTATTGGCGAGTAATGTTGGTACACAAGCCAATTACGAATTGGTCAAATTAAAATATGACAACACTAAAATTCAGCTTGAATTAGCAAAACAGAAATTCCAACAATCTAAAAGCAATCTTGGAAATGTTTACAAAAAAGCGTTGAATCAAATTAAAACAGAAAAGGACGAAATCACCGACTTAAATATTCGCTCTAAAATGGATGGTAAGATTTATTCTATTCTAAAAGAAGAGGGAGATTTTATTAGTACACAAGAAAAGTTCGCTGAAATTGGAAGTCACGATCAATTTATCATTGAAATGGATATTGATGAAGTTGATATTACAAAAATCAAGCTGGGAGATTCAGTTTTGATTTCTTTAGACGCTTATGCAAATGAAGTCTTTCTAGCAATTGTTAGTAAAATTTATCCTAAAAAAGACAACTTGAGTCAAACTTTCAGGGTGGAAAGTGTATTTGTAAAACAACCGAATAAGTTGTATTATGGATTAGCAGGAGAAGCAAATATTATAGTTTCAAGAAGAAAAAACACGTTGGTTATTCCTGCTGAATTCTTACTTCCAAACAATAGAGTGATGACTTTAGAAGGAGAGAAAAATGTTGCTGTAGGAATGAAGAACTTGGAATTTGTTGAAATATTATCAGGAATTGATTCGACTACAACATTGATTAAACCATAGGATATGGACAAACTGAGACTAATTCTGGATATTTCAAAAACGCATTTATTGGCCAAGAAAAAGCAAACTCTTGTTGCTGCACTTGGAGTTACATTTGGAATTGGAATGTTTATTATCATGATGAGCTTCATGACTGGATTGAATATTCTTCTGGATGGCCTAGTTTTAAACAGAACTCCACATATTCAAATTTATAATAAAACGACGCCAACTGAATATCAACCTGCAAATAAATACTTTGATGAAGTCAGCAATATCAATCAAATTTATTCCATTAAACCCAAAAGTCGATTAGACCGAATTCATAATGCTTTACCTATTCTCTCTGAACTTAAAAAGAATGATGATGTTTTGGGTGCAACTCCTCAAACGACATGTAAAGTATTTTATTTATCGGGATCTAACAATTTGAATGGTGTCATTAGCGGAATTGAAGTTAATGAAGAAATAAGACTTTTCAACTTTAATGAATACGTGGTAAAAGGCGACGTTAACAGCCTAATTAAAAAGAAGAACAGTATATTATTAGGTTCTGGAATCGCTAAAAAACTATCCCTTTCTGTTGGAGATAATATTCAAATAACCAGCACAAATGGAACAAATTTCTCGCTTAATATTGGAGGAATATACCAAAGTGGATTAGCTGAAGTAGACGATATTCAAAGTTTCGTAAACCTGAAAATGGCCCAACAAATTAGTAGCGCAGGAGGAAATTACATTAGCAGAATTCATGTTAAACTAAAAGATATTGAAAAAGCTGTCCCGTTTTCTAAACTGATTGAAAACATTTACGACGTTGAAGCTTTGGATATAAACACCGCCAATGCTCAATTTGATACTGGATCGGATATAAGAACACTGATTTCTTATGCTGTTTCCATTACTTTACTCATTGTTGCCGGTTTTGGAATTTACAACATTCTCAATATGTTCATCTATGAAAAAATGAATGATATTGCCATTTTGAAAGCAACTGGATTTACAGGAAAAGATGTCATGTATATTTTCATACTTCAAGCTTTAGTTATCGGGTTTATCGGTGCATTTTTAGGTATGGCTATTGGATATGGCGGTTCTGTTTTGATTGACAATATTAAGTTTGAAACTGAAGCCTTACCGACAATCAAAACATATCCAATAAATTACAATCCTAACTTTTACATTTTAGGTTTTATTTTCGCAACAGTCTCGACTTTTCTGGCTGGATATTTACCCGCAAAAAAAGCGCAAAAGATAGATCCTATCGATATAATTAGAGGACAATAATAAGATTATGAATTCAATATTAGAAGCCAAAAATATAGACAAATACTTTTTAACACCAACGAAATTTCACGTCCTAAAAGACATTTCATTGCAAGTTCAAAGAAAGGAGTTTGTTTCGATAATGGGGAAATCAGGCTGCGGGAAATCAACGCTTCTGTATATTCTTTCTACTATGGACACAAGCTATACAGGAGATCTAATAATTGATGGACAAAGCATGAATAATCAATCCAAGGATGATTTATCGCGCATAAGAAATGAGAAAATTGGTTTTATTTTTCAGTTTCATTATTTACTTCCTGAATTTACGGTACTTAAAAATGTGATGCTTCCTGCCCTCAAACTTGGTAAAGAGGACAGGAAAACAATAGAAAAAAATGCGCTGGCGAAATTAGATTTATTGGGAATTGTGGACCAAGCAAACAAAAAAGCATCAAAAATTTCAGGAGGACAGAAACAAAGAGTTGCCATTGCGCGTGCTTTAATCAATAATCCAAAAATTATTATGGCCGATGAACCTACAGGAAACTTAGACAGTAAGAATTCTGAAATCGTTTTCAATGTGCTCAGAAGTTTAAGCGACGAGTTTGACATGTCCATGTTGGTGGTTACACATGATCATGATTTCGCAGCAAAAACAGACCGAATCATTGAAATGGAAGATGGATATATATTGAAAGATAAAATGGAAGAGATTTAAAATTAAAGGATTAAGGGATTCTAAAATTTGAGATTTAGGAATTGGAAAATTCAATAATTCAAAAAAATAATAAACTATTTTGATAGAAAAAAATAATATTTTCGTAACAGTCCTCACTGTCTATTACTCACATGAAACTGCAGTAATTCGCGGACGATTGGAAGCAGAGGGAATAGAGTGTAATGTTATTGATGAATTAACTGTTCAAGTCAATCCTTTATATTCAAACGCAATTGGAGGAGTCAAGCTGCAAGTCAGAGAAAGTGATTTTGAAAACGCAATTGTGATTTTAAAAGAAGGTGGTTACTTAACAGACAGCGACCTTGAAAAATCAGCACCTAAAATGATTTCATTTTTTGAAAGAAACACTTCGAAAATTCCATTATTAAAAAATGTTCGATTTGAAATTCGTGTTATGGTAATTGTTGCCGTTTTGGTTGGAATAATTGGTGGATTATTTGTGATTTTTAATTCAGGAGGCAATTATTGATAAATTTATATAGCAAACTCCTACTATTTACAATAAGTTATTATTACTGCCATTTCTAAATTTTAATACTTGAAAAATATTCAAACAAAAAACTGACTTATTCCCATAAAACCAATGATAATAGGTATTCTGAGATATATTATCATAATAATCTACTTATCCTTGTAGTTCAACTAATCAATTAATTCCATGCCTCAACTTAGGTTAAAAAATACTACATTGAAATATGTTTTCACTTTACTCCTACTATCAATAGTATTAAATTACTCATTTTCACAAACCGGACCTGGCGGTGTTGGAAAAGCTGATGGAAGTTCGCATCTAGAATTCTGGTATATAGCAAATGGTGAAAGCTATTCGAATAACGCTTTGGTTAATTCAATTTCTGATCGCTCTGGAAATGGAAGAACATTAACTGCTAGTGAAGGGGAACGCCCAACTTTTACATCAACGACAGCTGGAGCTAACAATATGTCGTCTCTTGTTTTTAATTTAACCCAAGAATTGGAATCAGGCTACCAAGGGAATTCTAATGAAAACATGTCGTTTGGTGCAATTTATAGCTACATTCCTGATGAATCTTTGAATATTCTAATCCAGCATGGGGGAAGAAATACAATGGGAGTATCGGCCAGTGACTATTATGCTGATTACGTTGGAGGTAACAACCAGACAAGCACTATAAAAGCAAAAACAGATTGGACATATCATTCTAAAACATTTGCTAACGCTGGTACTAACAGATTGAAGTATTTTGTAAACAATGCAAACACAGATAACTTTACGCACAATATCGAAGATAGAACAAGTAACACTTGGATAGGTGGACATGGAATCGGAGGTGGTACAGGTTTTTCAGGAAGTATTGGAGAGGTTTATAAATTTTCCAGGGTTTTGAATAGCGCTGAACAAACAATAATCGCCAATTATTTATCCGCTAAATATGGATTAACATTAGCATCCAATGATCTTTACAAGCAAGATGATCCAGCGAATGGAAATTACGATCATGATGTTGCAGGAATTGGAAGAGTAAATTCATCAAACCAACATTCAGATTCACAAGGAACTGGAATAGTTAGGATCTCAAATCCATCTAATTTAGGGGACAATGAGTTTCTTTTTTGGGGACATGATAATGGAACGCAATTAGCAATTGAATCAACAGATGTTTCAGCACCGATTTTGAAGAGATTTGAAAGAGTCTGGAGAGCGAGTGAAGTAAACACCTCTGGCTCCGCAGTAGATGTTGGAACTATAAATATCAGCTTTGATTTAAGTGATTTAGGACTGGTTACATCATCTGACTTAGGGTTGCTTGTTGACAGCGATAATGATGGTTTCTTTAATGATGAAATACCAATATTTGGAGCCACAAATGTAGGAGGAAATATTTATCAATTTACTGGAGTGAGTGCATTACAAAACGATTTAAGATTCACATTAGGCACCATTAACCCAGTCCAAACACCTTTGCCTATTGCGCTTATTGATTTTTCAGTAAAAGCATTTGATAACAAAGAAGTAAACATAAATTGGCAAACTGGATCTGAAATTAACAATGACTTTTTCACTATAGAAAGATCTAAAAACACAAAAGATTGGGAGGTAATAAACATAACGAAAGGAGCAGGAAATTCATCTACTTATTTGAACTATAATTCAATCGATTTCAATCCTTTTTATGGAATATCTTACTACAAATTAAAACAAACTGATTTTGATGGTAGATCGGAATATTTTGAAATAAAAAGTGTTCAAATCAAAGGTCTCGAAAATAGTCAACCATTAATTTATCCAAATCCATTTAATAATCAAATAACTATTGAAGCAAACGCAATTGAACTAGAAGAGGTTTTAATTTACAACCTACTCGGCAAAAATGTGACATCAGAAACTATTAAATTAGAGAATACTGAAACAAAGATTATAATAGATTTATCTCAATTAGGATCAGGTTTCTATTTTAGAAAAACAAAAACCAGCGTTAGTAAAGTAATTAAACAGTAATTTTATTGAAAGTTAAAATCAAATAGAAATCTAATATTCACTCAAAAACTTAAAACAATGCTTCAAATTGATCAATTAAGTTTTTGGGAAAAAAGATCCTATTTTGAAAACATAGACTTTTTAATAATTGGCTCTGGAATCGTGGGCATGAGTACTGCTTTGTTTTTACGTAAAAAGTATGAAAATGCCAAAATAGTTATTCTCGAAAGAGGTTATTTGCCCACTGGAGCTAGTTCAAAAAACGCAGGATTTACTTGCTTCGGGAGTCCGACTGAGCTTTTTGACGATCTTAAAACAATAAATGAGAAATTAGTTTGGGAAACCTTTTCTAATAGATATTATGGATTGCAAAGCTTATTTGAACTGGTGAGTCAAAGCTCAATTGAATATTCTCAGTGTAAATCTTGGGATTTAATTGAAAGTGGAGTAACGAATGAAATCAATGCCGAATTCATCAATTATATTAACGCACAGTCTAAAAAGATTACTGGAATTGATCAAATTTATTCCGAAGACAAACACGCTGCAAATAATTTTGGTTTAGATAATATACAAACCTCCTATTGCAATCAATTAGAAGGTGCTTTGGACACAGGAAAACTTGTTCAAGAACTTTATAAGAAGGTAATCAGCAATAATATTGAAGTACTATTTGGAATAGAAGCGCTTTCAATGGAAAATAGTTCAACTGAGATTGAAGTAGCAACAAAATATGGAGAAGTAAAAGCTTCAAATTGCATTATTGCTACAAATGGTTTCGCTAAGAAATGGATTGATGATGATATTAAACCTGCAAGAGCTCAGGTTATAGTGACGAATGAAATAAAGGATTTAAAAGTAAAAGGTACATTTCATTTTGAAAAAGGATATTATTATTTCCGAAATGTAGGCAACCGCATTCTTCTAGGAGGAGGAAGAAACTTGAGTATTGAAGGAGAAACAACCGAAGAATTTGGAACTACTCAACTCATTCAAAACAAATTAGAACAAATGCTTCAAACTATCATCCTGCCCAATCAAGATTTTACAATTGATTATTCTTGGTCAGGAATTATGGGAGTCGGAGAAACAAAAAGCCCAATAGTTAAGCTATTGAATAAGAATACTGCAATTGGCGTTAAAATGGGCGGAATGGGAGTTGCCCTAGGTTCGCAGGTAGGGAAGACATTGGCGGGTTATTTTTAGGAAAAAACCTTACTTTTCAATTTACAATCAATCCTACAACTTCCTCTCCCCCAACCCATCAAAAAAACTATCCATCTCACCAAGTCTATTGGAACGATTATTGACTATTTTTAAACCATAAAATAGAAACCTATGGATATTCACTTTAATAACGTTATACCTATTCCTTTATCTGGAATTCAACACAGCGACAAAAGCATTTGGGGAAGTGAATTTTCTCTTCACAAGGGCGAAAAAGTTATGTTAAATGCTTCAAGTGGAAAAGGAAAAACCACTTTCACACATACGCTTGCTGGAATTCGTAAGGACTTCAATGGCAGTATTCGTTTTGATGAAAGAGAAATAACTTCTTTTTCACCAGAAGAATGGGCAGATTTAAGAAAAGAACAAATTAGCTTTGTATTCCAAGATTTACAGTTGTTTTCTAAATTGACAGTGGAGGAAAACTTACACTTAAAGAATAATTTAACCGATTCTTTTTCTTCATCTGAACTCAAACAAATGTTAGAAGAATTAGAAATCGATGATAAATGGTCGGTTCCTTGTGGAATTCTATCGATGGGACAACAGCAGAGGGTCGCTATAATTCGTGCTTTATGTCAGCCATTTGATTGGTTATTGATGGACGAACCTTTTAGCAATTTGGATGTAGAAAACACCCAGCGTGCTTTGTCGCTCATTAATAACAGAGTCAATGATATAAAATCAGGTTTTATTTTAACCACTTTGGGAGAGAATCATAATTTTGATTTCGACAGAGAATTAAATTTGTAAATCAATGATTAAGAAAATATTATTTAGTTATCAGAACAAATCGCAATTGATCATCGCAATGATTGGTTCATTTTTGGGATTTACTTTTTTAGTCACTTCAATTCACTATTTAATTCGCGTAAATGAGTTTGGCGAAGGAGAGGAAATTTTGGGAAATAACACAATGATTATCCAAAAGCAAATCAACAATTATAGTAGTTTAAAATTATCCAAAAATGATTTTAGCGAACGAGAAATTGAAAGCATTCGAAAAGAGGAGTTCACAGAAATGTTACAACCAATTTTAAGCAACAATTTTGATGTTTCATTACAGACAGACAGCGAATTGGTTCCCTATTTACGGACAGATGTATTTGTTCAATCAGTAGACAATGAATTCACAAAAATAGATACCAATAAATGGAAATGGGCTCCTGGAGATGAATATATTCCCATTGTTTTGCCACGCGAATTTTTAGTAATGCTCAATACTTTTGCTAGTGCGAAAGGAATACCTCCAATTTCTGATGATTTAGCAAAATCAATTGGTTTTAAATTCACATTGAGCAGTCCAGGCAAAAAAGAAATGGAAAAAGTGAGAATTGTAGGTTTTACGAATGAAGTTTCTGCCATTTTAGTTCCGTCTTCTTTTATGGAATATGGAAATATAAATTTCCCAAAAGACGAACCTGCTATAATTACTCAATTGATGCTGACAGTAAAAGAAGGGCGTTTTGGAGACTTTGAAAACTACTTAGAAAAACGTTCTTTAGAATCGAAGGAAAATTCAATGATTGTAGGAAAACTAAAAAGCGTAGCTGGAACTTTGTTTTCTATCCTAATAGGAATAAGCGTAATTACTGTTTTTCTAGCAGGATTAGTTTTGGTGCAGTATGCTCAATTATTAATTTCAAGAAATGAATATGAAATCAGAACATTATTGCGTCAAGGCTATTCTCCTAAAAAGATAATTAAATCGATTTTATTGTATTTCATTAAAGTTTTTGCGGTTATTTCTGGAGCAAGTATTATTGCTTTCAGTGTGGTAAAATTCTTCATCGACAAGTTGTTAGATAAAGGAGGAATCCAAATTGATGCTGGTTTTACATTCTTAAGTATTCTTGCCGTTATTTTTGCCTTTGGAATTTATACAATTGTTAATTATTTCAACGCAAAACGGGGAGTACTAAAGACTTTGTAAACTATTTCGTTAAAATACTGTTAAAAGGAAACACCTATCAATTTATTCATCGTCTGAGTAATAAATACAAATTATATTAGCATTAAACTGAAAAATCAATATGAAGTTAATTAACACAATAATACTTACTGCTTTTATCGGAATAGGCAGTTTTGCTCAAGATTTATCATTTAAAGTTACAGGGATAAAAGACACCACTGTTCACTTGGTAAAATACGTAGGAAGTAAATTATACTATACTGATACAGCACAATTGGTAGCTGGTAAAGTAACTTTTGACGGCAGTAAACAAGATCCTGGAATTTTGGCTGTTCTTATGCCAGGTCAGCGCTTTTTCGAATTCATCTACAATAATGAAAAGGTAATCATGGAGACGAAATCTCCTAATTACATCGAACACATGGTTGTTAAAAAGTCAAATGAAAACACCATTTTTCTTGACTACATGAAATTCATGAAAACCAACAGAGATGAAGCAAATGAATTGCAGGAAAAGCTCGCGAAACTTGGAGAGGAAGATGCAGAAGAAAAAGCAAAATTGACTGCTCAAATTGAAGAAGTTGGTAAAAGTGTATTGACCTATCAGGATAAGGTAGTTAAAGACAATTCGACAACTTTAGTTTCTAAAATCATCAAAATGTCAACCGATATTCAGATTCCAGAAGCGCCGAAAGACGCAGACGGAAAGGTAATCGACAAAGCATTTGCTTATAAGTATTTCAGAGAGCATTTTTTCGATAATATAGATTTGAATGATGACCGTTTGGTAAATACACCTGTTTTACAAAATAAAATAGAGTATTTCTATTCTAAAAACATGCTTACACAGCACCCTGATACAATTATCAAATATGTTTTCCCTGTTATTAATAGTATTCCAGAAGAATCTATGATGTACAGATTTGTGGTTAACAATGTGACTACTCACTTTGAGAAATCGAAATTCATGGGAATGGATAAAGTGAAAACAAGAATGGTAAGTAGTTTCTATTGTGCACCAGCCAAAAACGGAAATCCTAAAGCACATTGGATGGATCAAGAGAAGTTGAAAGAGTTGTGTGAAAACACAAAAATTCAAATGCATTTAGTTCAAGGTGAAGTTCCACCAAATTTAATTTTACCAGATTCAACGAATCAAAAATGGTATAACTTACATGAAGTTGAAGCTGATTACATTATTCTATTTTTCTGGGATCCAGGATGTGGACATTGTAAAAAAGTAACGCCTAAACTTCAAACGCTTTATGAAAAGAAATTTAAGGAGCGTAACATTGAAATTTACTCTGTTGGAAAAGCAACAGGAGATGATTTCGAAGATTGGAAAAAATTCATTAAAGACAAAAAATTGACTTATATCAATGTTGGTGTAACTAGAGATATTTATGAGCAAGCAAGTGAGAATCCATATTCACTTATTCCTTCTAAAACGACTATCGAGTCAATCAATTATCAATCAACGTATGATATTTACTCGACTCCACGTGTTTGGATCTTGGATAAAGACAAAAAGATTATTGCTAAATCATTATCTATTCCTCAAATCGAGATGCTACTAGATGACTTGCAAGGTTTCAAAGACATTGACAAGCTTTTCAAAATGGATGAGAATACAGAAGAGATTAGATAGGTATAAAATAGACTAGTTTCCTTTAAAAAAGGCTACAAAAAATTTCAAAAAATAAAGGCGCAATTGCGCCTTTATTTTTTTTATCTGAACTCTAATAAAATCATCAATTCTCTGTATACTGAGAAGCAATCTAATCATATCGAATTACTGAATAATCATTTTTTTCTGTTGTACGGCATCCCCTTTTTGAAGATGTACGATATAAGTTCCTTTGTCAAACTTACTTGTGTTGATAGGCAATTGAACTTCACCTTGAATAACATAAGTACGTTCAGCAACAATCTTTCCTGTTAAGTCAGTTATTTTCAATGAAACTTGTTCTCCATTAGGATTTGAGATATCAATGTAAGCCATATCTCTCGTTGGATTTGGATATAAGTTAAAGTCCATTTCCTCAATTTTACTAATTTCTAAGCTAGCAACAGCATCACAAGCCGCTAAGCCATTTGTTTCTGCCGAAGAAATTGAAGCGTAACCAGCATTATCAATTGTTCCAGAAGGAGAAACTAACATTCCAATTATATGCATTTTACTTTCATCCCATTCAGTTGGTAAAGTAAATGTAAAACAAACCGTATGTTCGTCGCCAGCTGTTATACTAGAAGGAAGAAGCGTTGCGTCACCAGAAAACGAAGGAGCAATTTTTCTTGCAACGTGATCATAAACCATTTGAGCAGCTGGTACTGGGCTAGGTAATAATTCATAACCTCCCATTACACCAGAACCCCCACCAGAATAGGAATTACTTTGTCCATAACTAGGACCTGTCCCCGTAACACCGTCTTCTGTTAAAGCGCACGCAACTCTCCAATTTCCAGAAATAGCAGATTGAAAATCATAAGTCAAACTAACTTTTAACTCTCTAGTGGTAGCATCAAAAGTAGCTCCATTCGTGATAATCGCTTTAGGTGTTTTTACAATTTGTTGAATAAAATCTCCCTCCATAACAGAAGGATCAATATCTCCACCTCTATCAACAATAGCACTTGGATATCCAGCGATGAAACCTCCAATTCCAGCATCATAAATTGAATCTGCCATAGGATCATTGTTATGAACAGCTATTCCTGCCCAAAAGCCATCATATTTTGCTGCCATGAAATCCATAAAGACTGCACCTCTTGGGCACCATCCACACCAAGTTCCAGTTGCTTCTTCACCAACCACAATTTTCCCTAACCCTGGAACAACTGGGTCAATTAATATCGTTTTGGTATCATCCGTTACATCATTGTCTTGACCTGCAGCATTAACATTAGAAACTGTTACATCTAAAATATTATTTCCAGCAGCTAAGGTAATTGGCGCTATAAAATTATAGTCATAAGTAGCCAAAGACGGAAGAAAAACTCCAGTTACACTTTCTGTGACTGCTATTCCTCCTGCATAAGAATAAGTTAAATCAAATGAGGTGATGTTATCTTGTCCAAGATTTCTAACCTGAATACTCGGGTTAGCATTTTGTCCAACCAATCCATTTAAAGGATTAATAAAAAACAATCCTGCATTTAATTGCGGAAGATTAATCGGAGTATGGCTGTAACTTACATCGTCAACATAAAATTCAGACAAACCATTTCCACCGTTAGCCACTTGGTTTACAGCAAATATGTCTAAAATACCAACAGAACTTACGATATTAGAAAATACACCTTGACTTGTATTGTCGATAAATACTTCCCATTCATTACTGGTTAAGTTAATCTCCATTCGTAAATTAAACCATTGTCCAGTTGGATAAGTAGAGATAAGATAATCTGTTCCGCTATTTGAAAAAGTAATCGTTCCATCATCAAGCATTTGACAATCAATAGCCCAAGAACCACCAACTGTAAAATCTTCTTGGAGATTAAAATATGCTCCATTATTTTGAACGACAAAGAAATTAGCTTCAATGCTAAAAATACCATCATTATAAACCTGATCAAAGCGCAGGATAATGTCATCTGGTCCACCTTGAGCTGTGGTTGCTTTAAAATAAATTGAATGTGGAGCACTAGAAGATTGGGCAGATGAAATTTGAACATCTTCAGCGCCTCCTCCTCCGCCAGTCCAAGTGTCCCACTCGGGATTAGAGTTGACTAAGAAATCTCCAGCTGTATAGCTATCAAAATTATCCGTGAAAATTTGAGAATATACCGTCGAACTCACAATGAGGGCCGATACAAAAAGTATTGCTTGTTTCATAAAAATAGTTTTTTGATTCAACAAGCAAGTTAAATCAAAAACTATGAAAAGCTAAGAAAAAAGCGTGATAATTAAGACTATGCAATTTAATGCATCGAGCTTTAGGTTCAAAAAACCTTATATCAGAGGGTGGATGATAGATTTTAGATGTTAGACATTAGATGTTAGACGTTTGACAATTAGACATTAGACGTTAGACGTTAGACGTTAGACGTTAGACGTTAGACGTTAGACGTTAGACGTTAGACAAAAAAGACGAAAAGTCTAGTGAATAACTAACATCAAGTACCTAAATATTTCGTTAGATATTAAATTTTGTTCCAAATGAAACTTTTGCACTTTTAGTTTAAAGTGGTTTATTTATCACTTTTACATTTATCTTGAGGAGCAGCTCCACACATTCCGCATGCAGCGCCTTCTTCCTGTAAAATAGGGTTATTACTTGCACATGTTCCTGCAAATTCACCATCTTTTTTTGCCCAGATTTTGATGGCTATTCCTCCAAAAGCTAATGCCAATAATACGATTGCAATTAATACTAAATCCATTCTATTCGTTCTAAATATTTGATGTAAAATTACAACAATTGAATCAATTATTCAAATCTATGAGCTGTCCTTCTCCAAAACTATTTAGGGAAATTGAAGTTGGATAACCAACATACTCTATATTACCTCTTTGCAAAATATCAGCAAATAATTTAGTTTGATTTGCATTAATCAACATTTTTCCAACCGTATTTGATTTAACAATTAATTCATCAACGACTTGAAAAGAACGGGTGTCACAAAAGCTATTTGTATTGCAATTCAAAAATCCAATTTGTGTACTTCCACGCAAAGTGAAGTCACCAAAACCATGGGTGACTATCGCGCTTGTATATCCATTTCTCAGCGTTAAATCTGTACTACCAGCACCATCTCGAATAATTAAACGCATTTCATTAGAGCGCAAGGTGTCAATACTTTTTAATTCTTTTCCTCCTTCATAATAAATGTAACTTATTGAATCTACATAAATTTTAGCATGAATTTTATTCTTGTATGATCTTAAGAACTTGCATTTATTTTCATCGGTTATCGTTAATGTCCCATTAGAAAAATCTAAATTAATATGAGACAATAAATTCTCACCACCAGAGAGCACCACTTTTGCTTCTTCTCCTTGAATTAAACTGTAATATAAATTATCATATAAAAATAGCGTATCAATATCTATATCAACATTTACAATTCTTTCTGATTCATCTCCAGCGAATTTTAAGCATTTTCTGTCCTCTGCTTTTTTACAAGAGAAGAATAGAATTACACCAAATAAGAGTAAATACGTTTTCATTTCCATCTATAGCTTAGTCCGTACTCAAAATAATCTGCTTTCGCCCAATGGGATTTAATGGTAAAGTTACCCCAAAGTCGCTCAGTCAAGCGAAATCTACCTCCAAATTTATGAAACCATTGTCCTGCGGGATCAAGTGGGTTAATTACATACCTTCCCATTGCAACAATTAAATGCAATTTATGGATTGGTAAAACATACGCAGCATACAATCCCAATTGAAAGTTTTTGCCTTTTCCGTGATTTCCATTATTGTATTTAACGATTGATTCATTGTAGATAGCATCTACTCCACCTTCAATTACAACCTTTGTATTTACTCTGTATTGCCCATAATTAGTTAATACTGCAACACCATAAGTACTGCCTCCAATTGGATAAATTTGCTTAATAGAACCAATCAATTGGGAACTAAAAGACCATTTTTTAAGTGGTAAGCCAATATAGCTTTGAGATGCATTTTCTTGGTATTCAATCGGATCTAAAAAGTAGGTGTAACTGAGTCCTAAAAAAGGAAGATTAACTCCTAAGTTTGGCAATCGATATGCTCCATTAGATAAATGCGCCATACTTATTTCTAAACCAATTGTACTTTTTGAAAATTGTTTTTCAACACGGATACCTAAATTAACCATACAGTTGAAGTTTGAACCAATCACGTTATTTTTTGGATTTTTAATTAAATCATATTTTTTTGTAATATATGTCAATCCAAAACTTACTGCATTTCCAACACTCCAACCGTTCTTTAAAAAATATGGGAAATAAATTCCTGCTGAAAGTCCGATCGCTTTTCCTAAAACTTCTTTATTTCCTAAATCGTAATAAAAAGTGTTTAACTCAATAGTGGGGAAATTGAAATCATGATGCCATTGTTTTTTTCCATTTGTTTTAAAATCGACCTCTAATTGTCCACCATACGAATGTTCGAGATTCAAGTGTGCCATTGTTGCTCTGTGCTGCAAAAGAAATCCTATTTGAGGAGTAAGTGAAATGCCTATATTTTGCTTTTGTGCAAATAATTTATTTACGGGAAGTATAAACCCCAAGCATAAAAGCATCAATATCACCCTCTTCATTTTCAACTACTGTAAAATTTAAATTGATCCTTTTAGATCTGAAATTCATACAAATATCGAATATTATTTTTATTGACTCTTAAAAACTCACTTTAATGCATATTAAATTTTTAAGAGAATGCAATTTTGGTTGAGCAGTTTGTGTTCTGTAATTACCTAAAAGTGACAATAAGCTGTTTTAGTCTAAGAACTTCTTAAGCTTTTGGTGTATTAATAAACCATAATCCACGCTAGAACAATTAAAGCTATTATTTTTGCTAAAAACTTAAAAATGGATGTACGATTAAAAGCATTTGAACGCTTGCTTAATATAATGGATGATTTGAGAGCAAAATGTCCATGGGATAAAAAACAAACTTTAGAATCTTTAAGACACTTAACTATCGAGGAAACATACGAATTGGCTGACGCTATTTTGGACAATGACCTTGATGAATTGAAAGGTGAAATTGGAGATGTGATGTTACACATGGTTTTCTACAGTAAAATAGCCAGCGAGAAAGGTGCTTTTGATATTACAGATGTTTTGAATGCCATTTGTGATAAACTTGTTCATCGTCATCCTCATATTTATGGTGATGTAATTGCCGAAGATGAGGCTACAGTAAAAGCCAATTGGGAGAAATTGAAATTAAAAGAAGGAAAAAAATCAGTTCTTCAAGGCGTTCCAAAATCACTTCCATCATTAGTTAAAGCTGCCCGAATTCAAGAGAAAGTAAGAGGAATTGGCTTCGATTGGGACGATTCTAAACAAGTGCTTGCAAAAGTTCACGAAGAATTAGCGGAACTAGAAGTAGAAGTCAAAAACAACAGCGATCAAATAGAGCAGGAATTTGGAGATGTAATGTTTTCGATGATTAACTATGCTCGATTTATTGGAGTAAATCCAGAAACAGCTTTAGAAAGAACCAATAAGAAATTCATTAAGCGTTTTCAGTATATGGAAGTAAAAATGAACGAAGAAGGAAAAAAGTTTGACGAGATGAATTTAGAACAAATGGACGTCTATTGGGAACAAGCAAAAAAAGCTGTTGGTTAACTCTAGCTACAGTAAAATAAACAGTATGCACTTTTTAAAGAAATCTCGTTAATAAAAGCTAAAAAAATCCTTATCTATGCGTGATATTTACTTACTAAATTTAAACATTTTGAAAAAATTTCTATTTTTCTTAACTCTTATACTTTCTACATCAGCAATTTTCGCACAGTCGGAATTCACAGTAAGGGGTTTTGTATATAATTCCGAAAATGGTGAAGCCGCTGCTTTTGTGAAGGTTCTAATTAAGCCAATTGTATTCAAAGCAAATGATGAACTCAATGGTGCAACAACAGATTTAGATGGTTATTTCCAATTTTCTTCTCTTAAGTCTGGTAATTATGCAGTTGAAGTAAGAAGTGCTGAGCACCTCAGTATTTTTGACACAATAACTTTAGGTGATAAAGAATTGACAACGCTTCGTTATGAATTAGTAAAAAGTGAGGAAGTAAAAGAAATGGAAGAAGTTGCTATTTTCGGTCAGGACCAATCAAAACGTAATAACGTAGAGATGTCAGTAAATAAACTAAACCAAGAAAGTTTAGAGCGTTTACCAAGTTTTGGAGCTGAAAACGATATTCTTTCTGCATTTGCAATTACACCAGGAGTAGTAAGTACTGGTGATCAAGGTGGTCAGTTGTATGTGCGTGGAGGAACACCAATTCAAAATAAAATCACGTTAGATGGAATGACGATTTATAATCCATTTCACTCCATTGGATTCTTCTCTGTTTTTGAAACAGAATTAATTAAAAGCGCTGATATTTACACAGGAGGTTACTCTGCTGAATACGGTGGACGAATTTCTTCTATTATGGACATCACCTACAGAGACGGAGATTTAACGAAACACGGAGGTTTAGTTTCAATTTCTCCATTTATTGGAAAAGCAGTTTTAGAAGGTCCTGTTTTTAAAAATAAAAATGCAAAAGGAAGCGGTGGATCTTACATATTTTCAGCAAAACATTCTTTATTAAACTACACATCTGAGACTGTTTATCCTTATGTAAATGATGGACAAGGAATGCCTTTCTCTTTCACTGATATTTATGGTAAATTCACAATCAAGAGTCCTGAAGGAAGTAAGTTCTCAGCATTTGGATTTAGCAATAATGACGCAGTAACCTATGATAATATTGCTGATTTAAACTGGAAATCTTACGGTGGAGGAATTAACTTTACGCTTGTTCCTAGCTCTAATCCTGTTATTATTAAAGGTCACTTAAACGCTTCAAATTACGACATCTTTTTTCAAGAAGAAAATGGTGGAAAACCAAGAACAAGTGGAATTACTGGATTTGATGTTGGATTCGATTTCTTATACTTCTTGAAAAATCAATCTGAAATTACTTACGGATTTAATATTGGTGGTTTCTCAACGGCTTTCCAAACATATAATGAAGTAGACAGAGAAATAAAAGTTGAAAATTACAACACAGAATTAAGTGCTTACCTTAATTACAAGTTGGTTAAAGGCCGCTGGGTATTTAATCCAGGAATTCGTATTCAAGCTTATCCTTCTATACCGGCAGTTATTCCTGAACCTCGTTTGGGTATTAAAGTTAATGCAACAGAAAAGTTGAGATTTAAAATGTCTGGAGGATATTACTCACAAAACTTCACCTCTGCTAACTCAGATAAAGATATCGTGACTTTATTTTATGGATTTATTGCTGCACCAACAGATGTTCAATCAAAATTCACAAAAGCAAATGGAGAAGAAATAGAACCTAAAAATGGTCTACAAACTTCATGGCACGGGATTTTTGGAACGGAATACGACTTCACACGTAAATTGACATTAAATATTGAAGGTTACTATAAATACTATCCAAAACTGAGTAATATCAACGTGAACAAATTATATGATGACACACAGGAATTCAGTCAAATAGCTGATATATACAAGAAAGATTTCTTAATTGAATCTGGAGTTGCTTATGGAGTTGATTTTCTGTTAGAGTATAAAAGCAAAAGATTATTCTTATGGGGAGTTTATTCTTATGGAAAATCTGAACGTTGGGATGGTTTTTCTTTCTACGCACCTTCTTTTGACCGTCGACACAACATTAACTTAGTTGGTTCTTATTCTTTCCTAAAAGATAAAAGTTTAGAATTAAGTGTACGTTGGAACTTCGGATCTGGTTTACCATTCACGCCTACTTCAGGATATTACCAAGGTGAAAACTTTGATAATGGTGTAACAACTGATTACACAACTTCAAATCCTTCGGAATTAAGTGTTCTTTTAGGTGACATCAACTCTTCAAGACTTCCAACTTATCACCGTTTTGATATCACAGTGAAAAAGAAGTTTGAATTCAAAAACAAAACAATTTTAGAATTGAAAGGTGGAATTACAAACGTTTATGATAGAGACAATATTTTCTATGTAAACCGTGTAACAAACGATAAAATTTATCAACTTCCATTCTTGCCAAGTATTGGTTTGAGTTATGACTTTTGATATTAATGGTTAATTTTTAATGTTTAATAGACACGATAAGGGTGGTTTTTAATGGTTAAATGTTGAAGTTTGATATTATTATGAAATGATTATATAATTAAAGGCAGTCCTGATGGATTGCCTTTTTTTGTGGTTTGAATTTGAGATGTAGATTGCTAAAGGTGATTAATAATTATCAATCATAAGATTTCAAATACTTATCTGCATTGATTAAAAAATCCGTGAATCCCGATTAAAATCCGCAACTATCAACTTCGCTCTGCACAAGTGAACCGCTTGTATTCCTTATGCGTTGACTGTCTTGTAGAAGGCCTTCGTTCCAATTCAGCTTCACCGTAACGCCAGCTGATTTACAAATGCTAACTAAAAACTCTTAACATGTAATTGATCTTATCGCATGTCTACTTACATTGAAATAACTTTATCAAAGGCTTCCATAACTGCTTGGATTATCTCACAGTAGGCTGCAAAATAACAGTAAGGTAATTTAATGTTCTAATTAAGCTAACTGGACTATAATGCTCCAATAATATCCAGTCAAAGTTATTAAAAACGGGATTTTATTTAATCAAAAAAGCCTGCTCCCAATAATTGGGAGCAGGCTTTTAAATATTAAATTTGACTAATTACTTAATCACAATGTTTTTTGTTACAGAAGTTGCATCACTTGAAATATTCAAGATATACATTCCTTTTTTCATGTTAGAAACATCAATTGATTTAACTGAAGAATTCAAAGTTGTAGCATAAACCTGACGACCTTGAACATCTGTGATTGTTACATCTGCTGTTTCAACTGAAGTTGGTAATTGAATATTCAATACATCTGATGCTGGAACTGGGTAAACAGAAGTTTTTGCCAATTCATTTGTAGACAATCCAACAAATGTAGATGGATCTTCTAAACTCATAACAAGAGTTGAAGAAGACAATGCAGCACCTCCTAATACTCCAAAATCAACTGAAATATGAATAAAGATTGGTAAGTTGTTTTGTGCATGGTCATAATATTCATATTGACTACGTACCATTTGAATGTCACCCAAACCAGTTACAGTTGCATTAATAGTATCCATTAACTTATATCTAATAACATTTGAATAAGCATTGTCTGCCAATGTTAAAGTTCCTTTTCCATCAACTTTAGCTTGTAACTTTCCAGTTAAAGGAGTTGTTTGAACACCAGCAAATGGGATCGTATAAATTAATTCACCTGAAAAAACATCATTAATTACAGGGCTATTTTCATCCATTGGATAAGTGACCATAATTGCTTGATCAGTGTTGAATTTAGCAATAATTTCACCTACGTTTGGCTCATTGTATACAAAACCACGACCAGTAAGTTCTGTTGAAGAATTACTAGAATACGTTTGTAAGAAATTTTCTAAATCGATAGATTCAGTAGCGTTTGGAAAACTAGAAGCATTAGCTGTAGTTGTAGCATCTAGTGCTGAAATATTTCTTGTCTCATTATCATAACCAGAGTAAGAACTATAGTCCCAATTTGCAGAAGCACCAGTTTCACTTGCATAGTTTGGTGCTAAACTATCAATAACGAAAAGAGTAATTCCATCTCCAGCTGCTGGAGTATTCAATTGCGTCAATTGTGCGAAAGTCGTTCCACCAATAAATAATGAAGCAACAATAAGTAAATTTTTTTTCATAGTTTTATAATTTTAGTAAATCAAATTTAAGTATTTTTTATATCAAATGTGCAATAAAAAACATATTCCCAAAAACAATAGGGAGCAGTTAATCGTTAACTTTGACACATAAACGATTAATACCTTGAAAGCGTTGGAAAAAAAACTAAAAATAATATCATATTTCGTAATTGCTACCATACTAATCATCACTGGTTTTTTTGCATTTCAATTACCAAAATCAACGCTTAATTATAATTTCGAAGAGTTTTTCCCTGCTCAAGATAAAGAAACAGACTTCTTTTTTAATCATAGAGCCCTTTTTGAATCTGACAATGATTTTATTCTGATCGCTGTTGAAAGAGAGGAAGGAATCTTTGATCAAACTTTTTTAAAGGAAGTTAACGCTTATGCAAAAGAGCTTGGCGCTTTGCCAAATGTTCAATTTACCCGTGACATTACCAACGAAAAAGAGACGTTCATCTACTCCGGAGGAATGACAGGTGAAAGGCCTTATATCCATTTAGATTCTACTCAGTTTAACGAAGACTCACTTCATATTTATAAAAATAGAGAACTCGTAAATACTTTGGTGAATGCTAAGGGAGATGGTCTAACCATATTTCTGCGACACAAAGATTATTTAAGTAAGAAAAAGAGTGAGCAATTGGTCACCGATGTAAAAGCATTAACCAAAAATTACGATTTTGAGAATGTAAGAATGGCGGGTAGATCCGTAGGTCAGCTCTTCTATATCAACACAATGGTTACCGAAATGTCGACTTATGTAGCAATGAGTATTCTATTGGTAATTGTGTTCTTAATCATTAGTTTCAGATCGTTATGGGGGCTTTTAGTTCCACAAATTGTTATCGTAGGATCAATGATTTGGATTGTTGGATTTATGGCATTAATCGGAAAACCAATTAGTATTTTATTGATCGTTTTACCTTCAATTATGTTTGTGGTTGCCATGTCTGATGTAATTCACCTTATTTCCAAATATCTTGAATTGCTAAGATCTGGTCGAGAAAAGCTAGATGCGATAAAAACCGCTTTCAAAGAAATTGGAATGGCAACTTTCCTTACTTCAATCACCACCTCCATTGGATTTTTCTCCTTGCTTTTTGTAAATGTTATTCCTATCCAAGATTTCGGATTATATACTGGTATAGGAGTTTTAATGGCTTTCGTTCTCACCTACACTACTCTTCCATTTTTATTTTATGTGACTAAAGTTCCTGCCGTTGGTAAAAAAGGAAACAAGAATTTCTGGAAACCAATAATGAGCAAGATTTTCTTGATAACTATAAAAAATAGAAAAATAATTCCTTGGATTGGAATAGTTGTGACAGCAGTTTTCGCTTATGGTGCGACATTAATTGTGGTCAACAATTATATAATGGACGATGTGAGTAAAGAAAGTACTGTAAAACAAGATTTCGATTATTTCGACAGTAAATTTGGTGGTGTTAGACCATTTGAATTGGCAATAAGCTTGAAAGATTCAACTGAAAGTATTTGGAATGTTGATCGATTAAAGGAAATGGAAAAATTGGAAAACTATCTTTCTAACGAATACGAGGTAAACATCAACACTTCTTTGGTACAATATGTAAGCATTTTACACCGCGCTTCACATGCTGGAAATACAGATTATTTTGCAGTTCCGGATTCAAAGCAAGACCTTACAAAATACAAAAGGATGCTAAAAATCGCCAATCAAGGAAAGTTTATTCGTTCCGTTTTAGATTCTAGTGAACATTTTACACGCATCAATGGCGGAGTTCCAGATTGGGGAAATATAAAAGCAACCGAGGAAAATAAAAAATTCTACGACTTCATTAAAAATGAGGGATTAGATGAACATTTGAATATTCAAATAACTGGAACAGCGCATTTACTTGATCGAAATATGAGTTACATGTCGTCAAGTTTGGTTGAAGGACTTATTTTCGCTGTATTGGTTGTTTCTCTGCTGATGGGATTATTATATAAATCTTTTAGAATGCTCATCATTTCAATTATTCCAAATGTTATTCCTTTAATCGTAATTGCTGGTGTGATGGGATATTTCGGAATTAATTTAAAAATAACTACAGCTATTGTCTTTACCATTTCATTTGGGATTGCCATAGATGACACCATTCATTTCCTGAGTAATTTTAAATTAGAATTGAAGAAAGGCAAATCAAAAATTTACGCCATTAAGAGCACTTTTATGGGAACAGGAAAAGCGATAGTTCTAACATCCGCAATTTTGGTAGGTGGATTTAGCATGTTACTCCTATCAAGTTTTATGGGTACTTTCTACATGGGATTAATGATTTGCATCACCTTAATTGTAGCTGTACTTTCTGATTTATTTATTCTTCCTTTATTGTTGCTTTACTTCTATCCTGATCCGAATAAAAAGAAAACTATAGACAATTTAATTGAAGAAATCCCAAGTAATTCCCACACGAATTAAAAACGGCATAATTGGATAATCTGTATCGATTCTGGTTTTTGGATCATTGATTAAAGAGGATAAATTTTCCGCTTTCAAAAAGAATCTAAATTCATCAATTGAAAGTGCCATAAAAGCATTTAAACGCAGCAAAGATTCCGTTTTAACAGAGGCGGAAGGTATCTGTAGCAATCCTAAAACTCCGTTGTATTCCATGAAATTATAACCAGATTCATAACCTAAGTCGGCTCCTAAAGCTATTCCTAGTTTTTGTGCTTCAAACAATTTGGTTTGGAAGGAAATTCTGTTCATCGTTGAGAAAACAGGTTGATAATTAAAGTTTGCTGAATTAAAGCGAAGTGTAGCCGTTGGATAGAATGACCATTGACCTAGTTTGAAACCTCCTTTTAATTGGAAAGCGCCCATTGTGACCAAATCTAAAGTATCTTGACGCCATTCATTATTGATGAAATAGCGACCATTATTGATACTTGTCCAAACTACAGAAGCTTCAATAAAAGTAGTATCTCCATATTTAATACTTCCGACAGCTTGAAGTTTTTGCTGCATTTTCAAATTATCAATATTCCATTGGTAGTAATTGGCTGTATGAAAACGTTGATAAGGAGTTGGATATAAATTTTCGAAATTAAGCTTTCCTTTTACTGTTAAATTATTGAGCATTTTAAAATTCAGTCCTGCATAGTTTTTAATCTCGCCAGTTGCACCAATTAAGTTGAAATAAAATTCATTTCTTACTTTTAATCGACTGCCTAATGAAGCCCACAAATTGGAATGTAAATACACTTCATTGGTATCTCTATTTATTCCTAAATTTTGATTTCTCCAATATTGATAATTCAATGTTGCATCTACTTTAAAATGAGGTGAGTTAAAATAAACTCCTGCCCCATTTGAGAATTTTGCTGTTTGGTATTGATCACGTGTCGTTCCAGCCGTATCAACGAAAAACGTATCAGTTGGTGACAAATCTAAATCAAGCAATTGCTCTACATATTCTCTTCCAACTATATTGTATTGGTGTTTTGTTTTAAAACCCGATCCAATAACTGAATCTCCCACCATTCGTAGATAATTATCCCATTTTAAATCAAGTTTTCTCACTTTTGATCTTGATTGATCACGTTGAATTGGTGTAAATTCAATGGCAAAATCTTCTAATAATGAATCCGTAACAATCCCCCCATTTTGAGCAATATCATGAGCAGCATAGTATCCTTCAAAATTTGTAGAAAATCTTTTCTTTGAATGGTAAAAACGCAAATCTAAATCGTTCAATTTATAGTCTCCACTTCTTAAAAACCCATTACTTGTTCTGCGGTTGTATTGGAAATGAAGATGTGTATTTGGATTTAAAAATTGATGATATTCTAAATTTACATCTTGTGTTAAATAAGATCCAAAAGCATATTGAAACCCTAAATAAGGTAATCCACTAAATTTTGGGGTTATTCTTCTTTCGGAACTAATGTAAGCCAAACCTCCTGGACTCAAGAAAGTGTTTTGGGCTAGATTTCGTTCATACAGTTGTCCAAATCCTGAACCAGGTCGTAACGTAATTTGTCCAATAAAGCTTGCGTCAATTGAATCAAGAGCAGTTCCACCAGAACGATAACCGATTTTAATGGAGTCCATTTCTTGAAAAAAGAATTCTTTCTGACCCAACATAGTGAAGGAAAAAACAAATGCTAAAATGGTTAAAGAATATTTCACTTAGAACTATTAATTATTGAGATGAATTCAATTTAATGATAAAGAAAGCAAATTTATGATTTAAACCTTAAAACTGGGTAGAATGATTCGGATTTTTCACTTGTGCTTAATCAAATTGATTCTATTATCAAATGTTTTAGTGATGCCTCTTGGTAATTGATCTCAGAAAAACTAGAATGAAGCTTTTAAAATATGGAATAGATTTGGCTCTATATGAAATACTGTGGGTAATCAATTTTAATCCTTTGAAAAATTAATAGTTCTATTACGAATTTAACTGTAACCTACACGAGTTGTATTTTAAAGTATTTATCAAAATTATCATTTCATTTTTACAAGCAAGCACATGGTGGTCTGTATTTCAGTTGATTATTCCCGGCGGGACGATATATTAATAGCCAAGGACGTAAGTCCTTGGTCTAAAACAAATAGATATAATACAAAACCCCACAAAATCGACCTAATTGCATGCAATTAGGTCGATTTTGTGGGGTTTTGTATCGGTTTGTATCGTTTGGCGGATGGACTTACGTCCATCCCTATTAACATGCCATCCCTCTGGGACTTAGAATAATAACTACTTAAACAACAAAGACTTATCAAATTAAGCTAATTGTATTTTAAAAGAAAATTTCCATTTAAATAAAAGTAGAACCAAATTAGCAATCGTTTAGCTTCAATTAAAACCATAGATTTTAAATCCACCCACACAAAATCATATAGAACCATAAAAGAGCTCCTAATTGTTCACCTTGTAAATGTTTTGGGGTAAAGAAGAGGACAAGCATATAGATTTATTGCAAATCTTCTACTAACAAAATCCAGAAAACTCCAAATTGCAAGGAAACTAATAAATGATATTATTTTAAAATAACTATTTAGTTTCCTTGCTTTGAAGGTGCTGATTAGACACTTCTGATGGTAGGTAAATGTTTTAACTTTTAGAATATTTTGAATGAAACCAATATATTCTACAATGTTTTTTTGATAATTGTTGTTATCTACTATCAAATATGGGGATTAGATTTCGATCATTTATAGAAATGTTGTGAAATGCTTGATATTTGTTGTGAACGACATCATTCCCAAAAAAAACCCGATAAAAACGGGTTAATCTTCTACCAACAAGATTATTTATAGAAATTATCGCGGTATGTTCTCGATATTGGAATTTCAACTTCATTGAGATAAATAAAGTATCCTTTTATTCGTGAAATTTTCGTCATGTTAACTATGAAGGATTTATGACACCGTTTGAAATTGTGCGATAAGTCATTTTCAAGATCTTTCAATTGCTTTCTTAAGATATAAGATTTATCCTCTAGGAAAACTTCAACATAAACGTTATCTGATTTAAAATAAAGGACATCTTTTGGATCAAGCATAAATTTCTCCTTTCCAGAATCAATAGAGATTTTAACATCTAATCTCTGATAAGCCAATGTTATTCCAGCGATGACATCCATCTCCTTAAATGGCTTGGAAATATAAGCAACTGGATTTGTAGTAATGGCCTTTTTAAAAGTTCCATCCTCTGTGTTTGCAGTAATAAAAACAAATGGGATACCACGTTTATTCAGTTCCCAAGCTATATTTATTCCATCAACTTTCCCCGCCAGTTGGATATCCAAAAGAAAAATCAGATCTTTTAAAGAATCTATATTCTTCATCATAGTCTCTCCATCATGATACATAGCAATCACATCATATCCATTTTTTTGTAAAATCTTTTTTAAGTGATTGGCTACAAAAAACTCATCTTCAACTATAACAGCTCTTTTACTCATGAAAATAGAATTTATACTCACCTAGATTTTTGTCGAATTTCAAATCGAATCCTCCAAATCTATTAATCAAATCCTCTACTAAATTAATTCCACTGTGCTTACTATATTCTCCAAAGTTGGAATTATCTCGGTAGATAAATATATGAGAATTTTCTGATTTTAAAACCTGAATTATAATATTATCTTCTGACGACCTATGTTTTAAAGTATTTGAAATTAATTCATTTAAGATTAAACCAAAATATACTATTTTTTCACTTTGTATTTTAAGGTCCGAAAAATCAGTTAAAAATTCAATCTTATTCTTAGAAAGATCTTCAAAATATTGAATAAGTTCAGTAAAATATGTTCGCAACTCTACTTTTTGATTGTGC
Source organism: Brumimicrobium glaciale (assembly GCF_004152935.1). GTDB lineage: Bacteria > Bacteroidota > Bacteroidia > Flavobacteriales_D > Crocinitomicaceae > Brumimicrobium > Brumimicrobium glaciale. The sequence continues at coordinate 73,735 of NZ_SETE01000008.1, forward strand.
TCTTTAAAATCTAAAATTTTATGAAGTGCAGCTATCGTTAATATCTTTGTAGATATATTGGTTAGTAAATCCCTATTCTCCGATTCCGCGTCCAGTTTATCCAGTTCAATTATGGATAAAATCATTTGAAGATTATTCTTTATTCTATGGTGACTTTCTTTTATCAATAATTGATAATTATGATTCGATGTATTTAATTCGCTATTTGAGGTATTTAATGTTTTAACCAGTCTTCTTTGTTTTAAGAATAAAAAGATCAATACAATTGTTAAAGCACCTAAGAGAATACTGAATATAATATTCTCAGAAATTCTCCTGTTCTTTTCCATTATCGATAAATCTTTTTGAGCAATAACATCTCTATTCAGATTTATATCCGCCTTTAAAGAATCAAATTCATACAACAATTTCAGCTTTCCAATGGCATCATCTTTATTATTATTTACAGCATCTATCATGGCATTTTTTTCCAAAATAGTTTGTCTAAAGAAGTTTAGGCTATCGTTTTTTATGTTAACATAATATTGGCCCAGTAGAAATCGAGATGCAGTAAGATTAGGAAAATAGGTAGCACTATCAGCATATTCCAAAACTATTTTTTTCAGTGAGTCTAACTCAGGTCTAAGATCTACTAATGACAGTCTAAAATAGTTATTCAAAACATTGTGATAGTTTTTAGTATCATTAATTGTTGAAAACAAAGACATGGATTTTTTATAATAATCAGAAGCTACTTCTCTGTTTCTAGCACAATCTCTATTAATTAAAGCACATTCATCAAAATGCATTTTTGCTTTTAAATTATAAAAGGAAGCTAGACTTGCTGTGTTATTTATTTCCTTAGAACCTTTAATCCCTTCATTAATTATAGGGTATACGATTTTCATTCGTTCCTCCATTGAGTATTTAGGATTCTCCATGTATAATGCTGCCTTTCTAAAATCTATTTCAAGTTTCAGCTTTGGCTCACTTTCTAAATTAGGAAGTAAAATCATCTGGTTCATTGCATCATCAAATTGAAATGAAAGTCTTAAGACTCTTGCGACCATCATGCGATAATCTACTTCGTTTTTTAATGAAGAGGTGATATCTAATGCATTTTCCTTTTCTACAATTTTCAATTGACGCATGGCCTCTGAATACTGTTGGGTATCTGTAAGTAACCTCACTAACCTTAACTTTTCAATAAAGGTTGAGTTAGAAGTTAAATCTGATTGAGAATGGACAAAACCCACAATACCAAAAAGACAACAAAAGAGAAGTAATATTTTAATCAATTTTTTCAATAAAGTTAGTTATAGCAATAATTTCAAATGATAAGGTGAGTTTAAAATTTATGAATATTTATTTTGTAAAATCTATACATGAGTTCATAATACAAAGTTTTGATATCAGAATTTCCAGAAATTATAAAACACATAAAACTTACAAAAACACCTTTACCAAAGTTTAGATTTTGATAATCATGTAAATATCTATATAATCCATAGACTTTTAATAAAAATGTTGTGAACGACCTAATAATGTTGTGAAATGCAACTTTTGATAAAAATCACGTTAAAACCTAAATGTTTTTCATAAAAAAAGACCGATTCCAAATCCCTAATACCGCGTTAACGGGATGAGGGTTGGAATCGGTCTTTTAAAATTTAAACCTTTCTAAGCTTGATCTTATCTTTTGATCACTCTATGAATGCTTTCACTAGTTCCGTTAGAAATTCGGATAATGTAAACACCTTTGTCATAAGCAGATAAATCTACAAGCGTTGAATTGTCAGTAATTGTTTGCTGAGCCAATTTACGACCCGTTGCATCGATTACTTCTAAATCATATTGATTGGCTTCCATGTTCTCAAATAGAACAGTTACAGCTCCGTTTGTTGGATTTGGATATAAACTTATTCCTAAGATTTTATCATTATCCGTCAAACCAACATTGTCTACCAAAATACAAGCAGAAGTATCAGAACATCCATTCTCAGTAACGATTACTGCATAATTTCCATTCACTAACACTGTGAAACTTTGGTTAGTCTCTCCAACTACTGGAGTATCTCCGTTATCACAATCAATCCATTGGTAAGTCGCTCCGGCTGCATTTGCAGATAAGTTAATTCCTCCAGTTTGAGTTGTTGTAACATCAACAGTTGAGATTGTTAAATCTAAAGTAACAGTTGAATCACATCCGTTTGCAGCACCACCAACAATTGTAAATGTCGCAGTATTGTTATCAGCTGTGTAAACCATTCCATCAATCCAAGTATAACTATCACATGCCACCTGAGTGTCAGTTCCAGTTGTTGCATTATTGATTGTCAAATCTAAAGTTACAATTGAATCACAACCATTCGCAGCACCACCAACAATTGTAAATGTTGAAGTGTTGTTATTAGCTGTGTAATCGTTTCCATCAATCCAAGTATAACTATCACAAGCTGTTTGAACATCTGTTCCAGTTGTTGAATTGTTGATTGTTAAGTCTAACGTATAGGTAGAGTCACAACCAGATACACCAGCACCAACAACTGTATAAGTTGCTGTATTGTTTGAAGCAGTATAAGTCATTCCATCAGTCCATGTAAATGTTTCACATGCATTTACAACATCTGTTTGCGTTAACACAACAGTTGAAGTTGAAAATGCGAAAGGACCTACCATAGCACTCAAAGAGCCACCACAATCAGACTGAACATAATAATCATAATCTGAACAAGGATTCAAACCTGTTACAGTACTAGGATTAGTTGTAGCTATTACAACAGTACCTGAACCAGTTGTGAACCCAACAGGTCCATATTCAATATTCCAAGTAGTTGCAGTTCCATTTTCTGTCCAACCTAAATCAGCAGATGTTCCTGTGAAATTAGTTGCAGTTAATGCAGTTGGGTCATTACAAGGATTTGAGATAATACTTACATTATCAAAAGTAAATCCATCTGAAGGTGCTGGAAAGTTGTCCTCTTGTCCAAATCTAACTTGAAATGAAGTTGAAACAGTTTGTCCAGCGGCAGCTAAAGCTGCATCAATATCAATAGGACCTACATTATTAAAAACATTTACGGTCCCTTTGTTTGCATATAAGTCATAAACTCCAACCCATGGACTTGTGCTACTTGCTCTTATCCATACACTATCATTATCATGAAGTTCTTCACCGTGATGTGTATATTCAAATGATAATTCAAGATCAGTATCAGTGGTATACGACGACATATCCAATGTTAGGATTAAATCATTAGCAGTTACATTACCACTCGGATCTCTATCTAAAGTTATAGCTCCCAATCCACCAGAAACTTGCTCTGCAGCTGTTCCAAATCTAGCCCTACCTTGAGGATCACTCGAAAGTAAATGCCAAGTATGGTCAGGATTACAAATGATATCAGCTGGACCATTTACAGTACCATTAGCTGATTCCCAATCTTCTGTAAAAGGTAAAATTACGGCCAAAGATGGAGTACAAGAAATATAATTTGTTGTAAAACTAGAAACCAGAGACCACGCACTTGTATCTCCAACACCACAAATAGCCCTTACATAGAAATCGTAAGTTGTATTTGAAGTAAGACCAGTAATTGATCCATTTTGCGTTGCTGATATTACACTGTTACCTGTTCCTGGAGTAAATCCTGTTAGGTCGTATTCATATTCCCAACTAATAGCAGTTCCATTCTCAGTCCATGAGATATCAGTATTTGTAAACCCAATTAATGACGTTGATAAGCTTGAAGGAGCTAAACAACTTGGAATAACTTCATAATTAAATTCATCTATTCTAATGTATTTATAAGTTCCACCATTCAACTCGTGAGCAAGAACGATAAATTCATCAGTTCCATTATAACCGTTTGCAGTTGTCATCTCTACAATTACTTGTTGATATGTGTCATCTGCAGCAAAGGTAACTGTTTGAATCGGGTTAAAAGTTGCCGAAGGAATAGGCGCAGAAATTGTACCTACTACCAATCGTGTAGTAACATTATCAGCATTGGCTTGAAACCTAAGTCGTTTATCGCCTGCAGTTAAATCAGAAAACTGAGGTGAAATTGCTATTAAAGTATCTGTAGTACTTGCTCCACTATTATAAAGATATAATCCTTGAGTACCAGCAAAAGGTGCTGATGCTCCTGTAAAATCTTCAACTTCAACCCATCCACTAGTATAAGATGAATAAGAATTCCAACAACCTGGAGCAATATCTAATGCGTCATTTTCAAATCCATTATAATATGGAGCAGTAAATGGCAAACACAAAGTAGTGAAGCTTGTTTTGTAAGTCCAATAACTTGAATCTCCAACTGTACAAATTGCACGAACATAAACATCAAAATCAGTATTGTCTGCTAGAGAAGATAAATTCATACTAGTCATAGACTCTATACTACTTGTACCTGTTCCTAAAGTAAAACCAGTTGGTCCATATTCTACCTCCCATGATGTAGCTGTTCCGTTTTCAGTCCAAGACAAGTCTGCTGTTGTTGCAGTAATTGCATTTACTGTTAAACTTGATGGTGCTAAACAACTTGGAATTACTTCATAATTAAATTCATCTATTCTGATGTATTTATAAGTACCGCCATCCATTTCATGAGCCAGAACAATATATTGATCAGTACCATTGTAACCATTTGCAGTCGTCATTTCTACAATTGCTTCTTGATATGTATCATCAGCAATAAATGTAATCGTTTGAATCGGATTAAATGTTGCCGTAGGCGTAGGCGCAGCAATTGTACCTACTACCAATCGAGTAGTTACGTTATCAGCATTGGCTTGAAATCTAATTCGTTTATCTCCTGCTGGTAAATCAGTAAACTGAGGAGTAATTGCAATTAAAGTATCTGAAGCACTTCCTGAACTATTATAAAGGTATAAAGCTTGAGAACCTAAAAAAGGTGCAGCAGTTCCTGTAAAGTCTTCAACTTCAACCCAACCATTAGAAAAGCTTAGGTAGGAATCCCAACAACCAGGAGCTACATCTAAAAGGTCATTTTCAAATCCATTATAATATGGGGCTGTGAAAGGCGAACAAAGTGTCGTGAAAAAAGCTGAAGTAGTCCAAGAACTTGTATCTCCGACACCACAAATTGCACGAACATAGTATTCATATTCAGTATTACCCGTTAAACTACTCAAAGTTGCAGAAGTAGAAGCCTCAATGCTATATGTTCCTGAACCTTGTGTAAACCCTGCAGCTCCGTATTCAATTTGCCATGAAGTAGCTGTTCCATTTTCTGTCCATGCGATATCTGCATCAGTTACATTAATGTTAGAAGACATTAAACTACCTGGTGCAGCACATGAAGCTAAGGGATTAACTGCAAAATCATCTATGTAAACATTATAATCTGTATTCGAAATTGTAGATGCAGCATAAAAACCAATTTTTACACTTCCAGTATAAGCTGAAAGATCGATTATGACTGTTTCACCAGTATTTGAAGGTTGATTACCAGCTACATACAATTTCAATATATTAGATGTAGACCATGTAACACCAGCATCTAGAGAAATAACGATTGCCAATGAATCATCTGGTCCCATTAAATCAGTTCCTGACCCTGTATAATCAGTTAGCCCTGTATTAAATTCAACTTGGTATGCCCCTGTACCCAAATCAATAATTGGAGAAACTAACCATTCATCCTTAGTGGTAGAATAAATATTCATCCTAGCAGCTCCAGTTGATCCGTTGTTAAGAAATCCATCAGCACCCCAATCAGAAGTAGTTGTTGTAAATGTACTTGAAGCTCCTAGCCTTCCGCTAGTTTCTGTCCAACATGTTGGAGTATAAGTACTGAAATCTTCAGTGTAATTAGGTGTGAAATTACATTGAGCCTCTGCTTTTCCACTGGGAAGAAGCGAGAAGAACCCAAAAATCAAACCAGCAAATAGTGATTTTGTTTTCATAAGTAAAATAATTCGTTTGTTAGTAATATGACGTTATCATCAAATTAAAATAGGGACTAAAATTACAAATAAATAAATAGAGCAACGATGAATTCGGCAGTTTTCTTTCCACAGAGAAAACACAGAAGAATCTCAGATAAAACTCATTAGGCGCTATCACTGAGCTAAACCACTGTTGAAAAAAACTATTTTTTTGATAAAAAAACGACTCAAGGTTGTCGAAATATTTCAAATAACAACAATTGGAATAAAGGATTTTGAGGATAAATTCTTTTTTAGTAAGCCTAGTATTGGTATTCTTAAATCTTCAAGGTATAATTTGATTTTTAAAAAGACGAAGAAAATGACTTCGATCATTAAAATGAACATCTAGAATCTGATTCTTATAATATATTGAGGATTAAAAATAGGATTAAGGATTAAACTAAAAAAGCTAAAGTTAAGATTTACTTCATCTTTCTGAAAAATTTTTGAATTAAAAAGCTCCCATAATGTTTCAAAATAATACAAAACAAAAAAACGGATGAGTAATCATCCGTGCATTTCATTAACCAATAAGAAAAAAGTAAAAAACCCATGTAGTTGAATTCTGAAAACTTCAGATTTGCATGTTTAGAACCTCTGTTTTAGCTCTGTAATCCTCTGGGTTATCCTTACCTAAAAAAGATGAAGGGAGGCTCGCCATTGATAAAACAAGTACAGCTCTAATTGTGATATTTTAAGTCTCAAATAACGCTACATGGGCGGTCTAAAAATTGACCTAAAACAAATCGAACACCTTTGTGTGATTGTTTATGATATAAATGTAAGAAACTTTAATCGTTTTGACAAATGTTTTTTAAAAATATTTCATCAGAAGATGAATTCTGGACGGTTTTAAGATACAATGAATTTTAAATTGCTCAGCATGGACAGCCTCAAACTGTCCCTACCAAGCAAATAAAATCAGAGAATTAAAAGGAGATATTCCCCATATTCATTTTCAATTCTTCTTTATAAACATCAATTACTTGCTTTAAAACATTTTCGTCTTGGTTCTTTAAAACTACTGTCAAAACTACTTGTTCATTGTCCGCTGTTAAAGTCATGTAATCTGAAATAGACAAAATCACATCATATTGTCCTCTTGTTTGATTCAGTTCTGAATCACCTATCTTTTTCAAATCCACGAATAATGAAAATGGTTTATTTCCGAAATTTTCCATTCCTTTAACTTTTTGAACTTCTCCTGTTTTGAAATTCGATTTTAAGGTATCATTGCTGTGCATGACAATTGACTTATCTCTCATCATTAACATCGATTGATCAATTTTAAAATAACCCTCTCCCAAGTCAGCAATTACTTCTTCTCTGGCAAAAGTTTCAATCAAATCCTTCATGTTCTGTGGATTCTTTCCTAATCCTAAATAGAGATGAGAGTTTGTAATATTTTTCGATTCCATCAATGTATCGTTATTGACAGTGTTATTGATCATAATTCCAATGTCACCATTCATGATATTTGATAACTTCTCTCCCGTTAGCGAAGCAAACATATCTCCCATAGGTCCCATTGAACGATAAAATGATTTTTCAGCACCTGGAGAATATTCTTGCATCAATTTCTCTAATTTTTCGACATCTAAGGACATTGCCATCGCAATAATCGGTTCTCCCGGTCCGATGTTTTTCATGACATCATTGGCTACTTTACTCTTAAAGATGGCATTTGCTTTCATTTTATCATTGACTCTAGAGAAATCCATTTTTGCAGTTAAATTTCCTTTATTAAAATCTACTGTTATGAAGAAATGACCGTCTTTAACCATTTCATTAATTTTAGCCTGATCATTTTCTTCTAAATTATTTAATGTTGTATTCGATGTTTTGTATAAATTCTCTAAATCTCCAGCTAATAGAATATCAGTCGTTGTGGCTAAAATTGCTGTTACATTTGCATCTTTCTCTTCATTTTTAAATGAGTTGAATGCCGTTAGTAATTTATCTTTCGGATCATCTCCGAAATTTCCGGATACCATAACCACAGTGTTCTCATTGAAACCAACTGCCATGCTCATGTCATAAGAAACCATCAAGTCTTTTTCTTTTTCAAAGAAGAATCCCATTTTTTCAAACATTTGTAATGTGCTGTCTTCGTTCTCAACGGTCATAAAAACATAAGCATATTTTGGAACTCCATCATTATTTAATGGACCTTCTAAAGCATAATGTACTTTATCAGTTAGTTTTAAACTGTTTTCAAAAGATTCCATTTCTTTATTTACAAATTCTCCAATTGTTGGTATTTGACTCAATTGTGCTTTCCCTTTGATGGCTAAAACATTCACATACCCGTAACCAACTACCTCATCGGAAGAAGTTACAAACCGTGCAACATCTGCATTTAAATCGCTTGAGCTTTTCGCGCCACAGCTAATTAAAAATGAAGTAATTAAGATTCCTGAAAAAAAGTAAAATAATAGCTTGTTCATAAATTCCATTTAGTTTGTTCAAAAATAATGAAATGATTTTATAATTGGGTGGTTGGGTTAATAATGAACGTTAAATTAAGGGTTTAACCGCTAAGAAGCGAAGGATACGCAACGGTCGCAGAGAGGAAGTAGAAGAAAAGGAAAAAGTAGGGTTACGAAGGGTTACGCGGAGTTGCGCGGAGGAGCAGAGATTCGCAGAGAAGAAGAAAATTAGAAGTAGAAGAAGAGGAAAAAGTAGGGTTACGAAGGGTTACGCGGAGTTGCGCGGAGGGGCAGAGATTCGCAGAGAAGAAGAAAAGTAGAAGTAGAAGAAGAGGAAAAAGTAGGGTTACGAAGGGTTACGCGGAGTTGCGCGGAGTTGCGCGGAGGGGCAGAGATTCGCAGAGAAGAAGAAAATTAGAAGTAGAAGAAGAGGAAGAAGATAAAGTAGGGTTACGTAGAGTTGCGGGGAGGTTAGGCAAAGGTCACAGAGAAAAAGAGAAGAAGATTACGAGTATAAAGGTTGTTGTTCTTTAACGTTCTCTTTATCGCGCTTTATAGATTTAGTTATTGTATGATTCACGACTTGTTTTCAAACATTAATGTTTTCCTAATGTTATTTTTAGGAATTGTTAAATGGAAATGACAATCGAGTATAGACTTATTTTTAACTTTGCGACATGCATGAATTAGAGCCTTATTTTAATTGGAGAGATCATTACATCTCATCGGAAGATGAGCGTTCTCCTTTTTATAACCAAGAGTATAGTGAATTTGAATTTTCGGATCAAGTTTATAATTATTTGTTACATCCGCAATGGGATAATTTTGGTTCCTCAACTTTATTTATCAAAATTCTTTATACGGATTATGAAGTGGGTTTCACCGTAATTGAATTGATTGGAGAATGGAACGATGCTATTAATAATGACATCATGACTTTGAAAAGGGATATTCTTGAGCATCTCATGGAAGAAGGAATTGATAAGTTTATTTTGATTGGAGAAAACGTGCTCAACTTTCACTATTCTGATGATTGTTACTACGAAGAGTGGTTTGATGAATTAGATGAAGGATATATTGCAATGGTCAATTTTCATGATCATGTGGTCAAAGAATTCAATGAAATCCATTTAGATCAATACTTTGTTTTAGGTGGTGAGCTAGAAGATGTTTCCTGGAGGACTTATTCGCCAGAGCAATTTTATGAGAAAATAAATTCTTATGTGCAAAAGCGACTTGGGTGATGAGGGGCGCTGTGCTTGGTTGGTTTTAACATAGGAGATGCAAAGGTTTACACAAAGTTCGCTAAGAAAAAGAGGAGGGAAATTAAATAATATATTTTAAACGCAATAATAATTATCTCAAATACATCCTTTGCTCCCTTTTTTAAAACTTTGCGAACTTGGCGCCTTCTCTGCGTCTTGGCGGTTAATTCTCCAGCAACCCAATCACCAACTTATCTATCGGAAAAGTCACATCCTCTTCATTCAACTCTTTTAATCCTTTCCATCTATGAGACTCAATTGCGTCTTCCTCGAAATCAAATGGAATTTCTTTGGTCTTAATTAAATCTATTTTATCTTTTTCAGCTGAAACGTCATAATACACACTTATAATTTGATCATCTTTATGAAACGCTGATTTCTGATAAAAGTCGGTTAGATAAATCAATTCTTTAACTTCGATTTCTAAATCCAATTCTTCTTGAAATTCTCTAATTAAACAATCTTTTATTCCTTCGCCAAGTTCTAATCCTCCACCCGGAAATTTTGTGAATTCTTTTCCAAATCGTCTTTCATCGGAAAGTAAAACCTCGTGGTTTGAATTGATTAAAATACCGTAAACTCGAATATTGAATGCCATATCTATTTCTCTAAATTCTTCTCTAAAATTGATTTTATATCTGGTCGAAAATAGTTTTCTCCTTTTAACACCTTTCCATCTTCTCGGTATATTGGTTTTCCATTTGAATCTAATTTACTCATGTTGGAACGCTGAATTTCTTCAAAAACTTCACCAATTAGATCTTGCATTCCATGTTGTAAGATTGTTCCGCATAAAATATACAATTGATCTCCTAATGCATCAGCAATTTCAACGATGTCCTTGTTCTTGGCTGCTTCCAAATATTCATCATTTTCTTCTTGCATTAATAAATGACGCAATTCAATTTCTCCTATTTCAATCTCTGAAGTTGGATTAAAATTGTTCTTGATTCCAAAAGCATTATGAAACTTTTCCACTTTAGACAAAGCATCTTTAATCGATAAATCTATCATTCGTTATATTTTATAGCTCGAAAATAACGAAAGTAACTCGTGTTCACTTTCTATTCTTGTATTATTTAATTTTGAATTATTTCTAGTAACAAAACACACACAATAATTCCTTAGAAAATAGTAATCTTGTAAAAACTAAAAAATGACACCAATTAATTATTTATATGCTTTTATTGGTGGATTAATTTTTGGCGGAATCAATAGCTGGTATTGGTATAGAAATGGATACCGTGGTGGGAAGTTGTTTTTTATGGGAACAATTGCATTTTTTGGAGTGATCATGTTAATTTTGAAATTGTTCAATCCAAAATAATGATAACTCTAAAATACCATCTCTATGCTTTAAAACGTTCCTTAATTTTTCTTCGTAAAAAGCAATTCTTTGTCTTCTTTATTCCCGGTGTAGTCATTGCGCTTATTTTCTTTACCTATCTATTAACAGTCGGTGCAATTGGTAATGTAGTTGGACTCGTTTCTTATACTCCGTGGATTGGAAGTTACATGGGGACGGCAGTTGACTCGGTATTTGACTGGGTAAATAGCATCTCAATTTTTGTTTATCAATTTACGCTAATTACGCTCCTCTCCCCTTTTCATACAGTTTTGAGTCAGCGGGTTGAAACGCATGAAACGGGAAAGGTTTTTCAATCAAATAGAGTAAAGTTCATCAATGATATTCTCAGAACAATCGGAGTTGCAATTGTCGGTGGATTCATCTATTTCTCTTTGTTTTTATTGTGGACATTCTTAGCTTGGATTTTTGGGCTTTCCTTCTTATCGCCAATAGTTTCAGCTATTTTAATTGCATTTTTTACTGGATTTAACAGTTATGATTATTCATTAGAAAGACACGCTATAAAAATCAAAAACAGCTGGAAATTCGCATTTAGCAATCCTTCACAAATGATTTTAACAGGATTAATATTCACATTGCTCTTATTCATCCCGGTACTTGGAGTTGTTATAGCACCTGTTTTACTCACAATGGTTGGAACATTGAACTACTTAAAGATGAAGAAAATTGATGAAGAAATGAAATATCTTGCTACGAAGCCCACCCTCTTCACTCTGTTTTAGCAAACCAAGCTGCTGAGCTTATCCCGAACTGAACATGATAGAACCTCGCTCTCCTCACTCCGCTCTCATTCTGTGTTATAAAATCGAAGATTTTCTAACAATCCCATAACATCTCTTCAAAAATCAACATAGCAGCCAAAGCCAACTGTGAATAATTCTGAGAAGAGTTTCTGAATCTTCCGTTTTCTGTAACCCACATTGTTTGAATCAACTCCATTCCTCCTTTTGTTGGACTAATTTTGTTGATTACGCCAGCAACGTTTCCAGCTCCAGCATGATAAATATGCAGTACAAATAAACGGAACCAAAGATCATTTTCATTGTAAGAAATCCCGTGTCTATCCAAAATAACTTTCGCTTCTGGAATACAAACTTTTCCAATTAAACTACTTGCTCCAATAGCTGATTTCACAAAGTCTTTCCTATCGTCAGTATATTTATTTACAGTTAACCCTTGGGCTCTTGCAACAGAAGCCATTAATTGGAATGAACCGTAAGCTCCAACATTAGATTTCGCTAATCTTCCTGGGCTTTCAATCATTAAAATCGCTTGTGCATACCAAGGATCAACATCTTGTTGCTTGAATACTTCAACTCCTTTAGAAATTGTTGGTAAAACATCGTCGAAAGTATAGAAATCGTTCTTTCCTGTGGTCATGTAAATTTTATCAAGGCTAGTTAAACCTAATGATGAACGCACAGAATCTCTGTAAACATCTTTTTGATCATCTGTTCTTTTGTCCCAGTTCTTAACACTCATTTGTTTTACAATCTGACGTGTTGCACCAATATTTATAACACACGAATCTGGTGAAAGCTTCATGATTGTTCTCCAAAAAACTGGATGTGCTAAAAGATCCCATTCTTGCTCAAATAATTGTACGTTATTCACATAATGTAAATTAACCGAATCATTAAGAATACGAGATTCGACAAGGTTTATTTTGGGAATTGATGCTTTTTTAGCTAGTGCTAAACTATCATTTTCTGGTGTATGAGCGTGTGCAAATCCGACAAATGAGCAAGAAATTGCTATAATTATATTTTTGAACATAGTTTCAATTAAAAAGGTTTAGCCAATAATCGACATTTCAAAATCGATTATCTTTGGTAGCAATATTTAAACCATAAAGCCTATACTCACTCAAAAACACAAAGCCTACCTTATTTATAGCTTTTTCTTTTTTCTGCTTTAAAAATTAAAACCATAACGATAGCCATGCTTATAAATTTATGCCTTGAAAAAAGAAAAAATAAATTTGCTAAAATCTCCGAAAGCCTATATGCGTCGAGTATACAATTATAACAAAATTTTTGAACTATGTTACACCTTCTTAATCTTTTTTACTAACGCTAGGGCCTTAACTAATTGTTGTTCGGGAGTTAAATTTGAATTATCTATCACAATTGCATCATCTACTTGGGTTAATGGACTTTCTTCACGAGTGGAATCCATTTCATCTCTTTCAATTAAATTCGCTTTAACTTCTTCTAAAGTTATTTTGTCTCCTTGTGCTATTAACTCATCATATCTACGTTGGGCGCGGATATCAGGATCAGCAGTCATGAATATTTTCAATTCGGCTAAAGGAAAAACAATAGAACCGATATCTCTTCCGTCCATTACTACTCCTCCATTAATTCCCATTATACGTTGTTGTTTAACCAAGAATAAACGTACTTCTTTAATTTTAGCAACAGAACTCACGCTATTTGAAACTTCAATCGTGCGGATTTCTTTTTCCACATTCTTACCATTTAAATAAAGTTCTGCTTTTCCTTTTGCATTGTTTTTAAATGAGATTTTAACATCAGATAAAGAAGCAATGATCCTATTTATATCCACATGATTTCGTGAAACCAAATTATTTCTCATCGCATGCAGGGCAGCACCTCTATACATTGCACCAGAATCAACAAAAACATAATTTAATTCTTTGGCCAGTGCTTTTGCCAATGTACTTTTCCCACAAGACGACCAACCATCGATAGCAATAGTAAGCTCTTTGTCTTTATTAATACTTCTCATATCCCTTCTCATGACGGTAAAGATATGAATTCATCTTAATTGGAGACCCAAATTAATTGAGCTAATTTCACTTTCATTCTTGCAAACCCAAGTAAAACGGTTACATCACCTCCTTTAATTTCTTCAACATCGCCAGTTTGCTTCGTTGCAATTAGCTTCACCTTACTTCCTATTTTAATCTTATCCTGCTGATATTCATTGACAACCTTGTTGGGTTTGGCAGACTTCTTATTGGCTTGTTTCTTCAAACGAATTTCTTGTTTCGCTTCTTCGGTCTTTGATTTTTCTTTTGCAATATATTTCTTTAAATCTTGCAGTAAAGGATCATTAACGTTCTTCTTTTTAGCGCCAACTTTATATTCATCTATATAATGCTGTAATTTATTTCCTAAGCTGACCAACTTATTTGTTTCTTCTGCTTTATTTTGAAGTGAAGCCAATTTTCGATCGTATTTCTCTTTCGTAACTTCGTAATATTGTCGATGTTTATCAGCTGTCTCTTGTGCTAAAATATGCTCTTTGGTTAATCGGTTTAAATAAGATTTTTCTTTTTGTAATTCGTGCAGCAATTGATCCATCTCTACTTTTTTACTGTCGAGTTTAGCTTTTGCTCTATTGATTAACTTTTTAGGAATCCCATTAATTTGCGCTACTTCAAAAGTAAACGAACTTCCTGGTTGTCCCATAGAAAATTTAAACAACGGATTCAATGTCTCGGTGTCAAATAACATGCAACCATTGATTGCTTCAGGTAATTTATCGGCTTTCAATTTAATATTACTGTAGTGCGTTGTAATTACACCGTAAGACTTTCTATCGTATAAAGTTTCGAAGAATACTTCCGCCAAAGCACCACCTAAATCTGGATCTGAACCAGTTCCAAATTCATCTAATAAAAGCAGCGAATTTTCATTGGCAACATTTAAAAAGTGACGCATTCTTTTCAGTCGGTAAGAATAGGTACTCAACTCATCCACAATAGATTGATTATCTCCTATATCCGTTAACAATTCGTCAAAAAAGCACATTTTACTGTTCGGATGCAAAGGAACTAACAATCCACATTGCAGCATTAATTGTAAAAGTCCAACCGTTTTTAGAGTAATACTTTTCCCTCCAGCATTTGGACCTGAAATCACCAACATTCTAGAATTTTCATCCATAGTAATGCGTTGGGGAATAGTTTTCTTGCCCAAACTATCGTTGTTCATTTTCAATAAAGGATGAAAACAATCGATTAAATCAAAGGCTTTATTTTCATTTATTGCAGGTAAATTGGCATCGAGCAGTAAAGCCAATCGACATTTTGCATTGATAAAATCTAATTTCGTTAGTACTTGCTGATAATCTTTAATCAATGGCAAGTAAGCCAACATTTCGAAAGTTAATTTCTGAAGAATAAGAAATATCTCTTTCCTTTCATCATCTTTTAATTGCTCTAATTCTTTATTTAATGGAACCGTTTCTCCTGGTTCAACAAAAGTCACATTTCCAGACTTTGAATTACCAACCACCTGACCAACTACGTCTCTTTTATAAGAAGATAAAACAGACAAAACACGTCGGTCATCAAAATATCCTTCCTTGGTATCGCTCAAATATCCCTTTTTGAAATATTTGCGCATACTTTTATCAAATGTCGAATGGATACTTCTTTTTATAGACTGCATTTGCTGACGTACGTATAGTAAATCAGGTGACGCATCATCTTTTACTTTTCCATGTTTATCAAAAATAAAATCGATTTTCTCAATAATTTCTTTGGTAAATTCAACATTAGAAAGCAATTCTGCCAACTGTGGAAAATCTAATTCTCGTTTATTAAAAAAGAAAAGCAAAGAATTCACCATTGCAGAAGCCAAACGAATTCGCGCAAAACTTTCTTGTGGCAAACTGGCATTTTGCACAGGCAGCATTCGAATTTCACTTTGAAGTTCTTCAAATTCCAACCTGGGAAAGCTTTCACCTTCCCGTCGGATTTCAACCATTTCATTGGTCTGTTGAAGAAACTTCATTAATTCTTCATTGTTCTGAACAGGTTTTAATTGCTCGACGATTTTGAGCGCAGAAGGTCCAACACAGTACTCGCGTAATATATCCTGAAGCTTTCCGAGCTCTAAATCCTTATATGTTTGTGGGTCGCATTTTAACATTTGTACAAAGCTAAGAAATCATTACATTTGTTAAATGAAAAAGTTCACTGCATTCGTATTATCGTTGCTTACAATAGTTCCATTTGTCGCAATTGCGTGGTTATTGTATTCTAGCTTCCACTCTACTCCTGTGGTTATTATTAATCTTTTGATCGTTATGACCGGAGTAATGCTGGCCTTTGTGGTTTATAATAGAATTATTGTTGGTGATGACAAAAATGCTATAAAAGTAAACACAGACCACTTCCCTTACATTGAAAGAGCTTTAATTTATGTAATGCCTCAAGATTTCGTTGCTAAATTAGAGAAAAACCATGGAAAAATATTTATGGCAACAACCGACGAAATTGAACATGACATTGCGTTAGTTGAAGGAGACTTCAACAAACTCACCGATACAATTACGCTGAAATATACGAATGGCGTTACAACAACTATTCGCGGTTCAAGAACAGTTGCAGTAGGCGATAATCAATTTTTATTTCACGGTTTCGATGAATTGATGCATACAAAAGGGAAAGAAAAATATGTTTATAAATGGGAAGAAGACAGATTGGTTCAAAAAAACGGAGAAGACTTTGTGAGTGTTAAAATTCCAGATAGATTGCCTGTTTATATATTTGATTGGAAGTAGGTTGGTGGATTAGCAGACAAAATCATTTAGTTTTTAAGATAAAAGTCCTTATATTTGAATATGTCTTCAACTTTAAATATAAATATCATACAGATTTCGGCTGCTTTGACAGGTATACTTCAAAGTGAAAATCTTCATGAGATCCCAGCTCCCTCATATTACAAGGAAAAGACTAATTCTGATTTCTTTAAAAAAGCAGACGTTTTCATTTTAGCAGTTGAAGGATCTTATAAGTATTTAGACAATCTTAATTTAGAAGAATCTAAAGAACTTTTAACTGACACTAAAGGGGTAATCGATGAATTTTATCAATTAGAGGAATCATTAAATGAAGTTGGAAGCATAGAAAATGAAATATCGAAAATAAAGTTTAAACACATATATAAAACACTTTATAAGTTTGAAAATATACTTCATAAAAACGTCTTTAAGAATGTTGAGATTATTAAAACTCCGTCAGATGTTTTAGACGGAATATCCAAAACAAATAGAAGAACGCTTTCTAAACTCATCAAATAAATGGCCTATAACAGAGGAGAAATCGTTGAATTCTATCTTGAACTACCTTATCAAGCATCAGCTAAGCCTCATCCTTTTATAATTATTTCAAACGACGGAGTTTTTGAACAAGATGGAATGTATATCTGTGTAATGATAACACATTCAAAACATATTGATCAATTTACTTTCGAAATAGAAGATGAAATGTTAATTAAAGGAGGAGATGGAAAATTCTCTCAAGTAAGATGTCATTTAATCGTAAATATTAAGGAGGAGGAAATAATTGTGACAAGGCAAAGAAATAAGCTGAAAAACAATTATGTTGACAGACTGGTATCAAGAATTGAATATGATGCGCTCTCTTAATCTTTCTCAATTTATCACCAATTAACCCGAATTTCAACGTAAATTTGAAAACAAAACAACAAGTTCAAAATTCAATGACTTCAAAAGAACAAAAATCTCAACTTCATCCCCGCAATAAAAACGTAAACCGTTACGATTTATCTGCATTAGTAAAAGTAAAACCAGAATTAAAAAATCACATCCAGCCCAACAAATTTGGAGAAGATTCTATTAATTTTTCGGATGCAAGAGCAGTGAAGTTTTTGAATACAGCAATACTTCAACATTATTACGGAATAAAAAACTGGGATTTCCCAGCGCAGAATCTAACACCTCCAATTCCTGGACGAGCAGATTATATTCATCACATTGCTGATTTACTCGCTGAAGGTAATTCTGGAAATGTTCCTACAGGAGATAAAATTACTTGTTTAGATATTGGCGTTGGTGCAAGTTGTATTTATCCAATTCTTGGAGTTTCAGAGTACGGTTGGAACTTTATTGGAGCTGATGTTGACCCAAAATCTATCGCATCTTCTGAGAATATCGTAAAAAACAATCCTTCATTAAGAGGGAAGGTTGAATTTCGATTACAACCAAATCCATTGAATATCTTCTTTGGGGTTATTGAAAAAGAAGATAAAATCGACATAACCATTTGTAATCCTCCATTTCATTCATCAAAAGAAGAAGCGCAAAAAGGAACACGCAGAAAAGTCAAAAACCTTAAAGGAAAAGACACAAAAACTCCAGAACTAAATTTCGCTGGAATAAGTAACGAATTGATATTTAAAGGCGGAGAATATGTGTTTATTCATACGATGATCAAACAAAGTAAAGCGTTTGCTAAAAATGTGACTTGGTTTTCTACTTTAGTTTCAAAACAATCCAACATGAAAGGAATTTTAAATTCTTTAGAGAAAATTGGAGCGAAGCAAGTCAGAGAGATTCCTATGGGAACAGGGAATAAGGTGACTCGCGTGGTGGCTTGGAGTTTTGTTGGATAATGATGAATGATGAGTTATGAATTTTTGGAAGGTGACGCAGAGCGATGCAGAGATTCGCATTGCGATGCACTGAGCTTGACGATGTGAGCTTGCCGAATATGATTTTGCGGAGTTTCGCAAAGGAAGGAAGGAAGGCCTCTCATGATTGTTGGTAATTAGAAAATAAGAGGTTTTGGTCTTTGAATTTTCATTGTTAATCAGTAAGTAGTTTATTAGTCTGGCAGGATTCATATTTCATAATTAAAGTCCTGAACTCTACTCAAGACTACCCTCTAAACAAGAAGAAATCATCCTTCATATCCTCTATCAAACTATCTTCATTCGTCAGAATATATTCAATTGCTTTTGAAGTGAACTCATCCCCTTTGTCGGTCAAAGAAACTATATCATCAGTAATGAGAATCATATTATTCTTCAAGGCTAGAGTCAACACAGTTTTACTTCGGACTTTCTCCCAGTTTATATGTTCGTTGAGGTGATTCACATGACGCTCTCTTTTTTCTGAGTGATTTTTGAGGTGCAGTAAGAAAGTAATCAAGGAAACTTCAATCCTTTGTTGTTTTTCACGGTACAAGACAGCGATTAAACCTTTACTTGGTGCAAATAAATACACAAATAAAAATACAACACCCAACATTGTCGTGATACTTCCAGCAATTGAAGCATCCAACCAATGCGCAACCCAATATCCTGAAATGGCGCTAAACACTCCGAAGAAGCAGGCCAAGCCAATCATTTTCTTTAAATTGGTGGTCAACAAATAAGCCGAAGCCGCAGGAGCAATCATTAGTGCAACAACCAATATCGCACCGACAGCATCAAAAGCACCGACAGTGGTTATTGAAGCGACACTCATTAATCCGTAATGTAAAATAACAGGAGAAAACCCCAATGAAGTGGCTAGTCCAGCGTCAAAAGTGCTCAATTTTAACTCTTTGAAGAATAGGAATAAAAGAGTTAGCGTTACAGATAAAATGATTCCAATAACCCAAAGCGATTTTGGACCTAAATCTATATCACCGTAAAAGACTCTATCGAAAGGTGTAAATGCTAATTCTCCTAACAAAACAGCATCAATATCAAGGTGAACATCGTTGGCAAACTTGGCAATAAGGATAACTCCAATACTAAATAGCGCAGGAAACACCAATCCAATTGCCGTATCTTCTTTGACCAGTTTTGTTTTCTGAATTTTCTCGACTAATACTACAGTCAGTACTCCAGTCATCGCCGCTAATAAAATTAAGAGTGGTGAATTAAGATCTTGCGTAATGAAAAACCCAACCACAATTCCAGGTAAAATAGAATGACTTATTGCATCACTGATCATTGCCATTTTACGCAATACTAAAAATGTTCCTGGAATAGCGCAGGCGATAGCGACCAAACTCGCAATCAATTGTATTTCGAATTGTGCGTCAGTCATTCTTTCCGTTTTGGTTATACAAATTTTCAGCGGCCTTAAAACCTTTTGATGTCATGCTCCACATTCCACCTTCAACTTCAACGTAATTTTTATCGACTAATTTTCGCAATCCTTTTCTACTATATCCTTGGAAATTGTTCAACATTCTAATCGTATGCGGATGCGAAGTATCATCGTGATCTTCCACAATGTGATACATAAATGCCAATGTTTTCTGAAGTTCTAAGTCATTACGGTTTTTAATTAATCGAATTCGTTTGAATAATAAACCGCGTTTTGGAGAGAATATAAAGGAAAAAAGCACGAATACCGAAGCGACCAAAACAATCACGGGTCCTGTCGATAAATTATTTTGGGTTGCACTGATTGCTGTACCAAAAACTCCAGCACTTCCTCCTAAAATTGCTGCTAAAAAAACCATCTTCCCTAAACTATTTGTCCATTGTCTTGCAGCCGCTGCAGGAGCTAAAAGCATAGCGCTCATTAAAACAACTCCAACTGTTTGCAATCCTAAAACAATAGCCAGAACTATAAAACTGGTGATTAAAATATCAATGAATTTTGTATTGAACCCTAAAGTTTGAGCGTAATCTTTATCGAACAATAAGATTTTAAATTCCTTCCAAAAAAGCAGCAAAACGAGTAAACATAATCCTGTAACGAAAGTCATTAACCAAACATCACTTTCAACCAAAGTTGCAGCTTGACCAAAAAGATACTTGTCTAATCCTGCTTGATTCGCATTCGGTTGTTTTTGAATGTAAGTCAATAATAACATTCCAAATCCGAAAAATAAGGAAAGAATCAATCCAAGTGCGGTATCTGATTTCAAATGTGTTTTTGAAGTAATTCCACGAATCCACAAAGTTCCAATTAATCCACTCACCAAAGCTCCAATCAATAAGATATTTGTGTCTTTCGAGCCTGTAATTAAAAACGCAATTGCAATACCTGGTAAAGCAGCATGAGAAATTGCATCACCCAACAAACTTTCTTTACGTAAAACAGCAAAGCTCCCCAACATTCCTGTCACAGCACCCAAAACGGCTGTTCCAAGCGTGATAGTTCGCAAGGTATAATCGCTAAAAACGAGTTGTATGTATTCAATTATTTCCATTAATTATTTTCACTTTTCAAATCTTCCTATTTTTAAATTTTCATTAATTGCATTTTCGAATGAAGAGGACGTTTTACAAAACGTCCCTACGTTATACATTCGGAAATGGTTGTTTTTTTTGATTTTTCACTTTTCATTTTCCATTTTTCATTTTTTTTGTCATTTCTGAATACTCACTTTATAGTTAATCCCATAAGTTTTCGTCAGATTATCATCGTTAAAAATATCTTTTACTGGTCCTGTTGCGATTTTCTTCACATTTAAGAAAGTTACCCAATCGAAATATTCAGGAACCGTTTGCAAATCATGATGCACTACGACAACTGTTTTTCCCGCTTTACGCAATTCCTTTAGAATATTGATAATCGCAACTTCAGTGGTCGCATCAACCCCTTGAAAAGGTTCATCCATAAAGTAAATAGAAGCATCTTGAACTAAGGCACGCGCTAAGAAAATACGCTGTTGTTGTCCACCCGAAAGTTGACTGATTTGACGATTTTTAAAGGAAAGCATTCCCACTTTTTCAAGTGCTTCAAGTGCTCGCTTTTTCTCTTTAATTCCGGGACGTTTAATCCAACCCAAACTTCCATAAGTCCCCATCATCACAACATCCAAAGCTGTGGTTGGAAAATCCCAATCTACACTTCCTTTTTGCGGCACATAAGCCACATGTTTACGTTGAGATTTGTAAGGTTTGTCGAAAATAGTTACACTTCCAGCAATGGGTTTTAGAATTCCTAAAATAGCTTTAATTAAAGTTGATTTCCCAGCACCATTTGGACCGACAATTGCCATCAAAACACCTTCGGGGATTTTTAAATCGATATCCCAAAGGACAGGTTTGTAGTTGTAAGCTACGGTAAGGTCATCTACTTTAACTGCTATCTTTTCCATAAATTATTGCTCCATTATTTTAATGCTTTTACGATAGTTTTCACATTGTATCTAAACATCCCAATGTAAGTTCCTTCCTCAGTATTTGGATCACCCAAAGCATCAGAATATAATGTTCCGCCGATACTTACTTCATGCTCTTTTGAATTTACAGCTGCTTTTAAAGCCTCGATGGTTCTTCTAGGAACTGAACTTTCAATGAATACAGATTTCACTTTGTGTTCAATAATATAAGCCGCAGTTTCTTGCACATCTTGAACTCCAGCTTCAGTTGCTGTGGACAAACCTTGCAATCCAACAACATCAAATCCAAAAGCTTTTCCAAAATAGTTAAAAGCATCATGGGCTGTTACTAGTCTGCGTTGATCTTGAGAGAGTGTTGCGATTTCATTGCGTAATTCTACATTTAGCTCCTTTAATTGCTGCAGATATTTCTGAGCGTTATCTTGAAAATACGCTGCACTTTCTGGAAGCGCATTTGATAATTTATCCGCAACAAACAGTGTCATTAATTCCCAATAACCGATGTTAAACCAGATATGTGGATCATAATTCGATTCAAAAAGCGTTGAACTAATCAAATCTTTTTTATCCAAAGCATCGGAAATAGCAATGGCGTTGATGTTCTGCTTTTTCATTCTCTCAAAAACATCAACCAACTTCCCTTCTAAATGCAATCCGTTATATAAAATCATATCGGCATTAGAAAGTTTTGATACATCCCCCTCGCTCGCCTTGTATAAATGTGGGTCTACTCCAGCACCCATCAGACCGTGCACAACAACTTTATCACCTCCAATATTTTTCACCAAATCGGTAATCATAGAAGTTGTCGTCACAATATCAAAAGTATTGTCTTCTTTCTTAGTGCTTGTGTCGTTGCAACTAAATAAAAGACCGCCGATTACGGCAAATAGTATAATTATTTTCATTAATCTAAATATTTATTGCGAAGGTACGGAAATTTTAAATGGGGATTGGAGAATTATTGGATTTTTTGAGGCGATAGAAAAAGGAATATAAAAAGATATTTTTGGGTTGTTGATTTAAAACTTTTCTCTCTACCCATTGCACATCTCAATTATTTCACTATCTTAATTTAGATAACCACTTAAAATCAAAATATTATGGACTTTACACCTATTTCAATTAACGAATATATTGCTTTACACTTAATAAATAATCCTTCTCATAAAGAAGAAGATTTACGGAATAATTTGGAAACTTCTTTGGCAGATTACAACAAAAATGTCAAATGTTCTTGTGGAGAGGATATTTGGGTTATTGGCTCGGCATCACTTAAAAACGGATGCTACACTTGTTTGACCGGAGAAAAATTACCGACAGACAATTACGAAATTGATAGCGTTGTGCCTTATTTTACAGAAGCGGACGCTTTCACAGTAGATGATTGGGGAGATTTCAACCTTGATTTTCTAGGAGGAGGTAATTACCGCGATGACGATGGAACAATAATCGACCCTGATTCATACCCAACTCCAAAAATGTGTTTGTCTTGCAAGAATTTTATTCGAAAAAGTCAGAGAGTACTTTGTACATTAAATAAAATAAGTCAGGAGCCAGGCGAAGAATTTCAATGTGGGAGTTTTGATGGTGTTTAAAGTTGAATGAATTTGGTTTAACATAAAAAACTAAAACTGCACTCTGCTTATCAGTTTATGATAATTTAGAGGAATGTAAGAATTTAGGCAAGAAAACATTTGAAACTAAATTAACAAATGGAAAAGATATTATAAAATGGAACAATCAATAAATACAAGCAATGATTTTCTCCTTTATGCAAATGAGAAAGGAGAGGTAAAGGTAGATGTACTTTTAAAAGATGAATCCATTTGGCTTACTTTGAGTCAAATGGCAGAGCTATTTAATATAGATAAAAGTGGGATTTCCCGTCATATTAAGAATATATATGACACTAGAGAATTAGAAGAAGGAGTGGTTGTTGCAAAAATTGCAACAACCACTCAACATGGTGCTATCCCTGGAAAAACTCAAACAAAATTAGTGAATTATTATAATCTTGATATGATAATTTCCGTTGGATACCGAGTAAATTCTATTCGAGGTACACATTTCCGTATTTGGGCAACCAAACAGCTTAAAGAACTCATCATAAAAGGTTTTGTTTTAAACAATGAAAAGCTAAAAAATCCTGACAATCCATTTGGTAAAGACTACTTTGATGAATTACTCGAACAGATTAGAGATATTCGTTCAAGTGAGAAAAGATTTTATCGTAAAATAACAGACATTTACGCTTTAGCTATTGATTATGAACCAAAAGCTAATGAAACAAACGAGTTTTTCAAAATAGTTCAAAACAAACTTATTTTTGCTGCTACTGGTAATACTGCTGCAGAAGTTATTGAAGAGCGCGCCAATACTAAAATGAACAACATGGGATTAACCACTTGGAGAGGAGGTAAAGTCCGCAAAGAAGATGTTACGATTTCAAAGAATTATCTTTCTAAAGAAGAGTTAGATACCTTAAATAGAATCGTTACAATGTACCTTGATTATGCTGAATTTCAAGCCAAAAATCACAAGCAAATGTTTATGAAGGATTGGCGAGAAAAACTAGATGCATTTTTACAGTTTAACAATCAAGAAATTCTACAAAATTCAGGAAGGATCTCAAAGATAATTGCAGATGAATTAGCAAAGGAAAAATACGATGAATACCATCAAAATAGGCTAAAGAAAGAAGCTGACAAATTAGAGGATATTGATAGGGCTATTAAAAATATAAATCAATAAATATTATTAAACAAATGAAAACATACACGCTAGACCAAGCAGAAGACCTGCTAATTGGACAAAAAGGAACAAATGAAAGAGATGAGTAGGAATTTGAGCTAAAACTCGAATTAATCGGTGATGTAATTAAAACTGCTAGAAAAAAAAAGTTTAACCCAAGAGCAATTAGGAGAATTAGTCGGGGTAAAAAAAGCTCAGATTTCTAGATTAGAAAACAGTATAGGAAATTTAACTTTCGAAACGGTCTTGCGAATTTTAAATGCTTTAGGTGCTAAATTGAGATTTAAATTAGAGATTTGATTGTTGATGTACTACCCTATTTTTGTAGCAATCGGCTTTCCTTTCAATCCTGCATCAACTAAATATGCAAGAAATTCAGCAAATGGTTGGATGTTGTTTTCTACACTTGCTATTTCTAAAGCATCCATATATCTATCTGTTTCTTCTACAGGGATAACAGTCCAAGGATAACCCCCCGACACCAACATAGAATTCATTAAAAATCTTCCCATTCTACCATTCCCATCCATATATGGGTGCGTATAAACAAATATGAAATGACCTAATACAGCTCTCACAGATGCTTCTTTTTCATTTTCTAATAATTCGAAAAGCAATGGCATTACATCTCTAACACCATCCTTATTAACAGGTGTATGTTTGGATCTCCCAATAAAAACCTGAGCGTTTCGGTAACCAGCTAAATCTGACGGCTTGAGCATTCCAATTGCTACACCTGGTGCAAATAATTCTCGGTACCAATCTCCATGTTCTTCATCCACTACTTTTCCAGGGTTTTCTCCATTAAATATTCGCTTAACACTATTTTGAACTGTATTAAAAGCTTGCCAATATCCTCTAGCAGCCATAGCGTCTCTTTGTTTTTTATCATTTTCATTTTCTCTTACATCCCAAGCTCCAGTGCGCACCCTCTCGATAAGATCTGGAGAAACCTTATATTTTTCAATCGACAAAGAGTGATACGCATCTGTCACATATATCTCCTCGACCTTTTGAATGTAAGTATTAATATCATCGACAATTCCAGGAGCTTTTGGAAAAACCTTTATTACATCCCCTCTCATGCTCTGCCACATTAATTTGATTCGATTTACATAAGGGGATTTTTCCCTTAAATCAAACTTAACCATTGTAGGCTTTTCAAACGGGTCAACTTCTCTGATTGTATACCCAGCAGATTTCATTGTTTTAGAGATATCGTCTGCAATTCTAATTTGGTTTATGTTTCTATATGCACCAACCAACCTACCAGCAATTGTAGAATGTCCACCATCCAGCAAAACATTTAACAATTCTGAAGAATCCTTTATCATTAAAAGAGCCGTTCTTGAATCAATTGGATTGCTATTGAAAATTGAAGGAGAACTGAAAATAATTGAGGAAACCAAATTAACCCCTCTGATTCCATTAATCGTTTCTATTTCTGCTGAATTAGTTAAAGGAGATTTCATTACAAATAGCGAAGTTCCATACAATAGCGGTGTAATGGAATTATTGCCTTTGGTAGATCTAATTATTAATTGTGTCGGTACGGAAGTATTTCCTGCATGCACCATCAAAGATTGTTCAGCAGAGATACAATAATCGTCTTTGTATCTGTCATCTAAATAGCGTGAGCAAAATTCCCAAAAAGAAGTGAACCAAGAAGTGCTATCTCCTTGGTTTTCGTTTGGCGGTGTAGATATGTACCAGCCTTTTATCACCTCTTTAATAAATCCATTCCCCACCAATCGTTCTCTATGAACTCTTGATAAATCATCAGTTTTAATAGCCACTATTTCACCATCTTGAAGTTCTTTCAACTTTTCCAACGATTCCGCTAATTTCTCACTTGGTGTTGCCATACTTTCTATAAATATCTATTTTAAATTCAACCTGAAATACAATCTAATTGTACGATTATTATTAATTAGCGCTGCACGATTCTTATTAATTGGTGCTGCGCGATTATTATTTATTGATGTTGCACGATTATTATTAATTAGAACGAATTTACATATTATACTTTAGTTTTTGACTATTTACAAAGTTATTCACTATAAAAATCTAACTCAAATATTCAATTCTCCACACCAAAACCACCATTATCACTCAAATAATTTTAATTTAGCCTTACAAAATTGATAAAATATGAAAGCATACGTATTTCCAGGCCAAGGAGCCCAATTTATAGGAATGGGTAAAGACCTTTACGAAGCGTCTCCTGTTGCTCAAGAACTTTTCAAAAAAGCCAATGAAATTTTAGGTTTTGACATTACTGAAATCATGTTTAATGGAACAGATGAGCAGTTGAAAGAAACCAAAGTAACGCAACCAGCGATATTTTTACACTCTGTAATTTTAGCAAAGGTTTTGGGTGATGACTTTAAACCAAACATGGTTGCTGGACACTCATTAGGTGAGTTTTCTGCACTTGTTGCAAGTGGAGTCTTGTCTTTTGAAGATGGACTAAAATTGGTTTATCAGCGTGCTTTAGCAATGCAGGCTGCTTGTGAAGCTGAACCTTCTACAATGGCTGCTATTTTAGGTCTTGAAGATGAAAAAGTAGAAGAAATTTGCGCTAGCATCGACGAAGTTGTTGTCGCAGCAAACTATAACTGTCCAGGTCAATTGGTAATTTCAGGATCTAATAAAGGAATCGAAATCGCTTGTGAAAAAGCAACAGAAGCTGGAGCAAAAAGAGCTATCCCTTTGCCAGTTGGTGGAGCATTTCACTCACCATTGATGGAGCCAGCAAGAGAAAAATTAGAAAAAGCAATTAAAGATACGCCTTTCTCAAAAGGTGTTTGTCCGATTTATCAAAACGTAACTGCAAGCGCGGTGAGTGATATTGATGAGATCAAACAGAATTTAATTGCACAATTAACGGCTCCAGTTCGTTGGACACAAACTATGCAACAAATGATTGCTGATGGATGTGAAGAAGTAATTGAGGTTGGTCCTGGTAAAGTATTACAAGGATTGTTTAAGAAAGTAGATAGAAAGTTCCCGACTTCGAGTGCGGAGATTGGGGAATAGATTATTTTTTTTGCAGTAGGGCGATTTTTTTTGATGTAGGGGCGATTTGCAAATCGCCCCTACATCAAAAAAAATCGCCCCTAAATTAACCCCCCATTCAAAAATTCCATTTCCCCCAGTTTTCGGAAATGCTTTCTTGTGAGGTTACTTTCTAGAATATCTAAATGTTCTATGCGGTGACAATCTGTCCCCAAATAATCAATCAACCCGCTATCAACCAATAATTCTGCTTGTCTTTTAATAGCAGCTCCGTAATGACCTGTAAGTGAATTCATATTCATTTGAATACGAACACCATTATTCCTCAATCTCCTTGCTGGTTCTATTCCTTCCTTTAAAAAGAATAAATACCTTTCATAATGAGCCAAAACTGGTTTATAACCTTTTGTTTTTAGCTTAAAGATCATTTCATCTATATTGTTTGGTTTGGCACCAAAAGAAAATTCAAAAAGCAGCTCGTTATCTCCAAAAGTGAGTAATTTTTCATTATCTATTAAATTCAAAAACTCTTCATCATAAAAGTATTCTGCAGCAGCATCAATTTCAATTGGAATATTCAATCTTTTCACTTCAGCACGAACGTCTTCTAATCCTCCAAGAATAATTTCAGGAGTATTCTTATAATAATCAGACATGATATGCGGTGTCGTGATTACTTTTTTGTAACCTAAATCAACAAATCGGAGCAACATACCAATGGTATTATCCATTGATTGTGAACCGTCGTCAATTCCAGGAATTAAATGACTATGCATGTCCACTTTGAGAGCGCTCAAATCTAGAGGCTTTTTAGTTTTCCCTCCGAATACTGTTTTAATTAAACCCATAATCTATGAATTATATTGTTTTTCGTAATAAGCTTGATACTCTCCAGAAATAACGTTTTTAACCCAACCTTGATTTTCCAAATACCAATCTACCGTTTTATCTAATCCTTCTTCAAAAGTAATAGAAGGCTTCCAATTTAACTCGCTTTCCAATTTAGAAGCATCAATAGCATATCTTCTATCGTGCCCTGCTCTGTCTTTGATGAATTTCATTTGCTTGATCGTCTCCCCTTCTTCTCTTCCTAAACGCTGATCAACAATTGTTGCCAAACGCTTCACAAGATCAATATTGGTCCATTCATTTAAACCTCCAATATTGTAAGTTTCACCATTTCTTCCTTCATGGAAAATTAAGTCAATTGCACTTGCATGATCTTCCACCCAAAGCCAATCTCTAATGTTTAATCCATCACCGTAGATTGGTAAATCTTTACCTTCAACAGCATTGTGAATCATTAATGGAATGAGTTTTTCTGGAAATTGGTGACTTCCATAATTATTTGAACAGTTGGAAATACGAATATTCAAACCATAAGTGTGGTGATAAGCACGTACAAAATGATCTGAACTTGCTTTAGACGCAGAATAAGGACTTCTTGGATCGTAAGAAGTGGTTTCTTCAAATAATCCTTCACTTCCTAAGCTTCCATAAACCTCATCTGTGGAGATGTGGTAAAAAATATGCTTTGATAAATCAGACCAATTTGCTCTGCAAGCGTTCATTAGATTAACTGTTCCAACAACATTCGCCAAAACGAAATCCATTGGTCCTGAAATAGAACGGTCAACGTGTGATTCAGCTGCTAGATGAATAACATCAGAGATATCAAACTTTGAAAAGACTTCTTTCAAATCGGCTTCACTGCAAATATCTCCTTTAAAAAATGAGTAATTTGACTTCTCCTCAACATCAGACAAGGTTTCTAAATTCCCTGCGTAAGTCAATTTGTCAAAATTCACAAAATGAGTACCTGGATAACGATTTACCATTCGGCGGACCACATGTGATCCAATAAATCCAGCACCTCCTGTTATTAAAATAGTTTTCATTTTAATCTACTCTTTAATTGTTTTAAAATTCGCTTTCCACTTTTCTTCAATCCCTTCACCATGTCAACGGATCACTCTTCTAAATCAGTTGCCTTCGACAGGCTCAGTCAACGGTTCTCTCCAGCTATTGTGACTACACTTTCTCGGTGACTTCGGTGACTGAGCTTGTCGAAGGCGTCGAAGTTACCCGCGTTGCATCACAGCGCAAATGAATCAAATGTATAGACAAAAATAGACCTGATTTTAAATACTGAAACCTCAACAATGTGAGGCTTCAGTAGAAATTTTATTACAATCATCAAACGAAAATACAGCGCTTAAAATGATTATAAACTCCAGTATTCTAATTCTTTAATTTCTTTTTTAAATACGCCTTTGATATCAACGAAAACGCCTTTACCACCCTTTAAGTATTTTTTGAAGTCACTTTCTTTTAGGTTAGCATATTCTCTGTGATTAACTGCTACAATTACAGCATCATAGTCATCACGAAGATTATCCATCTCCGCAAGTCCAACACCATATTCATGCTCCATTTGATCTGAAGATGCATGTGGGTCAATTAAATCAACTTTTACAGAGAAGGATTTCAACTCATTTACAACATCAATAACTTTAGAATTTCTAATGTCACTTACGTTTTCTTTAAAAGTTGCTCCCATGATTAATACTTTCGCATCATTCATGTTTTTTCCTTGAGCAATCATCATTTTCACCGTTTGCTTTCCAATATAGAAACCCATTGAATCATTCACCGAACGACCACTGTTGATAATCTCAGCGTGGTAACCTACTTGTTTCGCTTTATAAGTCAAATAGTAAGGATCTACTCCGATACAATGTCCACCAACAAGTCCTGGTTGAAATGGTAAAAAGTTCCATTTTGTTCCAGCTGCTTCTAATACTTCGTAGGTATTAATTCCTAACTTATTAAATATGATAGATAATTCATTAATCAATGAAATATTTACGTCACGTTGTGTGTTTTCAATAATTTTAGCTGCTTCAGCTACTTTAATCGATGTTGCACGGTGCACTCCTGCTCCAACAACTTCTTCGTAAACTTTAGCGATTTCTTCTAATGACTCAGCATCACTTCCAGAAACAACTTTCACTACATTTTGAAGTGTATGAACTTTATCTCCTGGATTAATACGTTCAGGAGAATATCCTACTTTAAAGTCAATTCCGAACTTCAAACCTGATTCTTTTTCTAAAACAGGAATACAATCTTCTTCAGTACATCCAGGGTAAACTGTTGATTCGAAAACAACATAATCACCTTTCTTCAATACTTTTCCAACAGTTGAAGAAGCTCCTAAAAGTGGTCCTAAATTAGGTCTATTAGAATCATCAATTGGAGTAGGAACTGCAACTACATAAAACGTAGCTGCTTTCAAATCCTCAAGTGTTGCAGTAAATTCAATACTACAACCTTCGAAATCTGAAGCTTCTAATTCTTTACTTGGGTCAATGTTATTTTTCATTAACTCAACTCTATCTGCGTTAATGTCAAACCCGATGACATCCATTTTACGAGCAAATTCAAGGGCAATAGGTAAACCTACATAACCCAAACCGATAACGGCTAATTTCTCTTGTTTTTCAATTAATTTAGTGTGCATTGATTTGTTCATCTCTTACTTTATAAATTCGTTCTATAATTTCAACAACTTTTAATCCTTCTAACGCATTTGTAGTTGCTGTATTTCTTCCTTTCAATGTGTCCACCACATTATTAATAACGTAATGGTGGTTTGCTGCTGAACCTTTGTATGAACCATAATCATTCCCTGGATTAGTCGGTGCTAATTCTGGCATTTCATATCCTTCAATATTACAAACCTCAACTTCATTCATGTATTGACCTCCAATTTTCACAGATCCTTTCTCACCTATTATAGTGATTGATGATTCTAAATTTTGTCCTGCAACTGCAGTTGAGTAATTTAATGATCCCATTCCACCTTGGATGAAATCAAAACTCACAAAACCTGAATCTTCAAAATCTGTTGAATCTTTGTGCGTAAAGTCTGCAAATTTACCTTGAATATTTTTAATATCGCCAAATAGCCAATACATAATATCTACAAAATGAGAGAACTGTGTAAATAAAGTTCCTCCATCAAGTTCTTGAGTTCCTTTCCAACCTCCTTTTTTATAGTATCTATCGTCTCGGTTCCAATAACAATTCAATTGCACCATAAACGTCTTTCCTAAAATCCCTTCATCTACAATTGACTTTATCCACTCGGATGGCGGAGAATATCTGTTCTGCATTACACAAAACACATGCTTTGACATTTGCAAAGACTTGAAAATAATTCGTTCGCAATTGTCTTTTGTTAAACCCATTGGTTTTTCACAAACAACATGCTTATTCTGTTCGAGAATTTTAATACTTTGTTCTGCATGTAATCCGTTTGGCGTACAAACACTGGCAATATCATATTCTATATTTGATGCTAAAAAGTCATCAATTGTATTGAAGAATGGAACATCAAAATTTTCAAGTGCCAAATTTTCTTTTGGTTGAATATCAATTAAAGCAACAAGTTCGGCTTCTTTATTTTCATTCACCATCGTAGCATGACGCTTCCCGATGTGTCCAGCACCAATAATTACAAATTTTATTTTTCCATCCATAATTAGGCCCTAAATTTTATTTACTCTTCCGTCTGAAAGTTGATATTTCTCCTTGCTTTCTTCACAAATTGCTTCACTGTTTTGGTCAAATTCTAAACGGTGACCAAATTCACTCATCCAACCAATTTGTTTCCCAGGATTCCCCACAACTAAAGCATAAGGCAAAACCTCTTTGGTAACCACAGTTCCAGCGCCAATAAATGCATATTCTCCAATATCATGTCCACAAACAATAGTTGCATTTGCTCCAATTGAAGCTCCTTTTTTCACTAAAGTTTTGCTGTATTGTCCTCTTCGATTAACCGCACTTCGTGGATTGATCACATTCGTAAACACCATTGAAGGACCTAAGAAAACATCATCTTCACATTCTACTCCTGTATAAATAGAAACGTTGTTTTGTACTTTGACATTGTTACCTAAAACAACCTCTGGAGAAACCACAACATTTTGACCAATGTTACAATTATTTCCAATTGTACAATTCGGCATAATATGAGAAAAGTGCCAAACTTTGGTTCCCTCTCCTATTGAGCAACCTTCATCGATTATCGCGGTGGAATGTGAAAAGTAGTTCATCTTATTTTATGTATTCTTCAAAATTATTGTGTTCTTTTTTGAAAAGCTCATCTTTAGAAAGTCCTTTAAAATAAGCATAAGTGATTTTCAGACCTTCTCCTCGACTAACTTTCGGTATCCAGTCTAAAATTTCTTTTGCTTTTGTAATATCTGGTTGTCTTTGCTTTGGATCATTCACAGGTAAATCTTGATATATCACTTTTTGTGTAGTTCCTGTTAATTTGATAATTTCTTCAGCAAAATCACTGATCGTAATTTCATCTGGATTACCTAAATTAACAGGTAATGTATAGTCAGAATGTAATAATCTTACCAATCCTTCCACTAAATCATCAACATAACAGAAAGACCGTGTTTGACTTCCATCTCCAAAAACAGTTAAATCTTCACCTCTTAATGCTTGACCTATAAATGCTGGTAAAACACGTCCGTCATTCAAACGCATTCTTGGTCCGTAAGTATTAAAAATCCTAGCAATTCGCGTTTCTACTCCGTGATA
Source organism: Brumimicrobium glaciale (assembly GCF_004152935.1). Classification (GTDB taxonomy): domain Bacteria; phylum Bacteroidota; class Bacteroidia; order Flavobacteriales_D; family Crocinitomicaceae; genus Brumimicrobium; species Brumimicrobium glaciale. The sequence continues at coordinate 106,978 of NZ_SETE01000008.1, forward strand.
AGTATGATAAGCCATTGTGATAGCTTCTTGGAAACGTTTTGCTTCGTCATAAACTCCACGAGGTCCAATTGGATTTACATTTCCCCAATATTCTTCCGTTTGTGGATGAACTTCTGGGTCTCCATAAACTTCAGAAGTAGAAGCGATTAAAACACGTGCATTTTTAACTCTCGCTAACCCTAAACAATTATGAATTCCTAAAGACCCAACTTTTAAAGTTTGAATAGGAATTTTTAAATAATCTATTGGACTAGCAGGTGAAGCGAAGTGTAATATATAATCGAGTTTTCCTGGAACATGAATAAAATTAGAAACATCTTGGTGATAAAATTCAAAATTCTCCTTTGGCATTAGGTGTTCCAAATTTGATAATCTTCCAGTAATTAAATTATCCATTGCAATTACATGATAATCGTCTTTCACAAAACGCTCACATAAATGAGAACCTAAAAATCCTGCTGCTCCAGTTATTAAAACTCTTTTTCTCATTCTATTTTATACTTTAGGTAAAATTGTTTGACGTCCTATTGAACTGTAATAAACTCCTTTTTCTTGAATATCAGAAAGATTGAAAATATTCCTACCATCAAAAATTACTGGACTGTTCAATTTAGATTTAATCAAATTGAAATCTGGATTTTTAAATACCGACCATTCCGTAGCTATTAATAAAGCATCTGCTCCATCTAAGGCGTCGTATTGATTTTCAACATAAGAAATTTTATCGCCTAATAACTTTTTAACATTGTCCATTCCTTCAGGATCAAAAGCAACCACTTCAGCTCCTCTATTGATTAATTCATCAATTAAATAAAGTGCTGGAGCTTCACGGATATCATCTGTGTCAGGTTTAAAAGACAACCCCCAAAGTGCGAATTTCTTTCCTTTAATATCACCGAAGTAATCAAGAATCTTATCTAACAACTTAATGCGTTGTTTTTTATTTACATTTAAAACTGCATCAATAATAGAAAAGTCAAAATTATTATCTAATCCACTTTTCATTAATGCGCTCACATCTTTCGGGAAACAACTTCCACCAAATCCAATTCCTGGATATAGAAAGCGATGTCCAATTCGTGTATCAGAACCCATTCCTTCACGGACTTTATCAACATCAGCTCCTACAATCTCACAAAAATTTGCCACTTCATTCATAAAAGTGATTTTTGTTGCCAAGAAAGCATTTGCTGCATATTTTGTCAATTCGGCTGATTTCTCATCCATAAAAATCAATGGATGTCCATCACGAATAAAAGGCTGATACAATTCTTTCATTACAATTTTCGCTTTTTCATCTTCCGTACCAATAATAACTCGGTCAGGATTCATGAAATCGTCAACTGCATAACCTTCTCTTAAAAATTCTGGATTAGAAACAACCGCGAAAGGCACATCTGTTTCCGCTTTAATTGCAGCAGTCACTTTGTCGGCTGTCCCAACAGGAACGGTAGATTTATCAATAATGACTTTATATTCTGTAATTAATTTCCCTAAATCTTTCGCTACTCCAAGTACATAAGATAAATCAGCTGAACCATCTTCTCCCGGAGGAGTTGGCAATGCAAGAAAAATTATTTCTGCATCTTTAATTGCTGAAGCTAAATCTGTTGTAAACTGAAGTCTTTTTTGTTTAATATTTCTTTCAAATAAAACGTCTAAATGTGGTTCATAAATCGGAACCTCACCATTTTTTAAACGTTCAACTTTTTCTTTATCTATGTCTACACATATAACGTTGTTTCCGGTTTCAGCGAAACAAGTTCCTGTAACTAAACCAACGTATCCTGTTCCAATAACTGCTATATTCTTCATCCTTCTAAAAACTCTTTAACTGCTGAACAAATATATTCTAACTGCTCTAGTTCTAATTCCGTGTGCATTGGCAACGAGAAAACTCTTGTTGTTAACCAATCGGTATTTACCAAACTCCCACTAGAAGTTTCCAATGAAGCAAACATTTTTTGCTTGTGTGCCGGAACAGGATAATAAATCATTGCTGGAATATCTTTTTCGCCTAAAAATGCAACCAAAGCATCACGGTCAATTCCGTCATCCAATTGCAAAGTATATTGATGAAAAACATGCTTAGAGTTCTTCACTCTTTTTGGAATTGTTAATCCTTTTATGTTAGAAAATTGTGCATCATAATAATCCGCAGCTTTTCTTCTGGCATCAATATAATTATCGAGTTCTTTTAATTTTATGCGTAAAACCGCTGCTTGGATAGTGTCTAAACGTGAATTACATCCAACTACATCGTGATAATATCTTTTGCTTTGACCATGATTTGCAACCATTGTCAATTTTTCTGCAATTTCATCATCATCTGTACACATCGCTCCTCCATCTCCAAAACAACCTAAGTTTTTAGATGGAAAGAAACTTGTACATCCAACATCTCCAATTGTCCCCGTCTTTTTAACAGTTCCATCAGAGAAAGTGTAATCAGAACCTATTGCTTGTGCATTGTCTTCAATTACTTTTAAATCATACTTCTTTGCAATTTTCATAATCGCCTCCATATCGCATGACTGTCCATATAAATGAACTGGAACAATAGCTTTAGTTCTTGCTGTAATAGCCGCCTCAATTGCTTTTGGAGAAATATTAAATGTATCTTTTTCGCAATCTACAAAAACAGGCTTTAATCTTAATAAACCCATCACTTCTGTTGTAGCAATGTAAGTATAAGAAGGTGTGATTACCTCATCACCTGGCTTTAAACCAAGCGCCATCATTGCAATTTGCAAAGCGTCTGTTCCATTTGCACATGGAATAACGTGTTTTGCTCCAAGATATTCACCCAATTCTTCTTTAAAACTATGAACATCTGGCCCATTAATAAATTGAGCGTTATCTAGTATATTATTGATCGAAGACTGAACTTGTGGTTTGATTTTCTCATACTGGCTAATCAAATCAACCATTTGTATTTTTTTCATAAAGACGGTTTTACTCTTTGTTATAAGTAAGGCAAAAATAACAAATCATAATTGATAATTGATAATTCACAATTGAAAATTGATAATTGATAATTGATAATTCACTTCGTTGAGGGCTTTGTCGTTCGTAATTGACCTTAGTATTTTGGGCATTTCCCTTATATTCATCTCCGTAAACTACAAAGAATATCAGGGTCGGGCTATCCGCTATATCTCTGACAAAAAAGTCAGAGGATGCCGCTGCTATCCCTAATGCAAAAAAAAGGATGCAATTGATTTATAATTCAGAATCATATAACTGGAGACCATTCATTTAAAGATAAAAATGCACACCCCAAGTAAGGAATGTGCATTTCTCTTAAAACTAAAAATTATTGATTACTTCTCTTTATCCACAATTAGCTTAGAATTCATTTTCATAATTCCGCCGTTGTAAATATTGATGATGTAAACTCTGTTGGTAAGACTTCTTGTGTCAATTACTTGTTCACCTTCATTTTCCTCAATTGCTCCTGATCCCATTTCGCGACCATTCAAATCAAAGATTCTGTAGTGAGAATTTTTCAGTTCATCGTAAATCTCCCATTTTATGCTTGTGAAATCACTTGCTGGGTTTGGATAAATTATGATGTCGTCTCTTCCAAAGTAAATTCATTTCCCGATGGAGATGGAATTTTGTGAATTTAAATCTGTATTTTTTAGTGAAACCAACCAATTGTTCGTTTTCATCGTTAATGTTTTAAAATAAAATGTTGAAGAGTTTATATTTGAAATTATGAAAAGAATCTACTTACTTCAGTTCTTGCTTGCTCTTTGCATAAGCTCAAACTTGAGTTTCTCCCAAACAATTTTTTATCAAGACATATATCATGGCGGTGTAACAGGGGATGGGATTGGCACTTATAACTCTGAATCACAAATGACTTTCAATGTTGCTATTCCAACAAACAGTACAATTCGTGAAGCATTTCTCTTTGTCACTACTCATAAAAGCAAGTTCCCGAGTTTGGATAGCATATTTTATGATAGAAAAATTACATTTAATAATATTGAAATAGATTTAAGCGAATCTGATATAATAAGTAGTTTTGATGCAGTAGGTAATGGAGCGTTCAGTAAAAAGGGAATAATCGTTGTAGATGTTAAAGAAATGGTTTCTTCGACTCAAACGAGTTATAATTTACTACCGCCTCCCAATCAGCTTATTTCAGCAGCAACTGGTGTATATGCAGAATTCTATCTTTATATAACTTACGAAAACCCAACCTTACAAAAATTAAATTCATTAATAGTTTTAAACAATCAAGACAATGATCAGAATATTAACTACAACATCAATAACTTAAACTCAATCGATTTACTAAGTGAAGTAGGTTTCTCTATACATGGTACAGAATTCTGTGACACAATTAGAGACGGCAGCTATGTAAGTATCAATGGAAATCTATTAGGTCTTATAGGCGGAGATGAGTTACCACCAAACAAACCTTGCACTGGTGTTTGGGGTTCATTCAATTATAATAACGGAACATTGTTTGGCTTATCGAATGACATTTCAAATAACACAATGGTAGGAGCTGATGCGTTAGCTAATATTCAATCCTATATAACTAATCCTAACCAACTTGATATTACATTTGAATATCAAGACCCAACAAATGGTCCTTATTCCAATTCAGTTCTTCAATTGTTTTTAACTTACAGCACACCTTGCGCTATATTTTCAGGGTCAATCACCCCAGACACCACCATCTGCTTCGGTGAAACCCTTCAACTCCAAGCCACAGGAGGCGTTCCAACCGGCACCTCAACTAGCTACGAATGGACATCGCTAACCAATCCTTCTGCAATCAACGATTTAAGTTGCACAGATTGTCCCAACCCAATATTTTCAGGAGATAGTTCAACAACTTATACCGTGAGAATTTGGAATACGGACAGTTGCTCGGTGGTAAAACCTATAAGTATTGGTATTTCGCATCCTCAAGAAATCGATTTTTCAACGCTCAGATCTACATGCAGCTACTCAACAGGAAAAATTATCATTCAAGACTCACCAGATAATGTAGTTCAATTGGGAGCGGTAAATAAAAATGGAGATACTTTAAGTCCTAACTCAACAAATACATTTTCTGGGCTTTCTGCTGGAGATTATACGCTTTTTTATATTGACAAATTTGGGTGTAGTTCAGATACTTTAGTCACAGTAGAACCTGTGATCAGTACAGTTGCCCAGTTTAACACTTATCCTAAATCAGGAACAGCTCCAATACAAATCAATCTTACCAATCAATCTCAAAACGCAACAGATTACAGTTGGTGGATTAATGACGTTTACCAAGGAAACCAATTTTCTGGTTTTTTTACTGACACTTCAGGAACTTTTGAAATAGAACTTATTGCATGGAAAACAGATAGCATTTGTGCAGACACTGTTTCGTTTACAGTTTTCATCTTTGATAGTTTGGTTGCTTCTCTTCCTAATGTTTTTACGCCCAACAATGATGGAGTAAATGACTTTTTTAATGTCAAGGTAAATCTTGCTGTTGCTTATGACTTGGTTATTCTAAACCGTTGGGGAAATGTTGTTTTTGAAAACGAGGGAGATTTGACAAAAGGAGAACATAAACTGTGGAATGGTGAAACCAAAAGTGGTGAAATAGTTATTGATGGAACTTATTTCTATAAGATGGTTTTTGGGCTGGTTCGAGAATCTATAGATTGTGAAATAACGGAGTGTGAAGTTGTGAAACAGGGGTTTGTTCAGGTAATTAATAATTGATAATTGTGTACTTCCCTAAATAACGAAGAGAATTAGAAGTAAGTTACGTCTAAACAGAACTAAACTCAAATGCTTCGCACAATGAATAAACTCTCTTATTGATTTCGAAAACCAAATAGAGACTGAGAGTTTTTTTTACTCTTTAAGGATTCTCAATCAAAATTAGTAACCCATTAATTCATAATTCCCAATTCGTAATTATTGAAAATTCGTAATTCGTAATTATCTATTGATTAATACGAGCGATTTTATTAAATTTGCGGCTTAAACCAATATTTTGTAAGCATGTTCGAGAATTTAACAGACAAATTTGAAAAAGCATTTAAGGTCCTTAAGGGACAAGGGCAGATCTCTGAAATCAATATTGCCGAAACACTCAAAGAGGTGCGTCGTGCTTTACTTGATGCCGATGTTAACTTCAACACTGCAAAAGAATTTACAAATATTGTAAAAGAAAAAGCACTGGGTAGAGACGTATTAAACGCTGTTTCTCCGGGTCAATTAATGATTAAAATCTGTCATGAAGAACTTATCGAATTGATGGGTGGCGATGAAACAGAAATTAATTACCAAGGAAATCCAGGTGTTATATTAATGTCAGGACTTCAAGGTTCTGGTAAAACAACATTCTCAGGGAAACTTGCCAATTTCTTAAAAACAAAGAAAGGAAAGAATCCATTATTGGTTGCCTGTGATGTTTACCGTCCAGCTGCAATTGACCAATTGCACGTATTGGGTGAACAAATTGGAGTTGAAGTCTACTCTAATAGAGAAGAAAAGAATCCAGTTAAAATTGCTCAAGCTGCAATTATACATGCAAAAAGCAAAGGTTTCAATGTTGTTATTATTGATACCGCGGGTCGTTTAGCGATTGATGAGAAAATGATGTCGGAAATCGCAGACGTGAAAAACGCTGTAAATCCAACTGAAACATTATTCGTTGTGGATGCCATGACTGGTCAAGATGCTGTAAATACGGCAAAAGCCTTTAATGAGAAAATCAACTTTGACGGTGTTATACTTACCAAATTAGATGGTGATACAAGAGGTGGTGCTGCCATTTCAATTAAAGCTGTAGTAAACAAACCAATTAAGTTTGTTGGTACAGGTGAAAAAATGGACGCGATAGATATTTTCTATCCGAAACGTATGGCTGACCGTATCCTAGGAATGGGAGACGTTGTTTCTTTGGTTGAAAGAGCGCAAGAGCAATACGACGAAAAAGAAGCACAAAGATTACAGAAAAAGATTAAAAAGAATCAATTTGATTTCAATGATTTCTTAAGTCAGTTACAACAAGTTAAAAAGATGGGTAACGTTAAAGACTTAATGGGAATGATTCCAGGAATGGGGAAAGCCATGAAAGGAGTTGAAATCGAAGACGATGCCTTTAAACATATTGAAGCGATTATTTACTCAATGAGTCCAATTGAACGTGAACGCCCAGAAATCATTGATACAAACCGTAAGAAAAGAATAGCTAAAGGAAGTGGACAAGATTTAACGGAAGTAAATAAACTTTTAAAGCAATTTGGTGACACTAAGAAAATGATGAAGATGATGAGCAATAAGAAAAATATGGCCAGCATGATGAAACAAATGAAAGGTGGAATGCCGGGGATGTAATTTTTTTTTGGAAAAAAATTACAGTAGCCAGTGTGAGTTTTGAGTAGAGAGGCGAGATCAATTCGTATTATGTTATAGAAATTAGAATCCTGAGAGTTTTGGCTTTTGGGATTTTTTTGATTTATACAATAATGAAAAGTTTCTCTCTTCGAAATCCTCCCCCTTACTTTCTTACGAAATGCACTGCGCTCACAATTAGTCACTTGAAACAGTAATGTGATTGAATTAATAAAAACCTGAATACCACCTAATTATTTCGAAAAACTACACTTCAATCCCAAATCAAATATTTAAAACCCAAAATCACCAATCACTCTTTAACTTTCATCCTTTAAAATTTATTTTTGCTTAACTGCTAAATAATCTTTACTTTTCAATTAGTAACTAACACTTTACTATCATGAAACTTAAACAAGCATTACTTTTCATTCTTTTATCACCTTTGTTTATAGTTGCTCAAACACTTCGTTTAGCTATCCAAGACGAAGGCAAACTGATATATTACACCACAATTCTAAAGAACGGAATCTTCCATTCTACAAATTCCAAAAATACGATTAGCATTCCAGTAAAAAGTTTGGATGAGATAATGGTTAGACATGAAAATTATGAAGACTATTCTTTTCAAGTTTCTGATGGATTAAATAGTAATGACACCATAAATAAGATCATAAGGCTAACTCCACTGTATGACACGCTTAACATTCAAGTATTTGATGAATTCACATTCTCCAGCTCCAAATATCAAAATGCATTCAAAAATAAAGATGAATTTATTATAGATTATTACCCTTTTCCTCTCAATCATTTTTATGTAATAACAAGAATTAAAAGAGAATATTATGTCAAAATTATTGATGGAATTGGAGAAGAATTAATAACATCAAAATTAAATTTCAAACCAGAGGAAATCTTCTTAGATGCAATAGGAAACTTCCATTTGATAGCCAAAGATTCAGTTTATCAAATCTTTCCAACAAATGACTCCATTCATCTAATGAAAGCAATCTCAATAGAAAATTTTGAAGTTGACCTTCGAAACTTGGTTGCGCTAGGAAAAAACGGAGCATTTCATCAAAACATGAGTTTACACGATCAGTATTTTGCAATTTCTAGAATTATAGATAAGAATGTAACAGATATTTTTCAAACTTTTGACGCAGAAGGCTACGAGAATGCATCCTATCATTATAATGCTGTCGTGAACTTTTACATGAGAACAACCCCTGATAGAGACAATATTATTAATATGGGGATTTGGGATGGTAAATTAATGTCTTTAAATAACCATGGTTTTCAAATTATGATAATGACCGTTTGGAGTAACAAAATTGCCTCAATACCATTGAACGTAAAGTCTTATGGGTTGAAAGAAAACATTATAGTTTTGGATGGAGTGAGAGACAGTGTTTTTCAAATTGATAATGAAACGTTTAAAACAAAAGAAGCAAAAGCTCATTTTAGCTTGTCAGGTGATTATTTCAAAGATTTCTTTTACGACAATATTTATATGTATTCTAGTCATAAAGGTGGAATAGTTGTATCGAAAATAAATATAGTGGAAGGAACATCGTCTGAAATCGCTCAACTATCGGACATACGCAAACCTAAAAACATCAAAGTTCTAAATGATAAAGTATTTTTCACAGTTTTAGACGACAACAGGTATAATCGAATTATTGAAGTGAAGAAATAGATAATTAACAATTACTCTAGTCCTCCCTCTGTATCTCTCCCGAATCGTCCCTCTCGGGACAGGCTCTCCAAAAGGGAGATGTTCTATGAATTAATTATTACCGGTAATACAAACATTTTCATTTATACACAATTTTTAAAGAAAAAAAATCCCGACAGGTAATACCATCGAGATTATAAATAATTATCAATTGTAAATTATCAATTCACCTCAATATTCTCCAATCTAATCTCCGAAACCAACTTCATTCCATCATTAGAGAAAACCTCATCTACACTCAAGTAATCATTCATCAAGTTTTCTTTTGGAGCGTAGTTTAAATAGTCTTTAAATAGAATTCCGTTGACTTCTTTTACTTGATCAACTGCTCTAAATCTAATTCCACCATCATTCGTGAAATATTGATATGCCATGTAGTCCATTGCGTAATCCTCAATTCCTATCCAATATAAAAAGATGTCATGAAAATCTTCTCCACCTCCATCTTCATTGAAAGTCACTTTAAGTTTGTAGTACATCTTGTCATTGATCTCCACCTCATCTAACAATTCTGTAATTACTGCTGGATCTTTTAATGCTTTTGGTAAAAACGCGAAGTAAAAAACACTATTAATTGAATTTCTAAAAGCATTTTCGTCTTTTTTAGAAAGTTTCACCACTTTTCCATTGATTGTTCTGATCAAAGAATCTCCTTGCCAACTATCTACAACAGCTTCTCCTCCATCATTTGTGAGTTTTCTAGATTGCTTTACTCCATCAACTCCTTGCATATAGGCATATTGGAATTCTCTAAAATCGAAGGATATGTTTGATTTATCAATTAATCCTGAGCCATTCTTTTGATAAACGCTATCGATAATTGCTTCAATTGATAAATCATCTAATTCATTATCCGAAGTCGTTACTTCAATTTTCTGTTCAGTTTCCTTTTCTGCTTTTTCACTACAAGCTGTAAATAAAAATAAACTCGTAAATGCTATAAATACTTTATTCATGATTATAAATTTTCATTAGTTTTTCCGCACCTTCAAAAGATGAAATTCTTCCTTCTATAACATCTTGTTCAACTTCTGCAATTACTTTTACTAACCGTTCAGCTGAATAAAAGTTCGACATCAAAGTGTCTGCGATTGTTTCATGCAGCCAATATTTATCCTGCTGCTTCCTATTGTGAAGGAAAGAACCATTGACTTTCGTTTGATTTACAAAACTATCAATTGTGTCAAATGTTTTCTCAATATTGTAATTTTCATAAGCCGATGCCACCAATGCTTTAGGAATCCATTCGTTTTCATTGGCTGGAAATAAATGCATTGCATTTTCATATTCTTTTTTCGCTCTTCTAGCTTTAATAAGGTTATCACCATCAGCTTTCGTAATGACTAAAGCATCAGCCATTTCCATAATTCCTCGCTTAATTCCTTGCAATTCGTCACCGGCTCCTGCCAACATTAAAAGCATAAAGAAATCCACCATAGAATTCACCATCGTTTCCGATTGACCAACTCCGACTGTTTCAATCAATATAAAATCATATCCAGCAGCTTCGCAAAGAATAATAGACTCTCTGGTTTTTCTGGCAACTCCTCCCAATGATTTCCCAGCGGCAGAAGGTCGAATAAAAGCATTTTCATTAACGGACAATTGATTCATTCGGGTTTTATCTCCCAAAATACTTCCTCCACTTTTTTCAGAAGAAGGATCAATTGCCAAAACAGCAATTTTGAAACCTTTATCAACTACAACTTGACCAAATGACTCTATAAAAGTACTTTTCCCAACTCCAGGCACGCCAGTCACGCCAACACGAATAGATTTCCCTGAATGTTTCAAGCAACTATTAATGAGCTTCTGCGCTTCTACCTTATCTTCTTTTCTATTACTTTCAAGCAAAGTAATACCGCTGCTTAATGACTGAAGGTCTCCTTTTAAAATTCCAGAAAGCAATCCATCACGATTAAAAGAATCTCTTCTTTGTTGACGTTTCTCCTTCCATTTTTTTAATTGATCTTCATTCATCTTCTTCACTTTTTGATTTCAACAAAAGAAATTAAACAGCAACATTATGTTCGCGCAATGCATCATTCAAAGAAGTCTTTAAATCTGTACTTGCTTTACGTTTTCCAATAATCAAAGCACATGGAACTTGAAAATCTCCTGCTGGAAACGATTTTGTGTAAGAACCAGGAATAACAACACTTCTCTCTGGAACTTCACCTTTAATTTCAATCGGCTTATCACCTGTTACATCAATAATTTTAGTTGATTTCGTTAAAACCACATTCGCTCCTAAAACAGCTTCTTTTCTCACACGAACTCCTTCCACAACGATACAACGTGAACCAATAAACGCTCCGTCCTCAATAATTACTGGAGAAGCTTGCAATGGCTCCAAAACTCCACCAATACCAACACCACCACTTAAGTGTACATTTTTACCAATTTGAGCACAAGACCCAACAGTTGCCCATGTGTCCACCATAGTTCCTTCATCAACATAAGCTCCGATATTTACATAAGAAGGCATTAAAATAACACCTTTAGAAATATAAGCTCCATAACGCGCAACTGCAGGAGGAACAACACGAACACCTAATTCTTTGTAATTTGACTTCAACGCCATTTTATCATGGAATTCAAATGGTCCCACTTCAATTGTTTCCATTTTACGAATAGGGAAATACATCACCACCGCTTTTTTAATCCACTCATTCACTTGCCAATCTCCGTTCACGGGTTCTGCAACACGTAAATCTCCTTTATCCAAACCTTCAATTACCGCTTCTATCGCTTTAACAGTCTCTTCGTTATTCAATAAAGAGCGATCGTCCCAAGCTTTTTCAATTATATCTTTCATTTCAAGTTTTCTTTTGAACAAATATAACAGACTTCTACCGAATCCGAGATGGAATGCGCTGTAAAACCTCGTTCGATCGCTCCAGATTAGACAAAAACTGTTAAAAAGAGCTTTCTTTTAAGAAAATTAAAGTTAATAACCAACTTTTTCGGAATAAAAACGTTATATTAATATGTCAGAAGTTTTAAGTGCCTAAAAGACACTATAAACTTTTGCTTAATTCAAAATAAAAAAAGGGATATGAGACAATTAAAAATAAGCAAACAAGTAACCAACAGAGAAACTGCATCTTTGGACAAGTACTTGGTGGAAATCGGGAGAGTTGATTTAATCACTGCCCAAGAAGAAGTAGAATTAGCGCGCCGTATTAAGGCCGGTGATCAGCGCGCTTTGGATAAATTGACACGTGCTAACTTGCGATTCGTTGTATCCGTAGCCAAACAATACCAAAACCAAGGACTCACACTTCCAGATTTAATTAATGAAGGAAATGTGGGATTAATTAAAGCTGCAACACGTTTCGATGAAACGAGAGGTTTTAAATTTATTTCCTACGCAGTTTGGTGGATCCGTCAATCTATTTTACAGGCATTGGCTGAGCAAGCAAGAATTGTTCGCTTACCGTTGAACAAAATTGGTTCAATAGGAAAAGTGAATAGGGCTTATTCAGAATTAGAGCAGAAATTTGAACGCGCTCCATCAGCAGAGGAGTTAGCGCATCATTTAGAACTCCCTGTTAAAGATGTGAAGCATGCACTTGAATCGAATGGTAGACATGTATCAATGGATGCTCCTTTAAAAGAAGGAGATGAGTCAAGTTCAAATATGTATGATTTACTTGAAAACGATACGCTCAAAGGACCTGAAGAAGGTTTACTTTATCAGTCTTTACAAAAAGAAATCAATCGCTCTTTGAGTACGCTTACCTTAAGAGAGGCAGATGTTCTGAAACTTTACTTCGGAATAGATGGGAAAAGACAAATGAGTTTAGATGAAATTGGCTACAGATTCGATTTAACAAGAGAACGCGTTCGTCAGATTAAAGAAAAAGCAGTTCGCCGCTTGAGACATACTTCAAGAAGCAAAATGCTTAAATCATATTTAGGATAAACTACTTTTACTATATATCAAGCCGTCGCTAATGGTTGCAAAATCATAAGCGACGGCTTTTTTATTGGATACGTTTTGACTAAAGCCCTGAACCAACTCTGAACGAACTCAGCATATGACATTATCTTTATTGGTTCTACCACTATTTTAATGGGAACTCATACAATATGGATTCTAAAATATTTATCAATAATTATTCATTCCTTAAATAACTAGCTCCAGAGGAGCGACATATTAATAGCCAAGTACACTAGTGTA
>NZ_SETE01000009.1 GCF_004152935.1 Brumimicrobium glaciale
CCGTCTAATCCTGCGGAATCTACATAGCTGTACTTTTGTATTCGTTGGACTTCGCAATGATGTGCTTACTCATCCATACAACTATGCCTCTTATCCCGTTCCTGTTCGTCAGTTCAGACTTTTGTAGGATCGCTTACTTCACTGCATGGATCGCTCCAAACCAGCTTGCGACTTACTAATGTTTCCAGGCGTTACCCCAGCACATGAGAGACTTACACTCTCTGGACTTTCTCACAACAAGTTGTGAGAATTTCTTTATATTTACCATTCAAGGCACACACATTGTGTATAAGCAATAGCGGTTTTAGTGCTAATTTGAAAGTTAAAACTATAAATCAGAGGTCAGTACTATCTGACAGTTAAGTGGCTTGAAATCCGCTACTGCTCATACACGAGACCGTTACCCATAAGCTAATGAAACTAATAGATAACATTGAACAATTAGAACAAAATTTGGAAACAGTTGAGTTTTATCTCTCAGAAGGAACTGATTTCGAAAATGACAAAACAATTGGACTTGTTCGTGCAGGAGCTTGTTTTGTAGCGTATGAAATTGACAACGAATTGAGATTTGCACCAAGTAGATTTGTCGGTTATAATAACAACAGTATAGAGCAACATTTGAATTCACCCAAAGACGGACGAGATACAAACGTTGTGATTGAAAGAATGATGGACGACAAGCTCGGACCGAATGAAGATTTAGAAAAGGCCTTTCTGAAATATTGTCGGAATCTTGGAATTGAGCCTTATAATAAAAAAAGAAAATATTGGAAATTTAATCTCTCAAGAGAATTTAAAGCAAATTCGGAATTGGACGGAGAATTTCCGGAAGGAAAAATATCTGAACGAAAACACAAATTTCGTGAACGGAATTCAAAAGTCGTGAAAATCGCCAAACAGCATTTTAAGAACGAAAATGGTCGTTTATTTTGTCAAGTTTGTGAATTTGACTTTGAGAAAGAATATGGAGAAATCGGAATAGATTTTATCGAGGCTCATCACACAATTCCAGTCAGCGAAATGAAAGCCGAGCATAAAACAAAAATAGAGGATATTGCAATGCTTTGTCCTAATTGTCACAGAATGGCACATAAGAAAAGACCTTGGCTGAAAATGGCGGAATTAAAACAATTACGGAATAAAGCTAGTGGGTAATCACTAATTATTCGGCGTGCCGATAGGTCAACACGGAATACCATGTTGACGGCTCTGGTGTTCCTTATGGGAAAGCGATTTAATACCTCATTTTTGAAAGATGATTTGGAGATAAGTAGACACGAAAATGTGCGTGCGTTTCACATTTAAGGTCATGAAGTAGGTTTTTAAACATCGTTTCTAACTTTAATTATTTTAAGTTTAAAGAAACTATTCAAACAACAGGTCTTAAAACATCGAAATATCACATTATGAAAATCAAATTAGACAGAAAAAACGAATTTTTCCATTTCACAGCACAAAACGAATCAGGTTTAAGCCTAGAAATTGATGGCTCTCCGGAAATAGGAGGCGAAAACAAAGGATTCCGGCCGATGGAGTTAATGTTATCCGGAATTGCTTCGTGTTCCACAATTGATTTATTGCTGATTTTAAAAAAGCAAAAGCAAGTTGTAGAAGATATCAGTATTGAAACTTCAGGAGAAAGATCAGAAAGCGATGCGAAAGAATTTAAAAGTGTTCACCTTCATTACATACTTACGGGAGCTATTTCTTCATCTAAATTAGAACGAGCAATTGATTTAGCGATTACAAAATATTGTTCCGCCCTTTTATCTTTGGATCCGAATATTGAGGTGACGAGCAGTTATGAGATTCAATAAATGGAATGGATAATTATTAAACTTCTGATTTCGGATTTAAAGAAAGCGCAGAAAATACTAGCTGAGTATTCAGGAGGTTATTCAGGAGAGTACTTTTCTGCAGAAGATTTTCATAAAAACCTCGTAGATAGAATTGAAAAGTTGCAAAACGGAGACAGGAGTGTTATCGATGATTTGTGGCTGTGGTTTGCACCCACTTGCCAATGGGATGATTTTGTAGGAGATGTTGAGGTAGGAAATCGAATTTTTAAAAGACTGAATAAGTTGAAAAAATAATGGTTAATAACGTCATGGCTAAATACAACCTTTCTTAAAGCTTCACTATATTTACTCTTAATCAAAATTTAAATGCAAACTTCAGAAACACCTTTAGAATCCATCCTCACCAAGTCCTACAAGGAAGAGATGATTTCATATATCACAGCACATCAAGATGAGGTGGATGAATTAATTGAATTGGCAGTTTCAGATAAACAACCCTATTCATGGAGGGCAGCTTGGTTATTGTGGATTATCATGGAGAAAAATGATTTGCGTGTTCAAGCTCATGTTTCTACAATGGTAAAGCAACTCAATTCATGTAAAGATGGTCAGCAACGAAATTTGATTAACATACTTCTGAAAATGGAAGTTCCAGAGGAGAATGAAGGATTATTGTTTGATTCTTGCGTTGATATTTGGCTAAAAATTGAGAAACAATCTTCTGTGCGCTATAAGGCATTTGAAGTTATTGTTCAATTGGCTAAAAAATATCCGGAACTGAATAATGAAGTTGAATCGCTAACGGATAAACGATTTATAGAACCACTTTCTGGGGGGATTAGAAGGTCTTTTTATAACTTGATAAAACAGTGATGAAAATTATGAATTTTACACCAATGGAGCTCTCCGAATTTTGACGGAATCTTTTTTTTAACTTTTATACTGCTTGAAATGAATTGATTATAAAATAAATCAACACATCTGGAGGAAAGCTAATTTCATTTACCCACAGTTTTCCATATAGAGCCTTTAAATTAAAGTTTATAGTGAAATATAAATCGCACTAAGTTTAATTCTATCTTTGCAATCATAAAAAATAAATAAATCAATGGAGTTGAAAGTATCAAAAATGGCTGAGAATCTAATTGGTTCTGAGATTATTAAGTTAGCAGGTGAAATTAAAGCCAAAATAGCACAAGGAGAAAATATTCATAATTTCACGATTGGTGACTTTGATCCTGAGATCTTTCCAATTCCTGATAATTTAAAATCAGAGATTATAGCGGCATACCAAAACAATGAAACCAATTATCCTGCAGCTAACGGTATGTCGGTATTGAGAGATTCAATTTCGCGATATTTGTTGAATAATCTAGAATTAAATTATTCTCCTGATGACATCTTAATTTCAGGAGGAGCAAGGCCATTAATCTACGCTGTTTATCAAGCTTTGATTGATCCTCAAGACACAGTTTTATTTCCTGTTCCATCATGGAATAATAACCATTATACTCATTTGTCAGGCGGTCAGCAGATTTTTATAGAGACCACAGCAGATGAGAACTTTATGCCAACTGCTGAAGATTTTTTACCGCACATTCAAAAGGCGACATTAATTGCATTATGTTCACCTTTAAACCCTACAGGAACTGTCTTTTCCAAAGCTCAATTGAGTTCAATTTGTGAAATGGTTTTGGCGGAGAATGCAAGAAGATCAGCGGATGAAAAACCTTTGTATATTATTTATGATCAAATTTATTGGCAATTAACATTTGGTGAGACAGAACATTTTAATCCAGTTTCATTATATCCTGAAATGGCTAATTACACTGTTTTCATTGATGGGATATCAAAAGCTTATGCTGCGACAGGCGTTCGTGTTGGATGGGCATTTGGTCCAAATAAAATAATCTCTAAAATGAAATCAATTTTAGGACACGTTGGCGCTTGGGCTCCCAAAGCTGAACAAATCGCAACGGCTAATTTTTTAGAGCACAAAACTGCTTCTGCTGATTACATCACATGGATAAAAACTGAAGTTTTTAAAAGATTGGATGGATTTTATCAAGGTTTTCAAAACTTAAAATCTGAAGGTTTCCCCGTAGATGCGATTGCACCTCAAGCTGCAATTTATTTAACAATAAAATTCGATCTAAAAGGCAAGCAAACAAAAAGTGGAGTTGTTTTAAACACAACTAAAGATGTGACTGCCTTTTTATTAAATGAAGCTAAATTAGCAGTTGTACCATTTTATGCCTTTGGAGCGAATACTGAATCACCTTGGTACAGACTTTCGGTTGGAACAGCGTCTGAAAACGATGTGAAGGCTGTTATTGAAAAATTAAGAACAGCATTATCGACGATTAGCTAGTTGATGATGTTAAAGGTGAATATTGGTGATTTCTGAATTATATTATAATAAATTCAAATCGAATTTTTTAGAAGGAGGACTTAATTACATAAGCAATATTGGAACAGCTTTATTTTAGTATGATTGGAGCGGATATTCTGGTTCATTAGTGTCGAAGATGGCTCTGGTCGAACTCCAGTTTCTCAACCTTTGGGGAATAGGGAGATTCATAATTGTTTTATGGTTTATCCAGACTTCTTATTGCATGTAAAGAGAAAAATTATTTAATAAATTGCTCGATAAATTCATTTTTATAGGCCCTTCCAATCGGAATGACTCTTTGTTTTTCGAGGTGGATTTTATTTCCTGAGACCCTCAATACTTTTTCTGTATTGACAATGTAAGACTTGTGAATTCTGCTGAATTGCAGTGCAGGTAACGATTGTTCCCAAAACTTGAGGGTTTCAGTTGAAAGGTGCTTTATTTTTTCTAAATGAATTTCGGTGTAGTCGGCGTCTGACATGATATACACGATATCATCTATTTTAATTCGAATATGATCAAATCCACTTTTTATGAAAATATCTTTTTTAATGTTTTCAGTTTCCTCGTTTGGCGTTAAATCTCCATTAATATTTAAATTAACCTTAGAAACAGCCTGAACAAACCGGGGGAAAGAAAAGGGTTTGAGTAGGTAATCAACGACATTTAATTCATATCCTTCCAAGGCAAATTCTGGAAAAGCAGTGGTGAAAATTACTTGAGGTGGATTATTTAAAGATTTTAAGAAATCAATTCCAGATAATTTGGGAAGATGAATGTCTAAAAAGATTAAATCAATTTCATTCGTTTTTAAAAACTCAATTGCTTCCAATGCATTGGTGAAAAAGCCTTCAAGTTGCAAAGATTCAATATCTAAAATGTATTTTTTTAGAATTCGCTGTGCTGGCAATTGATCTTCTATGATTATGCATTTCATTTTATGGAGGTTTTAGTTAAATCAATGGTTAAATCAACCTTAAAAATCTCATTTTCAGACTTTTTTATTTCTAATTTATGCGCGTTTGGATAAAGTAATTCTAATCTTTTCTCAACATTTTCTAATCCTATTCCGCCTTCTAAACTAGAAATATTGCTTTGATCTCTAAACGTATTTTGACAAATAAACTTCAACTTGCCATTCTCTAATTCTTCTAAAAGAATATCAATTTCTATGTTGTCAGCTTGACTAGAAGAACTATGTTTAAAAGCATTTTCAATAAAAACAATTAAAATTAATGGAGCAATAGACTTTATGTTTGAAACGTTTTTTGTGGTAAAAGTGACTTTTCCTCTATCTTCAATTTGAAGTTCACTCAAACTAATGTAACTTTTAATTTGCTTGATTTCGTTTTCTAATGATACATAATCAGCTTTACATTCATACAACATATACCTTAGAACTGCCGATAATTCTAAAATTATTTCTGGTGTTTTAGGAGATTGTTCTACCGCATACGCATACAAATTATTCAAGTTGTTGAATAGAAAATGTGGATTGATTTGAGACTTTAAAAATTGTAATTCACTTTCTTTTGCGGAGCTTTTTAATTCCTCCATTTGTTTTCGATTCGTAAGTGCGTCCCAACCAAACTTAAAACCAACCAATACTGTTAACGTTGGCATGGTTCCCATTAAATTTCTAAAAACCCCTAAGAATTTGCGTCCGCGTGTGTCTGGATAATAAATTTTCTCTAGTATGGCTTCTTCAATATATATGATAATTCCAACCAGCACCAAAGTATAGAGTATAAAACCAATGTATTTTCCTTTATAGAGATATCTTGGAAGTAAAAGATAATTGATGATCAATGCTGGAATGGCATAGTTTAGATAGAAATAGATTTTGAATAATTCAATTTCTGGGTGACGCCTATCGAATGCAAAAAATACAAAGACAATCAAGTTTAATACGACCTGAAATAGTATCTCTTGAAATGATATTTTTTTAAATTCCGATTTAATCATATTGGGTAAAAATAAGTATTTGAATGTATAGTTCCTTGATAAATGGGGTAAACGACATTTTCTCAACGGTAAATAGCGTTTTATTCAATACCTTCTTAAAACTTTACACTTAACAGGGTCAATCATGTTGTTCAACGGATTCTATTTTTTTTATAGTCGTTTCTTTTATTCTTTTGTAGCCTAATTTAAAAAGTAAATTATGATTAAAGATAACGCACTGTTAAAAGATATTGGACTTTTGGTGCTAAGGGTTTTCTTAGGACTCGCAATGCTTTTTGGACACGGTTTATCAAAATGGACTAAACTTATTGAAGGAGGAGAAATTCAATTTGCAGATCCTTTTGGAATCGGAGAATTAAGTTCAATGATATTGGCTGTTTTTGCAGAGGTCTTTTGTTCAGCATTACTGGTTTTTGGATTGCTAACACGTTTATCTTTAATTCCATTGATTATCACAATGGCAGTTGCTGTTTTCTATGTTCATTTTTCTGAAGGTTTCGCAGGTTTTGAGAAGGCGCTCCTTTATTTAATGGGATACCTAACGCTGATGATTAGCGGTCCTGGAAAATTCGCTATAGATTCATTAATCAACATTAAATTTAAAAAATGAAGAATTTACTAAAATATACCGTCGTAATATTTACGCTTTTGACATTTACAGGATTTTCGTTTTCACAGAACGAGGAAATAGAAGTTTCTGGCGTTTTAATTGAAAATCAAACCAAACAACCTTTACCTTACGCCACAATTGTACTGAAAGATTTAGATACAGTAAGAGTGTTGGGCGGAACAACAACGAATGATCAAGGAGAATTTAGGCTAAAGACGAAGGAAAACAACTTTCTCGTTGAGATTAGTTTTATGGGATATACTACTCAAGTAATTTCAGACTTTAAAATCGAAAATTCAGCCATTGAGTTAGGAACAATTGAATTAATCTCTGAAAGTCAGTCTTTAGATGAAGTTGTAGTTAGGGGGGAGGTTTCTAAAACAGTTTTTAAATTAGATAAACGTGTTTTCAATGTTGGAAAAGATTTAAGCAGTACAGGAATGAGTGCGCTTGAAGTTTTGGACAATGTTCCTTCAGTGAGTGTAAATATCGATGGTGAAATAAGTTTGAGAGGAGGAGCAGGAGTTCAGATTTTGATCAACGGAAAACCTTCTGTTTTGGCAGATGGTTCTGGAAATTCTTTGGGAACAATAACTGCAGATATGATTGAAAGCATAGAAGTAATTACCAATGCTTCTGCGAAATACGAAGCTTCTGGAACAGCTGGGATTTTAAACATTATTCTTAAAAAGGAGGAGAAAAAAGGATGGAATGGATCTGTTAGTGCAAATACTGGTTATCCATCAAGTCACAGTGTTGGCTTGAGTTTAAATCGAAGAACAGAGAAGTTTAATTTGTTCACGCAACTGGGTGGTGGTTATCGTTCAAGTCCACGTTTTTCTGAAACAAGAAATGATAATTTAATTACTGGAGAATCTATTTCAAGTGAGGGGACATCCTACAGAAATGAAGCTTTTATGAATGTAACGCTTGGAACTGATTATCATATTAATGATTATAATGTGCTTACTTTATCAGGTAATTTCGCTTATGAAATGGAAGACCAACCTTCTGAAACTATTTATAAACTTATGGATGGTAATGATAATTTAATTTCCAATTGGTCTAGAAATGAAGTAACAGAAGCCATCAATCCTAAGTGGCAATATGATTTGAATTATAGAAAGCAATTTAAAAACAACAAGGATCATACGCTTCAGATTTCTGGTCTGGGAAGCTTCTTTGGAAAGGACCAAAGCTCACAGTTTTCATCGAGAACGCTGGAAGGATTAGAGGAAAATAGAGATCAAAAAACAGCGACGGATTTCAATAAAGTAGATTATACATTTAAGGCGGATTACTTCAATCCTATTACAAAAGAATTTACGCTAGAAGTTGGATCGCAATATGAAATTAATAATGTAGGAAACGATTTTCAAGTTGAGGATTATGTGAATGGAAGTTATGTTATTGACGAAAATCAAACCAATAATTTCGAATACGATCAAAAAGTGTTGGGCGTTTATACAACTGCTGCTTATGAAAAAGAAAAGTGGGGAGTAAAAGGTGGATTGAGAGTTGAAAATACTGATTTAAGCACCTTGTTGGTCAACACAGAAGAATCAAACAATAGAAATTTCACAGACTTTTTTCCTTCGCTTCATACATCGTATAAGGTTTCTGATAAAGTTTCTTTTCAGGCAGGATATTCAAGAAGAATCTATAGACCTCGTTTATGGGATTTGAATCCTTTCTTTAACATCACAAATAATTTCAATATTCGAGCAGGAAATCCAAATCTACAAGCTGAATACACGAACTCCCTTGAGGTGACGAGTATTTATAGAATTGGAAAAGCATCATTGAGTTCAAGTCTTTACTTTCAGAATACTGATGATGTGATCGAGCGTGTTTCAACAATTGAAGACAATGTAGTGTTTGTTCGACCATACAATGTTGGACAAAGAAATAGAGTTGGTTTCGAAACAAATGCCAAATATATTCCAACGAAATGGTTAACGCTAATGGCAGATTTTAATATGAATTATTTCGATAGAACAGGAGTTTTTGAAAATCAAGACTTCGATTTCACAGGAAGTCAATGGACTTTAGGAATTACTCCAAAAATAAAATTACCGTATGATTTCGATTTGGAGTTTTCAGGGAAATATAAGTCTGATGTTGAAACAGTTCAAGGTGAATCTTCTGGCTATGCAACGCTAGACCTTGGTTTGCGAAAGAAAATCCTTAAAGGAAAAATCATGTTGAGTCTTTCTGTTCGCGATGTATTTGAATCTCGTATTCAAGAAAACTATATCCTACAAGAAACTTTTGAAAACTATAGTTTTGGACAACGTGGAAGACAAGTCTCTTTTGGAATTAGTTATGGTTTCGGAAAAGGCGAGGCGATGAGTTATACTGGGAAAAGAAGGTAGGCTTAGAAAAGTGTAAAATATAGTTCCAAAGTGAGATTGCTAGTTGTGATTATTTAAGATTAATTGTTGGTATTAATTCCGCTAGCGAGCTGCACTATACTAATTTCGTGATATAAATAATATTTTTCGGTGACAGCAGGTTCGTTTATTTATGTAACAGAATCCATGATTAAATTTATAAAACGATAACAATTATTCTAAATATTAAAAATTCACCATAATTTAAAAATATGAAAATTACCATTTTAACGATTGCCATTTTGAGTGTTTCACTTTTTTCTTGTAACACAGAACAAGAGACCAAAACCACGGAATCCACCGAAGTTACAGCAGTCCAATTTGAAAATAAAGGACATCAGTTGGTGTACGATATGGTTCAGAAAGTAGGGAGATACGGTAAGTTGGCGACCAAAAAGAATGTTAGTTACACATATACGTATACAACAGCGGATAATCAATCTGATATTTCGACGGAAAAGTACATTTTTAACGGAGAGTTGTCTTATGGTAATTATAAAAAACATGAAAGAACATTAACTCAATTTGAAGGTGTTATAGAACAAGGTTATGATGGAAGCGAATTTTGGCTAAAACACGATGGCGAAATCGTAGAGGACGCTGAGGCTTTAAAAAGAGTTAAATTCAACAGACCAACAAATTTCTATTGGTTCACGATGATGCAAAAATTATTGGATCCAGGATTGAATTATGAATTTATAGAAGAAACCAAAATCGATAATCAAGATTACAATGTCGTGAAAGTAACTTTTGATTCGGAAGATGACAAACCAACAGATATTTATCAATTGTACATTAATAAAGAAACCCAATTGGTCGATCAATTTTTGTTTACCGTAGCAGACTTTGGAAAAATGGATATTCCAAGTTTGATGAAACTTGAGTATGAAGAAGTGGATGGAATGCTAATTCCTAGTCAACGTAAATACCAAAAATCTACATGGAATGCCGAAGTAGAAGGGGATAAATGGGTAACAGTAACTTGGTCTGACATTAAATTCAATAACGATTTTACAAAAGCAGACTTTAAAAAACAAAATCAAATGAAAATGAACCACGAAACATCACTAAAATCAAAACTGGATGAAAAGAAAGAAAATTTCGAATTGAAAGCGGATGACAACAAAAAAAGAGCTTACAAAGAAGGAATAGAATCCGTTGAAAAAAGTGGAATTATCAGTAAAGCAAAACAAGTTGGAGATCAAGCGCCAAATTTCACACTAAATAATGCACTTGGAAACCCAGTAGAATTGAAAGATGTGTTGAAGAAAGGAAAAGTTGTTTTGACATGGTACAGAGGTGGGTGGTGTCCTTATTGTAACTTGACATTGCACCAATTACAAGAAGAATTACCAAACTTTAAAGCAAATGGAGCTACTTTAATTGCCTTGACACCAGAATTGCCAGACAAATCAATAACCACTGCTGAGAAAAATGATTTAGAATTTGAGGTCTTAAGTGATATCGGAAATAAAATTGCCAAAGAATATGGAATCGTTTTCAAATTGACAGATGAGGTTGCTGGAATGTACAATGAATCGTTTGATATGAATAGCTACAATGGAGATAAATCAGATGAACTTCCATTAGCCGCAACTTTTATTATCGATGAAAATGGTGAAATTATTTATGCTTTTCTAGATGCTGATTACAGAAATAGAGCAGAGCCAAGCGAGATTACTGAGTTTTTGAAGAAGAATAGATAGGGTTTGGAAATGGAACTTACAAGTTAATGCAAATTTTGACAAACCAACACTTGTAAGAATATTCTATGACGGTGATTTTAACGGTACTGGTATTGATTTCAAAACGGATGGCACTTATATATTCGACAATTCTGCAATCGGACTTAGTAATTATGAGTATGGTACTTACGAAATAGATGATAATCATATTACCCTGGACAAGCAAGAACTTGATAAAGTTATTAAATCAAATAGGCTTGAAATTAGAGCTCAACAAATAGAATATTCTGACCGAACTGATACTAAGAACTATGTATTTCAATTAAGTGATAACGGAACTGTAATGGAAAACGAAATTGAATTTAGAGTAGTAATTGACAATAGAAATGAATAGAGTTTTGATAATAATATTGGAAAGCATTTTTATAGTACCTTGTTCAAACAATTAAAGTCCAAATAATATGAAAAGTGAAACAAATGATTTTATTTGCTGATTCCAGATAATTATTTTTCTTTCATTGAACGCGTTCTTTTAATAAAGTAAGATACCTTTTTAGTTTTACTAATGTGAGTATGCTCCTTTCTATCTTCATTCGTTAAATCTTTGTTAGACTCAATGCTTTGTTGGTTATCTTGAGTGGTTTCCGGAAATTCACCCTGCAATGAAATATCAAACTTAATGTCTAAAGCATTTTCAAGTTTTGCCAAAGTCAAAAAATTGAGATTTTTATGACCTCTAAATAATTGAGTTAAATAGCTTGCTGAAGTACCTATCATTGCAGCTAATTCTTTGCGGTTAATATTTTTGTGATCAGTTACTTCTTGAACTTTTGATAAAAACTTAGCCATCAGTAATTGTGCATTTGCTTCAATTCTTTCGGCTTCAGATTCAAACGCAAAAAGTTTATCAAACTCTTGTTGTATTTCATTATTTCCGTTATTCGCTAATTTCGTATTCATAACTCCCTACTTTTTCAATAATGTTTCTATTTTTTCCTTTGACTTTCTGACTTTTCTTTTTCTCAAATAATTCCGATGTTATTACAACAAACGTTTTGTCTTTTAATGTCAGTTCCCTACAATAAATTCTGTCATTAGATTGACCTTTAAAAAACTTCATTGCTGTAACTCCTTTGCTCTTACTGTTGATTTCTTCCTTGTCATAAAGATCTCTGTTTTTTAAGCGATTAAATATTAGATTACAGATATGACGAAATTTCTTTTTGTGTTTATCACTTTGACCGAGATAACTTAAAATTTCTGTTGCGTTTTTCACATCCACACAAATTGCAATTGATTTATCTTCATTATATCGTATTATTTTCGCTTCTCGTTTCAAAATTAAGCTATAGGTTAATTGATTGCAAATCTTTTAGAACTTTTTTTATTAAATATAACAAATTAGATTTAATAAAAAAAGCTTATTCAATTTTTAAAATCCTTATTTTGTTTTGATTATTAGTTGTTTATATTCTGTTAAAGGAAGTTATTATTACCTTAGAATTTGAGCTAGCAATGAATCGAAAATTAGTATGAGTAGAACATACTAACTCAACATTATTCTTTATAAGACCAACCCCCTTTCGATAAACCCACCCTTTTCGTATAGACAATCTACCCAAACGTCTATTTCATTTTAATAAAAGAGGATAAAGTTTCACTTTTGAGGTGTTAATAAAAACCGAAAAAGATGAAGTTTAAACTTATTATATCAACAATTCTATTTTCACAATTGGCTTTTTCACAATTGGCCGATTCTGTAGAAACAAAGAAATGGACATTAGAGGAATGTATCGATTATGCTATTGAAAATAACATCACAGTTAAAGATGCTTCGTTATATACAAATATCGCGGAAATTGATTTGAATACTGCGAAATCTGCGCGATTACCGAATTTATTTGGGAGCGCTTCTCAACGTGTTTCAAGTGGAAATACGATTGATCCAATTACGAGTGATTATGTGACTGATCAAAACTTTAGTACGAATGTTGGACTGAACAGTTCAGTTGTCCTATTTCAAGGGAATCAGTTGAATAATCAAGTGAAACAAAGCCAATTGTTGTTGCAACAAAGTCAATTTATAGAGGAAGAAGCGAAAAACAACATTGTCATTAGCATTTTACAAGCTTACGTGCAAACTTTGTATAGTAAAGAAGATATCGCCATTTCTGAAAATAATTTGGCTGCTTCTGAAAACGAATTACAACAAGCAAAAGCAAAATTAGAAGCGGGTTCAATTTCTTTGAGTGAATTAACAGATATTCAAAGTCAAGCAGCTACCAATAAATACAATGTCATTTCAGCGAAAAACAATTATCAGCAAAATATTATCGTGTTGAAACAATTGTTAGAATTACCTCCAACAGAAGACTTTGCAATCGAAAGCGTGGATGGAGATATGGAATTAATCAACATAGAATTGAATAGTGTAGCCATTTACAATAATGCGCTGAACAATTTACCAGAATTGAAATCAAGTGAATTAGATATTGAGATCAATGAAAAAGCGCTTGACATTGCTAAAGGAGCTTATTTACCAAGTTTAACATTGAATGGTGCATTGACCACAGGTTATACCAGCGTATTGAATAGCAGTTTTAGAGACCAATTTAATTTCAATTTAAATCCACAACTGGCATTGACATTAACCGTTCCGATATTCAATAGAAATAGAACGAAAAATGCTGTACAAACTGCATCAATCAATATCGAAAGAGCGCAGTTACAGAAACAAACAACGGAGAAAATAATTTATCAAAAAGTGGAAACGGCTTATCAAAATGCAATTTCATCACAAGAACAGCTTATTGCCGCTGAAGCTTCTCAGGATGCCGCAGAACAATCTTATGATTTGGCACAGAAAAGCTATGATTTAGGAGGAATTAGTACTACCGATTTGGTGTTAAGTCAGAACATTTATACAAATGCACAACAAAATTATATTCAAGCTAAATACATGAATATTCTTTATTATCAATTATTACAATTTTACCAAGGAAACGATATTAAACTTTAATCAATACTAAAATGAAAAAGAAAGGAAAAATAATCACTGTCAGCGCAATCATTCTTGCGTTAGGTGTTGTAGGATATATTTACTTCAAAGGAGAAGATTCAGTTGTTGTTAAAGCAGAAACTATAGTCGCTAAAAAAGGAGATGTTACCACATCGGTAACGGCAACAGGAACGGTTCAACCAATTACCCAAGTAGAAGTTGGTACACAAGTTTCGGGTGTAGTAGAGAAAATTTACGTGGACTACAACAGCGTAGTCAAAGAAGGTCAATTGATTGCTGAATTGGACAAAACAAACCTAAAGGCCACTTTAACGCAAACACAGTCTACTTATGACAATGCCGTTACACAACTCAATTACTTGCAAACCATCTACGACAGACAAAAATCTTTGTTTGATGATCAAGTCATCAGTCAATCGGATTTTAACGATGCGAAATACAATTACGAAACGGCAAAAGGTACGGTTACTCAAAGACTATCTGATTTACAAAAGGCAAAAACTAACTTAAGCTATGCCGATATTTATTCTCCAATTGATGGTGTTATTTTATCAAGAGCTATAGATGAAGGACAAACAGTTGCTGCTAGTTTAAGTACACCAACCTTGTTTACAATTGCTCAAGATTTAAAAGAAATGCAGGTAGAAGCTGATGTTGATGAAGCAGACATAGGAGAGGTAAAAGAAGGGCAACGTGTTAGTTTTAATGTTGATGCTTATTTAGGAGAAGAATTTGAAGGCGTCGTTACACAAGTACGATTAAACCCAACTGTAACCTCAAATGTGGTAACCTATACGGTAGTGGTTAAAGCAGATAACCCAGATTTAAAATTAAAACCAGGTTTAACAGCTATCATTTCTATTTACACCTTAGAATTAAAAGATGTGTTAACAACAGAAGCCAAAGCCATTAATTTTAAGCCAACACGCCAAGAATTAACCGCTTATAATGAACAGCAAAATCTTACGGCACAACAAACAAATGAAAGATCAACAGAAAGATCAACAGAAAGACCAAAATATGAAGACAAAGCTAGCGTTGTGTGGGTTTACAGTAGCAATGGAGAAATAAAATCTCAAGAAGTCACTTTAGGAGCAAGTGATGGCATTAACGTTCAAATTTTAGAAGGAATTTCTGAAGGTGACAAATTAGTATATAGTTTAGAAGGCGTAAGTGCTTCTGGAACAAAAACAACAGATAAAAGCGAAAATCCATTTATGCCATCAACCACAAGAGGTGGAGGAAAAAGATAATACTATGAGCAAAGCAATTATAAAAATAGAAGATTTAAAACGCGAATTTACCATGGGAGCCGAAACGGTACGCGCTTTAAAAGGTATTTCGTTTGATATAAAAGAAGGTGAGTTTGTAACCATTATGGGTTCATCGGGTTCTTGAAAAAGTACGATGTTGAATATATTGGGTTGTTTAGACCAGCCTTCATCAGGAATTTATGAAATTGATGGGGTAAGTGTTAAAGATTTAAACCGAAATCAGCTGGCAACTATTAGAAATGAGAAAATAGGATTCATTTTTCAATCCTATAATTTATTGGCAAGAACATCTGCTATTGAAAATGTAGAATTACCGCTTTTATATAACAGTAACGTTTCTACAGAGGAACGCAGAAAACGTGCTATTGAAGCTTTGATAAAAGTAGGCTTGGGTGAAAGATTAGACCATACACCTGCACAACTTTCTGGAGGGCAACAACAACGTGTTGCCATTGCACGGTCATTAGTTAATAATCCTGTTTTGATACTTGCCGATGAAGCCACAGGAAACTTGGACACACGAACTGCCTATGAAGTTATGTCCATTTTTCAAGAGTTAAACGAACAAGGTATTACTATCGCTTTTGTAACGCACGAAGAAGATATTGCTACTTTTAGTAAAAGAACGATTGTTTTAAAAGACGGAAATATTATTCAAGATATTTTGAATGAAAATGTACAATCGGCAAAAGAACAGTTAGCAAAATTACCGAAAGAAAATCATTAATTATGAGACTATTAAATTTATTTAAAATCGCTTTTAAAGCCATTGTTCTTAATAAAATGAGATCGCTACTTACAATGTTGGGCATTATTATAGGTGTAGCATCGGTAATTGCAATGCTCGCTATTGGTGAAGGCTCTAAAGAAAGTATTCGCGAAAGTATTTCGGCTATGGGTTCTAATATTATTACTATAAGGCCAGCGTCTACTTCAAGTAGTGGAGTTCGGCCAAGTGCAGGTGAGATGCAATCACTTACCCTTAAAGATTATGAAGCCATTCAAGATCAAGCCACCTTTTTAAGTTATGCAACACCATTGGTAAATGGTAGCGGACAAGTTATAAATGGTTCCAATAACTGGCCAAGTACTATTTATGGCGTAAATCCAGAGTATCTCAAAATTAAAGTAGTTGATTTGCAAAGCGGCAGTATGTTTACAGATTCCGAAGTACAAACGGCTTCTAAAGTGGCACTTATTGGGCAAACGGTCGTGGACAATGTGTTTCCTGATGGGCAAGATCCTATTGGACAGATGATTCGTTTTAATAATATTCCATTTACAGTGATTGGTGTATTAGAAGTAAAAGGAGAAAACACCTTTGGTCAAGACCAAGATGATGTGGTTATTGCACCATATACAACCGTACAAAAACGTATTTTGGCTATAGATTATATCAATCAAATTATGGCATCGGCAGTAAGTGAAGACGATGCGCCAAATGCTGTTACTGAAGTCACAGAAATTATGAGAGTACAACATAAAATACCTCATCCAAGTAAAGACGATTTTAGTGTACAGTCTATGGAAGAATTGATTTCTACATTTAGTTCTACAAGTGAAATGCTGACTTTACTTTTAGTTGCTGTTGCAAGTATTTCTTTGTTGATTGGTGGAATTGGTATTATGAATATAATGTATGTTTCGGTAAAGGAAAGAACCAAAGAAATCGGATTGAGAATGGCCGTTGGAGCAAAAGGATCTGATATTTTACTTCAGTTTTTAATTGAAGCTATTATGATCAGTATAACGGGTGGTGTCCTTGGAGTGTTGTTAGGACTAGGTGCTACGGTTTTTATTGAAAAATTCTTAAACTGGCCAACTAGTGTTGCCATGTATTCAATTGTCATTTCATTTGTGGTGTGTGCAGTAACAGGAATCTTCTTTGGATATTACCCTGCTAGAAAAGCATCTGCTTTAGATCCAATTACGGCGTTAAGATATGAGTAATGAAAATTTGATGACTTTGATAAAAAAGTGATACTTCTGGTTGCGCTGTAATGGAACGCGGTCCCGAAGGCTTTCGGGAACGCGGATGCAAGCAACGCGGATCTTCACGGATTTTATAGGACTTTTATATTTTGAACACTTTAGAATTCTGGCGAATTCATAAATAAAATTGACTTTTAGTAGTAGTAGTAGTGTTAAAAAACACAGTCTTTATGGCTGTGTTTTTTTGTGTTTGGGTGTTTTTGGATGATGTGCATTTAAAAAATGAGATTGAGTTGTTATCGGCTGCTCGACATTCCACTTGAACGACGAAATGCCTTTCGAAAAAAAGAAATCCCTCGTTGCTTTGCTTCATCGGGATGACAGCTTCATCTTTTTTCTCCCTGTTTTGACTTTAAAACTAACCGATCGTTATTCCGAACATTGCTTAAAATCTGTGATTTTTAGTGATGGAGGATTCGATTACTATCGGATCCCTTCTTCTAAAAGTCAAAACTTCGGAATTGGTAGATGGAATCATTACAAACGTAGATTTTACTTGATATTCACTTCATTCTGTGGTATTTTTATTCCGTTGTGAAAAATGACTTTCGCAGCTGCAGACGAATATTCTTAATCATGCTCCATTAATTGGAATTATTTAGAGTATTTTTCACTAAAATCGATAATTAAGGGTCTGTTACGAAATAAGTAGTGCATTGTTGACGAAGTTATTTTTCTCTTTATTAAGGCAAAATTTTCAAGCATAGCCTTAGCTATGGTTTAAAATTTTAACGCAAATAAAGAGAAAATGAACAAATCAAGCTGTACTAGTTATTACTTAACAGATCCTAAGCCCATAACACATAAAATATGTACAAAAATAAAAACATAACATTCCTTTCCCATTTGCTGGTATGGCTGATGTTATTCAGTTTACCCTATTTATTATCATATGGTCAGGAACAAGATATCAATAGAATAATCGCTCGTTTTTGGATTCCTTTATTGCTATCAGCTGTAATCTTTTATCTCAATTATTTCATTTTAATTGATCGCCTTCTTTTTAAGAAGAAAATGGCCCTGTTTGTTTTGATTAATCTAATTCTTGTGGGTGTTTTTTTATACTTAAAAGTCAATATAGAAGAAACGTTTTTTAATCAATTGACTAAAAAACGAATTAATGATGGTCGTTCTGAAGGACCGCCTTTTAAAATGTTTGTATATATTCAGTCGTTAACTTACATGGCGCCAATTTTATTTTCTATTGCTCTAAAAAGTACGAACAGATTGGTACAAACAGAAGCGGAAAGAAAGGAAGCTGCCAATATTAAACTGAAGTCAGAATTACAACATTTGCATTACCAATTGCAACCTCATTTCTTTTTCAATTCTTTGAATAACATTTATGCCATGGTGGATATTTCTCCAGATCAAGCGAAAACATCGATTCATAGTTTAAGTAAGTTAATGCGTTATATGCTGTATGAAACGAATGTAGAAACGATTCCATTATCCAAAGAAGTTGATTTCATGAAAAAGTACATCGACTTAATGAAATTGCGAGTTTCTGATAAAACGGAAGTCAGTTATAATTTCCCAAATGGAGAAACAGGAATTAAAATAGCGCCGTTAATGTTTATTTCTTTGATCGAAAATGCTTTTAAACATGGTGTTTCTGCAAGTAAGAAAAGCCATATTTATATCGACTTAACCTGCAATGAAAATAAAATCGTTTTTAGAATCGAAAATGATAATTTCCCTAAAATTGCTGAAGATAAAAGTGGTTCGGGTATCGGAATACAAAATGTAAAGAAACGATTGGAATTGCTTTATCCGAATAAATATTCCTTCGAAACAACGATTAAAGAGAATCGTTTTGTGGCGCAATTAGAAATTCAAACAAATTAAGATATGAGCAATGTTAAAATCACATGTGTTATCGTAGATGATGAACCAATGGCACTTAATCTGGTAGAAAGCTATGTGGAGAAAACGCCATTTTTAATTCTCAAAAAGAAATGCAGCAGTGCAATTGAAGCTATGGAGTTTTTAAAAACTGAAACAGTAGATTTATTGTTTTTGGATATTCAAATGCCTGACTTAACTGGAATTGAATTCTCTAAAATGCTCCCGAAAGAAACACGTGTGATATTCACAACAGCTTTTGATCAATATGCATTGGATGGTTTTAAAGTTGAAGCGATTGATTATTTGTTAAAACCATTCGATTATGCAGAGTTTTTAACAGCAGCGAACAAGGCAGGAAAGTATTTCGAAATGGCAAAAGGGGCGAATAACACTCCCGTTTCAGACCAAAAGGAATTTCTTTTCGTGAAGTCAGAATACAAACAATTGCGCATCAAACTTTCTGATGTTCTATATTTTGAAGGACTAAAGGATTATATCAAGATTTGGCTTAAGGATGAACCAAAACCAATATTGACTTTAATGAGTTTAAAGTCATTAGAAGAAGAACTTCCGGGCACTCAATTTATGCGTGTTCACCGTTCTTTTATTGTTTCCCTGAATAATATTGACGTCATTGAAAGAAGTCAAATTATTATCAATAATCAAAGAATTACAGTTTCAGAACAGTATAAGGCTAAGTTCTTAGAGTTTGTGAATAAGAATTCACTTCACTGATATTCAGTTATATATTTTACTAATTTAAAAATAATGCTTTATGAAAAATCAAAGTAATATCCTGATCCTTGCCGTATTTTTCCTCATTTTGAGCTCTGGTTGCACAAAATCACTGAACGATTCAAAAATAGTAATTATTGAAAATTTAATGATTACTCCAAATGACAGCATCGAAGTTTATGACTTTGATGAATTAGAACCATTGTTGTACACTGAAGATTATGATTGTCAAAACAAAACTTCCTCAACCTCATCAACATCCAAACCTAAATATTCGGAACACTCTTTTATGGTAACATACTGATGTGTTTTTTTTAGGTAGTGCTCCTTCATCTTTTTTATAAGTTCTCGAGAATATCGTTCAGACTTTCCAGTGATGATCATGTCGTCTTTTGTATGGACGTTTATTCACAATGGAGGTTTTAGGTTTGTATATAGTTCTAATTGTTTCAAAAAAGCAACCTTAGTATTTTCTTAATCGTTTAGCTGTTTAGAAAATTTAACTTTAAGTAATTTTCAAACTACACTCATGGAAACAGAAATCTACACTCTGAGGCAAAAAGCTTTTTTTAGTTCTCACTATTTAGTTCTCGACGCCATCCCTTCACCATCCAATCCAAATATCACATACAACTGGAGCAATGGAGCATCGACTCAATCTATTTCAGTACCAGATGGAGGGCCTTATCGTGTTACTGCTTCTCTAGGAGGTTGTAGTATTTCAAAACAAGTAGATATCCCTAAAAATCCTGAAGATTATTTATGGATTTATCCTTCGGGATGTTATACAACTTGTTATAATCGTGGCGATAAAGATGAAGAGTATAGTTACTTAATAGGGCCTACTTTATCCCTACCATCTTGGAGTTGGAATAATTACGGAAGCCCAGTTCAATCAGGGACTAACTCATTCCAAACACCATTCTATTTGTTAGGAGACGGTTCGTATACATCAACTATAAATACAGGACACTGTGAGGCTGAATCAGATCCTTTAGAATACGCTTTAATTGATTGTAAAAAATGTGAGATTAAAGATGTAAAAATTGAGAAAGTATATCAAAACAACACTCCGTATTGTTCATTTACATACGATGTTGTTGTGTATAGTTCAGCGAGTGTACCTTTTACGGCAACAATCTCTGATGATTTCAATAACGTGTCGATTATTCCTTCATCATTCACAATCAGTCCAGGGGTAAACTATCTTCAATTTACGGTCATACCTCAGGGCTCATTTTCAGGTTCAACCAATTGGACAATACAAGGATCTATGTTTATTGATGGGCAATATGTGCCTTGTATTTATGAGCTAAGAGTTGAAATTCCAAGGTGTGACAATGCCATGTTCGGAAGTAAAATGATAAAAGTTGGAGACAGTATAAATCCTCAGCTCGATGATTTATTAAGTATCTATCCAAATCC
The DNA here is from genome assembly GCF_004152935.1 of Brumimicrobium glaciale. Taxonomy (GTDB): domain Bacteria; phylum Bacteroidota; class Bacteroidia; order Flavobacteriales_D; family Crocinitomicaceae; genus Brumimicrobium; species Brumimicrobium glaciale. Next base: position 21,141 of record NZ_SETE01000009.1, read on the forward strand.
TGCCAAAGAAACGGCAACCGTTTACTATGAAATGTCGTCAGAAGAAGGAGACTTAGAAGTTTACGACTTATCTGGACGAAGCGTAGCTAAACACAATTTACGTTCAGCAAAAGGCGAAGTTCCGTTGAATACCGGTAAATATCAAGCTGGAGTTTATATTGTTGTCCTTAGACAAAGTAATGGATATACAATGCAACAAAAGTTAGTGATAGAATAAAAAACTAATTTGAAATATTAATAACCATAACGGGGTAGGGGATCCCTACCCCGTTTTATTAAATAAAATATCATGAAAAAAATACTACTATTAAAGCTCATTTTACTCTCCTCTTTAATTGTTTCAGCACAATGTTTTGAGACCTTAAACTTTGGAGGGGCTCATACCGTTGGTCAAAAGCCTGATGGAACACTTTGGGGTTGGGGAGCAGCATCTTGGGGGAATCTATTAACAACTAATTTATCTGAACCCAATCCAATACAATTGGGTACAGAAACCGATTGGAATATTGTTAGAAATGGAGTGTCAAATACTTTTTCTATAAAAGATGATGGCACACTTTGGGGTTGTGGTAGCAACCAGTTTGGATCATTGGGAGTCAATTCAACGAATATAAACTTCACATCATTCCAACAAATTACAACTGCTAATAATTGGGTCAAAGTTGCCCCCTCACATTTTTTCACCATTGCATTAAAAGCTGATGGAACCATTTGGGCTTGGGGTCAAAATGATAATTATCAGTTAGGTAATTCACCAGCTACGGCCGAGCAATTGTTTCCTATCCAAGTAGGAGCGGATACTGATTGGGTGGAAATCGCAACAGGAACAGGTCGAACTGCTTTTGCCATAAAATCAGATGGCACGATTTGGGGATGGGGTAAAAATAGTTCATCAATCATAGTTCTAGGATCTGGAACTGCGTCTGTAGCGAATCCAACTCAAGTGGGCACAGATACCGATTGGGTTACGATGAGTCTAGGAATAGACCATATATTGGCTCAAAAAACTGATAGTACATTGTGGTCTTGGGGGGGGGGGGAAGGCCTTGGTTTTGGAGGCACCCCAAGTGTAACAAACACTCCTCAACAAATCTCAAACGATAAGTGGATTAGTTTCTTTACTGGATTTAATACTTCATACGGAATTAAAGAAGATGGTACATTATGGGGTTGGGGTCGTAATTCTTATGGACAGCTAGGTGATGGAACTACATCAGATCGTTTAATTCCTACACAAATAGGTACAGAAACCAACTGGAGCACTGTTCAAGCCCGTAAATCCTTTGTCGTGATGGCTACCAAAACAGATGGAACAGTTTGGTATTGGGGAGGTAGAAACTACTATGGAGAATATGGTAACGGTTTAAGTTATGGCACTACCTATATTCTTTCTCCTACTCAAACCCAAGGTATTTGCGTAACTTCAACAACAGGTGGCGGGCCAACTTACATACCTTCAACAATTGGGGCGGTAGTAGGAAATGATGCCAGTGGCGCAGGAACATCTGTTGGAGATAGCGTTGCTATTTCAGGTGTTGTGCATTGCCAAAACTTCAGTAGTTCAGGCTATGACATTACATTAATAGATTCCAATAACGATGGAATTACACTTTTTAGTCCAACGGATATAAACGGCTACATCCCCGCAGAGGGAGATGAAATAGAAGTAGAAGGAGTGATAACACAAGTCAATGGTCTTATCCAAATAAAACCAGATAATATCGCTGTTTTACAACAAGGCGCTGCGCTTCAAAGTCCAATGCTTACTACAGTTTTAGATGAAACAACAGAGAGTCAGTTTGTGAGATTAGAAAACCTAGAACTGGTAAACGGTGAAACAATGTGGCCAACTAATGGAAATATCGAAGTAACTAATCAAGTTGATACATTTACTGTTTACATTACTGGAGCATCTGCATTATCAGCAACACCAACTCCAGGAACCTATTTCCATTTAACAGGAATCGGAAAGCAAAATGATGCTTCAATTCCTTATGATGAAGGGTATCAAATTTATCCATGCGGAGTAGATCCTTATTGTGATATAGATAACTCTACAACACTAAATAATGAAACGTTAAGCGTAAACGACACGGGACATTCTTATCAATGGATAAATTGTGCCGATAGTTCAATCATCACAGGAGAAACTGGTGAGAGTTTTACTCCAACAACCAACGGAGATTACGCGGTAATTATTACCCAAGGACCTTGTGTGGATACTTCTGCATGTGTTTTTGTAGATGTGTTGGGATTAGAAGGGAATGAGTTGAAAGGTATTTCAGTTTATCCAAATCCAATTACAGATGAGTTAAACATCAACAACGAAAACGGAGCATTGGTTTCTGTTGAGATGATTGATGCTAAGGGAAGTGTGGTTGTTTCTTCTAAGGCGGCTTCGAAGAGTTATACTTTTGATACTGGTGAATTGAATGCTGGAGTTTATATTTTGATTGTAAGATCGGAGAAGTCGGTGAGGACATTTAAGGTGGTGAAATAATGGTGAATTTTCAAACTACACTCATGAAAACAGGAATCTATACTTCTAGTCAAAAGGCAAATATTGCTTTCTACAACGTAGTTCTCGACGCCATCCCATCTCCATCTAATCCAAACATTACCTACAATTGGAGCAATGGAGCATCTACGCAATCCATTTCAGTTCCAGATGGAGGACCTTATCGCGTAACTGCTTCTTTGGGAGGTTGTAGCATTTCAGAACAAGTAGATATTCCTAAAAATCCGGAAGATTATTTATGGATTTATCCTTCAGGTTGTTATACAACTTGTTATACCCGTGGAGATAAAGATGAAGAGTATAGTTACTTAATAGGACCAACCTTAGAGCTAGAGACTTGGAGTTGGAATAATTACGGAAGTTCAGTTCAAACAGGGTCCAATACATTCCAAACACCATTTTATTTAATGGGGAATGGTTCTTATACATCTACAATAAATACAGGGCATTGTACGGCTGAATCAGATCCTTTAGAATACTCTTTAATTGATTGTAAAAAATGTGAAATAGAGGATGTAAAGATCGAGGAGGTATATCAAAATCATACGCTATACTGTTCATTTACATATAACATTATGATTTATAGCTCAGCGAGTACATCGTTTACGGCGACAATCTCTGATGACTTTAATAATGTATCCATTATCCCTTCATCGTTCACAATCAATCCAGGAGTAAACAATCTTCAATTTACTGTGATACCGCAAGGGTCATTCTCGGGTTCAACCAATTGGACAATACAAGGCTCTATGTTTATGGATGGACAATATGTACCTTGTATTTATGAACTAAGAGTTGAAATTCCAAGATGTGACAATGCTTTATATGGTAGTAAAATGATAAAAGTTGGAGACAGTATAAATCCTCAGCTCGAAGATTTATTAACAATCTATCCAAATCCTGCCAAAGAAACGGCAACCGTTTACTATGAAATGTCGTCAGAAGGAGGAGACTTAGAAGTTTATGACTTATCTGGACTAAGCGTAGCTAAACACAATTTGCGTTCAGCAAAAGGTGAAGTTGCGTTGAATACCGGTAAATATCAAGCTGGAGTTTATATTGTAGTTCTTAGACAAAGTAATGGACATACAATGCAACAAAAGTTAGTTATTGAATAAAAATAATTTGAAATATTAATAACCATAACGGGGTAGGGAAACCCTACCCCGTTTTTAAAACTATAAAATCATGAAAAAAATACTACTATTAAAATTCTTTTTATTCTCCTCTTTAATCCTTTCAGCACAATGTTTTGAGACTTTAAACTTTGGTGGTGCTCATACAGTTGGTAAAAAACCTGATGGCACTTTGTGGGGATGGGGAGCAGCCTCTTACGGCAATTTATTAACAACTAACCTAACAGAGCCTTTACCTATTCAATTGGGAACAGAAACTAATTGGAATAATATAAGTAATGGAACTAATAATACTTTTGCGATCAAGAACAATGGCACACTTTGGGGATGTGGAAGTAATCAATATGGATCCTTAGGGGTTAATTCGTCCAACCTTAATTTCACCCTTTTTCAACAAATTACAACAGCAAATAACTGGGTTAAGGTAGCTCCTACTTTTGGTTTTACAATAGCCTTAAAAGCAGATGGAACTATTTGGGCATGGGGTCAAAATGATAATTATCAATTGGGAAACTCACCAGCTTCACCCGAACAATTGTTTCCTCTTCAAGTAGGAACAGATACTGATTGGGTAGAGATTGCAACAGGGACTAATAGAATATCCTTTGCAATAAAAGCCGATGGCACGATATGGGGGTGGGGAAAGAATAGTTCCTCTATTATAGTTTTAGGCTCTGGTACAGCAACTGTTGCCATCCCCACTCAGGTAGGTACAGACACTGACTGGCTTACCATGAGTGTTGGATCCCAGCACATTTTAGCCAAAAAAGTTGATAGTACTTTGTGGTCATGGGGTGGTGGGGCAGGCTTAGGAGTCGGTGGAACACCTCCTGTCACTAATACTCCGCAACAAATTTCAACAGATAAATGGATCAGTTTTTCCGCAGGTACAAATACTTCCTTTGGAATCAAAGAAGATGGTACTCTTTGGGCATGGGGTTTTAATACAAATGGTCAATTGGGAGATGGGACCTCGACAGATCGATTAGCACCGACACAAATTGGAACAGAAACTAATTGGGCGACGGTTGAAGCGGGTAAATACGCCACAACAGTAGCTACAAAAACAGATGGGACAGTTTGGTATTGGGGGCGCAATTATTATGGAGAATTTGGTAATGGTTCTAGTTATGGTACTGCATATTACAATACTCCTACGCAAACCATAGGTATTTGTGTAACGCAGGCAGTTGGCGGTGGTCCAACCTATATTAATTCCGCCATTTCAACTGTAACTTCTACTAATGCCAACGGAGTTGGAACAGCAGTTGGAGATAGTGTAAGATTAATTGGTGTTGTGCATTGCCAAAACTATAGCAGTTCAGGATATGACTTCGTAATCATCGATTCCAATAATGACGGAATCACCTTGAAAAGTCCAACAAGCATCAATGGTTATGTTCCCACAGAAGGTGATGAAATTGAAGTAGAAGGAAAAATCACACAAATTAATGGTTTATTACAAATTATTCCTGATAACATTTTAATAAACCAATCAAATGCACCTCTCCAAACTCCAATGATTATTACAGTTTTAGATGAAACAACAGAGAGTCAGTCCATCAAATTAGAGAATCTTTCTTTGGTAAACGGAGAAACGATGTGGCCAAGCAATGGAAATATTGAAGTCTCTAATGGAACAGATAATTTTACAGTTAATGTGCCAGCGGTTTCTGCTTTAGCAGGAACTCCAACACCAGGAACTAATTTTCATTTAACAGGACTGGGTAAGCAAAACGACGCTTCAAACCCTTATAATGATGGATATCAAATTTATCCTTGTGGAGTAACACCAGTGAGTACAGGTCCAACCTATACCAATTCAACTATTGGAGCTATTTCAGGAGTCAACCCTGACGGAACTGGAATTTCAATTGGAGATAATGTTAGTGTAACAGGCGTTGTGCATTGCCAAAATTACAGCAGTTCAGGATATGATTTAACCATGATAGATTCCAATAACGACGGGATTAATCTGTTTAGCTTAGTTAATGTAAACGGTTACATTCCCACAGAAGGAGATGAAATAAAGGTAGATGGTGAAATTGAGCAATTCAACGGAATGTTGCGTATTAATCCTGCAAGTATTACAGTTTTACAACAAGGTGCTGCATTGCAAACACCAACGAACACTGGACTTTTAGATGAAGCAACAGAGAGTCAGTCCATCAAACTAGAGAATCTTTCTTTGGTAAACGGAGAAACGATATGGCCAACTAATGGAAACATTGAAGTAACCAATGGAACAGATGATTTTACAGTTAACGTTCCATCAGCTTCAGCCATAGCAGGAACACCAACACCAACTGATTTTTTCAACCTTACAGGAATAGGAAAACAAAATGATAGTTCTCTTCCTTATGATTCAGGATATGAAATTTTCCCTTGTGGAGTTGAACCTCTTTGTAATATTGATGTTTCCACAACTTTAGACACAGGAACAGTTACGGTTACAGATTTAGGTCTAAATTACCAATGGATAGATTGCGCTGATAGTTCTGTTATTACTGGAGAAACTGGGGAGTCGTTTACGGCAACAGTAGCAGGAGATTATGCGGTGATCATTACGGATGGGAATTGTGTAGATACTTCTGCTTGTGTTTTTGTTGATGTTTTGAGTTTGGAAGAGAATGAGTTGAAAGGTATTTCAGTTTACCCGAATCCTATTTCGGATGAGTTAAACATCAATAACGAAAAGGGGGTTTTAGTTTCCATGGAAATGATTGATGCAAAGGGAAGTGTGGTTGTGTCTTCTAAAGAGGCTTCAAACAGTTTTACTTTTAATACTGGAGAACTGAATTCCGGAGTATATATCTTGATTGTAAGATCAGAGAAGTCGGTGAAAACATTTAAGGTGGTTAAATAATATCGTAATATATACTTTCTTTTATTTATAAAAAGTCTCTCATTCGAGAGGCTTTTTTTGTAATATTTTGTGGGAATCAAAACAAAACTTCCTCCACCTCATCCACGTCCAAACCTAAATAATTAGAACATTCCTTTATCGTAACATACTGATGTGATTTTTTTAGATAGTGTTCTTTCATTTTCTTAATGAGTTCTCGAGAATATCGTTCAGACTTTCCAGTGATGATCATGACGTCTTTTGTATGGAGAACGATACGCTTCATTATTCTTATAATTATTTGGTGCTATTTGATGTTTATGATACTTTATCCATACATCATCTATACACCTTCAGTAGCCTTGATATATACATATTGAGACTGTTTTCAGCCTTGAATGCAAAATTATAGGAAATTAAACGATAAAGAAAAGGCAAAAACACAGCAAATCAGCATAAAGATTATGGAACGGAAGTGATTCCTTTTTATACGCCCATTGATAAAGTAGTTTTGAAGTATCGATTTCAAGTCGCGACGAAATTTGACCAATGTTGGGAAAGTCCCAACAGGATATTTTAAAACTAAAATTGAATAATCATGGCAAGACAAAAAGGAATAATCAAGCTTACTGGTAAGATTGGGGATTTGTCCTTCTACAAGTCGAAAGACGGGTATTTGGCACGTGAGAAAGGTGGTGTTGACACCAAACCTGTCACCTAAGTATTAAAATTGTCTGGTGACAACTTTAGTTTTCTTGTCACCAAAATACTGAAAATATTTGGTGACAGCATGGGTGACAAAATCTATGTTGTCAATTAGTTTTGTTTGCTTTTGATAAAAGTTGAGAAATGGCTAGGAGTGCGGGTTTTGGTAATATTTAGTGGTATATAACAAAAAAAGCCTCTCGAATGAGAAGCTTTTAGTGATCCCGCTGGGGTTCGAACCCAGGACCCTTACATTAAAAGTGTAATGCTCTACCAGCTGAGCTACGGAATCATTTATTAAAGTATTTCAAATATTCTGCTACTTGTGCCGATTTATATCGAGAAGCTACAGAATCTAATCCTATCTAATTTCTTGTTTCTTAAAAATCGATTTTCTTAAGAGATGACAAAATTACTATTATTGTTTAAAACCTCACTATTTAAAAGAAATAAAAATCATTAAATTTTTATTTTCTTTCTAAAGTGACAAACAACATTTCAAATTTTATAAAATAAAAAGCCAACCTGTTATTACAAATTGGCTTTTTAATTAGTGATCCCGCTGGGGTTCGAACCCAGGACCCTTACATTAAAAGTGTAATGCTCTACCAGCTGAGCTACGGAATCATTTATTAAAGTATTTCAAATTTTCTACGACTTGTGCCGATTTTTATCGGGAAGCTACAGAATCTTATTTCAATCTAATCTTTTTATAACTTCAACAAAAACCGTTGTTTTTGCGTTTTTTATATTGTGATTGCGGGTGCAAATATACTGGGTTTATTTAGATTGACAAGTGTAAAATGTGTTTTTTTTGATTTAATTTTTTGATTTAATTTGAACCAGTTGATTTTTAAGTGATAGTACATTGGTTTTTTTTTAAAATAATTACGAGAATAATTCTTAACGGTTTATTTATCTTTGATGCTATGCAAAGTAATCTTATATTTTTGATCGGTTTTATGGGAGTTGGTAAAACAACAATAGGGAAGAGGCTGGCCAGTAAACTAAATATTCCTTTCGTCGATTTAGATCAAGAAATTGAAGAGAAATTTAAAATAAGCATAAATGAATTCTTTTCAAAGTATGGAGAAGCAACTTTTAGAAAAGAAGAAACTAAAATGCTTGAAAGCGTAATTACTAAATTTGATAAAGGAATTATTTCAGTGGGTGGCGGACTTCCTTGTTTTAATCAGAATATGGAACGGATGAATGCTAATGGAACAACTTGCTATTTGCATAGACCAGCCAAAGAACTTTTTCAAAGACTTATTAATAGCAAAACTGATCGTCCGCTGCTTAGGGACTTAAATGATGATGAATTGCTGAGTTTTATAGATACTAAGTTACTTGAAAGAGAAGTTTACTATAATCAGGCGCAGTTTAAATTTACGCGAGAAGAACAGGAACTCAATCAAATAATTACAGTTTTGAACATTAATGAAGTTAAATGAAATTAAAATTCCTTTTTTAACAGCCATTCATAAGCATCTTCATCATTTTTGAAAATTTTACTATTCGGAACATTTTCATGTCTAAACATTCGTCCCAATAATAGTTTCATAGGTAAGGAATTAACTACTAGTGCCATTATGTTTTCGAAATTATTACCTTCAAAATAATAATCACACGCTGCATCTGTTGGCAAAACTAAGCTTCCTCTTGTATCAATGATTGCTTTATATGGCTTGCCTTCAGAGTGCAAATTCATAAATCTATATTGACTTCTAGCTTCTTCAATATCATAAATAGAGGAGGTGTCCTTCAGTTTAAAAATAAATATTCCTTCATTATCTATTGTTATCCTGGCTACGGGACTATCATATTCGATTTTATTTAACATAACAAGTAGTGTTTTTTTACGATGTGACCAAATATAAATTTAAAAAGTTAGATTCAATCCACATTAAGCTATTATTTATATAGTTATTCTTGTGTTTTGAGAATCTCTCTTATTTACCGAACTGTTATTTTAGGGTTTCAAAATGGTTGTTTCGTGTCGTGAACAACATAATCTTTGTTGTTATTAAATATTTTAATTTGTAACAAAAAGGACTTTAAGAATGATTTTGTGTAGGAATATTATTTCAAATAAGGGCTATTTTTCTAGAATTATTTGAATTAGAGAAATACTTATAGGTAATGAAATTTGAGGTTATTAGTAACCTCAAGGTTAGTCAATTATAAAACGATAATCTTTGCTTTACATATTTAAAAGTGAAACGATTACTTTATTCTGTCAAACTTATAATCGTATCGAGTATTCAAATACAATTATTGGGCTGCCAATATAGGTCGTTAATTGGAGAATGTTTTTAATATGCCTTAACTTCATCTTAGCCCACGGAGTGGGTGACATGTTAATAAAAAAACGAATAACGTTTTTTAAAAAGCCACAGAGTGGTGACACGTTATAAATACATCGTCAAATTCTCTTAAACAAAATAGAGTATTCGCAAAATTGAAACACATTCACATGCCGCCACTCTGTGGCTTTATGCTATTACTGGGTAGCTAAAGCTACTAACATTTCACCACTCCTGTGGCGATTATAAATAAGCCGAATCATAATCATCCATTTCAGAAAAGTATAATAGTTTTTCTGTTACTCGAGATAATTAGGAGTGACAATAAGTTTTTATAATGAATATGGGATTACAGTTAACGACTTAGCTTGGTAACCCAATACTATTATAATAAGCATATATCAAAAAAACCTCCATTTTATAAAACCAATGGCTTAATAAAATGGAGGAATCTATATTTTTTAAATCTATATCATTCAATGCGTGTTACCTCACTTGACCATCACCAAAAACATAGTATTTATTCGTTGTTAATTGTTTCAATCCTAGTGGGCCTCTGTGGTGTAATTTGTCTGTACTAATCGCTAATTCAGCACCAACTCCCATCGCTCCACCGTCAGTGAATCGAGTAGATGCATTTTGATAAACAGCAGCACTGTCAATTTGCTCCATAAATGTCAATGCTTCGTCTTTGTCTTCAGTCATTATAATTGAAGAGTGTTTTCCTGAATTCTCATTAATTTTATCAATTGCTTCCTCTTGAGAATCAACTGTTCCAATTAAGATTTTCATGGCTAGAAATTCTTCTTTCCAAACAGCTTCGTTTTCCATTAGTTCTCTTTCAGAAAGAACCGATTTCGTTTTTTTATCTACGATAATTTCTACTCCTGCTTTAGATAAAACAGCATCTAAATCTTTCAATTTATCTGCATAAGCATCAATATTACTGTCGATAAGAATATTATCTAAAGCATTACAAGCAGATGTTTTGTCTGTTTTCGCATTGAGCATAACTTTAATTGTTTTTGCCCAATCTGCTTTTGGAGAAATATACATAAAGTTGTTTCCTCTTCCAGAAATTAAAACAGCACATTTAGCATGTTGCTTCACAAACTCAATTAATCGTTCTCCACCTCTAGGAACAATCAAATCTAATTTCTCGGTTGGATTTCTTAGAAACTCCTGTGTTTCATCTCTATTCATTTCCAACATCTTGATCCAATCTTTGTCTAGATCGTTTGCTGCAAGTGCTTCGTGCCAACATTTTACTAAAACTTTGTTGCTATTGGAAGCCTCACGACCACCTTTCAATAAGATCTTATTATTGGCTTTAAATGCTAAAACAGCAGCTTCAATAGTAACATCAGGACGAGATTCATAAATTATCATTATCGTTCCAAAAGGATCGGTTTTATTGATAATCTCTAAACCATTTTCTAATTTTAATTCAGAAATCTTCTTTCCCACAGGATCTTCTTGTCCTTTCACCTGACGAATTGCTGTAATCATTCCGTCAATTTTATCTTGATCTACAACCAATCGGTCATATAGCGCTTGATCGTCTCTTTCAAAAGCGTCAAGGTCTTTTTTATTTTCAGCGAGAATTTCATCTCTTTTTGCGTCGATAATATCAATCATCGACTGTAAAACGTTATTCTTTTTGTCTGTATCTAAAAATTTCATTTCTGTTGTTATTTTTTTGTAATTGTTTGTTTTTGAATTCTTCAATAAATTTAACTATCAATGTTAATGGATATCATCTATTCGCAATGGACGATTTACAAATCGTCCCTACATTATCTCTTCGAATAATGTTTTCTTTTGAATATTTGATTAATTCATAATTAATTTTATTCGAATTTTGTTCCAACTTCCTTACCCTCCAAGATATCTATGATAATATTATCTTCTTTACCATTGGCAATATATGTTGGAATATTTTTAATGGCTGCAGATTTGGCGATTTTTAATTTTGAACCCATTCCACCGCGGCCTTCTCCTTCACCTTTTTCAGATTCTTGAACATATTTTTCAACGTTTTCATCACCTTTTACATGGTGTAAAAGTTTAGAATCATCATCATCTGGATGACCAGTGTAAAGTCCATCAGTATCTGTTAACATGATCAGCATGTCGGCATTTACCAATTCTGCAACTAAACTCGCCAATTCATCATTGTCAGAAAACATCGACATTGTTAGTGAAACAGCGTCATCTTCATTTGCGATAGGAATAATTCCTTCATTTAATAAAGCTTCATAGCAATTGATCATGTTGTCTCTGTATTCGCCAGGAGCAAAGTCTCTTTTGGTTGCTAAAACTTGTGCACAACTCATCCCAAAATCATGAAACATTGAATAATAGTGTCTCATTAATCTTGGTTGACCAACTGATGAAAATACTTGTCGGCGAGTGGTTGGATCAATAGCAGAGCAATCTCCTAGTACTTCTTTACCAGCAATTGCGGAACCAGATGATACTAATATTGTAATAATATCTCTTTCGTATAAATAAGCGATTTGACGAACTAGATTTTTTAGTATAGGACCAACGATTCTGTTGTTTTTGTTGGTCATTACGTTTGTTCCTACTTTTATAACTACTCTTTTTTTGAATGTATGCAAAACTTAATTTGTATTAGTTAATATTTGATTTAAAATTTATTATTTGAACTTTTAGGCTAAATTTATTCTGGATCTTTTCCTAATTCAACAGCTCTATTAAATGCAGCATAAGCAGCATCTTTAATGAGTTCTTTAACGTTGTTGTCTTCCATTGAGTCCAATGCAGCTTGCGTTGTTCCACCTTTTGAAGCAACCCTGTCCATCCATTTTTGTGGAGAAATATCTGATTCATTAAATAAAGCAACGGCACCTTCAAAGGTTGAGCTTACTAATATTTTGGAATCATTCTCTGAGAAGCCCATTTTTCTTGCAGCTTCCAACATAGAATTCATGAAGTAAAAAACATAAGCTGGTCCACTTCCTGAAATTCCAGTAGATTTATCAATGAATTTCTCTGTTTCAACGTGAATTGATGCTCCTGTTGTGTCTAATAAATTACGAACCATTAAAAGTTCAACTCTTGAAACATCATGAGATTCAGTAAAAGAAGTTACTCCTTTACCTACTTTTGCTGGTAAATTTGGCATTGTTCTCACTACTTTTGAAATCCCTAAATGATCTTTAATAAAATCAATAGTTACTCCAGCCATTAAGGAAACAAAAACTTGCTGATCATTAACCATATCTTTCATTTTATCGAACAAATCAACACAATGGTAAGGTTTAACAGCAATGAAAATGATGTCTGCTTTAGGTAAACATTCATCCAAATTATCATAAACATCAAAGTCTGGATTTTCTCTTAGAACTGAAAGTGTATCAGGGCTTAAATCCTGGATCATTAATTTCCTCCGGTTCAATAACGGGGATTTTGACATTCCTTCGGAATAGGTTAAACCCATGTTTCCGCCACCGATTACTAATAATTTCATGTATTCTTTTATTTATATTTATAATTCACTGTCTTCTGTGCAACAATTGTTCTAATCTCTACTTTTATTCAAAAACCTGGATATATCAAGGTTTAATAGTTTTTTAAAGCACACAACCCTTTGATTGGCTTCGCTTTGGTTGTATGTGTCAATGTAGCATGATAATATGTCATGAAGCAAAATTGTACTACTTTATCCCTTCAAGATAGAATTAATTATGAGTTAGGCAATGATAAACGGTTTTTAAAATAAGGATGAATGATGAATTATTAATGTTGAATTCGCTATTCTGACGAATAGATTGGTCGATGTTTAAGCTATTATTCCACTTTATACCACCTTTAAATCCTTAATTTAACGCTGAAATCTTTGAATCCTTGAATTTTTCAATCATTTATTCAACATCTACACCAACGAATCCACAGTCCACAAATCAACAAACCAACAAATTCACGAATCCACGAATCCACAGTCCACAAACCAACAATCCAACAAATTCACAAATCAACAAATCCACATTTTTCTAATTCGTAATTGATTATATTTGTGGCGTGCAAAAATTCTTAATTATACAAACCGCTTTTCTAGGTGACGTTATTCTAGCAACTCCTATTATTTCTGAATTAAACAGAATTTATCCTGATGCGAAAATTGACGTAGTAGTCAGAAAAGGAAACGAATCTCTCTTGGCTAATAATCCGAAAATTAACCATGTCTATATATGGAATAAAAAGGAGGGAAAGTACAAGAGTTTATTGCGCATCATAAAAGCAATTAGAAAGCAAAAATATGATGAAGTAATTACATTACAGCGATACACTAATGCTGGTTTAATGACTAAACTGGCCAAAACAAAAAGTAGAATTGGCTTCGATAAAAATGCTTTTTCAAAAATGTATTCTAAAACTGTTCCTCATTCATTAGAGGACGGGACGCATGAAGTAGAAAGAAATTTAAAAACAATTGCGCATCATGGTGCTAAGAAATTGGTTCGACCAGAATTATTTCCTTCTGCTTCTGACCGAGTGGCGATTGAAGATTTCACAAAGAAAAAATACTATTGCTTGGCTCCAGCCTCTGTTTGGGAAACTAAAAAACTTCCCACTTCGAAATGGACGGAACTTATTGAAATTTTAATCCAAAAAGGGGAGGTGAAGCTAATTGGTGGTCCAACTGATTTTGAGTTATGTGCTGATCTCCAAAAAGAATTTCCTAAAGGTGTTCATAATTTGGCTGGAAAATTAACTTTATTGCAGAGTGCTGCCTTGATGGAAAATGCCGAAATGAATTACGTGAACGATTCAGGACCCCTCCACATTGCATCGGCTATGAATGCTCCAACACGTGCATTCTTTTGCTCTACAATTCCTCAGTTTGGATTTGGGCCACTAGCTGAAGACTCTAAAATTATTGAGACACAAGATGCATTAGATTGTCGTCCTTGCGGTTTTCATGGACATAAAAAATGTCCACTGGGTCATTTCGACTGCGGACATACTATTGAAATTTCTGAAGAAAGTATAAGATAAAAAAAAGGGACATCTGAAATAGATGCCCCAATCTTCTAATTATGGTGGAGTTTAATCGTTAACGACTTGCACAAATCCGTGCTCCTCATAATTTTTACCTTTTACAGTTTTAAAGTTCACTTTGTAAAAATAAGTTCCATCTCCAACTACAGTTCCAGATTTACTTTTACCATCCCAGATGAAGTTAGCCTCTGAATATCTTCTAATTGTAGCACCCCATCTGTTTAAGATAACAATCTCGAAATCTGTAATTGTTTCATAAGCAGCTAAGTAATTGATGAAGAAACCATCGTTTATTCCATCATTATTAGGAGTGAAAACGTTTGGAATATCATATAAAACTTCAGGATATTCAACTACGATTTGCATTGTATATGTGTTTGTACATCCATCAGCACTTGTTCCGGTGTGAGTGACATCATAAACTCCAGCTTCTAAGAATGAATTGAATATTGTATCATTTAATTCAGCTGTTGAATTTCCATCATTGAAATCCCAAAAATTATCTACCAATCCAGATGGATCAGAAAAGAAATTGACATTTAAAGCTGGTTCTCCAAACATTGGATCCGCAGTAAATGTAACATCTGGGGAAGGATTAACAACTACGGTTTGCGTTGAAGTACTAACACAATCACCATTTGCATCCTCAATAATTAAAGTAACATCATAGTTTCCACTTCCTGGGAATGTAAATGTTGCATCAGTAGAAAGAATGGTATCTGTATCGCTTGTGAAAATCCATTGAGAATTTTCAAAGTTACCTATAGATTCATTGGTAAACTCTGTTTCTTCACCTTCACAGGCTGCTGAAAATTCAAAGTCTGAATATGGAGAAGGTTCAATAAAGTAAGTTATTGTTGTATCTCCAACACATCCGAATTCTGTTGTAACTTTTAATTTAACATTATAAGTTCCAACTCCTGAAAATAAGTGACTCGGGTTTTGAAGTGTAGATGTTGCCCCTTGATTATTAAAGTTCCAGCTCCATGTATCAATATTAAATCCTGGAGGTAATACAGTTGAATCAATAAAGTTTGTCAAAGCACCTTGGCATAGTGGAGATGCTGAAAAGTTTACTACGGGAATAGGGTGCATTCCAAAGTCGATTGTATCTGATGCTGTGCATCCTGGGTAAGTTCCGTCAACAATATCGACGTAGTAAATGTTTGTTGTAGCGTCTTCTATTGTATTGTCTGTGTCTCCATTATTCCATAAAAAATCGTAAGTTCCTGTTCCTCCTGTTGGGTTAGAAACAATATCTAAGTCAACATAACCACAAAAAGAGGTGTCATTTGGTAAGTTTGGATACATAACAGCAAACATATCGATTGATGCATAACATGTATCTTGAACTCCATCCGTATAAATTACGTTGTATGTTTCAGTATTCTGAGTAATACAAATGTTTGTATCAGGTAAGTTAGTTGTTCCGTCTGCATTCCAATCGTAGTAATAAGTACCACAAATAGTTCCTAAGACTGCAACGTCATCAATTCCCCAATGGTCAGTATTAGCTGTGGTTGCAGCTAATTGAACCCATCTAAATCTTGTTGAAGCTGTTTGAGCAGCTAGAGGAATAGGTTCACAATATTCGTTCCATGCTGTTTGGAATGGATCATAACCATTATTTAATGGTGGGTAATCCACGATTTGTACCCATGATACTCCTCCATTTATTGAATATTGAAGTTTAACCCCTTCGGTAGGTAGATCAGGTCCTTCACAGTTTATACCCCCGGAAGAACCTTGTTCAGCATACATCATCAACCAACAAACATCTCCGCCGCATGTTAAATCATAATCAATTGTTTCTACATAACGTGGAAATCCTTGTAAATTACCAAACCATGCAGTAGGCGATCCATTTGGTGGAGCTCCACAAGGATTGTTAAACATGACAGGCTGATTAGCAGCCCAACCAGGACCTAGTGCTCCGTTGTCAAAGCTTTCATATAATAAGGTGTCTTGGGCAATTCCAACTGCTGTTAAATCGAAACAACCTCCACAATCAACTGAATCTGTTGCGGTTTGAATCGTCACTGTACATTGGGAGTAAGACCAATAGGAGAAAGTGAGTAATAAAATTGTAATTATAAGTTTCATCGTTTTAGTTTTTAGTATTTTATAGCAATTGAAGTTAAGGTATACACATCATTCGATGATTTTTTCCCGCTGTTTCCAACAAGAAATTCTTTGAATAATGTTAAGTTTCTGTATTCTATAACATGATCTTTTTGAATACTACCTTTAATAGTTTCTCCTGGAGCTAAAGTTATTGTACCATAATCATCGCTGGTTAAAGAACTTCTTGTTACTCCACTTTCAGTTTTGTAATTGAAGACAGGAGTGAAAGTAACAGCGCTATTTGAAATATTTTTAATTTCTAATGAATAGTATTCATAAAAATTATCGTTAACGTCATCCTTTAACGCTTCAACTTTTACATTGTATTTCAGCTTGTTGTCAGAACCATTGAGGTTTGATTGTTGCGCAAACAACCCTACAGAAAATAGGATTGAAAAAGATAGAACAAGTAGTTTTTGCATGAGTGTATTTTTTTTAAATTTAATAATTAGTGAATAAAATTAATTAAAATATTAGAGAATAAGCATTCTTTTTAAATTAAAATAAACCTACTATCTTTTAATAAAGACTACTTTGTTTATGAAAGGTTGCATGTCATAAACAGATTTTATTTAAGTATTTTCAATTATTAGTTAACTCAAAAAAAAATGTCCACCGATTATTATTTCAGTGGACATTTTTAAGTTTTATTTGACTAATTAATTTTAAAAAGGCAAAGGATATTTTATTACTTCCTTATTAAAGGACGAATTAAATGTTCCAAACCATTTACTTTAATTTCATACATGAGTTGCATTTGATTTCCCAATTTACCTTGCGGAAAACCTTTTGACCTGTACCAAACATAATAAGGTTCTGGAACTTCAACAAGGAGAAGCCCCTTGAATTTTCCAAAGGGCATTCTCATATTTGCTAAATCAAGTAATTCTTGTTGATTGCTCATTAATTTTAGACTAAGCTGACTTTTTTGGTGTTTCTTTAAGAACCTCCAATAAGAATCCCCAAAACTTTTGAACTGAACTAATTTGAACAGTTTCATCCGGAGAGTGAGGCTGACGAATATTTGGTCCAAAAGAAATCATGTCTACATTTGGAAGGTGCGTTCCTAAGATTCCACATTCTAATCCTGCGTGACAAGCCATAACTTTTGGCTTCTCGTTGAAACGTTTTTCATACATTTCACGCATTGTTTTCAATATTGAAGAATCTGGATTAGGTTCCCAACCTGGATAATCTCCTGATTGTTCAACATCTGCTCCTAATAAATCAAATACCCCACGAATCGTTCTCGCAACATCATCTTTCGTTGTTTCAACACTACTTCTTTGTAATGACTTTGTTTCGAAAGTTCCGTCCTTAATGATTACTTGTGCCAATGAACTTGATGTTTCTACTAAATCATCAAAATTTAAGCTCATTTTAAAAACACCGTTAAATACGGCATTAACTGCAGCTAATATTGCATTTTTATCGTGATCAGCTACCATTTTAGCAGGTGTTTCAGTTTTAGAAACGCTTAGATCAATTTTCTTTTCAACTGGATTGTACTCCGTTTTGAAAGTTGAAGCCATTTCTGCAACATACTTTTCAAAAGAAGCAGCATCTCCATTCGCTACTGAAACAGTAGCAACAGCTTCACGTGGAATAGCATTTCGCAAGCCACCACCATTCAGGTCGTGTAACATCAATTCTACTGGAGATTCAACAAGAAGTCTTGCCATCATTTTGTTGGCATTTCCTCTTCCTTTATGAATATCCATTCCAGAATGTCCACCCATTAATCCTTTCAAATCAACAGTATAACTTGTTACATCTGACTTTGTATCAACTTGGTCGTATTCGTAAGTTGTATTGGTATCAATTCCACCTGCACAACCAATGCTGATTTCATCGTCATCTTCTGTGTCTAAGTTCAATAAAATTGTTCCTTCATAAAAAGATGGATCCAATTCTTTTGCACCGGTCATTCCTGTTTCTTCGTCTACTGTAAACATTGCTTCCAAAGCTGGATGTGGAATATCAGCGCTTGCTAAAAGTCCCATAATTGAAGCTACACCGATTCCGTTGTCAGCTCCTAATGTTGTTCCATCCGCTTTTACCCAATCTCCATCTACAATCATTTTAATTCCTTCTGTATCGAAATCAAAATTAGTTGCGTTGTTTTTTTGGTGAACCATATCCACGTGCGATTGAAGAATAACCGTTTGACGGTCTTCCATTCCTTCAGTTGCAGGCTTCTTAATGATGATATTTCCTACTTTGTCCGTTTCTGTTTTTAAGCCTAATTTGTTCCCAAAATCGACCATAAACTGAATTACACGTTCTTCTTTTTTACTTGGACGAGGAACTGCGTTTAAATCTGCAAAGTTTACCCAAATTTCTTTAGGTTCTAATGCTCTTACATCGTTTGACATATATTTTTTTTTTTAGTTATCAAGTTTTTTAGTTTGTTAGTTATCAAGTTTTAAAGTTTGATAGTTTTCAAGTTTTTAAAGTTTGATAGTTTTCAAGTTTTTAAAGTTTGTTAGTTATCAAGTTTAAAGTTTGATAGTTATCAAGTTTTTTAGTTCAGGTAGTTTTAAAGTTTTTATGTTTTTCTAGTTTTCAAGTTCACTCTTTATTTTAGTTTTCAAGTTTTACATGAAGATTTTACTATTCGTTTAATTTTTTGATGAAGCCTGAAATAAGTCGTGTTGCATCTAGGCTTAGGTTACTGAGTTTTTCAAATTGCTCATCCGAAATGTAATTAAACTCTTTCGCTAAATACAGCATGGATCGCACTTCACCGCACGAACCTTTCGCGATATATAAATAACGTATAAACATTTTATTTGTTTGACTTTCAAAACCCTCCGCAATATTATTCATTACTGAAACAGATGCACGTTGAATTTGATCTTTAAAACCATAATCTTTATTATCCGAGAAATTTGTATAGACTCCAATTGTTAGCTCTTTTGCTTTTTGCCAACTTTGGATCTCTTCAAATTTGTAAATTCTCATTTGTTTTAGTTTTAAAGTTCGTTAGTTATCAAGTTCTTAAAGTTCTTTAGTTTTCAAGTTTGATAGTTTTTAAAGTTCCTTAGTTGTCAAGTTATCAAGTTTGATAGTTATCAAGTTTATTAGTTTTCAAGTTCTTTAGTTTTCAAGTTCTTAAAGTTCTTTAGTTTTCAAGTTTGATAGTTTTTAAAGTTTGTTAGTTATAAAGTTTTCAAGTTCTTTAGTTCTCAAGTTTGCTGGTTTTCAAGCTTTACGCTATACTAACGCAAACACGTGAGAACTTGATAACTTTTTTCAACTTGATAACTTGATAACTCCCCCAAACTAAATAACTTGACAACTCTTCCAAACTTGATAACTCTTCCAAACTTGATAACTTGATAACTTTTTCAAACTTGATAACTATTTAATCTACTGTTAATTTTCTGTATTTCAATCTTTTTGGAGTATGATCACCCATACGTTTTTTTCTGTTTTCTTCGTACTCAGAGAAGCTTCCTTCGAATGAATATATTTCAGAATCTCCTTCGAATGCTAAAATATGTGTACAAATTCTATCCAAGAACCACCTGTCGTGAGAAATAACAACCACACAACCTGCAAAGTTCATTATTCCTTCCTCCAAAGCACGAAGTGTATTAATGTCGATGTCGTTTGTTGGCTCATCCAGTAATAAAACGTTTGCTTCAGTTTTCAATGTCAAGGCTAAGTGCAAACGGTTGCGCTCACCACCTGAAAGAACACCTACTTTTTTGTTCTGGTCTGATCCTGAAAAAGCAAACTTAGAAATATAAGCTCTTGAGTTTATTTTCTGATCACCAATTTCCATCAAATCTGTTCCTCCTGAAACAACTTCGTAAATTGTTTTTTCCGGATCTAAATCATCGTGGGCTTGGTCAACATAGCCTAGTTTTACTGTTTCACCTACTTTGAATTCTCCAGCGTCTGGTTGCAATTCACCCATAATCATTTTGAAAATGGTTGTTTTACCCGCACCGTTTGGTCCAACAATTCCAACAATTCCGTTAGGAGGTAAGCTGAAATTCAAATTGTCATACAACAACTTGTCACCAAATGATTTAGCAACACCTACTGCATCTATTACATTGCTTCCTAAACGAGGTCCGTTTGGAATTGGAATCTCTAAGTTCTGTTCTTTAACCCTAGAATCTTCCGACATTAATTTATCGTAGTTGCTCAAACGGGCTTTGTTTTTCGCGTGACGTCCTTTCGGATTCATACGCACCCATTCCAACTCGCTGTCTAACATTTTCTTACGCTTAGAATCTTGTTTGTCTTCTTGTTCCAAACGCTTAGATTTTTGTTCTAACCATAAAGAGTAGTTCCCTTTCCAAGGAATTCCTTCTCCACGGTCCAATTCAAGAATCCATCCTGCAACGTTGTCTAGGAAGTAACGGTCGTGTGTTACGGCAATTACAGTTCCTTTATATTGTTGTAAATGTTGTTCTAACCAATTAATAGATTCAGCATCTAAGTGATTGGTTGGCTCATCCAGTAATAAAATATCAGGTTTTTGAAGCAACAAACGCGTTAAAGCAACACGGCGGCGCTCTCCTCCAGATAAATGTTCAACAGATTGATCATTTGGCGGACATCTTAAAGCATCCATCGCTCTGTCCAATTGAGTGTCTAATTCCCAAGCATCTACAGCATCAATTTGATCTTGTACTTTACCTTGACGGTCAATTAGTTTGTCCATTTTCTCAGGATCATTCAAGATTGCTTCATCCATGAATGAATTGTTGATTTCTTCGTATTCTTTAAGAATATCAACTGTTTCCTGAACACCTTCCATCACGATTTCCTTTACCGTTTTGGTAGGATCTAATTCTGGTTCCTGTGGCAAATAACCAACAGTATATCCATCCAGAATTGTTAAATCACCAATAAATGATTTGTCAATACCTGCAATAATCTTCATTACAGTAGACTTACCAGATCCGTTTAAACCGATAATACCGATTTTCGCACCGTAGTAAAATTGTAATGAAATATCCTTTATAATTTGCTTTCCAGCTGGAGTGGATTTACTCACACCCATCATTGAAAAAATGATTTTTTTATCGTCTGCCATAGTCAAAATTTAATGATTCAAATGTAGTGATATTAATTGGTTTGGCAATATTGGAGGATCCGTGGTTTTGTTTGGAAATTCTCAGCTTTCATTACATTGGATTAAAAATATAGAATATTGAAACTGAAAGTTTATATCGAAGGAATAAACAAGTATATAGCCTATTTCTTATAACCTACAGCTTTTACTTCACCTCAATAATTTTTTGCTTTAAGCAACTGCTCACTTGATCAAAATCTTCTTCTTTATCAGTAAGTACAACCAAAATGTCATGGGCTTCAATGACCGTTGAACCATCTGGGGTAATGAAATGGTCATTTCTTTTAATCATTGAAATAACTGCTGATTTTGGGAAGCCTAAACTCACTATTTTATTTCCTATCGCAATACAATTATCCGTTACATGAACTTCTTGCATTACCATTTTAGGTGAATTAGAGATGAATAAATCATGTTCCGTAACGATTTTTTCGCCTTCTGGCAGGTCTACTTTTAACCATTTTGCAACGAGACTTAAACTTGTTCCTTGTAATAAAACGGATGTAACAGAAATAAAGAATACAATATTAAACATCATATCTGCTTTATCGATACCCGCAATTAGTGGATAAGTTGCGAAAACAATTGGAACGGCACCTCTCAGGCCAACCCATGAGATAAAGAATCTACGCTGTAACTTCATCTTGAAAGGAATTAAACTGATAAAAACAGCTAATGGACGAGCTACAAAAATTAAGAATAAAGAAATCAATAACCCTACTCCCATAAACGGCATAACTTGAGATGGGAAAACCAATAGTCCTAGAGTTAAGAACAATATAATTTGCATTAACCAAGCTAAACCATCATACATCTTAAGAATTGTCTTTTTATAAATTAGATCTTGATTCCCCAGATAAACTGCACATATATAAATAGCTAAAAATCCATTTCCTCCTAAAGAATCTGTAGCAGAGAAAGTGATGAACATTAAGGCAATTACAAGTACTGGGTAGAGTCCTTCGAAGCCTAATTTAAGGTTGTTGATGATGTATTTACTTAAAATTCCAAAACCAAAACCTGCTGCTGCACCTAATATCATTTGCAAAAAGAACATGGGTAGAATGGACAGTAAACCTTGATCTTGATTGATGACTAATGTTAAGAATGAAATCGTTAAAACATAAGCCATTGGATCGTTACTACCACTTTCTAACTCAAGGGTTGGTCGAAGGTTTGCTTTTAATGCGATACTTTTAGAACGTAAAATGGAGAAAACTGCTGCGGCATCTGTGGAGGAGACAATTGAGCCTAAAAGGAGACTTTCATAAATTGTGAAGTCAGTTAACCAAAACACAAAGAGTCCGAGAGATACAGCGGTTAATAAAACTCCTAAAGTAGAGAGAATGACACCTTCACGGAGAATTGGTTTTACTGTTTTCCAGTTGGTGTCGAGTCCACCCGAAAATAAAATAAAGTTCAATGAAACAATTCCTATAAATTGAGCAACTTTAGGATTATCAAACTTGATTCCGGCAAGTCCGTCAGACCCTGCAATCATTCCGATAGTTAAGAAAAGTAGAAGTGTAGGAACGCCAAATCGAGAAGATGTTTTTCCCAGAATAATACTTATTAAAAGTAGTAAGGAACCTATTAATAAAATGTTTTCAATTGTTAAAATCATACATTATAAAAGCTTGTATTCAACCCTGAATTATTCGACTCTGATAAAAGTTTTAATCTTTCCCTGACGCTTAAATGTTGTCATATTAGAAAAATCTCTTTATGGATTTCTTTAACCAAAGTGCCAGAGAGATTTCCTTCTCGAATAAGAAATAAAGTCAAATTGATTAAAAATGACAACCATTTTGCAAAAATAAGAAATTAAAGATATTTGGTCGAAATAGAATCGTAAATTGAATTATTTATAAGTTTGGCGGTCATATACTTTACTATTATAAATAAATCTCCTTACCCCTCAAACAAATCCATCAAGCTTTTCTTATCAAAAGGATTATCAATATTCTTTTCAATATCAACTCTCAACGCTTCTAATTCAATAATTACAACTGCTTTATTCTGATGTGAAATATTAGGATTATCCTTTATGAACTGCAACGATTTTAATAAAACATAAATCACAGAATTATCATGTTTTGAATACAGGCGAATAGGTTGAATTAAAATACGCATTAGCTCTTTTGCAGTAATGGTATAATTAGTAATTGTCAGTTTATTATCTGCTTCCAATTTTGAAACCTTGTCAGGAAACTCAAGGAATTTATTTAGTAATTGCCCAGTTTTATTGATGGCGTTTATTGCCGTTCCGGGATCGTTTACACCTGGTGACATTGCTTTAACAGCTATTTCCATCAACTTTATCATTCCAGTAACGTTTTTATCGCTTTCATGGCGATCTGTAGAAATGTCAAAGCAGAAAAGTAGATTATCGAGTTCTTCTTTAGAAACAAATTCTTTAATTTTCAAAACGGGTTCTCCTTCCCAAATGTGTTCATTGATATAGGGGAGAAGTATGATGTGATTCTCCTTATCTTTGATAGAATCTTTCATTAAAGAAACATCAAATCCTCGGTAATATCCGGTTTTGTCAATTTGAATCGTCATCCAATCATCAGAATTCAAAGTATTATCTACTACTTTATTTTTTCTATTAGATTTAAGTTCCTTGTCCAAATATTTATCAGTTGAGTCATATATTTTGTCAATAATATTGTGAATTTGAATTGCAACTGAAATACTATTGATGAAATAAACGAAGAGTCCAATGCAGACTAAACTTGCCAGAGCAGCAAGCATTGTTGATAGTCCTAACGAATCAGAATCTACTCCATAAGCACCTAAAGCAGTTAGTGTTATAATGCAATATAACAGTGTTCCTATATAAAACCCGAGAATGATTTGATGCTTCTTATTTGAAATTAGATCGGGTAATAATCTAGGTGAAAAATTGGATGAAGCTTGATTGAGAACGACCATTACCATAGAAAAACTAAAAACAGTTAATGATATTATACCCCCAATAACGGTTGAAAGTATGGCACGAGATGTTTCGTAATCTTCAATAAACAGATAAGGAATTTTCTTTTTTATTGTCCCAATTAATTCTAAGTTTTCGATCTGAATGCTTCCAATTGCTAACAATAGAAAAGCTAAACTTATTAAGATGGGATAAAAAGCAATACTCTGAATAATTGAATGGTATCGCTGCTTTAAAAATTTCAATATTTTTCTGAACATTTAATAGGGTTTAGTGAAATAAGGATTTGATAATTCTGTGTCAAAAACTTATTCCATGAAAATACTAATTCTCTGAATATGTCAATACTGTTTTAAGAAAAAATAGGATAAAGATTTGTTATTTCTGATTAAATTAATTGGGTTACCTATTTAATTCGCATTAATTAAAATAAACATCAACTACCTTATAAGTCTGTTGATTATAGACTAAAAAAGATCCTTCAATCCAAAAAAAATCAAAATTTTTTATAGATTATCAGGATGACGAATGTGGGGGTGTACGATCAAAAAGCGGGTGGCAAAGGAATGGCGTGGAACGCCATTCCTTTGCCACCCGCTTTTTGCCTCTGACTGCATTAATCATTGTCATCCTGATGCGAAAACATAAAAATGTGTTTTTCATGTTTTCCGAAGGATCTCTTTTACTTGTTGAATAAAAGCTAAGCCTTCTCAAATAATTCATAATTAGATACTCTTGTAAGTTTCTAGTTAAAATATCTTTAATAAAAGGTTTTGCGATTTAAAGGGGTATCCCTATAAATTAAAATTCAATATTCTGTTTATCATATGTTTAGTCCTATATATTTAAACAAGCATTTCACGGCTGAAACAATGTATTCGTTTTTAAACAATTTTGCACCTCACGGTAAACAGAAATAATATGCTTTTCGGACATGTCATCTCCCAAAGCTTTTAACAAACGCGTTGACAAGGTTCCTTCTTCTAAAATCATTTCAATCGTTTGATGATGAGATTTATGGATATTTGGTTTCACTGTTTTGTACAACTGTTTCCAAACCTCATTTATAGTTGCAGGAGCTTTTAAACCAAATGATTGTAAATAATTATCATTCTCAATTACAGCGTTTTCTGCGTATTTAATAGCCTCATTTAAAATCAAAAACAAATCTTTTTCTGACCAGCTTTTTTGAGTTTTTAGTGTGCAGAATTCTTCATTTACCAGTGCTTTTAATACTTCAATAACCAAAGCGCAAAGTGCAATGTCAGCTTTTGGACATTCTTGAATATCCATTAATCGAATTTCAATGGCATTCCTGTCAAATCTGGCAATTGCACCACGAGAATTTAAATAATGATGATCTAAAATCTTGTCTTTATCATAAGGTTTAATCGCACGTTTTATGGGTTCGAAAATTTGAGTATAATATTCTGCTTTTGAAAATATGCGTTCAGGAATAACTGATCCTGTTAATTCTGGAATTTCCTTTTGATTGGATTTATAGAATTCTAATCGTGTATCTTTAAATCCTGTTCTTTTTCCTTCTAAAATTGGTGAACTCGCGCAAATACCTGGCAATAATGGAAGAATTATTCGAATGGCAGCATGTAATTTTTCAAACTCGCTGTCATTATAAAACGGCAGATTGATATGCATACTTTGCACATTGCTCCAGCCATGACCTTTGCAGTTGAAAATTGTATTGTATAGCGCATAAACCTCGCTATAACTGTGTTTCCATAATTCTGTGTCGGTGTCAGGATTCATTAGTGGATGAGCAGCTGAACCTAATAATTGAAGATTTAAGGAGTCTAACATCTCGTTGATTTCTAAAATATTCTCATGAAATTTTTCAGCTAAATCATCAGTGCTTTTTGTTGGACCATTCGTTTTCAATTCAATGACGTGGGCCACCAACTCATTGCTCCAAGCGATATCTCCATTTTCAATATCTGAGATTAATTCCCCTGCTTTTTTTATTAAAATTTCATCCACTCTTGGCGCAACTTTAAAGCTCTCTTTGTTAACGAGTATATATTCGAGTTCAATTCCATAAACTTCAAATAAGTGATATCTTTTACTCATGCTAATCGTTTTTTAAATGCGGTAAGAATTTCTGTGTAGACTAAATCTCCGTAATATTCATCTTCTACACCAAAATCAATGTTCGGATTATCGTTGATTTCAATGACCATTAATTTGCCATTCACCACTTTTATGTCAATTCCATAAAGTCCCAGTCCCATTAGTTTAGCAGATTTTAAGGCTGTTTCAATTACGTTTTTTGGAACTTCCTCAATAGGCAGACAAACAGCATCTCCATCTTGCTCATTTTTGTCTGTGGCTTTCCAATTGTAAATCTGCCAATGTCCTTTCGCCATGTAATATTTACAAGCAAAAAATGGCTTATTATCAATAATTCCAATGCGCCAATCATAATCTGATGGACAAAATTCTTGTGCAATAATTAAATCCGATTGTTTAAGCATTTCTGTTACTAAAACATCATATTCTTCTTTAGTTTTCGCCTTTTTTACACCAAAAGAAAACGTTGAATCTGGTGCTTTTAATACACAAGGTAATCCTGTTTGTTCCAGAACTGAATTTCTATTGTTACTGTGAACAATTACTGTTTTTGGCGTGCTGATATTTGCATTGTTCAACGCTTCCGCCATATATACCTTATTACAGCATTTTAAAATCGCATCTGGATAATCAATAATCGCAATTCCTTCTTGCTGCGCTTTTCTGGCAAAAGTGTAAGCTTCGTTATTGACTTCGGTACTTTGTCTTAAAAATAGCGCATCAAATGATGATAATCGAGATAAATCCTTTGGTTCAATAATTTCAGCGTAAATATTCATCTTTTCAGCGAGTTCAACAAATTTCTTGAGCGCTTTTGGATTGCTCGGTGGCGCAGGATCGTTTGGATTAACAAGTATAGCCAAATCAAAATCATAATGAGTAACCTTGGCAGTAGAATAACGCTTTTTTGCAAAATATTGATTAGCAAATTCTTGAACACTTGGAATATGTTCAGCTGGAATTTCAGATTCCGAAATTGCCTTTATGCTTTGAATGTTCCATTTTGTGGTATGATTAAAATTTACACGCAATAGTGGAACTTGGAAATGCTTATAGAACAATGCACTCAAAGCTTTATACTTTTGAGCTACATTTTGACCAAAATAAATACTCAAAGTGAAATTTTGAGATTTGATACCTTTTAAACTTTGTTGAAGGACATCGTCAAACTCATCAGAAACAATTCTTACGAGTTTTAATGCCTTAAGATCAACAATATTTTTAGTGGTTGGAATCGGTAAATGACCTCTGGCTTCAGCTAATAGTGAGACATAATAACCTTTAGATTGATAAGTGTAGTCCTTGCATAAATTAAAAATCCGCGCATTTTTCAATAAAGAATACTTGGGATTTGTGAGATAATCTTGTGAGGAAATTACGGTAATATTATCAACTAAAAAGTTCCATTTGTCAGGTTGATTAACAACTATGTATTTATTCATTTATAGTAAGTTACGCTGTTTTAATTCAAGTAAAAGTAGGTGGATTATTGTTTGGTTTTACGGATGTTGATAAATTATTGTTATGGATGATCCATCAAACTTGGCAACCCAATTTATTTTCATTCTAACTCCGATTCTGTTATTTGGAAATTCCCATTCTTTTCAATTTCAATTAAATATTTTATTATAAAATAGTTTTCCATTATTATAGTTTCGCCATCCTCGGCAACGCCATCTGTCATTCCTGTTTCTGTTAAATAAATTTTATAATCCATGTCAATAAAAAAGTCTAAATCAATTGCTGAATCAATAAAATAAGCGTTTTGTATGTTTATGATGTGCGCATGTTTAGTGATTGAATCATAGAATATTAAGAAACCTGCTGTTAAATTAGCAAAGCCTGAGCAGACTGAAGTTGAAATAGAATCAAGCGCTTTAGCACAATCTAATTCAGTGTAATAGACATAATATTTACCGATGTTTGGCAATTGATTATTAAATGTTTGAAGGTGATTTAGTATTTCTCTGTCTTTAAAATTGAAATCAAAACCAGTATTTAAGGCTAAATAAATTACAGAATCAATTTTAGGTAAAGGAATAGAAGTAGAGTGTTTTACATTTTTATAAGTAAATGGAAGTTTTGAAATAGATGTGTCTGAAGTGATTTCTGTTGGAGAAGGTAAATCATTAAATTGCAGGATATTTTTGTGTATTTCTACCATTTCAGCCATAACTGAAATTGAATTAAGCAACTCATTTTCATCCGAAGCTCGGATATCATTTTTTTCTAGTATTTCAGTGTACAGCGAATTTAGAATTTCCTTAAAAACAATAATTTCTTCTTCATCCAAACCAGTTTCAGAAAAAACGAAATCTATAAATTCAGGATCTGAGTTTAGGATTTTAACTAAACTATCAAATACTATTTCATTTCTACTCATTTCCTTCTCTTGGGCGGTATAGTCAAAAGTCGTGGAAAGTAGGACAACGAATAGTAAGAATTTAAAATTTTTCATTTGAAAACAAATTATGAATTAATGCAAAATACGATAATTGTATTTAGGGTTCTACATTAGAAATCACGTTAGCTTAAAAATTCTTGATCAATTGAATTAAGTACACGATAAATATACTTAATGCAAGTCCAATATTTACTTTGGCAAAGTCTTTAGCGATGAGTTTATAAGAGTTTTTTAATTTCTTTTTATTGAGAAGATAATTAATAGCTATTTCACGTCCGGCAAGAATACCAACGAAAGTCCAAGTTGTACTCATGGGTACAGAATTGTAATTTCCATATAAAAAGAGAATTATTCCATAACAAAGATCGATAATTGTAGCGGATCGAATATTTTGAGTATTTACCTTTTGATTGACGATTTCTTGAATTTTCCCACCGCGATTCTTGAAAATATAAGCCATTATTGTTAAGAGTACAGCTAGAGATCCCAACAATTCGAATAATGATAATTGACGTGGCAAGAAAACATAGATGTTAGCAAAATCCTGAATTAACCATTGTGACCATAAAAACGCTGTAGAACCCCATTGAGCAACAATCCAGAATTTTTTTTGATTCGTTCTATTGACTTTATTAATCGATTTTTTTGATTCTAAACTTTTAGCGATTATTAAATACAGTAAAAATGCGGAAACCACTGAAAGACCATAGCCATAAACCGATTTGAGAATCATTTTTTCTATAATCTGTTGGCTGGAGAAAACACTTAAAATCATAAATGTAGTGCTGACAGGAATGCCAAAACGGGTGATGATTAATAAGGATAGCGGCGCAATTAAGTGCCACCATTTTATTGTTTCGGGAAGTGAGATTTTATCTAATCTTTGGTAGGAGACATCACCACCGTGAAAATACCATCCGTAAAATAGAGTAGCTGCTAAAATAGCCGATGCAAAAGCCCATAGAATTGCCCAATGTGTTTTACTATTCGAAGTAAGAAAAGTCCCTAAAGTTTGTATAACATCATTGCCAATGACAGCATAAGCAGCAAGTAAAAATCCAATGTAGATGATAAGTAATTCCATGATATATAGGTATAAGTCAATGAAACTATCATTGGAATTTATTCTTTAAAATTCATTCTAAAAGTAATCTTTAATTGAATTGGTTTTCTTTAAAACATGAATAATTTATAATATTTGTTCAACAACGAATTAGTTTGTAAGCTATTCACTAATAATAGCTTAAGGTCGCTATTGTTTGATGCGCTATATGATTTATAAAAAGTTGACTCTATTAAAATTTTAAAGCCAAGAAACTTTTTAAAGCGAAATATAATTTCAAAAATTTACTTCCCCGGTAAAACATAATAATAAATCGAATAAAAGTGGCAGAAGCTACCTGCTAAAACACACACATGAAATATGGCATGATTGAATTTTATTTTCTTGATACTGTATAAAACGGCACCCACCATATAAAAAACACCACCTGCGAAGAGCCAAAATAATCCATCATAAGACAGATTATCGATTAATGGTTTAATGGCAAAAATGATCACCCAACTCATAAGGATATACATCAGAGTTGAAAGTATTTTGTATTTCCCTGTAAAGAAAAGCTTTAATGTTATTCCGATGAGAGCCATTCCCCAAATAACGCCAAAAACGTACCATCCAACAGTTTCTTTAAGTGTGATTAAAGTAAATGGAGCATAGGTTCCAGCGATGAGAACGTAAATTGCTGCATGATCAAAAATCTTTAATTTTTTTCTTTGATCTGGCTGTTTCGCATTGTGGTAGAGAGAGGAAGCGGCATACATTATAATCATACTCACACCATAAATAGCCACACTTACAATATGCCAAACATTTCCAAATTCAGTTGCTTTGATTACCAAAACTATCAATGCAACAATACTTAAGAAAAATCCAAATCCGTGAGATATTACGTTTAGTTTCTCTTCCTTGGGTGAATAATCGTTCATTTTAAAGCTTTTATTATAAGTTGTTTAGCAATTTATTTATCGATGCAGTTGTTCGAATTAATTTTTATAACTTGTATAATCTTCCGAGATTGTTCCAAACAAATACTTTTGCTAAAGTACTATTTATATCTAATTTATGTAGTATTGGTGGGTGATTACAAAGGTTTTGAGTCTTCAAAAAGACTTAAATTATGATATTGTTTCTAAAAGCATAAATACAATAAATCAATTTTAATCAGCCTTCAAGTTATTTTGCACGCAGATTGAAATGATTCAAAAAGATTCTATTTCGTTTAAATTTTTCAAGGTTAATTCAAAAATATTTGGAGCCGATAAATCTATAGGGTTGTAAGTTTCTAATCGCTTATTATCTGCTGACCATCTTTCGATTTGAAAATGTTGATTGTCAAAGAATCTTATTTTAAAATTACATTTTGCAGTTTTAATTTCAACAAAGCCTTTATTAGAATGAAATACGCTATTCAAATTTGAGTTATTAATATGAATTTCTAAACTCTTCAATATTTCGTTACGTTTGAAGTTAATCTCCCGATTATTTATCGTTTGAATTAAATCAGTTAGATATTGCGAACTGTAATTATTAGTATTTTCTTTAAAATATTCCTTCGGAATTTTATTGGTTAAATTCTTAAAAAAGTGGGATAAAATAACTTGTGAAAATACATTGGCTTTTCCATCATCTCTGTCAATAAAGCGCTGAACAGAAATTGATGGTGGTTTTTTAAAAGGTGTTAAAACAACGAAAATTAGATCTCTTTTTAAATTATGCTCTTCTTGAAACTTTTTTTCAATTTCAACTATGTGCTTTTGATAGGTTTCTAGAGGATTATTTAATTCATGATTGATTTTAAACTCGATACAAATAACACACTCATTGGTTGTTAAAACAAAATCAATTCTTTTTTGCTTTTTGTCCGTTGTACTGGTTGGATCTTCAGTTTTTACATAAACACGAGTTAATAGCTTTACAAATTCTTGAATTTCATTTTCGTTTTCTAAAATTTGTTCCTCAATAGCATCTTGAAAAACAAATTGACCTTCTGAGTCTTTAATCAATTTTCGCTTTCTCTTAAAAAGTATACTTTTAGATTCATTTTCATTTAAATCTAAACTATAGCTATTCGTCATTAGCAGAGCTTCAACAAAAATTTTCCCTAATTTATGATTTTCTTCCGATCTAAAAAAATACGCCAAAAGATTGGCCATATGAACTTCGCTTCGGTTTACTTTCATGATTTCCATAAAAGTTTTCCGTGGCTCTGGCAAGTTCTTAAGGTCTTGAATGTATTTGTTTATAAGCATGAAATCAATGTTAAAAAGAGTAACGAATTATGATTAAAATCTTGACTTTACCGCAACCAATTACTTCTTATACTTAAAAAGCATAATATTTCCTTTCACAATTCCCCTTTTATCTCCTTCACTAGAAATAAGCAAATCTCCATTTTTAAAGAATGCAAGTCCCTCTGGTTTGTAGTATAATTCTGCGGGCAATGGAAAAACAGATTTCAGTCCTTTGTTATTGTAAATGGTCAAAATTCTGTCACTTGCTGAGAGAATATAAATTTCTCTAGTGATTGGATGAATTGCGATTTCGGAAGGATTAAATAAAACATCGCTACTGCCTAAATTGGTTAAACTTGCAGCAATGATTTCGTTTATTTTTAGAATATCCACTTCAAAAACTATTGAAGTCTCATTTGGTTTGTTTATCGGGAATTGATAAACAATTCGCTTAGATTCAGGCTTGTTTAAAACTCCATCTTTACTGATTACGAGAAAATTATTATTTATTTCATCATAGGCAAGACTTTCGAAATTAAATGAATTTAAAGAAATCATAAATTGTTTAATCTCTTTTTTATTCTTGTAGTTAAAGTAGAAGATATTCCCATCACTTCTCAAGACATAAACCAGGTCACCAATTATAGAAATCCCTTCGAAATCTCCGATGTCAGTAAAGCGATGAATGTTTTTAATCTCTTCGTTGATATAATCATATTCGAAAACAGCACCTAATTCATCTTGAACACAAAATATCGTTTTAGCATCATTGGACAAAGCAATTCCGGACACTTCTCTTAGCACGTCAGGTAAATTATAAATACTGTCTGGAGAAAGTAAATCATAATTTGAATCCTGATAAAGTGAACTTTGAGATAATTTATTGATCTCCCAATTATCTGATGTAACAATAGATTTTGATTTATACCATTTTCCATCAGTCGTAAAAAATAAATTCTGCTCTAATCCATCTTTTAATATTTCTACTTTCAGAAATGAAGTGTCATTTGTGGTGATTAATGTAATTTCATCCATCAACCATCCTTCAAATTTCTTTTCTAGTTTACTTCTAATGTCTTCCTTTGGAACGATTGATTTATCAGCTTTAGATTCAATAAATAAAACCTCAGAATTTTTAATTCCAATTTCGAAATATTTCCCGTCACAGAGGTATTCAATTTCAATATAATCCTCTTTACTCTCTAGCTTAAGAATATCTGCTGTGGGACATTTCTGGTAGATTAATTTGAAATATTCATTCTTATCATTATTACTTATTTTCTCATCATTGACTTGTCCAATAGAAGAAAAGCTTATAAGAATTGTAAAAAGCAGGATAATTGTTTTCATTTGTATATAATTAAATATTAGGTGATTGTAGTTGTACTTCTTTAACTATGTTATTATTAACGAGGTTTCTATTATTCATTTCTTTCGCTAATTTACAAAAATATTTCAATCATTTTAATGAAAAAATATGGATTTTGAAATAAGAGATTTCTGTACATGGAGTCGAATTCATTAAACCCCAATTGAACTACAGAATTGTAACTTAATTCATTGAATTGGTTATATTTATTATATGAAATTCATCGCATTTTTTTCCTTATTATTAATGGCATTCAATAGTTCCACTCAGCCATGGCAGCCCAGAAGCGTTTGTCCTAATTCTCCATTTTTTATTATGATGAATGAAGATGGTAAACAAGGTGTGATTGATGCAGACAGCAATATTGTTATTCAACCCAAATATAAAAGTGCTTTTATAGATCGAGAGCCAATCATTGATTCAACTGGATATGCAAGCGGAATGAATGGAAACCTGGCTATTTTAATTGATGAAAATGGTCAAACCGGAGTTAATCTAAATTCACTTGAAAAGTCTCCATTGCACCGAAATATGGCGATTATTAAAAATCATTTCTATTATCATGATTCAACGCATTGGGGAATTTATGATTCAAATTTTGACCTAGTTGTTGAAAATATGACTGGTCAGCCAATGGTTTAGAGTTCAAATTTGGAATGGACTATAATTCCTTTCAATTCAGATTATTATTCATTTTATATGCCCGAAAAATGGAAGTTAAAAGAAAAGGGACACATAGAAAAATTTTCTAATTTCGAAATCTTTGAACAAATTATCGCTTACACTTTAGTTGTTGAATACGCAGGAACATATGACGAGAAATACATAAAATGGGTCAAGCGTAATCCAGTAAAGTTTAGATATACTCGGCGATTTGGATTATTCGACTTGTCAAATCAAAAAAGAATAAACCCAAATTATCATGATTTATATCCAGTTTTATTCAATCGTGAAATATATTTTTGGTGTGTCAAATATAAAAAACATGACAATATAGAGGATCCAGAAGCATTCATAGGGTATATAGATGTTATGAATTCTGATTTAAAAAAAGTAAAACGTCTACATTTTGATCAATTACCTCAAGAAATAAATAACCATTTCTTTTTTTATGAATCACTCAAATCTGATGAATCTAAATTATTGTATTTATTAGATTTTAAAGGTAAAACGAGTGCTTTTAATGCGCGCGGAGAGATTATTATTCCTAAATCTGACAGTATAATTTCATTGGAAAATGGAACTTACAAAGTTTGGGAAGGCGAGGAGGTGAAGGTTGTTAATTTTAATGGTGAAGTGGTGGAGTAGGTGGGACATATAAAAGGAGTGTTTTGAAAATAATGAGTCCTATATTTAAGCTGCTACTAAAAATAATAATCTCAAATTTTTTGACCTTAAAATAGAGCGAAAGTTAGTTTGTTCTAAATTTGTAATGAATTATTCTAGAATAAAGAGAATTATAGGCGTTTTGCTTTAACGTGTATAAAAAAATGCTAACTTGTTAATTAAACTATTTACAGTTGTACGATTGTTACGATTAAGTTTTCTCAAGAACATCCTCGCACACAAGCACGCAACTTTCTATAATTGAAAACGTTACTCAGAATAAATTAGACCCAACAATTATGATTTATCCACTCCAAAGATTAATACTTACTTTTACTTTGTTCATTTCCCCAATTACTTTTTGTCAAAATATATTTGTAGATCAAAGTTTAAAGCAAAGTATAAGTTTGTATGATTTAGAAGCACCACTTCAATTATGGCTTGATTTTTTAATCTCTGAAAATGATATATCTGGATCTAAATATTGGAATATAGGTGAAGTAAATCGCTACAGTGACAGCACCTATTTTCAACTTCATGATTTAGACTACTTTAATATTGGTGACAAGGTGAAAACACTTCAATATGGAACCACTGTTTTGAGTATTACTCAACATGATTCATTATACAAGATTACCTCGAAATTTCAAGTTAACTATAATGACAGCATCTCAATAACTCCGTTTATATTTCATGTTTATGCTAAAAAGGAAGAGTCTAGCGGGGCATTAAAATTATTTAATCCTTATCCAATCAATCTAGATCTAAACATGACTTCCCAAAAAGTTGGGTTCATCACATACGTTTATCCCACAAATCATAAATTCAATAAAAGATTAGCGAGAAAGCAATCCAGACTGTTAAAACAAGTTGCAAAAGATTTCGCTTTTGAGTTAAGCAACTATCAGTTTGTCTTTTCACAGGACAAGTCATCATTTTTTGAACTTCGTGGATATGACTTCCATTTTGAAAACATTGGCCTAGATGTCCCTTCCGGAAAGGCAGATGTAAAGAATGGCATTGTCTATTCACATGGTTGCAATGAGTTTTATCCCCATGAATTAATTCACTTATTTCTAAATCCAAAATACCCTAATGCCCACTCTTGGTTTATTGAAGGTTTTGCAACATATTTTGGTCAAAGTAGAGGACAATCTCTTGAATGGCATTTACAAAAACTTAAAAACTACTTGAATATGTATCCTGAAATTGACCTGAATACGCTATTAAATCTTGGTAATATGGATTACATTTCTGGATATAAATATGTACTAGGCGGCTTCTTTATTCAGATAGCTTATGAACAAGGTGGTTCTGAAAAAGTTAAGCAATTATTAAATTCGGGAAGCTCAGATGAAGATTTTTATCTAGCGCTGGAATCAGTACTCGGAATTAAACAAAGTTCATTGAATGAATACATTCGTGAGTACTTTAATTAAAAATCTTAAAAAATCGGCTAAATATCATTTCATAAATTCCGTATATGTTAACGAGGGAAAAACTGATATTGTATCATATTTCAGAAAGAATTAAGTCAACAAGTTTAGTTTCCGACATTTTTAATTGATTTTCTTCAACAAAGTAAAATATTTTTTCATCAATTAAACGAGCTTCTTCAGAAACATAATTACCTTCCATGTTCATCAATGCTCGATTTAACCTTAAAATGCTGACAAATGATTCACCAAAGGGCAAATGGACTTTAACAACAGGGAATTTATTTTTTCCAAATTTTATTTCTTCCATATTGGTGACGTTTTTAAAATTGAATAATGCGTTTAATAAAAACTATTTTCATAAGATGCTATTACAATTTATTTAGCAAATAAGTTTTCCTACTATGATGCTAACATAGTCATTTCTTACCTTATTAAGGTTGATTATATTGATTTTTGAAGTTTCTGATGATGTTTCCTTTAAAAAATTACTTTTCAGGTCTCTAGTTACATTAATCTTGCTGGCTTCAAATCAATTCATAAGGAAAAAAGTCGAAATTGATAATTATAGCTTAAGTAATCACCCCTAAAAAGGATAACCAATTGCAAAGTTAAACACAGGCTTATCATATTCAAATTCCCAATCAGCTTCAGGACGTTTTAGCGGTGCGGCTAAATCAAATCGAATTACAAAACCTTGGACATCAACACGCAATCCAAATCCGGTTCCTATACCAAATTGTTTATTGAAATCTGAGGTGAATTTCCCACCTTCAAGATTGTCGGTTAAATTCCAAACGTTTCCTGCGTCGAAAAATAGAGCTCCTTTAAGTACAGAAATTAGAGGAAAACGGTATTCGAAGTTTCCTTCTAAACGAATATCTCCTGATCGATCAAAATAAAGGTTTTCATCTGTTTCTGGATTGTAAACACCTGGTCCAAGTCCACGTATTTGAAACGCTCTAACACTATATGAACCTCCAGAAAAATACTGTTTTACGTATGGCAAAGTTTTCGAGTTTCCATACGGAATTCCAATTCCACTAAATATTCGTCCTACTAAACTATGACCAGATTTTGTGATTCTGTAATGGTAACTCAAGTCCAAATCACCTTTTACATATTGCGCATAAGGCAAGCCAAGAATACTTTCTGTTGAATCTCCTTCTCTCATTTTCCCCAGCAGACTAACTGTGTTTCCAGCGATATCAAAATTAAATCTTGCGTAAAGACGACCTTTTCTATTGGGATTATTCAATTCATTGTAAATAAAAGTATAATTTAATCCAGCGATAAATTGTTGCTCGAAACTTCGTTTTAGGAAAGGGTTTCCATCCAAAATAGAATCAAATTGCTCACTTCTTTTTCCGATTTTCACATAATTGATTTTTATTGGATCAATCTCATGCGTTACCCATCGGTTTGCATTCCATATATAACCAAAAGAAGCTGAATAAGAGTTGATTGTGTAAAGTTTAGTTCTTCTTAGGTAATCGTAACCAGAGCTAATTCTTGTTTTTGGAATGGCGTATTTGAAATATACATCCAAGTTTCCTGGGAAAATCAACCTTGGATAAATCAAAGATAGATTCAATCCTAGGCCTAAACTACTTGAACCACTGGTATTGCTTCCGAATTGTTTTTCGTAACCAAAATTCCCTCTTGCAGAGAAACTTTCACCTCCTTTGAAAATATTTCGGTTGAGATACGTCAAACTTAAATCTGGTCCTGTGAAACCATTGGATTTTGTCACACCTTGTAATTCTGCGCGAAGCGATCTTTTGTTTAACGGTGAAAGCGAAATAGTAGCATTCAAATGTCTTACATTTAGACTATCCGCATCCAAAGAATCAACTTCGCTAAAATTGATATTTACAAATTTATAGGTTCCGATGGAAGATATTCGTTGACTTGTGTATTTAGACTTCTCAGGATCAAATCGTTCACCTGGTTTCAAAAGAATAAAAGGACGTAATTTGTTCGGTTTAAAAAACACCTTGTTTTGAAGAAATTCAACACCTCCAATGATAGTGGTGTCTTGTTCAACGGCAGAAGTGTCTTTTGTAACATTTGGAAAAACTTCCACTTGATCGATTACGTAAGGAACTTTAGATTTGTTTGGAACACCTTCTTTCAATCTCAAGTACAAATTATAGGACTTGTTTTTATTCAAATTGGTGTCCGCATGAAAAATAATGAAAGTAGAATTAAAGTTATAGTAGCCACGATTTTTCAAAAATTGGTCAATCCTATCACGTTCTGCTTTAAAAGCGCCTAAATCATAACGACTTCCTTTGGTTAGAATTGTTTCAGAAAGTGATCTTTCCAATTCCACATAAACAGGGAAAGTTTTAGTTTTCTCGAGAGAATCAACATCAATTGTATAATTTTCTAAATGATAAGCTTCTCCAATTACGACAGTATAATCGGTTTCAGCAGTTTTAGCAGTGCTGTCTTTTTTTATTGTAGATGAAACTTCAGTATAGAAAAATCCACTGTTCTGTAATCTGTTGTCTAGAAGTTCTTCCGTTTTTTCAATATTAACATCAGAAAAATAGGAAGGTTTTTCTCCAATTTTCTTGTTTAAGAAACGAACAATAAAATTTGGTTTTTCCTTTTGTTGTGCTTTATAATAATAATGTAACCCCGGATATAAACCCAAAAACTTAGTGTTTGGTTCAGGGTAGAGTAGGCTTTGAAGTTCATTTTCTAAACCAGAAATATCTTTATTATCCACACTGTCTTTAACGGTCACTTTTCCTCCACGAAAGAGCATTTCACCTTCAGGAATATACTTTTTAACACTACATGCATAAAGCATTGTCATAGTCAAAACAGCAGTTAAAATTCGATATTTAGTAAAATTGCGCTGCATTAATTTTCCTCTTTTTTACCCGATTCAGATTCTTTATCACTTTTCTCTTTTGATTTTTCGTCTTTATTTTTTTCTGATGATTCTTCTTTAATTGGTTTATCATCGAATAAATTATTCCAGTGATTGAATTGACGCTGGAAAATTACCGAAATACCATTTACAAAGACTTGCCCATCAATAACATTTTCATATTCACTATCTCTGAATCCTTTCAATCTCCAACGTCCATCTTTGGTTAAAAGATATTGAATACTCGCATTTCCAACAACGGAATTTTCTTCACCAGGTTGAGCATCTCCTTGAACGTTTACAGTGCTTCCTACTTGAACAATTAAACGATCGTCCAATAATTTTTTCTGAGCACTCACATTCAGGTCTGTTCTTTCTTCTGCAGTTTCTCCCTGGTAGTCAGTGTAGCTGTTTAAGCCAAAATTAAGTTCAACTCCAGAATTCCCCATCAATTTATCTGAATAAGAGTTTAATTGATCTGAAAGTGCTTGATTTATGTTTTTTCTAACCATTCTCGCTGTTCCACCGCCACTTCCATCTGATCCTGAATTTGGATAAAATTTCTTTAATACTAATAGTGAGAAAACTTGCTTGTTTAAAGCGTCTTCTTCATTATTGACTTGTTTAATTCGACTATAAACAGTTCCATCAATTGCACCTCGCGAATCTTCAGGCATTCCTAAATTGAAGTTTAGCCTTGGTTGATCAAGCTCACCATTAACATTCAAATAGACTAAGAACGGTAATCTTTGGCGGTATTTATTTTTGACTTCTTCACTTGCACCAGCAGTTTGAGAAGCCATTAATGCTGAGGCAGAAGTTTCAATTTTATATTTTGCTGTAACACTTAATTCGGCATCCATAACATCACCGCCACTCCATGTAATGCTGCTTCCACGTTCCAATTCAAATTCACGTTTCACTAAATTATAAAGGCTCAAATTATAATGCCCTTTATTGATTTCAAAGCGTCCACTTAATGTTGTTCGTCCATTTTTAGCAATATTGAAATCTAAATCTCCATCTCCTGAAATATTTAGATTATCACCAGTTTTTGGATCTACAATCACATTGAACTCTGAACCTTTTTCAATTTTTAAGTTGGCATGCAATTCAATTCCTCCAAAAATGGTAACTGCAGTTGAATCACTATCCCTTGTAAGAATATTGTCTGGATTTTCTTTATTTACAAACTCGACTATTCCTTCACTTTTTTCCAATTTGGCTTGTGCATCTTGCAGCACGTAGGTAAAGTCAGTATTTTCATTGATGGAAATATCCATATCTACAACAGGGAAATTGAGGTTCCCTTTGATTGTTCCATTCATATCAAAGTCAAAAACGCCATAAAATTCTTCATTGTCCTCTTTTGTTGAATTTATAGGTTGAAAATTCTTGGCTTTAATACTCAAATCAAAATCTGGATTTGACATATTTTCTGTTGAAATAGAACCGTCTAAAGTAAATTTGTTGTTTTTTTCATCTTCAATTGAAAACTTACTAAATGTGATATCTGAGTTGTCAATATTGATTTTATCATTGGCCAATCGGAATTTAGAATTCAATGCAGTAACGTTGAAATTAGCATCATTGAACTGAATACTTCCCTTGTATTCCGGAGCACTCACATCTCCTTTTAGCGCAATTTCTCCTGAAATATTTCCTGATGCTTCATTTAAACTTTCACCTGAAATAATAGCGATGGTTTTTATACCAATCTTATTCAAATTCACCATGAAATCTAATTCAGAACCTTTGTTTTGCAATGCATAGTCACCTTTAACCTCGATGTCAACATCTTCTCCTTTTATAGCGAGATCAAGGTTGTAGTTATCGCCACTTTCAGACTTGGCTTTCAATGTCATTTTTCCAAGAGGAGCTTGTAAAGCCGTTAGATCGGTGATTCCAAAATCAACATTTAAACCAAAATTATTAAATGGGTCAATGGCAACAATGTTTCCTTGCATATCGCCAGAAGCTAAAAGATTATCTTCGTTGAAAATGGCTAACAAATTGGCCAATTTAAAGTTCTCAAAGCCTATTCCAATGTTATTTTGGGGAGTTTTCACCAAGTCATTTGCAATTTTTATACTTTGATTTCCTTTACTAAAGACTAAATTTTGAGCAATGATATTTTTGTCCTCTAATCTTATTTCATTGTCTGCAGGAATGGACCAATTTTCACCATTAAAAATTAGTTTTTCGTTGTCAAAATGTACTTTCAAATTAGAAGCTTTTCCTGAAATTTCAGTTTTTACGACATAAGACTCTTCTTGTTTGTCATTTAAAGCATGGAAATGAAGATTCAACTTTTGGTTACTAAAATCTCCGTCAAAATAAGTTCGGTTCATCACCAATGGACCAGCATCAAGTTCATTAAATCCAAATTTGAATTTCGCTTCTTTTTCAGATGATTTAAAATTTAATTTCAAACTATCAATTGTATTGTCTGCATAATTGAAGTAGGGCAGATCCAAATACGCATTTAACTGTTTTTCCTTCTGATCAAATTTGACATTCAATTGAAGCGTATCCATCGCATTAATGTCCGGAACTAAAAATTTAGTTATTAATTTAGATTGCGAAAGCTTCATATTCAACTCTAGGTTTACATAGTCTTCAAAGTCATGCTCATGATCAATGGA
This sequence comes from Brumimicrobium glaciale, assembly GCF_004152935.1. Taxonomy (GTDB): domain Bacteria; phylum Bacteroidota; class Bacteroidia; order Flavobacteriales_D; family Crocinitomicaceae; genus Brumimicrobium; species Brumimicrobium glaciale. The sequence continues at coordinate 63,276 of NZ_SETE01000009.1, forward strand.
ATCAACGAAATATCCTTCTAATTGATGTTGAATAGCTTCTGTAATTCGATCTATTCCTGCATTAGCGCGTAATTTACCATTTAAGAAATTACTGTTGATATCAAACGAAGTACTGTCTTTTGCTGCACAAGCTGTGATGTCAACAGGTCCCAAATAGTAGTTATTCTCGTCATATACAGCAACTCCTTCTCTTATATGTGTTTCAAAATTGAAGTTTTCGGCATTTCCTTCAAAACTGGCAATCATCATTAGTTTCGCTCTAATTTTCTTCTCTGATAAACCAAGCGCATACAAATCTGCTCCTTCTAATTTTAAATCTAATTGTACTTTGGGTTTTACAGAATCTAATTCAATTTTTGAATCTAATTTTAAATCTAAGAACTCATCTTTATAGCAAATATTAATGTCACCTTTTCCGTTCTTAAGCTGTCCATCCAATTCTAATTCGGAAAAATCATAACCGCTAAATTCTAATTTTGAAAAGTTAGAAGCCAATTTAGCATTCATGTCATTTACGGTATTCCCTTTTCCATTCGTCTTCATTTCAAAAGCAATTGTTCCTATTTCTGGATTTTTAAGAATTTTTCCAAGATTTAGATCAATCACGTTTATGACAGCATCGAAAGCAATTTCATTTTGTTGTTTGAATTTTCCATCAATTTTCACTTTTCCCTCAGGAATTGATAATTCTAGTTGAGCTTTTAAATCATCAAGTTTACCGCTTAAGTTACTTTGAAGAAGTACAGTTTTTGGAATAGAAATTCCTAAATCCTCCTCAGAAATAATGCTTGTTATGTCTGAACGTATGGAATAGAATGTGAGATTTTTTACATCAGCATATAAATTGTCTACGTCTGTAAGGTTTTTAAACTGACCATTTGTTTTAATTTCTGTGTTTTGTCCCCAATTCACTTGGAACTTAGAAAGATTTAGTGCTGACAGTTTACCATCTGCTTTAATTTCTCCAACGAATTGATGCTTCGCTAATTTATTTAAGTATTCGTTTTCTTTTAATTCTGGTGCAAATACGAATGCGTCGTTTAAATCAATCACAAATTGTTTCAAATCGAGTGATAATTCAGAATTTTCTGGTGCTTCAATAAATTTCTCTAATGAAGCAAATTTTGCGTTTAAGTCAATATCAATAGAACTATTTCCAGTTGCGACAATTAAATCTTCAATTGAAAAAGCTGTAGGATCAAGGGCAGCAATGAAAGCCAATTTATTTAAAGTGATTCCGCTTTTTTCATGGAAAGACAAGTTTTCAAGCTCTAATTTTGCAGATTTATTTTTAGAAAGTAAAATGTCATTTGCCTTAAAATTGAAATCTGTCAATACTATATAGTCAGGATTTAAACTTTTTAGTTCCTTTGGTTTATCACCAACTTGATAGTGTAAATTATTGTTTTGAAGGGCAATGGTTTCAACTTCCACATTCCAGTCGGGCCAAACAAATGGTTCACCACTTTTAGGTGGAGTAGGAGCTTCAGTGGAATCTTTCACTTTTGGAGCGCCCATTTTTAACTTGATACTTGAATTGTTTAAGATCAAATTTCCAACTTTAATGTCTTGATTTGCTAAATCAGCTTTAGGAACTTGCAGCTCTAATTCATCCAAATCAATATCTGCAATTAGTTCATCAGGAACGGATTCATAATGTGCAATTACATTTTTCAATTTTAAATTGTCGAGACTTAAATAGGGAAGTGTAGATTCTGTGGTATCTGATGGAGCGCTTGGCTTGGTTTGAATATAACTCACTTTGGTATTTTCCAAAGCTATTTCAGCAACTTGAAATTTCATCTTTTCGAGATCTATATTTTTTCCTTCAAGATGAAGTTTACCCAAATTAAGGTCAGCTTTCATGCCTGTCACAGCATCATCGTAAATTACTTTGAAATCTGAAAAATCAATCGAACCAACTGAAATCTTCAGCGGTTTGCTACTTGTGGTATCCGCCTCAGGTTCTGCTGCTGTTGAATCAGAAGCAAAAGCGTCAATCAGAAATTGATAATTAAAACCTTGAATCGAATCTTTTCGAATTACATTCGCACGAAGTCCAGTCCATTCCAAACCATCAATAGAGATTGGATTCCCCATTATAATTGGCCAAATTGGAATATCAACTTGTAGTTTTTTGGAATAGAGAAGTGTATCTCCTTTTTTATCTTCGAGAAATATTCCTTGTATATCGATAGCTCCACCAAATGTTATGAAGAGTTTTTCTATCTCAACTTTGGTTTGTGTCTTTTCCGAAACGAAATTGGTAAGTTTTCCAACAATAAGATTTTGTCCCCAAGGACTGCGCACGACAAGTACCAGAATAGTGAAAAGCACTAGCAGGACAAGTAGTATACTGCCCAAAATTCGTAAGATACGTTGCCACCAAGGACGTTTTTTCTTACTACTTACTTTACTCGTCTTTTCCGGGTCTTCTGTCAAATTTCTTAATTAGAAAGGCCAAATTTAATCTTTCTGCATCATGGTAACAATAGGACAGTCATTTATGTTGCGTTAAAATATGTAAAAGTGTAGAGATTTTGAATTATCGTTAGGCTTTTCTCACTTTTCTGGGCCTTAAAAAAGCATATTGAAGAAATATTGAAAGCAGAATTAAAAATACTCCTGCCCAAAATGCCATATTGAAATCTTCTGATTCATTAAAGATTAAAAAAGCAAGTGCAATTCCATAAATAGGTTCTAGGTTAAAATTGAGATTTACCGTAAAAGAATTGATTGTTCGTAAAGATCGATTCAATAAAATATACATCAGAACAGTACAAACCACTGACAAAATTAAAAGATATATTAAGTTTGTTCCTTGGGGAATTTTGAATTGAAAGTCATGGAATATTGACCAAAACAAAATAATAATACTTAAACCTAAAGTTCCACCAACCATTTGCAGCGTAGTGACTTTAAAAGTGTCGTGTTTTTTGACTAATCGTTCATTAAAAATAGTGAAAAGCGAGACTAAAATTGAAGAAATAACGCCAAGAATAATTCCTTCTCGATAGGTGCTGTCAAATCCGAAAATTAGGGAGATTCCCAATAAACTCAGTGAACTCAAAGCCAGATTATTTAAAGAAAGTCTCGTTTTATTGATTAAAGGATCTAAAAGGGCGGTAAAAAAACTTGTTAAACAGAAACATAATATTCCTAAGGAAACAGTTGAGGCTTTTATACTTCCAAAAAAGAAAATCCAATGTAAACCCAATAAGGCGCCATTTGAAAGCAGTAAGAAATTGGCTTTTGAAAATGAGAAATTTCGGATTGATTTCTTCTTGATTAGAAATAAAATAAAAACCAAAATAAGCGAAGAAAATAGAACGCGATAAAATACCAACAATGTTTCATTGAGCGAAATGAGTTTCCCGAAGATTCCACTAAAGCCGGCTAAGAAAATGGCCAAATGCATTTCAATATAAGATCTACTCATTTTATTTCATCAGATTGATATCTCTTTGTAAATAAAAGTAGCTTATTCTAATTGATATTTTCAACAGTTTTGAAATAAAAAAGAGAATAGTTGTGATTTTTGAGGTTAAAAACCAAAAAACGGCTTCACAATATTATGCGAAACCGTCTTTATTAAATGTATATTTTTTTTAATCCTATGTAATATCTGTGATAAAACTAGACATTGTTAAGCCTTTGATAACAAAACTTTAAAAACACCTGCACAGAGCTAGTCGAAGTGAGCATAACTCAGTATTTGGAGTTTTCTTAAAAGACTATGTAAGATCGAGTTTATACTTCGTACTTAAAGCTGAAATAATCTCATCTTCAGTAAGCTTGTGATCAGATTTAGCATTTTCCTTTTTCATGCTGTTGTATTCATTTTGAACATTTACTGCATCAAAAGTTTCTTCCCAATCAATTGTATTGTCAGGTGCGTGTGCTTTTACAATTTTCTCGAATTGCTTTACAAACTTTTCATCAGTTACATTAGCTGTAAATAATTTAAGCGTCCATGCCGAAACATGCTTCATTACAATGCCTTCAGTTCCTTTTTCTCCAATTTTCCAATCAATCGAGTTACCGATTTTTTTAACTGGAATTCTGTAAGAAAAATCCATGCTATCAATTGATAAATGAATTTGATTATCTTTAAGTGACTGGCTTATCATCTGTATTGTCTTCTTTTTTATCCTCTGTTTTATCCTCTGTTTTTTCCGCTTTCTCTGCTTTTTTCTTTTGCTCTAGAATTTTATCAGCAACTTTCTTTGCGTCAACGCAAAACTTGTCATTACCTTCTAATTTCCATTCTCCAGTTTTTTCTATGAAATGTCTAACAGTTTTTTCAATAACTACTGAATAACCTCCAAAAGATGCTAACATATTTTGTACCTCTTCAAGGTAAGCAGCTTTGCTAAGATCATCAGAAACTACTTTGTTCCAAAGGTTATTGATGCGTTTAGATTTCTCTTGATATGCTGGACTTTTCTTTTTAAAAGCCATTAAAAAAAGTGAAAGTGCTTTTACTTCTGGTGATGGTTTTTCTTTACTTTTTGCCATTCTATTTATTGTGTTTTATATTCAAAAGGGCAAATATAGTTCAATATTATCATTTGATAGTTTATCGCGTGTTTTTCTGCCTAATATTCAACATTCATCTCTGTTCTCAAAATGTCATTGACAGCTTGTCTATATTTTTGAGGATTTGCAGCTTTTTTTATTGCTTTATAGGTCTTGTGCGGATTAGAAGTTGTTTCAGCAAAATACTGCCAAAATCCCTGCATTTTCATTTTAATAGGAGTAGGGCCAGATAAGTATTCATCGTATTGCTGGTAAATGGTATCGTGGAATTCAGAGAATATTTCCCAACGGTTTTTAGGATATTCTTCTGTATTGTTTTTAATCATATTCGGAAGAAAAGGATCAGTAATAAGTCCTCTTCCGATCATAAAATGGTCAATTGTTGGAAAACGTTTTTCAATCGCTTTAAACGCAGAAACACTTGTAATATCTCCATTATAGTATAATTTATGCTTCGTGCTGGTCAAACATTTTTCAAAAGCATCTAAATCCACAGGACCTTTATAGAGTTGCTTTCCAATTCGGGCATGAATGGCTATATTTCTTAGTGGATATTTATCTAAAATAGGAAAAGTAGCTAAAATTTCTTCTGGATTATCATAGCCCATTCTCATTTTCATGGAAACCACAATATCTGATTCATTGTGCGCTTTGTGTAAAACATCGTCAATTTTTGCTGGCTGACAAATCAATCCCGAACCCATTCCTGATTTAGTCACCATAGGATAAGGACAACCTAAATTCCAATTTAATTCTTTGTAGCCAAGACTTTGAACGTATTTCACAACAAATAAAAACTCATCAGGATCATTCGTCATCACTTGGGGAATTACTTCCAAAGTGGTATTATTCTCAGGATCTAAATCGATTTGATAAGAATTTTTGATGACCAACTTACCTTGTAAACGAATGTAAGGCGCATAAAAAGTATCTATTCCACCAAAATAATGATGAAAAGCATTGCGAAACCTGAAATCTGTGAAGCCTTGCAAAGGAGATGAAAGTAAAGTTGGAGCCATAGTCTATTTTGATGTGCAAAGATAAGGTTTTTGATTAATGGATTGAATTGTTTTTTGTATCTATAATTGTAATTATTCTTTAAAAAAAGCCACAATAATATCTTGCTACAATTTCACAATATTTTCCAACATTATTACATCCAATCTAAATTATTGTATCTTTATATTAAATTAAAATAAATAGAAAATGAGTGGATTTTGGATTGGTATAATTGCCGTTGTTATTCTAGTGTTTTGGGTTATTGCTATCTACAATGCCCTTGTTAGACTAAGAGAAAATAGAGAAAATGCATTTGCTGATATTGATGTTCAATTAAAGCAACGTCATGATTTGGTTCCGCAATTGGTGAGCTCTGTAAAAGGTTATATGGAACATGAAGCTGGAACATTACAAGCTGTTACGGCGGCAAGGCAAGCAGCGGTTGGAGCATCGACAGTGAATGAGAAAATAGCAGCAGAGAAACAATTAGATTCAGCTTTAAGCGGTTTAAATATTCAAGTGGAAGCTTATCCTGATTTAAAAGCAAGTGCCAACTTTATGCAATTGCAGAATGAATTGTCTGATATTGAAAATAAATTAGCTGCTGTGAGAAGATTCTTTAACTCTTCTACAAAAGAATTGAATGTTTCAGTTCAGAAATTCCCAAATGTTGTTTTCGCTGGAATGTTCGGTTTCAAACAAGAACCAATGTTTGATGTTGGAGAAGCACAACGTGTGGTTATGGACAAAGCTCCAGAGATAAAATTCTAAAAAATAGGCGTGTAAAACTATGAAATATGTAGGACTGCAAGAGCAGATATCTTCAAACAATAGAAAATCAATACTTTTATTAGCGGCCTTTCCTTTACTGGTTTTGGTCATGGTTTTCATATTCTTTTTCGCTATAAATTATACCGAAGAAGGTTTTCCAACTATAGATTTAGTACTAAAGCAATTTTTAAATGCAATTCCTATGGTCTTATTGGCCGTAGGAATTTGGTTTGTCATTGCTTATTTTGCGAATTCTAGCATGATTAATAACGCTGCAAAATCTCATTCTTTATCACGTAAGGAAAATATGGAGGTGTATAACCTTACAGAAAACTTGTGCATGAGTGTGGGAATGAAAATGCCACAATTAAGAATAATAGATGATTCAGCATTAAACGCTTTTGCAAGTGGAATCAATGAAAAAACTTTTACAGTTACATTGACCAGCGGAATAATTGAAAAACTGGATGAGAAAGAATTGGAAGGTGTTATCGCACACGAGTTAATGCACATTCGAAATAGTGATGTGAAATTGTTAATCGTTTCTATCATTTTCGTTGGAATTTTCTCTTTCATTATGCAGGTTGCTTTAAGATCCATTTTATATGGTGGAATGTCTTCAAGACGAAGTAAAGATGATGGAAAAGGTGGTGCTGCAATAATGATTTTAATTGTCGTTTTAGCTGCTTTGGCATATTTCTTATCTATTCTTTTCAAACTGGCATTGAGCAGAAGAAGAGAATATATGGCAGACTCAGGAGCTGCTGAAATGACTAAAAATCCTTTAGGTTTAGCAAGTGCTTTGGAGAAGATCTCAGGAAATCACCATGTTGATAAAATTAAAAGTGCTGATGTTCAACAAATGTTCATTGAAAACACTCCAAAAGATACTTCTGCGAGTTTGTTTGGAGGAGTTAAAGGACTTTTCTCAACACATCCTCCAATTGAAAAGAGAATTCAAATTCTAAAACAATTCTAAAACAATTTTCATTTAGCGATAAAAAATTCATTTATGCCGCACATCAAAAATGCTTTAATCCGTTATAGAATTATTGATAAAGCATTAGGTAATTCTTACAATCCCTATCCATCAAAGCTTGATTTGCGTTACGCTTGTGAGATGGAATTGTATGGTGATACCAATGGTAAACACATATCTGATTCTACGATAGAGAAGGATTTATTTGCGATGCGACAAGAATTAGATGCGCCGATAAAATATTCTAAAATCTACAAAGGATATTATTACGAGAATCCAGATTTTACAATCAATGAAAAACCACTTTCTGAGGACGATATTGCTTCAATTCAATTTGCTTTAAGCACACTTTCTCAATTTAAGGAGACAGAAATGTTTCAAAATTTTGGTTTTGCCTTAAATAAAATCATAGATCGTGTAAATGTAGATTCAGATTCTCGCAATACGGATATCGATATTGATCAGCTAATTCAATTTGAGAAATCTAAAGCGGTTTTAGGAAATGAGTTTTTACAACCCTTACTTTCTGCAATTAAAAATCAACACATAGCTTATTTTACTTACGAAAGTTTTGTTACACAAGTCCGAAAACAAAGGAAAGTAACTCCTTTATTACTTAAGGAATATAATAATCGCTGGTATTTGATTTGCTTTGATTCAGTAAAACAGAAAGTCATTACTTATGCCTTAGATAGAATCTCTGAATTGGAAATCATCGAACAAATGGGAGAGAAGCCGGCCGATTTTAAACCCGATTTATTTTTTAGACATTCCATTGGAATTACCGCCTCATCAGAAGCACGACCAGAAAAAATAGTTTTTATCGCTTCCAATATTGCATCCAAATATATCAACTCTCAACCGTTTCATGAAAGTCAGAAAATCGTTAAAGAGAATGAAGAACAAGCCATATTTGAATTGTTTGCATTAGTTTCTGAAGAATTGATTCGTGAATTATTGAGCTATGGAGGAGATGTTCAAGTTTTACAACCTGATGGATTGAAAAATGAATTGATTAAAAGGATTAGGAAGATGAATGGGAATTATGGATTGTGAAAATCATGTTGGAATATTATTTTTTCCTTGTAGCGACGCAAGGCCGTGCGTCGCTACAAGGAAAAAAAATCGGCGATTATCTGCGTTGTTTGCATCCGCGTAATCCGCGTTCCATTACAGCGCAACAGAAAAATTCCTAGACACCTCGATTTTATCGTTAAATTTTTATCTGAATAATTATTATCAATCTTGCGACAAATTTCATTCATTCACTCAAAACATGATAAAAATATTTTTCTTTTGAACCGATTCAAACTTGAAGTGTACAAGTCGGTATCAAAACAAAAATCATGAAGAATTTAAACAGCTTTTATCTATCCTTCTTTCTATTCATCATACTATTTTCATTTACGGCTGCTGGTCAATCGATCAGTGGAAATATGAATTCCGGAAATATCGCTTCTCTAGGTTATGGAAACGTTGATATTTATAAAGGAAAAGAGAAAATCGCTTCTGTCTTAACAGATCACTTGGGAAATTTCAATGTGAAACTTGATACTGGATATTACCGTGTGGAATTCAAATATGAAGGACACGAGAAATTGGTGAAAAACATTCACGTAAAAGGAGATGAAAAAGATGATTTTGCTTTGGCTACAAAAGATGGCTATATCGCTCCAAGATATGACATGCCAAAAGTCGAATCTACTGAATCTTACAGTTACTCTAAAGAGGAAAAACTAATGTTTGGCGATGCAATCAGAGAGGAAATAAAGGTCGATGCTATCCGAGAAGTGTCCTCTATTTCAATTAAACCTTCCATCACTTCTTTTGATGAACCCCGAGATTCTGATTATAAGAAAAGCGATAAAGATATTAAATCAGGGTCTTTAACAGCGGGAGAAGTCAATGATTTTGCTAAATGGGAAATGTGGAATGATATCGCAGCTAATGAACTTTCAATTTATCAGCAAAAGTGGGATTTATTCTTCTCTGAACGTTATACGGTTCAATTAAAAAATGAAGATGGATTTCCAATTGTTGATGCTTTAGTGCAGTTACTCGACGAAAGTAAAGCTGTTCGTTATGAAAGTCGCACTGATAATACTGGAAAAGCGGAGTTGTGGGGTAAAATGGGATTAACTGATGTTTGGAATAACAATGCAACTGCCCTTGTGTCTCATAATGGAAAATCTCATACTATTCGCCGATTAACGAGCTTTCAAAATGGAGTAAATTCTTTAACTATCAATTCTGACTGTGGCTCTTCAGATATAGTAGATATCGCTTTTGTGGTGGATGCAACAGGTTCAATGGGAGATGAGATTAATTACCTAAAAGCAGAATTGAATCACGTGATTTTCAAATCTAAAAACGATCATCCAGAATTGACTTTTAACTTTGGAAATGTTTTTTACCGTGACAATAGCGATGAATATGTAACACGCCGTCACGATTTCACAGATGTACTTTCTTCTTCCATTGATTTCATTACACAACAAAGTGCTGGTGGAGGAGGAGATTACGAAGAAGCAGTTGAAATTGCCATGAACGAAGCTTTAGATAGCTTGAAATGGAGTGCATCTGCAAGAACACGTATTTTGTTCTTGGTCCTAGATGCGCCACCTCATAACACTCCAGAAATTCGTCAGCAGTTAAAAGACATTGCAAGAAAAGCAGCTTCAAAAGGAATTAGAATTGTTCCATTAGCAGCTAGTGGAATCAGAAAAGATACAGAATATCTTATGCGTTGTTTTGCGTTGGGAACGAATGGAACTTATGCTTTCTTGACCAACCACAGTGGAATTGGTAATAAACACATCGAACCATCAACTGATGAATATGAGGTGGAATTACTCAATGATTTAATGGTTAGAATTATCGATACTTATTCTTTTATTGCAGATTGTGATGAAGAAACAACAATTGATGAAAACCAAGGTCCAGAAGCAAATGATTCTTTGATTACTTTGGATTGGAATGTTTGGCCGAATCCAACACAAGGTGATTTGAACATTAAAGTAAGTGAAGATATCAGTGAATTATTCATTACGGATATCACAGGAAAAATCATGAATCGTTTTACAGATCTTAAGAAAAACCGTGAATTAAAAACAAACATCGCCCAATACGCAAGAGGAATTTACTTGGTGACATTTGCGCATGAAGAGAAAATGTATGTGAAGAAGATTGTTTTGCAGTAGGAGCCAATCAAACATTATAAATTCAAAAATTGAGACATGAAAATATTTTTATTCAGTACTTTACTTTTATGTAGTGGTCTGATCTATTCTCAAATCGAAGAGGTTAGAATGAGCGGTTTAACGATTAAAGAGGCTTTACAATCTAAAATGCCTAAAATGCCGCAATATCCAGATACTGTTTACTATCCATTTTATCAGGGAGTGCAAATGATCGAAGTTGATCATATTGGCTTTAGAGATAAGAAAGTGTATCACTTGGGGCAATCTCAACCTAGAGCAATGTCATATTCTGATATGATTCCAATGTCTTTTGGAAATGAATATTTTTTTAGGGATACTTTAGGATCAATTGTTAAAGCTTTTAATTCTGATCTTGATTTAATTAGCCTAACAAAGCACTTTAGGAAAGTCCCACTAAATTTCAAAAGTAAATTCGCGAACTTCTTTCCTTACCACATTAGTCAAGATTATATATACCAAGGTATTTGGGCATACAGTGGTGATTATTTATTCAATTTTAAAGGTCATTATAAAGTATTTGACAATTCTTCGGGAAAAGTTCCAAACGGCTTTGTTCCATTTGGATTCAATAAAGAATCGGTTAATTTGATGTTCGGTTTAATAGATTCTTTGGGTAGTGTGAAAATACCACTTGAATACAATGAAATTATTCCATGGCATGAAAACCTCATTGTTAGTAAAAATGGAAAATGGGGAATCATAAATTATGATTTGGAAATTATTGTGCCTTTGGTTTACGATAGTTATAGAATTGTTCAAGAAAAGTCTGATTTTTATCCAGACAGAAAATTCGATATTTATTTTTTAAATACTAAGAAAGAGGATAATTACAAGAACCAATATTCTATAGTTGCACTATATAATTCGAGTAATCATAGCTTAATCAAATTAAATGGATATGATGAAATTTTTGACTTCGGTAGATATAAAGATGTTGGGGAGTATGATAATCGAAAAATAAAAGTAAAAAAGAATGGGAAGAAAGGAGTGCTAAATTCATCATTTATAGAAATTGTAGCGCCTCAATATGAAATGTTCAATGATGTGGGAGATTTAATTCAAGTGAACAAGAACGGTAAATTCGGATTCTTAAATAAAAATTATGAAATAGAAATTCCATTAGAATATGATTATGCTCAATATATCGATGATTCAACCTTTTTGGTGTTGAAAAACGGAGCTTTCTATTGTATTAACATTGAAGAGGAAAAGAAGAAAAATGACAACTTAAAACCGAATTGGAAAGTTCAAAATTTTAATGTAGCGATTGATAATTACGTTACTATCCAAGTTGGAGATCACATTGGGGTTTTGAATACTTTAACGAATAGAATGGTTCTACCCATTAGGTATGAGAAAAGTAAACAGATAACTCCAATGTTTTATGAGGATTTTCGCTTAAGAAATGATTCTATTTTTAAACAGAAAAACTTGATTGTTCGAGAGAAGGCCGACATATATGATGAAATTTCATTTAGTGATAATAAAATAATTGTAAAGAATGAGAATGAGCTATTTGGTGTAATAGATAGCTCATTTAATAACATAATTGATTTTAAATATGACAAACTTGAAAGATATCCTCGAAATCCAGAGTATTTAATTTACCTCAAGAATGGTAAGGCTGGTATTATGGATTTTTCAAAGAAGGATATTATTGCTGGAAAATTCAATGAAATTAGAATTGAAAGAGATCGACCTCTTTTTCAAGTGCAAGATAAAGATAAATGGGGAATTGTTAATTTAAGTGGAGATGAAGTTATTGCTTGTCAATATGATTCTATCCGTTTTCTAGGTCATTGGGACAGACCAAAGGAAAATCTTTGGATTGTAAACCGAGGGAAAAAGTATGGCGTTATAAATGATCAAAATGAAATAATGGTTCCGTTTATTTATGATGGAATATCACATTTACATGCAAATAATCTTTGGGTAATGGACAAAGATAAAAAAAGGTATAGCGTGAATTATCGTTAGTAAAAAAACCGACGGTAAAGGCGCAATGCATTGCATCTCTACCGTCGGTTTTTTTACAGATTCAACAATGGCGCAATATGTCTTTCCTTTTTATCTTCATAAATATCAGCAATCGTAACCACAATTCCCGTTTCTTCAACTCCTCCAAAATCTGGATTTACTGCTGTTCCAAATGAACGCATGGTAGGAGAGAGGTGCATGTATATATTCATTAATGGCGGAACATTCTCTCCGTTTTCTCTTACGAAATGTGTCAAAACTTTATAACCTTCTTTAAAGTCTAATCCTTCCAATAGCGCCGTAAATTTGTCTTCATCATAAGATTGTTCTAATGGAAACATTGAAGTCGCCAAACCTTCTTTGTCTGGGAAATATTTCTGTAAGAAGAACAACAAGAAGTCCCTTGATTCCTCATGATAATCTGGGTACATCGTAACTTTACCAAAGAAGTATTTCAGTTTTGGAAAAACCACAGTAAGTGTAGCCAAACCATCCCATAAATTATCTAATGCAAATAATCCTTTTCTTGGATTTACAGAAGGTTGATACATCGGTTGAACCCAACTTCTTCCTAATTCTATTGCGCTAGGAAGAAAATCTCTTTTAAATTGGTCCGAGAAATTAAAGTAATGTGAAGTACTCATTGGAATGAATGCATCTTTATCATCAGGTAAAATGAGTTCACAATTGATAAAACGCAAACCTCCAATTATTTCTTCATCTTCTGGACTCCAAACGATAAGCTGCTCATAGCATTTTTCACAAGTATCATATTGATCAATATCAATCGATTTTTTTGTTCCACCACCAGCAGAACGGAAAGACAATTCTCTTAATCTTCCAATTTCTCTCATTGTATTTGGAGAGTTATGGTGATTCAGGATATAAATTTCATTGTCTCCTTTTCTCGTTACTCGACCATAACGTTCTTTAGTCAATTCACTTTTAATGAGTTCACGATCTACAGGATCTATTATTTTTTCTTCTTTAGCTGACATATCAATCTTTTAATTCGTAGACTTTACCTTTTACATATTGTGCCCATTCATCATGGGACTTGGATTCGTCAAAATCCGCAGCATACAAAGGTTCTCCAAATTTAATTTTAATTTTTTTATTATGTTGTTTATACAGTTCATTCACTAAATATAACATCTCAATATTGGCTTTTACACCTAATTTCTTTCGAATTGAGTACATGTTGTAGAAGAAGTTTGTGAGTTCTCCATCAATATGAACTGGAATAATTGTTTTGTTGTATTTAATTGAACGCGTTACAAATGTTTTTTTCCATTTTAAATCTTCAATTTTTCCGTCGGTTTTTCTACTCACCAATCCAGCTGGAAAAATACACAATAACTCATCTCCTTGAAAAGTTTCATCGACCTTCTTTAAAGATGCAGCAGCATTTCCACCATGTAAATTTACTCCAACAAAAATCGGTTGTAAATTTTCTAAATGCATCAAGACATCATTCACAACGAATTTTACATCTGGACGTTTCTCATGAACTACTGTTACCAAAGCCATAGCATCCATTCCGCCCAAAGGATGATTCATTGCTAGAATAGCTCCACCTTTTTCAGGAACATTCTCTAATCCTTCGTAGTCTAAATTAATGCTGAATTTCTTCATCACAGATAGACAAAATTCTATCGGTGTATCTTTCTTGTGATCATGTACAAATTGATTCACATCTTTTTCTTGAAGAATACGCTGAAGATAGCGTACTATAAATCCAGGTAAAAACTTTAAAAGCTTTGGATTCTTTTCATGAATAACTTTTTTTACATCAATTATTTTCTTTGATTCGCTCATTTCTAAATGAATAGATATGTTTAAATTTTAAAATTAGTTTTTATAAAGCCAAGCTCCTTGCACTTCTTGTCTAACACGTGATAAATCTGAATTTGCAGCTTGGAATGTTGGATAGCTCTGTGCTGCAACAAAATATAATCCTCCTAATTGACTAATTATTTTAGAATCAAAACCCTTTTGTTTGAAATCACTTACCATTTTGTCAGCATATTTCTTCTCTCCAAAACAACCAACCACAATATGATGTTGACCAGTAGATGGTGTTACAGGGGTAATATTTTCTTTGACTGGCTCTTCAACCATTACAGTTTCTTCATCAGGTATAATTTCCTCTTCAGGTACAATTGCTGTTTCTACTTTTTCTTTAACTTCAACTGGTTTTTCTTTTAATGCATCTTTATCACTTTTATTCTTATCAAACATTGTCCAGCCCATGTATTCCTCAACTTTATCTTGATTCATAATGACAAGGGTAGTTCCAGTAATAATAAGAAGAACCAGAAATAGTAAAAACCAAAATAAGAATCCTTTTCTTCGTTTCTTTTCTACAATAATCGTTTGCGGTTCATTTTTAGGAGTTGGAATAGGAGTAGGTTTTACATCCGTATTTTTCTCGATATATACGTTTTTCTTAACTTCAGAGTTATCAGTTGCCTTCTCCTTTGGAGTTGAATCTGCAACGACAACAACCTTTTTAACCGGTTCTTTAGGCTCTTCTTTTTTAACAGGAGTTTCTCTCTCTACCTTTTTTGGTGGAACAACACCTGTTGGAGTTGGAGTAGGTTTACTAGAATTATCAGATTCAGCTTTTCCACCTGCTTTGATATTGCCTTCAAAAATAAAAGAACCATCCTTATCTTTACTGAATTCTCCCAGTTGAAAAATAGAATAAGTTTCTCCTTTATTTAATTGTAATTTTAACTCACGAACAAATTTTGCAACAGTATTTTGTGCTTCTTGTAAATCCATATTAGATTCACTTTTTAATTTGTTGGAAAGTTTTCCATCATCATAACTAAGGTATTCATTAAATGATAATTCCCCAGTTTCCTCATTTGCAATAACTATTGCGCCAAATTTCGGCAAGATAATTTTTGAGTGAAGTAATAATAACTCTTGAATGTATTGATCCATGATAATGTATTAAGTGTTGATATTTTAAAAAAGTTCGTCAAATTTAAACGTTTGATCTAAACGAATTCCTTTTTCTGTCTCTTTTAAAGTACAGCATTCGTTTTCATAATCATGCTCTAAAAATAATATATATTCTTCTCGTGCGGCTTTTATTAAAAACTTTTCCTTTTCATTGAGTGTTAACAAAGGTCTAGTGTCATAACCCATCACAAATGGCAATGGAATATGTCCCACTGAAGGTAGTAAATCGGCCATGAAAACCAAAGTTTTTCCTTTGTAACGAATGTGTGGAATCATTTGACTTTCAGTGTGTCCATCTACAAATAGCAAGTCAATATCCTTAAATACATCTTTACTAAAATCGTCTTTTCTTGTAACGAATTTTAATTGACCAGATTCTTGAATTGGTAAAATATTCTCAGATAGAAACGAAGCTTTTTCTCTTGCATTAGGTTCAGTTGCCCATTTCCAATGCTTTTCTGTACTCCAGAAAGTTGCATTTTTAAATACAGGCTGATAACTATTTTCTCCAATTCTTTCTACAGCTCCTCCACAATGATCGAAGTGCAAATGAGTCAAGAATACATCCGTAATGTCGTCTGGTGAAAACCCTAATTTCTTAAGATTCCCTTTCAAAGAGTCATCACCAAATAAATAATAGTAAGAAAAGAATTTCTCACTTTGCTTATCTCCAATTCCAGTGTCAATCAACATTAGTCTATCTCCATCTTCAATTAACATACTTCGCATTGACCAGCTACACATATTATTTTCATCAGGTTTATTTGTTCTAGACCACAATGTTTTGGGAACAACGCCAAACATTGCACCACCATCTAACTTAAAACTCCCTGTATTTAATGGATATATTTTCATTTTAATATTGACTTTTTTGTGAATATAAGAATTTTGACAATTAAAACAATGATGCTCACGAGTTAAAAGCTAGCAGCAGCATTGTTTTAATATTTAATGCAAAAAAAAGAGCGTTCCATTCGAAACGCTCTTTTTTGTAAATTATGCTTTAACTATTTATTATCGTATCATTTATCTTTCAATTGCGATATAAACTAATTATATGCTGCTACTTGAGAGACCTCTGATACTAGTCCAAAAAAGAAGGAAACTCTTTTGGATCTGCCTCATGCATTAAATTGTATGCAGCCGCGTAGATATCATCGATATTTGGTTTAGAGAAGTAATCTCCATCCGTTCCATAAGCTGGGCGGTGGTCATTTGCACTCACAGTAACAGGCTCGCTGTCCAATAAGTAATATGCTTTTTGCTTCACTAAAATTTGATCTAAAATATAAGCTGATGCTCCACTTGTTACATCTTCGTCAACAATCATTAGACGACTTGTTTTTTCTAATGACTTAGAAATCGCGTGGTCTAAATCGAAAGGCAATAATGTTTGAACGTCAATTAATTCAACGCTAACACCTGCTTTCTCTAATTCTTTGACTGCTTCAGCTGCAATGTTAAATGTAGAACCATAACTCACCATAGTTAAATCGGTTCCTTCTTTAACGATATCAACTTTACCCAATTGAATTCTGTATTCACCTAAATTCGTTGGAACTGCTTCTTTAACACGGTATCCGTTTAAAGGTTCAATTACCAAAGCTGGCTCATCCGCTTCAATTAATAAATTGTACATCCCAGCAGCTTGTGTCATATTCCTAGGAACACAAACATGGATTCCACGAGCAGCGTTAATGATCATTCCCATCGGACTTCCAGAGTGCCAAATACCTTCTAATCGGTGTCCACGGGTACGAATAATAACAGGTGCTTTTTGACCTCCTTTTGTTCTGTACTGTAAAGTTGCTAAATCATCAGAAATTACCTGGATAGCATACAATAAGTAGTCTAAGTATTGAATTTCTGCAATCGGACGAAGTCCACGCATTGCCATTCCAATTCCTGAACCAAGAATAGTGTTTTCACGAATTCCAGTATCAGAAACACGCACTTCACCAAACTTATCTTGCATTCCTTCCATTGATTGGTTTACACCACCAATTTTTCCAGTATCCTCTCCGAATGTGATTACTTCTGGGTGATTTTCAAATAACTTCATAAAGTTATCACGTAAAATCATACGTCCGTCATCCATTTTTTTATCATCACCATAAGTTGGTGCAATTCCTTCAATATTCTCTACTGCATACTTTGAAGCAGAGTGAAGGTGAGAACCATAACGGGCTCTATTTTCTTCTAATTTTCCTTTGTACCAGCTGATTAATTGAGTGCGGGCTGAACCGTTTTCTCCTCTAACCAAACGCAATACTTTATTTAAGGTATTGAACACATCTTTTCTGATTGGTTCAAACGCTTTTTCTAATGTTTCAATTTCTTTGCTGATGAAGTTTCCATTTGAACTTTCACTAGCCACATTCTTCATCAATTGAATAGCCGCATCAAAATCAGCACCTGTTCCTTTTCTAAAGTCGGCCCAAGCAGCTTTCTTTTGATCTAAAACTGTTTTCTTAGCGCTTTTTCCAATTGCATCTAATTCTTCTTCTGTAGCAAGTGTTTCTCCGTTTTCTCCTTTAAAACCAAGGATGAATTCTTTGAATTTTGCAACAGCATCAAAATCCTTCTCCCATTGCAAACGCGCTTCATCTTTATATCTCTCGTGAGATCCAGATGTAGAGTGTCCTTGTGGTTGATTTACTTCTTCAACATGAACCAAAACTGGGATATGTTGCTCACGCGCTATTTTAACAGCTTTTTCGTAAGTTGCACAAAGGTGTGGATAATCCCAACCTTTAGTTTTGAAAATCTCAAATCCTGGTTTATCTTCCGTACGTTGGAATCCAGATAAAGCTTCAGAAATACTTTCTTTTATTGTTTGGAATTTTTTAGAAACAGAAATTCCAAATCCATCATCCCAAACTGACATTACCATTGGTACTTGTAAAACTCCGGCAGCGTTCATCGCTTCCCAGAATTGACCTTCTGATGTACTTGCGTCACCAATTGTACCAAATGCTACTTCATTTCCACCATTTGAAAATGAATTAAATTTTTCTATATTTTTTAAGTCAGCGTGATTACGGTAAACTTTTGATGCTTGTGCTAATCCTAATAATCTAGCCATTTGACCAGCAGTAGGAGAGATGTCAGCAGAACTATTCTTCTGTTCCATCAAGTTTTTCCACTCACCGTTTTCGTCAATGTTACGTGTAGCATAATGCCCACCCATTTGACGACCACCAGAAGCTGGCTCTAATGATTCATCAGTCTCAGCATATAAAGCAGCAAAATATTGTTGAACATTCAATTGGTCAATTGCCATCATGATGGTTTGATCACGGTAATAACCTGATCTAAAATCACCATCTTTAAACTGTTTTGCTAATGCAATTTGTGCGACTTCTTTACCATCACCGAAAATACCAAATTTTGCTTTTCCAGTAAGCACTTCACGTCGACCTAACAAAGAAGCTTCGCGAGAAACACATGCCAATTCATAATCAGCAATTACTTCGTTTTTGAAGCTTTCGAAATCTATTTTATTAGTTTCCTCTTTGAGGACTGTGTTTTTTGACATAAGGTTAAAATTTTAGAGAGCAAAGATAGTTATTCTTTTTCATTATACCAACCGGAATAGGGGGCAAAACAAATGGGGTATTCGTTACAGAAATATGATTGGTCTGAGGAGGTTTTAGGATATTGAAAAGGTAAGAATGATGCTTATAAAAGTAGATTACTCTATGATAAGTTTTAAGTTTTTTCCTAATCCAGCTTCGATGATCCTGCGTAAAGTAGATAATTCAACATCTGTTTTATTATTTTCAACTCTGGAGATATAAAACCTTGTTGTTCCGCTTCTCATGGCTAGTGCTGTAATTCATAAATTCCATCGCTTATTTATTCAATCATATAAATTTCAAAAGGGTTTCATGAGCTTGCTTTGCTGCGGTTCACTCCTCTTTTTCCCTTATACTTCGTTAAAATTTTAAACCGTAACTATGGCTATGCTTGAAAATTTTGCCTTGTCTAAAGAAAAAATTTAAGCACCGTTATTTATGAGTTACAGCACTAGTTGTTCCTGAGTTAATCCAGATTTTAATCTTGCAGATTTAATTAAAGAACCAAATTTGGTTTCATCTGAATCAATTTCTTGACTTAAATCATATAAAACATCTGGACCAATTTCGTAAGGAAGTTTCATTATCTCACCTGCTTCGTTTTCTATTTCTATTACCACATTTGGCCATGATAGCGTAAAGTTTCTCAATTCAACTTTATTAAAAGCGTTTTTACTTAATAGTTTATGTTCAGTGTCCTCTTTAGTAATATTCCAGTCTATAAATATCTTCCTTAAATTCAAGAAGTCTGCTTTCACCATTGTTGAACATGCATTGAATGGTTAGATAATCTACCTTCTCAATTTTAATTATTCTCGGTATTTTAATTTGTTTTTTTCTCATAATCTTGGATTTGATTTTTGAAAAATCCGCATTAAATAATCCTTTTTATTTTCAGCCCAATTTACGACTTTTTTTCTTTGGGATTTGGGAATACTGCCAATATATGTTTCTAATGACTCAATCTCAATTAATTCCTCATATTCGGCTTACAAAACATGAAAATGAGGTGGTGGATGTTCTCTAGAATATATGTCAATCTTAATTGAGTCTATTATTTTAATGGTTGGCATGGTGTTGTTATATGATTACAAACTAAAAACAGTTTTAAATATTCAAATAACCAAGTTTAAAGCATAAATAATTTGTCTCTAAAAACCTATAACTACTTCTGTACTTCCTCTTCTATCTTCTCTTTTTGACTTTAAAATATGAAAAGCTAACACCTTCTTTTATCTTCTTTTCTTTCGCTTCTTACCTCCTTTAATATTAGAGTAATTCTCACCATTTTTCTTTTCTCTCGCTTTTTCAGCGGCTTTTTCTTTTTTATTCTTTCCTTTATTCTTACCTTCTTCAACATCTTCTGGAGTTATGGCTTGATGTCTACCACCACTAATAGCAGAATTAGGATCTTCGGGATTAATCCATTTCTTTTTCATTGGAATTGTTACCACAGAATCAAGTTTTGAATCATAGGCTTTCAATTCAACTCTATCCGATTCCTTTTTGTTAATTGCAATAATGTCTTCTTCTAAATTCCATTGTTTACCGTCCCAACTGTAAGCGTCATAAGACATGTCTGGAATGTAATGAGATCTAAATTCTTTTAATCCTGGTGCTTCTGGTGTTAAGTGATCGAAGATGATTTTATCTCTTTGGGAGTCATATTTCAAAGACATTGTTGTTTTGTTGGCATGCTCAAAAACGACTCTTCTTGCACGGCCTTCCTTGGTGTCGAAGAAAGGATAACCGAAATTGGGTTTGCTTCCAGTGAAATATAAAACGTCGATTAATTTTATAGAACTTACTTGATTATTAGCGTCATAACCTAATAAAGTATAGTACATTCTATTTCTGCGTTCAACATCAATAATTTCATAATACAAAGCGCCATACCAATTTTCATCTGTAACCGTTTCGTCTTTAATCATCATGAAAGGTTGCCTTTGACGTTGCAATTCTGTGATATAAACACGGTCTCGTCTTTCATCTTTTTTCATGATAAAAGAAAAGTAGTTGTGAGATAAATCTTCGTATTGAATATTCCATGTAATTACACGTACCAATTTGTCCTGAGAATGTATTTTTCCAACTGTTTTGAGAGAAATAAACGGAAAATCAAAAGCACCTTCTGTAGCTAAGGCCTTTCCAAATTCTTTTTTAAACTTTTCATTTAGCTTGTTTATTTCCTCATCTCCTTTAGTAGATCTTAACTCATTCAAGATTAAAGAAAGTTCATTTTCTTTTTCACGCAATTGAGCGTCGTTCTTCTGTGAGAACAACGTAAGAGAGAATAAAACGAAAATAAAGAGTAAAACAGTATATTTCATAGTTTGATAACGTTTAAGAAGTGATTTTGTTACACAATGATTGTTCCAATTGTAAATATTCAAGGACTCAAGGATTGAAAAATTCAAATATTAAAAAGCAATCATTATCCGAAGATACAATGTAGGGACGATTAGTAAATCGTCCGTTATCATTGTTCCAATTGTAAATATTCAAAGATTCAAGGATTGAAAAATTCAAATATTAAAAAGCAATCATTATCCGAAGTTACAATGTAGGGACGATTTGTAAATCGTCCGCTGTCATTGTGAAATTTATGTTCTACTTCTTAAAGTTATCAGCAACAATCAAATCCTTCGTCCCATGGCTCCAATCATAAAAACCTTCCCCAGATTTCACTCCTTTTTTACCTGCTGCTACCATGTTTACTAACAATGGACAAGGTGCGTATTTAGGATTTCCTAATCCAGAGTGCAATACTTCCATAATTGCTAAACAAACGTCTAAACCAATAAAGTCAGCTAATTGCAACGGTCCCATTGGGTGTGCCATACCTAATTTCATTACTGTATCGATTTCCTCAACTCCAGCAACTCCTTCGTTTAATGTAATGATTGCTTCGTTAATCATTGGCATTAAAATACGGTTTGCAACGAATCCTGGATAATCGTTTACCTCAACTGGTGTTTTCTTCAATGATCTTGAAGTCTCCATGATTAAATCTGTAACTTCATTAGAAGTAGAATAACCACGAATAATTTCAACCAATTTCATTACAGGAACTGGATTCATAAAGTGCATTCCAATTACTTTGTCTGGACGTGAAGTCACTGCTGCAATTTTCGTAATTGAGATAGAAGAAGTATTTGTTGCTAAAATTGCAGAAGGTTTAGCTGCTTTATCAATTTGTTGGAAGATTTTGAACTTTAAACTTTCATTTTCCGTTGCTGCTTCTACGATTAAATCTGCAGTTTTAACACCTTCTTCTGTTGAAGTAAATGTAGTTAAACGACTTAATGTCGCTGCTTTATCTTCTGCACTAATTTTCTCTTTACTCACCATACGATCAAGGTTTTTCTCAATCGTTGCCATTCCTTTGTCTAAAGATTCTTGTGAGATATCAACTATAGAAACTTCATATCCAAATTGTGCAAAAACGTGAGCAATACCATTCCCCATTGTCCCAGCACCAATAACCGCTACCTTTTTTATCATATCTTTTCTTAATTATTTTCGTGCCATAAAATTAAGGATATTCATTGATTTTTTATGTCTTTAAGATGATAATTCATAAAACAGTAGTGAGTAATCAACAGAGAGTAGTGAGTTTTGAGTAAGGAGTTTACATCAATTCTGTTGTTATCCTACCACATTTCCCCCATATTTTAACCTTTTTCTAAAAAAAAATCATGATGTTTGTCAATGGAGGTATTTCTACAACATTCTCCAAAATATTAAAGCAAATAGTAATTTTTACCTTTCTATGAATATTGTAATTATTGGTTCAGCATATCCTTACCGAGGCGGTTTGTCTGCATATAATGAACGATTGGCAAAAGCTTTTGAAGAGCAAGGCCACACGGTGAAAATTTACACCTTTAGTTTACAGTATCCGAAATTCTTATTCCCAGGTAAAACGCAATATTTAGAAGAGGAGCCGACCTATAAACTCAACATTGTTAGAGCGGTTAATTCTGTAAATCCACTTAATTGGTTGAAGGTGGGGAATGAATTGAAAAAAGCTAAGCCAGATCTTGTAATTTGTAAATATTGGTTGCCTTTTATGGGACCTGCTTTTGGAACTATTTTAAGACAAGCGAAAAAGAACAAGCACACGAAAGTCATTTCAATTCTCGACAATATTATTCCGCATGAATCTCGAATTGGAGATAAGCCATTCACCAAATACTTTGTGAAACCTATTGATGGGTTTGTTGCTATGTCTAAGAAAGTACATGATGATTTATCTTTCTTTGATACCGAAAAGCCTAGTCTGATTTCGCCACATCCTATCTTTGATAACTTTGGAGAAATGGTAACGCGAGAAGTCGCTCTTGAATATCTTAAATTAGATCCAAAGTACAAATACATGTTGTTTTTTGGATTAATTCGAGAGTATAAAGGACTTGATGTATTATTGGAGGCCTTTGCTGAAAAAGCATTAAAGGACAAGAATATTAAATTGATTATTGCTGGGGAATATTACACAGATAAAAAACCATATTTAGAATTGATTGAAAAATATCAATTGGAGGATAAGATAATCCACGTTGAGAAATTCATACAAGATTCAGAGGTGAAATATTACTTCTGTGCTTCGGATTTAGTGGTTCAACCTTATAAAACGGCTACGCAGAGTGGTGTAACACAAATTGCCTATCACTTTAATAAACCAATGATTGTAACAGATGTTGGTGGATTAAAGGAAATGTGTCCAGACGGAAAAGTGGGGTATGTGGTTCCAGTGGATAAATCTTTACTTGCGGAAGCGATTTTGAGGTATTTCAATGAGAATCAGCAAGAACGAATGATAGCGCACATTATAGAAGAGAAAAAGAAATACAGTTGGGAAATTTTAGTTCATAATATCTTCTCATTATACAATAAAATTGAATCAAATCAATAACTTTAAGGACGATGAAATACATAAGTAAAGCCCCTTTTAGAATCGGAATCGCTGGTGGAGGAACAGATGTTTCGCCTTATTCAGATGAATTTGGTGGTGCAGTTTTAAATGCATCAATCGATTTACATGCAACAGTTGTGATCATTCCTAGAACTGATGATAAAGTAATTATCAATGCCATAAATAATGGTGTTCGACACGAATTTAAAGCAACGGAAGTATTAGAAGAAATTTCAGATTTAAAATTGCAAATTGGTGTGTATAATCGCATCGTAAAAGACTTCGTGAAGAAACCTTTGCCTTGTGAGATTATTACTACGATGGATGTTCCAACAGGTTCAGGATTAGGAACTTCTTCGACACTTGTTGTGGCTTGTATTGGAGCTTTTGTGGAGTGGTTAGGTTTGCCTTTAGGTGAATATGATATTGCACAATTGGCTGTTCAAATTGAACGGGAGGATTTGCAAATGGCAGGAGGGAAGCAAGATCAATATGCTGCTACATTCGGTGGAATGAATTTTATGGAATTCTATGAAGACAATAGAGTTGTTGTGAATCCACTGCGAATTAAATCTCAGGTTTTAAGAGATCTCGAATTTCATCTTTTGCTGTTTTATACAGAAACACAAAGGGAATCTTCAAGTATAATTGATATTCAACGTTCTAATTTCGAAAAGAAAGGATCTGACGCTATTTTGGCTTCACATCAATTAAAGGAACAAGCCTACAAAATGAAAGAAGCAATTCTGAAAGGAAATCTATCGAAAATAGAAGAGCCTTTGCAAGTGAGTTGGGAAAATAAAAAGAAACTAGCAAGCGGAATTTCAAACGATGCAATCAATACGATTTACGACACAGCAATTGAAGCTGGAGCAACTGGAGGGAAAATTTCAGGAGCTGGTGGTGGAGGATTTATGATTTTCTACTGTCCGTTCAATAGTCGCTTCAATGTGATTAAAGCATTGGGAGATATTGGTGTTAAATGGCAACGTTACCGCTTTCAAAATAATGGATTAGAATCATGGACAAGTCAACAATAAAAAATAATTTAAAAGCATCAATCGAAGTCAAACAAAAACTGTTTGACGATAATTCAATGGTTGAAAAAATTGCAGATTTATCAGATAAAATCATTGAAGTCTACAAGAAAGACGGAAAAGTTTTATTCTGCGGAAATGGTGGTTCAGCTGCCGATGCACAACATTTAGCTGCCGAGTTTTCTGGTAGATACTACTATGATCGTCCACCGTTATTTTCTGAAGCTTTGCATGTGAATACTTCTTACATGACAGCCGTAGCAAACGATTATTCGTATGATGTTGTCTACGAACGATTGATAAAAGCCATGGGGAGAAAAGGTGATGTATTAATTGCATTGTCTACTTCTGGAAATTCTACAAACGTAATTAACGCATTAATTCAAGCCAACAAAGCAGGAATGTTGACAGTTGGTTTCACTGGAGAAAGCGGCGGTAAAATGAAAGAACATTGTGATATTCTCATTAATGTTCCTTCTACAAATACTCCACGTATTCAAGAGTGTCACATGTTAATTGGACATTCAATTTGTGAAATAGTAGAACAAGGACTTTTTCCGCAAGATTAAAATTAAACAATTCGATTTATGGAGGCAATTATTTTAGCAGGAGGCTTAGGAACGCGTTTAAAAAATGTTTCAAAACAAATGCCGAAGTCTATGGCTTTAATTCAAGAGAAACCATTTTTGGAGTATCAAATGGATTTATTGATTGCACAAGGTGTGAAAAGCTTCGTTCTTTCAATTGGCTATAAATCTGAACAAATTCAAGAACATTTTAAGGATTCTTACAAGAATTGCAATGTTCTATACGCGATTGAAAAAGAGCTATTAGGAACTGGAGGAGCGATTAAAAATGCGATGCGTTTTACAAATAGCGAAAATGTTGTTGTTGCGAATGGTGATTCTCTCGTGGTGACTGACCTTCAAAAACAACTGCAATTTCATATAGAGAACAAGGCAGATGTTACCTTGGCGTTGAAAAGAATGAAAAATTTCGAACGCTACGGAACGGTAAAATTAGATGAGCAATCGAGGATTACAAATTTCATTGAAAAACAACCAATCTCGGAAGGTATAATTAATGCTGGACTCTATATTTTCAATGTAAAATCTTATACCGAAAGAGAATGGCCACAAAAATTCTCTGTTGAAAAAGATTATTTCGAAGCCTGTGTGAATGATGCTAAAATGCTTGGATTCTTAATGAATGGCTACTTTTTAGATATAGGAATTCCATCTGATTTCCAAAAAGCACAAACTGAAATTGGCTCCTTCTTTAAAATTGACAAATCATGGACTTTGTTTTTGGACAGAGACGGCGTAATCAATAAGAAAAGGGACAATGATTATGTCAAAAACCTCGATGAACTAGAATTCTTACCGGGAGCTTTGAAAGCCATTTCAACATTGAACAAATACTTTCATAAAATATTCATCGTAACCAATCAACAGGGCATAGGCAAAGGTTTAATGTCCGTTGAAGATTTAAAAGTTGTACACGACAAAGTTGTTTCAAGTGTAAAAGAGAACGGTGGAAACATAGATGAAGTTTATTTCGCGCCGGACTTAGCAAGTGCAGCTAATCAATTGAGAAAACCCAATATCGGAATGGCTGAAAAGGCAAAATCAGATTTTCCAAGTGTTGAATTTCATAAATCTATCATGGTAGGAGATTCTTTAAGTGATATGGAATTTGGAAAGAATGCAGGAATGGTGAATGTTTATATAAGTGAAGTGGGGAGTGAAGAATACTATTCGTGTAAATCTCTTATAGATTTTGCAAGTTTAATTGATGCCATTTTTGAATCGGAAAGATTAGTATAGAAGCGGGTTTTATGATTTTTTAAGTACATATTAGACCATTTTCCCGACGTCAGGAAAATGGTATAGAAATTATTTGAATTTGAATATTATTTCAGATAATCTATAAGTGAGTTTTTATATATTTCATCCATTCATTGAATTATTTTTTAAGTTGTCTTTGGCTCATTAAATTTAGCGTGGTCATGGTTTTTTTGAATTAAAAACACCAGATTAGACCATTTTCCCGACGTCAGGAAAATGGTATTGAAATTATTTGAATTTGAATATTATTTCAGATAATCTATAAATGAGTTTTTATAGATTTGACCCATTGATTGAATTATTTTTTAAGTTGTCTTTGGCTCATTAAATTTAGCGTGGTAATGGTTTTTTTGAATTAAAAACACCGGATTAGACCATTTTCCCGACGTCAGGAAAATGGTATAGAAATTATTTGAATTTGAATATTATTTCAGATAATCTATAAGTGAGTTTTTATAGATTTGACCCATTGATTGAATTATCTTTTAAGTTATCTTTGGCTCATTAAATTTAGCGTGGTCATGTTTTTTTTGAATTAAAAACACCAGATTAGACCATTTTCCCGACGTCAGGAAAATGGTATAGAAATTAATTGAATTTGAATATTATTTCAGATAATCTATAAGTGAGTTTTTATATATTTCATCCCTTCATTGAATTATTTTTTAAGTTGTCTTTGGCTCATTAAATTTAGCGTGGTCATGGTTTTTTTGAATTAAAAACATCAGATTAGACCATTTTCCCGACGTCAGGAAAATGGTCTAAAGAATGGCTGAATTGCATGATGTTAATAAGAATTTAGCCAAAAAAAAAAGCACAGCCTAAGCCATGCTTCCAAAAATAAAATATCTATCAATCAAACGAGGATAGCGATTTTCTAATCTACCCCTAACTAATAATATTACTTTCCTTACCAAACCTCTTATAAGAAAACAATACTGAAATCGCCGCTACAGCAACCATCACCAAATAACTGATGACCAACAATATTGGATCTATCGTTCCAGCAACTATTTCTTTGGTGGCTAAAACGATATTTACGATCGGAATAAATGCTGTGGTGTAATCCAATTCAATGTTGGGCAACATTCCAACGAATGCAGGAAGTAGAATGATGAAATTAACAGGCGTTAAAACACTTTGTGCTTCTTTGAATGACTTCGCATAAATCGTTGCTGGTATTATAATACCTGCGAAGAAAATCGTTAAAGGCAAGAGTAAAACCAATAATCCTAAGATAAATTGTGGAGTTAATATTCCATCAATAACGGCACTTAACCCTGGAATGTTAACGATGTTGAATAGGCGTAAACCTGCGAACATTCCAACAAGCGCAAATACCGCCGCCGCTATTCCAGAAAGTGAAATAACCATCATTTTACCAATAAGGATTTTCCAACGGGGAACAGGAGTTGTCAAAAGTGTTTCCAGTGTTTTTCTCTCTTTTTCACCGGTAAATAAATCAATGGCTGGATACATACAACCGATGAAACCAAAGATGATGAAGAGATAGGGGAGGAAGCCACCAGCGATTTTACCAATTACCTCTTTTTTACTTGAAATATCGATGTATTGATCATCAATCGGATCTATGAGTTGCTTGTCTAAGTTTAATCTTTCAAATCTTTCCTGCAGCAATGTATTTTCAATTATTGCAAGATAGTCTTTAACACGGTCTTTGTTTCCGAGATTAACTCCTTTGTGGTAGACTTGAATTGTAGATTGTAGATTTGAATCTTGGTCTTGATCAAAGCTCGCTGGAATAATAAATGCCAATTGAATAGAATCAATACTGATTTCTTTCTTTAAGCCAACTGTGTCTTGACGGAAAATTAAATCTTTGGGCCCTAAAGAATCAGGAATCGCAGAAAGTCTTTGCGTAAATTGATTGTCTGTAGCTTCTGAAACTACAGCGATTTTTAAGACTTCCTCTTTTTGTTTATCGTCAAAGTATTTGGTCACCGTAGTGGATAAAGCTAAAAGTATTGGGAAGACCAAAACAGGAACAACAATCATTGCGATAATCGTTCTGCGATCACGCAAAGTGTCTTTTAATTCTTTTTTAAATATTGTAAATATCATGGCTTAATTATTTTCGTTGATTACACGGATAAACTCTGCAGTTAAACTATTGGTTTGCATATTCTCACGGAATTCATGCATACTGCTTCTGTGAACAATTGTTCCTTTGTGGATAATCGCTAAATCATCACATAACAAATCTACTTCACTCATAATGTGAGAAGAGAAGATGACTGTTTTTCCTTGTGTTTTACAATCGCTGATCAATTTTATGATGTTTTCGGCAGTGATAACATCCAAACCACTTGTTGGTTCATCAAAAATCACCACTTTAGGATCATGAATCATTGTTCTTGCAATCGAAACTTTTTGTTTCATTCCAGTGCTCAATCTTCCGATACGCTTGTCTTGGAAATCATGCATTCCCAATAAAGTGTACAAATTTTCTTTGCGTTCTTCATAATCTTCTCTAGAAACTCCATAAAGTTTAGAGAAATATTCTATGATTTCATTGGCAGTTAAACGTTCGTACAATCCTGTTGAACCTGTCAAAAAACCAATGTCTTTCTTGGCTTCGTTAGGATTTTTCTGAATATCTATTCCGTTTATTCTAATGGAACCTGATGTAGGTTTTAAAATTCCAGCCAACATGCGGAGCGTTGTGGTTTTCCCAGCTCCATTTGGTCCCAACAATGAAAAAATGCGTCCTGGTTGGCATTCAAAGCTGACATCATCAACAGCCAATGCTACTTTATCTTTAGTATTGTTTTCCTTTTGCTGTTTTTTGGTTAATTCGAACTCCTTGCGTATGTTCTCTACTTGAATCATAAGTTTGTATATAAGGTAATAATCTTGTTATTTGTCATTTTAAAAATCTGAGCTAAAATAAGGTTTTTGTTTTGATTGAGGATTTTGTTTTAGGGAAAATGAAAAGTGAAAAGTTGAAAATGAAAAATGATAAAATATTTCTAGAGATTATTTGATCATTTTTTGAATCTTTTCAGCAATTTCTTCATGATACAATCTCGGTCCGCAGATATGACATCCATCAATCTCATAAAACTCCTTAGGTTCATTCGCGTGATCATAAATTTTTCTTCCCAATGCAATCGGAATTACATCATCTTCACTGCTATGAATTATAAGCACTGGTTTGTGAAAGTTTTGGATGGATTCCAAAGCACTATATTGTTCTTGAACGAATAGTTTACCAAAAAATCCAGCGGTTTCTTTTCCAATATCTTTATGAGAAGAAAATGCTCCTTCAATTACGATACCATCAACTAAATCCTGATTTTGTTCACCCACGACAGCTGCTAGATGACCACCCAAAGATTGACCATAAATCACAAGGTTAGTGTTTTTTATATCTGGTCGAGAAACCAAATGTTTTAATGCTGAATTTCCATCCATTAATACATTTTTTCTTGTTGCTTTTCCTTCTGAGAATCCAAATCCGCTGTAATCAATGATGAAAATTTGAAAACCATAATCTAGCAAAGGAGATAAAGCTCTGTATTGCTCAATTATAAATCCGGCATTTCCGTGAAAATGGAGTAGTGTAGTCTCCGCTTTTTGAGTTTTAGATTTAATCATCCAACCATTCAGCATATTGCCGTTATCACTTTCGAATTTTACACTTTCGATAGTATAACTCAAATCAATAATATCGTTATTTGGTCTGCGAAAAGTAGGCTGAAAATTTATGAAGTCAATATAAATTATCGTCGTATCAGTTGGCGTATTGATGGTTAAGTTTTTTGCTTCAGCAGGAATTTGTGTTGGATATAAAAACATGCTATCGAAGCTGCAAGAGGAGAGTAGCAAAAAGACTAAAGTTATTAAGGAAATTAATTTCATGAGTTTTTATTCTAAATTCTGGAAAGAATATAATGCATAAGATACTAAATTAAGCTTTAATTGTTGTTAAGTTGTTGGAAATGTGATGAGTAATTTACGCCCAAATCTTCTTACTCTATATTTTCCAACATCATCTTGATCTTCTCAGCAATTTCTTCATTATATAATCTCGATCCACAGATATGACAGCCCTCAATTTCGAAAAATTCTTTAGGTTGATTTGCATTATTGTAAATCTTTTGCCCCATTTCAAAAGGAATAACATCATCTTCTTTACTGTGAATAATTAGGGAAGGTTTATGGAAATCTCTCTCCTTCTCTTTTTTTCTTCTTTGCGAATCATATTCGACAAGCTCAGTGCATCGCAATGCAACGCTCAGCTAACCTCTGCGTCACCTTTCTCTCTCCTTCTCTTTTTTTCTTCTTTGCGAATCTCTGCTCCTCTGCGAATCTCCGCGTAATCCTTTCTTCCTTTCTTCCTTCCCCTCTCTAAGAAAATTCAGCGAATCACCACCTAATCCAACAATTCATAATTCAACACTCATAATTCATCATTAACCTTCCCTTCCTTCTCTTTAACCGCTCCTTCTCTATATTTCAACTGCATTCCATATAAAAAATTCCTCAAAAACTGGTCATTACATTTTCTATACTGTCTTTGTGTTGGTTTACGAAAGAATGCACTCAATTCATGCTTACTCACTCTCATATTCGCTAAATCCAAAATTCTTAAAATCTCAACATCATCAATATTCAATGCGATTTTTAGTTTTCTAAATATAATATTGTTGTTCAAATTGTCTTCTGGACGCATTGGTGGACCTTCTTTTTTTCCACGTTTTTCATTGATGAAACCATTGAGGAAAGTCGCCAATTCCTTATCTTCCATTTTGACGTAAGAATCTTCTTCTTCTTTTTTCAACCAGTCACAAACTTGAGAGCGAGTTGCTTCCATTCCTGCAGAGGCAAATAATGCCATCATATCATCGTCACTGTATTCAAAAGCGTAGCGTATTTGGCGTAAAATATCGTTGTTTGTCATGTTTGTTTATTTTGTAATTATTGTGATCAATATAAAATTATAAAAAACGCTTTTAAACGTAATTATATATCTTTAATTTATTCATTTTCAACGTATAAATAAGGTTTAAGCTTTTCCAAAGTAGCAGGCCCAATCCCTCTGATACGGGTTAATTCCTCTATTTGTTCAAAGCCACCATTATTGTCTCTGTATTCTATAATTGTAGTTGCTGTTTTTGGTCCTATCGATGGAATCAACATTAACTCTTTATCTGTAGCTTTATTGATGTCTAAAGGGAATAAATTATCCATCATTTCAGCCTCTGGAGTCAACACTTTAGCGTTAACAAAATCAGGGAAAGCCCACATTCCAAGTTTGTTTTCTTTCGCTGTTTTTTCAGCCATTTTAAAGCTCAAAATAGAATCAGCTTGCTGACGGTTATAGAAAGAGTAGGAGGCATGACCAGAAGCAATCATTTCACGGTTAACAGCAATCATTTGTGAATCTTTTTTTGCGGTAATGTAAGCTGAATAACGACTAAATCTATGAGAAGGCATTTCTTTTCCAGCACTCACTTTCAAAGACGCTCCTTTTATTAAATCACCTAAATAGTTGTTTGCTTCATCCGCATAGAAATAACTTGAATCTTTATGTCCACCCCAAGTTCTTGGAATATTCACCCCTAATAACTCAACAGGATAGAAAATATTCGTTTCTAATTCAATTTCAATACTTCCATTTCTCCCAAATCTATAATTGTCATACCAAACACTGGTGTCAATTTTCGGGAAATGGTGATAGCTTCTTCCTTCTGCACGGCTCATTACACCTTTAAAATCTTGCAGAAACTGGTTGGCAATTTTATTATCATAAATCATTAAAATATTCTCATCATTTGCAATTTCAGCAGCAGCAGAGAAGTTATAGGAACCGACAATCGTTAACGCTTTGTGTTTTTCAGGATATTGATATTGTGCATCAATAATCATCGTCTTGGCGTGGAGTTTTCTCACTTCTCTTCCTGCCATGACCTTGCGATTTCCAAAATTCATTTCAGGTTTTGCCCAAATTTGACCGTTGTTTCTATAACGTGCATAAAATGCTGGATCAATTACTCCTTCAAGGTTAATTTCACCTCTTCCTGACCTGTCGATTAGCGCTTGGCTAATTGGAATGTTTGGACTAATTGCAAAAGCCAAGAAATGCACATCGTGTATTGCATAATCGTTGATTAATTCAGTAATTCTACTGGAAATACTTGGCTTTCTTTTATCTCTGTCAAGCGGACCAAAATATGCTTCAACTTTTATGTCATTTACGAAGTGTAAATTGTTAGAAACATTTCTCTTATCCTTATGAAATCTTGCTTTATTAGCATTGGGGATTTCAGTATTACTTCCCCACATTTGTTGAAATTCTTCACCATAGGCGCCTGCTAAACCATTGTCTTTAATGAGTAAAGTCGCATTTGTATTCCAAGGGCCAGTGTAAGTAATATTCATTGTTCCCGTCCACAGATAATCATCTTCAGGATCTTCACTAATTAAATCAAAAACGGCAAATTTATGGTGCATATTCGCTCCAGAATTGGGCAATCTTTCATATAATTCTATGATTTGACCATCAGGATGGTAAATTGTTCCACTGTCATCAATATTGTAAATTCCCGCTGCTCTTAAAGTATCCCACATGGGTTGTGTGAATCTTGGTGCGTGATTTCTGTGAATAATATCTGTAATTACCCGCACACGAACACCTCTTCTAGCAGCATTGGCAAGCGCATGTCCAACACGCATATTTTGCAAGTCATAAGCGACTAAATCAATACTAAAATTTGCGCTATCAATTCGATCTACCAGTGGCTGAATCATGTCCCACTGATCATTCGCATCGTTGCCTGGCAAAGCGTAACTTCGATCGGCAATACTGTTAAAATACACTTTTATCCACTCTACCTTGCTTGTGTCATTTTGGGCAACTAGAACTGAGCTAGAGCAAATGAGATAGAATACAAAAAGTGCTTTTTTCATTTTAAAATTCTAATTTTTCAATTCTGCCATCCCTTAAGATTGGAATAACATCCATTTGATTTGGCGTCAAACAGAACTTGATATCTTCATTCAAATTTAGCTTTTTTAATCTTCTTCTGTGTGAACTTGCTTTTAAGAAACCAAAGTAATTGTCTTTGGCCGCTTGAAATAGGTATTTAGCAGCTACTGAAGAATCTTCATCTGAGGTGAATTTCCCTGTTTTAATTAAAATATCAGCAATTGCACCACCACAAATTGTATCTTCTAAATTGAATTTGTCTTTCCAACCAGAAGCTAAGCACAAAACATTTTTATCTTGTTTGATGAGCCAGTCACAAAGGAAATCGATATTTGTTAGCGCACCAATAACAACAGTTGGAGCCTCTTTGGCAATATTAATTGCTCGCGTTCCATTGGTTGTAGAAAGTACAATATCCTTCCCGATTAATTCAGGTTTCATATAGCTGTATGGAGAATTTCCAAAATCGAAACCTTCCACGATTTCTCCTTGTCTTTCTGCTCCAACCAAATATCCTTTCTCTTGATATTCTCTTGCTTCTTCAATTGTTGAAACTGGAATAACGCTGTTTACGCCATTGTGAATTGCCGAACATATCGCCGAAGTTGCTCGGAGAACGTCAATAACAACCACAATATCAAAGCGACCTTTGAAATATTCATAGTCGGCAGGAGTATAACAAACTTCGATTAATTTTTTCTGCATTGGGCGAATTTAATGATTTTCTCTAATTGGAATAACGAAATGTCCAATATTGCTTCTAAAATTCGAAGATTTTGATTGATTTTTTAATGATTAAAGTCATAAATGTGATAATTCTTAGAAAATAGGTGAAAATTCATTCAGTAAAACTCAAAGTTTATGTATTTAATTAATTGATTATCAGGGGTATTTGCAACTGTTTAGAATTCACGCTATTTCAATAGACCGTATTCAATGGATTTATTTTATTTTTATCGATATTTGTAAGTCAAACTATGAATTTCAAACGCAACTTGTAACAGATTTTATATGATTGCGTTCTATATAAACAAGATGAAGCATTTTTTCTCAATTATCACTTTTTTGATCCTTTCCATTGCCTATACTTATGGGCAAAATATTACTTATGATGGAAGTGTCACAGATATGGACTCCGAAAAGTCACTTTCTAACGTTAAAGTTTCTGTTTTCGCCAATGGTTCAGAAGTAACCAGTTCCAGCACTTCTTCTGGTGGCTCGTATTCTGTTAGCTTTCCGCCTGGAAAAGTTTATACCGTAAAATATACCAAATCCGGTTATGTTACCAAAATAATCATCCTTGATGTAGTTAAAGTTATTGGTGAAGATATGCCTGCTGGAGGAAAAATTTTTCCGCCTATTAATTTGGATTTGTTTGCTGAACGTGTGGGAACAGATTTTTCATTTTTAGAAACTGAACCTGTTGTAAAATGGTCACTTGATGAAGGTGAGCGCATGAATTACAACAAAGGTCAGATGCAGCAGGTTAAAAATAAAATTGAAAGCAAATTAAAAGCCGCACAAGACAAAGAGAAGAATTTAGATGCTGAATACAACCAATTGATAAAGGATGCAGACGCTTTGTATGCGAGTAAAAAATATCAAGAAGCGTTAAATAAATATGTATCGGCATTACAAATTGAAGGAAAGCAAAAAGAAGCACATCCAAACGCACAATTATTGAAAATTGAGGATCTTCTTCAAAAGAAAGAAGAGGAAGAGTTGGCTTTTCAACAAGAAAATCAAGCCTATTTGAATTTGATTGCAGCAGCAGATAATTTAGCAACTGCCAAAGAATATGACAAAGCCTTAGCCAAATACAACGAAGCAATCGTTATGAAATCTGATGAACAATATCCAAAAGATAGAGTAAAGGATTTAAAAGAAGAAATTGCAAATGCAGCCAAGAGAGAAGAATATGATAAAATTGTAAAAAGAGCAGATGGTTTCTTTAAACAAAATAGTTTTCAAGCGGCACGTGATAACTATCTACAAGCTAAAAAACTTTTACCTAAAGAAGAATATCCACAAAAACAATTAGATATTATCAGTGGTAAATTAGACGCTCAAACAGCTGTAAAAGAACAAAAAGACAATTACAACAACGCGGTAAAAGAAGGTGATGCGCTTTATGACGCTGAAAATTATGAAGAAGCTATTTTAAAATATAAGGAAGCAATGACTTTTGAAAGTGCTGCAACTTATCCTCCTGGTAGAATTAAAATGGCGCAAGATATAATTGACGAAAGAGCAGCAGAAGCTAAAAAAATTGCCGATTTCAATAAACTTGTTGCCGAAGGAGATGCTAATGTTACATCTAAAAATTATGATGTAGCTGTTTCGAAATACACCGAGGCAATTGCAATAATGGAAGATCCGGCAGTTCAAACGAAATTGGATAATGCCAATCAATTATTGGCTGATCAAAAGAATAAAGAACAACAGAAAGAACAAATTGCTGCTTTAATGGCGAGTGCTCAAGAAAAAATGGGTACCGAAGACTTTTCAAATGCAATAGCAGATTATTCAAGTGTTTTGGCTTTAGTTTCAACACATCCTGAGGCATTGGCTGGAAAGAAAAAAGCAGAAGATTTATTGGCTGCAAAGCAATCTAAAGAAGCAGAAGAAAATAAATTTAATGAATTAGTTGCAGCTGCCGACAAAGCTTATGACGCAAAAACTTGGCAAGAAGCAAAAACTAAATATTTAGCGGCAAAAGCAGTTTTTGGCGATAGAGAACATGTTAATAATAGAATTGCTGAAGTTGAAGCTAAAATAGAGCAGCAAGGGCTGGATGCTCAAATTAGTGATTTAATGACAAGTGCAAATGAGAAAGTAACTGCAGAAAATTATACAGCTGCAATTACAGATTTTGATGCTGTTCTTGGATTAAAAGCAGATCACGTTGAAGCAATTGCTGGAAAAAAGAAAGCGGAAGAATTATTGGCTAAAAAAGAATCACAAAAGGCCGAAGAAACTGCTTTCAACGAACTTGTAGCTCAAGCTGATGCTGAATTTGGTAAAGAGAACTGGGAAGAAGCTAAAGTAAAATATACAGAAGCACAAAAAATATTCGCAGATAGAGAGCATGTAAATACACAATTGACTTTAATTGAAGAAGCGATTAAAAACGCAGCCGACAAACAAGAGAACCTGGCGAAAATTCAAAAATTAATGAGTGATGCTGCTGCTTTGAAACCAGAAAACAAATGGACAGAAGTAATAGCAAAATATGAAGAAGCATTAGCGATTCAACCGGAAAGAAAAGACGTTACTGAATTATTAGCTGCTGCGAAAATAAGCAAGCAAGAATGGGACGCTGCACAATCTAAGGAAGCAACCGCAGCTCAAATTCAAACTTTATTGGACGATGCAACTGCATTGAAACCAGATAACAAATGGACAGAAGTAATTCAGAAATACGATCAAGCATTAGCGCTTGATGGTGAACGAAAAGATGTCTCTGAATTATTGGCTGCTGCAAAAGTGAGTAAACTGGAATGGGAAGCTGCACAATCTAAAGAAGCAACTACAGCTGAAATTCAAGTTTTATTAGATGAAGCTACAGCATTAAAACCAGACAACAAGTGGACAGATGTTATTCAAAAATACGATCAAGCTTTAGCACTTGATGGCACACGAAATGATGTTTCAGATTTGTTAGCCGCTGCAAAAGTGAGCAAACAAGAATGGGAAGCTGCACAATCAAAAGAAGAGACTTTAGCTCAAATTCAAATATTATTGGATGAAGCTACTGCGATGAAACCTGATAATAAATGGACAGAAGTAATTCAAAAATACGATCAAGCTTTAGCCTTAGATAAAGAAAGAAATGATGTTTCTGAATTATTAGCTGCTGCAAAAGTGAGTAAACAAGAGTGGGAAGCTACACAATCTAAAGAAGCAACTTTAGCTCAAATTCAAATTTTATTGGATGAAGCATCCGCATTGAAACCAGCTAACAACTGGACAGAAGTTATTCAGAAATACGATCAAGCTTTAGCTTTGGATAAAGAACGAAATGATGTTTCTGAATTATTGGCTGCTGCAAAAGTAAGTAAGCAAGAATGGGAAGCAGCACAATCACAAGAGGAATTAGAATCAGAATTTAATGCGATTGTTGCAAATGCTGATAAGGCATTTGACAATAAAGAATGGGCAAATGCTAGAGACAAGTATTTAGCTGCAAAAGCAATTTTTGCCGACAGAGAACATGTGAATACTAGAATCACTGAGGCGAATGCGGCATTAGCAAGTTTGGAAGCAAATAAAGAAAGTGCGGCTCAAATTCAAACATTAATTGATGAAGCAAGCGCATTAAAGCCAGAGAATAAGTGGAATGAAGTAATTCAGAAATATGAACAAGCTTTAACTATTGATAATACGCGTTCTGATGTTTCTCAAATGCTTGAAACGGCAAAAGAAAGTAAAACAGCTTGGGAGGCATCTCAATCTCAAGGCGAACAATTTGCACAATTAAAGCAAGCGGGTAATGAATTGCTTGGTCAGGAAAAATGGAACGAAGCGAAATCTAAATATGAGGAAGCACTTCTATTAAATTCTGATGCGGAAATAGATGCAAATCTACAAATCATTAAAGATAAGTTAGCACAAGAAGCGGCTTCTAAAAATAAGGAAGAAGAATATGCTTCGAAAATGAGTATTGCAGAGGATTTCGCATCCGCTGAGAAATACAAAGAAGCGCTTTCAAGTTTCAATGAAGCGTTAACTATTAAAGAAGGTGATGCTATTGCAAAAAGTCGAATTATTGACATGCAATTAAAGCTTAACGCATTGGCACAAGCTCAAAACAAAGATGATCAATACAATTCAGCGATGAGTCTTGGGAATTCAGCAATGGAAAATAAAGATTATTCTGCAGCTGTAAAAGCTTTTGATGATGCATTAATTATAGTTCCTGCAGATGCTCAGGCAACGCAATTAAAAGAACAAGCTAATGCTAAGATTGCTGAACTTGCTTTGGAAGAAGAAGAATACACAGGATTGGTGGAGTCAGCATTGGCAAAATACGATGAGGCAATTGCTGAAAACAATAACATTGCAAAGCTAGAAGATGCAAAAACTATTTTTGGATCAGCACAAGTAATTCGTCCACAAGCTTCATTACCGCAAACTAAAATTGTTGAAATCGATAATTTATTGCGTAAAATCGAGGAAGATGCTGCAGCGAGTAATCAAGCAGCAAACAATGAAAAACTTTATCAAGATCAGTTACAATTGGCGAGTGTTGCAGCTCAAGATGAAAAATACAAAAATGCAATTGACTATTTAAAAGAAGCGCAAAGAATAAAACCAAATGAAGATTTCCCAACGAAAGAGATTTTAAAATTCCAAGCGATTCTAGACAAAGCATCAGCTGCAAAAGAAATGGAAGCAAATTATAGTTCATTGCTTTCAAAAGCAGATTTAGCCTTCGACAATAAAGCGTATGAGAACAGTATTCAATTGTATAACGAAGCGTTGAATATTAAAAAATCAGAGGAATATCCAAAAATACAAATTGCATTGGCAGAGGAAGAAATTGCTAATAACGCGGGAGTTTTAAAAGAAAAAGAATATCAAAACTTCATGGATAAAGCAAATGCTCAATCTTTAAATAAGGAGTTTGAAAGTGCATTGGCCAATTATAAATCGGCATTATCGGTTAAAGAAAATGATACTGAAGCAAAAGATAAAATAGATGAAACGCAGCAAATTCTTGATAATATCTTAAAAGCGAAAAGAGACAATGAATCTAAACAACAACAGTTTGATCAGTTAATTGCAGAGGCAGATAGGTTGTTTAAAAGTGAAGAATATCTTGAAGCAAGTTCAGCATATAGAAATGCATTGAAAATTGATGTAAATGATGCGTATGCAAATACACAATTGCAATTGTCTATTGAGAAATCTAAAGAACAAACAGCTCAGAAGATGGATAAAAGATATGCGCAATCGATTAGTTCTGCTGATCAATTTTTCCAAGATGAAGAATATGATAAGGCTAAAAGTGCTTATCAACGCGCTTTGAGTATTAGAACTTATGAGCAACATCCAAGAACGCGTTTGGCAAAAATAGAAGCAATTAAAAATGCAAATGTAAAAGCACAAGGAAGTGTTGCGTATATAGGTGAACAGTCTAATATCTCAATTATGGAAGGTGCTGCATTACTTGAAAAAGGAGAAATTCAAAGGAAAAGAATAAAACAAGGAAATGTTTTAAATAGTCTA
This sequence comes from Brumimicrobium glaciale, assembly GCF_004152935.1. Classification (GTDB taxonomy): domain Bacteria; phylum Bacteroidota; class Bacteroidia; order Flavobacteriales_D; family Crocinitomicaceae; genus Brumimicrobium; species Brumimicrobium glaciale. The sequence goes on from NZ_SETE01000009.1 coordinate 103,295, forward strand.
AATGAATTTGAAGGGGAGGAAGAAAATCGTTCTTTAAGTGATTATGAAGAGCGTTTAGCTTATGAAAATGAAGTTACTACTATCAAGAACATAAGAGATGAATCGCATTTATCTGATGATGAAACAAAGAGAGAAATTGCAGATGATGTCGATAAACAATTGTTTGAGTTAGAAAAAGAAGCTTCACAATTCTCTAAATATAAAGATGGCGATTTATCACGTGCTAGTCAAGAACTTGTCTTTTTAAATGATGATTTTGATCAAGAGAATGCAGATTTCAGAGCTTTGCACAAAGAGGCAATCGAGCAAATTAAAGATATTGAAAATAGCAGAAACGATAAAGATGCAACTGAATTGGCGCATCATGATGTTAAAGTAACCGCTACGAGTGAAGAACTTGTTGAAATTGAGAAAACGTATGATGAATTTTTAATCGTCAATGAGGAATTTCAACAGGGAACTGAACGTCAAGTGAATAATGTTAGATATGGAATTGATGACAGAAGGGTTGTTGAAAATAATGACATGTATGAAAAAGTGATTGATCTTCAAGATCAGGCCATTTTAGCTGAATTAAGAGTTACGGAATCAACGCAAGAAAAAGACATTATTGAATTACAATTGAAAGAAGATATCAAATTGTATGAAGCCCAACTTGAACGTAAATTAGCAGAAGAATCAGGCCAAGTGCGTCAAGAACAATTGAAAATGGATGATCAATTAACAGCATCTGACAATCAATTTGTAGAAGCACAAGTTGGTAAAGATGATGCAAGATTATTGGCTGTTGAGCAATTGAAAGATATTGATCAAGAGAAAATTAATCAAGACAATAGAAGGTCAAAAGATAAAAGCAGTAGAACAGAGGAGATATATCTTGAAGTAGAGGCAATCAAAACGCTTGAAACAGAGAAAGCTTTGCAGAATGTTAAGGATTTAACTGTTGTGGATGACGACGTAACAAATCGCATGTCAGCTTACGAAAGAGGAAGGCAAAAACAAGCAGCCGAAGAAGTGAGAGAGAATAATGCTACTGAAAACAAACTGCTAAGTATTGATAAAAGTGAAGAGTTGTTGCGTCGAGAAAACGTAGAGAATATCAACGACAATTATGAAGAGTTGAAAGGACAAGCGATCAGTATTGAAAATAAAAATCAGAACATTGGAAACGACGCTAGCAAAGAAAAGCAAGAAACTCAAAAGTATGTGGATGGTTTAGAAAATAATGACATCAAGTTTACTGAAACGGTAGCAAATACTATTGGAGATGATTATCCGGAAGGAGTTACTCAAGAAAATTACGTTCGCGAGGACAGTAAAGGTATTCCTATTAAAATTGTAACACGAAGAATAGTTGTTACGGAAGGTAGAGGAGAAGTTTACATTAGAACGCAAACAAGAAATGGCTTGACCTATAGTAAGAATGGTTCGCCAATCACTGAACAAAATTGGATTTATGGAACGGAAAGTGCAAAGTTGGAAAAACACTACTAGATTTCTCTTAATTGGAGGTTTATCTCTCTTTTTTGTAGCATGCAGCGCAGATGAGACAGTAGAATCTGAGGATGAACACATCATAGAATATTCAAACAATACAGAAAATGTTTGGTGGAAAAACCTTAAAACTATTTCTGGAAATGCCTTAGGAACAACATTTGTAATTAAAACAAGTGATGATTCATTGCTTACAGATCCACAAGAAATTGATGACTTAATTGAAGCTTTCAATTTAGAATTGTCAACTTATATTCCCCATTCTTTAATCAGTGAATTCAACGAAAATGATTCAGTAATTGATTTGAATTCTACTCAATTCTTTAAAAAGTGTTTTGATTTAAGTCAGGAGATTTATGAAACAACAGATGGAGCTTTTGATCCTACAGTTTATCCTTTGGTTAGTTTATGGGGATTTTTCAACGACATTAAAGCAGCGCCATCCGATAAAGCAATAGACAGCGTATTGAATTTTGTTGGATTTAATAAATCAACTTTCAAATATGAAGATGGAATTATTGCCAAAAAAGACAAACGTTTTAAATTGGTTTTCAACGCCATTGCAAAAGGACAAGCCGTTGATGTTGTAGCAGAATTCTTAGATTCAAAAGGGCAAGCGAATTACTTCATCGAAATAGGAGGAGAGATCAGAGTTAAAGGAATAAACGATGACAAAAGAAAGTGGATTATCGGAATTGATGTACCTGTAGAAGAAAATACAGGCGTTGAGGGCATAGAAAATCGCGAATTAGAAAACTATATCGAATTAACCAATAAAGCTGTCGCAACATCAGGGAATTACAGAAAATTCTATGAATTAGACGGCAGAAAGTACAGTCACACCATTAGTCCAATTACTGGTCGACCAGTTAGACACAATTTATTGAGCGTTACAGTAGTTGCAGATGATGCAGCGACCGCAGATGCTTATGCTACGGCATTCATGGTAATGGGAGTAGAGCAATCAATGCAATTAATGAAAGATAATCCCGACTTAAACATTGATGCTTATTTATTGTTTGAGAATGAACAGGGCCGCATCGAAAGAGCCTACAACAGAGGAATGAATATGTATTTGATGGACTAACGTTTCATCAATTTCACGTGAATAAATTTTAAAGATATGATGACAAAAATATATTTAGTAATGGCCGCAATTTGGATGAGCTTTGTAACACTAGCGCAATCTCCACAGCACGTTAAACAAACGGACAGCGAACAAGTAAATTTCTGGGAATCAAATACTGCCATGATTATTGGTGGAACACTTATTTTGGTGCTTATCATCGCCCGAACTTGGTCAAAAAAGATTCACAAGAAACGTGATGAAGTTATTGATAAAGAAGAAGAGTAATTTTTAATTTTTAATGGTTAACGGGGTGGTTTGATGATTTCCTTATCCTAATAATCAAGTTGTTAGTTGTTTATGGAAAGTATTTGGACTTTGCAGAGGAAGTGCTTCTATAATTACGAAGTTATTTAGTTTTATAATAGCTTCGCTGCAATTGCACTGCTGTGATGTCTATTTACGAAGTCACTTCATACATTTTTTAAGTCATAATATCAGTTTTCTTAACTGTTAAGAGACAATGGCTTTTCATTGTATAAATAAACTTTGCTTTTAAAACATGCCGTAGTAGTGCGACTTCAGCGGTGATTTAATAGCTTTGCGAATCTCAGAACCATATTGACACTGCTCAACTTTATTCAAGAATTCAATAACTCAATAACTCACCAATTAACGCTGCGCTCCAGTTTTACTCTGTCAATACACTATAAACGCTCCGTGCATCTCCGTGAAAACCCTCTGTGTTTCTCCGTGAAAAACCTTTCTACAAATAACTTTGTTTTCTTCAAAGTCACCAACCACCAAGTAATTTTTAATGTTTATAAAACAAAAAAAGTCCACCAATTGGCGGACTTCTAAAATATAATCTTCTTAGTAATCTTCTAATAGATAAAAGAGTGAGAAAGAGATTGAGAATGAGGAAGAAAACCCCTACGAGTCAATTTCAAGTCAAACCAATTTATCATTAATCATTAAAAATTAATAATTATTTTTTATTTTTCACCTCAATAGTATGTCCCATTCGGTCTCTTTTAGTTTCCAAATAAAACTTATTGTGCTTATTACTTTCAATTTCTAAAGAAACATTTTCAACAACTTCCAAACCATATCCAATTAGACCAGTTCTTTTCGTTGGGTTATTAGACATCAAGCGCATTTTGCGGACATTCAAATCACGTAAAATCTGTGCTCCAATACCGTAATCTCTTTGATCTCCTTTAAATCCAAGTTTTTCATTTGCTTGAATTGTGTCATAACCTTCTTCTTGAAGTTTGTAGGCTTTCAATTTATTCATCATTCCGATACCACGACCTTCTTGATTCATATAAACGATAACACCTCTTCCTTCTTCTTGAATCATGCGCATTGCTTCGTGTAATTGTGGTCCACAGTCACATCTGCAAGATCCGAAAATATCTCCCGTCATACATGAACTGTGCACTCTTACCAAAACATCTTCATCTTGCGTCCATTCACCTTTAATTAAAGCTAAATGTTCTTCTCCGCTGTTTTTGTCTTCGTAAGCAATCATTTCGAAATCTCCGAATTCGGTAGGCAATTGAATTTTTACCTGACGTTCAACTAAAGTTTCTTTCTTTAAACGGTATTTAATTAAATCTTCAATAGTGATGATTTTAATTCCGAATCTTTCTCCGATTTCAACCAATTGTGGCAAACGCGCCATTGATCCATCTTCGTTCAAAATTTCAACAATAACACCTGCTGGTTGGAATCCTGCTAAACGTGCTAAATCAATAGCCGCTTCAGTATGGCCAGCTCTTCTTAAAACTCCACCACGTTTTGCACGCAATGGGAAGATATGTCCTGGTTTTCCTAATTCCTCTGGTCTGATGTCTGGATCAATTAATGCCTTTACAGTTTTATAACGATCAATTGCCGAAATTCCTGTTGTACATCCGTGTCCTATTAAATCTACCGATACAGTGAAAGGAGTTTCGTAGGCTGCTGAATTAGCGCGAACCATTAAGTCCAATCCTAATTCGTCACACCTGTCCTCAACAAGTGGAGCGCAGATTAATCCACGTCCATGAGTTGCCATAAAGTTAATGATCTCAGGAGTTACATTTTCTGCTGCGGTAACAAAATCTCCTTCGTTTTCGCGGTCCTCATCGTCAACTACAATAACAACTTTTCCTGCTTTGATGTCTTCGAGGGCTTCTTCTATCGTATTCAAATTATATTGCATTGCTGTCTTCTAAATTTTAATGCAAATTTACGAATATAAAGCCGGATTATAAACTAATCCTTGATAAGTTGGACGAGTTTGTCTGTTACTTTGCTCCATTCATAATTTTTAACGATGAATGACCTTCCGTTTTCAATTATTTCCTGTTTTAATTGAGGATTTTCTGTTAATCGCTTTATTTGAAATGCGAATTCTTCAGCGCTGTCTGCAATTAAAATCTCTTTCTCTGGAGTTGCGCCCAATGCATTATTTGCCATGCTTGTCGTAATGCAGGGAACACCTAATGCCATTGATTCGAGCAATTTGTTTTGCAATCCAGTTCCTAAAAACATGGGAGCTATAAATATTTCAGCACTGCGGTAAGCATTCTTAATGTCATCGACATAACCTGTGATTTCTACTTGATTTGAGGCCAGTTTAATTACTTCCTTAGCTGGATTTGAACCTGCAATTTTAACTTTTAACTGAGTAGGAAGTAATGGAAGTATTTCATTCACAATAAATTGTGCAGCGGTAACATTCGGTGGATAAGACATGTTGCCAATAAATACTAAATCTACATTTTTAGGCTGTGCATTATCAATTTCAAGGAATGAATCATCTACACCATTTGGAACAATCTCAATTTCCGCTCTATTTTTGTGGAAAATGTATTGCTTATCTTGTTTTGAAATAATTGTATGGTGCTCGAAGTATTCAAAAATAGAATTTTCGTAATTCATCAATCTTTTAAATTCACTTTCGAAAATATATTTCTTCAACCATTTTGCATTCATAGATCTCCTTTCAAGTCCTTTTGAAAGTGCGTCCATGTAATCGATAGTTTTTGGACAATCGTGATAGTTTTTTACATATTCAGCTGCACGAATCAATTGACAATAAATGTGATCTGGTTGAATTTCTGTAAGTAATTTATTGATCTTTAATTGAATAGAATAGTGATGGAAATAGCCTACTTGAATAGGTTTTCTACTGAACATTTTTGTACTTGCTCCAATAACTTTTTGAAATATGCTTATTTGAAAAATAGCTATTGATTTACAAAAAGGCCGCAATTCTTCAATGTGTTCTTCTTCAACTTTATGTTCCGAAGTACTAATTAAGTGAATTTCAAAATGTTTCGATAATTCTTTAATTTGATGGTATGCACGCAGTTTATCACCTTTTTCGAGTGGAAAAGGAAAACGTGAGGTAATCACCACTAATTTTTTATATGTCTTTAAGGAATGCAAGGAGTCTTCTGGTAATTTTTTCTTCACTGTAATTATTGCGAATATACAATTTGGATTGAGTCCCCAATTTTTTTCTTAACTTTTCATCTAAGTGAAGTTTGTACATTAATTCTCTAAATTCATCTGGATCGTCAGCAATCAATACTTCCTTATTGTGCGTAATATTCACTCCACGAACACCTTCTGTTGTAGTGACGATAGGTTTTCCCATCGCCATATTCTCTAATAATTTTATTTTTAATCCGCTTCCAGATTGCATTGGAATAATACAAATTCCATGTGCTGTAATAAAATCAATTGCATTTTTGATTTCTCCACAATTTTCTACCGAAGGATGATCAAATTCTCCTTCTTTTAAACTTTTTCCGCCAACATATAAGCGAGTTCCTGTTAATCCTTCTGGAATAACTTTATTGATTAACCACTGCACTCCTTCTTGATTCGGCATCCAGTCCATAGCTCCTAAAAAGTAGAAATCAGACTTAGAATAATCAGCCTCTGGAAAATTGGTTTTTACTGAAGTTGGAATAGCCGTTGTCATTACTTCGGGCTCAAATTGTTGGAAGAATTTTGCATCTTCTTCAGTTATAGAAATTATGCCATTAACTTTTGATAACTCACTTATTTCGAAAGTCAATAGTTGTTTGGCTAGCTTTTGATAATACCATCTTTTAAGGGTTGAAGAAGAATTTTCTCCCATTCCAGCCCAAATTTGATGTTCAATGTTATGCGCTCTAACTATTACTTTTACGTCATTGTCCTTGAATATTTGCAAATAGGGAAGGAGATAAATACTTTCGAGAATAGCTATATTGTATTCTCCTTGCTCAAGTTCTTCTTTTAATTTTTGGGCAACCTTTTTATCGTAAAATCGCGTGACGTTATATGATTTATTGGTCACTAAATGAATCAAAGCGCCTAGTAAATCTGTTTTAGTATTCACAAAACCAGATAGAATATTCATTCTTTTTATCCAAGATTCCGGATAACTTTCAATATTAAAAGGATGCTTATGAGTATATAAAGTAAAGTGAGTAACTTCTAAATTTGGACTTGAAAGTAAAGACTTTAAAATACTCGAAATAGCAATGCAACCTCCATCTTTTAATGGGAAGGGTGGTTTATTTGAAAAGTGAAATACTTTGAGCATTAGTTTTTAATCTTTTTCTTCTTTTTGAATATTTTAGGTAAAACCACAACGCTTCTGTCATTAGCAGCACTTCTCATTAATAAAAAAGCCACTGGTGATAGAATAATATTCGGTCCCCACATTCCTAAATAGGGTAAAATGACTCCGTTATTGGCCATTCCGTCTCCAATCGTAATCAATACAAAATAAACCATAAATAACAATGCTGCAATTACTACTGGTGCACCAAATCCGCCACGTTTAACAATTGCACCAAGTGGAGCTCCAACGAAAAATAGAACAATAATTGCAAAGGATAAAGCGAATTTACGATGAAATTCAATTTCGAATTTTCGCAATTGACGGTGGCGGTTTTCTTCAATATCTATTTGACCTTCAAGTCCTTTTATGTTGTTTCTTAACTGAGTTTTCATGTGACTCATGGTGTTTTCCCTTTCCTCATCAGTCATATCATCAAAACGATAAACTGGAATAACGAGTTGAGCTGAATCTAACTCTTGTTTCTTCTTTTTCTTAATTAACTGTTTTTCAATATCTGCTTTATCAACTATTGTATCGTTTCCTTCCAGTATGAATTTTTTTCGCCTAAAACGTTCTTCAGCCAACATCATTGTACTGTCAATTACATCGTTGTTAAGATAGTTTATTGCTTGAAAATAGGGGTGCTTTGACTTTGTGTTAGTCGCTAATACTTCAATTAGTTCATTATAAATAATGCGCATAGAGTCGACTGTTTTATTGATTTGAAACACATTTAGCATTTCATAATCATTCTTAAACATGTCGTCTTTTGTTCGCTGTAATTTAAAACCACTCATGTCCATTTTGTAGGTAGCCGATTTAAAATCAGATTTTCTACTTGGAAAAATTCCTCCTCCTTTGCTTTTATTCCCTTGAAAGTTTGGAGCACTTCTTAATTCCTCAATCACATCTCCATTAAAGAGTTTGAAAAATAGAAATTCCCCGTTTTCCGATTGATAAAACTCCCCAGAGTCAGCTCTAATGGTTTTCAATTCACTACTGATCCTGCGGTCGTGAATAATGATATTCTTAAAGCTATTGTCTTTTCCTTCCTTAATTTTTATGCTAAATCCATCAATTTCCTGGGTATAGGAACCGGGTTTTAGAAAGGAAGTCATTTTCTTTTCTTGAATATCCCATATAATGGAATGCCATTTATAATTCGCAATAGGAATTACATAATTGGAAAAGTAAAATGTTCCTACAGCAATTAAAATTACGACTCCTGTTAATGGTCTTAAAATTCGATATATGGAAAGTCCGCTGGATTTTAAAGCTGTTAATTCATTAGATTCTCCCAAATTTCCCATTACAATCAATGAAGAAAGCAAAATAGCCAATGGAAGCGCTAAAGGCAAGAGGCTTGCAGATACATAGAACAAAAGTTCGAGAATAATACTTATTTCCAAGCCCTTACCCATCAAGTCATCGATGTATTTCCATAGGAATTGCATAACAAGCATAAACATGGAAATAAAAAAGGTCGCTAGAAACGGCCCCACAAATGATTTTATGAAAAAAATACTGAGTTTTTTCATTCTTTTTATTCAATTGCGAATGTACTGAATTAATTTTTATCGGCGCTTAATAAAATCTGCTTATTGATAAATGTTCGCATTCCTATTTTAGAATGGTGATTTTTATAGCAATACCAACACTGCACTTGTTAATAACTACTCTCTAAGTACTAAAAAAGGATAAATCTTTTTTCCATATTTGTAGTATGAATAACTTTCGTTTGATCGCCATCTTATTAATTGTACTCAGTTTCTCCGTTAATGGACAAGAGGATTACTTTTTGACACCTCAAAGCAAGGCTTACTTGTATCATACGGTTAGAAAAAGTCCAATTTTAGAACAAAATATTGGACGATATATTGTTTATCAAGGGGAGGAAATTACTTTGCCTAATGGAGACATAAATTACGATTCTACAGAACAAAAAATTATAAATCAACCTGAATTATTGGCTATTTATTCTCACGAAATTAGCCGTTCTCCAAAAGGAATACTTGCGGAATTGTCTAATAAAATGGCACTTTGGGAATTGAATCAATTATTACAATCCAACAGAAGTAATAGTTTGATAAAAGATGGTAATGCATTAGACTATGAGCGATTTGAAGAGTTGTTAATGAACGAATTGCCAGAACAAGCAAAACGTGAAAAGAAAGAGGAAACGGTCATCAATAAAAGAGTAGAAAAATTGACCAATCCTACATTGACTTTTAAAGATAAGGTGGCTATTTTAGATGGCTTTGGAAGTTGGACAGAAGAAGAAAAGAAACAAGTGATTATTGCTTATAATATTGCAGTAAACAAATGGGTAGCCAATAGAACGCAACAAATTTTCACTCAATTAGGAGGTAAAGCAGACTATTTTGAAAATATTTTAACCGCTGCTGGAGATGGTTCAACGACTTCTGGATTATTTGAAGAAAGAGAGAAAGATGAACGTGGAAGATGGAATAAAGGTTTGCCAAAAGCTGTTGGACTTTTCCCTTATGAACCTTATATAGGGATAAAGCCAGATTCAAAAAAGAAGAAGCCTGAGATTTTATCGATGGGACACACCATGCATAGTTTTGAAACTTCTGGAGGCGGAAGAGAAACAAATATTCACCTTGATGTTTGGGGATATAATTCAGAAAAGCAAACCACAGTTGTTATTCGAAAAAATGGAGATTATTATCCGCTTTTTGGAGCAAGTAATACACGATTTCTCTCTCCAGATTCTAGTTTTGGCGGTGGAGTAACGTATTATTCATTAATAGCCAAAGTAAAACAAGACATTAGCAATCTCGAAGAGAAAATTAGTGGTAAAAGAGGAATCGATTATCAAATTAAAACCTTGGAAGGGAAGAGAGATGGTTTGAAATTAATAATTGATAAAACGGAGAAGGAACTCAATGACATTCGCTACAGCACTATAATTACGAATCACGAAAAGTACAAAACAGATTCTAAACGCAAAAAACGAAAGAAAAGACAAGAGAAAGTTGTGCAAAGCTATAATCAACTAAAAAGTATTGAAAGCACAATTAAGAAATTAAAAAAGGAAAAAGAAGATATTTTATGGGCTAAGTCAGTCGTTAGCGCCAAACTTCAAAAAATGTATGATTTAATAGGAAAGAAATGGGTTCCTTTCAAAGAAGTGGATGGATATTTCCTATTCGAAGATTCTACAACATTTAATTTGTTTACGCAAGAATTCGTTTTTCCAGCGACAGATGAAAAAGATAGATTTGATGTTACATTACTGGCTATGCCGCTCTCTCACATGAGTAATAATTACGATGAAGTGATGTTGCATATAAATATTACAGATGCTATTCCTTTATATACATCTCAAATTCAATTGCGAATCAATGACTTGTTTGACGTAGATAAATTTGAATTAAATCAAGCGTCACTTTTCCATAAACAAGATTCTATAGCAGTTGTAGAGTTTTTTGAAGCACTTTTAGACAAGAAAAAGAATTTTAAAATTATTTCACGTGGAGGAGGAGTTGGCAAATTCAAAAATGATAGAGTGGTAATTAACTATACTCCAAATGAATTGTCTAATTATCCTGGAATTTCAACTGCCGAACGTCAATCTGCAAGAGAGGATTCCATTTTCAAACAATTAAGAACGACAGAAGTTGTTATTCATATTGACAGAGAAATTTTAATGCAAGTCAATAGTTTCACGGATCCAGTAAGAAGTAATTTCAAACCATCAGACGCTGCTCTTCTTTCCTTCATGAATCAAAATAAATTCAGCGGAAACCAAATGTTGAGTGCCTACCGTTCGTATACAACATTGAAAACCCTAAAAAGCGAATTGAATATTTTAGCTGGTCAGTACTTGCCAAGAGAAGAAGCCACTAAGGTGATTGATAGATTGAACAAGGCAATTGATAAATCTAGGATTACGGTTGGCGCGAGTTCTGTGAAGTTTAAGACTTTTGGGGAGTAGGGGGAATGGGTTGTAATTTTAGAATTAGACGTTTAATATACGGTTAATTTATAGTGTAATTTTCCTTTGTTTTGGTAACTATTTGTTTTCAAGTGGATTGGGTTTTGGGATATATTTCTTATTTTTGAGATAAATATAGGTTGGATATACGCAATTGCGTATATCTACCTGTTATGCCCAATTAGAAATTAGAGAATGCTGATTGAAAATAAAGGAATAAAAACAGACACTTTTCACATACCTCCTTTCGACTTGAACGTTGGTGAGATAGTTGTTTTGTATCTATTCAATGGACAGCATTTCTATGAGACAGAGATGTTTCTCAAAGATGTTTTTATTGGTAAAAAGAAAGACGAAAATGTTGTCATACATAAAAAATTAACCTTTGTCGAGCACTTTATTGAACCTAAAATTAGACGATTTTTTTATCCAGTGACGGTTGGAGAATATTTAAAAAAGAATGCAGATTTGAAAAGTCCATATGCGTCAAAAATTTATGAAATTGAATGGATAAACGAAAAGACTAAAGTCAATACGCTCACAGGAAACCCAAGGCGACTGTTGAGTTTATACGCAGCGCTTTCTAAGACAAAAAATATAGTGTTTGACGTGGTTGGACAAGACCCGAAAGGAGCTGAAGAAACTTACGAATTGGTTAAAGAAGTCGTGAATAAAGGTGGTGCAGCAATTTTATTAGACTGTTTTGAAGATATGAAAAACGACTGCACGAAATATGTTGAACTACAGTGGAATTAAAAATAAAAAGGGCATAATCGAGTAGACGGCTCCGCCAGATAAACTGACGGAGTGCGCCTCTCACACCACCGTACGTACGGGTCTCGTATACGGCGGTTCGCATCTTGGTGGATTAAACGACAAATGAAGTTCCAACATTCCA
>NZ_SETE01000010.1 GCF_004152935.1 Brumimicrobium glaciale
CAATGATGTGCTTACTCATCCATACAACTATGCCTCTTATCCCGTTCCTGTTCGTCAGTTCAGACTTTTGTAGTCTCGCTTACTTCACTGCATGGATCGCTCCAAACCAGCTTGCGACTTACTAATGCTTCCAGGCGTTACCCCAGCACATGAGAGACTTACACTCTCTGGACTTTCTCACAACTTGTTGTGAGAATTTATTTATATTTACCATTCAAGGCACACACACAGCCTTTGCCGTCAGCCTGTAAAACCTTCGATTTTTACATTCATGTAAATCTAAAGTTTGTATCTTCGATAAAACATTTAGCAAACAGGCCGCCGCAAAGGCCCAAACGTTAGCAACAAGTGTAAAAAAGCCTTACAACTCAGCAGATATGTGAAGAATTAGAGCATAATTATCAAATAATAAAAATCAAAAAAGGTAATTCTAAAGAATACATAACAACCTTTTTTAAAAACAAACAGATTAAACACTTTTTAAAAATGAATAGTTCTACAAAAAAAATAAGTTTATGGTCGGCAGTTGGAATAGGCGTTGGAGCCATGATTGGTGCTGGAATATTTGCACTTATGGGAGAGGCCGGAGCAATTGCAGGTAAAGCGGTTTACCTCTCATTTATTTTAGGAGGATTTGTAGCAGCAATTAGTGGTTACTCCTTAGCAAAACTAGGAGCACGTTACCCTGTCGCTGGTGGTATTGTAGAATATGTAGTTCAGTCTTTCGGTATAAACATTTTTACTGGTGCGATAAGTGTTATGTTGTATTTAGCAACCATATTATCACTGGCATTATTGGCTAAGGCATTTGGAAGCTATGCTGCAGCTTTATCAAATTTCAAAGGGTCTTTGCTACACACTAATATATTTGCTCTATCGATAATGACATTACTTGGTATAGTGCAATATTTCGGAATAAAAAAGATAATCAAATTTCAGAATGTAGCAATCATAATTACCATTACAATATTAGTCACAATTGCCACAGGAGGTTTAATCAATATGAAACCTGAATTAATGGCACCGGCATTATATCCTTCATCCAATAAAATACTCTTTAGCCTTGCTATAACCTTCTTTTCATACGAAGGATTTAGAATAATTACGAATACCGCTGAAGATATTATTAATCCAGAAAAGAACTTAGTTAGAGCAATTTTTATTTCAATTGCTATTACAATGGTTATTTACACTGCATTGGCAGTTGCTGTTTTTGGCAACCTGGAAGTTGACCAGGTAATTGAAGCTAAAGACTTTGCTTTGGCTGAAGCAGCTAAACCTATTTTTGGAGCAATTGGGTTTACCATTATTTCAATTGCCGCATTGTTTGCTACATCATCATCTATTAATGCCGTATTATACGCTGCAACTAATATTTCTTATCAAATGGCAAAAAATGGTGAGTTACCCGGATTCTTTGCCAAACCAATCGGACAAACCAGAGAGGGTTTATTAGTAACTGTATTTTTAACAGCGATACTGATAATCTTTCTGAATTTATTACAAATAGCCGCAGTTGGTTCTATTACTGTATTGTTTATTCACGCAGTAACGCACTTAGGCCATCTTAAAGTTATTCAGCAAACTAAGGCATCAAAATTTTTGGTTGTTACTGCTTTGCTTACCACATTGGCAGTAATAGTGTTGTTTTTAATATATTCTATTAAAGACTCGTATACTATACTTTATTTATTTATTGGAATACTTACGCTGTCATTTTTAATAGAACTAATTATCAGATCAATTACAAATAGAAAAGTTAATAAAGGTAGTGAAGGATTTTTTCGTAAAATTTTTAAATAAAAAAAGTAACCTTCCAATTTTATTTCATAACCTCCTTTAATAGTTGCTAACAAACAACTTGCCTTTCAAACGAAGAGAAAGAAAAAAGGGCAGCAGAGTTGATCATTGCCTGTCTCGTTTCTTTAGCAGTTTTATTCAATCTACCATCTTGACTGCAATTCTGTTGCTATTTCAAAGTACGTTTAAATCTTTGTAACCTTTGATAACGCAGGGCACACACCAGTTGCTAACACGCGGTATAAAATATTGGGGTTTTAGTGGTTATTCGAGCATTCTACCACGCATCAAGTTCGGTGTAACTGGATAGGAAAATAGCCCGCAATCCCCAACGATTTCATACCGCCACCGTTAGCCCCATTATAACAACCTCCTATAAAACGAATGAAGATTAAAACCCAAATACTGATACTTATTTTATTGACTTCATTCGGAGAATTGAAAAGTCAAGATAGCACCATTTTGCTTAATAATTATGAATCCTATATAAGTCAAGCGACTGAAATGAAATATGGATTAAAGATGCGATTGAATAATGGAGCTATTGATAGTATCACGCCCTATTTAAACATAAAATTCGTGATTAAGAGTTATAAGAAATCAGATACTATTCGTTTATTAAATAATCAGGAAAAAACCTTAATTGGTTTCTTTAGTAAAGATTATAATACTCTTCTACAAGATATTTTAGGAAAAGAACATTATTATAATTTTGAATATACTCGAGTGAATAGATACTCCGATTATATACCACAATTAAATTATGAATTAAAAGACTTCTGGATTGAAAGTAGTGAAAGAGTACTATCTCAAATTGAGGAAAGTTCACTGTCTGAAAGTGATAAAACGATTTTATCCAATTACTGGAAAAATGCAATAAATAAACTTTATGGTTTTCCATTTCATTCTTATTTCAATCAAGACTCTCTTAACAAAATATCTACTGAATTAATAGATAATTCAAGCGATACAACTTACAATTATTTTATAAAAAATTATTTAAGATACAGATATACTTATGGAGATTGGGGGATTGGTGCAGATATAACACCCTTTGGTTATGCAAAATTTACAAATGATTTATCCGATTATTTTATAAATGGATTTGCAGGAGGTGTAAATATTGATATTTCAAAAAGGAAGTGGATCTATAATATTAAACTATATGGATTCAATGCAGATATAAATAAGAATATTACGTATAAATCAGATTGGAATACAACTGGACGAATTTTTTCATTTAACGCAGGTTTAAACATAGGATATTCAATTTTAGATAATAATAGATTTAGAATAACTCCTACTGGTGGGTTAGGTATTGGCGGAATCCGATATATTGAGGGGGATTCAACAATTGAAAAAACAAACGCTTTAATTCAACCAAATTTGGCTATGATTATAGATTTAAAATTCAACATTCCAGTAAAACGTTACCGTGAAAAACATAAGAGTTATTATGGAGCAGATAAAGAGGTTGGATATTGGTATTTAAGATTTTATGGTGGCTGTCATCCTTTGGGTTTCAATAATAAATTTGAGCAAAATGGAAGTATTTGGTACTTTAACATTGGACTTGGAGGATTTATTAGTCCACCTAAAAGGTTGATTGAATAAAATACTGGTGTCAACATGTGGTCATAAAAAAATGCCAAGTGAAGTACTTAATTGTAAATTTAGTACTTTTAATCAATGTTTTACGGATTGATAATAAAGAGCTTTAACAATGGCAACTTTTCATACCAAATTAACGTTATGCAAAAGTAGAAATGACCAAATGATTCAGTCGAAATTCATACAAGATATTCTAACATTACTTCTTGAAGGAGATGAGGAAAGTGAAGAAGTAAAAAAACAAATAGACTTCTTGACTGAAACTAAATTCGATTACACTGGAGTTGGAGTGTTTATCTCTTTTGAGCACATGAACGGAATTAAAAAATTTAAAGCAACAAAAGCCGATTTAATTTTAAACGGATTGACTATTTAGAGATTTGGTCATTTAACGGGGAATACCCTAAGAAAGAACTATCAGAATATGAATTAAAACAAGAATGGGTGACCGAATAATAACTAATATTGTTGACAGTTTAACAGAACTAGCACTGTTGCTTCATCAGTATATGCATTTCACAGTTTCCTGAAATTCATTACCTTTAACCAACAACGCCAAATCGCTGATTTACTCGTTTGATCAGTTTTTAAAGGTATTCGTGATGTCGCCTTGCTTAGTTGGTTTTTAAGAAAACAAATTATCAAAAATAATGAGAAAAGTACTGCAAATTCTAATCACGCTTATACTAATTTCGGTAGCTAGCTGCCAATCAAAGACGGAAATTGTATCTAACGTTGAAGTACTTACGAAGAGTGAACAAAAAGATTCTCTGGACAATGAGCCTTCCAAAATGTGTATTTACCGCGGTCACCGTTATCATCGTATTTATGAGGAAAATGATTTCCCAGGAGAGCAAATTGAAAATTTCAATCCTGACACGATTAAAAAGTATGGATTCAAATACTTAGAAATAACTTCAAGTGTATATGGTTTGACTCGAAAACACTACTTTGATACAAATGGCAGAGTGATTCAAACAGTGCATACTGGTAATTCTCCATTACATCCATCATCAACAGTAGTAATGTCTTATACCACCTCGAAAAAACCCATACCTATGGACAGCGCTTCGATTCATAAAGACTACCCTAAATCTCAATACTACCCTCTCAAAAAAATAGGAAAATTGGAAAGTACGGATACGATTAGTGAAATTAATAAAAAAGCACTTTCTTACCAATGGCCAATTTGGACAAAGCTTGAACCAATTAAAAATGGATGGATTCTTAAATCATATATTGATTCATCCTTAGTTTATAAGGGGATTGTAACAGTAAGTGAAAACTGTGACACAATGATATTGAAAGACCATCGAATGGCAAATTTAAATATTCCACTCGGTCAAGACCTACCCCATTATTTCACCGAATATTTCATTTTTGAAAATGACATTTTAAAGCATTACAAATTTATTACGACAAAACAGACAATTGCCTTAGCAGAGTATAAATGGCCCAAAAAACTCGAAAATGAATTCATATACTTTCCTAATGGTCTAAGAGAGCGTGTTATTCATAAAGAAATAAATAAGTCTGGAGAATTGATTGAAACTATTTACTACAAATATTATAAAGCAATAACATATTGATTATCAATAACTAAATCATGATTTAGATAATCTAAAATATTCGAAGCCTGTACAGAATTACGTGAAACTTAGCCTACATTTCATACCGAAAAGTTTGTTTTCTAGGTTAGGTACGAAAGCTTAGTCCTGACCATTATGCAAAACCTCACTGTAACAAATCGCTCATTCAAATTGTTATTCTTATAAACAGAATAAATATGAGAAAACTACTTATCGTCCTTATTTTAGTTAAAATGTCATTTTTAAGTCTTGGGCAGTTCTCGATGGATTTTACTTTAGGAGCTGGTGAAATGCAACGTAATATTCCTTATGGATACCTTAGCAGTAAATTCAAACCAAGTTTAGAATTGAGTTTAAATTATAAGTTTGATTCTGTACCAATTGAAATCAATTTCTCTCCATATCTCCTTTCCAATACAATTTATGAGCAGTTTCCCAACTATGAAAATATTGTCGCTAATTACTATCCACAGATTGTCATTATGAGCGGTGTGGGAACTTATTCAGAAATAAATAAATTTTTGAAAATTTTCGCGAGTATTCAATTCGGATATTGGCATACAAAAACCTCCTACTCTACTTCCTTTGGTGATATAAGCAATTTTCAAAACTTTAAAAAGGAAATAAACCAGTTTGCAATTGGTCCAAAATTCAAACTACAATTTGGTAAAAAGAACCTAAAAGCAATTTTGACCTATGAGGAATATTTTTTAAGTGCCAGCCCAGGTTCAAGGTTTGGAAAAGATAGATTTACTAATTTAACGATGGGTATTTCTTATCACTTCTTGAAATAGAACTTCGGTGCCAAACACCAAACGTTAACTTGCAGTTATAAAATCTTGCATACTGAGTAGATAAAACCTAAATTTATACGTAAAAAGCAATCCGAATGAAAACTAAATTAACCTTATTAGTGATGAAAAGGTAATTGAAGAGGTAAAAAATATGCTAAATCAAATGGTAAAAGCTTATCTAGTATTGTTGAAGAATTTCTCAGTTCACTTGTCTTAAAAGAAGAAACAAATAAGAAAAAATCATCTTTGAAAATTGTGAGGGAATTAAAAGAGTCTGTCAAGCTACCTGATGATTTTACTTCATACAAAGAGCTTTTAAAAAATGCATTATTTGAAAAACACTTGGGAAAATGAAATTGACAAAACCACAACCAATTATTTGAAATGCCAACTGGAATTGCAGCAGAACGAGAAAAAATTGGTGGTGAATGTAAACCCTTTAAAATTTGAAATAAACATTATTTATCCATCCAAAAAAGTGATATTCGTAAAATTATTATTTCCAAATAAGCAAAGCATCAAATAAACACACATGAAAAACACAGCTTACTTTTTTATAATAACCATTTCCATAGTATTCATCCTAATCGTAGGAAAAGCCATACTTATACCTTTTGTTTTTGCCTTATTACTGTGGTTTATAGTTCGTTTTATTCGAGAACAATTAAATAAAATCCATTTTATTAAAAAGTACTTCCCGCTGTGGTTGAAAAACTTAATTCCTTCTATATTATTAGTTGCTTTGTTTACAATTATCTCAAAATTATTGATGGTCAATATTAATATTTTGACGAAATCTTATTCCTCCTATGAAGGGAATGTCTATGTTTTGATTACTCAAGTCAACGAACTATTTCAGATCAATTTATTGGAATACTTTAAATCAAATTCTAGTAATTTTAATTTCATAAGCATCCTTCAAAGAATCATCGAATCCTTAACAAGTCTGGTGAGCAACACCTTTATTATTATCATTTACACGTTATTTATTCTTCT
This sequence comes from Brumimicrobium glaciale, assembly GCF_004152935.1. Taxonomy (GTDB): domain Bacteria; phylum Bacteroidota; class Bacteroidia; order Flavobacteriales_D; family Crocinitomicaceae; genus Brumimicrobium; species Brumimicrobium glaciale. The sequence goes on from NZ_SETE01000010.1 coordinate 6,791, forward strand.
AGAAGAAACTCACTTTTACACCAAGTTGAAAACTGTTATTTCTGGCGAAAGTCAATTTAGGCACCTCTCAAGAGTCCTCGGCAAAATTGATACATCAGTGAGTAAATATATAGGATTAAAAACATTAGTGAGTTTTACAACTGGTTTCGCGAGTTACTTAGCTTTATATTTCATAGGCGTTGATGCCCCCCTATTTTGGGCATTTTTAATCTTCCTTTTAAACTACATTCCCACAATTGGCTCTTTAATAGCGACTATTTTTCCAGTAATTTTCTGCTTACTCCAGTTTGGTGATTTCTCTAAAGGATTATTAGTATTGACTGTTGTGGGCGGTATTCAGGTTATTGTTGGAAATATATTAGAACCTAAATTAGCGGGAAACTCATTAAATATTAGTCCTTTTGTAGCCATATTTGCCTTGTCATTTTGGGGAGCAATTTGGGGAATTACAGGAATGTTTTTAAGCGTCCCTATTACCGTTATTATGGTAATCATCTTTTCTAACTTTAAGAATACTAAAGCTATTGCAATTATGTTTTCTGAAAAAGGAAAGATTTGATTGTCATTTGTTTGAAATTTAATTAAGGGATTTTAAAGTAAAAACTTTAGTAATTAATCTAACGCTAATATATGGTGTAATTAAAAGTCAATTGAAAACATTTAGAACAACAATAGCATTTATTCAAGCTCTATTTACACTTATCGGATTTGGTGTAATGAATGCTTTTTTTTATGCCATGGCTATTAAACTTACAGAAGAAATGAAAGAAATCTCAATCCCACCCTTTTCATCAGATTGAGATCGTTTAAATTCCGCGCAATAAAATCTGAATACAAAATGATTTGCCTACGTAAATCTTCTTCTAAATGTAAGATGTTACAATATGAAAAACAGAAATAAAACGCTAGTCGAATAAAACTGTCTAAATCCACTCAATCCCAACGATAAAGCGCTTCAACGTTTCATGAGTACTTATTTTTTTTATATTTACTGCGGGTAAAAAGATATTGAGAATTTGAATTCAGTATATCAAACTAAGGAAGAGTTACTTGCGTTTAAAACAACGTGAATAATAGAAATAATGAATTAAGCGGAACCAATTCACCGTCAACTTCATAATCAATTAGGGGTAAAACATTTTCTTTGTTGAATATAAATATTGGCGTTGATTTTAAGATATTGCTCGTGAGTTGTTATCATCTGATATGAAGTTTAAAGTTGCTAATAAAAGATATATATTACTCGATTGAGAGTTAAACGAATAGTACAAAAAGAATAAATGAACAATATTGAATCTATAATGAAAGCGCAGTTGGATTTGCGTACTGAGCAATTGAATATAAGAACATTAGAATCCCATGACGGTTTTACTGACTTCTTTTCCAACGACTATCTTTCACTTGTGGAAATCCCTACCCCTTTGCATATTATAGATAAACCGGGAAGCTCGCGGTTAATTTCTGGAACTACTCCCCTTTTTCTAAAATTGGAAAAAAAATGTGCTGAATTTTTCGATGATGAAGCTGCTTTGGCTTTTAACTCTGGTTACGATGCTAACATAGGTGTTTTTTCATCTATTCCACAACGTGGCGATATGATTCTTTATGATGAAAGCTCACATGCCAGCATGATTGATGGAATGCGATTATCATTGGCACGCAGGAGAAGTTTTAAACACAACGACTTGGCCGATCTTGAAAGAAAGTTACACCAACAATCGAGTAATAATTGTTTTGTTGCCGTTGAAGGACTTTACTCAATGGATGGTGATTTAGCTCCTTTAAAAGAAATGCAGAAATTATGTGACGAATATGGAGCTTTTTTAATTGTTGATGAAGCCCATAGCGGCGGTGTTTATGGACCTGAAGGAAAAGGTTACGCTAAGGCACAAGGAATTCATCCTTTTCTGCGAATTTTTACTTTCGGAAAAGCTTTTAGTAGCCATGGTGCTTGCGTGATTGGAAGTCAAATAACAAAAGATTACTTAACCAATTTTGCTCGTTCTTTTATTTACACAACCGCATTAAGTGAATTTACTGTAGCCAGAACACTTCATATTTTAGAAAATGCGGATTTCAATAAGCAACAAACTTTATTGCAAAAAAATATAAATCATTTTAATAAGATTTTCTCTTCTTTTATATTAACCAGTGACGAAAGATCGCCTATCAAAATTTTACGTTTAAAAGATAGAAAAGAAATAAGAGCTGTTGAAAAAGAACTGCATAATCAAAGATTCGGAACTGTAGCTGTATTTTCTCCAGCTGTTCCAAAGGAAAAGGAATGTTTAAGATTTTCAATTCACTCTTATAATTCAATAGAAGAAATCGATAAATTGTACGCAGTTATTCAAGGCAGTTTACAAGCTGAAAATAAGCCTAAGGCTTTGGAAATTAAGCTTTAAAATAGACAGGTGGCTGAGCAGAGTCGAAGCCACCTGTCTAGTTTATTTTAAACATTTCTCCATACATCAAAAGCATCAATATGATCTTTGTCCAAACTAGGTGCTGGTTTTAAGAAATATCTTTGGTAATATTCATTTTTAGAAGCAGTTAAGTGCAAATTCACCAAAGCTCCTTTTCTATTGATCACAATTTCTTTATCTTCTCTTCTGTAGAATTTCGCCCATCGATCCGCATTGTTCGTAATCGCCATTTCATTAATTGAAATCACTTTGTCTCCAATCATTGCCCCTGAGATATCCAAAGCGCCACCCGGATATAATGCTGCAATTACTGTTTCATTATTTACTTCCATGATTTTTGCACCAAGATAAGCTCCAAAATCACTTTCTACAGGTTCGTTTTTGTATTCAATTCCGATATATTCCAAGCAATCAATCAATAACGTGGTATAAGCTTTTGTTCCATGAACATAATCGTCAAAATACCATTGCATAGAAACACCAGTCAGTTTTTCGATTTCATTTTGATAATCTTTTTCTGTTACTCCTTTTCCTCGGGCTCCAAAATTAAGGTACATACTGCGCATTACATCGTCCAAATTCTTTTGATTGTCTGTATATTTCAATAATTGAATATCGAGAATGAAAGCCAATAAACAACCTTCAGTATAAATAGAAACTTTTCTACCTGGCGCTCCGGCAACATATCCATCCAACCAAGTATCAAATGAAGAATCTGCGACAGAATAATTGAAACGACCGAAGTTATCCATGTGTTTTTGGATTTGCTTGTTCATTTCAAGTAAATATTGATCCAAATTAAATACTCCACTTTTAAAGAGCATCAAATCTCCCATATAAGTTGTAACTCCTTCAGCGATGTAACCCAATTCAGAATAATTCTCTTTCTTAAAATTGTAAGGAACCATTTCACTTGGACGAATAGATTTCACATTCCAAGTATGATATAATTCGTGTGAACTTACGCCCAATAATTCCTTGTACATTTCTTCAAAAACAGCATAACTTGGTCCAAGTGTTATTACTGTAGATTTTGAATGCTCAACTCCGTGGTAAGTTTGATAAGGTAAAATCTGAATCAAGAAATGATATTCATCTGTTGGGAATTTTGAAAAGGCTTTAATTTGTGACTCGGTAAAAGCTTTAAAATCGTTTTCTAAACGTTTCCAATCTGGTTTAACAATTCCATTAAACCATATATAGAAAGTAGTTCCATCTACCTCATAAGTTGATTTTTGTAATTGAGCCGAACAAATAAATGGACTATCTGCTAACTCATCATAATTTGCTGCAGTGAAAGAATTTTCTTTTACTTTTAGTGAATGAGCAACTTTCCATGATTTTGGAATGTTTAATATTACTGTAATTGGATCGTTGTATGATTCGTCGGTAAACAAACAACAATTCACAGGATTCACATACAATTGTGAAGCATCCAAAAATGTAGAACCAGCGTTTAAATCTGTTGCGTAATAACTATATTTCACAGTAATTGTCTTGCAACCTTCCGTTTGGACAATCCAAGTATTCTTGTTTGCCTTTTGATATTTTAATGCTGAACCATCACCATTAAAAATCTGAAAATGATTTACATTCTTTGCAAAATCACCCAATTCATATCTTCCCGGTCGCCAAGCTGGAAAATAAACTGTAGTTTCCTTTCCAGTCGCTTTAATTTCTGCGGTAATTTGAATGTATTGTTGTTGTGGTGATTTAATATCAAATGTGAATTTCATGGGTTTATGTTTTTTCTTAAAGATAAAAATAATTATCTCTGTTTTTGTATTTGTTTGCGGTTTTGTAAGGGCGTATGTAGGGGCGTTTTGCAAAACGCCCTTACAAAACACCCCTACAAAACAAAAATTCTATTCCTTTATCCTATTATTAAGGGTTAAATCATTAAATTCGCACAACTGAAAAAATTGAAAAATCTAAGAATATGAGTTACGATATTATTGTTGTTGGAAGTGGACCTGGTGGATATGTTACTGCAATCCGCGCTTCGCAGTTGGGTTTAAAGACTGCTATTGTAGAAAAAGAATCACTTGGAGGAGTTTGTTTGAACTGGGGATGTATCCCAACGAAAGCTTTGTTGAAAAGTGCAAACGTTTTTGATTATTTGAATCATGCAGAGGATTACGGAATTACTGTAAAAGACGCAAAAGCTGATTTTGGTAAGATTATCAAAAGAAGTCGTGACGTTGCTGATGGCATGAGTAAAGGTGTTCAATTCTTATTGAAGAAAAACAAAATCGATGTTCTTATGGGTACGGGTAAACTGTTATCTGGTAAGAAAGTTGAAGTGACTGACGCTGATGGTAAAAAGGAAACTTATGCTGCTAGTAAAGGCTTGATTATCGCAACTGGAGCACGTTCTCGTCAATTGCCAAATCTTCCACAAGACGGTAAAAATATTATCGGATACAGAGAAGCAATGACTTTAGAAAAACAACCTAAAAAATTGGTAGTTGTGGGTTCTGGAGCTATAGGAATTGAGTTCGCTTATTTCTACAACTCTTTAGGAACTGAAGTAACTGTAGTTGAATTTCAGGACAGCATTGTTCCTGTTGAAGACAAAGATGTTTCTAAAGAATTAATGAAAAGCTTAAAGAAACAAGGAATTAAAATTATGACAGGTTCTTCAGTTGAAAAAGTTGAAGTTAAAGGAGGAACTTGCAAAGTAAATATCAAAACTAAAAAAGGAGAAGAAAACATCGAATGTGATGTTGTTTTATCAGCTGTTGGAATTGAAGCAAATATCGAGAACATCGGATTAGAAGATGTGGGTATTGCAACTGACAAAGGTAAAATCATGGTAAATGACTTCTATCAAACAAATATCCCAGGTTATTTCGCAATTGGTGACTGTGTACCAGGTCAAGCGTTGGCTCACGTAGCAAGTGCTGAAGGAATTCTTTGTGTTGAAAAGATCGCTGGACATTCTCCAGAGCCTTTAGATTACAATAACATCCCAGGTTGTACTTATGCTTCACCAGAAATTGCATCTGTTGGGTATACAGAAGAGCAAGCAAAAGAAGCGGGTTACGAATTGAAAATCGGTAAATTCCCATTCTCTGCATCAGGAAAAGCAAGTGCTGCTGGAGCAAAAGAAGGTTTCGTGAAATTAATCTTTGATGCAAAATACGGAGAGTTATTAGGTGGTCACATGATTGGAATGAACGTAACGGAAATGATTGCTGAATTAGTAGCAGTTAGAAAGTTAGAGACTACAGGAGAAGAGTTAATTAAAACTGTTCATCCGCACCCAACAATGTCAGAAGCGGTTATGGAGGCTGCGGCAATGGCGTACGGAGAAGTTATCCATCTATAGTTTGAATATAAAGTCCGCTATCGGCGTTGCTTGAAGTTTTGAAAGCAGTCATTGACAAATGTCAACTCCTTGGATTTCAAAACTACAAGCGCCTTGCTATCAGACTTTCTATTTCAAACTTTAGATTTATCTTTAGAAAAGAATATTTAAAGGCGAGAAACTTAATTGTTTCTCGCTTTTTTGGTTTTAAATATTTATGTGATTGATATTTATAAGATTTATTGCAATGTGGTACTGTAGGCTTGCCTACTGAACCACAATCCTTGAACTCACCCAAACACCATCAAAATTCATCATTACAATGTATGTTCCAGTTGATAATTTTGATGTGTTCAATTCATATAAATTGTCCTTTATTTTATTTGAATCAACATTCATTTCTCTTCCTGTAATGGCCAAAACCTTAATCGATTGAATATTGTTTTCTGCGTGAATAGTTAATTTTTCATTTGCTGGATTTGGGAACAATTGAATTAGTTGTTCTCCTTTAATTTCAGATGCTAAACCTGAAACTCCTCCAACTTCTGGATTAATTATCAACTCACAACCATTGGCGTCAGTTATTGTTACTTCGTAAGTTCCAATACATAAATCTACAGCTGCAGGACTAGTGTTCGCAGGAAAGTCAGTCCATGTAAATGTATATGGCCCTACTCCACCACCAACGATAATCTGTATATCTCCTAGACAATCTCCAGAATTATCAGGGGTAATAAATGTGTTAAATAGTATTGCATCTGGCTCTGTGATGTTGATACAATAGTCATCTACTTCTCCTAAATCATCCGTTACTGTAACGCAATATGTTCCAACACTTAAATTTGTTGCTGTTTGTGAAGTTTGATTATTCGCATTTGCATCCCAAAGAAAAGTGTAAGGTGCTTGACCTAAATTTGGTGTAATTGTAGCTTCTCCGTCATTTCCATTATTACACGAAATGTTGTTTTGACTAGGAACCAAAGCCAAGCCATTACTTGTTGGGTAATTGATGTCTACTTTTAATTCAACCGGTAAATGATCCGACATGTAATATAAAGCGCGAACAACATTTGAAGGATATATGCTATTTGAACCTGAAATTAAACTAGAGTTGTAATGGTTTCCGTCGTTTCCAACCGCTCTATAACTTCCTGTTTGATATTGAACATTATCATTGTTATTTAATACGTTTTGAGAAACTAGAATTTGATCAAATCGATCATCCATTCCTCCTTTTGAACCACAATCAAAATTTGCACTTGTTCTTGTCGATTGTGTATGAATTGCAGCGTAAGAAGATGAATTATTCCAATTTCCTGGCGTATTGATTGGATCTTTCAATGCAAATGAACCTGAAGTCATATTCTGATATCCATCGTCGTTTGAAGAATAAACGTTCATATCACCACATACAAATACATTTCTATCGGTAGGACGATTGGCAATATAATTCATTAAAATTTGTGTTTGGGAATCTCTTTGTGCTTCACTTGAACTTGAATTTCCAGCTTTTAAATGCATCATATATACTTCAATAAAAGTAGTGTCGAAATAGACATTCAAATTCGGATCTTTTAAATACAAAATATAATGATCAATTTCACGCGGCGAACTTACTACCACATGCTGACTTTTCAATACAAGTTTATCTGAATTATAGAACATAGCATTGTGCAAATATCCGCTTCCATTGAATGTTGCCGCAATATAATTGGTATTTCCATTCCCGTTTAATGCATCATTCAAAACAGCATCAACTCCCGCTTGAGTTTGAACTTCACAAGCCACAAAAATATCTGGTTGAAGATAATTAGTGATCTTCTTTAAGGTATCCGCTCTATTGGGAACAATGGTATTTGAACCACAATCATCCCTCCCATCTGGATAGTTTAAAAGATTGTAAGAAACGATAGACAAAGTTTCATCTTGTGCAGAAACCACAGACGATAGTGCAATAAAAAGGATAAATAAATATTTCATCCTGCAAAAATAGATAAATTCAAGACGATTTAATTGACAATTCACAATTGATAATTAACAATTGATTGATATGTCTTTATTGATGAGCATTTCCCTTGAATGTTCCCACGAGATAAAATCTCGTGCTAATACTTTATAATTTAACAGAATCTATTTTGGGATAAACATGCGGATAAGCATTATATTTAATCAGAGCTATTTTCATTTCTTCTGTTTCGTGGAATAAAAGCATGAAGAATGTCAATTATTAACCAAAACTAACATAGAAATTACTAAGTAAATATACTAGCACACTAATTGACACATCCAAAAACACATAAATAATTAAAATGAGATCAATTAATTCATTTGTATTAAAATATTTACGTGTTAAATGTCTTTTGAAACAATAGTAATAAAGGAATATTCCTGAAAGTGAAAATAAAGCAGGTATAATATTGATTATGTTTTCGAGACTCCAAAAGTTATCATGTTGTTGTAATCTTAAATCTTTAAGAAATTCAATACCATAAAACATATCATAGAAACCTATTGACCGCAATAAAATGGAGAATGAGAAGAGTATTATAATTTTGATTTTAAGTTTTAAATTCATTTTGTTGCATTTATTTATTTTTCTAAAAGGAAATTAAATCTCAAAACTTCATACCATTTTCCAAGGTTATTTTCAGCGTCGAATTTTTCTACTTTTTGTACTTTCTAGATACACAACTACATAATACCATTATTATTAGCACAATTCTATTTTCCTCATTTTAAAATATCTTTTGTTGATAATGGAGTATAATTTAGAATTCTTCATCTTCATTTTACAAGTTTCTCAATAAAACTTCGATATTTACTTAGCTAGAAGTTAAATTATCCAAAAAATGTTGTTACTATTGTTTTGTTAAAAAAACAAAAAAACACTATGAAAAAATTGAAACTAACACTCATTGGATTAATCTCAATGTTAACAATTAGCACAGCTAATGCGCAAGCACTAGAAGAAGGGGATATAATTATCGATGCCTATTACGGCTTTCCTAACTTGTATAAAACTGTATTTAGAGCTGCTTATGCTGGCTCTGGTCAAGAAATTAATTTAGAAGTAGGTGGAATTGGTCCATTAGGAGTCAGAGGTGAATATATGATTGCAGATCAGTTTGGTGTTGGACTTGATATCGGTTTCTCAAACACTAAAATAAGTTATGAGGAAAAAAGTTACGCTAATGAATCGAATAATTATGAATATAATTTCGATACTCGAAAGATTGGTGTTATGGCAACTTTTAATTACCATTTCGTGAAGAACTCTGACAATTTTGATGCTTATGTAATGGCTGGTGCGGGTTATGGAAATAGAACCTTTAATTACACGTCTACAGAGCCTGGATATGAAATTGCAACATTTAGTTCACCTTTTCCAATAGCAGCTAGAATTGGTGTTGGAATGAGATATTTCTTCAGCGAAAACTTTGGTGCAAGTCTAGCAATGGGCTTTGGACAAGGAGGTTTATTGAATGCCGGAATTTCTCTGAAACTTTAAAATATTTATGTTTTATTAAAGAATGGCTACACATAATTGTGTAGCCATTTTTCGTTTTTAACTCTTTGGAATTTTAAACAACTCAATACCGTAAACCATATCTACAGACCAATCAACCTTAATAGATACAGAAAATAAGAATAGTGTAATGATTTTGAGTTTTAAATTCACTCTGTTATCATAATTCAACATTCATAATTCAGCATTCCTATTTACCTATCGTGTTCAACCCAAATCAAATTCTCAGTTGCGTAACCAATTTCTTTTGCTTTTTGGATATATTTCTCTTTAATTTCCTGCGGAATAATAGGTGTTCTTGACAAAATCCATAAATATTTCAAACTTTCACCAGCCACCAATGCATATTTATAATCATCATCTAGTTCTACAACATTATATCCTGAATAAAATGGACCGAAAAATGAAACTTTTAACATTGCTGTTTGAGTATCTTTGACAAACTTAGCCTTCCCTTCTGCTGATGTCCATTCGTTTTTCACATAATTATATCCTTTGTTCACGACTTTGATTGTTCCATTATCGTTTTTCGAATATTCTGCTGTGGTATTGTTTAAATTCTTCTCAAATCGAAAATCAAAACGTGCTACTTCATACCATTTTCCGAGGTATTTGTCTGCATCGAATTTTTTAACTGCTTCCGCCTTTTTAGGTATTGTTGCACATCCAAACAAACCAAATAGCAACAATGCCAAGCCAACTTTTTTCATGATTATTTATTTTTGTATTCTCCTAAAATTACCTTTTCTTATGACTTAACCAATACGAATAGCGTTAAAATTGACTAGTGACAGAACTTATAATTGTCTCAATTACTCCGTTTTATAAATCAATATCAAGACGTTAACAATTGAATATCAATAATTTTCCATTAAAATTACCTTTTCTTGTCATATTTTAACTTTAGAACATCTTTATTTTACGTTATTTTGAATTTACAATTATTAACTAAATTTTAACCGAATCATATTGAGGTTCAAGTTTTAAATCTATTAAAAAAAAGCTATGAAAAAATTGAAAATTATTACCGCTGGTTTACTTTCCATGTTTGCCATTTTAAGCTTAAATTCATTTAACGCCCAAGTATTAACAAAAGGCGATTTTTTGTTTGACGCCTATATTGGTTCACCTAAAACTTATGAGCTGACTAATAGAAATGATGTTAAAAGATTTGAACGAGAAGATGGTTATTTAATTTACAGTGGTATTGCTCCTATTGGAATAAGAACTGAATACATGATAAGCAATAGAATAGGACTTGGTTTTGATGCAAGTTACACCGATTTGAAAATTTCATCTCTTAGCTATGGAAATGCAAAATTTCATGAATATAAATCAATTGCAACAATGCTAACATTCAATTATCATTTCCTTAAAAGTTCTGAAAAATTTGATTTATATGGAACACTGGGTGTGGGTGCAGCCCTTCGCTCATCAACAGAAATTTCGTATATACCAAAATATCAAAGAGAAGACTATGTTTATGACTATCCTTTAGCTTTAAAAATTGGATTAGGTGCAAGATATTTTATCACTGACAAAATTGGAGTAAATCTATCTGTTGGTTATGGTGAAGGTGGATTTGTAAATGGAGGAATATCAATTAAGTTTTAAAAATATTGAATATTTCAATTTACCGCACTTACTGACTTTAATTCTTTGTAAAAACTCTTTTATGAACTTTTTGTGAGAGAGTTTTTATAAAATTTCTAATTATAAATATATACCAAACCCACTCAATTGAAAAACAAACCCTATATGATTAAGCATAAAATTTTTTGTCAAAATTTATATTTAAAGCATTATAAATCAGCCTAATAAGTACAATATTAATAAAAAATAAGCTATTATTTTTCATGAAGTCTCTATTTCTAGCCTAGAGCTGTAACTAATTCCACCATAATATTCAGGTTAAAAATAGTTGAACGATCAATTAAAGACGAAACCATCCGATACTTTTTAAACAAATTATTACTTTTGCCAGGTTCGATTTTAAAAATAGATTGTAGTGAAGTTAAAAAGTAGAAGAAAACTCGTTAATTACTTAAACATACTTGATCAACCTATCAGGTTTAATCCGTTTCTATTTAGTCGCACATTTTTTCTTTGGGCATTATTGGGATTAATGGGTGGGCTGATAGCTGGAATTTATTGGATCATTCTTGAGATGGTTATTCATTTTTTAGGTCAATTTGAAGGGTGGTTAGTTATACCAACAATGGCAATTTCTGGATTTTTAGCCGGAATTATCATTCACTTTATTGGAGATCCTGGAGAGATATCTTTAATCGTAAACAACATTAGATTCAATAAAGGCAAACTCGATCCTAAGCGGAATCCATCAATGATTTTGTCATCCCTCTTATGTGTTGGCTCCGGAGGAAGTTTAGGTCCAGAAGCTCCACTAGTTCAAGTAACAGGCTCAACAGGAACTTGGCTTGGTAAAGTATTCCGTTTAAAAGGCGAAGAATTACGCTCCATGAGTATCGCTGGAATGGCAGCCGGATTCACCGCATTATTTGGTGCTCCTCTTGGTGGAAGTTTATTCGCTTTGGAAATTCTTCATCACAAACATGTGGTTCAATATTATCAAGCCATTACTCCTGCTCTAGTTTCAAGCTTATTTAGTTATATCGTTTTCGCTTTAATCATTAGTTTAGGATTAGGTGCACTTTGGCAAGTTCCTATCTATGAATACGAAGGAATGTTCGATTTCGGATTAGCAGTTTTATATGGAATTATAGCCGCTGCGGTTGGTTGGTTTTTCATTTATTTAACCAAAACATTCAAGAAAATATTCGAATGGAAAACTATGCCTGTTTACATAAAAATGATGGTAGGAGGAATAATTCTTGGATTTATCTCCTATGCTTTTCCAATTACACGTTATTTTAGCCACTACGAAGTCAATGAATTACTCACAACTCCATATACGTTGTGGATGTTATTGGCCATTTTATTCTTTAAAATAGCTGCAATTTCTATTACTGTAACTTCCGGTTGGAGAGGTGGATTCATCATTCCGCTTTTCTTTGTTGGAGCGACAATTGGATTAATTATCGCTGAAATCTTCCCAGACATCAATGCTTCATTAGCTATAATTTGCAGTATGGCGGCAATCAATTCAACGGTAACGAGAACACCAATGAGTACAACTATTCTTGTAGCAACATTAACAGGCTTTACTTATTTAATTCCGATACTGTTCGCAAGTTTGACTGGATATTTCTTAGCACCTAAATTACCGTTTATTGCTGCGCAGTTGAGAGAGGAGAAGGAATAATGGTTAATGGTTAACGTGTTGTCAATGATGATTTTTGAGCGATGAATAATTCCTAATTAAAAGCCTCAATTACAACGCAGTTGTAATTCATCACCAAACACGTTAATAATTAATAATTTAACATTAATCATTATAAAACAGCCGCCACCTGAACATCATAAAAAATATCCTCACCAGGTTTTACCATTTCAATCAAACCATCATTACCATAAGCTTCTTTAGCTGGAATGAAGACCATTAATCGGTCACCTTCTCTTGCTGAAAGCAATGCTTTGTGTAATCCCGGTACAATGTTTTTATCTCCAATTTTCAGTTTGAATGGTTCTCCTCTTTGGTAGCTGTTGTCATAGCGTGGTTTACTTTCTGAACTTACCCAATAATTGATTAAAACATCATCTTTTGGTTGAATTGAGTCACCAGGTGTTTTTAATTCATCGTATTTCCAAATTTTCACTCCATCAACAGTTGCTGTAGGTTCAAACTTTTCTACAATTCTCATAGAAAGAATATTGTTTGCATTTGGAGGAACAATTCCTTTGATTCCGTTCTTTCCTCTAGCAAATTTTGCGGGTAAGAAAATATCAACATCGTCTCCTACTCTTAGTTCTTGCAAAGCAATATCCCAACCTGATGTTTGTTGATTCCAACCCACTAAAAATGGAATACTTGGCTTTTTTACCTTGTGATTTCCATCGTAAATTGTACCGTCTTCTAATTTCGCGCGATAATCAATCATTACAACGTCGCCTTTCTTCAATTTCTCCCCTTTTCCTTTCTTAAAGTAAGTAATCGTGATTCCGTTATTCAACTTTAAAGTATCACTTGCTTTGTCTATTACAATCTCTTTTTGTGGTGAAAGTGAATCTGATTTCATTTCTTCAACCAAAGCATCATTTTCAGCTGCTTGTTTTTCCTTTTCATCAGAAGTTTTCACCCCTTCAATATCACAAGATGTGAATGTTAAACCAACAATTATAATCATTAAAAAAATTCGCATATCAATATATTTTTACCAATTCTAAATCTATTACCAAAACTTGTAATGGTGGGATTTTTTTAAAATCACCTAATAAACCATGTCCAATATGACTTGGAATTATCAATTTTGCTTTATCTCCTTCAGAAAGGTATTTAATCCCTTCCATAACACCAGTTTCGATATCAGATCTGTCTACTTTAAAAGTACTTACTTCTTTTCCTTCTGTTTTATAAAGTAAAGAATCATTTAGCATTTTCACTTCAAACTTAACATCCACTTTATCTCCTGTCTTAGCAGTTGGTCCTTCAACATCTTCATAAATCCAGTAACGTAATCCTGAACCCGTTGATTTAACTTCCCAATTTTCACGACGTGACAAATACAAACGAATATTGATTTCATCCTCTCTTGTAAATTGTTCGTTCATGGTAGTAGAATGTTCTACTGACCATTCAGGCTCTTTTGGCTGTTCCTCTGGCTTCTGCTCACATGAAAAAAGCAGTCCGGAAAAACTACTTATTAGTATGAATTTTTTTATCATAATTAATTAAATTCTGGCAAAACGCTTTTTATTTTAGCAATTGCTTCTTCCATATTTCCATCCCATCTTCCACCTGATGCATTGGCATGTCCACCACCATGAAAGTAGGTTCCAGCCATGACGTTGATTGGGTTATCTTGTCCTTTTGAACGAAAAGAAATTTTAATTATTCCATCACCTTCTGTTAAAAATATTGATTTTTTCACTCCTTGAATAGAAAGACCAACATTAACCAATCCTTCAGTATCTCCTTTGACATAATTAAAACGAGCTAATTCAGATTTGTCTAAAGAAATTATTGAAGTATCAAACTCTTCTAAGATTTCCATTTTCTCGTTAATTGCATAACTCTTCAAACGCAATTTATCGAAAGTATTGGTATCAAAAACAGCTTCATGAACTTTATATGGTGCAACACCTCCACGCATTAATGTCGCAATAACTTCATGCGTATGCGCCGTTACGCTTGGGAAGCGGAAAGATCCACTGTCTGTCATTATTCCACAATACAAAGGTTCACCGATGTTACTATCCAATAAATTGGTATTTCCCATTGCTTCAATAAAATCAACGATTAACTGCGCCGTTGAGCATGAAGTAGTTTCTGAAAAAAGTAAATCAAATTCTTCTGCTGGATCTAAATGATGATCTATCATTATTTTAAAAGCATTGCTATTGACTAACATTTCTTTCATTACTCCAACTCGACTCATTGCGTTAAAATCTAAGCAAAAAATCACATCTGCCAATTCAACTTGCTTTTTTACTTCTTCAAATTGTGTTTCGGCATCAATGATTTGGTCAATTCCTATCATCCAATCCAAAAAATATGGAGATGGATCTGGATGACAAACTTTTACGTTATACCCTAACTTCTCTAAGTAATGGAAAAGTCCTAATGAACTACCTATCGAATCTCCATCAGGGGATTTATGTGCTACTATAACTATGTTTTTCGATGAGGATAAAACCTCTTTTATTTGAGCAATCTTCTGCTCATTAAATGTTTGCATGTACTTATTATATTTTTTTAATTATCGTAAATCATGTGATTCCGATCTTTTTTCCTCGATTAAAACAATTGAACAAAAAGCTAAATTTGGATCAATTTCTGTTCCATGAATTCTAACTTTTATAGACAAGTTTTGTGTTTTTGCAGTTTGAATAATGGCTTCATCATCTTTGCCAGACAACTCACTATCGTATAAAATCACTTCAGCAGTTTTGTAGGAAACTATTCCTTTTTCAACTATCCGATTAACTTCTTTTATTATCAATTGAAATGAAATATTATTCTTTGTGAAATCTTTTTGTCCTGCCGAAGTTTGAATTCTATACTTTACTCCTGCTTGCGCGATGAATTTCATTTCAAAATCATCTCCAAGATGTAATTCAACTATTTTTGATTGAGAATTTTCAATCCAACCATTAGTAAAATCAGGTGTTATATGATGTGTTGTATGCTCACATTGAGAAAATGAATTCCCTCCAATGAATATTAATGAACCAAATATTAGATGAGCAAATTTAATCATGTTTACTTTTCTTTATGAAATAATTGATGTTCTTATTTGTTTAACTAAAGATTTCATCTCCTTAAAAGAATCAGAGTCAAAAGTGCAAGTTGATCCACCATTAAGAATTAATAATTCTTCTCTATTCTCTATTTCTAGGTCAAAATTTTCACAATTCAACTTTAAATAAACTTGACATATCTCATCAAATTGCTTCAATAAATCATTTAATTGAAGATTATCTTTATAATCCCCTAAAATGCCCATTAAGTTTTCCAATACAAAGCGTTGATCTACAATATGCGTTTGAATTTCACTATTTTCATCGTATTTATTAGCAGAAGTCAACAAAATATGCATTGTTTCAATCCAAGCGCCGCTTAAAATAAATGAAAGTTCAACACCCCTTTGTTTTTCAATTAACTCGTCATAAATAGACAGATAATATTGCGATGAAACCTCAAATAGTTTATTTGAATCATTAGCCAATTCCTCAACATTAATATCCAAATTACCTTTAAATGATTCAGTAATACCAATGTCTTTGCCTAGATTCTTTAATGTTGTGTGGTAGTCCATCCATCTTCCTTTACTTTGACTGAAACGCGTCAAATAAGCTCCATCAGACATAAGAACACCAAAATTTAGTGCTTTTTTAGCATCTGTTGAATAACTAGAAAAATTCGATAATGGGAGTATTAATGAAGGATCAAATTTTGCATTTGAATTATAAAATAAATTCATTTGTTCATTCGGAGATGGAATGGAATAAACGACTAAATTTTTTGGTTCATAATTTTGACCCTCTTCCACTTCCACATTAATTATAGTTTCTTCAACGACAATTGCATCTGCTTCCGAATTACAGGAAACAAACAAAAAAAGTGGAATGGAGATAACATAAATAATATGTTTGGTCATGATATAGTTAAATGGTCTTGGTTCAAAATTAATTATTTTTTCAAGAGCACCCTATTTATTTTAAATTATTAATATTAACCAACAAGTTTTCAAACTATTAGCTTTAATTGCGCTTCCATTTTAGACTTCAAATCATCGCTAATTGTAGTCAAAGGCAAACGGACAGTATCATTTCCAATACCTACCAACTCCAAACAATATTTTATTCCAGATGGATTTCCTTCCGAGAAAAATGAACTTGTGATGTCTAAAACGCTAAAATGTTCTTTTCTCGCTGTTGCTAAATCTCCTTTTAAAGTGGCATTAATCATCGTTGAAAACTGTTTTGGCAATGCGTTGGCCACTACCGAAATCACTCCATGTCCACCCATCGCAATAATTGGCATTGTTAAAGCATCTTCGCCAGACAAAACTGCAAATCCTTCTGGTGCATTCTTTAAAATTTGCATTACTTGCTCAATATTTCCAGAAGCTTCTTTCACTCCAACAATATTTTCGACTTTTGATAAAGCTAAAGTTGTTTCCGCGGTCATGTTACTCGCTGTTCTACCTGGAACATTGTAAAGTATGATTGGCTTTTTTGAAACTTCTGCAATTGCTTTAAAATGTGCAATAATACCGCGTTGACTTGGTTTACTATAATGCGGTGAAGCACTTAAAAATCCATCAACTCCATCATTTTCGAAAGCTTTGATTTCTTCAACTAACGCAGCGGTATTGTTATCTGCCATTCCTAAAACGATAGGTAATTTCCCATTATTTTCCTCTATTACAATAGCTAAAACACGTGTTTTCTCTTCTTTAGTCAACGTAGCAGTTTCTCCTGTTGTTCCTTGAACGACTAAAAAATCTGTTCCATTATCAATTTGAAAATTCACTAATTTACGCAGTGCATTTTCATCTACGCTACCATCTTTCATAAATGGTGTAACAAGCGCCACTCCAGTTCCTTTAAATTGCATTATAATTGAATTTTGGTTAAATACTTATTAATTTGTTGGAATAATTTTCCGTCCAATAATTGGGAATCAATAAATGATAATTCAAAATCTGGCAGTGTATCTTTTTCCATCCCTACACTCCTTAATTTAGAATTTCTTAAAACTTTCCCTAGTAATGGCGATCTTTTTTCCATTGCTACAACTAAAACACCTTCCGACTTATCGATTAATAATTCTCTCAAAGAAGGTGTTTTCAGTTTACCAAAAAGAGTAAAATCCTTTTTAGAAAGATAGTAAACATTAGTTATTTTAGGTAACTCATCAATTTTCACTGAACTATTGATAGAACATATGTAATAAAATGTGTCTGCAATGGAAATATTCTTTTCAACATTGGATTTCAATTGCTGAAAGTCTTCTTTATTTTTCCATTCAGAAATAACAACAATTTTTTTCCTCATTTTTCACTTTTATTTTCTAAATCCTCACTTATCATTCTCCAATTTTTGCATCCTTGAATTGCATTTACAATGGAATGGACGATTTACAAATCGTCCCTACATTGTACCTTTGATGCTGGGTTTTAATGAATCTTTGAATTTTTGCATCCTTGAATTGCATTTACAATGGAACGGACGATTTACAAATCGTCCCTACATTGTGCCTTTGATGCTGGGTTGTTTGAATCCTCCAATTTTTCATTCTTTCAATTTTCATTTTTCATTCATTTTATCATCTCAATAAACTCATTCTCTGAAACAATTTCAACGCCTAAACTTTTTGCTTTTTCTAACTTCGCAGGGCCCATATTGTCTCCTGCTATAATAAAAGAGGTTTTTGCAGAAATACTTCCTACGTTCTTTCCTCCATTTGCTTCAATGGCTTCCTTCAATTCTTTTCGAGAAAGTGTTTGAAAAACTCCTGAAACAACAATCGACTTCCCTTCTAAAACTGCACTGTCTAATTCTTTTTCTTCTATTTCGAATTGTAATCCAGCTGTTTTTAGTCCTTCAACTATTTGAACGTTCTCCGCTTGCAAAAAGTGCTGCTGAATTGAAATAGCGATCTTCTCTCCTACTTCGTCAATAGTGATTAGCTCATCATAAGTTGCACTTCTTAATGCATCAATATTTTTTAATGCTTTGGCAATTTTTTTAGCGACTGTTTCTCCAACATGACGTATTCCCAAAGCAAATAAAACCCTTTCAAATGGAATTTCTTTTGAATCTTGTAATCCTTTTAATAAATTATTGGCAGATTTATCTCCCATTCTTTCCAATCCCACGATTTGATCGAATGTCAAAGTGTATAAATCCGAACTGTTATGAATAAAACCTTCTGCGAAAAGTAGTTCTACTGTTTCCGCTCCGATTCCTTCAATATCCATTGCTTTTCGAGAAATAAAATGAATTATTCGACCTGTAATTTGTGGTGGGCAACCTAAATCATTTAAACAATAATGATGCGCTTCTCCTTCCAATCTTTTTAGCGGCTCTTCACATTCTGGACAATTAGAAATGAATTCAATTTTCTTTGCGTCTGGAGCTCTTTGTGTTAAATCGACCCCTACAATCTTAGGAATAATTTCTCCACCTTTCTCAACATAAACGGTGTCGTTTTCATGAAGGTCTAACTTATTGATTTGGTCTTCATTGTATAAAGAAGCGCGGCGAACAATCGTTCCTCCTAATGCAACAGCAGAAAGATTGGCTACTGGAGTTACCGCTCCTGTTCTACCTACTTGGTATGTTACAGCTTCTAATTCTGCGCTTGCTTGTTCAGTTTTAAACTTATAAGCAATTGCCCATCTTGGAGATTTTGCGGTATTCCCTAATTCCTCTTGCTGACCATAATCATCTACCTTAATCACAACTCCGTCAATTTCAAAAGGCAAATCTGCTCTGTTTCTATCCCAATAATGGATAAATTCCATGATTCCTTCAATAGAATCAGTTCTTTTCAGATATTTTTTTTCTGGAGTAGGAATTTTGAAACCCCATTCTCCAGCATTTAATACACTTTTATAATGACCATCAGCAGGTAAGTCTGTTCCATATACACCGTATAAAAAACAATCTAATCCACGTTCAGCAACTACACTTGAATCCTGCAACTTTAATGTTCCTGATGCTGAGTTTCTTGGGTTAGCAAAAAGCTCTTCTCCATTTTCTTCTCTTGATTTATTTAAAGCATTGAAAGATTCCAGTGGGAAAAATATTTCTCCTCTTATTTCAAATACTTCTGGAAAGTTTCCTTTTAAATGCAAAGGAATTGTACGAATAGTTTTCACATTAGCGGAAACATTTTCTCCTTTTGAACCATCACCACGTGTTATCGCTTGCGTTAATGCTCCATTTTCATAGCGAATACCGATGGCAACTCCGTCATATTTCAATTCACAAACGTAATTGACTTTTCCTGGAACTAATTTTTTAACACGGTTTTCCCATTCTACGATTTCTTCTTCTGAATAGGTATTCGATAAAGAAAGCATAGGATATTCATGCTTTACTGTTTTAAATTTCTTTGTAATATCTCCACCAACTCTTTTCGTTGGACTATTTGAGGCTGCTAAATCTGGAAATTGCTCTTCAAGGCCTTGCAATTCTTTTAATCGCTGATCATATTCAAAATCTGAAACCTCAGAAACATTTTCTATGTAATATAGATGGTTGTAATGATTTAATTCTTTTGTTAAATCTTCTATTCTTTTTACAGCCTCTTTTGTATTCATCTCTCTTTAAAATTGTGCGTGAATCATTCGGTCTTTCCCTTGTAAATCCTGACGAATTTCAACTTTCGAAAATCCATAAGAATTTAAAACAACTTCTACTTCTTTTGCCATTTCTTCATGAACTTCGAAATACAAACTTCCTTTGGGTACCAAGTGATCTCTCGCATAAAGTGATATTGCTTTATAATAAAGTAATGGATTGTTATTGGGTACGAAAAGTGCTGAATCTGGCTCATGATCTAGTACATGATCCTTCATATTTTCTTTATCATCAAGAGGAATATATGGCGGATTAGAAACAATCATATCCCACTTATAATGAGAATAAGCATGCAGATTTAAAGCATTTGCAAAGTCGAACTGTACATTCAACTTCAGCTGAATAGCGTTTTCATTGGCCAAATCTAAAGCATTTTGAATTACATCCACGCCAAATACCTTGCTTTTAGGAATATGCGACTTCAAAGCTAAAGCAATACATCCTGAACCCGTTCCAACATCCAAAATTTTCGGACTGCGGTCTTTCCATTTTTCAACAATCCAATACGCTAATTCTTCAGTTTCTGGTCTCGGAATTAATGCTCGTCTGTCAATCTTTAATTCTAAATCATAAAAATAGGCCACTCCTAAAACATATTGAACAGGTTTTCCGTTATTAATTTCAGCAACAGCATGTTCCAACATAACCTGAACATCTTCTGGAACCTTTTGATCATTGTTTAACAACATTTCCGAAGCATCATACTGCATGTATTGCATCAAAAACATCTTTGCGATTTGTCTCTTTTCTCTATCAATAAATACATCGCTTAGCTTTTCACTAAAACGATTCAGCATTTCATTTACAGTGTACATGGTATTCCTATTTTGTGTAAAAGTAGTAATAAATTAAGGGCTATTTCCACTAAAATATTCTAAATTAAGTATAGATTTGTAAATCAAAACAATTTGTCACAATAAGCTATGGATATTAAAACAATGGAGCAATATGCTTCACAGACGAGAAGAGATATTGTAAGAATGGTAGCAGCCGTAAACTCTGGACACCCAGGAGGTTCACTAGGTTGTGCTGACTTTTTTACAGTGATGTATCACAAAATCTTAAAGCAAGATCCTAAAAACTTTACTATGGACGGTGAAGGAGAAGATTTATTCTTCCTTTCGAATGGACACATTTCTCCAGTATGGTACAGTACTTTGGCACGTGCAAATTATTTTCCTGTTCCCGAATTGGCAACATTTAGAAAATTAAACTCACGTTTACAAGGTCACCCAAGTATAGATCATAACCTTCCAGGAATTCGTATTGCATCTGGATCTTTAGGTCAAGGACTTTCTAATGGAATTGGTGCTGCTGAAGCTAAAAAACTAAATAAAGACGATCGTTTTGTTTATGTTTTAATGGGAGACGGAGAATTACAAGAAGGTCAGATTTGGGAAGCTGCATTATATGCTGCTGCCAAGAAAGTTGATAACCTTATTGCGACTGTTGATTACAACGGACGTCAAATTGATGGTGATGTAGAAGATGTATTGTCTCTTGGAAACTTAAAACAGAAATGGCAAGCTTTTGGTTGGGAAACACTTGAAGTTGATGGTCATAACATGGAAGAAATAATTGCTACGTACGAAAAAGCACAATCTTTATGTGGAAAAGGTAAACCAGTAATGGTTTTATTGAAAACAGAAATGGGTCAAGGGGTTGACTACATGACTGGAACGCACAAATGGCACGGAGCTGCTCCAAATGCAGAGCAATTGGAAAGTGCTTTAAATCAATTAGAAGAAACTTTAGGAGATTACTAAAGTTGAATTAAATAAAGTCCTCGTTATGTTATAAGTGAAAATTATAACACGATTCTCGAAGGAAAAGAAGTTAGAATGAAAAAGTTAATCGTTGCAGTATTTATTTGTTTTGCTGGCTATAGTTATGCCCAAGAAGAACTGACACGTATACTTTTTGTTCTAGACGCTTCCAATTCGATGAATAAAAAATGGGGAAATGAATCAAGATTCGTAACAGCTAAGCGAATTGTCTCAAATTCTGTGGACAGTTTAAGAGGAATTCCAAATTTAGAAATCGCCTTACGTGTCTATGGTCACCAATCCCCTATTACAGCCAGTTATCAAGATTGTGCAGACACTAAACTGGAAGTTCCTTTCGCAAAAAACAACCACGATGCAGTTTTGAATAAAATCCGAACCATTCGTGCCAAAGGAACAACTCCAATTGCGCGTTCACTTGAACAGGCAGCGGATGACTTTCCAGATAAAACTTCTAGAAATGTAATCATATTAATTACAGATGGTATTGAAGCCTGTGATGATGAACCTTGTGTGATTGCAGATAAATTGCGCGCGAAAGGAATCACGATTAGTCCGTTTGTAATTGGTTTAGGAATGGATATGTCTTATTTATCACATTTTGATTGCTACGGAAATTATAAATCAGCTGAAGATCCTCAGGCGTTTGAAGCAGTTTTAAAGAATGTGGTGAACAAAGCCTTGGTGAATACTACAGTTCAAATTAATTTGAATACAACATCAGGAAAACCTTTGGAAACTGATGTTACACTATTTTTGTATGAATCAGGAACTAAAAATTTAAAGTATTCTTACGTGCATACTTTAAATGAGGCAAAATTGCCAGACACTTTAGTTTTAGATCCAAGTATTCCGTATGATTTGGTAGCCAAAACACTTCCCGAACAAGTCAAAACAGGGATTAAAATTCTGCGTAATACTCACAATACAGTAGAATTACCAACGCCACAAGGTCAAATTAAAGTTGTTTTCAATCAACCTTCACGCTATGACTATGTTGATGTGCGTGTTATGGAAAAAGGGAAAACGAATACTTTAAACGTTCAAAAATTCAATGCTACCCAAGAATACATTGTTGGGGAATATGAATTAGAAGTTTTGACTTTGCCAAGAAGATATAAAACGATTAAAGTAAGTCAAAGTGCATTGAACACAGTTTCAATTGATGCTCCTGGAGTGGCCAACTTTTCAGCGTATAAGATTGTCACCGCTCAAGTATTTGAAGTTAAAGAGAACAATGAATTTGAATGGGTTTGTGATTTACTTGAGAACACGCTGAGCAACACTTTTATCCTTCAACCGGGGAAATACAAAGTGGTTTACAGACAAAAAGATTTGAAATCTACCAGCTATACTAAACAAAAAGATTTTAACGTATATTCGAACAAAACAGTAACGATAAATTTATAATGGAAAAGAAAATCAAAATTTTAGGCGAGAAAGATACACGTTCAGGCTTTGGAGAAGGTTTGCACGAATTGGGTAAATCACATCCAAATGTTGTGGCATTGTGTGCTGATTTAACAGGTTCATTAAAAATGAATGCTTTTGAAGATGATTTTTCAGATCGTTTTTTCCAAGTAGGTATTTCTGAAGCAAACATGATCAGTATGGCAGCAGGAATGACGATTGGTGGAAAAATTCCTTTTACTGGAACATTCGCTAACTTTTCTACAGGAAGAGTGTATGACCAAATTCGTCAATCTGTTGCATACTCTAAGAAAAATGTAAAGATTTGTGCCTCTCACGCTGGATTAACACTTGGTGAAGATGGAGCAACGCATCAAATCTTAGAAGATATCGGAATGATGAAAATGATGCCGAACATGACTGTTATTGTTCCAGCTGATTTTAACCAAACAAAACAAGCTACAAAAGCAATCGCTGACTTAGAAGGTCCTGTTTATCTTCGTTTTGGTCGTCCAAAAGTTCCGATTTTCGTTGCAGATGATGCTGAATTCGTTATTGGGAAAGCTGATACTATTTTTGAAGGAAAGGATGTTTCAATTATCGCTTGTGGACACATGGTTTACAAAGCAATTGAAGCGGCTCAAGAATTGGCAAAAGAAGGAATCAATGCAGAAGTTATCAACATGCATACGATTAAACCTTTGGATATAAAAGCTATTTTAGCAACTGCTAAGAAAACGGGTTGTGTTGTTACCGCTGAGGAACACATGATCAATGGTGGTTTGGGTGATTCTGTTGCGCAAGTTTTAAGCATGAATAATCCTACACCACAAGAATATGTTGGTGTTGATGATACTTTCGGTGAAAGTGGAACGCCTGATGAATTAATGACGAAATACAATATCGATACAGCTGATGTAATCAAAGCAGCAAAAAAAGTTATCGCTCGTAAAAAATAATAGTTTACAAACAGTTCTTTGGAAGTTTACTTCTGGAGAACTGTTTTTTTTTGATCTAACTCCTGCCCTTTAAAATAGTCTGATTTTACATTTTAGTAATAATTCTAATTTCTCATGAAAAATCCATTGACCACAGCTGAAAAGTTTAAGCAATTGCAAGGGCAAACCAGTCCATTTCCTTTTTTAATCGAAGTTGATTATGCAAAAGGAAGTTATATCTATGATAAACAAGGAAAGTCTTATTTGGATATGATTGCAGGGGTTGCCGTAAACAATATTGGTCACAATCATCCTGAGGTTGTCAAAGCTTTAAAAGCACAAATTGACCGTCATTTACATGTAATGGTTTATGGAGAATTCATTCAAGATGCTCCATTAGAAATGGCTGAACGTTTGACAGCGATTTTACCCCAGCAATTGAATTCAGTTTATGCGGTGAATTCTGGAACGGAAGCCAACGAAGCAGCTATAAAATTGGCAAAGCGTGTGACTGGAAGAAGAGAAATCATTTCTTGTTATGGAGCGTATCACGGAAGCACGAACGGAAGTTTAAGTTTATCAAGTAAGGAAATTAAGAAAAAGCCATTTGAACCTTTAATGCCAGAGGTGAATTTTATTCGTCACAATGAAATAGAAGATTTAACATTAATCACAGAAAAAACCGCTGGAGTTTTTATTGAACCTATTCAGGGAGATGCTGGTGTTCGACAAGCTTCTACCGAATATTTAAAAGCATTGAGAAAACGATGTGATGAAACCGGAACACAACTGATATTTGATGAAATCCAATGTGGAATAGGAAGATCTGGAAAGAACTTTGCCTTCGAACACTCTGGAGTTGTCCCTGATATTTTGACCTTAGGTAAAGCATTGGGCGGCGGAATGCCAATCGGAGCATTGGTGAGTAGTCACGAAAAGCTAGATTTATTCAGTCATGATCCAATTTTGGGACACATTACAACATTTGGTGGGCATCCTGTGGTTTGTGCTGCAGCTGCGGCTGGATTAAAAGTTTTATCTGGAATTGATTACGATGAAGTGAATAAAATAGGTCAACATATAGAAGATGAATTGTTGAAGCATAAACTCGTGAAAGAAGTTAGACGTATTGGATTTATGTTTGCCATTGACATGGAGAATGCGGAAGTCGTGAATGAAATTGTGATGAAATGCATGGAAAAAGGATTGATTTCATTTTGGTTTTTGTCGCACCCGGAGAGTTTTAGGTTGAGTCCGCCATTGACGCTGAGTCGTGAAGAAGGGGAAAAGGCTTTGAAGATTATTGAAGA
The DNA here is from genome assembly GCF_004152935.1 of Brumimicrobium glaciale. Taxonomy (GTDB): domain Bacteria; phylum Bacteroidota; class Bacteroidia; order Flavobacteriales_D; family Crocinitomicaceae; genus Brumimicrobium; species Brumimicrobium glaciale. The sequence goes on from NZ_SETE01000010.1 coordinate 32,448, forward strand.
GGTGATGAAAGAAATATGACACCTACTCTGCGAGAATAATTACTCGGAGAGCTAGACTTATTTCTCCCGCAGATTTTCGCGGATTACGCAGATTTTTTTCTTCGTGTCGAGTGAAATTTTTGATTTTATTTTTTTTTCTCTATGAAGACCTCCCTACATCTCTAATGAAAATAATTAAAGTGCCGAATACGCTCAACTTATACTTCTTTTTCTTCTTTTTTCTCTGCGAATCTCCGCCCCTCTGCGAAACTCTGCGTAACTCTTATTTTTTTTTCTCTGAGTCCCTCCGTGAAAAACCTCCGTGCAACTCTGTGAAAATAATTAAAGCGTCAAAGGCGCTCAACTTATACTTCTCTTTCTTCCTTTTTCTCTGCGAATCTCCGCCCCTCTGCGAAACTCTGCGTCACTCTTCTCTATGCCAACAACTTCGCATCATGCACCAATATAGAATTTCTCTCCAAGTGAATCAATCCTGCTTGTTTAAATTCGTTTAGGATTGTTGTTACTTTTTGTCTTGAAATCCCCGTCAAATTAGCTATTTCTTGGTGAGTAAGATTGTGTTTAATCAACATTTCATAACCTACAGGTTTTCCAATGTCTTCAGCCATTTCTTTAATAAAGTCTATAATTCTGTGTTTTGACTTCTTAAGCATTACCGATTCAAGTCTATTGTCTAGTCTTCGGTAATTGGTCAACATATTTTTAATAACTTTCTGATAAACCTCTTGATTTGCATCACAGATGTTTTTGAAATCTTTTGTTGGTATAGAAAGCACTATAGTATTTTTATCCATTACTTTGGCTGAATCATTGTGATTAGCAAACATAGAAGGGTCTATAGCTGCATATTCGCCATAATAGTCACCGTCATTTAAAATACGTTTGATACTCTCTTTTTCAGAGTCTGAATGTTTGATGATTTTAACTCTTCCGTTTTTAATAAAAAAAACTTCATCTATAGAATCACCATTGCGAAAAAGATAATCATTTTTCGAATATTGATTCTCCTTAAAAATGCTTTGCAAGGCTATTTTTCGATCGGATGTAAGTCCATCAAACAACTCAATGCTATCAACCAACCACTTCTTTGCACTTTTATTAATCATATTCTTTAAGTTTTACTTTAGATAATAATTACGTGTTATTACTTATCTTATAAAACAATGATTAATAAAAAAAGTTCATGGGAAATAATCTATTTTTTTTTGAAGTTATTTGCAAGCCATCCCTTCGGAAGTGAATCGTCCTCAAAAAAAAAGAGGTTGTCACTTTCGCAACAACCTCTCTTCTATTTTAGAATTAAATATTATTTACCTTCCGCATCAACTGCATCAGCACGTTTTTTGTACTCTAATGCTTTCTCAGTGTTTCCAGCGTTTCTGTGTACTTGAAACAATACATTCAATACTCCTGAATTATTTGGATCTTGATTAATGTAAATTTCCAAAGGCGCAATTGCCTTTTTGTACATCTCTTGACTTCTTGCACTAACTTGGTCGTAATCAGGATTGTTGAAATCCATTTGACTAGCTGTAGTTTTCAGTTTTTCACCTCTACCTAAATATAGAACTCCTAAGTTATATGCTGCTTCAGCATATTCTGGATCTATTTTGATAGCGCGCTCAAGGTTGTTTTCAGCTTTAGTGTACAAACCTTCCACTTCATCAGATTTAACTTGGTAACCTTCTTCTGTAATTTCCATTGCAGTAAACTCATTATATGCTTTATCTGCAGCAGTCAAGTAAATAGATCCCATGTTAGAAAACAACACTTTGTTGTTTGGAGATGATTTAGCAGCAGCATCAAAATAAGCTTCAGCTTTTTCTAAATCGTTATTGTCTAATGCGATATTCACACCAGCAATTGCTAAATCTTCACTTTCAGGAAACAACTCCAAAGCGCTAGAAATAAATTCCATAGCTTTTTCTGATTCACCTGATTTGCTCAAAGTGTCAATGTAGTTTCTAGCAGCAATAATTGCATTCGTTTTCATAGCTTCACGCTCTTCTTCGATATTTGCAATTTTCTTTACTTGATAAGCACCTGCAAATCCAGCAAAAGCCATTTGATAATTCTTCTGCTTAAACATCATTTCACCGATTGTTACAGCTTGACCAATTTTACGGTTGAAGAATAAATCTACATCCGATTTATAACGCTTCTTAGCTTCTGTGTGCTTGATTGATCCTTCAATAACATCAAGAATAGAATCAGTCTGATATACTTTCAAATCTTCAGCACCTGTCATTCCAGACAATTCAACTAAACTGTAATTAATTACAGCGTTATAGTAATTTGCTTTTGGATCAGCCTTTGTCGACTCATCCTTCATCGCAGGATCAATGTATCTTTTTGCCTCCAACAAATAAGATTTTGCTTTCACTAAATCTTGACTTGCAAAAGCAGGCTCATATTTCTGAAACTCAAGTGCAGCAGAAACAACATTGCTGTTTTGTGAGAATCCTTGTGCTCCTATAAAAAATGTAGCACAAAGGATTCCTAAATTTACTTTGTTCAATTTCATTTTGTTCTGTTTTTTATTTCTTATTCTTCTGTAGTATCATTTTCTGTGCCATCTTCTTCTGGAGCATCAGGATTTTCAGTGTCGATATCTTCTGAATCAACAACACCTCCCTCAACAATCTCTCCGTCAACGATTTCACCTTCAATAATTTCTACATCATCTTCTTTCGGCACTTTTGCAACAGCAGCAATTTCACCACCTTTTGAAAGGTTGATTACTTTCACACCTTGTGCAGCACGACCCATAACTCGAATCTGATCTACTCTTGAACGAATTGTAATTCCACGTTTAGTGATAATCATTAAATCATCATCGTCTGTTACATTCAAAATAGCAATAAGATCACCTGTTTTTTCAGTAACAGAAAGTGTTTTCACACCTTTTCCACCACGGTTAGTAACACGGTAAATTGGATCTCCAGTTTCCGGATCATTAAAGAACGAACGTTTTCCATAACCATTTTCAGAAACAACTAAAATACTGTTCTCACTATCTGGCTCCAAACAAATCATTCCAATAACTTCGTCATTTTCTGGTCTGCTCATTTTAACACCTTTCACTCCTATTGAGTTTCTTCCTACGGTTCTCACAGTAGACTCATTGAAACGAATTGCGTATCCTGATCTTTTCGCCAAGATAATTTCTTGTTTACCATTAGTCAATTTAGCGCTTAATAATTCATCACCTTCATTGATATTAATAGCGTTGATACCATTAGAACGTGGTCGAGAATAAGCTTCTAACTTCGTTTTTTTAATGATACCTTTCTTAGTACACATTATGATAAAGTTATTATCAACATACTCTTCATTCGTTAAATCTTCAACGTTGATGTATGCTTTAATCTTATCGTCTTGTTCTATATTGATCAAGTTTTGAATCGCTCTACCTTTAGAAGTTTTACTTCCTTCAGGAACTTCAAATACACGCATCCAGAAACATTTACCTTTTTCAGTAAATACCATCAAGTAGTTGTGATTTGTAGCAACAAAAATTGTCTCTAAGAAATCTTTATCTCTAGTAGTCGAACCTTTTGAGCCCGTTCCACCTCTATTTTGAACTTTGTATTCGCTTAAACTAGTACGTTTAATATAACCTGCATGAGAAATTGTTACAACAACTTCATCATCTGGTATTAAATCCTCAATTCTCATTTCTGAAGCTGAGTATTCAATAATAGAACGACGCTCATCACCGTATTTCTCACGAATGTATTCTAATTCTTCTCTAATAATTGCCATTCTGCGTGACTCATTAGCAAGAATATCTTTTAAATCAGTAATAGTTATCATCAACTCAGCATATTCAGCTCTTAGCTTGTCCTGCTCAAGTCCTGTTAACTGTCTCAATCGCATTTCTACAATCGCACGTGACTGTAAATCTGAAAGTTCGAAACGTTTGATTAAGTTCTCTCTTGCTTCGTCTGGACTGTTTGATGCACGAATGATTTTAATTACTTCATCGATATTATCAGATGCAATAATTAATCCCTCTAATAGGTGTGCTCTTTCTTCTGCCTTACGCAATTCATATTTCGTTCTTCTAACAATCACTTCGTGACGGAAAGCAACGAATTTCTCAATCATTTGTTTTAGGTTCAACAACTCAGGTCGACCATCAACCAAACAAATGTTATTCACTGAAAATGAAGTTTGTAACGCAGTAAACTTAAACAATTTGTTTAACACTACGTTAGGAATTGCATCACGTTTCAATTCATAAACAATACGCAAACCATTTCGGTCAGATTCATCACGGATATCAGTAATCCCTTCAATTCTTCCCTCGTTTACCATATCAGCGGTCTTCTTAATCATATCCGCCTTGTTCACTTGATAAGGAACTTCAGACACAACGATATGCTCGCGACCGTGTTTATTTTCTTCGATTATCGCTTTTGCACGAATAACAATTCGTCCTTTTCCAGTTTCAAAAGCTGACTTAACTCCATCATAACCGTAAATGATTCCTCCAGTAGGGAAATCAGGTGCAGTGATGTACTTCATTAAACCTTCAATGTCGATATCTTTATCATCAACGTACGCAATTGTCCCGTTGATTACCTCAGTTAAGTTGTGGGGCGCCATATTTGTCGCCATCCCAACTGCAATACCACTTGCACCATTAATTAAAAGGTTGGGTACTTTAGTAGGTAAAACTGTAGGTTCTGTTAAACTATCATCAAAGTTAGGTACGAAATCAACTGTTTCTTTGTCGAGGTCACCCAACATTTCTTCAGATATCTTTCTTAATCGTGCCTCAGTATAACGCATTGCGGCTGGACTATCTCCATCCATTGACCCGAAGTTACCTTGTCCATCTACTAAAGGATAACGCAAGGACCAATATTGAGCCATACGCACCATTGTATCATAAACTGAACTATCTCCATGCGGGTGATACTTACCTAATACCTCACCAACGATTCTCGCTGATTTTTTATGTGCTTTGTTGGAGTAAACTCCTAAATCTTGCATTCCGTAAAGCACACGTCTATGTACTGGTTTAAATCCATCACGTACATCTGGAAGAGCACGCGAAACAATTACTGACATCGAGTAATCGATGTAAGCGGATTTCATTTCATCTTCGATATTAATCTTAATGATTCTTTCTCCTTCTGCCATCTTGTCATTTAATTTATTACTGCACGAAAGTTGCGTGCATAAGAATCCCCGAAAATAAGGATTTAAATCAAGTTAGGCAACAGTGATTTTATAAATTATAAACAAAATCCTGTGAATAATTGTGAAGAACTTAAACCATTCTCTTGTTAAATCGTTTTATTTTTGAAAGTGTTAATTATCTAGCAAGTGAGCAACACAAAATTTATGTATATTCGTAAAACTATGGAAGCAAAATTTTCGCCAAGAGTAAAAGACGTTATCAATTTCAGTCGTGAGGAAGCCTTACGTCTTGGGAATGATTATATAGGCGTTGAACACCTACTGCTTGGTCTTATTCGTGAAGGAGAAGGCTTGGGCATTCGTGTATTGAAAGAATTTAATTTAGATTTAGAACAGATACGGTATCAAATAGAATCGTACCTAAATAAGTCAACTAATAACGCAGCTAAAGATTTGACCAATATCCCATTGGTTAAACAAGCTGAGAAAGTATTGAAAATCACATATCTGGAAGCAAAACTATTCAAGAGTCCAGTAATTGGAACGGAACATTTGTTGTTGTCTATATTAAAGGACGAAAACAATGTTGCTTGCAGAACTTTGAATAGATATGGAGTAATTTATGACAACATTAAAGACGAAATTGAAGCTATGTTAGAAGAAAATAATCCGAGAGCGGAATTCCCTGGAACTGGAGACGGAGGTGGAGATGCTGGATTTGCAGGTGGAGCTGGACCAACTGGTGGAGCTAGAAAATCTGGAGATACAAAATCAAAAACTCCTGTGCTTGACAATTTCGGTAGAGATTTAACAAAACTCGCTGAGAATGATCAATTAGATCCAATTGTAGGAAGAGAAAAAGAAATTGAACGTGTAAGTCAAATCTTATCGCGTAGAAAAAAGAACAATCCTATCCTTATAGGTGAACCTGGTGTTGGTAAAAGTGCCATCGCTGAAGGTTTGGCCTTGAGAATCGTACAACGTAAAGTTTCGCGTGTATTGTTCGATAAAAGAATTGTGTCGTTAGATTTAGCTTCACTTGTTGCGGGAACTAAGTACCGTGGACAATTTGAAGAACGTATGAAAGCGGTAATGGCAGAAATAGAAAAGAACAGAGATGTTATTCTATTTATTGATGAAATTCATACTATAGTTGGTGCTGGTGGAGCAAGCGGATCTTTGGATGCGTCAAATATGTTCAAACCTGCTTTAGCAAGAGGAGAACTTCAAGCAATTGGAGCAACTACGCTAGATGAATACCGTCAGCATATCGAAAAAGATGGGGCTTTAGAGCGTCGTTTCCAAAAAGTATTGGTTGAACCAACAACTGCTGAAGAAACAATTGAAATTTTAAATAACATTAAGGAGCGTTATGAAGATCACCACAGTGTGACTTATACGCCAGAAGCGATTAAAGCTTGTGTTTCTTTAACGGATAGATATATTTCTGATCGTCACTTGCCGGATAAAGCCATTGACGCATTAGATGAAGTAGGTTCTCGTGTTCACTTAACGAACATTAATGTACCGAAGCAAATTATCGAAATCGAAGGAAAGATTGAAGAAATTAAAGACAAGAAAAATGATGTAATTAAATCTCAGCAATATGAAAAAGCTGCTGAATTACGTGATTCTGAAAAGAAACTTCAAGATCAATTAGAAGAAGAGAAATTAAAGTGGGAAGAAGATACTAAAAACCATAAAGTAACGGTTACAGAGGAAAACGTTGCAGATGTTGTTGCTATGATGACCGGAATTCCTGTTCAGCGTATCGCTGAGAAAGAAAGCGGTAAACTGGCAAAAATGTATGACGAAGTGAGAAGTCAAATCATTGGTCAAGATGAAGCTGTTTCAAAAGTTGTGAAAGCAATTCAAAGAAACCGCGCCGGATTGAAAGATCCAAACAAACCAATTGGTTCATTCTTCTTCTTAGGGCCAACCGGAGTTGGTAAAACTTTATTGGCAAAAGTATTGGCCAGACAAATGTTCGATTCAGAAGACGCTTTAATTAGAGTGGATATGTCTGAATACATGGAGAAATTCTCTATCTCTCGTTTAGTTGGAGCACCTCCAGGATACGTAGGATATGAAGAAGGTGGTCAATTAACTGAAAAAGTAAGAAGAAAGCCCTACTCTATTATTCTATTAGATGAGATTGAAAAAGCGCATCCTGATGTGTTCAATATTTTGCTTCAAGCATTAGATGAAGGTCACATGACGGATGGTTTGGGTCGTAAAATTGACTTTAAAAACACAATCATCATTATGACTTCAAATATTGGAGCAAGACAATTGCAAGATTTTGGAACCGGTGTAGGATTTGGAACTGCAGCGAAATTAACTGCTACGGACGATGATCAAAAATCAGTTATCCAAAGTGCATTACGTAAAGCATTCTCTCCAGAATTCTTAAACCGTGTTGATGATATGATTATGTTTAAATCACTTGAACGTGCTGATATTCATAAAATCATTGATTTGGAGTTGGTACATTTGTACAAAAGAATCAATAACTTAGGTTATCAAATCGAGTTAGACAAAGATTCAAAAGACTTTATTGTTGACAAAGGATATGATGCGAAATTTGGAGCTAGACCTTTGAGCCGCGCAATTCAAAAATATATTGAGGATCCTTTGGCAGAACAAATTATCAATGCTTCAATCAAAGAAGGTGATACCATCAAGATGACTTTAAACAAGGAAAAAGATGGTTTAGCAACTGAAGTGATTAAAGGAGAGAAAAAGGTGAATGATGCTAAAGAAGATGAAAAATAAATTTTAATATTTGAAAAATAAAGGGGGTATTTATATGCTCCCTTTTTTATTTTAATAAACATGAAAAAAATATCTTTATTTCTATTGTTTGCTATCTCGACCAGTAGCTATCAAGCGCAGGTTAATCCGAGTTTAGTAAATATTCCTCATGAAGTTTTTGTAAATGATGGAAAAAGTGATTTTAATAAAATACTTTCTCAAGATGCTTCAATTGAAGAAAAAGTTAAAACACTTCACAGTTTTAATGAGTTGAGCCATGATTTGACTATTCAAACGAATAGTTTTAATGAATATTGGAAAAAATATAAGTCTCAATGGTTTTATATCTCTTTTAATAAACAGCAAAAACCATTGCTCTTGTTTAAAGGATTGAAAAACGACGTTGACGAAAGAGAATATGTGGAGATTTTTGATCTTGAAAAAGACAGAAATTATCGCGGACTTTTCAGTGATGTAGGTGTTTTATTAGCTTATAAAATACATCCATTAACAAGCGAAGTTATTTTATATGTGCACAAATATCCGTGTTGCAAAAGTGCGAGTCATAACATTTATCGACTCAGAAGAGTTGAAGAGGGGCTTAAAATAAACGATCGCTTTTTTGTGGGAAGAGATTCAGGTGATATGGTGGGACCTTTCTTTCCAAAGAAAGTAGAATTTTCAGATAAATATTATAAGCTAGGTAAAAAAACAGAAGTGCGTTGGTCCCCAGAAGTGGTAGAGGAAAATGCTTTTAAAGACTGGGCAGAAACCAATTTAATTATTCATTACAATGAAGGAGCCTTATATAAAATATTATATGAGAAAAATGATTGGCAATTTGTCGTGTTTTTTAATGGTATTGCTGAAGAGCAAAGTAGAGTTTTGAACTATACAAACTTCAAAAACAAAGGGGTTTATGGTTGGATTAAGGTGAAGAACACGAATTAGTCTTTTGAGAAAACCGCAAAGAAACCTGAGTTTTAAAAATCAATAGACTGACCCTCATGATTAAAGGAAAAATTGAAGTAATTAGAATAAATCAAATGGTCAATTTTGGTCGTGGTATTAAGCTATTCATCAATAATGAAAAGGTTGCTAAAATTCAAGATGGAGAATCTCAAACATTTGAACTCAATCTAGGAGAAAATGAGATTTATGCTCAGATAGATTGGTTTAAAACCAATCCATTAAAAATTATTATTAAAGAAAATGAACTTTTTAGACTTGAATTAGGATCTAATCTTAAAGGGAAAAAGTTATTATTTAGCAATTACTCGCACTATTCCCTTTTCAAACGTTCAGAGTTTTTATACCTAAAACAGATTGATTCAGTAAAATCTTATGCCGAATAATCGAAGATATTACTCAGGTGAATAGGCATAAACTATCATTTTAACTAAAAGTCAATTATATTTGCACCCGAAATGAAATTGAATTACAAAGAAAAGCTTAAACATCCCGTTTTTAAAGTCACACGAGACATTATCACCACAGAAGGTCTGGAATCTTATGTTATAGGTGGCTTCGTGAGAGATTTAATATTGGATCGACCATCAAAGGATATCGATATTGTTGTTGTGGGCAATGGACTTGAATTAGCAGAAAAGGTCGCAGAAAAACTACGCGTTAAAAAAGTGACTACTTTCAAGTCATTTGGAACCGCACACTTCAATTATAAAGACCTTGACATTGAATTTGTTGGTGCGCGTAAGGAATCTTACCAAAGAGATTCAAGAAAGCCAATTGTTGAGGATGGAACACTAGATGAAGATCAAAAAAGAAGAGATTTCTCTATTAACGCATTGGCGTTGAGTTTACATGAAGATAATTTCGGAGATTTAATTGATCCATTTAATGGAATTGAAGATTTGGAGAAGGGAATTATTCGTACACCACTCGATCCTGAAACAACCTACTCTGACGATCCATTGAGAATGTTGCGTGCCATTCGTTTTGCAACACAATTGGATTTTAAGATTGAAATCAAGAGCCTTAATGCGATTAAAGAAAATGCTGAACGGCTTTCAATTATTTCAGCAGAAAGAATAAGTGAAGAACTCAATAAGATAATTTTGAGCGATACGCCTTCACGAGGATTCAAATTATTAAATTCAACTCACCTACTCCATCAGTTTTTTCCAGAAATGGTAAATTTGTCAGGAGTTGAAACAATTAATGGACATTCACATAAAGATAATTTCTATCATACTTTAGAGGTGTTAGACAACATTGCTGAACATACCGATGATTTATGGTTGAGATGGGCAGCGATAATGCATGATATTGCGAAGCCTCCAACAAAAAGGTACAATGAAAAAATTGGTTGGACATTTCACGGCCACGAAGATTTAGGAGCGAAAATGGTTCCTAAGATTTTTCGTCGGATGAAATTACCGATGGACCATAAAATGAAGTACGTACAGAAACTTGTACGTTTACATTTACGTCCTATTTCCTTAGTAAAGGGTGATGTTACAGATTCAGCGATTCGCCGATTATTAAATGAAGCTGGCGATGACATTGAAGATTTAATGTTATTGTGTAATGCGGATATAACTTCAAAAAATGACTTTAAAGTCAAGAAATACCGCAATAACTTCAAGAAAGTTGAAGAAAAATTAAAATCGGTTGAAGAAAAAGACAGTGTTCGTAATTTTCAACCACCAATAGATGGTCAATTAATCATGGAAACTTTTGATATAAAACCATGTGGAGAAATTGGAACAATTAAAAACAGAATAAAAGAAGCAATTTTAGAAGGAAAAATCCAAAACGACTATGAAGAAGCATTTCAAATGATGCTGAAATTAGGAGAAGAATTGGGTTTGAAGAGATAGAAAACTATTAACTTTGTTGATTGTTCAATAGGAAACGATAATATGGCAGGACTTAAATTTAGAATATTACTCGATAGTGTTAAGAACACTGAAGTTTTTAGAGATATTTTAATCAATGATGATTTTAATTTTGAACATTTTTACAATACTATTTTAGATGCATTTGGGTTTTCAAATGATCAAATGGCGTCATTTTTTGTAAGTGACCAAGATTGGAATAAAGGAGAAGAGATTTCTTTGATGGATATGTCTTTTGGGCAAATCGATGAAGAAGAGGCTCCCGTAGAAATGAATTCTTTACAATTAAAAGAACGCATTTCTGATCCAAAACAACGTTTCATATTAGTTCACGACTTTTTATCAATGTGGATTTTCTTAATTGAATTGCACGAAATTACGGATGAAGAGGTTGAACATCCACAATTAATTCTAGAAGTTGGTGATATCCCTCAAGAAATGATGGATAAAGGCCATAAAAACTTGGAGAATATGAAATTTGAAACAGACCGTGATCCAAACGCAGAAGATTTTGACGACTTCGATGATGAATTTGGAAATGGTCAGTTTGACAATATTGACGATTACGATATTTAGTTTAGCATAAATAACATGGATAAAAAAGACCCAATCGGTAAAGCAATATGGGATTATCATACCCATAACAGTCCTGAGGATATTGTTGTGGAATCTGATCTTATAGATGACGACTTTTTACCTATCGACCATTTAATGCGTAATTTCGACGACTTTCCAAAGTTAGAAATTGCTGCCATGGAACATTGTACGGGAAGAATTCTTGATGTTGGCGCCGCAGCTGGTCCACATGCTAGATATTTACTCGAAAAAGGACATGATGTAACTACTTTAGAGGTAAGTCCGACTGCTTTGCGTTATTTAGAAGAAGTTTTTCCTAAAGCAACACACTACTCTACTCCAATACTTGATTTCAATACAGGTGAATACGATACCATTTTATTATTGATGAATGGAATTGGTTTAGCTGGCACATTTAATGAAGTGACACCGTTTTTAAAACATGTAGCTTCGCTATTAGCTCCAGGCGGAAGTATTTTGTGCGATTCAACCGATGTTCAAAACGTTTTTGAAGACGAAGAAGGAGCACTTTGGGTAGACCTAAACGCAAATTACTACGGGGAATTTAAATTCAATATGAAGTATAAAGATTCAGAAAGTGGCTGGTTCAATTGGGTTTACGTAGATGTAAAAAACCTTGAGAAATTTGCAAATGAAGCTGGCCTTGACTTGACTTTACTCGAAGATGATGAAAATTCATTTTTAGTCCAATTAAAAAAACAATTATGAAAACGCTTTTAGTAATAATCTCTGCTCTTTTCTTTTCCATAAATTTTGGAATTGCTCAAGAAACGCCTACAAATTCTCTTTTATGGGAAGTAACAGGAAAAAAAGTTAAATCGCCATCTTACATTTTTGGAACAATGCACTTAATTCCAAATGATGATTTTTTATTTCCGGAGACATTGAAAGATAAAGTTAAGGCTTCTGACATTTTAGTAATGGAAATTGGTGGTCTAGGAGAACAAATGAAAGCGATGAAATTAATGATGTTGGATTCTGGAACAATGTTCGATTATTTCACAGAAGAACAGTTGGATTCAATTTTCACTTATACGAAAGAGAACCTTGGCTTTGAAGAAGCGCAAATGCGTATGGCTTTTGGAAAAATGAAACCATTTGTTTTATTACAGTTATTTACAAAGGATGCTTTTGGAGAAAATCCACAGAGTTATGAAATGTCATTAGAGAAAATTGCAAAAGCCAATGAAATAGAGGTTTTAGGCTTGGAAACAATTGAGGAACAAATGGGTTTCATCGACAATTTGAGTTCAGACGATCAGGTAAATATGATCATGGAAGCTTTAAGATCAGGGGATGATGGAGAGGAAGAAATGAGAAAGTTAATTGATATTTATTTATCTCAAGACATCAATAAGATCCATAGTTTTGCTGTGAACTCAGATGTAAGTTCACCTGAATTTGAAGAAGATTTCTTAAACAACAGGAATAAAAACTGGATTGCACCGATTAAGAAAATTATCAAGAAAAACAAAGCGTTTATTGCTGTTGGAGCCGCACATTTAGGCGGTCCAAATGGAGTAATCGAATTACTAAAAGCGGAAGGATATACTTTAACGCCTGCAAAACTATAATTATGAAGTGGATTGGTCTTTTTATACTCTTATTTTCAATTGCAAGCTGCACAACTTATTCTGAGAGAGATTTAGTATCCTTTGATGATCAAATTAAAGAATATTTAGACTCGACAGGATTAGAAATGGAGAGAACCGAAGATGGTCTTTACTACGCTATCGTTGAAGAAGGTGAAGGTGAAGAATTTATTGGTTACAAAGATCAGGTTACCTTCTATTACAAAGGTTCTTTCTTGACAGGAAATTCATTTCAAGTTATTTCGAAAAATGATCCCTTAAGCTTTAAAGTGAGTCAATTAATTATAGGATGGCAAGATGCTTTAATGATGTTGAAAAAAGGCGGAAGTATTCATATAATTATTCCACCGCAACTAGGTTATGCAGATCAAAGTTCGTCGATTATTCCAGCGAATACGATATTAGAATATGAATTGACGGTATTGGACGTGCATTGACGGTTTGGGTTTACGGTAGGCAAGCTAACAGGGTAAGCCAACCACACTATAACATCCAATTCCGTGCATCCAACAACATCAAAAAACACCGTCAAATCCAAAATACATCGCAAACAAAAAGGACGCACCATAAGTGCGTCCTTTTTGTTTACATATTTTAATTACCGTTATTTAATTTTTTTAGTTACCATGAGATTGCATCTCTTGGTAACTAACACAAAACTAAAATTCTAGTAATAGATCAATCTTCTTACTTTAGCTACATATTTAGCTAAACGAATAACTTGTTTCGTATATCCGAATTCGTTATCATACCAAGTGTATAGCACAACGTTTTTCTTGTCGTTTGAAACTATTGTTGCTGGTGAATCAAATACGGAACAACATGTATTTCCGATAATGTCATTTGACACCAATTCTTCATCAATTGAATAATGAATTTGGTTGATCAAACTACCATTTAATGCTGCATATTTAACAGCATTGTTGATGTCTTCCGTTGTAACTTCTTTATTTAATTCTAAAGCTAAAATTGCCAAAGAACCATTTGGAGTAGGAACACGAACAGCGTTTGCTGTTAATTTATTTTCTAAATCTGGAATAACTTTCGTTACTGCTTTACCAGCACCAGTTGAAGTAATAACCATGTTGATTGCCGCTGAACGACCTCTTCTTGGTTTCTTATGCATGTTGTCCAACAAGTTTTGGTCGTTGGTATAAGCATGAACAGTTTCGATGTGACCTTTTACAACACCAAATTTGTCATTAATAACATTTAATATTGGCGCAATTGCATTCGTTGTACAAGAAGCAGCCGAGAAAATTTTAGTATTCTCAAGATCTAAAGATCCTTGGTTAATTCCATAAACGATATTTGGAATTCCTTTTCCTGGTGCAGTTAAAATTACACGAGAAGCTCCTTTTGCTTGCAAGTGTCTTGATAAACTTTCTTTATCTGTAAAAACGCCTGTATTGTCAATGATTAATGCATTGTTAATTCCATAAGCTGTATAGTCAATATCTTCTGGATTTTTAGCTTCAATCATTTGAATCTTCATCCCGTTAATATTCAATACATTGTTTTCTGTATCAACATCTACTATTCCATCAAAAGCTCCGTGAACAGAGTCATTTGTAAATAAAGCTGCACGTTTTTTAATGATTTCAGGAGAAACATCTCTTGTTACAATTGCTCTTAAACGTAATTGTTGACCTTTTCCTGCTTGTTTGATTAACTCACGCGCTGCAAGACGTCCGATACGACCGAATCCGTATAAAACTACATCACGAGGTTCTGTTTTTGCTTTATCTTGACCGATAAAGTCTTTCAACGTTTCTTTTAAGAATTCTTTTTCGTCGCTAAAATTAGCTTTTGTGTCATTGTACTCATAAGCTAAACGTCCGATGTCCAATTTTGATGGAGCAAGGTCGATAGATAAAAGTGCCTCTGCCAAAGCAGAAGTCGTGTACACGTCGATTGGCTTCTGAACTACTTTGCGTGAATAGTCATGCAATTTCATAATTTCAGAAACTGTCAATCCTACAAGGTGGTTTCTAAATAATACTAACTCCACTCCTTTGTCATAAAGAAGTTGTCCGGTTTTACTGGCTAATTTAACAGCTGCTCTCTCTCTTTTAACGTGAGCGTCTAACTGTTCTTCATACCCGTTTGAAGTATTCATATTGTTGTGTTTATGATTTGATTTAAATTTTTGCATATAAAAAAGGGGCTGCTAATAATAGCAGCCCCCAAATTTCTTATCCTAAATAAGCCTTTAAAAGTTTATTTCGCGAAGTGTGTCGCAGTCTTCTAATTGCTTTTTCTTTGATTTGTCTAACTCTCTCTCTCGTTAAGTTGAATTTAGATCCAATTTCTTCCAGCGTTAAACCGTGATTCATTCCAATTCCGAAGAATAAACGAATAATCTCACGTTCTTTGTCTGTCAATGTTGAAAGGGAACGTTCTATTTCACGTTGAAGTGACTCAGCCATCAACAGCGTATCTGCTTTTGGAGAATCAGCGTTCGCCATCACATCCATTAAAGTACCTCCATCTTCATTAGCTGATAATGGTGCATCCATTGAAACGTGACGTCCTGAAACGTTCATGCTTTCTTTAATCTTATCTTCTGGAACTTCCAATGCTTCAGCTAATTCTTCAGCTGATGGTGGACGTTCGTATTCTTGTTCTAAACGAGAAAATGCTTTATTGATTTTATTCAATGAACCTACTTGATTCAAAGGCAAACGAACAATACGTGCTTGTTCTGCCAATGCTGACAAAATAGATTGACGAATCCACCAAACTGCATAAGAGATAAATTTGAATCCACGAGTTTCATCAAATTTTTGAGCTGCTTTTATCAACCCTAGGTTACCTTCATTAATTAAATCTGGAAGTGTAAGTCCTTGGTTCTGATACTGCTTTGCTACGGAGACAACAAATCTTAAATTAGCTCTTGTTAATTTCTCTAAAGCTTTTTGATCACCTTGTTTAATTCTTCTTGCCAATAAAACCTCTTCATCGGCTGTAATCAATTCTTCTTTACCAATGTCTTGTAGATACTTATCTAGTGATTGACTTTCTCGGTTAGTGATCGACTTTGTAATTTTAAGCTGTCTCATGTTTTTCTTATCCTTATTTTAATAATGGGAAATAAAGTGTGGCAAAATTACACCAATTAAACTATACTACAAAATATAAGTGAGGGCAAATTTCTAAATTCACCTACTTATTAAACAATATACTTAAGATGTCCGTTTTAACCTTATTATTTTCAATCAATAGTGTCCGCAAGAAAACTATTTTTTCAAGTCTTTGATAAGAAAACTTCAAAGACAAGCACAACGCAGTATTTGGAGTTTTCTTGCAAAGACTAAATATGAAATCAAATAACAAACGCTCCTAACAGTTTATGATAGGAGCGTTTTTATTACGCAATTACCTGAGAAAGGTTACAGTCCAAATCCGACATAATCTTTCCTTCCACTTTCAGTCATTATTTCTAGCAGTACACCTTTTTGATCATTTCGCTTTAAATATTCTGTAAGTTGCTCAACGCTTGTCACCTCAACATTGTTGAATTTCGTAATGATAATTCCTTTTGATAAACCAATTGATCTCAATTTACCGGAAGATATAGAAGAGATTTTTACACCGTTTGAAATATTCAACTCCTTCTTCTCTGTTTTTGTCAACTCTGTGAATGTTGCTCCCAAGGCAGAATATTTTTCAAGCTCATCTTTTGAAGTCAAATCCGTATTTCCATCAATGTTTTTCAATAACACATCTTTAGTTATAACGTCTCCTTCTCTTCTTAAAGTTAAGGTCACAATATCTCCAGGTCTTCTTCTTCCTATTTCTTCTTGTAATTCAGCAACTGAGTTAATAGATTTAGAACCCACTTTTAGAATTACGTCTCCTTCTTTCACTTTTGCTTTTTCAGCTCCTGAATCAGCATTTACTCCTGCAATATAAAGTCCTTTAGAATCAACCAATTTCTTTTCATTAATTAAATCTTGCGTTACTTCAAGAATTTGAATTCCTAAGAATCCTCGCTGAACCATTCCATAGTCTATTAAGTCACTCATAATTTTAGCCACTAAACGCGAAGGAACTGCAAAAGAATAACCAGCATAGTTTCCAGTTTGAGAAGCAATTGCTGTGTTTATTCCAATTAACTGACCTTGTGTGTTGATCAATGCTCCACCAGAATTCCCAGGATTCACAGCAGCATCAGTTTGTATAAAGGACTCAATTGGCATAATTTCCTTATTTTGACTTCCTATTATATTGATATTTCTTGCTTTTGCAGAAACGATTCCGGCAGTTACAGTTGAATTCAAATTAAATGGATTTCCTACTGCAAGCACCCACTGCCCCACTTTCACATCGTCACTATTTGCAATTGGCATCGCACGTAATCCAGTTTTCTCAATTTTCAATACTGCAATATCCGTTGAAGGATCTGTCCCCACAACAACTGCGTCAAATGTTGTATTGTTATTCAGTGTCACCTGAATTTCGCTTGCATTTTGAATTACGTGATTATTGGTAACAATATAACCATCTTGAGAAACAATTACACCAGATCCTGATCCACTTCCAAATTGCTTGCGTTCTCTTCCTGCACCTGGTCCATAAAAGAATTCCAAAAATGGATCAGTTTGAACATAGGATTGAACAACTTTTGTTTTAACGTGAACAACGGAATGGATACTCTCCTCGCTGGCTTTTGTAAAATCAAGTTTACTGTCAATTTCGGAAGAAGCAAAATTTATGTTAGCTACAGGTGCACCAGTTTCTTCAATTAAACCTGAAGTGGAACCTGTTGATGATGTATAATCTGAAGAATCTAACATAAAAAACACACCTAATGGCAATAGTCCACCTAGAATTCCTAGGCCTATTGATTTCATATTTTTTTTCATAATTCTTATTTTTAAATAGTTGATTTATCTACTCCAATATTAACACCAAAATAGACTGAATATGATTCAGTTCGTGTTAAAACATGTTAAGCATTTTATTCATTCTTTTTATGTACTTTTGACGCACTATTTGATAGTATAATTTAATGAAAAAAATACTCGTTTATTTATTATTATTGCTTGCTGGTGTAGGAATAGGCTATTTCCTCAATTTTGATTTTAAAAATGAGGATATTGCTCAAGAAGACACTGAGGAAATCTACGTTGAAAAAGTTAAGAAAAAGGTCATTAAAAGAAAATCTGAAGTCGAAAAAACAGTTGAAACTCCAGTTCAAGATGATTCACAACTAGCTTCTGATAATGATTTTATCGTTGACACTTTGTCAAATGAAGAAGATTACATTGAACCTTCTCAAAACACAGAGAGTGAAGAAGTCATAATTATGGAGGAATTAGTTGCTCAACGTACTATCACATTAGGCCCTTCACCAAATGACACAACTGATGTTTCTGAAATGCTTAACCTAAAAAGTAAATCTTTTTCCAAGGATATCGTAGTTGAATTTTGGCAGAGTCCTTTAAATATTACGGGATATGAATTAACAAGAAATAGACTGAAATTATTTGGGTTTAATCCAAATGAATCGATTTCTTTGCAATTGGACAAAAATGAAGAACAAATCCTACTCAACACTGAATCGATGAGTATTGTGCTTCAAAAATCTAAACAGTTTAAGACTTTAAAATTAAGATGACTTTTTCGTTTACAAAATATCAAGGGACAGGGAATGATTTTATCATGGTTGATTGCACATCTGCCAAGGATTTCGAGTTAGACAATGAGCAAATTGCTGATCTATGTGATCGCAGATTTGGGATTGGCGCAGACGGAATAATTCTCATTTTTGAGCACCCTACCCTAGATTTCAAAATGACATATTATAACTCTGATGGTTCACAAAGTTTTTGTGGAAATGGAGCACGATGCGCAGTTCAATTTGCGAAGTCTTTAGGTTTAATTGAAACTAAAGCGAAATTTGAAGCGATTGATGGTGAACACAATGCGATTATTGATGATGAACTAATTTCAGTAAAAATGAAAGATGTAACATCCTATACTAAAGATGATACTGCTTATATTATTGATACTGGAAGTCCGCACTATGTGAAATTTGTGGCAGACGTAGATGATGAGGACATTGTTGAGTACGGAAAAAACATTCGTTATTCAAAAAAATACAAGACAAAAGGTATTAATGTCAATTTAGTTGAAGTTTTGGCAGACAATGAATTGGAAATGCTTACTTACGAGCGTGGTGTTGAAGATGAAACTTATTCTTGTGGAACTGGCGCAACAGCAGTAGCTCTGGCTTTTTCTTTGGTCCTAGATTATGATGATATAGATGTCAAAATCTTCGTTAAAGGAGGTGAATTATATGTAAAAGCTGAACGCAATAATGACACTTTCGACAATATTTATCTTATTGGCCCTGCAGAAAAAGTGTTTGTTGGAGAAATTACAATTTAAAGTTTTTAAGATTAAATTCCTGTCGGGATCTTTACCAGTAAATTCATTATTTTAGTGTTATTTCCGATAAAATGGTTGTACGCTGTAATGGCACGCGGATGACACTGATACTTCGGCGGGCTCAGCAGAACTGCAAGCAACGCGGATACTCAAGGGTTTTTCACTTCTTGTGAATTCGGATAAACGCGGATCGCTTTTGTCCGTAATAGTAACTATTTCCTTACCATTAAATAATATCATATCTAATTTCTTAAGAGAACCTAATGTGCTGTTAAAGAATTAAAATATAATTCTAGACTTACTGGTAAAGTATCCAATAAGCATTTAAGATTAATATAATCTTAAATACCAAAATGAATCCCAAAGGGATGGCACGTGTTTACCTAGAACGAAAGTCCTAGGGAAAAGAAACAGTGTACCTTCAAGTTCTGAAAGGACGACACACCTTGGAAACAATAGAATCCTAATCAAAGAAGTGAGTTCAGAAAATAGAAACTTACTATTTACACTTATCATTACAGTAAACTTTCGGGCAAAGCAATATGCATTAAAGAGGTTTTTTTTAACTCTTTCTGAATCCAATAAAAACCAATCGTAAACCGCTGAATTAATTGATAATTTAATAAATACCCATCATTCTCAAAAAACAATTGAATTGAATATTTTAAAAACGCATCAAGTTTATATAATTACTCAATAATTCATATTGAAAATCGTATCTTTGAACTACCATGTTAAAAGGAAAGAAAATATATCTTCGACAATTAGAGGAGGAGGACGTAAATTTATTGTTGCTTTGGGAAAATGACACTGAGAATTGGCGCTATAGCGAGTCAGAAGCTCCGTTTTCATTGCACCAACTCCAACATTATGTTAAGAATGCAAGTCACATTAGAGAGAATAAACAATTGCGTTTAATTATCTGCTTGATTGAAGATAATCAAGCCATAGGAACCATAGATTTATTCGAGATTGACTTTAAGAATCACAGAGCAGGTATTGGAATACTCATAGCGAATAAAGAAAACCGAAATCAAGGATATGCTTATGAAGCTTTAGAGTTAATGGCTGGTTTTGCATCTAGGAGAATCGGAATGAGTCAACTTTATTGTGATATCCAATCAGACAATCCAGGAAGTATCGCCTTATTTGAGAAAGTTGGATTTGTTAAAACAGGCACAAGAAAAAACTGGTATGTTTATAAGAATATCACAATCGATGCTTATTTTTACCAAAAATTTATTTAATAATGAATAAGCAATTTCGAAAATTGAACTATTTATGGATTTTAGCCTTCTTACTGCTGCTAAATTCTTGTACCTCTATTGACGCTTATTTTGGTGGTAAAAAGAAATCTTTAAATCAAAAAGAAGCAGACTTTTACATTCCAACTGGAACTGATATTGAAGAATTGAAAAACTTATTGGTTCTTAATAAAATCATTGACGATGCTGATGCTTTTCAAGCCGTATTGGATTACAAAGAATTTGAAAATAAAAAAGTTGGAGCTGGTAAATATAACATCGCTCCAAACACGGAATATAAAACGCTAATAAATGGATTCACACTCAATAGTTTAGGGAACGGAAACCAAGAAGTAGAGGTTGAAGTAACATTCAACAACTGTTTACATATTAGAGATATAGCAGGTAAAGTTTCGACACAAATTGAAATAGACAGTGCGACATTTATCAACTACATATTGTCTGATTCTATCCTAAATAAATTTGGTTTTAACGAAGCTACAATTGGTGCACTTTTCTTACCGAATACGTATCGTTTTTACTGGGATACTGACCATGTTCAATTCGTTGAAAAAATGGCCAGTGAATTCAAAAAATTCTGGACACCTGATCGTTTAGCGAAATTAAAACAAGTGGGATTAAGCAGTCAATCTGATGCGGTAACTTTGGCTTCAATTGTATTTAAAGAACAAGACAAATATCCAGAAGAATGGAAAACAATCGCTGGATTATATTTGAACAGAATTCGTAAAGGTTGGAAATTACAATCTGATCCAACATTCAAATTTTGTTGGGGAGATGAATTGAAAGGTGTTGAAAGGTTGACTTACGAACACCGAGATAGAGATTGTCCTTACAATACATACATTTATGCAGGATTACCTCCAGGACCAATCTTCATCCCTCCTGCTGATGTTGTAGATGCTGTGCTTAATGCAGAAAATAATGATTACATGTATATGTGTGCAAAACCGAAAGGCGACGGTTTACATAATTTTGCAAAATCATTAGCGCAACACAACAGAAATGCTGCGGAATTTCAACAATGGATAAGAAATAGAAAATAATATAAATCATGAAAACAATTGTACTCAACGAAAGACAAATTAATCAAAAGCTTGACAGAATAGCTTATGAAATAGTTGAAAACAACTTTCAGGATGAACAGATATTTCTTGTTGGAATAAAAGGAAATGGATTCGAAATAGCTAAAGAACTGGGCAAGAGACTTGAGCTTATTGGTGAACAGAAAATCAATGTAAGTGAATTAACAATCGACAAGAAAAAGCCACTTGATCATGAAATAACAACAAGCATTTCTTTAGATCATTTTGATAATCAAACGATTGTTTTGGTTGATGATGTCATTAATTCAGGAAGAACAATGCAATATGCCTTGATCAAGTTATTGGAACGTCCAACGAAACGTGTGAAGACAGTTGCCCTTGTGGATAGGAAACACAGAAGCTTTCCAATCCGCTGTGATTATGTTGGTTTGACTTTATCTACAACTTTACAAGACAGAATTGAAGTTGATTTAGAAGGAGAGAAAAAGGCTTATTTGGTATAAGGATAGTTGACAATTGACAATTGATAATGGACAATTGATAATTCGCTTCGCTGAGGAATAAAGCATTTCGTAATTCGTAATTCGTTATTAACCCTTCTCTTGATTGAAATATTCATCCAAGAACTCAAATAAAGGACGGTTCTTGATCTTCAATAAACTTGGACATTCTTTATAATACGTTGTGACAACAGCAAAGAATTCAGCTTCTGAAGTACCACCATAAGCCGGAATAGAAGATTCATTGGCCTTTATATTGTCCATTGCTTCTTTCATTAATCCTACCCAAATCTTTTTGTCCTCTTCTCCCAGGTATTCTGGAATTCCATCAATTTTTCCATCGGATTTATCTAATAAATGCGAAAACTCATGAATTCCAACGTTTTGTTTGTCATTATCAATTTGAAATCCAGTTTCTAAAGCAGGTAAAGATAAAATCATGGTATTGTTCATTAATCCGCCGTGGTGAACTTTTCCGTTAACAATTCCACGTTTATTCAGCGAATTATCCATGTCAAAGTTTGTTGGATAAACTAAAACCTCTCTCAAATTTCCATAATTGTAATATGGAAGTCCCCAAAATGCAATAACAGCACTTGAAGCCACATAAATACAAGTTTCCTTTTCAGGCCTTTCCTGACCAATCTCTGTAATAGTAACATCCGCCATAAAGATGCCTACCCTATCTTCAAAAATGATTTTGTCTTCCTTATTTAATCTTTTGTAGAAAGAAATATGCCCTCTCATCCAATGCTTATCGTTCACAGACAATGAAACTTTTGCTTTTCGAGGAGATTTCTTACGTGTGTTGATTCTCCAGAACCAAAGCGCAGCTATAATTGAAACAACCACAATTACACCCACTATTTTAGCGCTAGTAAATCCTTTGTAATGCAGAATTATTGGAATACTCCCCAATGAAATTAGGAACAAAATAATCCATGGCAAGAATGATTTATTTTTCATGGGTTAAAGATAGTAGATATCGGCATTAGTACAAATGTGGCGTTTTGTTTTTAAAAACTGGTCTTTCACACCTCCAACACAAGCGAATCACTTGCGATAAGCAATTCTCCTTCTATAACTCTTCCTTCTCAAATTGATTACTTTAAATCTCATATCATCATAAAGAAGATTAAATATTAGAACCGCTGCACCGATAATCAAAGTGTACATTCCTAATTGCAAGGTAGAATATGCGAATCCGCCAAACAAACCACCTAAGAAAAAGAATGAAATAATGTAAATTCTTAATTTAATTGAAGCTTTTATTTTCTTGCGATTGGGGTACTTCTTTTTAAAGAATAAATAAGAAAGTTCAATTCCTAAGTCTGTGAACAATCCAGTTAAATGCGTTGTTCGCACTACTGCGTCAGAGACTTTGGTCACATACGAGTTTTGTAAACCCATTGAAAATAAGAGTAGACACGCAATTAAATCAGGATATTCGACTAAATAGATACTTCCAAGGATAGCAACGAAAATTAAAATCAGCGACTCAATAATTACCGGAATAACATAGACATTTAGTCTTTTGTTATTTCTAAAGAATTCGATTAAGAAACTTGAAGCAAATGAACCCAATAAAAAGGAGAAAATATAAAGAAAATAAACCGTTCCTTTCCAGAATTCAAGATTTGCTACGTCGTTAATAAACAAAGCAAAGTGACCAGTAACATTGGTTGTCAGCTGTTTTAAAAATAAAAAACCCGTAACGTTTACAATTCCAGCAACAAAAGAAAGTATTATCGCAATTCGAAGATTGTCTTTCATTGTTCTGGCCTTGCCTTGATGTCTGTACATATTTTTAAAATTAACCGTTTATTTGACATTATCCTTTGAAAATGCTCCTCTCTTTCAAGAATATATTTTGAATTTATTCACTCACTTTAATATCAAGCATATTCAAGCGATAAAAGGAACTGATTTAAGTAGATAAGATTTTAAACCCAGGTCTCCATATAACAGAAATTACACACAAAATACCTCGCCAAAGTCCTATGTACCATAAGTTACATAATCAAGCACTTACTAAGACTTTTATTCAATTCTAATCAACTATGGATTTATATATAGATATCTTTGCAGAATATTTTAGCCTGTCCATTTAGGAATTCTATTCAATTACAAAATCAGTTTGTTTTTATAAGTACGCATCATGAAAGAACCTCTTTTTAGTCCAAAATTTTTCTCACTTTTAAAAAAGGGAATTTCTAGAAAACAAATATCAAAAGACATATCAGCGGGTATTATTGTTGGAATTGTAGCACTTCCACTGGCGATTGCTTTTGCAATTGCTTCTGGTGTTTCTCCCGACAAAGGATTGATTACTGCTATTATTGCTGGACTTATCATTTCAGTTCTTGGTGGAAGTCGTGTTCAAATTGGAGGTCCAACTGGGGCTTTTATCGTAATTGTTTATGCAATTGTTCAAGAACATGGTGTTGATGGATTGATTATCGCCACATTTATGGCAGGATTTATCCTCATTCTTATGGGAGTAGGTCGATTGGGGAATTTGCTGAAATACATTCCCTACCCTTTAATTGTAGGATTTACAAGCGGAATAGCCATTATAATTTTCTCTTCTCAAATTAAAGATTTTTTTGGATTACCTATCGACACCGTTCCGGCTGACTTTATCAGTAAATGGAAATTATATGCTGTGAATTTCGGAAGCATCAATTGGATAGCTGTTATAATCGCTGTTGTCACAATTCTTATTAGCCTTAATTTCAGTAGTGTTACTAAAAAAGTTCCTGGTTCTATTATCGCAATTGTATTAAGTACTGCAGCAGTTTACTTCTTTAATCTTCCAGTTACTACAATTGAAAGTAGTTTTGGCGATATTCCGAATCACATTTCTATGCCGAGTATTCCAAAAATAGATTTAGCAACAATTCAATCATTGATTCAGCCCGCTTTGGCCATTGCCCTTTTAGGTGGAATTGAATCCTTACTTTCAGCCGTTGTAGCCGACGGAATGATAGGAAGTCGACACAGGTCTAACACCGAACTTATTGCCCAAGGAACTGCGAATATATTTTCTGCAATGTTTGGTGGAATCCCTGCTACTGGTGCAATTGCAAGAACCGCTACGAATGTCAACAATGGTGGACGAACTCCGATTGCAGGAATAGTTCATGCGATTGTACTCCTACTCATTATGTTGCTATTTGCTCCTTTGGCAAAGCTTATTCCAATGGCAAGTTTAGCAGGAATATTAATTGTGGTTTCCTACCACATGAGTGAATGGCGACAGTTTAAATCCTTGTTAAAAGGAAATAAATATGACATTCTCGTTTTGCTCGTTACCTTCTTCTTAACAGTTGTTTTCGATTTAGTGTTAGCTATTCAAATTGGAATCGTTTTATCGAGCTTTATTCTAATGAAACGCATGAGTGAATCCATGCAAGTTCGAAAAGAATTGGATTCTTACACACCTCGTTCGACAGGTAAATTCAAATATGAAGAAGAACAAATTGAACTTCCTGAAGGTGTGTTGAGCTATGAAATAAGTGGAGCTCTATTCTTTGGTGCTGCACAGAAATTCCAAGATACCATAAGTCAAATCGATCGCAATCCTAAAGTTCTAATTCTGCGTGTTAGATACGTACCATTTATTGATGCCACTGGAGTTCACCGATTAAAGGAATTAATTAGACACTTCAACAATCAGAAAGTTCAAGTTATCATCTCTGGAGCTGTTCCATCAGTAAAATCGGATTTAGAAAAAGGAATGATTTACAGTGTTCTTCCAGAAGAAAACTTGAGGCTTAATATAGAAGAGTCTATAAAACGAGCAAAGGATATTTTGGAGTGAAGGGTGCCGCAGCAGTCAAAGTGCAGCGGTAATGAAACCGCAGCAGTGCAACTGCAGCAGTTCGGTGCGGTGCAGCGGTGATAAATCAAATAAAATTAGCCACAAAAAAAAGCTTCCCATCATGGAAAGCTTTATAAATTTGTCTAGAAGAAAATTATTTTTTCTTCACAGCTTTAGTGTCTTTTTTGTTCAACCATTTATCATTTTTGAGTTCACCTAAAACTGTAACATCTTTAATTCTGTTGTAGTCTTCGATCGCCATCAACATTTCTTCTTTAGTATCACGTCTAATTTTGATACCATTTGCTTTCGATCCTTCGTTTCTTACTTCAATATAAAAACCATCTTTTAGTTTCGCTGGTCTTGTTGGCGGTCTACCCATAATAAATATTTATCTTAATGATTAAAAAAATTCCGAGATATCTCGATTTTGACTAAGATAGAGAACTAAAATAATAAAACCAAATATTTATTTGTAATAATGTAATTTAGTTGCAAAAAAGTTTCGATGTTATCCGAACACACTTCTAAAAATCAATACATTATATTCAATACATCATTTTTAATTCTTTTCTTAATCCTGCATTCTCTTTTTTATTCAACTCCCAATAAGGTAAAACCTTGACTCCTTTTAATTCATAAGTTGAGGTGCGCATTACATTATCAGTAACTGTTGGATATGACTCCTCCCAACTCAAAATTCTGTTTTGATTTTCCGATGACAAGAAGAAACGAACACTTCTGCGTAATTCAGGGATTTCATAAACATAGAAGAATCCTGTTTCCGTATAATCCAATGTTCCAACTGCAGTATAGTTCTTTACTTCTAAATGTGAATTTCTTAAATAAGTTAGACTCGGGAAGATTTCAAACTCACCAACGGGCAATAAATCAATCGATAAACGAGCTAGATTAAAAATATTATCTTCCGTTAATACATAATCAATATGATAAGATGTATCACCATCAGATTCAAAATAAGATTTGTGTTCGTATTCAAACCCATCATTATTGTTGATTTGTGTAAAAGATTGACCGCACCAATCCTGACTTCCCAAAGTCATTTTTAAAGGATAATGCACATCATACTTTTCAATTGGTGTAAAAACTGAAGTAAATTGAGAATAATCATAAATCCCGGTACTGAATCTATCTATTCTGTTCATTTTCAAAACCTTTACACTATTTTCTGATGTGGGTTGATCGGCTTTTACTTGCTTATTTATCAGAAATGGTTCGGTAACAAAAATCAAGACTGCCTCACCTGGATGTTTGTCTTTATATCTGGCCTTTGTAAGTTTATAAGTTGCAACTTCTGCTTTTCCAGAAAAATAGCTTAGATCATAACTTTTATCGCTTAAATTTTTGACACTCCTGCTTCCATCAGCCTTATCTTCTTCAATATTAACTGATTTATCACTTTCTATTTTTGGTACATCAACAGTTGAAGTATTCTCTTCTTTACTGTTGGTCTTATTTTCACAACTTAAAAACAAAAAAAATAAGATCGGAGAAATATAATGTAGTTTCATAATACTAGATTTTTTACTTTGAAAGGTAAAGGTTTATTAATCAAATATCTAATTTCTACAACATTTCTTTTCGTTAGTCGAAATGATGCTTAGAAATTCTCTAGAAATTCCAGCAGATTTTATTCAATCCCAGCTTTTATATTTTTTAACTATTGAAGTGAAATCAAAGTCAGAATGAAATTTAGTATCTTTTATCATAATTCACGTCTTCACATCTTTTTAACGCTAAAAATTTTATATTTTTGATAAAAAATCAATAAGGTCAAAAATGACAGATTTCTATAAAGAATTTTCAACATCCACAGAGGCTGAATGGCTTGATAAAGTCAAGATAGACTTAAAAGGGAAAAGCATTGATGAAGCATTGCATAAATTTCATCCAATTGAAGAAATAAATTATTCTTCTTATGGTTTTGCAAATGACAAAAATCAATCTCATGCTATTCCAGGTCAGGCAAATTATGCTAGAGGTGGAAAAATACAAAATAACGATTGGATCAATAATGTTTATGTTCCTAAAGATTCTCCAAAAAACATGAATGCTTTTGCTTTAAAGCAATTGATGAATGGAGCAACTGGACTAACATTTGATTTACATGATTTTGATGCCAACCAATGTGATTTAATTATCAAAGAAATTGGATTTGAACACATAGCTTCAACATTCTATTATTCCACGAAAGAACAATATGATTGGCTAAACAAATTAGCTTCAACTCAAAGTTTAAATGGCTCAGCTATAAATACTGGTAATCAAAAATTTGAACTCATTCATAATATTCGTAATTTCATTGTTAAAGGAATAGATGTTCAATATGCCGGTGGAAATATTCACCAAGAAATTGGATATGCTTTACACAAAGGACATGCGCTACTTTATAAGCTAATTAATGATGGAATGTCAGTTGATGATGCAGCTGCTCAAATCAAATTTAAGTTGGGAATTGGAAGTAATTTCTTCTTTGAAGTAGCTAAATTCAAAGCATTCCGCGCTTTATGGTACACTGTTGTTCAATCTTACAAACCAGAACACAGTTGTTCCACTATTGCTTACATAGAAGCAGAAACAGGTTTTTTGAATAAATCTTTAAAAGATCCGCACAACAATTTATTGCGTCAGACAACCGAAGCTTTATCAGCAGTTTTAGGAGGAGTCAATGAATTAACAATTAGACCATACAATGCTTGGTCAACAGACACAGATCTTGATAAAACGCAGCGTTTAGGATTAAATATTGCTTTATTATTAAAAGAAGAATCCTATTTAGACAAGGTTATTGATCCTGCTGGAGGTGCATATATTCTAGATGACTTGATGAATTCCATTAAAGAGAAGTCATGGACAACTTTCCAAAAACTGGAAAAAGAAGGAATTGACTTTTTAAAATCAGCCATTAATTCAATAGCAAAAACAAGAATTGAAAAAGCTGAAAAACAGGAGAATAAGCATATCGGAATAAACAAATACTTTAATAACGAACCAAGCAAAACAGCTTGGAAAGTTGAAATAGAAACAGCATTTGGAACACCCGTTATTTTAGAGAAAGATTGTCAAATTGAAGTACAGCTATGAAGAAAATAGATTTTAGTAACATATCTCCAATTGAGGTTAAAGAAAACGGAATTCACGAAGCTGTAAAATCACATGATACAGCAGAAAAGATTGATTTAAAATCATTTTATCAATTCAGTGACATTTCAACTTTGAAACAACGTCATTTTGTATCTGGAATTCCTCCATATTTAAGAGGACCTTATACGACAATGTACACTGCACGACCTTGGACAATTCGCCAGTACGCAGGATTTTCAACAGCTGAAGATTCAAATGCGTTCTATAAAAGAAACCTAAAAGCAGGTCAAAAAGGGCTTTCTGTAGCATTTGATTTGGCCACACACCGCGGATACGATTCAGATCATGAGCGTGTTGAAGGAGATGTTGGAAAAGCCGGTGTAGCTATTGATTCTATTATGGACATGAAACTTTTGTTTGATGAAATTCCATTGGATAAAATGTCTGTATCGATGACAATGAACGGAGCTGTTGTTCCAATTATGGCTTTCTATATCGTAGCAGCAGAAGAGCAAGGTGTTGACAAAAGCTTACTTTCAGGAACCATTCAAAATGACATTCTGAAAGAGTTTATGGTAAGAAATACCTATATCTATCCGCCACTTCCTTCAATGAAGATTATTTCGGATATTTTTGAATATACATCTCAGAAAATGCCGAAGTTTAACTCGATTTCGATTTCTGGTTATCACATGCAAGAAGCTGGAGCAACTGCTTCTATTGAGCTAGCCTATACCTTAGCCGATGGATTAGAGTATTTGCGTGCTGGAATAAATGCAGGATTAAAAATTGATGAATTCGCTCCACGCTTAAGTTTCTTTTGGGGAATTGGGATGAATCAATTCATGGAAATCGCTAAAATGCGTGCTGGAAGATTATTGTGGTCAAAAATCGTTAAACAATTTAATCCAATAAGTGATAAATCATTGGCATTAAGAACACATTGTCAAACATCTGGTTGGAGCTTAACTGAACAAGATCCTTTCAATAACGTTGGAAGAACTTGTATCGAAGCAATGGCAGCAGTATTTGGAGGAACACAATCATTACACACGAATGCTTTAGATGAGGCAATCGCTTTGCCAACTGACTTCTCTGCAAGAATAGCTAGAAATACACAAATTTATCTTCAAGAAGAAACAGGAATCACTGAATTCATTGATCCTTGGGGAGGAAGTTACTACGTTGAAAAATTAACGGACGAACTGGTAGAAAAAGCATGGGAATTAATTCAAGAAGTTGAAGAATTAGGTGGAATGGCAAAAGCTATTGAAACTGGCGTTCCAAAAATGAGAATT
This sequence comes from Brumimicrobium glaciale, assembly GCF_004152935.1. Lineage (GTDB taxonomy): Bacteria > Bacteroidota > Bacteroidia > Flavobacteriales_D > Crocinitomicaceae > Brumimicrobium > Brumimicrobium glaciale. The sequence goes on from NZ_SETE01000010.1 coordinate 62,833, forward strand.
GAAGAAGCTGCGGCAAGGAAACAAGCGCGTTTAGACTCAGGAAAAGATGTTTTAGTAGGTGTGAATAAATACCAACTGGATAAAGAGGAAGAAATGGAGATCTTAGAGGTCGACAATACTAAAGTTCGTCTCTCTCAAATCGCTAGACTAGAAGAATTACGCAAGAACAGAAACGAAGACGAAGTGCAAGCCACTTTGAGAGCTTTAGAGAAGATTGCAGCTACTGGCGAAGGAAATATTCTTGAAGCAGCAGTTGAATGTGCACGTTCTCGCGCTAGTTTAGGAGAAATATCTTCTTCAATGGAAAAATCGTTTGGAAGATATCAGGCAACCATTCGTTCAATTAGTGGAGTTTATTCAAGTGAATCTATGACAGATAACGATTTCAATACTGCAAAAGATAAAGCAGAAGAATTTGCAAAATTAGAAGGACGTAGACCTAGAATTATGGTTGCCAAAATGGGTCAAGATGGTCACGACAGAGGCGCTAAAGTAATTTCTACATCATTCGCTGATATTGGATTTGATGTGGATATTGGTCCATTATTTCAAACACCAAAAGAAGCTGCCAAACAAGCCGTTGAAAATGATGTGCATGTTGTTGGGGTTTCCTCTTTAGCTGCTGGACACAAAACACTTGTTCCACAAATCATTGCAGAGTTGGATCGATTAGGAAGAGGTGATATAATGGTAGTTGCAGGAGGAGTTATTCCACAACAAGATTATGATTATCTGTATGACGCTGGTGTTTTTGGAATATTTGGTCCGGGAACTAAAATCTCAACTTCAGCAATTAAAATACTAGACTTATTAATTGAAAGCGCTAAATAAACATTTCTAACATTACATACTAAATAACATATATGACAAAAAGCTTCAAATATGATAAAACAGCAAAGGTCTTATTTATCGTAGCATTTATAGTACTTGCCCTTTACTTCTTTACGAATGTATTGATGCCGATTATTTTTTCAGCTATTGTATCATTGATTCTATTACCAATTGTAAAATTCTTTGATAGAATTGGAATCAATAAATCAGTATCTGTTACTTTAACAGTATTAATTCTTTTGATTTTTACTTCAGGAATAGTTAGTGTTCTTGTTTTTCAAAGTCAATCTATTGTTGTTGAGCTACCAAAAATGATGAATGAAAATGAAAATTTTCTACACATCAATCCAGATGACTTCACAGCTTCAAAACTAGGAGACATGATTTCCATTAAAACGGAATCTTTACAAGAGTATTTATCTGCTATAAAAGGTGGATTGATTTCAATGTTAGAAGGAGGCTACAAAGGTTTATCCAACATGTTGATGTTCCTAATAACTTGTCCTGTATACATTTTCTTCATGCTATTGTATAGAAATAACGTTTACAGGTTTATTAAAGAATCGCAAAGAAAAAGCAGCGGTAACAAAGACAGCGACGAAGTAATTGATGATGTGAAACACAGTTTGTACCAATACATCAAAGGAATGTTGATCGTTATGCTTGTTGTAGGAACATTAACTTACGTTGGTCTGCTCCTACTGGGAATTAAATATGCTTTATTCTTAGGTATTTTAACTGCACTATTAACGCCACTTCCATATATTGGTGTAATAATAAGTGCTACTATTCCAATTATCATTGCGATGCTTACAAAAGATACAGCATGGTACATATTCGGAGTTGTAGCCGTATTTGCTTTCGTACAATTCCTTGAAGGAAATGTGATTACTCCTAAAATAATGGGAAGTAACGTCAATATAAATCCACTTATTATTATCCTAAGTTTGGTGATTTTTGGAGCGATTTCTGGCTTAGTAGGAATGATTCTAACCGTCCCGATTTTGGCAGTCATTAAAGTTATTGTTGAACATTCTCCGAACCTAAAACGATGGCAGTATTTGATGGAGGACAAAAAAACATAATTTTGATGTGAATCTAATTCGCAATGTCTATAATATTATGTATTATTATGACTTAATTATTGATGTGATAAATAAAATATATTTAAAATTTAGGCACAGTTCTTGAATTTAGATAACTAAAATATAAAATGAAAATGAAAAATATAATTACAGCGTTAACAGTATTATTTATTTCTCTAAGTGTTTTTTCACAGGAAACTTTTGAGGATTTGCTTATCATTAAAGCTGATGCAGATTGGGAAAAGTTGATCAAACATTCAGAAAGATATACCAATAAGAGTTCTTCAGATAAAGAGCCTGTACCCTATTACTTCTTAGCTTACGGATTATATAAAATATCGTTCCAAGCAGAAAGAGGTGACGAATATAAAGGAGCATACAAAGATGCTTTTACTGCTATTGGGAAAATGTTGCGTTACGACAAAACAGGTGAGGTTCAAGAGAAATATAGCGAGTTTATAAATGAATTAAAGCTATCTCTTTTAGAAATCATCCAAAACGAAACGGACAACGAAGAATACCGCCGTGCTTTTGGTTGGACAATGCGTTTATATAAATTCGGGAGAGATTATGTTCCTGCTTTATATTTAGAAGGTGCTTTGAGAAGTCGAAATAATGATCAATCTACTGCACGAATTAAATGGGAAGAAGCAAACACATTGGTTAAAGATCAAAAAATTGGAGATTGGTCTGAAGCAGATCAAAAATTACTTATGCTTGGATTATATCAATCAGCTAAGGCACTTAAAGATTTAAGACAACCTGATAAAGCTAAAGAAATGATGGATATTGGAGCACCTTATTTTGAAGAAGATAAAAGATGGGAAGCCAATTATGATGATATTGTGAATTAGGAAAACAAGTTTTATATATTGAATCCCGTAGCGAAAGTTGCGGGATTTTTTTGTTGTCTGCGCTTTTACGAGTGTTTTTCCCGTGGATTAGTTTGTCGATGGCAACAATTGAAAGAAAAAATTAGGTTCTATCATAGAATGCTCAATCACCGAAGATTAATCCGTATTTATTGTATTGTATTGTATTGTATTGTAGAGGCGCACGGCCGTGCGCCTCTACAATACGATACAATACAATACGCATCTACAATTTAATAACATTTTCGTTTACATCTTTTCAGAAATAACTTCTTTGTTTTTCGTAGCGATTACATCTTTCCAAATTGTATCTAGAGATGCTTCTAAGGCTCTTTTCTCTTCTTCTTGTGCCGTATGCATTATTAGAGGGTCGGAGAAATAATGCTTCACGAAATTCGTATCGAAGTCTCCACTTCTAAATGCTGGATGTTTCATTACGTATTTCCCGAAGTCAAGGGTTGTTCTTAATCCTGAAATTTCGTAACCATCAATTGCTTCAATCATTCTATCAATTGATTCTTCTCTTGTTTCTCCCCAAGTCACTAATTTAGCAATCATTGGATCGTAATAAATTGGAATTTCCATTCCTTCTTCAAAAGCATCATCAATTCTAATGTAATCAGCAACTGGTTTTTTATAGCGATTTAACGTTCCGATGTCTGGCATGAAATTACTCAATGCATCTTCTGCATATACACGCACTTCCATTGCGTGACCATTCATTTGAACGTCCTCTTGTTTGATTGGTAATACTTCATTGTCTGCAACACGAATTTGCAATTCAACTAAATCTAAACCTGTGATTTCTTCTGTCACCGGATGTTCTACTTGTAAACGTGTATTCATTTCCAAGAAATAGAATTTCAAATCTCCATCCAATAAGAATTCAACAGTTCCTGCACCAGAATAATTACAAGCTTTAGCAACTGCACAAGCTGCTTCCCCCATTTCTTTTCTTAATTCTGGCGTTAAAACAGCACTAGGAGCTTCTTCTATTACTTTTTGATGTCTACGTTGAATACTGCACTCACGTTCATGCAAGTGAATTACATTTCCGTGGTTATCTGCAAATATTTGAATTTCAATGTGACGTGGTTTAGTAACAAATTTCTCAACGAAAACGGCATCATTTCCAAAAGATGAACGCGCTTCTGATTGTGCAAGACCCATTTGTTCTTCCATATCCTCCGCTTTCTCAACTAATCTCATTCCTTTACCTCCACCACCGGCAGAAGCTTTAATTAGAACAGGAAATCCAATTTGAATGGCAATTTCTCTGGCTTCGTTAAAATCAACAACTGCTTTATCAATTCCAGGAACTAGAGGAACGTCGTAAGCTTTTACAGCTTGTTTAGCGCTTAATTTATCACCCATCAATTGCATTGCTTCCGCTGAAGGTCCAATTAAAATGATTCCTTCTTTTTTCAAACGCTTAGCAAAATCTGCATTTTCAGATAAAAATCCATAGCCAGGATGAATTGCATCTACGTTTAAATCTTTAGCAACTTGAATAATTTTATCTTGAACGAGATAACTTTCCGCAGATGGCGCTGGTCCGATATGAACTGCTTCATCTGCTTCGTGAACAAATGGCGCATTTTTGTCTGCTTCTGAATAAACAGCGACAGATTTAATGTTCATTTTCTTTAAAGTGCGTATAACCCTTCTGGCAATCTCTCCTCTATTTGCAATTAATACTTTCTTCATTCTTCGTTTTTTATTGCGTTATCGTCTTTGTAATCCTTTGGTATAGGAATTCTTTTGTCTTTACTCTCTTGTAAATCTACCCAATTCTCTCTTTTCCTAAATATATTAGCAAAAAACTGAAAGAGTTTAAAGTCGTCTAAAGTATGAAATTCTTCTTTATAACTGACCCCTACTCCTTGAGTAAATTGTCCCCTCCCTTCATTTTGTAGGACAGTATAATTATTTGACTCATTGAAAACATTCATTCTAAATGTTCCTTGTTCATTTAGTAAATATTCAACTTTCACGTCTCCAATTAATGTGTTTTGACTCGAATTACTAGCACTACTAGCATCTGCAGTCTTTTGAGTACCTACACCAAAAGAACCTGAAATTAGCAGTCTATCGTCTAGAAATCCTTTAGAAACTCCAAATTCACCAGAAAACTGACCAGAATAATCATCACTTTCTAAGTTAACATTCATTTGATATCCTTCAGAAATTTTATTCAATAATGCGTTGATCTGTGTAGAAGCTAAATCTAAGAATGCTCCACCATTTCCTCCATTTGCCCCACCTTGCAAAGGCATAAAAGATTTAGAAATTAAGATGGAAAAGAATTGTTTATTTAACTCATCTTGGTCACTTCGAATTCTTGCAATTACGGCCCTTCCAGATTCAGAAGCTTTAGGAGCGTCAAGATCAAAGGTAATTTGTGGACTCATCATATCTCCTTTAATGGTCAAATAAGAATATATTTCTTCATTATTAGAATTTTGACTTTCAACAACATTTGGCATTACAACAGATAAGTTTGCCGTTGTTTTATAAAATGCATCAATATCTAATAAAGCTTCTAATGGATCTCCAGCCCACTGAACAGTACTTCCAGCCTGAATGTTAAAGTTTTGTTTATAAGGTCCCATTGCAAAATTATAAACTCCACTGGTAACATTAAAAGTACCATCCATTGCCAATTCATTAAATTGATTCACAGATAAACTAAGGTTTCCATTCCCTCTTGCTGAAATCTCATCTCCAATTTTCTCATCAAAAATCAGTTTGACTTCAGCATCTTCTGTTACATCAAAATTCAATTGCAAGTCTACGCCTGATAAATCGACTTTCTTTTCTATTTCCTCTAATTCTCCAGCATTTTTAAATGAAATAAATCCATCTTCTTCGATTGTAGTTGGACCGTACATAGGAAGAACAATTCGCGTTCCTTTTCTGGTTTTCGCATTTACTATAATTGAAAGATTGTCTGTCGTTCCTGAAATATTAGCTATTCCCGTTACATAAGCATCTCCATAATAAAGGCTATTGATGTCGTATCTCGTATTCATCACCTTAAAACGTTCTACAGGAAGGGCTCTAGATCGATCGGTTGGCATACGTTTCGTAGGATGTTCTTCTAAATTGACAATAATCTCAAAAATGAAATCGGAGAAATTATTATGGAATAAAGTTCCTGTAATGAACCCTGTATTGCCTTCAACATCTTTGACTGGCATCTGGTTAATGTAGAAACCGTCTTTTTCCGACTCAATTTCTCCACTAAAGAACATATCAGAACCTAGTAATGCGATATTTACCATTCCCTCACGGAAACCTATTTTACCTTTTACTTCTGGTTCAGCAAAAGTTCCTGTCAGCCTTAGTTTCCCCTCTAATTTCCCTTGTAAATCGCTTACAACATCAGGATCTAGGAATTCATTAACTACAGAAATGTCTGTTGATTTAAAATTCAAATTGAAATCTAATCGACCAAGGTCTTCATCTTCTTCGAGCAGATAGTTTCCGTCAAATGCAAATGTTTGTTCGTTGCGATAGAAGATATCTCCAAACATTTTGATCCTTGCTTTTTCAGATTGATAATCAGCTCCAAAACTAACATTCCCAACTTCCGTTTTATTGATGAATAGTTCTTCAATAATTGCTTCTCCAAAAAATTGAAGATTAGTTATCGGTGTCGTTATATATCCAGCAATATTAGCAATTCCAGAAAGTTTCACATCGGGTCCTAATATGTTCCCTAATTCATCAAGATTCAAATCCATTACATCTAAATACAAACGGTCAAATGTTGAATTAGAAAGTTGTCCATTGGCTGATATATATTGATCTTCGTGTTCTAATTTTAAACCAAGAATATTAAAACAGCTGTCTGAATAATTAATTTCTGCTGTTTTACGTAAATTCCATTGGTGTTCATTTAGATTTAAATAGGAAGGTAAAATTTTGATATCAAAACTACCATCATCACGCAATTCTGTAAACCATTCAACGTTTGATCTAGAACTTGTTGGATCTTCAAATAGCAATTGAGAATCTATGGTTCCGTTTGCTGCTAATCCAGTAAAGTGAATGTTTTTAAATGCCAATGAATCTCGAATGGTAACGGTACTGACATCAATTAAAGCCAAAAGTTCTCGATTAGAAACTTCTTGTAAAGCGCTGATGTTGTTTATTCGAATTGAATCATAAGAAACATAATCAGCGTTAATATTTAATCCCAGATTGTTCTTTTTTCCATTATAATAACCATCAATTCTGGCTTGATCTGCGATTTGCAATGATGGAACGAAAACGGATAAAAGGTCGTTGATTTCTTTAAATTTTATATCATATTCAAAGTGTGTTAACTCATCATTCACATCCATATCCGAATTTGGATTGATAGCAGGAATGATTTGCGCCAATTGATAACTGATGTTTTGGGCAACGTTTGAATAATCAATTACTCCATTAAGATTTGCATCTACTATTTGAGATTTAATTGAAATACTGTCTTTGGTTTTATTTCTTTCCATAAAACCAAGGAAGTTGGTCGTATGAAATGAATTTTCGCCTTCTTGATAATAAATAGAATCAATCACTAAATTACCTTTAAAATCATCAAAATTTCTCCCAACCAAATCTAAGTGAATTGTAGTATTTAGCTCTCCTCTATCTGCTAAAGCAGGATTCAATTGATCAAGATGAGCACATTCTAAAGCAATTTCAGCTTTTATATTTAAGATATTTCCTAGACTTGCATAACCTTTAAAAGTCATATCAAAGTTGTCATCTCTCACATAGAGATTGCCTTTAAATTCATTCTGAGAAATAGCTCCTTGATTATTAATCTTATAAGATACTCGGTCTAAAATGATGTAATCATAAGCGTAACCAAACAATGAAGATTCTTCTAAAACCCCAGACAAACCGGTAGCAGTAAAATTTCCGTTTTTAATTGTGGCAGAGCTCATTCCGATGTGTCCATTTATTTCACCATAATTATCACTTTTTAAAATTTTCCCTAAATCAACCCCAGTAATTTGGATTTGATCCTTTGCGCTATTTTTTGGAATGATTGTAATTTCATTAAAATTCGTATCTGATAAAACCCGGAAATCATCTTTGAAAGCAAATGACCCTATATTTGTTGAAAGTTCATCTAAACTGATGTTCATATCTGTAATTGAACCCTTAACTTTTAAATTACTTGCGTTTATTGTGGTGAGTGCTTTTAAAGCTTCCGGCCATTTCAAATAATTTGCTGAAGCACTTTCAGGCAATCTAAATTGCTCAACATCATCAATATTTATTGAAAGAAAATCTAATTCTTGATCAATATTGGCTTTCGAAATTCTATTAAAATCGGGAAGCGAGAAATCTCCTTTTATGCTTGTGGCTTTTCCATATTTGATATAGATTCCTTCTAATTGCAAGTCCTGAACAGATTTTCTTGATGAACCCGTGAGCAAAACAACATTATTCATTCCTTTCAATTGTGGAGCGAAATAAGAAACATCTCTTAAGGAAACATAAGAAGTATCAAAAAAGCTCTCCATCTGCACTTTTTCAACGAAATCAGAAAATTCTGAAAGGTTATTTGTCTTCAATAAAAAGCTATCAACAGCCAGATCCGTAAATTCAGTTTTGATGGATGTTTCTCTTAAATCTAATCCGTTGTTGTTGAATTTTGCTTTGGCTGATAATTTTTTCAATTCAAAACCGCTGCGTTCTATTAAAGCCAAGTTGTTTATCTGCGCTTCATAACTACCTGGGGTAATTAAAATATTTTCAGCATTAATATTGATGTGTTTCCCACTCAAATTATTGTAATCCACTCCAAAAGGAACCAATTCAGAATTCTCATCTTCTAAAGTAAAATGAGCATTTACAATGTTTGCTTCGTAGATATTAATATTAAAGTCTGGTGATTCTGAGGATGTAGTATCTGAAGAAAACGCATCAAGCACAAATTGTAAATTCAGATTTTCTTCTCCTTTGTATGTCTTTAAAGCGAACCGGGCGTCCTTCACTCCTACTTCATCAATATGAAAGTTGAGGGACATAGCTCCAGCGAGATTGAAATTGACAAAAAACTCATCAATGTATATTAAAGTATCGTTGTGCTGATCTTCGACATAGAAATGATCAAAATAAACGCGATCAAGAAATGTGATATCGACTTTACCGATAGAAACCTTGGTATCCAGCAATTCTGATAGATAATTTGCTCCGTGATTGGCCAAGTAAGTTTGAAAATAGGAGGTTCTGATCAAGAATGCAAATGATATGAGTAAGATTAGTGAAATCTCAATCAGTATAAGGGTCAAATTCCCTAGTATTTTCAGTAATTTTGTCATTCGTATTAACAAAGATATTCAAAGTTGTCAAAAAAAGATATTATCATTCTAGGTATTGAGTCATCATGTGATGATACCTCCGCTGCTATCATCAAAAATGAGACCATTTTAAGCAATGAGATTGCGGGTCAAAAAGTGCATGAAGCCTATGGTGGTGTAGTTCCTGAGCTTGCCTCTCGTGCTCACCAACAAAATATTCTTCCTGTGGTTGACGCAGCAATAAAAAATGCTAAAATTAACAAAGAAGACATTGATGCCATCGCTTTTACGCGCGGACCAGGATTATTGGGTAGTTTAATCGTTGGAACATCATTTGCAAAATCTTTTGCTTTGGGACTCAATATTCCAATAATTGAGGTGAATCACATGCATGGACATGTTTTGGCACACTTTATTGATGAAATTGAAAATGAGGAGATTAAAGAAAAACCATCTTTTCCATTTATTTGCTTGACTGTTTCTGGTGGACATACTCAAATTGTTTTGGTTAGAGATTTTCTTGAAATGGAAGTTGTGGGAACAACAAAAGATGATGCCGCTGGAGAAGCTTTTGATAAAACTGCGAAATTATTGGGATTGCCTTATCCTGGAGGACCGTTAATTGATAAATATGCAAATCTGGGAAATCCTGATGCTTTCAAGTTTACAAAACCAGAAATGCCTGACTTTAATTACAGTTTTAGTGGTTTAAAGTCTAATGTGCTTCAATTTTTGCAAAGAGAAACAAAGAAGGATAAAGATTTCGTTCAGCACAACTTAAATGACATTTGCGCGAGCCTTCAAAAAACGATTATTGATATTCTTTTTGATAAACTAATCAAAGCGACAAAACATTTCGACATCAATGAAGTAGCGATTGCTGGAGGAGTTTCTGCCAATTCTGGAATCAGAAAACGACTTACCGAAGAAGGCGAAAAATTAAAATGGAAAACCTACATTCCGAAATTTGAATATTGTACAGATAATGCTGCGATGATAGCAATTACTGGACGTTTTCATTATTTGAATGGAAATTTTGCAGATCAATCTGTGAGTCCGATGGCGCGATTAAAGATCTGATATTTTGACTATAAATCGTTTTTTTGATAGGTATTTAGTTTAATATCGATTGGATTTGATAAATATTTATGGCTCATTTCTATTCCCTATCCTGTTTTGGATCAAAAATCCTGAATTAAATATATTCTGTACGAACTATTTTAACCGGACAGCATTGCTTTGCTATTAAAAAAAATACTACCCATCCTATTTTGAGCAATATAATTTTGAAGATTGAAATATGCTTCTGCATTTTTGAAGGTGTTATAGTATCCTTTCTCAAGTGAATGTGAAATAATATTGGGAAAGAATACCGGAGATATTATTGTTTAAATAATCAATTGATTCAACGGAACAAAGACGGTTACAATTATACTCAATAAAAAACCTTGTATAAATGTTATTTGACCATTGAGTTCTCTTTTTTTATTTTTCAAAGCTAGATATAGACAATTCTTGTGAGAATGATAATCAAACTGGATAAGTACATCTGCTTATCTATTTGTGCACTGTGCAAACCCACCAGCTTTTCTATGGTCATCCAAAGTAAAGTTGATGCAACAAAAATAAACGCCCATTTTATTTAAAGTTTAATTTGCGCCATAAGTTTTGTCTAAAAATATCAGTGTTTTTTTCATTACTTTATTGAGTTCTTCTTGATCAATATCCTCCATTTTTTTGATGTAAATACAGGACTTTCCTTTTCTGAATTTTCCGAGATTTTCTAACAAGTGTTCATCGTTCTCTTCTCCAGAATATACATACAAGGAAATCTCAGATTTACGCGGAGAAAAACCAAGTAATGGCGCGTCTCCTTCATGTCCACTTGCATATTTGTAATGGTAAGAACCAAAACCAATGATTGTTGGTCCCCACATTTTTGGTTCGCAACCTGTCATTTCTTTCATCAATTTTATGAGTTCAAAACTGTCCTTTTTCTTTTGTTCTGTATTTGCAAATGACCCTATAAAAGCTTCTACACTTTGCTCAGTTTCTTGCGTTTTATTTTTCGCCATTTTACCTGTGTTGATCAATTAAAATATTATTACCATCAGGATCCGTTAAGGTGATATGTTCTGGACCTGTTGTTTTTTCATCTGCTGCTCTTGACAGATTAATTCCTAGGTTCTTCAAATGTTCTTGAATCACTCGCACATCGTCAAAGTTTTCAACATTTTCTGCATCACCATCCCAGCCTGGATTAAATGTAATTATGTTCTCTTCAAACATACCTTGAAAAAGACCAATCACAGCGTTATCATTTTTAAGCACAACCCAATTTTGATCGATATTCCCTCCTTTATATTTAAAGCCTAATTTTTCATAGAATTCTTTTGACTTATGTATATCTTTTACGGCTAAACTAATTGAAAACGCTCCTAATTTCATAATTTAATTACTTTCTATTATTGTTTTTAATTTATCCAATCCTACTTGAATATTGTCTCCAATCATCTCTTCAAAGTTCATGAAAACCAACATTAAATTCATTGGTTAATCCATTTCTCAATTAAATCCCCATTTCACTTTTGTTTCATCTTCACTAAACGCCAAACTGCATCAAATGATGGTCAAGGTGTTTGCTAAACATATTGTTCCATTCTTGCTTTGTCAACTTTCCAAATGAATGAGATTCTTTTCCATCCAAATAATTTTCTCCCAGTACTTGTGTCTTTTTAATGTAACTCACTAAACGCTCCTTTTCAGCATCAAATTTTCTACTGTCTTTAATAATAAATTCAGGTGCAGTTTGTCCATTGTGTCTATAAGGTTTTTCATTGACAACCATTTTTTTCACGAAGAGTTTAAGCAGCATCTTTTTGAAGCCTTTTGGTTGAGGATGAATGGAATCATAAACCTTTTCATAAGTTACATTGCAATGCGCCAACATTTGCTCAACACTCATTTTTCCCCAATTGGGTTTTGATGTTGCAGTGAGTTTTTCGATTCGACTAACGAATTCTGCTGTATCATTCTGATTAAATACGTTTTTCATTTTTTGGTGTTTAGTTTTATTAATACAAATTATTTTAACCAGTTCTTTTTTATTGAATAGTTCGAAAAGATTATTAGAATGAAACCTATAGCCACGAGCATTATCGGCATTGTAATCGCTTGTTCAATTCCATAAACAGCTATGGTATTTGTAAAAAATACATTATGAATCATTTGTGGAACAATAGCACAAATGGAAATAATAAAAGCAAGCTTTGCCCATTTCCTTTTTAAAATCAATCCGACTGAACCGAGCAATCCGAAAAATACAGCAACTGCAAAAACTAGGGTAATCCAAAAAGGATAATCACCATAGAGTTCTCTTTCTGCCTCTGACAATCCTGCAAATGATTCTTCTGAAATAAAAGTGTGTACATAGAAAGAAATCGCTCCCATAATGTTCCATAAAAGAAAAAATACGGCCAATATCCAGTACCAAAATGGTGTTTTCGTTTTTAAATTTGTCATAAATAATTGTATATAATTTGTGTTTAAAATTTTCCTTATGTCTGTAATTTAGCAACTTCAATTGAAATGAATTTCGGGAGACAGTATGGCGCGCATCCTTGTGATTCCCAATAGTTTTCACAACTCTCAATCATAACAACGATTGGCCAACCACTGCCCTATTTTAATCTGTGAGTTTAGTTCCAAAAAGCGAGTTCTTATTTCTCAAAAATAAGAAAAAACACTAAATGTATTATTAAGTATGGCTATTCATTTTTTGACCATTAATAATTGGCCAACTTGACAAATATTGACTAATGGTAGCATCGTTTCATTAATTATAAAACACAAGTTTTCCTTTAATAACTCATCCTCCCGTGAAAATTTCAAAATATTTCACCTTACAAAATTGACTTCAAAATATAAATGAGTTCGGGTATCCAACATATCACAAATTATAATCATACCATAGTATTAAGCTGAAAAATTCATCTACCTTTCCCATTAATATCAGAAATTAAAAATCAACGTAGCACTAATAAAAATGAAAACTTAAATGGATGCAATTTTAGAATCGTTTCAACACCTTTTGGATCCTGATTGGATAATGCAGAACGGTGGATTATATTTAGTCCTTTTAATTTTATTTATTGAAACAGGTGTATTTTTTGGCTTCTTTCTGCCAGGCGATCCATTGTTATTTGTTTCAGGGATGGTTATTGCCACTGCCGATGAAGCTTATCCATTTAGTTCTGAAATTGTAAATCTATTGTTTTGGATGCTCTTATTTATGGGGTCAACTATTTCTGGTTACTTTTTGGGTTATTGGACAGGGAACAAATTCTCACATGTATTTAATCGAAAAGAGGACACTTGGTTTTTAAAACGAAAACACATGGATGCTGGCAATGAATTCTACGCTTCTAAAGGTGGATTTGCTATTACTATTGCACGGTTTCTGCCAATTGTAAGAACCTTTGCGCCTATTGTAGCCGGTACAGTTAAAATGGATTATAAAAAATTCGTTTTTTTCAATGTAGTAGGCGCAGTTATTTGGGTAGGTGTTCTTACTTCATTAGGATATATTCTGGGAGACAATCCTTGGGTAAAAAGTAATTTGGAATATGTTATTTTAGGAATAGTTTTGCTCGTAACCTTGCCCGTTATTGTCAAATTAATTTTTAAAAAGAAGAAAACAGTTAATGAGCTGTAAAGATAAATTTATCGGTAAGCCTAAATTTTTAGTAATCAATCATTGTGAATAAAATATGATTCTGTCTTCCATTTTAATTATAGTAGGATTTGCCAGCTTAATTTTCGGAGCCAATTGGCTTGTGAATGGAGCGTCCGGTTTGGCGAAAAAGTACAACATTCCCGATTTGGTGATTGGTTTAACTGTTGTCGCTTTTGGAACTTCAGCGCCTGAATTAGTCGTTAACTCTGTAGCTTCAGTTGATGGACTTTCAGATATAGTTTTGGCAAATATTATTGGGAGCAATAACTTTAACTTATTTCTAATTTTGGGAATAGCTGGATTAGTTTACCCAATTACAGTGCAATCGTCAACAGCTTGGAGGGAAATTCCAATATCGCTGATCATCACAATTCTTTTATTCTGTCTAGCAAACGACTTTTTCATTTATCCAAACTCTGAAATATCGAGACTTGACGGTATTATTTTATTGCTCTCGTTTTTATGTTTTCTGTACTACATTTTTAAACAAATGAAAACGGAAGTAATTGAGGCAATTCCTTATGTCCAAAAATCGAATATTAAGATTTGGAGTTTAATTATATTGGGGTTTAGCGGATTAATTATTGGCGGTAAATTAGTGGTTGACAATAGTATAGGAATAGCAACAGAATTGGGGATTAGTCAAAAAATAATTGGGCTAACCATAATTGCGGCTGGAACGTCACTTCCTGAATTAATAACTTCTCTGGTTGCGGCTTTCAAAAAGAACAGTGACATAGCCATTGGTAACGTGATTGGATCTAATATATTCAATGTCCTTCTAATTTTGGGAATAAGTTCTTTAATTAAACCTATAGAATACAATCAGATTTTCAATCAAGAATTTGCCATTTTAATTGGAGGAACAGTTTTTCTTATCATCGCCATGTTTACGGGTAAAAAGAAAAAACTCGACAGATGGGAAGCATTTATTTTATTGAGTTTCTACTTGATTTATACGACTTATTTAGTCTCGAAAGAACTATAAAGTCACTTCAAAAGAGATTTCTCGGCGCTATGCTCTATTCGGAAAGACCTTTGGATGTTGAGTTTATATAGATAATTGGAAAACCTTATTCGAAACTTTAGGTTTTTTAAATACAGAAAAAATCTACTTCTAAAATCTAGTTGTTATTTGTGATCTAGCATAGAAACCCATTTATAAAATTCTCAAGATGAAATTAAAATGATTTAAATCTCTTCAAAACATTTCAAATCAACCTTAAATCTAAAAATCTCCAAGAATCCAATCTGTATTTAAGATATAATCTGTACCTTTTTCAACTTGTTCTATAATCGGATGTGGTTATAGCAACCTAGTCCAAACAATTTGCATTTACAGAATATACAATATGGCACTATTTCAATCTTCGGTACTTAAATCAAAACTCTCAATGCTGGATGAAGCGGCAGTTGAGAAAGCTTATAAAAAATACAAAACTTACTTCTGGAACACCACGATACAAGAAAATATCAAGAGTGCAAAAGAAGAACAATTTCAAGCGACTTTCTTAAATGAGTTGTTTGTGAATATTTTGGGCTATACCCTATTTCCCAATCCAAACCCGAATTTAACGACAGAGTTTAAGAATCAGAAAAATGCCCGAAAAGCAGATGGCGCAATTCTGAAAGATGGACTTGCAGTGGGTGTGATTGAATTAAAGGGAATGAACACCAAGGATTTGGAAAGTATTCGTCAACAAGCTTTTGATTACAAAGCCAATCATAAAGGTTGTGTGTATGTGATTACTTCCAATTTTGAAAAGCTGCGTTTTTATATCAATGACGCTACAGAATTTGAGGAATTTGATTTGTTTACCCTTTCTCGTGATCGCTTTAATTTATTGTATTTGTGTTTGCACGTCGAGAAAGTACTCACCGATGTTCCACTCCGTATCAAGGAGGCTTCCATTGCTGAAGAAGAAGAAATTACCAAAGCATTTTATAAAGATTATTCGGTTTTTAAACGTGAATTGTACAGAGATTTAGTTCGAAATAATTCCAAAACGGTTAAAGAGAAATTAAGTACCAATATTGATGTTGACGAACAAGTTGAAATTGCGCGATTAGAGAAGAATGTGAAATTGACGCTGTTCCAAAAGTCGCAAAAACTAATTGACCGTTTTCTGTTTGTGTTTTTTGCCGAAGACAGAATGTTATTGCCTGCTAATTCTACTTTACAGATTCTTGACAAGTGGAAAAATGATTGGGATTTTGGGGATGAACGTCCTTTGTATGATTTATTTAAACAGTATTTCAATTTCTTAGATACAGGAAGAAAAGGAACGCAAAACCGTGCTGAAATTTATGCATATAACGGTGGATTATTTAAGCCGGATGCAATTTTAGATGCCTTAGAAATTGACAGTAATTTACTCTATAAATACACCAAAACATTATCCAATTATGACTTCGAAAGTCAGGTAGATGTGAATATTCTAGGACACATTTTCGAAAACTCTTTGAATGAGATTGAAAGTGTAAGTGCAGAAATTGAAGGTGGAGATTTTGACAAACAAACCAGTAAACGTAAGAAAGATGGTGTTTTTTATACGCCGAAATACATTACAAAATACATTGTTGAAAATACCGTAGGAAAACTCTGTTTAGAGAAAAAAGTAGAATTGGGTTTTGAGGAAGAACAATATTTCAAAAGCAGAAAGAAGAGAAATAAGGACACGCTTAAAAATTTGGTAGATATTCTGGATGAATACAGAGATTGGTTATTGGAATTAACGATTTGTGATCCTGCCTGTGGTTCTGGTGCATTCCTCAACCAAGCACTTGATTTCTTGATTAAAGAACACAGTTACATCGATGAGTTGAAAGCGCGTGTGTTGGGTGGTGGTTTACAGTTCCCAGATATTGAAAATACGATTCTAGAAAACAACATTTATGGTGTAGATCTCAACGAAGAAAGTGTTGAAATTGCCAAACTTTCGCTGTGGTTAAGAACTGCACAACCCCGAAGAAAACTGAACGACTTAAGCAGTAATGTAAAATGCGGAAACAGTTTAATAGACGATAAAAAAGTCGCTGGAAATAAAGCGTTCAAATGGGAAAATGAATTTCCTGATGTCTTTGAGAAAGGTGGTTTTGATGTGGTGATTGGGAATCCTCCTTATGTGAGGCAGGAATTGTTTAAAGAGATAAAACCATACTTAGAAAAACACTATGAATGTTACAATAGTGTGGCTGACCTTTACACTTATTTCATTGAAAAAGGAATTCATTTAATGAATAAGAATGGTCTGTTTTCATTTATTTTACCAAATAAGTTTCTAAAAGCCAGCTACGGAAAGGACATTAGAAAAGTAATAAAAGATAACGCAAGTTTAGAACTACTTTTCGACTTTGATGATTATCCAGTATTTCCTGATGCAACAACATATCCTATCATTTATGTCTTAAATAAGAACCCAGAAAGTAAATCTGAAACTTTTATTTACTCAGAGATTAATAAAAGAGACGATACTTCTGATCCTATCAATGCTTTGGATGTAAAAAAACATGAGGTTCCCTTTGAATCTTTAAAAGATGATATGTGGAATTTTATTGATTTGAAATCTTTTCAACTATTAACTAAATTAGAGGAATACTCAGTGCGATTAGATGATTATGTTGATAAAAAAATATATAGAGGTATAACCACTGGTAGGAATGAAGCTTTCATCATTGATGGTGAAAAAAGAGAGGAATTAATCACCAAAAACGCAAAAAACTCTGAAAGAATTAAAGTTTTAGCAACAGGTAAAGAAGTAAAAAGAAATTATTTCAATTTCCAGAATAAATATTTACTTTTCACAGGTCATAGTGATGACATACCAAATGAGTACCCTGATATTCAACAAGAATTAGACATTCACAAAGAAGCATTAATTAAGAGATATGATCAGGGAGAAAATTATTGGAACTTGCGAGCATGTGCATATTATGACGAAATGCAACAGCCAAAAATCATTTATCCTAGAATAAATAATAGAGGAAATTTCTATTTTGATGAAAAAGGGGAGGTATTCTTGTTAGATAATAACTTTTTCATTTCAACTGATTCGAAAGCCTTACTCGCTTTATTGAACTCAAAATTAATTTATTTCTATTTAAAAAATGTTTGTACAACTCTGCAAGGTGGGTACTATGATTTCAGGAGAGATAAGATTATGAATATTCCTATTTCTGGAAACATAAACAGCTTTGATTCAAAACTAAGTAGCTTAGCTGATAAATTGATCTATTTAAATGACAGCATTCATAAAGCAGAAGAATCTTTTGTTAACTATTTCAGTCTTACATATTATATAGAAAAAGTAAATGGAAAACTCCAAAACTGGCACGAACTCGAATTCGGAGATTTCATCAAGGAGCTCAACAAAGCGATAAAATCCACGAATAAAACCCGAGCGGCAGAAGATTTGGCTGTTATTCCTGAATTGACCAAGAAAGATGAGTTTGAATGGATGGAACTTTTCGAAGAGAACAAGAAAAAAGCGCAGGAACTTCAAATGGAAATTGGAAAAACGGAGAAGGAAATTGATGAGATGGTTTATGCGTTGTATGGGTTGAGTGAGGAGGAGATTAGGATTGTAGAGGCTTCCTAATTATGAGTGATGAATTATGAATTATGAATTTTTGGAGGGGTGGAAAAATAATTATGAGTGATGAATGATGAATATTTGGAGGGATGAATAGAATAATACTGATTGGAAATGGATTTGACTTAGCTCATGGCTTAAAAACTAGCTATAGAAATTTTATAGATGATTATTGGCAGACTTGTATCAATAAATGCAACGATTCAAAGAGGGTAGTTGATTTTGAAGATGATTTTATTCAGATAAAGGACCTACCAGTGGATAATATGCGGTCAAAAGGCTTTAAAGACTTATTGGCTGAGCTTAAATCGTATTCTTCTAAACTCATCTTTAAGAATCAATTTCTTGAGGTAATTTCTAAAAAATCTGGAGAAATCAATTGGGTTGATATTGAAAACGAATACTACTCATTATTAAAGAAAGAGTTAAGCACTGGTTCTGAAAACAGTGAATATCAAATTCTTACTTTAAATAAAGATTTTGAAGGCATAAAGAACTTGCTTATTGAATATCTTAAAGGTCAAGAAGAAATTTATAATAAGGATAAGGGTTCTGATTATGATAGAATAAAGGATCAAATAAGTAATAAAACTTTCCGCCCATTTGAAATGAGAGATTTTTCAGAGAATGCCTTTAATGTTAAAGCTGAAATAGAATATCGATTAATTAAAAAAGATTTAGAAGGTTTAACTGAAGATGATGATGGGAATACGTTGATAACAATGGATGAAGTTGATGAAAGTAAGCGAAGATTAATTACTCAAGTTCATGGAAAGAATAATCCAAAATCTGAAATAAAATATCTTCTGTCCAAAAGCTACGCTCATGAATTATTTGATTTAGTTCCAGATAACATCTTGTTTTTAAACTTTAATTATACCTCGACAGATAAATTGTATCAATATGCTTTAGAGTATAGAGGGCACTTTAGGTATAAAGTACCTGAATTTGAATCCATTCATATTCATGGAACAATTACACAAAATGACGGAAATCCAGTAATTTTTGGATTCGGAGATGAATTAGATGATGATTACAAGTCAATTGAGAAATTGAATAATAATATTTATTTGGAAAATATAAAGTCTATTAATTATTTAGAAACCGACAATTATAAAAAACTTCTCGAATATATTAATAGTGCTCCTTTCCAGGTTTTTATTTTTGGACATTCTTGTGGTACTTCAGATAGAACAATGCTTAATACCATGTTTGAACACGATAATTGTGCTTCAATAAAGTTATTTTATCATCAACAAGATGCTAATCAAGATAACTACAGCGATGTTATTAGAAATATTTCAAGAAATTTTAATGATAAAGCTAAGATGAGAGATAGGGTTGTAAATAAAAGGTATTGTGAAAGGCTTGTTTAAGAATTTTGAATTATGAATGAATTTATAACTTGAATCCAGCTAGAAAAAATAATGAAATTAAAGAAGAGTAAAAATTTAATAATTAGCCAAGATGAGTAAAACATATAATTTCTACTGTGATGAAAGTACACATCTTCAAAATGATGGAATGCCTTATATGATGATTGCCTATGTCAGCGTAGCATATAATCAATTAAATATACATAAGGAAGCAATAAAAGGTATTAGAGCCAGGCATAAAGTCAAGGGCGAAATTAAATGGAGTAATGTTTCTCATGGAGCCTATCCGTTTTATGCTGAACTAATAGATTACTTTTTTTCAACTGATATAAATTTTAGATCAATTATTGTGGATAAATCTAAGATTGATGAGTCAAGAGAAGGGTTTACCTATGATGATTTATATTTTAGAATGTACTATCAACTTATTCATCATAAAATTAATCAAGGATATACGTATAATCTCTATTTAGATATAAAAGACACAAGAAGCCATAAAAAGTTGAAAAAACTCAATGATATTCTTAAGTATAATGCGTCAATACGGAATTGTCAATTCATCAGATCTCATGAAAGTTCATTCATGCAACTCACAGATTTAATTATGGGAGCTATAAATTATAAGTTAAGAGGATTGAATAAAGTAATTGCCAAAAATAAATTAATAGAAAAAATAGAACAACATAGTAAAGTTCCAATAACCAAATCGACTCCAAAAACTGCAGATAAGTTTAATTTGTTTTTTATTGATTTACAATAAGTAATATGCCATTCAATGTAATTAAAAAATATCCTGAATTATTGGAACTAAACCAGTTCTCGCCTTTTCAACGAAAAGAATCTTTAATGCGAATATTTAATAGGGATATTGCAGATAATAGTAGATTTTTCTTTCGGGAAAAACATATAAGACCAACCAAAATAGAAGGTGAATCTCCTATGCAAACTCTTTTTAATCATTTAACAACTAGAAGTGATGAAGATGAGAAAGGTAACAAATTAGGAAGTAGATCTTTTGAAATGGCGCGTTCAATTCGATTACATTGGATAAAATCCCATATTGAAGAAAGTACAAAGGAAACTGTTGAAGTTTTTAGTTATGAAGATAGAGTTAAGGGAAAGGATGTTATTCGAACCTATATTTATAATAAAACTCAAAAATATGTAATTATACTTGAGCCGTTAAGAAATACGGCGGATTATTACTTGCTTACTGCTTACCCTTTGAATGAGCGCGGTGGAAAGAAACAAATAGATAAGAAATTTAAAAGGAAATTAGTTGAAGTCTATTAAAAAGCAAAGCCCGGTACATGTCTTGATGTATCGGGCTTCGAAACTCCTTTACTCCGATTGTGGAAGAATGAGCAAAACAAATATAAGACAATTGGAATGTCAAAACCAAACTATTGTATGCTTTTAACAATTTAAAAGTTTTCTAATTTAGAAAGAATATAATAGAGATGAATGCATAGACTGGCTAGATTCTTTAGAAAAGCTCAAAGAAAATTATCTTATCTTTGTCACCCTTTTAAAAACTAAAATTAATGAGTGAAAAGTTTTCATACAGCATTTTAACATACAGATATTCTCTCTTTCTAGGAGAGGTGCTTAATGTTGGTGTGCTAATGATTTTTCCTGATGAAAACTTAGTTGAATTCCATTATCCCAAAAAGATTAGCCGTTTAAAAGGATTATATAATAATTTTAATGAATCCTTAATAAAGGATTATTTGAAGGCATTTGAACAAAAGTCTAAAAACTTAAACAATCAGTTAGAAAAGTATGTATTTGGGTACAATGATTTAATTGCTGATAATTTTATTGTTGAAGATGCTTCTGCGCTTCAATTCGAGGATTTCAGAACAGCAATATATTATTCAGATTTTGAAATTACTAGAGAACGATATATTGATCTAATTTTAAGCAATTACAATTCTGAAATTAATGGAACAACACATATATTAACAGAAGATAAAATTGTTAGAAGATTAAAATCCAAAATTATAGAAATAAACCCTAATGCTAAAGAGTTTTTAAAGTTAGATAAAAACAGAATTCTCACGAATAAACATGTTGAGTTTAAATCAGATTTCTATTGGGAGAATGTCATTACAAATTATACGAAGGCAATTAATTTTGATTTAAGTAGTGAAAAAAATATCCTTGATAAATCTATACTTTTTAATGGTCAGCTGCGTCAATTGGAAAAGTCTACGTTGAAAAACATTAAAATTGATTTTGTAATCAATGAACCGAAGGATAAAAAATTCGGGGATGCAATTGAAGAAGCAAAAACAATTTTGAAGGAAATTCAAATTGATAAGTCGCTTTACACAAATCTGAAAACGTATAGTGAATATGTCGCTTCGCAGATTGCTATCTAATAGCATCTGTTATTTCATTTATTCCAAAAGTAGATTGGTTTCATAGAACAGAATTCTATTCTAAGAAAACAAACCACCTCGTCTCTATTCTTTTCATTCTTCGATACAAATAAACCAGAACGCATTTCTTTCATTGTAGAAATTCCAGTACATTCTTTGTTTAGCGACCATGAGAAAACCACTGTTAATCAAAAGGGTAAAGGAAAATACGTGTATGATAACGACTAAGTAAACGACCAAGTAATATCGGTAATCTCTTATTGCTCAAGTCCAAAATCAAGAAAAGAAATTCTTTCTTAGGTTTAAAGAATCATACTGATAACTTCAAAAGACACCTACAGCCTTTGATTGATAGTGATTATTTAGATTATACGATTAAAGATAACCTAAAGAACAGAAATCAAAAATATATAATTGCTGAATTAGGAAAAACATTCTATCGACTATAAAAAACAATGAAAGTGGATAATCAACACAACCAAATAACTCATCATCAATAGCTTGGGATTAACAACCAACTAAGAATTAATTAAGTAGTAACTAAGTCACCTTACAACGCTGAAAGAAATTTGGCAAAATAAATACAGAGCTGACATCTCAAGCATCAATCGAAGCTTCGTTATATGAAGATGGTGGTTATGTAAAAGGACATTCAAAAGATTTTGATGATGAATTAGGAATCATTCCAAAATATATAATTGAGATTATCATATCATCCCTAAAGAACGTGAGAAAAGTAAATAATAGGCTTAATAAAATCTTTCACTGATGTTGATGTTGATTGTTTCTATACTACTGCAATGCAAACTGAAGCATCTGAAGCGAGAAAAGGGCTAAGAACAATTTCCCAAAATCTATCGTAAAAGAAGGTGGTCACTACCCCACCATTTCAATCCCTGCTTCAACAGCATTGGCAATGTTATTTCTCAGTGTTACTAAATCGGACTTCATCATATAACACGGAGCTGTAACCACTTTATTTACGCGATCTACATTGATTTCGTTGGCTAATTTCATTGTTGTAGCTACTCCAGTTTTTGAAAGTCCATCTACAAATTCGTTGATATCATAATCTGAATCGGCTTTGTCTGATCCAATTGTCATAAAGGTTTTAATACCAGAACCTTCAAATGCTTTTGCGACTACAATTGGACTCACGCAGAGTGCAACTATTGGTTTTCCAACATTCATCATGTTAACCAATAATAATTTAACCTCTGGAAGAATAGTTCCTTCAGGCCCGTCAAATGCCCAAGAAGTAAAGTTTTTAGCACTTCCAAAACCGCCAGGAATAACGATCATATCAAGATCTGCTGGTGTAATATTATTAATCTCTGTAATCTCACCACGAGCAATACGAGCAGCTTCCACCATCATATTGCGGGTTTCCTTTTGCTCTTCTCCATTCAAATGATTCACAACATGGTGTTGATTTTTATTCACACTAATACAAACTGCTTCATGTCCAGCTTCTGCAATTGCCAATAAAGTAAAGACAGATTCATGAATTTCTGCTCCATCATATACGCCACATCCTGATAATAAAACTCCAATTTTCATATTATAATATTTTGATCTTTCTTTAAATTCAACAGACTTCTAATATAAAGGATTAAATTTGTTTTCATACAGAATTGAACAATGAATTTAGAAGAGATTTTAAAACTAGAGCGTATCGTTTTCTATGACGGTGATTGTGGATTCTGCAATACCTCTGTTCAATTGATACTCAAAAACCGAAAAGTAGATTTCTATTTTATTCCGTTACAATCTGAAATTTCTCATCAAATAATGGCGAAATTCAATGTAGAAATTAAGATGAATACATTGTACTTGTTGGAAAATGGGAAATTGTATAAGAAATCTACCGCTGCAATTAGGGTTGCTAAAAATTTAGGAAAAATCTATCCATTTGTTTATTATGTCGGAATGATAGTTCCGAGATTTATTAGGGACTGGATTTATGATCAAGTAGCGAAGAGAAGACATAAGATTAGACCGGGATATTGTGCAATGCCGTTGGTTGAGGAGAAGGTGTTTTTTTTGGGGCAGTAGTTTATTCTGAAATGCTTTCAGGAGCAGGGTAAGTGATTAGTGTTTTTAAATATATTGTAACATCCATATTTTTTTACCTATAATTTACTTCGATGATTAAAGGATGGAAAAGAAAGGCAAAGGCAATGATTGTTTAAGAATTGCTATTTTGAAATGGAGATTAGACTAGATTAGATTAGGGTTAAACGAAGCGAGTGGTGCTTCGAAAGGTTGGCGCAGCAGTGCAACTGCAGCGCTGCTTAAGGAAATAGAGACTAGACTAGATTAGGGTTAAACGAAGCGTGTGATGCTTCGAGAGGTTGGCGCAGCAGTGCAACTGCAGCGCTGCTTAAGGAGATAGAGATTAGACTAGATTAGAGTCAAACGAAGCGTGTGATGCTTCGAAAGGTAGGCGCAGCAGTGCAACTGCAGCGCTGCTTAAGGAAATAGAGATTAGACTAGATAGAGTTAAACGAAGCGTTTGGTGCTTCGAGAGGTTGGCGCAGCAGTGCAACTGCAGTGCTGCTTAAGGAAATGGAGATTAGCTAGATTAGAGTTAAACAAAGCGTGTGATGCTTCGAGAGGTTGGCGCAGCAGTGCAACTGCAGCGCTGCTTAAGGAAATAGAGATTAGACTAGATAGAGTTAAACGAAGCGTTTGGTGCTTCGAGAGGTTGGCGCAGCAGTGCAACTGCAGTGCTGCTTAAGGAAATGGAGATTAGCTAGATTAGAGTTAAACGAAGCGTGTGATGCTTCGAGAGGTTGGCGCAGCAGTGCAACTGCAGCGCTGCTTAAGGAATGTAATTTAGAAGCGCTGCTAATAACAAAAGGTAGATGCCGTTAAAGATTTTAAAACGTTTTAAAACGATTAATAATATTTAAGATTAGAAATCACCTTCGCTCATCCTCTTCATAAGATCTGTATTTTCTATTGATTTGAATTAATGTTAATTCTATCGTTTCATAATCGTTATTTGGTCTTGGAGACATTGCTGGAGCAGCGACTACGACACCTTCCGCATCCATTAATAGATAATGTGGATAGTTTGAAACATTCATTTTTTTCAAAATAGGATCATTTTTTTCTATAACTGAAAAGTCCCAAGCAATTTTATGTTCCTTGATAAAAGGAATTGGATCTTTGAGTAATGGGTCGTTTTTATCTGCGACTAGAATTGTAATAAATTGGGTGTTTTTTGAATATTTTTGTTGCAATTTATACAGTAATTCTAAATCATTCAACGAGTTTTTCATTTCTTTACTAACGAATTGGATGTAGGTGTGTTTACCGTAATAATCACTTTGGTATTTCTTTTCTCCGCTAATTGTTAAAATGAAATCTGGCATTTTTGTGCCTGGAACTAAATCTAGTAAACGGTACTTTAGATTTGTTGAGACAATTTTGTTCTCTTTAAATAAGGCGTGATTTGAAACACTGTCCATCATTGTTAAAATGTTCGTTTGTGGATAATCTTTGGTGAAAAAGACTTCGGAAAGCATTTTCAGCATGATTAACTCTCTCAATTTTAAATTCTTTAATGAATAATCTCCACCCAGCGCATTCATCGCTAGACTAGGACTACTTTGAATTACAGCTTCATAAAACTTCTCATTGACATTTTTAGAGAGTTGTTTTTCATACATTTTATAATAATGATGAATATATCCCATGTAGCGATCGTTCTGGTACCAAACCGTTTCTGGTTTTAAGTAAAAATCAAACTTTTCGTATTCATTTCTATGTCCAACAAATGCTAAATCGTCCAAAGAGGCAACTGAGAACTTTACATAAATTTTAAAAAATTGACTAGTATCACTTTGATATTCTTTGGTTATATTTAGCTTAAATGAGTCCAACTTCTGAACAAAAATGGTTGATTTTATTGATCTCGGTTGATAATTAGTTTGAAGAAAATTGTATTGCGCATCTTCAAACATCAAAATTTTATAATTGATGTCGGTAGAATCTAACCCCAGGAAGTAGAACCCTACCTCTACTCCTTTTGCTTTTTCATTAACATAAGGTGATGTTGCCTCTACAAATAACTTATAATCTCCACCCGGTTGAAGGTAAATTTGGAAATAATTGTCTTCTATTTCTACTCTTACTTTTCTTGTTTCTGAATTATAGAAGCTCATTTTAAACGAAGAATCTGCTTCAACAACTGTACTGGCCACTTGGGTTCTCAATTGACTTAAATAGTCATCAATAAAGAATACCCTCACTTCTTTCCCAATATTATCATTCGCAAAACCTGACAACGTTGTGATGGACTGTTTCCCTGTAACGAATAGACTTGTAGAGATTAAAAATAAAAGAGTTAATGTCTTGAACATAGTTTTAAATATTAATTCCTTTTAAAATAGGATGTATCATTAGATGATGGCGGAAATATAAATTCCCCATTATTATTTTGAGATCCCAAGCTTCTAAAACCACTAAAAGCTTTAGATTGATGTAACGAGTTTTTCCGCATTGGTTACAAACAAATCAATACTTCCACCGCTTTTATGAATTTCTCTTACGATAGTCGAATTAATTGGCGTAAACTCAGGATCGGTCATGAAGAAAACACTTTCTATGCCAGAAATTTCGAAGTTCATTTGTGCTATACTTCTTTCGTATCCGAAGTCTTTAGAGTCACGTAAACCACGCACAATAAATTCAGCATTAATTGATTTACAGAATTCAACTGTTAAACCACTAAATTCTTGCACTATTACGCGCTTATTTCCTTCAAAAATTGATTTAATGTGATTTTTTCTATGTTCTAAATCAAATAAATAATTCTTCGATGTATTTTGACCAATCGCTATAACTACTTCATCAAAAAGCTTTAATGCTTTTTCAATAATACATTCGTGTCCTTTTGTAAATGGATCAAATGAACCTGGAAAAACTGTAATTCTTTTCATAGCTTTAAATTTAATGGTACACTATTATGCGTTATGTCTAAAAAAGCTAAACACAACGTGTCCGTATCTTCTGGAATGTTGAAAACCTTTTTGATCATCAAACTTATTGTGTTTACTGTGCTCAAGAATAAACAATCCATCTTCTGCAAGGATTTCTCCATTCATAACGACATTGATTAAATCAAGGTGCAATTTATCTTCGAAAGGAGGATCAGCAAAAATTAAGTCATACGACTGATGATTATTGGAAACGAATTTAAAAACATCCGCTTTCACAATATTCATGGCGTTGGCGATTTTGTGTTCAATGCAAAAGTCTTTCATAAACTTTGTACATCTAAAATTCTTATCTACAGAAGTTATTTGACCAGCTTCTCGAGAGGCAAACTCAAATGAAATATTTCCTGTTCCTGCAAAAAGGTCCAATATTTTTAAGTCTTCAAAAGTGATTTCATTGTCCAAAATATTAAACAATCCTTCCTTTGCGAAGTCTGTAGTTGGACGAGATGGAAATCCTTTGGGTGGACTAAAACGTTGTTTTTTTAATGTACCGCTAATTATACGCACAGTGTCTGAAGTTTAAGTATTGAATCAATAGTACTTATTTTAATGCTCTTAAATGGCTTAAGTTGCTCAATTAAGGCAATTGTTTGTTTTGCTTTATTTTCGGTCTTTTTATCAATGAAATAGAAATTCAAACTGCCTTCTTCATTCGTTAAACCTTCTTGTTCCAATACGAATAAGAGATTATACAAAACATCTTCTGCAGTTTGGTATTCAAAACCATTTGAAAAGGTCAATTCATTTTTGTGAATGATGGTAATATTGACGTAATCATCATTAAAGCTAACCGTAATTTTTCTTTTAAAAGTTCCCATTTGAAATAAAGCACGAAGCGTCATTGCGTGTTCATGCTTGAAAACAATTTGCGGATATTTAATGATAAAGAAGGACTTTACCCAATCTGGAATTTCAAAAACACTCACCATACTCAATTCCATCAAACGATTAAAGTCTATCATTTTTTCATCGATAGACTCTCCAAACATTAAATGAAATATTGACTTTGATGAAGATTCATTGTACACACTCAAAGGAACAAGTGTTTGTTTTGGCGTTGACCAAGCCATTGTATATTCAGGATATTCATCCTTTAGCGTGGTTAACGAATTAAAAAAAGATTTCAACTTATCTTTATAAGCATCGGGTGTGCTTTCAAGCAATTCGAAATCATGTTGTTGAATAATTTCTTGATTAGAACGAAGAACCTCAGCAACATGTACTGAGGTTCTTGAAATATGTATGGCGAGTTGTGTATTGCTCACGTTAATTTAATATTATTCCCATGTTCCTTTGTCCGAATTTGTTTTCAGGTTACCAAATCCAACTGTATTTCTACTCCCTTCTTCAAATCTTGAAACAGCTTCTTTACCATAAACATGGATTGTAGAAATTGTATCGTTTTTCAAATAAGGTACATTTTTACGTGTTTCGATTGTCCATTCTTCTTTAGGATCAGTCATTGGAATGTATTTCAAATCATCGATGTTGAATTTCCCTAAACCTAAATGCTCACGATCTCTTTGTCTAGATCTTGAACCTAAGAATTCATCCTTATAGTAAACTTGTAAAGTATCACGTTTGAAACCTGCTAAATCTTGAGCATTTGAAGGATTTCCTAAAATAGCTAATTGTGCAGCCTCACGTTCAGTCATGTTTTTATCAATCGCACGCTTGTCGTTATATAAAACGTCACGCTCTTTGACCGTTAACTTACGAGATGGTACAGAACCTAAAGCATCGATTTTTTGAATTTTATCATTTTCGAAAAAGTTCTTTAATTCTGCAAAATCAGCAGCATAGGTACCATTTTTAGATCTATGAGCACGTTGGATATCTCTAATTTGAATTAGAGTATAACGCATTAACGCTTCAGATTTAGCATAATCAATTTGATGCTTTTGAGTAATCTCAACCGACTTCACAGACTTGTATATAAAGAATACTGAAGCAGCGATACAAATTATACCAATACCGAGTACGATGTTTCGACCCAGTATACCAGCACTAAAGAGAATTGCTAAAATTCCACCTATTAATAAATTAAAAGCGGCCATCATAAAAAGAGAATCTTGGTTGGAATTCATTCCAACTACTACCATTACTATTCCAAAAACAGCAATTATAGCTGCAATTAAGTAGCGCTTTACAAACACAGAAAACTGATTATTCATTATTCAATCTTAATTAAATTCATTTACTATCTCTACAAATCTACAATAATTTTGAAATGTCATTGAATTAAAACGTAGATTTTTTACACCGTTTAATCAACAGATTGGCGTTAACATCATTTTTTGAATGATTTATTGGGCTTTCGGCTTCGCTTAACCACCACTAAATCATTCAAAAGACCGAGTATATTAAATGTAGATTCAGTTAATAAGAAAAGATGAGTAGAATTGTAAACACTTTATATTGAATGTTTTTATCAAAGATAGCTACCTATTTAAAATGTAAAAAATACTTCCTTAACTATAAAATCAATAATAGCATTAAATTAGCACCATGGCTGTTCACATAGATTTATACAAATCAACATTAAACCACTTCGAATTTGAGATATCACCAAGTCAAGATGAATTATTGACACAACTTTGTGATTTTTATGTCCAGCCGAATAGTCAATCGCTTTTTATACTGAAAGGTTATGCTGGAACAGGTAAAACGAGTCTTTTAAGCGCTTTTGTAAAGGCTTTGGGAGATTTAAAACGTAAATCTGTTCTCTTGGCTCCTACTGGAAGAGCTGCTAAAGTTTTTGCACATCGTTCCAATAAACTTGCTTTTACCATTCACAAGAAGATTTACCGCAGAGAAAAAGTTGCTGGTGGTGGAATTGTGCTTGCCGTTGCCCCTAATCTTCACACAAATACTTTGTTTTTGGTGGATGAAGCTTCAATGATTGGAGATTACACACAAAGTAACGACGGCGCAATTAGTTCTCAAAATCTCTTACAGGATTTGGTCAACTTTGTTTACAATGGCAAGAATTGCAAATTGATTCTTATTGGTGATGAAGGTCAGCTCCCTCCTGTTGGCTCTGATTTTAGTCCAGCTTTGAACTTAGAATATATGTCTAATAATTATTCTCAATTGGATATTTCTGCCTATCAACTTTCAGAAGTTTTACGTCAAGCAGAAGGTTCTGATATTCTAAAAAATGCGACAGCTTTACGCTCAGCTCCAGAGAATACTTATCCTTCATTTGATTTGAGCGGACGAAATGATTTAATACGTTTAGAAGGTGGAGATTTGGAAGATGAATTAGATTCTTCTATTTCAAATTATGGAGTAAATGATACTTTGGTAATTACGAGAAGTAATAAAAGAGCCAATTTATTTAATCAACAAATCAGATCTAGAATTTTTGGGTTTGAAGAAAAAGTCGTTGCTAATGATTTATTAATGGTCGTAAGGAATAACTATTTCTGGTTGGGCGATAATTCAGCACTAGGATTTATAGCCAATGGAGAAACCATTAGAGTGGTTAGAATAAAGAATCGCGAAACCATTTATGGATTTGACTTTGCTGATGCCATTGTTGAACTGATTGATTATCCCGAGGCCGATACTTTCGAAGTAAAAATAATGCTGGAAGTTTTGGATGAAGAAGGTCCAAACTTACCAAGAAACAAGATGAAGGAATTGTTTTTTGCTGTAGAAAGAGAATATGGATTTGAACGCAATAAGAAAAAACGCTATGAATTAATCATGGTTGACAAATATTTTAATGCGCTACAAGTGAAATATGCTTATGCCGTTACATGTCACAAATCTCAAGGTGGACAATGGGCATGTGTTTTTGTCGATCAAGGGTTTTTAACAGAGGAAATGCTGGACAAATCATATTTTAGGTGGTTATACACCGCTTTAACCAGAGCAACAGATAAATTGTATTTGGTGAATTTTAATGGTCAGTTTTTTGGTGATGATTTAGAGGATTTTTAGGTGCAGCAGTCCAACTGCAGCACTGCTGCACTGCGAAACTGCGATAAACATGTAGATGAAATCGGCACAAATGAAATAGATGCACAGAAGTGCAACTATAGCATGGTTTATGGACTTTAGAAAGTTTAGAGTAATTGAAGTATAAACCACCTCAACTACTCTAACTTAATACAATTATGCATAGCAAAAAACTACAACGCTAAGTCACCTTCTTTTCCCATATCAGGTTGTTTTCCGGTAATTGCACCAACTCCCATTTTTAACAAGGAAACTAATTTTCCACTTTTTGCTTCCCAATAATGTGCATCTTCTGGTGCAACGCAGATTGCAGTAAGATTTGGGTCTTCGACTCCGTCAAACCATGCGTCATCAGCCTTACCGTATAAATCTTCAAGTATTGCTTTATCGTTCACGATTTTTGCAGTTGCATAGACAGTTAAGAATTCAAAATCTCCACTATTGGCATAGTTTAATAATACCTTTTCATCTATTTGAATGTTGATGTTGTGTTGACTTGTTCGACCACTTAAAAACCATAAGTTTCCATTAATATCTACTTTTTTAGTTGACATAGGAACAGTGTGAAATGGTGGTTTACTTAAATTAGAAGTAAACATTGCAAAATCTATTGATTCAACTAATTCCTTTAATTTCTTTCTTGATTCGTTTAAATTCAAATTTTTCTCGCTCATATTTTTTTTTTAATGAAAAGATATACAATAGAAAAGAATTCTTGAATTACTTTTTTATTTTCTTAACAAGAAACGTTGAGAATGGTCAATAATGTTACAAACATAAAGTCTTAGAATTATGAATTAGAAATAGTTGTAAATCCGAAACAATTATTGGTTTGCAACATAAGTTCATTGAAATTACAGCAAGCCATCTCTCCTAACTCTCAAAAGTAACTTTGAATAAGAATAAAAATGGTGAGAAAACAGAAACAAATTAAAATTGATAATGTACAGTAAACGGCAGCGCCAATTCATACTTTTGAACCCCTTGATTAGACATGTTTCTCCAAACAATTGTTGAAGCTGAAGAAAGTTCTAACGCTAAAGAAAGTGAAAAGTGATCACTAAAATGATAAGCAGCTCCTATTCTAAAATCCAAGTATAAGTTATTGGAATTCATTTTGTACACTTCACTGTATTGTTCACTTTTTAGTTCTATTCCATTATCAGTCTCAATATATGTAATCTGATCTCCTTTTTCAACCCATTTATACTCTGTCGATTGTTGAACAGAGACACTCAAAATTGGCCTAATTTTTTTATTAGGTAAAAAGATTCGAGTATATCGTAAACCAAATCTCCTGCTGTAATTATAGGCTGTATATTCTGGCCTAAGAGGAATCATAGGATCCATTCCAACACTCATGTTAATTGAATATCCATCAAAAATGGATTGTTGTGCAGAAGCTTCTATTCCAAAATAGTTTCTTTCGTTGAGCATGTAACCAACACCTAAATTTAAATACTGCGAAGTTTGGTACTCAGTTCCATACTCACCATAAGGATCATAATTAAGTTCATCTTTATTTAAAGCGTAACCATAACCACTACCTCCAAAATTCAATTGAAGTTGAGCTAAACTTACTGAAGCCACACTAATGAAAACGGCAGTTAATGCAAAATAAAGCTTGAAGCTGATGATATAATTAAAAATACATCTTGGCTTAAAATTTAGAGATATTCTTTTAGATAAATCGATCCTTTTCATAATGTGTTGTTTTAGCGCTATCAAATATATACATTTATTTTCTAAAAAAATCTTGAGTATTTTGATAATACTACTCAGTTCTCCTTTTGTTCTCAAGCATTATCGTTTATTATCTAAACTTGCTGATTCAATAGTTCCATTCTCGTTATATTGAGTCCAATTTTCGAACTCTTCATTATTATTAAAGTAACTTAGGCTTGAATTGCCCTCAAATTCTATTTTTCCATTTTCAAAATATCGGACTTCATAAATATTATTTTTATCTATTGTTTTTTTATGACTTAATTTGCCTTCAGATGAATATGATCTTTGGATTATTGGCATTGTTAAAGTATTTTGATGCCCAGTATTTTCAGCATATAAATTTTGATGTTTTCCTTTTTTAAAATCGTAATACACCTCTCGTTTTTTTTCTCCTGTCCCATAATAATAATATTGCCATCCTATAAAGTATGGTTCTTCATCAAAGTTGTCCTGATGATTAATTCTTTCTCTTACTTCTCTCTTTATTAAATTATTTGATTCACTATCATAAGTTAAGTCTATTAATTGGAGAGGAAATATTTCACCATATCTATTATAAACCTCTATTTCGGGAGTATCTGGATAGGTATAAATACTTATCGTATCAGCTTTTTTATTAAATTTTAGATGTTTTCCAATCGGTAGATAATGATTCATCTCGGAATAAAGGGATTCGGTATCTTGAAATTTAATTTTATAACCATGTTCTTTCATCTTTTCATCTTGGTAGTAATGGGTGAACTCAATTGATTCACCATTGTGCTTTTCATAATAAGTCAACACATCTTCCTCATACTCTTTCAGTTCAATTATGCTCTTATACTGCAACAAATATTCTGTTTTACTCGTTTCATAAATCGTGGAATATTCCCGCAATCTATTTTTATCACCTAATTTTGAAAAAGAGCCATCGATATCCTGAAAAGAAAATTGACCATTAGTGTCTTCAATAATTAGGTAACTAGTGTATCCCTGATCTCGAAACGACACTTCTCTTATTGGATAATCAACTACCTTTTTTCCTTCTCTATCTAATAAAAAATTAGATTCCATTTTCTTTACAATGTAATAATTGTCAAGAGCATTTTTGATATTTAAACAGATTACATTATCCCAATTGAAGTCAGTAACAATCTCCCCATTTAAATGAAAGGCTGTAAATTTTCCGTCAATTTTACCAATAATCAAAGCACCTTCAACTTCAGAAAATGGTAAAATCTCTTCAAATATTATTTCACCCTTCCAATTTCCATCTTTTTCAATCAAGACTAGTCCTGAGGGAGTTTCAAAGACAAGTTTTGATTCGCTATATTGCTCATTACTAAAAACATAATCTTTAGGAATATTAGCTAAAATAAGTGTCTTATCAAAAGAATAAAAAATCTCATTATTTTTTATCTTTCTAACTTCACTAGACCATAAGTCCCATTCTCCATTATTAGAAATTACTTTTAGATAATCACTTTGTATTCGACCATAACTAGAAATCTTAGAATGATCTATTCTTCCAGAAATACTTTTGGTGTCAGTAGAGAACTTTTCTCCGGTAATTGAATAATAGTCTGAATTTGATTGAAATAAACTCCATTTTTTATTCCATTTTATTGGAACGTTTTTAGGACCAACCAACACTGAACCTTCATTTGTATAAATAGTGTGCTGACCATTCTTAACGATGTAAAAATAAGTTTCTGTAGACTTGCATTCTGAAGGAACACCCATAAAGTAAGAGTCTTTGGTTAGTAAACAAATTGATAATATTAATGCAGAATCTAGGTTTTCATAAATGGGTTTATTAATTGAAAAATTGAAAATTTGAAGGTTATCCCCATTTCTCAATATTGAACTCTTAAAATCCACTTCATAAATCTCATCGAAATAATTTACTTGTTTCAAATTAGAATCTAAAAAAGTAACCCCTTTAAAATGTGAAAAATCAATTTTTTCATCAATTATTAAAAAGCCACCGCCAGTATACCCCCAAACTTTCTCTATATAATTGTGAGAAGCAGGAATAATAGTATCTATCACTGAATGTGAATCTTCTAATTTTGAAACGATGCCATATTTACCATTCGATTCAAAGGAATCATACCAAATTTCATCCTGGCCATATAAAAATGAGTTACTACAAAATATAAAAAGTAATGTAATTTTAAACAGTTGTGTATTTAAGCGGTTAATTTTTTTCATAATATTATTTCAATAAAATTCACTTAATAATTCAAATGGCTTATTATCATTTGTTGTTTGGTTATGTGTTATTTTGTCACTTTATCACCAATGATTGTAAATACAGTTAGAAAAAGCATTTTATATTTGGAGCTGTTCAGAATGAAATATATAGTCTGATATTTTTAGAAATGGTAACAATTAGTAATTAATCCATACAACAATCTAAAAACACTGTATCTTACTGAACCTCATAGCCAAATTTACAATTTTGTTTTTAATAACCAACATCGTGAAGCCGCAATAGTGAATTATCTTGTTCTTGAAGTCTAGCGGTATATAATAAACTAAAAGGTCTATTAATTGGTTTCAATAAAATCCAATTACAGTCAATTTTCTATAGTAAATTAACTCAAGTTAATCCTATCTTTGCGCCATGCAAGGAATGGTAAGTCAAGACAAGAAAAAAGAGAAAAACAAGAATGTTTCTTTTAAATGGGCGTTCAAGGAATATATTTGGCCAAGAAAGAAATTGATTTTCTTAGGTTTATTTTTAATACTGATCAAAAGTGGAGCAGGTATCGTCTTGCCTTATTCAACAAAGTTTTTCTTGGATGATATCGTGCCAAGCAAGAATATGCAAGATCTTATGATTTTGGTTGGAATTGTCTCTGCTGCAGTTCTTGTTCAAGCGGTTACCTCCTATTTACTCACCTTATTATTGAGCGTAGAAGCACAACGTTTAATTTCAATTTTGAGGGCTGAAGTACAACGTAAATTATTAAAACTACCTATAAGTTTTTTTGATAATAATAAATCCGGTGCTTTGGTTTCTCGTGTTATGAATGACGTTGAAGGAGTTCGTAACTTGGTAGGAACTGGTTTGGTTCAGCTTATTGGGGGTTCCTTAACCGCAATTCTGTCTTTAGTTATTCTTCTGAATATGAATTGGGTGATGACTTTATTCACAATAGTTCCTGTTGCTATTTTCGGAATTGTGGCGTTAAAATCGTTTAAGAAAATTAGACCGATTTTTAGAGCTAGAGGAAAGATTAATGCAGAAGTTACGGGACGATTAACAGAAACATTAAACGGAGTTCGCGTGATCAAAGGATTTAATGCCGAAGAACAAGAAAGTGTTGTTTTTGAAAATGGTGTAGAGCGTTTATTCCAAAATGTAAAGAAAAGCTTAACAACTACTTCATTTATAACGAGCTCTTCAACGTTTTTATTGGGATTAGCTTCTGCTGGAATTCTTGGATTAAGTGGTTATTATATGATGTTTGCAGATATGACTGCTGGAGATTTCATCATGTTTACTTTATTTCTTGGATTTATGATCGCTCCAATTGTACAGATGAGCAATATCGGTTCACAACTTACAGATGCTATGGCGGGTCTGGACAGAACACAAGAGCTCATGAAAATGAAGGAAGAAGATGACAACGAACAACGAACGCACATCATGCAAAACTTGGTCGGTGACGTTATTTTTAAGGATGTTCGCTTTAGTTACGAAGAAGAAAAAGAAGTTTTGCATTCTATAAATTTCGAAGCTCCTGCTGGTTCAGTTACTGCTTTAGTTGGATCTTCTGGTTCTGGAAAATCTACAATTGCTGGATTAGTAGCTACTTTTTTAAATCCTTCTGACGGAAAAGTGACCATTGATGGTATCGATTTGTCAACCGTTAATTTATCTTCTTACCGCTCAAATTTAGGAGTTGTGTTGCAAGATGATTTTCTATATGAAGGAACAATCAGAGAAAACATTCTATTCCCAAGACCTAACGCCACGGATGATGAGTTACAAAGAGCCGTTGTAGGTGCTTATGTGAACGAATTTACCGATAGATTTGAACTAGGTCTAGATACTGTAATTGGAGAACGAGGTGTAAAATTATCTGGTGGACAAAGACAAAGAATTTCAATTGCGCGTGCATTACTAGCGAATCCTAAAATCATTATTTTGGATGAAGCGACTTCTAACTTAGATACGCAAAGTGAAACATTTATTCAGAAAAGTTTAAATGAATTGATGAAAGACAGAACGACTTTTGTTATTGCACACAGATTAAGCACAATTCAACAAGCAGATCAAATCTTGGTCATTGAAGATGGTAATATCGTTGAAAGAGGAAAACACAAGGAATTGTTGGAAAAAGAAG
This sequence comes from Brumimicrobium glaciale, assembly GCF_004152935.1. Lineage (GTDB taxonomy): Bacteria > Bacteroidota > Bacteroidia > Flavobacteriales_D > Crocinitomicaceae > Brumimicrobium > Brumimicrobium glaciale. The sequence continues at coordinate 100,050 of NZ_SETE01000010.1, forward strand.
GAAGATATTATGAATTGTACACTTATCAGAGTAGGATTTAAGGGGGATTGAAGGGATAAGGAGATCACAATTCACAAGGAGAACTTTATTTACACTTCTTTTTTGTCTATATTAAAATTGAAAATAGTTACTCAACAGACAATTGAATAATTAAATAGATTACACACAATACTATAAATATGATACCTGCAACTGACGAGATCCTCCGAAGAATTTCTTCACAACAAATTGTGAAGAAATTTTCGATGATTAGAGGATCTTGTTGTTGATCGAAGTCAAATCATAATTTATTAAAAAATTCAGATTTTAAATAATATAAACTTTCATGAAGTGCTTTTCTTCTCTTTAAATAAAAATGCAATTCTAATTTTTATATACTCATTAAATTCGTGGTAGAAACTTCTTTATTTATGCTATATTCAATCCAGAATATAGATAAAATTATCAGTGCACATATAGAAATTGTCGAGATCAAAATAATCTTTTTGTTTTTAGCAGATTCATAGGATTTGATAATTAGAATCAGAAATAATGACATGATTACCCATAAGATGAAATAGTAAAGAATTACTAATATTGTAATACCTTCTGAAAATTCAATAACGAAAGGTATAGCATGAAAATAAAAACAAATCTCACTTAAAATAGAAATGTTACTGTTGATAGCAATCCACCTTGTTAATAAGATAATTATTACAGAAATGAAACCACCTAAAATGTAAAGATTTAATTTTTTCATTTTTTTATCGCAGTCCTCAGTTAATCCTCTCTGACTCTCTTAGTGATTATGAAACTGCTGTCGTTTTGTTGAATGAGCTTCGTTTGGGTCTTTATACTGCTAGTGAACTACATTTTCAAAATCTCACTCCAACCTTTAATTCTGGAGTTGTCAAAACATATTCTTTTGTTTTACGATCTTGATTTGAATTCGCGTCAAATTCTTGACTCCAACCATATCTAATATTTGAATTAACTGAAATAAACAATCGTTCTGTTGGGTAATAAATAATTGAAATACTTGGAGCTAGACCAAAAGTATTAAAAGTCGAGTTTTCCCTTTTTCCAGTACCTGAAAAGCCACCTTGATAGTCTCCTGAAAAGTTTAGGTTTGAATAATACACTGCTAAACCTGTATTTAGCTTTAATTTCGAATTGAAAAAATCCAATATTGAATAGTTAGCTGATAGATAAACATTGTCTTCTCTCATAAACCCTGTTCCATAAAAGCAATCATAACAGTTGGTTGGATTTTCCTCAATCTTGTTATATCCATGCTCGTATTTTACTCCAAAACTCCATTTATTAATAAATCTTTGATACTCAATTCCTGTCATGAATTTTAGATTCAAGTCACCATTTAACGTCTGCGAGTTTGCTTCTAGTCTAATTAATGGAACGCTAATTGAATTTCTCAATTGTTCTTGTGCATTCCCTTTCAAAGAGAAAAACCCTAATGCGATGAGTAAAATTGCTTTTTTCATAGTGTTCAATTGTTTTGGTTAATGGACGGGGCTTTGTGTTGGTCCTGTTTTTTAAATATTTTATCGAAGATACAAATAGTTAGATATACATTAATGTGAAAATCGAAGGATTTTAATGGCTAACCGTCAAGGGCTATGCTGTATGAAGCCCTATTATTTGCAGTTCTTTATAATTAATTGATTTACTTCATCTCCATAAACTTTACTATATCTATATTCTATAGCTTTATTTAAATTTTCACATGCCTTTACAGTATCATTTTTAGTCATATAATGAAATGCCTCATATTTCTAAACATAGGATTTATTTGGATTGATTAAAATAGGTTCTTCAATATCAATCACCTCCATACTTACCATCTATTACTCACCAAAAAATTGAATAATTAAATAGATTACAGACACCCCGACTAATGTGATACCTGCAAATTTAATTAGTCCCTTATTACGTTTAAGGGAAGAGCCGTTTTTCTTTATTAAGCTGTCTCCAAAAGTTAATAAATAGATTCCCCCAAGCAATGGAATTAATACGTCTATAAAATTCATGTTTTCAATTTTAATGAATTAATCATTTATCTTCATTGTTCCAACATTAATGATAAAATGAGCTTGTCCGCTATTTTTTTTTAGGTAGCCTTACTTTAAAAATTCTTTATTTCTCACATGCTTTGATTCGGTTTTTTTCCATTCCTCAGATGAAGAAAGAAACTCACAAACTTTATCTTGGTAAAAAATTTTAGGCCATAAATCTTTATCAAAATTGCTTATATTCTCAAAAACAGCTTCTGAATGCACTATTAATCTGTAAATAAAGCTGTCTTTGGGTTGCCTGTGACCATTTATAATGTGACTCAAAGTCGTTGGTTCGATATCGATATCAATTGCGAAGTTTTTCCTTTTATCGTATAAAGAATCAACATAACTTTCTAGAAACTTTGGAAAATAAGGCTGATTATTACATAATGGATTTTCTAAGTACTCATCCATTTGATACTTAATTTGCAATAATTTAGCAATAGTTATATCCTTTTCTTTTCTATCCTTGAATCTTAATTCGCGCGCATGCATAATAGCCTCGCGTTCTGAAAGTTTTTCTTTACTTGATAAATTACGAGAATCAATCAAATATTTGAAATCATCCAATTCCTTATTTACTGTTTTATCATTCATAATCGTATTTTCTAATTAATTCAACTAATTCCTCACCATCTAAAAACAGACTTTTACCAGCTTTAAGCATTGAGTATTTCGTTTGGTAATGCTCTTTTAATTTTGTTTTTGGGATAAGCGAGATACAAGCCCATTCTCCAAATAATTTAATCGATTCTTTTCCTGAGAAAGCAATTAAACATCCGACGATATTATCATACTTTTTATTTTTACCTCTATTTTCCTTTGAAACTGCTAAAAGCCTTATTGAAATTCTAGATTCACTTTTAATTATTTCGAAGGACATAAGCCCTAATATTTCTTTTTTTCCTTTTATTTGGATTTTGTAGATTTCATTATTCTTTTCTTCATTCCAATTGAACCAAAACCTTTCTTTTGTGATGGAACCAAAATCTTCTCCAACAACGGGAATGATTTCAATTCTATGTGATTCGCCCGAAGCTATGTTAGTTACCATCATATTCAAATATACAAAATATATACATAATCCGTATATAAATATAAAAAAAGTTGCGATATATGTATAGATTACACTTTAAAGCAGAATGTTTTGCTAACAAATTTTTCTAATATTCTAAATTGTCTTTTTTCAACTTATTTGTTAGATAGGTTCTACCCTGATTTTAATGGTTTATTGTAAATAACAAGCTTTATGCAAAATGAAGACCTAAGAGCTTTGATTGGTCTTTTTGGTTGCGCTGTAATGGAACGCGGATGACACGGGCCTTCGACAAGCTCAGTCACCGAAGACACCGAATAGCAATCCGTTGACTGCGGTGACTGAGCTTGTCGAAGGCAATGCGGCAAATGGAAAACGTTTTTAAAAGAATGAAAATTACATCAAAATATTTAGGTTATATCTTAGAATGCTCAGTCACCGTTTTAGCAACGCGGGTGATCGCGGATTTTTTCACCTATGGTGTTTTCGGATAATCGCGGATTTTAAAAAAGTATATTACTAGAAAAGTCTTTAAGGTTTATTCTCAATGGCACGCGATATTCCACTAAATTCGTGGTAGAACCGTTAGATATAATTCACAGGCCCTGATTTTCATGCAAGCCTTATAAATGTCAATAGGGCCTTTAGCAGTAGTCTTTTCAGACTATTACGACCATAAAATTCAAGAGTATATGCATAACTATTGATGGCCCGATGGATTTTGATTTGAAATAGAGATAGCCTAAAACTAAACTTACAAATAGAACTATATACGCTTGATGAATACTTGCCGTTGAATAACTAGAAAACCACTCCATATATGGTAAATGTAATGCTGCAAAAAGTAGTGAAGTAATCCCTATAGCAACAAAACTTGTAGTCTGGCTTTGAAGTTTTTTTTGTATAAATTCACGAAAAAAGAGTTCTTCGGCTATAGGAATCAGTAATATGGTTGAAATCACGTTGATATTTTTCAAATTCTCCCATCCATTAAAATCAAATAGGATGTGAAAATTATCACCAGAAATGAAGTTATACACCCAATTCAGAGGGGTTTGAATGAAAACATATAAGAGACCTGCAAAAATTGCAATAATATACCACTTTACATCGGTGGATTGAGGTATTTTTAGTCGACCATCATTTACCAAAAAGGTAAACCCGATTAAGGATATTGCCATTAATAAACCGTTGATGATAACGTAATAGTCATAAATCAGAAAGTCGGCCTCAAAATAATCAGCTATGAATAGCCACACACCAATTAGTTCGATAAAGACGATGTACAATGCTGTGTAAATAATTGGTTTTACGATATACATCAATGTGGATTTCAATTCTGAGTAAGGTTTTTGTACAAGGAAAATTGCGTGTTTTAAGCACTAAAGTTAGTAATTAAATCACTAATAGAAAATCCGCGAGGCCTAACTAAAATTGGCTAAAATCAGCATTTTTTTTTTATACTAAGTTCTTAGCATTTACATTATTTTCACTTTAGGAAGTTTTAGTTCTCCTAATTGCTTAATCATTTCATCTCGATTATCTCTTATTCTTCCGAAAAAAGGTTTTAGAGCATCGTTGTTTACTAAACTATCTCTGTATGTATAGGCATATAATACTAATGCTTTGCCTTTTTCATTTTTATATTTGTATAGATTCCACTCGAAAATATATGCCCCATCACTAATGACAAAATCAATTATTTTTTCATTCCCTCTGTCATAAACATTATAATTCACAACAGGATTTGTATTCCTTAATTGGTCTAGTTCAGATATTTTAAATTTTACTGCATCTTCAACGCTTAAGTCTCCAATTAAAGATTCGATAATTATCATATCATTATACTCCTTCAGTGTTTTTCCATCTGGCAAATATTCTTGTTTATAGTAATTGTTAGAAGGGTTAGAACTCCAAACTAATGAATACTCCTTTTTATTAAAAATTATTTTTTCACCTACCCCTAAGAAATCCTTGGGTGAATTAAGAGTTGTAAAGGAAATACACAAAAACACAGTCAAGGAAAGTAGTATATATTTATTGTTTCTAATCATTTAGGTTTTTTTTGAATACTAGCGTTTGCGCCTTTGCGGCGGCCTGTTTGCTAAATGTTTTATCGAAGATACAAACTTTTAGATTTACATTAATGTAAAAATCGAAGGTTTTTATAGGCTGACCGTCAAAGGCTATGTTAGCGAGCGTTCTTATCTCGAAATTGGCCCCGTCTCGGTAAAGCCTGATTACAATATACTTGTGTCAATTAATTTATCGACTTTATTATAAAACCTAATTGTTTTTCTATCTTCCCGGCTATGTTAAAGGAAAAGCGACAGATAATTATATGAGTTATAGTGGGGATAATAGAAAAACTATTTGGAATTGGCAAATACCCATTATTTTAAAAAAATTAAAATAAATGAAAAAATCATTATTTACCATAGTAATATGTTGTATAACAATAAGTAGTACAGCACAAGTAAACAATCATAAAGATACAAATACATTAGATATGAGAACAAATAAATTTGATGTAGAATTATTTATGAAAAACAAAATAAATTCAGATGAATATCAATATGTAGACAATGGATACGATATTTTATTAATAAAAACGCCCAATGATTACATAAAAATCGTGTCTAAGATAGATGAAAATTTAAAAACTCATTATCTATATGATAAGAATAGTTTGCTTCTAACTGGAGAACAACAATACTTTCTAAGTATTCCCATTGGACATTATGTCAATTATACTGACAAGGGAGAAAGTATAAAAAACAAGGAACTTAAAGGTTCTTTTCCTTTCTCAATAATTCAGTTGATTGACAAAATGAAAAATGATTTTCATTTAGATATAAATAAAAAAAATAAACGGTTAACTATAGGGATAGATTATAACGAAAATAATTCTCCTTACTATTTTATTAGGTATCCAATTCATGATGGAGCCAATAATTCATATAGGTTTATAAAAATCGATGCAAATTCTGGAGAATTTATTTCAGAAAATGTTTCTTACGATAAGGACTAAGCATAATCTAATTGTTATGTAATTGGCAAAGGAAGTTTATTATAATAAGATAAATGATGAAAAATGCATTAATAATAATAATGACAGCTTTATTTAGTTGCAAAATTATGAGTCAAAATAATAACAAGATGGAAAAAATAAATATATAACTCTATTGGAAAAACTATCAAAAATAACTTCAAATTCTATCGAAGAATATATATCACGATTTAGTTTAAAACCTTTCATTTTATCAAAATTTCATTTTTGCAGTATCGTTCGTTTTAATGCCCGCTAACGTTTGAGGCTTTGCGGCGGCCTATTTGCTAAATGTTTTATCGAAGATACAAACATTTAGATATACATAAATGTAAAAATCGAAGGGTTGCACAGGCTGACCGTCAAAGGCTGTGTTAGCGGTTTATTTTCTGTCTTTAATTATTAATACGCTTTAAAAACATAATTGTCTTTTTTCTTAAATAACTCAATTGTCATATTAGCCGAATTATAATGAAAATCAGAAAAATTTAATTTTAATTTATTTCCTACAACTAACCAAGTTAATTTAACATCAGGTATAGTCTCTGATTCCCATTTTAAAAAGTTAAAAGATTTAGATTTTTTTTCCGTTGTCCATGGTGAATAAACAGTCATGCCATTAATCATAATAGATTCTAAACTTCCATTATAATTCGAGTAATAATAGTCCAAAACTAAATTTAAAGAATTCTGGCTAATCCGATAAATTTTGAAATGTTGCTCTGAACAGGCACCGCAGTCCCCTTCATTAAAAGCAGAATCATAAGTGTAAATTACTATTCCTAAAGTACTATCTGGAAATAAAAAAATGTTTGAAAATCTTTTATCAGAGATAATGTTTATATAATCGTTTTCTTTATTTTTTTGTGGTAAATATGTTTTTAAAATTATTGAATCATTAATATTATAGAGGGTAATGTCCATTGTTTCCTCACTATCAGATTGAAGTCCAGTCTTGAAAGTCAATGGGTATTTTATTCTTTTAATTACATAATTGGATTTTTGTATTTCATCGCAACCGTATTTTTCAGCTAATTTTTCAAACATTCCTAGGTCAGGTATTGAACTATATTTTCCATAAGCAAGAGTTGTCAAATTAAAGAAAAGAAATATCAGGATAGTTTTCATAGTTTAATTTAATTACCGCTAACGTTTAGGGTATGATTAGTTTTTAAAATTTATAGCGATGGAAGAAATATTTATTTACTGGATTGACAAGTATAAGGCAGGATATAGAAGCGGTGTTTCTCACGCATCTAAAGACGGAGGAACGACATTATGTAACCGAACAATGGAAGAAATGAAATGGGATGGCGGTTATAGCTCGTTAGAAACACATAATGTTGAATGTAAAAACTGCCTAAAAGCGTTGGCAAATTTTAAACATTAATTATACCCTTTGTTATTGTGTGTTTTAATGCACTCTAACGTTTTGCAGCTTGGCGTTCGGTTTTTTTTCTTCAAAAAAACTGACGCTAAGGTCCTGTGTGTGCCTTGAATGGTAAATATAAAGAAATTCTCACAACTTGTTGAGAGAAAGTCCAGAGAGTGTAAGTCTCTCATGTGCTGGGGTAACGCCTGGAAACATTAGTAAGTCGCAAGCTGGTTTGG
>NZ_SETE01000011.1 GCF_004152935.1 Brumimicrobium glaciale
TGGAATGTTGGAACTTCATTTGTCGTTTAATCCACCAAGATACGAACCGCCGTATACGAGACCCGTACGTACGGTGGTGTGAGAGGCGCACTCCGTCAGTTTATCTGGCGGAGCCGTCTACTCGATTATCACCAGTTATTTGAAGTATATGTCTTTTGCCTTTTGTGTTAGAAAATAATAAGTTCTAATTCCTAAGCCCTTTATGTGTTCAATTTTATCGGCTCGTAATAATTCAGATTTAACCAGCTTAACAGCTCTTTTCGAAGCTTTTTGGTAAGAACAATCAAGCTCTTGTGCTAACGAAGTTGGATATTGAGGTTCGTTTATATATATAGAATTTAATAACCTAATGTCAAATTCAGGTAATTGTAGTTCTTCCTCTACTTGGTCTGTCAGATTAATTTCAACGTGTTCTAAATTACAAATCCCTTTTTTACATTTAGGACACATCATATCAAACATCTCAAGCATTTCCAATTTTTCGTACGGTAATGAATTAGAACAATTATTACATTTGAACTGTTTAGCATCTGATATATATTCTCTAACAATATCAGAATTATTAAACCTCCTTTGAATCACATATTTTCTATCTGTTCCTTTTCCATAATTTATATCTTCTGATTTACATAGACCGTGATTTAAAGAATAAAAGGCCATTAAAGTTTTTCCATCTTGGTCTTTTTGTTCACTATATTTAGTTATGAAATAATTTAACTCTAACGTTCTTAAAACATTTTCTAATTTTTTATCTATATAAAAGTGACTTGTAGGTGGTTTTGATTTGTCGGCTTGAAAAATTTTCGACTCGGATGTAGATATTTCAGTTTTGTTGGTTTTTGATTTTGAAATAATATTATTCAAAACTTCATTTAGATGAAATTTCTCTAATCTTTCGCTAAATGCGCTTCGCATATATTTATTTTTTGAGAAAAACACTTCTACAGTATCTTTAAAAAATCTTTCAGAAGCGATGTTTATATCTTGTAGTGTAATTTTCTTTCCTTTTGAAACACTTGTTTGAAATGAATACCATAGAACCCAACCTATGTTTCTAGGGACATTTGATGTAGAGTCGAAAAGTAGTTGATAAAACTGTTCCATTGGCACTTTATCTGAATATGCGAAAAAGGATTCAGGCTTTACACTACAAAAATAAGAACATCTTTTTGTGAGTAATCTTTTAACGTTGTTTATGGCTTCTTTTTGAGTATTGGATACTTTTCCAGATTGATATAAGTCGTAATAATCAAGTTTTATTTGTTCAATTTTTTGAGGGTCAATATCTCCTAAATAAACTCTATTTGGATAACCAGCTATTTTGAATTTGAAAAATTCTTCAGACCAATTGTTTAATGGCGATACAATAGTGTCCACAAAAACTTTCATAGCTTCCTCCTGTATTTCAGAGAAGTCGTCTAAGCATATGAAAACATAGTTAATACCTATTTCTTTTAAAAGTTTTTTTAATTCTAAGAGTACTTTATGAGGCTCATAATACTGTAAAAATATTTCAGAAAAGGCTTCATCAATATTTTCAGAATGTTTATTTGATTTTTGGCTACCTTTTTCAAAACCAGCAGTGCCTTCTATTGCTTTTTCAGATACTTTCCCTCCTAAATTAAAATTTGTAGAACTAGAATTTTCATTGAAATTATTCTCAGTAGACTGGACAATTTTTTCTTTTAAAATTAATATATCCTCACTTTCCTTTTTATCAATATTTTTAAAAATTTGAGATATTTCATCTTTAAAATTTTGTTTATCAGGACCAAATTTTTTCGATATTGAAGCTAAGAAAAATCTTAAAGTATTAGTTTTTACTTCTTCTTCAATTTGGGATAATATTAATTTAAGAAATGACTTGAAAAGGAAATATTTGTCAAGTTCCTCTTTATTAAGAATATTCTTAAAGTTTGCTGAGTTATAAGTGAATGTTCTTGATTGGTCAAAAATTGTTTTTACATCTAAGTATAGAGATAATTTATCTTTAGACTTCCTAACTTCGTGCTGAAGTCTAGCTATGATTGTAGATTTTCCAGTTCCTTTTCGACCAATTAATATTGTAGTATTAGGCTTTAGAGAAGTTTTAAGTACAAAATCATTTTCTAATGGGTCAACGTAAAGCTTTTCAATTATGTTTTCATCCTTGTTTATGTCAGAGAGGTCAGCTCGTCTGCTCTTTTTCAAAGAATCGACCATATCAAAAAAACCATCAATTAGATTTTGTCTTCTTTCTTCTTCTTTAGTCATTTAGTTTTTTTTAATTGGTGATAACGGTCTTGTGTATGAAACGTAGCGTATAAATAAACTCTAACTTTTCGGATTTAGCACGAGCCGAATTTTTAATTTTTATGTTTAATTTTCTTTTTTAAATATAACCAAATTAAAAATTTGGCGTACTCTGTAAATACACGAAAACCTCTCGGAAAGCCTATAATAGCTATGTTTTATACACGTTGTGTGTGCCTTGAATGGTAAATATAAATAAATTCTCACAACAAGTTGTGAGAAAGTCCAGAGAGTGTAAGTCTCTCATGTGCTGGGGTAACGCCTGGAAGCATTAGTAAGTCGCAAGCTGGTTTGG
>NZ_SETE01000012.1 GCF_004152935.1 Brumimicrobium glaciale
ACATTCTTTGATGAAGTAGACCATTGCTTACTTCTAAACCTACTTTATCAAAAGGTAAAATGCCCGATAACCATGCGTTTAATACGTAAATGGTTAAGAGCTCCAATCCAAATCAATGGTAAATTACACAAACGAAGAAGGGGAGTTCCGCAAGGTTCTCCAATAAGTCCGCTATTGTCTAATATCCTGCTCAACGAGTTGGATAAAGAACTGACAAGACGCAAACTCCGATTTGTACGCTACGCAGATGATTTTAGTATTTATACTCAGTATAAAAGCCATGCAACTGCAACGCTAAAAGCCATTGAAAAGTTTTTGAAAACAAAACTTAAACTCACTATAAATCGTGAGAAAAGTGGAGTTAGAAAACCAGTTCAATTTGAACTGTTGGGATTCGGATTTGAATCAACTTACAGGAAAGGAGATAAAGGCAAATACCAATTGGTTGTAGGGAAGAAAGCATGGAAAAGATTGAAACAGCGACTAAAAGTCTTCACCCGAAAAACCACTCCGA